>CAVZIX010000010.1:0-41325 GCA_963775395.1 uncultured Actinomycetes bacterium
GATCCGCGCGCGTCCGCACGTCTTGCCAAGGAGGGATCATGACCACGAGCGACAGTCTTCAGGCCCTGCGACGGGCAAACCCGCGTGCGCAGGAGGGGTTCGCCGAGTCGGTCGAGTCGGCCGCCCATGCCGTCCGCGCCCAGCTCATGGCGTCGGATGCGCCGGCTGCGCGGCCTCGCGCACGGCAGATCCGCCCGCGCCTGCTAGGCCTTTCCGCGGCGGCGGGGCTCGCCGTCGCGGCGGGTGTCGTCGCGCTGTTGACCGTCGCGTCGCCCGCCGGCGGCCCCGGCGTCGAGGACGCGACCGCGGCTGTCAGGACGGCTGCCGCCGTCACGGCGGGGTCCGCCGAACGGTCAGGCACGGCCGTCATCCGCATGACGCGGGACGGCGAAACCTGGGCGGCCGCCACGATCCGCTGGAGCGGCGAGGACATTGCAATCGTGCAGGATGCCCCGCGGCGGCCGTGGAGCAAGCCGGGGCACCCGATGCTGGTCGTCGGCGGAGTTCTCTACGGATTCGAGGAGGGCTTCGGTTGGGTGGCGTTCGGCGATCCGGCCAACATCGATCCGGACAGCGGGACGACTCCGGCCGAGACCCTGGCAGCCGTTCGCGAGGATGTCGGCGGCGCGACGCTCCGCCGTATCCTGGACGGGACGACCAGGCTGACGGCGCGTGAGCTCGGGGACGGAACCACCGTCTACAGCGGCAAGGTCGCCTCCCGGCTGATCGCCAGGGAGACCGGCGTGAAGGACGGCGAGTCCCTTCGCGTCCTGCCGTTCGGCTATGTCGCGAACGGCGACGCGTCCGACCCGGACGCCCACCTCGATGTCGCGGTCACGGTCGGCGAGAACGACGTCGTCGACGAGATCGCAGTAGCGTGGGGTGGGGACTCTGCCTGGACGTACTCGGTGACCTACAGCGGCCTGGACGCGACGGCGGCCCCGAAGGCGCCCGAGAACGCGCGCCCCTTGAGCGAGTTGCGGAAGCTATCTCGATCCAACTAGACGGCGAAGAGCCACCGCGGCCGGCAACTTTCGCCGGCCGCGGTGGCACGCTCATGCACTCGAGCGAGGATAGGGCTGCTCGACCCGCACCCTCTCGGGGTCCGCGAATCGCGACGCCGCCCTCCGGCGCTCGTCGGCCTGGCGGCTGGCCGGGGCGAACGCGCTCCAGGCGAACCAGTGCCCGAAGGCGCGCTGGAGCACCCTCGGGCCGCTCAGCGTCAGCTTGCGCGCTCGCATTGCGCCGTCCAGGTCGGCGCGGCCAAGATAGACGCGGTAGAGGGTGGCCGTGTCGACCCTGACCTGGAGGTCGATGTCGAACCCGGGATGCTGGAGACAGACCGAGACCTCGGAGGGCTCGAGCACCATCCAGTAGCGCTTCGCCGGGTTGCGGAAGTCGAACTTGACCACCGTGCGGTCGGGGGGAAGCTGCTCGCGATCGACGTGGCGGGCCATCCAGACGATCAGGAGGTCGGGGTCGAGCTCCTCGGGGCGGGGATCGGTGAAAGACCAGGTCACCCCCCACTCCCCGATCGCCTGCACGACCGCCTCCAGGTCCCGGCCCGCGAGCGTCAGGCGATAGCCAAGCGTCCTGCCCTTAGGACCGGTGCGCCGCTCGATGATCTCGGCCCGCTCGAGCGAGCGCAGGCGGTCCGTGAGGACCGAGCGCGAGATCCCCGGCAGGCCACGCTGAAGCTCGTTGAACCCGCCCGCGCCGCCCAGCATCTCGCGCACGATCAGCAGCGTCCAGCGGTCGCCGAGGATCTCGCTCGCCTTGGCGATCGGGCAGTACTGCGCGTAGCTCCGCATGCTCCAGGGATGCTAGCCCCGGATTGGCCTTAGGTTCGGAATTCGGACCGCTTGGTTCGAAATTCGGTCTAGTCGGCCGCTGCGCACCCCCCATACCGTGGTCGCATGGCTACCGAAACGGCAAGGGTGGCGACGGCCACCGACGACGAGCGCCTACGCAACTCCGTTCACGGCCCGGTGATCGGCCCCGAAGACGAAGGCTACGACGAGGCCCGCTCGATCTGGAACGGCGCGATCGACCGCCGCCCGGCCTGCATCGCCCGCTGCACGGGCGTCGCCGACGTCGTCGCCGCGGTCGGCTTCGCCCGCGAGCGTGATCTGCTGGTTGGCGTGCGCTCCGGTGGCCACGGCGTCGGCGGCCACGCGCTCTGTGACGGCGGGCTCGTGATCGACCTCTCGCCGATGAAGGGAATCCGAGTCGATCCGGCGATGCGCACCGCGCGCGCTGAGGCCGGCGTGCTCTGGGGCGAGCTCGACCGCGAGACGCAGCTCTTCGGGCTGGCGACGGTCGGCGGAATCGTCACCCACACCGGGATCGCGGGCCTGACGCTCGGCGGGGGGATCGGCTGGTTGATGCGAAAGCACGGCGCCACGGTCGACAACCTCCTCTCCGCGGACGTGGTGACCGCGCAGGGCGAGATCGTCACCGCGAGCGAGGAGGAAAACCCCGATCTCTTCTGGGCGATCCGCGGTGGCGGCGGCAACTTCGGCATCGTCACCTCGTTCGAGTACCGACTACACCCCGTCGGCCCGATCGTCCTCGCGGGACCAATCTTCCACCCCCTAAAGGACGCGCCGGAGGTCCTGCGCTTCTACCGCGAGTTCATCGCCGCGGCCCCGGACGAGCTGACCACGATCTTCGAACTGTCGGCGGCGCCGCCGCTCCCTTTCCTGCCGGAGGAGGTGCACGGCAAGCCGATCGTGATGGTGGGCGCCTGTTACGCCGGATCTCCGGACGAGGGCGCCGAGGTGGTGCGATCGTTGAAGGAGTTCGGCCGCCCGATCGTCGACCTGCTCGAGCCGAAGCCCTACGCGGCCTTGCAGTCGATGTTCGACCCCTTGGTGCCGCACGGCTGGCACCGCTACTGGAAGTCGCTCGAGCTGCCACCGCTTACCGATGATGCGATCGAGACGCTCGTCGAGCACTCATCGACGCCCACCTCGCCCAAGTCCTACACCATCGTCTTCCAGCTCGGCGGGGCGTTGGCCCGCGTGGGTGAGGGCGAGACGGCCTTCAGCCAGCGCGATGCCGCCCACAACGTCAACATCAACGCGGTTTGGCTCGAGGAGGATCCGGACGCAGAACGCCACATCGCTTGGGCGCGGGACTTCTTCGACGCGATGCAACCGCACGCCGGCGGGCGCGTGTACCTGAACTTCCTCGGCGAAGAGGGCGGCAACCGGGTGCGCCAGGCCTACGGCGCGCGAAACTATGAGCGGCTGGTCGAGCTCAAGCGCGCCTATGACCCGACCAACTTCTTCAGGCTCAACCAGAACATCGAGCCCTGATTGCAGACAGTTTGAGAGACGGGAGCGACGGGACTCGAACCCGCGACCTCCGGCGTGACAGGCCGGTCATGGCGCTTCCGGGCTGAGCGGGGATAGGCGGGGATTGCCGCCATGAGCGGGCCTTTTCGACGCTGCGTTGCGGGGATTTGCGGGTACCTGCGGGAGCTTCCGGGAGCCTCGTGCGGGATGAGCGCGGGATGCGGCGTTGCGCGGAAAGACAACGCATAGGAAGAAGCGAAGGGATGCGATCGTTGCCGAGGGGACATTAAGAGGTCGACGGCGCCTCGGCTGGTGATGCCTCACACGACGATGACGACCTTGCCGCGTGCGCGGCCCTCCCGGAGATACCTGATGGCCTCCGGGACCTCGCTCAACGAAAACGTCCTGTCGACGATGGGCATGAGCTTGCCGGCCTCGAGGAGCTCGCGCAGCTCTTCCAGGTCCTCCCGGCGCTCCTTCGAGATCCAGGTGCCCAGCTTCTGACGGACGAACGGCGAGAGCAGCTGCGCGCGAAGTTGGCGGTCGATGCCACCGAGCCACTTTCCGCCTCCCTCTCCACCGACGATTACCAGCGTCCCCTCGCGGGTGAGCGCGCGCCGGAGGTGTGACAGCGAGCGATTCCCCGCGATATCGAGGATGACGTCATAGGAGCTGCCATCGGCGAAGTCCTCGCGCGTGTAGTCGATGACGCGGTCGGCGCCGATCGATCGCACCAAGTCCACTTTCCTCGTGCTGACGACCCCGGTGACTTCGGCGCCGAAGACCTTCGCCAATTGCACAGCGTAGGTGCCCACGCCTCCCCCCGCGCCAATGATCAGGACTCGCTGACCGGCTCGAACCTTCCCCCGGTCGCGAACGGCCTGGAGGGCGGCGTAGCCCGAGATGGGGACGGCCGCTGCCTGCTCGAAGGTGAGGTTCGCCGGCTTGGGCGCGAGCCGGTCCGCGCGGGCGCACGCGTACTCAGCGAAGGAGCCGTTGCAGGTGCCAAACACCTCGTCCCCCGGCCGAAACTCGGTCACGCTCTCGCCCACTGCCTCGACGCGCCCGGCGACATCGAGACCGCGAACGGGGTTCTTGGGCGCGCGGAGCCCGAAGCCCGCGATGCGAATCAGGTAAGGCAGCCCTGCCATCAGGTGCCAGACGCCCTGGTCGATCCCGGCTGCGCGCACTTGGAGGAGAATCTCCTCGTCGCCAATGGCCGGCTTGTCGATCTCCTTGAGCTGCAGGACGTCGGGCGAGCCGTATCTGTCCTGGATGATTGCCTTCATGTTTGTCTCGCCGAGGCTGGCCTGCGTGACTTCCGCGGCCCTATCTCCGCGCGCCTGAGCCCGCCCTGACGTTCCGTCGAGGGGTCATGGTGGCCATCGCTGGCCTCCTTCGTGTCGACGAGGCCCCGCCTTGCCATGCCCCTGGCACGAGTCCGGATCACCTGACCAGCGGCCGTCCGCTCCGGACCGATGAGACAACATCGAGGATCGCTTGAGTGGTCGCGGCTGAGGCGTCTTCGTCCAACAGCATCTCGCCGTGGCTAGCGTCGTCGACCACGCGGTGCGCGCTGTTGGTCGACAGGCTGGCGAGGTCGTCCTGCGCCGCTTTCCATTCGGCATCACTCCCGCTGCCGGCTGTCAGGACAACCAATGGCTTGGCGCCGAAATCACCGAGAGATGCAGCTTGATCTGCCGAGGCCGACCCCTGCATGTACTCGTCGATCGTGCTTTGAACATTGGTTGGGGTGGCGGCGCTGGCGATGGCCTCGTCCCGAGCCCGCGGCGGCAGACTGCCGTACGTGAGCTGGCCGAGCAAGCGCCCCACACCCAATCTGGCCGAAGACGAAAGCAGTGCGGAGACACGCCACATGATGTCGTAGGAGCCGTCGTCTTCGGGTGATGTCCCCGGTGTCTCGGCAGATCCCGGCTCGGTGGAGTCCACCAGCACCATTCCGGCGACCTCGTCGGGGTAGCGGGCGGCGAAGGTAAGTACGTAGAGGCCACCGAAGGAATGGCCTGCCAGCACATACGGTCCGGGAACGTGTCCGCGCTGGAGCAACGTGTGGAGGTCGGTCGCTATCTGCCCGCCGTCCTGGGGGCTGTCGGCGGGCTCGCTCCAGCCGCGACCTGCGCGGTCGTAGACGCAGACGCGGGTGTCACGGGCGACGGCTGGCGTGATCCACGCGAGATCCGACGACATCCCGCCGGCACCTGGTTCGAGAACCACGGTGGGACTGCCTGAGCCGCGGCAGTTCAGGTGCAGGCTGTGTTCGCCCACGTCGATCAACCGACCCGGCACAGGAAAGTCTTCATCCAGCGCTCCAGCCACCGTCTCGTAGCCGCCGGCAACTGCGACCAGAGCCATCAATGCCATCACCGGGTAGAGCAGCCATCGCCGGCTTCGGCTACGAAGGTGCCGACCCGCTTGGATGATCATCCAGACGACTAACGCCAACAAGGCGAGGGGCCACACCCAGCTGAGCACCCCCTGAACCCCGGAGCCGAACGCCACCAAGAGAAGACCGCTCAGTCCCAAGAACAGCGCAGGAACAACCGCCCAACGCTGTGGCTGATCAGTGAACCGCACCGAGAGCACGGCCAGCATCGCCCAGCCCAGCGCGAACCCGCACAAGAGTGCCCCGGTGAGCTCGCTCTCTTCTGCCGGAATGAACGGGGCGGCAACAAGAAGGAGGCCGACAACAAGTCCGGTGAGCAACGACCCGGCCACGATCCAACCAATGTGTCCCCTCCGCCCGGGATCAGCGCGGGCCGGCTGGACGTGACCACTGTCCTGGGGGGTGGGGGTAATGGTCACGATGGACCGTGGAAATGAACGCCCGCAACGATCTCGACGGCGATGATTGCCGCGACCACAAAGTCGACGACGAGACAAAACGGAGGCCACCACCGCGTGTTGGCAACAAACTGCGTGCGGTGCTGCCAGAGGTCCTTCAAGCCATGACCGGCGAGGCCGACGACAAGCAGCCAGGGTGTGCCGGTGATCGCCGCGGCGGCGATGATGATGAATCCGCTCGCGACGCCGGTTTCGACAGCGATGACCCTCCAGCGCCCATCGCCGCCGACTGCGAGACCGATATAGATGGGGGCGATCACCACCAGTCCGAGCGCGTAGACGGTGGCGGTGTCCAGCCACCACATGGCAAGTGGTGTGGCCGCCTGCGCGAGCCCTACGACCATCCCCCAGAAAACCGGCCCTCGGAGGTCCAGCCGGAACGGCTGGCTCGGGGCGGTCGTGCTCACGACGATTCCGGAGTGCGCTCGCGAGTGGTGTTCACTACTCGGGCCCCGGCACGACGTTGAAGCTGAACATCATCCCGCTCTCGTGGTGCTCGGCTATGTGACAGTGCGCCATCCAGAGACCAGGCTCGCTCACGTCCAACAAGATGTCCACGGTCTCCCCGGTACGGACCAGCACCGTGTCCTTCCAGACGAGGTTCGGCTCGACAGCGCCGTCTCGGCTCAGGACGAGGAAGCGGCCCGCGCCGTGGATATGGAACGGGTGATGCATCGGATGGTCGGACTCCATCTCGTTGACGAGCCTGATCTTGATCTGGTCGCCGACCTGGAACTGCCAGTCGATCGCGGCGTTCTCAGCGCCGGTTTCCCGATCGACCATCAACCAGCGCATATTGGCCGGCGTCGTCTTCCGGTTCAGCTCGACCATGTCGTCTTCCCATTCGATGCCTTCAAAAGCGCCGTGCGCGTGGCCTCCTCCGTGTTCGTGCTCGCTGTGGTGCTCGTGGTCTGCATGCTCTTCGTGCTGGTCACCGGCACCGTGATGTTCGTGGCCGTGCATGTCGTGCTCCCCGTGGGCAGTCTCGCCTGAAGCAGGCGCACCACCGAGGTCTGCCGCGGCCCCGGTGCCGGTTGCCCGAAGCGTCATGCCGCACTTCGGACACGTTCCCGCCCAGGTCGCCGTGATCTCTGGGTGCATCGGGCAGACGAAGCCGGTCGGAAGCTCCGTCTCTGCCGGGGCCGGCATCAGCTTCATACCGCACTTCGGGCACTTCCCCGCCCACGTGGCAACGATGTCCTCGTGCATCGGGCAGGCATAGATGCCGGTCTCGACTCCCTCACCGCCGATCTCGTCCATCTCTGCGACAAAGGCGAGCGTTTTGTCCGGCGCGGCCTCGAGATACGGGGCGATTCGATTCCGCTCCTCTGAGAGGTCATCGTTGACGCGCAGCGCTGCGTGCTCCCTCTCGAGCTCAGGCTCCGCGCGTTCCTCCTCGATGGTGATGGCCACGAGGGGATAGGTCCGCTCGGGCGTGCGGTGCTCGAGGGTGGCTTCTCCGGGCTCGTCGAAGAGCACGTCGACGACGACGCGCTCGGAGGGTGCCAGGATGATGTCCTCGACCATCTCCTCTCGCTCATGGCGGCCGCTGTCCCCGCCAACGAGCTTCATCCGCGCACCGGCTATGCCGACCTTGAAGACGCGGGTATTGGCCGTATCGGTCAAATAGAAGCGCACGACCTCACCCTGCTTCACGCTCATCGACATCTCCGGCTCCCCGGCGATGAGGAAGGTGGTTCCGAAGCGACCCATCGCCACGTAATCGGTTTCATGCGGGCTGAAAGGGGCAACGCGCCCGTGCTCGTCCAGCAGGATGTCATCGAGCGTGAGCAGGACCTCACGGTGCGCCGGCGGCCAGTAGTCGGGCTCATTCGGCTCGACGAGGATGTTCCCGTAGAGGCCCATCTCCTGGCCGTAGTCCTGGCGGATGTGAGGGTGGTACCAGTAGAGGCCTTCGTCGGGAAAGCGGAGCTTGTACGTGAAGCTCTCGCCTACGGCCATCGGCGCTTGCGTCTGGTGTGTCCCGTCGTACTCGTTGTCGAGCCGCAGTCCGTGCCAATGAACCGTCGCTTCGAGATCGCCTTCGTTGACCGCATGCACGACGATTTCCGACCCCTGTCGTACCTTCAGCGTCGGTCCCGGGATCGATCCGTTGTAGGCGAGCATGCGGACGCTGTTGCCTCCGATCTCCTTGCTGACGGGAGCGATGCGGAGCTCGAACTCGTCTCCGTCCGAGAGCTCGACGACGTCGGGCCGATGTGCCTCTTCCAAACCCTCAGTCGAGGTCGGGAATTCGGCTGTGCGCGTGTGCCCGTGTCCGTGGGAATCATGGTCATGCATCGGTTGTCTGATCCTCCTTGCTGGCCCCGGCGGCGGCGCCGACAGCGTCAGGCTCGCGCTCGCGGACAGATCGTGTCTCTCCGCCATCGGAAGCCGCGATTCGCTCGGCGAGGAACGCGGCGTCGTCCTTCACCCAGCCGATCAGCGCCGAGCCGCGTGTCCACTGCCAGGTGAGACCGAGGAAGAAGAGACGGGGAACGTCGGTCACTCCGCGACGGTGTCGCAGTCGCCCGTTCGGGTCAAGGATCGGAAGGTCGATCCAGGAGTAGTCGGGGCGGTAGCCCGTCGCCCAGATCACGGCGTCCACCTCCAGC
This sequence comes from uncultured Actinomycetes bacterium, assembly GCA_963775395.1. Classification (GTDB taxonomy): domain Bacteria; phylum Actinomycetota; class Thermoleophilia; order Gaiellales; family Gaiellaceae; genus JAIBJN01. Next base: position 8,777 of record CAVZIX010000010.1, read on the forward strand.
TCGCTTCCGTCCTCGAAGCGCACTGTGTGGCCCGCCGCAGCAAGCGCGCGCGGCTTCAGCTCGACGCCGTTGCGGCGCCTGAGCTCGCGCGGGCTCGATCCGATCAACGTGTCTCGGTACTGCAGCTTGCGCCCCAGCCGCGAGTCGACGGTCGTGGAGAGGAGGTGCGTCGTCGTCAGCCACCAGAACAGGTCGCGGCCGGCGATGCGCTGCGGCAGCGGCTTCTGCTTTGAGCCCACCGAGAGGACAACCTTGTGCGTGGCCGTGAGCTCTTTGGCGATCTGGAAGCCGGTGTTCCCGCCCCCGACGACGAGCACCGTCCCCTCGGGAACGTCACTCGGTCGCCGGTAGCCCGTGCTGTGGGCTTGCCAGACCTCGGGGTCAAGCTGCTCCGCAAGCGTGGGTACGAACGGCGTTTGGAAGGGACCTGTCGCGACGACGACCTGGTCGGCGGCGACCGTCCGTCCGTCGAGCTCAAGGACGAAGCTCTCGCCCTCGTGGGAAAGCTGGCGCACCTCGCTGTTGAAGTCGATCGGAAGCTCAAACGTCTCCGCGTACTGCTCGAGGTAGGCGATCACCTCATCGCGCGTGGGGTAGTCGTCCGGGTCGCCTGGGAAAGGAAGTCGCGGCAGGGCGCTGTAGCCGCGCGGCGTGAAGAGCTTCAGCGAATCCCAGCGGTCGCGCCAAGCAGGCGCAACCGAATCGCCGCGCTCGAAGATGACGAACCGACGCCTCTGCTGGCGTAGGTAGTAGCCCATCGCCAGACCGGCCTGCCCGCCGCCGATGACCACGACGTCGAAGTGGCGTGAAGAGACGTTGTTGTTCAACTCACGTTGGTCTGGATGCATCTGATTGAAGAAACTCCTTGTTGCTTGAGGCTGGCGGCCACCAGTTAAGTCGAATACGATAATACAGATTCATGAACGAAGATTCCGGCAATGATTTCCATGCGTGGCGCTTCGTGACGAACCACGCACACGTCCTCACATGCATCGCCGCAGATCCGACGGCGCGCGTTCGGGACATCGCCGCAGCCGTCGGAATAACCGAGCGGGGGGCGGCCGGCATCATCCGCGATCTCGAGCAAGCTGGCTATCTCACAAAGACGCGCGATGGGCGGCGGAACCGGTACGAAATCCATGGCGAGTTCCCGCTGCGCCATCCGCAACACCGCCATCACACGGTCGGAGAGCTGATCGCGTTCCTCGAGGAACCGCCGTCCCGAGCGTAGCCACGTCGCTCGGGCGTCAGTGCGAGGGCAGCGTCCGGTGTGGCCGGCGGATGCGCGATGCTCCGCCCGAGCCCGCCACTACCAACGCGAGCACTGCGAGCACGAGCGAGACCGGCCCGTACATCCAGGACAACTCCTCACCCCCTACTCCAGGTGAAGGCTGCGAGCGTCTCGAACAGGAAGATCGCCGCCAGTGCCCAAGCGAAGAACCGGATCATCCGGTCGGATAGAAACGCTTGCTGCCATAGCCCGACCCGCGCGAGGACGACCACCACCGCGGCAACGAGCAGCAGGACCACCACGGCGGCGACAACGCGCGTGCCCGTCGTCGCCACTTCGTCGCGCACGCCGCGGGTATAGAGGCCCCAGGTGCCGCCCAGCATCCAGTAGACATGCGTGCTGACCGGGCCAGCCACCAGACCGGCCATCAAGAGAAGCGCAGCAACGCGGACGCGGCTCCCCGCGTCTTCCGCTCTCGGTGCCATCGCACATACCTCCCCGGCCGCGTGGGCCCGAAGCTCCTCGGTTCACGCGGCTAATCGCTACCCCCACCGTCGCACCGCGTCGCCGTGACCGCCTCCGGGGGACTACGGATTTCCATTCGGGGGACTACGGATCGGTTTCATGCCGACGAAGCGTGCGAGGCTTGCCGCGCCGTCGCCAGGCGCAGTGGTCTCGGTGGTCGCTACGCGCGTTTCCGCCTGCGTGCGCCCTCGTGCGACCTGCTTAGCCGACGCGGCTGGGCGCCTCAGGCGCGTCGATTGTCTCGGCACGCCTGGCGATCGCCCGCAACATCGCGACGCCGTACGTGGCGTCGATGATTCCCAGCGGCAGCACCAGCACTCCGAAGGCAGGCGGCGCGTAGTTCGCGCGCGTCCGCACGAGCAGCCGCGTCCGGCCGCCGGGAAGCGGGCGCAGCGCCAGCGCCCACGTGAAGTCGACATAGGTGCCGCCGGCGAGGAGCTCCAGCTCCACCCTCGCGGGCGACTCCGGGTCGTCGATGTCGATCGGACTTCCACGGCGTGGGTGGCGGATCGAGCGGTAGACGAGCGCATGTGGTGGGTCGACGTGCTCGACACGGAAGAACGACGCGTAGTCGGGGCCGTCGCAGATGAGGTCGCCGACCGCGACGTCCTGGTACTCCGGCAAGAGCCGGGCGGCGCTCTTGGGGAACGGAGCTCTGATGCCGAATACCCACCGATTGGCGAAGAGGTCGACCCACTCGGGTGTGTACCAACCGCCGCGCCCGTAGCCCATCTGAGCGAGCCAAGGCCATACTCGCTCTGCGGGCGTCCGCACCGTCACGCCGCGCGTCCACTCGACCATCGGGTGCCGAATGATCTCGTCCCCGGGGAGCGATCCGGACGCCTCCGCATCCGAGACACCGGTGCGAGCGCTGAGCCGGCGCGCAGCGGCACCGAGCATCCAGCCGCCGAGCAGCCAGGCGGCCCGCGCTGCAGACGGGCGCACGCGACCGATTTCCTTATGCGCGCGCCGCGACACGACGTGAGGGTCTACACGCCGACGTTGGATGGCAAGGACGAGCGGTTTACGGGGATCGGAACGTCCACGAAGAATCGATGCATAAGGGCATTTCCACTGGGCACTGGGGGCACTTGGAGAAGCCCGAACCGTCGCCTGGGGTCGAAGAGGGTCGCATCCGCTGCCAGACCTCGAGCATCTTCGCGCCGGTTCATGTCTTGCGCGTTAACCGTAACCGGGAATCAGCGCCGTCCCTGATGTCTTAGTGGAGTAGACGCGTGATGCTTGCCTTGGTTTGCCCACGGCTGACGCCACGAGTGAGGAGGCGGCCTGATGGCCGTTCACCAGCAAGACCCCGCAATGTTTCTGACGCAAGTCGAGAACCTGGCCCGCTCGCATCGGGAGCACGAGCTCTACTACTCGCAGGCGCCGCTCGAGGATGCGGTCACGCTGCAGCAGTTCTCGCGCACGTTGAAGGCGCTGGCGGGTCACTGGACGACGGCGACGCCGGCCTCGGTTGAGCACGCGAATCCGTACGCTGGCTGTGACGACCTGAATGTGCAGGCGGCGATCGAGACGCTTGGCGTGCTCTTTCTCGAGGGGGAGGGTGAGCCAGCCGAGATCGGGCGGATCAAGCGCGAGCTGACCACGCAGGCCGACGATCACGAGCAGACCGGCGCGTGGCTGGGCGAGGCGATGCAGTCGACCTGGAGAACGGCGAGCGGACTGCTGCGGATCGCGCCGCTGGCCGACCTGCTCGGCGAGCGGCATCGGATCATCGCCGCGAACTGGCAGAACGCGAGCCTGAACGTGATCATCGGCGCGCTGCTGCGCCGGGCGGTCGAGATCCTCGAGGTCGTCGACTTCACGCCCGCGGCGATCCGGGCCGATCTCGCCGAGAAGCGGCTGGTGCCGCGCTACCTCTACTCCGCTGCCGAGCTGATCGACCGCGCGGCCGACCTGTTGGCCGAAGGCGCCGTGCTCGTCCACGACAGCGAGCGGCGCTGGCGCGTCTTCCACGAGCGGGTCGAAGCGATCCGTGGAAATGGAGGCCGTGCGTGAGTCGACCGACGCCGCGATACGCAGGTTCCCCGATGCCGACCGGCTCCCGCGGAGGGAACCTGGCGGTAACTCAGATTGGAAGGTGATCCTTATGTCCGTCTACACGCATCCAGTGTCGCGGGCGATCCCGGAGGTCGTCCGGCACCTCGCCTGGTTCGCCGTCGTCTGCGTCGTCGCGTTCCTGGTGCCGTTCCTCGGCGTCTCGGTCCTCGACCTGCAGCACGACCTCTTCTACCTCGTCTACTTCGCCGTCACGATCGGCGTGGTCGCCACGTACGTTCGCGTCGAGCAGGTCGACGTGGCCGCGATCTTCCGCCGCCGCTGGCGCTGGAGCCTCGGCATCGGTGTCCTCTTCGCGGCCTTCCTCATTTTCAACGTCCTCAACACTGAGGACCCGACCGCGCGGCCGCACGGCGCCTACTTCGTCTTCGAGCTCCTCTGGCGCGGCGTCGGCTACGGCCTGGTCGACACGCTTCTGCTCACGATCTTCCCCTGCTTCGTCGCCTACAAGCTCCTGCACGGCCGCGTCAACGGCCTGAAGGGAAAGCTGCGCTTCACGGCCCTGATGCTGCCGCTGGTGCTCGTCATCACCGCGACCTACCACTGGGGCTACCCGCAGTACCGCGAGGACGGGCTGAGCCGGCCCGAGACGGGCAACGTCTTGATCTCGATCCCCACGTTCGCGACGGCGAATCCGGTCGGGTCCGTCGCCGCGCACGTTTCCCAGCACGTCGCCGCCGTGACCCACGCGTACGAGTCGCGGATTTTCAACCCACCGGCGACGAAGTCATGACGAGCGCCGCGCAGGAACGCGAGCGCACGGGGAGGCCGCTGCTCGGGCACCGCCGCCAGCCTGGGCGCCTCGCCCTCGCGGCCATGCGAGTCCCGCGGCCCCTGTATCACCGCGGCTGGGGCTGGATGCTCGACCACACCTTCCTGCTCATCGCGCACCAAGGCCGCAAGACCGGCAAGCGGCGCGAAACGGTGGCGATGGCGCTGGCGTACGACCCGGACACGCGCGAGGCGGTCGTCTTTTCGGCATGGGGCCCGAACACCCAATGGATCCGCAACCTGCGAGCCCATCCAGCGCTGCAGATCCAGATCGGGCGTGAGTCATACGTTCCCGAGCAGCGATTCCTCTCCGAAGACGAGAGCGTCGCAGTGGTGCGCCAGTTCCAGCGCCGCCATCCGTGGCGGGTGCGCCTCTTCGCGGGAATTCTCGGCTGGGGTGATCTGAGCTCCGAGACGGCGGTGAGGGAGCTCGTTCGGACCCGGCCGTTCGTTTCCTTCCGGCCGGCGAAGCCCGCGCCTTTCTAAGGCACGGAACCGTGCCTCTGCGACGCCGGCCGGAAGGCGCAATTGGGCGTCCGGGCTCGGCCCTTTCGAGGCGCTCGACATTGCGGTTCAGTGCCATCAGCAACCCGGCGGGGGATCCCGCGCCAAGTACTCACTTAGTTAGACGAAACCGCTGCAATGCCCAGCATCGGGCATCCCGCTCCCAGAGGACGCCCGGCGATGTGGCCGGTCGTCTCCCTTGCGGGCATTACCGGCTCCAAGCCGCACTGGCCGGCGATTTCCGGCGCGGGAAGTGCGCGGGATGCGAAGAAGCGTGCGGTCGGTTGCACCTACACCGGCACAAAAGATGCTGATTTGCAGGTATTTTACGGGAGCGACGGGACTCGAACCCGCGACCTCCGGCGTGACAGGCCGGCGTTCTAACCAACTGAACTACGCCCCCAGGCGCAAGGTCGAATCTTAGCCGCGTCGAGAACGACCCGGGCGCAGCCGTCACAATGGGACGACGGATGGCCGACGAGCAGAGAGACGAGAAGACCTACCTGGCCGCCAGGGCCGAGCAGCTCGCTGCCCGCATGGAGAGCGAAGGGGTCTCGCGCAAGAAGCTCCTCCAGCTCGTCGGTGGTGCGCTGCCTCTCCTGGCCGGGGGCAGGCCGCTCGCGGCTGACGCGCCCGCCGCTGAGCGCGCGCAGGGGTCGCCGATCAGAAAGCCGCTGCCGCCCGAGTGGTTCGTCCCCTTCGGGACGAACGCGGAGACACGGTGGGATGCGCTCGCCGAGGTCGGCTACGAGGTCCCCAACGAGCGGTTCTTCGTCCGCAACCACACGGCGACGCCCGCGATCGATGCGGCCACGTGGCGACTCCGCGTGTTCGGCGACGGCCTGAAGCTCCGCCCGGGCGCCGGCGACTCGGTCGAGTTCTCGCTCCGCGACCTCAAGCGGCTTCGCTCGAGGAAGCTGACGGCGTTCATCGAGTGCGCGGGGAACGGACGCGGACTCTTTGCCGACCAGCAGGGGACGCCCGCACCCGGCACGCAGTGGGGCCTGGGCGGAGTCGGCGTCGCCGAATGGCGCGGCGTCCCGCTCTCCGAGGTGCTCGAGCGCGCCGGGATCACGAAGGACGCGGTCGACGTGCTCCCGCAGGGCCTGGACGCCAACGTCGTCTCGGGAGGCGTCGACCTCGGCAAGGTCCGGCGGCCGCTCCCGGTCGACAAGGCGCTCGACGACGTGTTGCTCGCCTACGAGATGAACGGCGTGCGGTTGCCTCCCGACCACGGCTATCCCGTCCGCCTCGTCGTGCCCGGGTGGGTCGGGATCGCCAGCATCAAGTGGCTCGGCCAGATCGAGGTCTCGACCCGTCCGCTCTTCTCTCCCTGGAACACGACGTCGTACCGCATGTTCGGTCCCGACTACCCCGCCGACTCGCCGCCGCTCACGAGCCAGCCTGTCAAGAGCGCGCTGGAGCTCGCCCGGGGCGCCGTCCTTCCGCTCGGCAAGCCGACGACTCTGACGGGGCGTGCCTGGTCGGGGACGACTGCCGTTCGCCGCGTGGAAGTCTCGACCGACCGCGGCGCGACCTGGGCCGCGGCCAAGCTCCACGGGGCGAACCGTCCCGGCGCCTGGGTGCGCTGGAAGTTCACGTTCGAGCCACGCACCCCGGGGGACCACGAGATCTGGACGCGCGCGACGGACGGTGACGGCCGGGCCCAGCCACTGTCCGTTCCGTTCAACACCTTCGGGTACCTGTACTCGGCGGTCGTGAGGCACCCGGTCGTCGTCGCCTAGCGGCGCGACCATAAGAGGCGGGGCCGACCCCAGCTCGACCCCGCCTCAACGAGGGGACAGGTTCAGGAAGAACTCTACCGAGGAGCCGCCTTGAATCGGCCCCCGAGGCGGCGTAGACTATTGTCGACAGGGGTCTGACGTTTCGTGCCCGGGGCCCACGGGCCGCAGTGGCCCCGGGGCCAACTCCGGGTCGGAGGCTAGCCGACGAGCTGGCGCCAGACCGCGGCCGGGCCGACGTCGGCCGGGAGCTCTTCCAGCAGCGCGATCGCCTCCGACGCAGGGCCGCACCAGAGAAGCCCGCTGAGCGGCGGGCCCTTCAGCATCACGCTCGTTCCGAGATCCTGGATGGCGACGTAGTCGTCCGCGCCCGTCCGCCCCAAGGTGCAGGCGAGACGGTCGAGCTCGACTCTGATGTGCTCGGCGGTCAGCACGGCAGTTCCAGTATGAGGAATCCGAGCTCGCGGGTCTACGGGGAGCCAGCGATCGAATATGGGCGGTGCCGGGCTCGAACCAGCGACCTCCTGCTTGTAAGGCAGGCGCTCTCCCAACTGAGCTAACCGCCCAGGTGCCCCCAGCGGGATTCGAACCCGCGCTACGGCCTTGAAAGGGCCGTGACCTGGGCCGCTAGTCGATGGGGGCGCGGCCCGGCAAGGATAGCGGGATGCCGCCGCTACACTCGCTCCGCGTGGGCCGGTAGCTCAGCTGGCAGAGCAGGGGACTTTTAATCCCAAGGTCGCTGGTTCGAATCCAGCCCGGCCCATCGTCCACCTGCCGAGACCACCCTCAGGCGGCCACGTCGAGGACGCAGTCGGGAATGAGGACGTGGAAGGAGGCGCCACCGCCCGGGGCGTCCTCGACCCAGGTCCGGCCACCGTGAATGGCGGCGAAGCGCGCCACGAGGGCGAGGCCGATGCCTGCGCCCGGGGTCATGGACGACACGTTCGGGCCGCGGTTGAACGTCTCGAAGACCTCCAGCTTGTACTCGTCCGCGATGCCCGGCCCTTCGTCCTCGACGACGAGCAGGAGATCCCGGCCAAGGGTCTCGAGGCGGATCTCGATGGGTCCTTCGGGCGGCGTGTGCTTGGCCGCGTTGACCACGAGGTTGTCGACGATCCGCTCCAGCTTCGCGCCGTCGACGTTCGCCGCCACCGGCCCTCCGGTGATGCTGACCAGACGGCTGTCGAGCGGATAGTCCGCCACGACTCGACGCACGAGGTCGCCGACGTCGATCCGCTCTCGCCTGACCACCGTGTGCCCGAGACGTAGGCGCTCGATGTCGAGAAGGTCGGCAAGCAGGCGCTCGAGCCTGCGTGCGGCCTGGGCGATGTCGGAGATGATCTCGTCGACCGTCTCCGGGTCCAGCTCCGACCGGCGCTGCTCGAGCGTGAGCGCGAAGCCGAGCACGGAGGTGAGAGGTGTGCGGAGCTCGTGGGAGACCGCCGAGAGAATGTCCTCGCGGAGCTTGTCGACCTGCCGCTGCTCGGTCACGTCCTGTGCCGTGCCGACCATCATCACGGGCTCGTCCCCCTCGAAGAGAACGCGTCCACTGCCCGAGACGACCCGCTCGCTGCCGTCCGGGCGCACCACCCGGTGCTCCACGGCGAAAGGCCGCCCATCCGCGTAAGCCTGCCGAACCGTCTCGTCGACGCGCGCGCGGTCCTCCGGGTGGACCTGTTCGAGGTACGGGTCATACGAGAGCGGCGCCGTCCCCTGTTCGACACCGAAGATGCCGTAGAGCTCGTCCGACCATGTGATCGCGTCGCTGCGGAGGTCCCATTCCCAGCTGCCGATGTGCGCGATCGACTGCGCCTCACGGAGGCGTGCCGCTGTCTTGGCGAGCGCGTCGCGTCCGGCCTCGCGCTCGGCGAGGGTGGCGGCGACCACGAGGATGCTGACGACCACGACCGCGAAGAGCGCCTGCGCGAGCTGCACGCGCTCGGTCGCGGTGTCGCCTCCGAGCGGGATCTGCCCCTCAACGGCGCCCCACGTTCCGATGGCGCCGACGAGGAACGACGCAGAGGCGGCGCCGACCTGACGGAAGCTGAGCGCCGCCCACAGCAGTAGCGGGAAGATCAGGTACGGGTACCGCCAGGCGCCGGCGAGGAACACGATCGCACTCACTGCTGCGACCGCTGCCAGGAGCCCGAGCCCTTCGACGACCCGCAACGGCGTGGGCCGGATGTGGCGCGATGCGTAGAGGACGAGCAGGACGGGCGCGACCATGAGCACGCCGATCGCGTCCCCGAACCACCACAGCACCCAGGCCGTGCCGTAGGGGTCCTCGGTCGCGTCCGCGATGGTCAGGACGGTGACGCCGTTCGTGGCGCTGACGATCGTCGACAGCAGGGCGCCGCCGATGACGAGGGCGAGCACGGAGCGGACGCGGTCGAGAGCCGGCGTGAAGCCGATCCGACGGACCAGGAACGCGCCCACGACGGCGGCCGCTGTGTTGCCGACCGTGATGCCCGCCGCCACCCCGAGCGACGCGTCGCTGGTCGCATTGGCGACGAACGCGCCGACTGCGACCGCCGGCCAGAAGCGCACGCCGAGGATCAGGAGCGCGGCGAGCGCGATCCCCGAGGGCGCCCAGACGGGTGTGATGACCCCGTGCGAGACGTCCAGGGCGAGGCCGAGCTTGGCCGCGCCGATGTAGGCGCCCGAGACGATCAGGAACAGGACGACGTCACGCGCGTGCGCGCGCGAGCGGTTCGGTGCCCCGTGGCCGGCTCGTCGAGTCATCGACTTCGCTTCGCACTCACATTGTCACAGACGAATCAGCGTTCCCCCAGTCCCGGAATGACCATCTGCTGGCATCGTGCGGAGGTGATCCTCCGCGAGCCGGCCAACTCTCTCGACCCGCGGGTGCAGACGTACTGGCTGGTCCAGGGGCTGATCGGCGCCGGCGTCGTGGCCGCACTCGTCATCGCGGGAACCGTGATCGCAGCCCTGGTCGGCGCGAGCACCGCGGCATGGCTCATCGGCACCCTCGGAGGAGTCGCCGTCCTCGTGGCGGTGGCGCTCGCCGTCGGCATCCCGCGGCTCGACTACCGGCACTACCGCTACGAGGTCACCGATCTGGGGCTCTACGTTGCCCGGGGTTGGCTCTGGCAGCGCCATCAGGTCGTCCCGCACGCGCGCGTCCAGACCGTGGAGACAACCGTCGGGCCACTCATGCGGGCGCTCGGTCTCGTGTCGGTGGACATCACGACCGCCTCCTCGGGCGGAGGCCTCTCGATCCCTGGACTCTCCCCCGACGTCGCGGACCGGCTCGTGCAGGAGCTCGCGCTCCGCGCGGGCATCGAGGAGGGAACGTGATCGAGGCGCCCCGGGAGCTCGAGGGCCGGTTGCACCCCCTCGCGGTCCTCGTGATCGCGCGGCGGTTCATCGGGGCGAGCCTGCTCCCCATGCTCGCTCTCATCGTCTCCGCGGGTGTGCGGGTCGTCCTCCCGATTGCGCTCGTCCTACTGCTTGTCGGGGTGCCGCTCGCCGTGCTCTCCTGGTGGCGGTTCCGCTACCGCGTGGGAGACGGGAAGCTCGAGCTGCACTCGGGCGTCTTCAGCCGGAGCGTGCGGACGATCCCGCTCGACCGCATCCGCGGCGTCGACGTGACCGAGCCGTTCATCCACCGACTTCTCGGCCTGGTCAAGGTCGACGTGGAGGCGGCTGCAGGCGGTCGCTCGAAGGCAGAGCTGTCGCTCGCCGCGGTCTCGCGCGAGCAGGCCGACCAACTGCGCGAGGCGGTGCTCGCGGGGCCTCGGGGCGCCGCGGGAGAGGAAGCCGCGGAGGCGCAACCGGTGTACCGGGCCACACCGGGATTGCTCGTGCTCGGCGGGCTCACCAGCATGCGCTACCTCCTCGCGCCCGCGGCCGTGGTCGGCGTCGTCTTCAACCTCGCCGACGACTTACCGGGCGGGATCGTCGACCGGGCGACTGACGCGGCCGCGGACAGGTTCCCGACGGACGCACTCGGCATCGTGCTCGTCGTCGCTCTCGGAATCGGGCTCGTCGTCCTCGCGGCGATCGCCGGGTCGCTGCTGGTCGACTGGAGGTTCACGGTCCGTGACGAAGGCGAGCGGCTCGCCGCCTCGCGCGGCCTCCTCACGCGGCGCGTCGTCCACCTCGACCGCGATCGGATCCGCGGCGCCGACGTGCGGGACTCGCCGCTACGTCGCCCTCTCGGCCTCTCGTCCGTGAACGCGATCGCCGCGGGGCTCAGGGGTCGGACGGGCGGAACCGCCCTGGCCCCGGTCATCCACAACGCCGAGCTTCCTCGCCTGCTGCAGGCCGTCGACCCCGAGGCGCCCGAGCCTGCGGCCGCACTCGTCGCCCACCCGGCGGCTTCGCGCCGCCGCCGCCTCGTACGGGCGCTCGCGCTCCCGCTGCTCGGCGCTCGCGATCCTGGCCGCTCTGGGCGTCCTCTGGGCCGCGCTCGCGGCGGCGGCGGTGACCGTGCTGGCCCTGCTGGTCGCGCTGGACCGCCACCGTCAGCTCGGCCACCGCTTCGACGGGCGCCGCCTCGCCCTGCGGGAGGGAAGCCTCCAGCGTCGCTGGTCGGAGCTCGATCCCGACGCCGCGGTCGCGTTCGAAGTGAGCAGCTCGCCCGGTCAGCGCCGCGCGGGCGTGTGCACGCTGACGCTCCATCTGGGGCAGGGCGCAGGCTCCCGCCGCGCGCTCGACCTCGCAGACGGGCAGGCGACCGCGCTGCTGGCGCAGGTCAGGCCGCAGCTCTTCGAGCCGCTCGTCGTCCCCGCGAAGACTGACTAGGCGACGGCCGGCTTCGGCAGCGGCTCGATGGCCGCGAGGGCCCGGGCGATCTCCTCCTCGGGCAGCTCGAAGTCCTCGAGCTTGCCATGGAGGTAGGCGTCGTAGGCGCCCAGGTCGAAGTGCCCGTGGCCGGAGAGGTTGAAGAGGATCGTCCGCTCGCGGCCCTCCTCGTCTGCCTGTGCCGCCGCCTGGATGACGCCGTGCACGGCGTGGGCCGCCTCGGGCGCCGGGATGATCCCCTCGCACTGGGCGAAGCGCACGGCGGAGGCAAAGACGTCGGTCTGCCCGTAGGCCTCCGCCCGCACGAGCCCGTCGAGGACGAGCTGCGAGACGAGCGGCGCCATGCCGTGGTAGCGGAGGCCGCCGGCGTGGATGCCGGGCGGGATGAAGTCGTGGCCGAGCGTGTGCATCGGGACCAGCGGGGTGAGCTGCCCCGTGTCGCCGAAGTCGTAGGCGAACGGCCCGCGCGTCAGCGTCGGGCACGCGGCCGGCTCGCACGCGAGCACGTCGATGTCGCGCCCGGCGATCTTCTCACGCAGGAACGGGAACGACAGGCCCGCGAAGTTGGAGCCGCCGCCGACGCAGGCCGCGACGAGGTCGGGGAAGGCGCCGGCTTCCTCCATCTGGGCGATGGCCTCCTGCCCGATCACCGTCTGGTGCATGAGCACGTGGTTGAGGACGCTCCCGAGCGAGTACGCCGTGTCCTCGCGCTGCGCGGCGTCCTCGACGGCCTCCGAGATGGCGATGCCGAGGCTTCCCGGCGAGTCGGCGTCCCCCTCGAGAATGGCGCGGCCGGACTGCGTGTCCTCCGACGGACTCGCGACGACGCTTGCGCCCCAGGTCTCCATCATCGAGCGCCGGTAGGGCTTCTGCTCGTACGAGATCTTGACCATGTAGACCTTGCACTCGAGCCCGAAGAGCTTGCTCGCGAGCGAGACGGCGCTGCCCCACTGGCCGGCGCCGGTCTCGGTCGAGATCCGCGCGCGGCCGGACTCCTTCACGTAGTAGGCCTGCGCCACGGCGGTGTTCGGCTTGTGGCTGCCGGCCGGGCTGACGCCCTCGTACTTGTAGAAGATCCGCGAGCCCGTCCCCAGCTCCTGCTCGAGCCGGTGCGCGCGGTAGAGCGGCGTCGGGCGCCAGAGGCGATAGACGTCCCGCACGGCCTCGGGCACCGGCACCTCGGCGTCCTGTGAGACCTCCTGGAGGATCAGCTCCATCGGAAAGAGCGGCGCCAGGTCGTCCGGGCCGATCGGCTCTCCCGTCCCCGGGTGCAGGACCGGCTGCGGCCGGTTCGGCATGTCCGCGGCGATGTTGTACCAGCGCTCCGGGATCGCGCTCTCGGGGAGGGTGATCTTCGTCGCGTCGCCCATTCGCGGGCGAGGATAACCCCTACGGCGTCTTGCCCGCGAGGATCGTCGCAAGCACTGCGCTGTCGATGTTCCCGCCGGAGACGATGGCCACGATCTTCCCCCCGCCCGAGCGTCCGGAGAGCGCGGAGGCGACCGCGAGGGCGCCTGCGCCCTCGGCTACGACGCGCGCGCGCTCGGCCAGGAGGCGGACGGCCGCAGCGGTCTCGTCCAGGGTCACGACGTCTGTGCCGTCGAGGAGCGGCCGCCCGAGCCCCCACATCTTCGGGAGCAGGGCACGCGCCCCGGCGCCGTCGACGAAGCTCGGCTTGTAGTCGATCTCGCGCGGCTCCCCGGCCGCCAGCGAGGCCGTGAGCGGCGCCGAGGTCTCGAGCTCGACGACCCGCATGCTCGTCTCGGGCCGCAGCGCCTTGATCGCGCTCGCGATCCCGGTGAAGAGCCCGCCGCCTCCCCAGGGAACGATGACCGTGTCCACGTCGGGTAGGTCCTCGAGGATCTCGAGGCCGATCGTCCCGTTGCCTGCCATCACGGGCTCGTCCTCGACCGGGTGGACGAAGAAGCCCTCGACCCCCGGATAGCTCCGTTCCTCGAGCGCCTGCCACCAGCGGTCGAACGACACCATCACGTACGTGCCGCCGAGGCGCTCGATCGCATCCAGCTTCGTCTGCGGGGCATGGTCGGGGACGATCACCGTCCACGGGATGCCCAGCTCCCGCGCGGCCCACCCGACGCCCTGCGCCATGTTGCCTGCGCTCGTCGTCAGCACGCCCGCGGCCAGCTCCTCGGGCGGCGCGGCCGACATGGCGTTGTAGGCGCCGCGGATCTTGAACGAGTTGATGGGCTGGAGGTTCTCGAGCTTGAGGTAGACCTCCGCCGGCGCGTCCTCGACGTGGAGCCGCACGAGCGGCGTGCGGACGGCCGTGCCCGCGATCACCTCGCGCGCACGGCGGATGTCCTCGAGCGGGATCAGAGCTCGACCTCGGTGCCCGCGCCCGTTTCGCGCGCGCGCCGGTAGACGAGCTCCGCGGCCGCCAGGTCTTCGACGGCGAGGCCGAGGGACTTGAAGACCGTGAGCTCGTCGTCCGAGGCCCGTCCGTGCGCCCGTCCCGCGAGGAGCTCGCCGAGCTCGGCGCGGATGTGCTCCGGCCCGATGGCGCCCTCCTCCTGGGGGAAGAGGAAGTCGCCGGCCTCGTTGAGGGTCGACTCGCGGCGGTCGACGAAGAGGGACGCGGCGGCCATCGTGGCCGTGTCCAGCTCGCGGGTGGTGGGGATGCTGGAGCCGACCGCGTTGACGTGGGCTCCGTCGCGGAGCCACTCGCGGCGGACGATCGGCTCCGGCGCCGACGTGGTCGTGCACACGACGTCCGCGTTCCTCAGAGCCTCCTCGGCGGTCGCCGACACCTCGACGGGGAACGGCGTGCCCGCCTCGCCGGCGACGGCCTGCGCGTGCTCGGGCGTCCGGCTCCAGATGCGCGCAACCTCGAAGTCCCGAGCGACCGCCATGGCAGTGAGGTGCGACCGCGCCTGGACGCCCGCGCCGAGGACGGCGAGCTCGCGTGCCCCGTCGCGGGCGAGGAGCCGCGTCGCCACCGCCGACACGGCCGCGGTCCGGATCGCGGTGATCGCCGAAGCGTTGACCACGGCCCGCACCTGGCCGGTCTCACCGTCCGAGAGGATTACGACGCCCTGGTGGGCGTCGAGCCCGCGGGCGGGATTCCCCGGTATGACGCAGACCGCCTTGAGGCCGAAGGCGGCCGAGTCCCCCGAGCGGTGGGCCGGCATGAGGCCGAGGAGCCCGGCCGCGTCGGGCGGGCGGACGACGAACCTGAGCGGCTGGTGCATCTCGCCCCGCTCGAGGGCTTCGAGCGCCTCGGCCATGACCTCGACGCACTCGTCCATGTGAAGGAGCTGCGCGACGTCCGCTTCGCCGAGGATCAGCGCGCTCACGCGAACAGCGCTCCCAGCTCCTCGCGCTCGGCCTCGGTCAGGGCAAGGTCGACGGCTTTGCGGCCGGGCTCGAGGTGCGCCGGGCGCCGGGGCCCG
This sequence comes from uncultured Actinomycetes bacterium, assembly GCA_963775395.1. Lineage (GTDB taxonomy): Bacteria > Actinomycetota > Thermoleophilia > Gaiellales > Gaiellaceae > JAIBJN01. Next base: position 23,806 of record CAVZIX010000010.1, read on the forward strand.
ACCACCGCCGCCACCACGAGCGGGTGCGAGAGCACCCACGCGAGCGAGAGCGTCGCCATGTCGACGCCCCGTTCCTGCGCCGCGGCCTCGAGCGCGTCCAGGCCGTCGTACGTCTTCTCCTCCTCCAGGCCGCGGTACGGCTCGGGGCGCAGCGTCATGCGCGAGCCCTCGGGGTAGTCCTCGTTCCGGCGGTACTTCCCCGTGAGCCAGCCGCCCGCGAGCGGGCTGAAGGGCGTGTATCCGAGACCGTGGCGAGCGCAGAGCTCGAGCACGCCGCCCTCGTCGTCCCGCTCCAGGAGGCTGTAGGAGTTCTGCACCCAGTCGAAGCGTACGAGCCCGCGCTCCTCGCTCGCCTGCAGTGACTCCTCGAGCTGTGCCGCGTCCACGTTGCTCGTCCCGACGGCGCCGACCTTGCCGGCGCGGACGAGCCCGTCGAGCGCCGCGAGCGTGTCGCCGACCGGCGTGTCCGGGTCGGGCTCGTGGATCAGGTAGAGGTCGACGCGCTCGACGCCGAGCCGCTCGAGGCTGCCCTCGATCTGGCGCCGGATGCGGTCCGGGGCGAGGCCGCGGTCGTTCGGGTCGCCCTCGACGGAGTGGAAGACCTTCGTCGAGAGCACGATCCGGTCGCGCACCTCGGAGCCGCGCTCGGCCAGCCAGCGACCGATTGCGCGCTCGCTGCGGCCGCCGCCGTAGGCGTCCGCCGTGTCGAAGAGCGTGATGCCCATCTCCCACGCCGCGTCCATGAGCGCGAAGGCCTCTTCCTCGCTCTCGCCCTGGCCGAAGAAGGCCGGCGACGAGCCGATTCCCCCGAAGTTCCCGCAGCCGAGCGCGATGCGCGAGACCTCGATGCCCGTGCTGCCGAGTGTTCGGTAGTCCACCGAGCGGGAAGTATCCTGCACCGGATGAGCGAGCACGTGACCGAGGAGGAGTTCGCGCCGATCCTGCCGGGGCCGGGGGAGAGCGACTACGAGCGCTACCTCCGCACGGACGAGCTCCTCGCCCTCCAGAAGACGCCCGAGGAGATGAGCCACCGCGACGAGCTCCTCTTCCAGACGACGCACCAGTCGCAGGAGCTCTGGCTCAAGCTCGCCTGCTTCGAGGTCGAGACCGCGACCGAGCACATGGAGCGCGGCGAGCTGGCCGCGGCCATCCGGCTTCTGCGCCGCGCGACCAAGTGCCTCGAGCTCCTTGCCGACCAGCTCCACATGCTCGAGCACATGTCCCCGTGGGAGTACCAGGAGGTGCGCCGGGTCCTCGGGCACGGAAGCGGCTTCGACTCGCCCGGGTTCAGGCGGGTGCGCGAGGTCTCGCCGCTGCTCGGCCAGGCCTTCCACGAGCTCCTCCGCGAGAAGGGCATCACCGTCGTCGAGATGTATCAGCGCGGCCGCGAGTTCGAGGAGCTCTACCAGCTCGCCGAGCTCCTGATCGAGTGGGACGAGCGCCTCACGCTCTGGCGCGTGCACCACTACAAGCTCGTCGAGCGCATCATCGGCGATGCGGTCGTGGGCACGCAGGGAACTCCTGTCGAGGTGCTCGGCAACCTCGTTCACAAGAGCCGTTACCCGGAGCTCTGGCGCGCCCGCAACGAGCTCACCGCTCTCTCGCAGGCCGAAGACTGACCAAGTAACAAAGTGTTACTTGCGAGGTTCGTGGGCCTCAGGCCAGGAGGTCTCGGTGGCGCGCGAGCGCGGCGACGACCGCCGCGACGTCCTCGCTCGTGTTGTAGCCGTGGAAGGAGACGCGGAGGTTGCCCGCGCGTGACGACGTCACGATGCCATCGTCCTGGAGGGCGGCGACCAGCGCGTGCTCGTCGGTGGAGGCGATCGCGACGAGCGGGCCCTTGCGCTCGGGCTCGCGCGGGGTGACCACGCGGCCACCCAGCTCGTCCACGCCGTCGGCGAGCTGCTCGGTCAGGCTGCGAATGTGCTCCTGAGCCTCGGCCACGCCGATCTCCTGGACGAGCTCGAGGCCTGCGATCCCCGCGTAGATGCTCGGAATCGGCGGTGTCCCGTGCTCGAAGCGGCGGGCCGTCGGCGCGGGCGAGTAGTCGTAGATGTCCATCTGGAAGATGTCCTCGTCGGCGAACCAACCCGTGCTGGTCGGGCGGATGCGCTCGATGAGCTCCTGCCGGCAGTAGAGGAACGCGAGCCCGGCCGAGCCGAGCAGGTACTTGACCGTTCCGGCGGCGAGGAAGTCGACGTCGAGCGCGCGCACGTCGATCGGAATCGCGCCGGCGGCCTGGTAGGCGTCGACGAGGACGAGCGCTCCGCGCTCGTGCGCGAGCCGGACGACTCCCTCGACGTCCACGCGGCTGCCGTTGCGGTAACAGGTGTGGGTCACCGCGACCAGCGCCGTCTCCTCGTCGATCGCCTCCTCGAAGCGCTCCAGCGGGATGGTGGAGTCGTCGTCCTGCGGCACGTGGACGACGCTCCGGCCGCGCTGCTCCTGCGCGTGCGCGATCTGGCCGACGGTGGGGAACTCGAAGTCGGAGATGACGATCTTCGAGCGGCCCTCCTCGAAGCGAAGCCCGGACATGAGCGCGCTGACCCCGGCGGAGAGCGAGGTCGTGACCGCCACCTCGTCGGCGTCTGCACCCACGAGCCCCGCGAAGGCCGCGCGCACGGTCTCGGCGCGCTCGACCCAGTACTCCCAGGGTGCGCCCTTCTCGTCCCAGTCGTGGAGATAGGCCTCGTAGGCCGCGCGCACGGAGTCCGAGAGCGCGCCCTGCGAGCAGCTGTTCACGTAGACGAGCCGTTCCAGGATCGGGAAGCGGTGGCGGATGCGGGCCGGCAGTACTTCGGTGGCGACCCTAGCGGCCAAGGTAGGCCTTCCTGAGGTCTTCGTGGGCGAGGAGCGCGTCGGCCCGGTCGGCCAGGACGACGTTGCCCGTCTGGAGGACATAGCCGCGGTCGGCGATCCCGAGGGAGACGTTGGCGTTCTGCTCGACGACGAGGATGGCGACTCCTGTCTCGTGTACCTGCTTGATGATCTCGAAGTTCTTCTCTACGAGGATAGGGGCGAGGCCCATCGACGGCTCGTCCATGAGCAAAAGACGAGGTCGGGACATGAGCGCGCGGCCCATCGCGAGCATCTGCTGCTCCCCGCCCGAGAGCGTCCCAGCGAGCTGCGAGCGGCGCTCGTAGAGGAGCGGGAAGAGGTCGTAGACGCGCTGGTAGTCCTCGGCCAGGTCGTCCTTGCGCAGGTACGCGCCCATCTCGAGGTTCTCGAGGACGGTCATGGGTGCGAACACGCGGCGGTTCTCGGGCACGATCGCCATGCCGCATCCGACCCGGTAGCTCGTCGAGCGGTCGGTCACGTCCTCCCCGGCGAACTCGACCCGCCCGCTGCGGGGCGTGACGAGGCCGAGGATCGTCTTCAGGGTCGTCGACTTCCCTGACGCGTTGCCGCCGAGCAGGCACACGAGCTCGCCGGTCCCGACCTCGAGCGAGACGCCCTGGAGAATGTGGATCTGCCCGTAGTAGGTGTTGATCTCGTCGAGGCGGAGCAGCGGTTGCGGGCTGACGTCGTTCACTCTTCGGCCTCTTCCCTGACGGCCTTCGCCCCGAGATAGGCCTCGATCACGCGCTCGTCGGTGGCCACCTGCTCGAAGGTCCCCTCCGCGATCTTGACGCCGTGGTCCAGCGCGACGACGCGGTCGGAGATGCCCTCGACGACATGCATGTCGTGCTCGATGACGAGGATCGTGTAGCCGCCTTCGGTGCGGAGCCGCGCGATCAGATCGGTGATCTCGTGCGTCTCGACGGGGTTCATCCCGGCCGCGGGCTCGTCGAGCAGCAGCATGCGCGGCTGCGTCCCAGTCGCCCGCGCGACCTCCAACCGGCGGCGGTTCGCGTATGACAGGCTGTAGGCCGGCTGTTCCATCCGGTAGCCGATCAGGCGCTTGCCGAAGAACGCGAGGCGCTCCTCCGCCAGGGCTTCGACCTCCTTCTCCTCGCGGCGCGAGCCCGGCGTGCGGAGCGCGGACTGCCACCAGCGCGCCTTCGTCTTCCCGTAGGTCGCCGCCATGACGTTCTCCTTCACCGTCATGTTCAGGAAGAGCCGGAGCGTCTGGAAGGTGCGGGCGATGCCGAGGTTCGCGATCTTGTGCGGCTCCATCCCGACGATGCTCGTGCCGCCGAAGACGATGTCGCCGTCGTCGGGGCGGTAGATGCCCGTGACGAGGTTGAAGAGCGTCGTCTTGCCGGCGCCGTTCGGGCCGATGACGCTCACGATCTCGCCCTCGTTGACCGTCAGGTCGAGGTGCCCGATCACCTGGAGCCCGCCGAACCCCTTGCTGACGTCCTTGAACTCGAGGAGCGCGGCCATCAGATCGGGTTCTCCACGCGCGGCGTTCCCAGGAGGCCCTGCGGGCGCTTGGTCATCATGGCGACGAGGATGGCGCCGAAGAGCAGCTGGCGGGTGACGCTCGGCTCGGTGACAAGTCGGTTCTCCCAGACGAACGCGGCCAGGTAGATCGTCGGGATCAGGAGGAGCATGCGGGACTCCCCGCGCAGCTGGGTCAGGATCAGCACCGCGGCGACGAGGAAGACGAACGAGAAGTTGACGAGCGTCTCGTGGTCGTCGATGACGAGGACCCAGGAGTCCAACAGGCCGCCGAGCCCGCCGTCCTCGACCCCCACCACGAGGTCGGGCCAGATGAGCGCGACGATCTCGTGGACCGCAAAGCCGAAGACGATGACGGCGGCGACGATCCCCGCGACGCGCTTCCACGGGCGCACGACGATCAGGAGCGACGCGATCAGGACGCCGTAGAACAGGTACCTCGCGTTCTCCGGGGTGCGCAGGATCTCTGGCACGGCGGCGATGATGATCGCCCCGAGCACGGCGCCCGAGATCGAGCCGGCACCTCCGAGGATGAGGGCGGCGTAGATCATGATCAGGAGCGCCACCTCGAAGTTCTGCGGGAAGACGCCTGTCTGCACGGCCGCGAAGACCGAGCCGGTCAGTCCCGCGACCGCGGCGCCCATCGCGAACGCGAGCAGCTTCAGCCGGTTGACCGGAGTGGTCATGAGCTCTGCGGCAAGTGGGTCCTCGCGGGAGGCGCGCCAGCCGCGACCGGTCCGCGACTCGTTGATGTAGTAGAGCCCGACCACGACCACCGCGAAGATGGCGAGCAGCAGGAAGTAGTAGTCCCGCGTTTGCTCGAAGTCGATCGTGAAGATCCGCATGTCGTCGATGCCGGGGATGCCGTTCGGGCCGCCGGTCACGTCGAGCGGCTCGTCCGACCACGGCGGAGTGAGCCGGTCGAGGTTGAGCATCAGCTCGACGAAGATCTGTGCGAAGAAGAGCGTCGTGATGGCGAGGTAATCGCCGACGAGGCGCCAGGACGGCAGCCCGAGAAGGAGGCCCAGTAGCGCCGAGGCCGTGATCACGATCGGGATCACGAGCTCCGTGGGCAGATGGAGGTCGAACTGGCTCGACGAGAGCCACGCATACATGTAGGCGCCGAAGCCGTAGAAGGCGACGTAGCCCAGGTCGAGGAGACCGGCCCAGCCGACGACGATGTTGAGGCCGAGCGCGAGCAAAGCGAACAGGAGCACGTTGACGCCGACGCGGATCAGGAAGTCCGAGTCGGCGACGGACGGGAAGAACGGGAAGATCGCGCAGATCGCCAGAAAGGCGAAGAAGCGCGGCCCCGGCCCGACCCTGTCGAAGGCTTTGCGCGCCGGCCCGGTGAAGCCCGTGTAGTACTCGCTGCGGAGCTCCTGCTGCTCGACCCAGTCGTCGCTGCCGATGCGCGACATCGCTCAGACCTTCTTCAGCACCGGCGAGCCGAGGAGCCCGGTCGGGCGGACGAGGAGGATGACGATGAGGATCCCGAAGACGATCAGGTTCTGGAACGTCGACGAGATGTAGCCGGTCGAGAACGACTCGGCGAGCCCGATGATCAGCCCGCCGAGCATCGCGCCGGGGATGTTCCCGATGCCGCCGATGACCGCCGCGGTGAAGCCCTTGAGCCCGGCGGTGAAGCCCATGAGGTGGAAGACGCGCTCGAAGACGAGCCCGAACATCACGCCGGCGGCGCCTGCGAGCGCTGACCCGATGAAGAACGTGGCCACGATGACCTTGTCGGGGTCGATCCCCATCATGGCCGCGGCCTCACGGTCGTAGGAGACCGCGCGCATCGCCTTCCCCAGACGGGTTCGGCTCACGAGGACGGTCAGGGCGATCATGAGCCCGATCGTCGAGACGATCACGAGGATGCGCGTGAGCGAGATGTGCAAAGGGCCGGCGTCGATTCGGCCGGTCGTGTCGATCGGGATCAGCTGCGGCGTGTCGTAGGTGCGGAACTGCGCCGTGAAGAGCAGGAGCGCGCTCGCCTGGAGGAAGAAGGAGACGCCGATCGCGCTGATCAGCGGAGCGATGCGGGGAGCGTTGCGAAGCGGCCGGTAGGCGTAGCGCTCGATCACGACTCCGAGCAGGCCGGCGCCGAGCATGGCCGCCAGGAACATGATCACGAGCAGGGGAGCGACCGGGATCGACGGCGAGGCCGCGCCCCCGAGCGCGCTCAGCACGAAGTACCCGATGAACGCGCCGAACATGTAGACCTCGCCGTGGGCGAAGTTGAGGAGCTTGAGGATCCCGTAGACCATCGAGTAGCCCAGCGCGATGAGGGCGTAGACGCTCCCCAGGGTCAGCCCGTTCACAAGCTGCTGAACGAAGAAGTCGACGTCCATCGGGGTCCTTGTGGCCGGTCAGCCGTGCGGCCCCGCGTGGGGGCCGCACGGCTGGGTCCGGGATCGACTATTCGACGAGCTGGTAGCTCCCGTCGTCCTGCACCTGGAAGATGAAGAACGTCGCGTCCTGGATGTCGCCGTTCTCCGTGAAGGCGATCGGCTGGCCCAGGATCGACTCCGGGAGGTCGGTCTGGTCCATCTGCTCGAGGATCGCCTCGCGGCTCGGCTCCTCGCCGCCCTCGCAGACGGCCGTGGCCGCCTCCATCACGACGGTGGTCGCCGCGAAGGTGGGCGGTCCGAAGGTGCCGAAGTCGCCGTACTCGTCCTCGAACGCGGCCACCATGTCCTGGATGGCCGGATCGTCGAGGCCCGTGATGTCGGGCGCGAACGACGAGACGTACGACCCGGCGATCTTGAAGTCGTCCGGCGAGAAGAGGCCGTCCGACCCGAAGATGACCGCGTCCTTCTGCTGCTCGGCGAGCTGGTTGCCGAAGAGCTGTGCGTTGGCCGCCACCTGCCACGGCAGGAAGATCACGTCCGTGTCGTCGGCGACCGCCGAGACGAGGGACGAGAAGTCCGTCTGGTCCTGGCTGACCGACTCGCGGGTGACCGTGGCGCCGCCGTCTTCGAGGGCGGCGGTCGTCGAGTCGGCGAGGCCCGTCGAGTACGAGCTCTGGTCGTCGATGATGAGCACGTTCTGCGCCCCGAGCTCCTCGACCATGTACGTCGCGTCGGTGGGGCCCTGGTCGGCGTCGGTCGGCACGACCCGGTAGAAGGTCTCGTAGTCCTCCGTCAGGTTCGTGGCCGTCGCGGAGGGCGAGATGAAGGCCATGCTGGCGTCGGCGTAGATCCCTCCGACAGCGTCGACCTCCTGGCTGCCCGCAGGCCCGACGACGGCGACGATCGCGTCGTTGTCGACGAACTGCGGCGCGACCACCGAGGCCTGCGCGGGGTCGAGCTGCGTGTCGCCCTCGACGAGCTCGAAGGTCGTGCCGTGCTCCTCGTTGAACGTGTCCACCGCGAACTTCGCCCAGTTCAGCTGCTCCTGCCCGATCGCGGCCACGTCGCCGGTGAACGGCCCCATGATCCCGATCGACGCCGCCGCAGTCGACCATCGCCACGCCGGTGTCGCCGTCCGTCGTCTCGGGGGCCGCGGCGCCGTCGTCATCGTCGTCGTCGCCGCCGCAGGCGGTCGCCGCGACCGCAAGCGCGGCGACAAGCGCCAGCAGAAGCCAGAAACGGGGGGTCTTCATGCGCTTTCCTCCTCTTCTTGGGCCTCTGGGACGTTGTACGCCATCGAGGGGTCGCCGGCCGGATGGAAGACGCCGAGGACCCTGAGCGCCCCCGTGCCGACGTTCTCGAGAATGTGCGGCTCGCGCGGCGGAAAGTGAATGCACGAGCCCGCCCGCACGGTCGAGCTCTCGCCGCCGATGTGGAGCACGCCCTCACCCTCGAGGATGTACGCCACCTCCTCGTACGTGTGGTAGTGGGGCTTCGCGCGGCCCGGGGGGATCGACCCCACGAACTGCGTCACGGTCTTGCAGCCCACCTCCTCGTTCGCCACATAGCGGAACTCCCGATCCTTTCCGGCCGGGTACGCCCGCTGGTCCGCCACGCGGACGACGCGCCTCTCTCCTCCGTTCCCGGCGTCGTCGTCGGGCTCGAGTGCCAGCACGGACACCAGTACGAGCTCCTCGGGGCCCTGGTTCTCCACCTCGTAGCGCTCGCCGGGGGCGACGAGGATCCCGGCTTCCGGGCCGAGCTCGTGCCGTGTGCCGTCGACCGTGACGGTGCCCGTTCCCGAGACCGCGAACAGGAGCTCCTCGCGCGATTCGCCTCCGTGGGCCTTGGAGAGCCCCGGGGCGAAGCGGATGACCCGCTGCTCGAGCGCGTCGCAGCCGAAGCCGGGCCCGATGGTGACCCGCATCGTGGCGGTGTCCCCGTCGATCTGGCGAGCCTCGGCCGAGGACTCGTCGGTCACGTGGCGGCCCACCGACTTACGCGGCCCCGGGTGTGGGGCGGAAGCCGTCGCGGTGAACCGTGACCTCGGACATGGGCCTCACTTTCACTCTCTGTGACGGCAGCTCAGCGGAGTGGTTAGACGCCTGCGGCGGCCAACCATATACGGGGTCGGCTGCCGAATCGACTCTCTTTGCAGCCACTCCGCCTGCGCCCTCCTCGCTTGACGGGCGGCTGATCTCGTTCGTTAGGATCGCTCGGCATGCTGCTGAGCGAGGTCGGGTACGCGCGTCCTGCCAGCGTTGACGAAGCCGTACGTCTCCTCGCTGAGAACGACGGTGCGAGGCCTCTCGCGGGCGGCCAGACGATCGTCAACGTCATGAAGGCGCGCGCCGCAGCGCCCGACGTTCTCGTCGATCTCGCCGACCTGGAGGACCTGCGCGCGATCGCAAGGACGGCCGACGGCGCCCTCGAGCTCGGGGCGATGGCGACCTACTCGCAGGTCATCACCTCGGCGGACGTGAAGGACATCCGGCCGATCGTCGCCGAGGTGACCGCGCAGATCGCCGACGTCCAGGTGCGAAACCGCGGGACCGTCGGCGGGAACGTCTGCTCGAACGACCCGTCGAACCACCTGCCGCCGGTGATGGTGGCCGCCGGCGCGACGATGACGATCGTCGGAGCGGACGGCGAGCGCGAGGTTCCCGCCGAGGAGTTCTTCCTCGGCGTCTACATGACCGCCGTCGGCCCCGGCGAGCTCCTGACCAAGGTCGCGGTGCCGCCGCGAAACGGCGCCGGCGATGGTTTCGCCGCGATCACGATCGGCGCCGACGGGACGTGCATCGTCAACGCGGCGGCGACTGTGAGTGGCGACGAGGCCCGCGTTGCGCTGGGCTGCGTCTCCGCGACCCCGGTCCTGGTGACGACGGCGGCGGAGGAGGACGCGGTGCGCGAAGCGGTCGGCAACGCGGCGATCGACCCACCGTCCGACGTCCACGGATCGGCCGACTACCGGCGCCACCTCGCAGCGGTCGTGGCCGCGCGGGCGGTCGCCGACGCGAAGGAAGGGAGCTAGGTGGAACCGGTCACGAGCAAGACGGTCACCGTCACGGTCAACGGCGCCTCCTACGAGCGCGAGGTCGACGCGCGCCGGCTGCTCGTCCACTTCATCCGGGACGAGCTCGACCTCACCGGGACCCACATCGGCTGCGACACCGGCAACTGCGGTGCGTGCACCGTGATCGTCGACGGGCTGGCGGTGAAGTCGTGCATGCTCCTGGCCGTCCAGGCCGACGGCGCGTCGATCGAGACCGTCGAATCGCTTTCGGACGGCGGCGAGCTGCACCCGCTCCAGCGCTCCTTCTCGGCTCACCATGCGCTCCAGTGCGGCTACTGCACGCCGGGGATGCTGATGAGCGCGAAGCACCTGCTCGACAACAACTCGGAGCCGACCGAGAACGAGATTCGCCGCGCCATCCAGGGCAACATCTGCCGCTGCACCGGCTACGTGAACATCGTCGAAGCCATCGACGCGGCCGCGCGTGGGGAGGTGCCGGCGTGACGACCGTCGCTCCGGACCAGGTCGAGGCGCCGCAGAAGGGCTTCGCGGGCACGAGCATCCCGCGCAAGGAGGACAAGCGCCTCGTGCAGGGCGAGGGCGTCTTCTTCGACGACGTCAAGCGCCACGGCATGGGCTACGTCCATTTCGTCCGCTCGCCGTACGCCCATGCGGGGATCGTCTCCATCGACGTCTCCGCGGCCGAGGCGGTCCAGGGCGTCTACGGCACGCTGATCGGCGAGGAGGTCGCGGCGCAGACCGACCCGTTCTTCGAGATGTCGACGCCCCCAGGGAACGAGATCCGCGACTACGCGCTCGCCGTCGGCAAGGTCCGCTTCGCCGGCGAGCCCGTGGCGGCGGTTGTCGCCGAGACGCGAGAGCTCGCGCGGGATGCAGCCGAGCTCGTCGAGGTCGAGTACGAGCCGCTCGAGCCCGTCCTCGACGCCGTCGCGGCCGTCGAGCCCGGCGCGCCGATCCTGCACGACGAGGCCGGGTCGAACGTCGTCTGGTCGGGGACCTTCGAGTGGGGCGACTTCGACGAGGCGTTGGCCGAGGCCGACCACGTCGTCAAGATCGACCGCCTCTACTTCCACCGCTTCTCCTCGACGCCGCTCGAGTGCGCGGGCGCCCTCGTCGAGTACGACCGCGGCACGGCTCAGTGGACGCTGCACTGCAACCACCAGATGCCCGGGATCGGGATCATCTGGATGGCGCCGGCCCTGCGGGTCGGCACCGACAAGCTCCGCATTGTCACGCAGGACATCGGCGGCGGCTTCGGCAACAAGATCACGCTCCACCCGTACTTCGTCGCCCTGTGCCTGCTCGCGCGCAAGCTCAACCGGCCGGTGCAGTGGACGGAGTGGCGCACGGACCAGCACACCGCGAACACGCACGGCAACGAGCGGACGTTCCTCGATGTCGAGGTGCCGGTGAAGGCCGACGGCACGATGCTCGGCTTCAAGGTCAAGGCGTTCGACGACGCCGGCGCGTTCCCGCGCTACGAGCCGCTCGGCTGCATCATCTGGGCGCAGGTGACACCCGGCTGCTACCGCTGGCGCCACGTCCGCGTCGACTTCACGCAAGCGTGCACGAACAAGTCGCCAACGGCGCCGAACCGCGGCTACTCGCGCATGCAGCAGCTCTGGTTCACGGAGCGCGTCATCGACGTCGTTGCCCACGAGCTCGACCTCGACCCGGTCGAGGTGCGCAAGCGCAACTACATCAAGGCCGAGGAGATGCCCTACGAGACGCCCAACGGCTGCGTCTACGACTCGGGCGACTACGCGAAGTGCCTCGACATCGCCCTCGACCTCGTCGGCTACGACTCGCTCGAGGAGCGGCGCAAGGACGCCGAGTCTCGCGGGAAGCTGCTCGGCCTGGGGATCGGCTCGACGCTCGACTCGGGGACGAACAACTTCGGGCAGTCGCAGCTCCTCAACCCGGAGCTCCAGTTCTCGGGCAACAACGAGGTCGCCACCGTGCGGCTCGACATCTTCGGGGAGGTCGTCGTCACCCTCGGCACGACGCCGCAGGGCCAGAGCCACGAGACCACCTCGTCCCAGGTCGTCGCGGACCTCCTCGGCATCACGCCCGACGACGTCCACGTGCGGGCCGGTCACGACAGCTACTGGAACTCGCACGCCGGCTTCTCGGGCACCTACGCCAGCCAGTTCGCGGTCACCGGGCTCGAGGCCGTGAAGGGCGCGACGCTCGAGCTCCACTCGCAGATCCGCCGCCTCGCGGCCGTGATCCTCGGCGCCGACGGCCCGGACGACATCGTGCTCGAGGAGGGCATGGCCAAGCGGCGCGACATGCCGGAGGCGGCCCTCCCGTTCATGGCCTGCGGCGCGATCATCAACATGAACAACGCCGGCCTCCCGCCCGAGCTCGAGGACGTCACGCTCAACTGCCGCTACGTCTACCGGCCGCCGTTTCAGGTGCCGGACACCGAGACGAAGTTCGGGAACCTGACGCTCACGTACGCGACGCAGATCCACGCCTGCGTGGTCGAGGTCGACCGCGAGACCGGCGTGTACGAGATCGTCGACTACGCGGCCGTGGACGACTGCGGCACGCGCATTCACCCGCAGATCGTCGAAGGCCAGGTGCACGGTGCCACGGCGCACGCGCTCGGCGCGGCGATCTTCGAAACGTTCCCGTACGACGAGGACGGGATGCTCCTGACGAGCAACTTCTACGACTACCACGTCCCGCACGCGCTCGACATGCCGCCGCTGAAGACGGGCTTCATCGAGTCCCCCTCGCCGTTCAGCTCCCTCGGGACGAAGGGCATGGGCGAGGGCGGCGGCGCGGGCATCCACGCGGTTTGCGCCGCGCTCCAGGATGCGCTCCGCCCGCTCGGGAACCCGATCGTGACCGAGAGCCACAACCCGTACCACCGGGTCTGGGAGCTCATCCAGGACCCGGCCGCGAGCCGCGCCGGCATCGAGGTGTCAGGCACGTGAAGGTCGAGGGGACGCGCCGCTACGAAGCACCAAGGGACCGCGTCTGGGAAGTCCTCAACGACCCGGCCGAGATGGCAGGCTTGATGCCAGGCGTCGAAAGCTTCGAGATCGTCGACGACACTCACTGGAAGGCGAAGGTGAAGGTGCCGCTCGGGCTCGGGAGCATGAAGATGAGCATCGACTTCGAGAAGACCGAGTCTCGGCCGCCGGAGCACGCGGGCCTGCATGCGAAGGGCAAGGGCGTGGGGGCGATCATGAGCATGGAGACCCAGTTCGACCTCAGCGAAGACAGCGGGGGGACCGACATGCGCTGGCAGGCCGACGTCCGCATCCTCGGCCAGGTCGCGAGCATGGGCCAACGGGTCGTGCAACCGATCGTGAACCAGCAGGTCGAGCAGGTGTTGAACGCGCTCGACGCCCGCGTCGCAGCCAAGGGCGCCTAGCCGGCCGCTCGGCTCCGCGACGCGATGGCCCAGCCCTTCCGCATCGGCGTCATGCAACTGACGATGGAGCCGCTCGGGGAGATGCTCGCGACGGCGGAGGTCATGGACCGTGTCGGGATGGACACGATCTGGCTCGCCGAGGCCTACCCGTGGTGGCGCAAGCACGGGATGGAGGCGCGCTCCTCGACCGTCGTCTCGGCCTTGATCGCCGAGCGCACGGAGCGAATCGCGGTCGGGTGGGGGATCATCTCGCCGTTCACGCGTCACCCGGTGCAGGCGGCGATGGACGCGCGCGTCGTCCAGGAGGCCGCCGGGCCGGGGCGCTTCCTGCTCGGCTTCGGTACGTCGAAGATCTTCCTGGTGAACGCCCGGATGCAGACGAAGAAGACGCTCGGCCCGATGCGCGACGCCGTGGCGATCGCCCGCGGCGTCCTCGAGGGCGGCGCCTTCGAATACGAGGGCGAGACCTGGAGCGCCTCGGTGCCCGCGTTGGCCGAGGAAGCCGAGACCCCACGCGAGGTCCCGCCCGTCTACGTCGCAGCGACGGCCCCGAAGATGCAGGCGCTCGCAGGCGAGATCGGCGACGGCTGCCTGACGCCCTCGATCACGACGCCCGCCTTCGTCCGCTATACCCGCGACAACGTGCAGGCGGACATCGACATCGGCTGCACGATCGTCGCCTCGATCCACGAGTCGGATCGCGACGCAGGCCGCGACGGCGCCCGCGAGATCGCCGCCATGTACCTGGCGAACAAGTTCCAGAACATCAAGGGCTCGGCGGACACGCTCCTCGAGCTCGCCGGGATCGAGATGGACGAGCTCGCTCCCGTAGCCGAGGCAATGGAGCGCGGTGGGCGGCTGGCGGCAAAGGAGAAGGTCACTGACTCTCTGCTCGACCGTTGCAAGCCGATCGCCGGGACGCCCGACGAGTGCATCGCGGCGATCGAGGAGTACCGCGAGGCCGGGTGCACGCACGTCATGCTCGAGCTCTGGGGCGAGGACCGCCACCGCCAGCTCGAGCTCTTCGGCGAGCACGTGCTGCCCAGGGTCCGATGATCGACGAGCGTCGCCTGGTCGAGCTTGCGATCCGGCTCGTCTCGACGCCGTCCTTCACCGGCTCCGAAGAGGCGGCCGCCGAGCTGATGCGCGACGAGCTCGCTGCGCTCGGTCTCCAGGTGCAGTGGCAACAGGTCGAGGAGGGCCGCGCGAACGTGCTCGGGACGTGGGCGGGGACGGGTGGAGGACCGACCCTCATGTTCAACGGGCATCTCGACACGTCGTACTCGGGCCGCGAGCCGTGGCTTCAGGGCATTCCGGGGTTCCAGCCGGCAGGCTTCGAGCGCGACGGGCGGATCTACGGCCTCGGGATCTCGAACATGAAGGGCGCGGTCGCGTGCTACGTCGAGGCCGTGCGGGCGCTCCAGGACGCGGGCGTCCGCCTGAAGGGCGACGTTCAGATCGCCGCCGTCGCGGGCGAGATCGAGAAGACGCAGGAGGGCGAGGCCCAGGGCGCCGAGTACCGCGGCTACGCGGCGGGCTCGCGGCACCTGGTCGGGCACGGCGGGGCGGCCGACATGTGCGTGCTCGGCGAGCCGACCGAGAACAAGGTCGTCCTCGCGCACTTCGGGACGCTCTGGATGCGCCTGCGCACCCGCGGGCCGTTCATCCACACGGCGTTCAGCGCCGGCCGCCTGGAGGAAAACTCCATCGTCCGCATGCGCGGGGTGCTCGACGCCGTGCTCGAGTGGCTCCCGCGCTGGGAGGAGGAGATGAGCTACGAGGGCGAGCGTGGCGTGGCCAACGTCGGCGCGATCCGAGGCGGCTTCGGCTGGCGCGTCTCCCGCACGCCGCACGAGACCGACCTGTTCGTCGACCTGCGCGTGCCGCCCTCCGTGCCGATGGCCGAGGCGCGGCGGAAGGCGCTCGAGTTCGCGCGCGGCCTCGAAGGGGTCGACGCCGAGGTCTACATCACCGCGCCGGGGGCGGAGATCGACGAGAGCCATGAGCTCGTGCGCGCTCTGGAGGGCGCCCACGAGGAGGTCTTCGGCGCGGCGCCGGAGCGCGACGTGACGCGCTGGTTCTCCGATGCGTCCGTCCTCACGCGCTACGGCATCGCTACCGTGAACTACGGGACGTCGAGCGGACTGCCCGACGCGGAGCTGGGGGAGAACCTCGAGATCGAGGGCCTGGTCAAGACGGCGGAGGTGTACGCGAGGGTGGCACAGGCGGTCTGCGGAGTCGTGGAATGAAGCTCGTCACGTTCGGCGAGGGGCGGGTCGGCTGGGTCGACGGTGAGGAGGTCGCGGTCCTCGACGTGCCCGACATGCGGACGTACTTCGAGCGCGGCGGCGCTGACGAGACCGGCGAGCGCGTCCCGCTCGAGGGCGCACGGCTGCGGGCGCCGATCGTCCCGAAGAAGTTCTTCCACACCGCCGGGAACTTCCGCGAGCACGAGGAGGAGTCGAAGCGGGTCGGGTGGTCGCACAAGATCGCGCCTTGGATCGTGTTCTTCCAGAACACGGACGCCATCGTCGGTCCCGACGACCCGGTCGTCTATCCGGAGCACTTGACCGAGGAGCTCGACTATGAGCTCGAGCTCGCGGTCGTCCTGCGCAAGGCGGGGAAGTGGTTCGGGCCCGAGGACGCGGCCGACTACATCGGCGGCTACGTGATCTTCAACGACGTCACCGCGCGTGACATCCAGCGACGCGAGATGGAGTCCGGCGTCTTCTCGTATTGCAAGGCGATCGACACGTTCTGTCCGCTCGGCCCGTGGATCGTGACGCCGGACGAGATCCCGGACCCGCACGACCTGGCCATGGAGCTGCGCGTGAACGGCGAGGCGCGGCAGGTCTCCCACTCGGGCCGGATGTCGGTGACGATCCCCGAGATCCTGTCCCACTACTCCGCGCTCGGCTACAGCGCGGGAGACGTGCTCTCGACCGGGACGGTCTCGGGCGTCGCCGGGTTCAGCGAGGACGCGGCGTCGCTGTATCTGAAGCCGGGCGACGTGATGGAAGGCGAGATCGAGCGAATCGGCGTGCTGCGCAACCCCGTGGTCTCCTGGCAGGAGGCGCACGACGAGCCCGCACCGCCGCGCGTGCGCTGGTGAGCTGCGGTAGTTCAGTTAGACGCGTCTTGACGGGAGACCCACCTCCCCAACCCGATGGCTCGAGCCTAACTCCAAAAGACGCGGGCGTGGCACACGGATCAGCGCCGAAAGCGCGCCGTTGACCTGGCCGACAGACGGCGCCAAGCTCGACCGCGTCCGCCGCCTCATGGCGGACCAGGACCTCGAGGCGCTGGTCGTCCGCGCGCCGGACAACGTCCTCTACCTCTCGAACTACTGGCCCATGAAGGGGTACGACGCGGTCGTGTTCCCGAGGGAAGGCGAGCTGACGCTCATCGCCCTCGAGCCCCAGCAGGCCGACGCCGAGCGCACCGCCTGGACGACGGACATCCGCCTCTTCAAGGGCTACGACGAGGCCGATCCGCGTCCACCGACCGCACGGGCCGTGGAACTGGCCCAGGAGGTCGTGCGCGCCGGCGGCTACGGGCGCGTCGGGCTCGAGCTCTCGCTCGGCACGCAGGCCTCCGACCGCATGGTCGGCGAGCCCACGACCTACACGCAGGCGTTCTTCGACGCCTTCGGGCAGGTGCACGACGGCACGCCGCTCCTCGTCGAGGCCCGCGGGATCAAGACCGAGCAGGAGATCGAGCGCATGCGCCTCGCGAACGAGCTCGCCGCCGAGGCGATGGAGCACGTCCGCCGCGAGCTCCGGCCGGGGATGAAGGAGAGCGAGGCGGGGGCGCTCTGGGAGGGTTTCGTGCATGGGCAGGGCACCGGCTACCGGGGCAAGGTCGAGCTGGCGCGCGGGTTCGCACTCGTCTGGTCGGGCCCGGGTATCCGCACCTTCACCGCGACCGGCGACCGGCCTGTGCAGGAGCGAGAGCCGACCCTGTTCGAGATCTGGGTCTGCGTCGACGGCTACTGGTGCGATCACACGAAGAACGTCTGCCCCGGCGAGCTGACGGCCGAGTACGACGAGCTCCTCGAGCAGCTGCTCGCCGTCTATCGCGCCGCGGTTGACTACGTGCAGCCCGGGGCGAGCCTCGCCGAGCTCGACGTCCTCATCCGCGACGGGCTCGCGGAGGCCGGCTATCCCGGCCAGCCGTCGCACCCGGTCGCCCACGGCGTCGGCGCCCGCGCGCACGAGCCGCCCTATGCGCACCAGGCCGGTGAAGGCATGATCCAGGAGGGCATGGTGCTGGCGATCGAACCGGGTGTGTACTGGGAGGGCGGCGGCGGCCTCCGCCTCGAGGACAACTTCCTCGTCACGGCCACCGGCGCCGAGCAGCTCTCGCCCTACCCCGACGACTTCCGCGCAACGTGATCG
>CAVZIX010000011.1:0-84041 GCA_963775395.1 uncultured Actinomycetes bacterium
CCGTCGTCAGGCCGATCACCGCGATGTTGAAGAACTGCGTCGGACTGTCGATCAGGTTCCACAGCAGCACGAACCCGATGAGGGCCAGGAAGACGATCCCGAGGATCGACGTAAAGCTCGGACCGCCCCGCTTCCGGATTCCGGCCACTCTGCCCGCGTCTACGCTCATCGCAATCGCTACCTCGAAGACAACCGGGGGAGGGCCGAAGCCCTCCCCCGGGTTGTTAGCGAGTTATCCCTAGCCCCTCGCAGCCTCGACGTTCTCCTCCTGCGGAGAAAGAACCGTCTCGGCCGTGAGCTCCTCCTCACCGCGGAAGATCGTGAAGCCGACGACCGCGCCGCTCGCGAGAGCCGGGTCGCCGTTCTCGTTGATCTCGAAGTCGCCGAGAAGTCCACCAGAGACCTGCGTCTCGAAGAGCGAGGAGATGACGCCGCCCCGGGTGTAGTCCGAGTTGGCGATCGCATCGAGGACAATCTGAGCCGCCTGCGCGCCGTAGACCGCGTACGGGTCGACCGGCTCGCCGCCCAGGGTCTCCTGGAACGCCGTGATGAACTCCTCGGCGGACCCGGTGAACTCCTCAACCGGAACGCCCGCGACCGAGAAGAACGCACCGCGCGTGTTCTCCACGCCGGCCTCGTCGATCGTCTGCTGCGTGGTGAAGCCGTCAGGCATGTACAGCTTAACGGCGTCGTTCGGGCCCAGGACCTTGACCTTGTCCTTGATGACCTGGGCGCCGTTCTCGTCGATCAGGCCGCCGAGGAACACACCGTCCGCTCCCGACTGCTTGATCTTGTTCATCAGCGCCTCGTAGTTCGAGGCCTTCGGATCCCACGCGTCGAAGCCGACGACCTCGATGCCGAGGTGCTCGGCTGCGTTCCGCGTGTTCGTCGCGACGCCGAGGCCGTACGCCTCCTTGTCGTTGAGGATGTACAGCTTCGTCGTCTCCTGCCCCTGCATGAACTCGGCCAGAGCCGCGCCCTGGTAGGCGTCGTGGGCGACGACGCGGGCGTAGTTGCGCGTGCCGGCCGGGTAGTACTTGTCCGGCTCGTCATCCGCGCAGCCCGGTCCGCCCTCGGTCAGGCAGACGTACGTGTTCGCCGGGGAGACCATCGCGAGGCCGCCGCCGGGCGCCTGGTTGAGCACCGGGATGATGATCGCGGCGCAGCCCGAGTTGAACGTGCCGATGAGCGCGAGCATGCTCTGGTTCTCGGCGTATGCGTTCGCGTTCTGGCTGCACTTGCCCGGATCCCACTTGCCGGCCTGGGCCGTCGAGTCGTCGCACGACTGGTAGCCGACGTTCGCATCTCCTGCCTTCCAGCCGGCGTTCTCGAGGACCTGCTGGATCGCGCCGACCATCTGCAGAGTCTGTGTCCGCGAGGACCCCTGCAGCGGAAGGTCGGAGGCGATCAGAACGTCGGGATCGCCCTCGCCGCCGTACTCGATGTCGGTGCACGAGGCCGACGGAAGCGCGGTCACCTCCGGGAGATCGAGTTCCTCGCCCCCGTCGCCGCCGCCTGTGGTCTCCTGCGCTCCGCCGCCATCATCGTCGTCGTCGCCGCCGCAACCCACCGCTGCGAAGGCGAATACGCCGATCAAGAGCACGAGTAACGCCAAAATCGTCCTTCGTTTCACTACTCCTCCTCTTCGCCCGATTCCTGTTTCGGCGCTTGCGCCCGGCGAGCACCGTTCAGAAGTGCCCGATTATGGACCCGGGTTCCGCGCCCTTGCAACCCCCTCCGGTTACGATGCGCCACAGTGGAGCACGCCGAAGTGGCGGAACTGGTAGACGCGCTGGACTCAAAATCCAGTGGGGCATCGCCCCGTGCGGGTTCGATCCCCGCCTTCGGCATCAGCTCACCTCTCCTCGCGCCCACGTGGTTGACATCGTTCGGTGCGGGTACGTCACCAAAGACGTACGGGCCTCAGCGAAGTTAGGCCTGTGGCGAAACGCGTCGCGCTGCTCACCGGAGGAGGAGACTGCCCGGGGCTGAACGCCGTCATCCGGGCGGTGACCCGACGGTCGCTCGATCGGGGCCACGAGGTCATCGGCGTGCGCGGCGGCTGGCGCGGGCTCGTGGACGGGGACTTCGAGGAGCTCGACTACCGCTCCATCTCCGGGATCCTCCCCCGCGGCGGGACGATCATCGGCACGACGCGGACGAACCCGTACAAGGTCGAAGGCGGCGTCGAGCGCGTGCTCGAGAACTCCGAGTCGCAGCGGCTGGACGCGCTCGTCGCGATCGGCGGAGAGGACACGCTGGGCGTGGCCGCACGGCTCCACGACGAGCACGGCTACCCCGTCGTCGGCGTCCCCAAGACGATCGACAACGACCTGTCTGCGACGGACTACACGTTCGGGTTCGACACGGCCGTGACGATCGCCACGGAGGCGATCGACCGGCTGCACACGACCGCCGAGTCGCACAACCGCGTCATGGTCGTCGAGGTCATGGGCAGGCACACGGGCTGGATTGCGGTCATGAGCGGGATCGCGGGAGGCGCCGACGTCATCCTGATCCCCGAGGACCCGGTCACGGTCGAGGACGCCTGCGACGACCTCCGTCGCCGGCACGAGCGTGGCAAGGACTTCTCCATCGTCGTCGTGAGCGAGGGCTACGAGCTCACGTACTCCTCGGGCGAGAAGCAGCAGATCGCCCAGGAGCCGTCCCCGAGGGACCAGTTCGGCCACGTCCGGCTGGGAGGCGTCGGAGACGCCCTCGCCCGCGAGATCGAGGAGCGGACGGGCTACGAGACTCGCGTCACGGTCCTCGGCCACGTCCAGCGGGGCGGGACGCCCACCCCGCGCGACCGCGTGCTGGCCACGCGCTTCGGCCTCAAGGCGGCCGACCTCGTCGACGAGGGCCGCTGGGGCGTCATGGCCGCCCTCCAGGGCGACTCGATCGTCGAGGTCTCGCTGCGCGACGCCGTCGTCGAGCTGAAGACCGTGCCCAAGGAGTGGTCCGAGGTGGCGCGGGCGTTCTTCGGATAGGCGTGGGCCGGCGGTACGCCCGCGCAGCCGTTCTCGCGGTCGCCGTGCTCGCCGTGGGCGCATGCGGCTCGGACGACGCCGGCGACATCGAGTCGACCGTCGCCGACGAGCACGCCGCGTTCCCGAGCGACGCGCAGCCCGAGGGGACGGCACCCTGGCCCGAGGGCCGCTTCACGGGCGAGTGCGCGGCCGACGAGAGCGGCGGCTTCCTCTGTTTCTACGAGGACGAGATGGGCCGGCAGGGCTACGTCTGCCTGGATTCCTCGACACCGCCCCAGGTCGTGTCCGCGGCCGGCGCGCACGACCCGCGCCGGCGCTTCGACCACGACGGCCGTGCCCTCCCGCCGGACAACCGCTGCCCCGACATCGCAGACTCCTGACGTTCCGCGCACGATCCGGCACGAAGCGCGCGCCACGCGTGCGCCCGACGGCGATAGGGTCGAAATCGGGGGGCCCCCGGCGCGCGCGTCTATTGAAAGAGGAGCAGCAGCGCGTCGGTCGGTGCGTAGTCGTCCGTGAGGACGGGCACGTCGTCGGTCGGGATCAGCGCGTCGTGGCGGTCGAGGATCGCCTGGTGGAGGTCCGGCGCGGTCGGCGACTCCGCGCGGATCTCGTCCCAGCGCTGGGCGAGGAACACCCGCTGCGGCGCAGCCTGCTCCGTGGCCACGAGGATGAGGTTCCTGAACGTCTCGTCGCCTTCGTCGCCCTCGAGGATCGCCGGGTGGACGACGACGGTCGGCACCACGGTGCGGTACGTCCGGTAGATCGAGCGGAACAGCCGCGAGCCCGGCCCGGCGATCGCGCCGATGGCGTTCGTCACGATCACCCCGCCCGGGTTCAGGCGCGACTGCGCGAGCTGGACGAACTCCCGCGTGACGAGATGGAACGGAACCGCGTCGGCAAAGAACGCGTCGATCACGATCGCGTCCCAGCGCGTCTCGTCGTCGGCGAGGAAGCGCCGGCCGTCCCCCACGTCGATCTCGAGCCGCGGGTCGTCGCGCGGGACGGCGAAGTAGTCGTGCGCCACGTCGACGACCACCGGGTCGATCTCGACCGCCTGCATCCGGACGTCGGGAAAGTCCTGGAGCATGCGCTTCTCCGACGAGCCGGCCCCGAGCCCGATGAAGAGGACGTTTTTCGCGTCCGGGTTGTACGCGACGGCCAGGTGGAACAGGTCGGTGTAGGCGAAGCGCGTGCGCAGCGGGTCGTCGATGTACATCGCACTCTGGAGCGAGTTGTCGAACCGCAGGTAGCGCGTGTCCGGGTCCTCGACCACCGAGAGCCGGTGGTACTGCGTGTCGCGGGCGTAGACGACGCGAAGGTCATCGGGGATGACCGCGCGCGGGTCGCGCGCGTCGAGGACAGTCTCCGAGCCGCGCGTGCGGTAGAGCGGCGACCAGTTCTGCGCGGCGGCCTCCGAGAGGGTTCCGCCGGTCTCGGGCGCGAGCTCCGTGGCCGCGAAACCCGCGCCGACGGTCGCGACCGCGGCGAGGACCGCGGCGACCACCATTCGCTCGGCGAGCGCGACGGCGGCGACCGCGGCGAAGAGCGCGGCGGCCGCGATCCCGATGAGCTGGTCGGTCCCGAACTCCGGGATGAGGAAGAACGAGGTCGCCAGCGTCCCGAAGATGCTCCCGGCCGTCGACACCGAGAAGAGGCGGCCGGCCGTGCGCCCGACGCGCGCCAGCGACTGTGCGCGGAGGCGCACGGCGATCGGCGTCACGCCGGCCATGAGCACGCTGGGGACGCCGAAGAGGACGATCGAGGCAATCAGCGGGTTCAACCGCGGCCCGGGATCCCAGGACACCACCGCCTCGAGCACCGGCTCGTCGAGCAGCGGGATCGCGAGGATCGAGAGCGCCGCGAGGGCCATGACGCCGAGCAGCAGGCCGGTGGCCGGCAAGCGGTCGGCGAGCGCGCCGCCGAGCCAGTAGCCGACGGCGAGGCCGGTCAGGACGACGCCGATCAGCGAGCCCCACACGAACAGCGAGTTGCCGAAGAACGGCGCGAGCACGCGGCTCGCGGCAATCTCGACGCCGAGGAGCACGGCACCGGAGACGAACACGGCGACCATGACCGGGACGCCCTCGAAGCGCGGGCGAGGCTCCGGTGCGGGCGCCGCGGGCTCGATGCCCGCGCCGTCGCCGTCCTCAGGCGGCGGCTCCTGCGCGAGCGGCTCGCTAGCGCCGAGCTTCTGGGCCACGGACGAGCTCCTCGAGGACGGCGCCGAACTCCGGCTCCCGCGCGAGCCCGTGCACGAGGATCGCGTCGACCCCCGCCCGCTCCAGCGCAAGCACCTGCTCGCGCGATTCGACCCACGCCTCGGAGACCACGAGCTTGCCGGCGGGCACGTCGGCGAGCAGGTCGAGCGTTCGCTCCAGGTCCTCCTCGTCCTCGTCCAACCCGGCCTCCGAGATGAGGACGATCTCGGGATCGACCCGCTCGAGCGCCTCCTCGAGCTCCTCTTCCTCCCTGACCTCGACCGCGCAGTCGAGCTCGAGGTCATTCGCGACTGCGTAGAGCCGCTCGAGCTCGCCCTCGGCGGCGCGGAACTCGATCACGACTGCATCGGCCCCCGCGGCGGCCGCTTCTGCGGGATCCCCGTCGCGGGCCAGGATCGGCAGGCCTGTGTTCGCGCGGGCGCGCGCGACGTCGGCGGCGTGGACGGCGATCCCCTCGGCCCCGGCCTTCTCCGCCAAGGCGGCGAGGCTTTCGACATCGCCCTCGAGGACGGGGATGACCGAGATCCCGTCGCCCTCCGAGATCGCCTGGCTGAAGCGGCTCACGCCGGCACGCCCATCACGTCGATCGCATGGCGCGTCCCGATCCGGCCGGCGCCTGCGGCAATGAGCTCGTCCACCTCACCCGCCGTCGCGACGACGCCCGACGCCTTGACGCCGATTCGCTCGGAGAGATGCTCGCGCAGCAGCTCGACGGTGGAGAGCGTCGACGCCTCGCTCGCACCGCCGACCGAGGTCGAGACGAAGTCGGCCCCGACGCCCTCGACGATCGAGCATGCAAGCTGCGTTCGCTTCGAGCCGAGGCGCTCACAGTCGAAAGCGACCTTGACGAGCGTGTGACCGCGCCCGGAGTTCATGCTCCGCGCTCCCACGGCATGCACCATCGCGGCGAGCTCGTCGCGGGCGAGGTGAAAGTCGCCGGCGAGCATCGCGGTCGAGTTCAGCACGAACTCGAGCTCGTGGGCGCCCGCCGCCGCGCACGCCTCGGCGTCGTCGAGCTTGTCGCGCGATGCGGCCTCGCCCTCCGGGTAGCCGACCACCCCGGCCACCTTGACGTCGCAGCCCCGCAGGCACTCGACCGCGAACGCGACCGATCCCGGAAGGACGCAGACCGAAGCGAAGTGGTGCTCTCTCGCCTCGTCGCAGAGACGCGCGATCGCCTCGTCGGAGGCGTCGCGGTCCAGCAGCGTGTGGTCGATGGTCTTGGCGAGCTCTGCGAGCCGACGTGCCATGAGTCTCGAAACCCTAGTGCAGCAGCTAGACGCCGATGGGGTGCCAGACGGTCTTGAGCTCGAGGAACGACGCCGCGTGCCAGGGCGACTGCCCGTCGCCGTTGCGCACGATCCGCTTGACGTTCTCGGCGGCAACGCGCTCGAGCTCCTCGACATCGTCCTCTGCGCCCGCCAGGTCGAGCGCGTTCACGTCCATGTGCCCCGCGAGCACGGGCGCGAGCTCGCGCTTGCGCCCGGTGACGAGGTTCACGACTCCGCCGGGGACGTCCGAGGTCGCGAGGACCTCGGCCAGCGTCACCGCCGCGAGCGGGCGCCGCTCGGAGGCGATCACCACGGAGACGTTCCCGCCGACGATCGCCGGCGCGAGCCGCGAGACGAGGCCCGCGAGCGGCGGCTCCTCGGGCGCGACGATGCCGACGACGCCTGTCGGCTCGGGGATGGTGAAGTTGAAGTACGGCCCCGCCACTGGATTGGAGGTCCCGAGCACCTGGGCGAGCTTGTCGGCCCAGCCCGCGTACCAGACCCAGCGATCGATCGCGGCATCGACCTCCTCGTCGCTCCCGGTCAGCTCCGCGAACTCGGCGCGCCGGCCCTCCATCATCTCCGCGACTCTGTACAGGACCTGCCCGCGGTTGTACGCGGTCATCCCAGCCCACTTGGGGAGGGCGCCGCGGGCCGCGCGCACGGCATCGCGGACGTCCTTGCGGGAGCCGAGCGCGACGTTCGCGCCCTCGACCTCGTAGGTGCGCCCCGACTCCGAGCGCGGGAACGCGCCGCCCAGGTAGAGCTTGTAGGTCTTCTTGACGGGCAGGCGGCTCACTCTTCGAACTCCAGGTAGGGCGCGAGGCCGTGGAGGCCGCCCTCGCGGCCGAAGCCGGACTCCTTGTAGCCGCCGAACGGCGAGGTCGGGTCGAAGCGGTTGTACGTGTTCGCCCAGATCACGCCGGCGCGCAGCCGCTGCGCCATCGAGAGGATGCGCGAGCCCTTCTCCGTCCAGACGCCGGCGGAGAGGCCGTACGGGGTGTTGTTCGCCTTCTCGACCGCCTCGTCGGGCGTCCGGAAGGTGAGCACCGAGAGGACGGGCCCGAAGATCTCCTCCTGCGCGATGCGGTAGCTCTGCGCCACGTTCGTGAACACCGTCGGCGGGAACCACCAGCCCTTCTCCGGCAGGCGACAGGGCGGCTGGTAGATCTCGGCGCCCTCTTCCTCACCGGCGGCGACGAGCTCCTTGATGCGCTCGAGCTGGGCCTGCGAGTTGATCGCGCCGACGTCCGTGTTCTTGTCGAGCGGGTCGCCCACGCGCAGGGTGGCCATGCGCCGCTTCAGCTTCGCCACGACCTCCTCGAAGACCGACTCCTGGACGAAGAGCCTCGAGCCGGCGCAGCAGACGTGGCCCTGGTTGAAATAGATGCCGTTGATGATCCCCTCGACCGCCTGGTCGAGCGGGGCGTCGTCGAAGATGATGTTCGCCGCCTTGCCGCCGAGCTCGAGCGTGAGCCGCTTCCCTGTCCCGGCGGTCGAGCGCATGATCTCCTTGCCGACCTCGGTCGAGCCGGTGAAGGCGATCTTGTCGACGCCGGGGTGCTTGACCAGCTCGGCGCCCGCGCGACCGTCGCCCGTGACGATGTTGACCACGCCGGGCGGCAGCTCGGCCTGGCGCAGGACGTCGCAGAACAGGAGCGCAGTGAGCGGCGTGGTCTCGGCCGGCTTGAGGACGACCGTGTTCCCTGACGCCAGCGCGGGCGCGATCTTCCACGAGAGCATGAGCAGCGGGAAGTTCCAGGGAATCACCTGGCCCGCGACGCCGACCGGGCGCGGCCTGCGGTTGGGGAAGGCGTACTCGAGCTTGTCCGCCCAGCCCGCGTAGTAGAAGAAGTGCGCGGCTGCGAGGGGCAGGTCGACGTCACGGGACTCGCGGATCGGCTTGCCGCCGTCGAGCGACTCGAGCACCGCGAACTCCCGCGAGCGCTCCTGGAGGATGCGAGCGATGCGGAAGAGGTACTTCGCCCGCTCGCCCGGTGCCAGCGTCGACCAGCCGTTCTCGAACGCGTCGCGCGCGGCCTGGACGGCGAGATCGACATCCTCGGCCCCTGCGTAGGCGACCTCGGCGAGCACCTCCTCGTCCCGCGGCGCGGCGCTGGGTGCGTACTCGCCCGAGCGCGGCTCGACCCACTCGCCGCCCACGAACAGCCCGTAGCGATCCTCGAGGCGGACGATCTCACGCGACTCGGGCGCATCCGCGTACTCGAACGCTGAGGGAACCGGCGAGCGGTCCTGTTTTCTCTCGACCTCGGCCATCAGTCGATCGTGAAGTAGTCCGGGCTCTGGTAGCGGCCCGTCTTTTCCTTGCGGACCTGCATGAGCACGTCGTTCAGGAGCGACGAGGCGCCGAAGCGGAAGAGGTCGGGCGTGAGCCACTCGGGCCCTAGCGTCTCGTTGAGCATCACGAGGTACTGGACGGCCTGCTTCGCGTGGCGGATGCCGCCCGCCGGCTTCATCCCGATCTTCTTGCCGGTCTCCTCGTAGACGTCGCGAATCGCCTCGAGCATCACCAGCGTCACCGGGAGCGTCGCGGCGGGCTGGATCTTCCCGGTCGAGGTCTTGATGAAGTCGGCGCCGCCCGCGATCGCCAGCAGGCTCGCGCGGCGCACGTTGTCGTAGGTCCCGAGCTCGCCCGTCTCGAGGATCACCTTGAGGTGCGCCCGGCCGGAGACGTCCTTCACGCGCCTGACCTCGTCGTAGACCTTGGCGTAGTGGCCGGAGAGGAACGCGCCGCGGTCGATGACCATGTCGATCTCGTCCGCTCCCGACTCGGCGACGCGCGCGGCCTCCTCGACCTTGAGCTCGGTCGGCACCTGCCCCGACGGGAATGCGGTGGCTACGGAGGCGACCTTGACGCCGCTCCCCTCGAGCCGCTCGAGCGCGTGCGGGACGAGGCTCGGGTAGATGCAGACGGCGGCGACGGGAGGAACGGTGAGGTCGGCCGGGTCGGGACGCATCGCCTTGGAGCAGAGCGCGGCGACCTTCCCGGGCGTGTCCGCGCCCTCGAGCGTGGTCAGGTCCATCATGCGCACGGCAAGGTCGAGCGCGAAGACCTTCGAGTCGCGCTTGATCGAGCGCTTCGCGAGCGTGGCGGCGCGCTCCTCGACCGCCACCTGGTCGATGGAGCCGATACGGGGAAGCCGGGGCTCGAGCGGAAGCTCGAACCCGCTCGGCAAGGCGGGTGCCTGCGCCATGGCTTTCAAGTGTAGCCCCCTCGTATCCTCGGCCTGTGCCGCCCTCCCAGCTCGCCGCAGGCCTGACCCACGCGGCGAACGTGCTGCGCGAGGCCGGGAACCGTGTCGTCGGCCTGCCCGAGGCCGGTGTGACCCTCGCAGGCTCGCGCAGGCCGAAGAAGCTTCGGTTGAGCGTCGCCATCCTCCGCGACGAGCGCGGCCGCCCGGTGGCGACGCCGGCCGACGTTGAGGCCGCCCTCGACGAGGCGCGACGCGTCCTTCGCGAGCACCTTGCGATCGAGCTCGTTCCGGCGGGCGACCCGCTGATCCGGACGCTGGAGCCTTCGGCACCTCCGCAGGCACTCGACGCTCCCTGCGCCGAGGGTTCGTACCGCGCGGACCTCGGCCCCGGCGGCGCGTTCTTCCGCCGGTTCGCCGTGAAAGGACCCGCGACCGGCTCGGGCGCGCCGATCACCGTCTTCGTCGTTCGAGACGTGCTCGGCAAGGCCGGCTGCTCGCTTGGCCCGCTCGCCGACTACGTCACCGTCGACATGACCGCGCTGACCGGCAGGACGAAGCGCGTGCTCGTGCACGAGCTCGGCCACGCCTGCGGCCTCCCCCACTCGCAAGCACTCGGGAACCTCATGCTCCCGAAGCGCATGGGCGACCGCCTCCAACCGTGGCAAGTCGCGGTCGTGCGCAGCTCGCGCCACGTCACGTATCGCTGATCCCACTGTCAGGTCGGGCGCCGCTCGTGCCGATGACAACGGCATGAAGCGGCAAATGAGCAGGAAGACGGCACTCCTCGGCTTCGCGGCGTCCTTCGCCGGGTTCGCGGTCGCAACGGTCGCGTACCTGGGCGGCCGCCGCCAGGCGAGCTAGACCCGAGCCGGCACGCCCAGACCGCCCGGCTGCGCCCGACGCGCGACACACACCGGCGCAGACTCGGCACGGTCCGCGAGCATTGCGCGTGCTTTTCGCCGATAGGCTCGAATCGGGGGGCGCCCCGGCCTCGAGTGGACGCGGCCGGACCGTCCAGGTCGGAAAGGCCTAGGCGGCGACCAGCTCCTCGACGAGCGGCGCAGTGTCGAGCGGGTCGAAGCCGATGCGGTCGGCAATCTCCTCGCTCGTCGGGCGCGTGCCCTCCCGCCACAGGTCACGCAGGATGTCCCCGGTCTCGGGCCGGCGCCACCAGTCCTCGCCGATCCGCTCCCTCAGGTGCGCGCGCAGCTGCGCCGTGCGGATCCACGCGCGCAGATAGTCGGCCGAGTAGAAGTCACCGTCCATGTCTGCGAGGTAGCCGTCCGCCCGGTAGCGGAAGCCGACCGCGCCCCGCAGCTTGTCGGCGTACGTCTGCGCGTGGTCGTTCGCGTTCTCGAAGTCGCCCCAGAACTCGAGCTCGTACTCGAGCTTCGCCGCGTACCGGCGATAGAGGAGCACCTCGAGGAAGCGCGCCGCCTCGGCCCGCTCCGCGTCGTCCTCGTCCGAGAGGCCGAAGTGGATCGTGTGCCAGCCGGGCTCGCGCGTGATCGACTCGAGGAGGAACGAGTAGATCTCCGTCAGCGCGTGGTCGCGCGAGAGGCGGCGGAACGTGTACGGGAGATCCGGGTCGATGCCCGCGTAGTGCAGCGCGTGTCCGGCCTCGTGGAGCAGCGCCTGGTAGTCGTGGAGGCCGCCCTGGGCCCGTGTGATCAGGTGCACGACCGACGGTGGGTCGGATGCGATCACGCACGCCCGCGGGTTCTTCTGCGGGCGGTCGTCGAGATCGAGGCGGATGCGGTCGTTCGCCGCCAGGTCGAGGCCGACGCTCGAGAGCGTGTCCAGGCATACCGGCACCGAGCGGTCGCGCGCGTACAGCTCGGTGAAAGGCGACATTCGCCGCAGGTAGGCCACGTGGTAGGAGTCGGGCTCGGCCTCGCGCTCCGGGCCGAGAACCAGGTCGAGCCAGCGGTCGCGCAGCGGCTCCCAGCTCTCGACTTGTCGCGCGGACGCCTCGGCGACAGCGTCGGCGAGCGCGCGGAGATCGATCGCCTTGCGGTCGGCGCTCCTGTGGATCGGGTCCGGGTCGCCGGACAGCTCGGCATCGAGCGCCTCGGCGCGCTGCATGAGCGTGTACCGCTCGCAGTTGAAGCGCGCGGAGGCGTCCCCCGCGAGCTCGCCGAGCTCGCGGCGCGCGTCGTAGTCGTCGAGGACCGCGAGCTGCGCCTGGGCGGAGCGCAGCGGGAGCGGCTCGCCCCGGAACTCCACCCTCTCGGCGAGGATCGCGTTCTCGAGCTTGTCGGACTCGTCCGCCAGCTCGCGCACGACGATCCCGCCGGCGCAGGCCTCACGCAGCCTGAAGAGCCGTTCGCGATCTTCCCCCCGCGCGCCCTCCTCCGCCGCCCGCAACGCGTCGTGCTGCTCGCGTGAGAAAAGGTCCTCGTAGCGCGAGACGATCGCGGCCTGCTCGCTCGTCTCCTTCTCACCGACACGGACGGCCCGCGCCTCTTCGGAGCGTTCGTAGAGGAACCGGGCCAGCTGCGCCTCGAACTCCTCCGGTGTCCTGACGACGGCCATGAAGAAACCCCCAAGTTGTTAGATGCCGAGCCGCTCGAGGGCGCCGACGTCTCGCCGCCAGCTCGGCCGAACCTTGACCCCGAGATCGAGGAACACCGTTCGCCCCAGAAGTGCCTCGATCTCCTGCCGCGCTTTGATGCCGATCGTCTTGATCATACTGCCGCCCTTCCCGATCAGGATTCCTTTCTGGGACTCGGTCTCCACCCAGACGAGCGCACGTACTCGGCCCTTCTGCAGATCGAGCTCGTCGACCTCCACCGTGATGGCGTGCGGCACCTCCTCGCGGGTTAGCGCGAGCGCCTTCTCCCGGACGATCTCCGCGATCCGGGCCTCGAGCGGCAGGTCGGTGCGGGTGCCCTCCTCGAAGTAGGCGGGCCCCTCCGGAAGGAGCGCGACGAGGTCGGCCAGGAGCGGCTGGAGCCCGTCCGCCTTCAGCGCGCTGATCGGGTGGAGCGCATGGAAATCCCCCAGGGACGCGGCCTCCGTGATCTGCTCGGCGATGCGCGCCGGAGCGATCCGGTCGACCTTGTTGAGCGCGACGACGACGGGTGGGCCGGCCGCGAAGATCCGCTCGGCGATGAAGCGGTCTCCGGCGCCGATCCGCTCGCTCGCGGAGAGGACGAAGAGGAAGGCGTCGACGTCGGCGAGCGTCTCGTCGACCGTGCGCTGCATCCGCTCGGTGAGCACGTCGCGCGGGCGCTGGAACCCCGGCAGGTCGACGAGGACGAGCTGGTGGGGCTCGCCCTCCGTCTCCCCGTTGACGACGGCAGAGATCCGGCGGCGCGTCGTCTGCGGCTTGTCGGAGACGATCGCGATCTTCTCGCCGGCCAGCGCGTTGACGAGGGTCGACTTGCCGACGTTCGGGCGGCCGGCGACGGCGACGAAGCCGCTTCTCAAAGCTCGAAGGAGTCGGGCAGCAGCTCGTCCGGCCGGCGGACGAGGAGCTCTCCTTCGTGGACGAAGGCCACGCGGTCGACTCCAAATTCGTGCAGCCACTGGCGGCAGCCGCCGCAGGGGGATGCGGTGACAGCGACGGCCTCGACCTCGCCGGGCCGAACGCCTTCCGCGACGGCGCGGGCGAGAGCGCAGCGCTCCGCGCACAGGCCGAGGGGATAGGACGCGTTCTCGACGTTGACGCCCGTGATGATGCGGCCGTCGCGGAGCAGGGCCGCCGCACCGACGTGGTACTTGGAGTACGGCGCGTAGGCGTTGTCAGCCGCCTCGCGGGCGACCTCGGCGAGCTCGACGTCGGTCACGCGAGCACCTGGAAGAGGATCATGCTGACGAGCGTACCCGTGACCGCGCCCAGGACGACCTCGGAGGTCGTGTGGATCCCCGACTCGACCCGGGTCTGCGCCACGAGGAGCGCCATGATCAGCGCCACGAAGGACACGACGACGCGCTCCTCCTCGACGATGAACGTGATCGCCATCCAGCCGCCGAACGCGAGCGCGGCGTGGCCGGACGGCAGCCCGCCCCGAAGCGGCGTCCCGCGCCCGGTGAGGGCCTTGCTGGCGATCACGATCAGCACGATGAGGATGAGCGCGATCAGCGTGAGGTTCGCGGGCGCCTCGCGGACCCGCTCCACGAGCCTCGAGCTCGGTTCGGTGAGCCGGTCGGCGAAGACGAGGTAGCCGATCACCACCGCGTTGACCGAGGCGATGAGGACGGCGCCCGCTGCGATGTCCTTCGCCATCTTCGCGAGCGGGTCGAAGGAGGTCGTGGCCAGGTCGATCGTCGCTTCGATGGCCGTGTTGACCATCTCGGCGATGAGCACGAACGAGATCGCCACGAGCAACGCCATCAGCTCGAGCTTCGTGACGCCGTAGGAGAACGCGAGGATGAGCACGGCCGTCGCGAGGGCGAAGTGGATCCGCATGTTGCGCTCGGTGCGCAGCACGTGGATGACGCCCTCGAAGGCCCAGTTGAGGCTCTGGAGAATTGCCGGTGTCCGCGGGGCGCTCATCGAGCGTGCGCCCGCTCGCGGCCCTCCATCTCAACGCCGTGCTCGTAGCCGAGCAGGTGGAGCAGCCCGTGCACGAGAGGCCCGCGCCAGGCCTCGCCGACGACCTGCGGACAGAGGACGACGTCGCCGAGCTGCCGCGGCACGCCGTTGGGCAGCGCCTCGCGCCCGTCGATCGGGAACGAGAGCACGTCGGTCGGCTCGTCGACTCCGAGATGCTCGCGCTTCAGCTCGCGCATCCGCTGGGGCGGCTCGAAGGTGACGCCGATATCACCGTCGTCCACGCCCTCGTCGCCGAGCACACGGCGGCAGACCTCGGCGACGGCGGCCTCGTCCTGCGCGACGCCGCTGCGATTGGCGATCTCGATCCGGATCACCGTCGGCGCTGCGTGCCCGTCTCCTCGGCGTGGCGCTTGTACGCCTCGACGATCCGCTGCACGAGCACGTGGCGCACGACGTCCTGGTTGCCGAACTCGACGAACTCGATCCCGTCGATCTCGCCGAGGATCTGCCGCACGTGGATCAGGCCCGAGGCCTGGTCCTGCGGGAGGTCGATCTGCGTCACGTCCCCGGTGACCACGACCCTGGAGCCGAAGCCGAGCCGCGTCAGGAACATCTGCATCTGCTCGGGCGTCGTGTTCTGCGCCTCGTCCAGGATGATGAACGAGTCGTTGAGGGTGCGGCCGCGCATGAAGGCGAGCGGGGCGACCTCGATCGTGCCGCGCTCCATGTAGGCGTTGAGGCGATCCGCGTCGAGCATGTCGTAGAGCGCGTCGAAGAGCGGCCGCAGGTAGGGGTCGACCTTGGCGAGCATGTCCCCGGGGAGAAACCCGAGCCGCTCGCCGGCCTCGACTGCGGGCCGCGTGAGGATGAGACGGTTGACGTCCCGGTCGGCGAGCGACGCGACTGCGAGCGCCATCGCCAGGTACGTCTTCCCGGTTCCCGCGGGCCCGATCCCGAAGGTGATCGTGCCCGACCGGATCGCGTCCACGTAGGCCTTCTGGTTGACGGTCTTCGGCGTGATCTTCTTGCCGCGGTGGCGCCAGACCACGTCCTCGAAGATCTCGCGCGGATCCTTGGCCGCGTCGAGCGCCGCGAGGACGGCGTCGACCGTGCTCGGCCCGATCGCGTGGCCGCTCTCGACCAGCTCGACGAGCTCGTCGACGACGAGCCGCGCCTCGTCGACGCGCAGGTCGTCACCCTCGAGCGTGAGCTGGTTCCCGCGCAGGCGGACGGCGACCTCCATCCGGTCGCGGACCGCGCGCAGGATCCCGTCGTCGACGGTTGCGAGCTCCGCGGCGACTTCGTTGGAGACCGAGAGGACCTGCTGCAACGATTCGAAGTCTAGTCGGCGCCAGAACGGCGTCCACGCAGGCGCTTTCGGGCCGTCCGCGGCCACCTAGCCACCGGACAGGCCGGGGGAACCCCTCGATCTCACGCTAGCGGGAAAAAGCGCGCGCGAGGCGCGCGGAACGTGCCGAATGCTGCGCCGGATCGAAGCGAATCAGGCGAGCTTTTCGCGGACGAGCTGGCTCACGGCGGAGCCGTCCGCGCGGCCGGCGACCTGGGGCATCACGTCGGCCATGACGCGGCCGAGGTCGCGGAGAGAGGTCGCGCCCGTCTCGGCGATCGCGTCGTCGACAATCTGCTCGAGCTCGTCCTCGCCGAGTGCCTCCGGCATGAACTCCTCGATGATCTCGAGCTCCTCCTCTTCGGTCGCCGCCTGCTCGTCGCGCCCGGCCGTCCGGAACGCCTCGGCGGCCTCGGCGCGCCGTTTCCGCTCGCGCTGGAGCACCTGCAGCTCCTCGTCCTCCTTGAGTGGCCGGCCGAGCTCCTTCTCGGCGGCCCGCAGCGACGCAAGCGTCAGGCGAAGCGTGTCGGCGCGCAGCTGCTCCCGCCCGCGGATGGCGTCCTTGATCTCGGCCTCGATCTCGGCGATCAGGCTCATTCGAACCCCGCCAGCGCCGGGCTTCCGCCGAGGACGTGCCAGTGCAGGTGGAAGACCGTCTGGCCGCCGCCCGGGCCGACGTTGACCACGACCCGATAGTCCTCGAGCCCGGCCTCACGGGCCGTGTCGGCGACGAACTCGAGCATCCGCTTCGACTCGTCGGCCGGGAACTCGCCGACGTCGCGGAAGGTGTCGACATGGCGCTCGGGGATGACGAGCAGGTGGGTCGGCGCCTTCGGGTTGATGTCGCGCACGGCGGCGAAACCCTCGTCCTTGCGGACGTGGTCGCCCTGGGCGTAGAGGCCGCAGAAGAGGCAGTCAGACTGGGACACCGACGACTCCTTCCTCGCTCACACCGACTGCCCTCGCAGGGACGAGAGCCCCGACCTGAGCCTGCACGAGCCAGGGAGTGTAATCGTCGCCGTACCCTCGGCCCGGACGATCCACGAGCACGACATCCTCACCGCCGACCTTCGATCGCCAGCGACGGTGGGTCGCCTCGGCCGAAAGCGCGCGCAGGCGGGCGCTCCGCTCCTTCTTCACCGCGGGCGGGACCGGGTCGTCGGCGGCGGTTCGAGTTCCCGGCCTCGGCGAGTACGGGAACACGTGCACCTTGGTGATCCCCGCCTGCTCGACGACACGCAGCGTGTTCCCGAAGGCGGCCTCGTCTTCGTCCGGAAAGCCGACGATGACGTCAGTGGTCAGATTGAACCCCTCGGCGAGGGATACGCGGCGGAGATAGGTCGCCGACGAGTACCGACGGCGCATGGCCGCGAGCACACGATCGTCGCCCGACTGGAGCGGGACGTGCAGGTGCGGCGAAACCGACGGCGTCTCGCGCATCGCGTCGAGCAGGGCGTCGCTCACGTGGTTGACCTCGATCGATGAGAGGCGGAGCCGCTCGAGCCCATCGACTCGCGCCGGCCGCGCGCACGAGCCCGGGCAGGGCGAGACCCACCGCTCGATCGCGATAGCACCCCAGGTTGATGCCCGTGAGGACGACCTCGCAGTGCCCCTGCTCCACGCGCCTGCGGATCTCGCGCAGCACCGCCTCCGCAGGACGGCTCCGGGAGGCCCCGCGCACCTGGGGGATGACGCAGAACGCGCACGAGAAGCTGCAGCCGTCCTGCACCTTGACGAACGCCCTCGTCCGGTCGAGGCCGACGTTCGCGTCGACGCAACCGATCGCGCCGACGTCACCCGCGACGAACGACGGCGTCCGCTCCCCCGGGAGCCTGACGACCGTGACGTTCGCCGGCAAGGAGGCGAAGCCGTCGCCGGAGAGATTGGCCCCGCAGCCTGTGAGGTAGACGTGCTTCGCGGTGCGGGCCGCCCGGCGTGCTGCCTGGCGCGACTTGCGAACGGCCTCGTTCGTGACGCAGCAGGTGTTGACGACCGCGATCTCCGCGTCGCCGCGGTCGGACTCGAGGTGGCCGTCGGCGACGAGGCGCTCGCGAATCTCCTGCGCATCCGTCTGCGAGACCTTGCAGCCGAGGAAGTCGACGGTGAACGAGGCCATGCGGCGCGATGCTAGCCGACCGGGATCGGCGATCCCGCCGCCCGGCCACCATGAAGGCGACCGCACCGGCGATGAGGCCACCAGACCGCCTGCGACCGCCCAGGCGCCGAACCCAGCCCCACCCCCAGCCGCCCGGCAGCCGATCGAAGTCTAGTCCGCGGTGCGCACGAGGAGGTCGGCGGCCCAGTCGCCGGACACCCGCCGCGCTGTGGAGCGCCACCCGGTTGGCTCGGGATGCTCTGCCTCCAGGTAGCCGGAGGCGACCACCATCACGCCTCCGAAGCGCTCGGTCGCCCGCTCGACGGGCACTCGGGCGATGTTGGCGACGGCGACCTCCACGTCGGGAAGAGGGTCGACGAGCACGTCGGCACGCCGTGTTTCGACGACGACGCCGTTGGCCGCCGCGTTTGCGCGGGTCGCCTCGACTGCAGCCTCGTCGTCGTCGAGGGCGACGACGGGCGCGAAGCCGAGCTTCGCGGCCGCGACGGCGAGCACACCCGACCCACAGCCCAGATCGACGAGGCCCGCAGGCTTCAGGTCGAGCAGGAGCTCCAGGCAGAGCCGAGTCGTCGGATGCGCTCCGGTCCCGAAGGCCTGCCCCGGGTCGATGACGATCGGCGTCGAACCGGACGCCGCGTTCTCCCAGGGAGGGCCGATCCAGAGCGGCCCGATCGTCACCGGCTTGTGGAAGCCCTTCCAGGCGTCCTCCCAACCCAGGGCGACCGGGCTCTCGCTCACGGGCCCGAGCGCTCCGAGCTGCGCCACCGCGTCCGCGCACTCGGTGTAGGCGGTCAGCTCGAGATCGGGGCCGACATCACGCTCCTCGAAGCCTTCGGGGAAGAGCTCGATCATCGTCGCGCGCGCCTCCTCCGACCGCTCGCGCGGCACCGAGACCCTCACTCGGCGGAGCGCGCTCAGCGGAACGCGGACCGGAGCTTGCCGAAGAGGCCGCCGTCCGAGCCGTAGTTGCGCTCGTGCTCACTCCGGGCGAACTCCTCGAGGAGCCGGCGCTGCTCGTCCGAGAGGTAACCCGGGACGGCAACGTTGACGAGCACCCGGTGGTCGCCGAACCCGCGACCCTGGAGCACCGGCATACCCTTGCCGCGCAGCACGCGGATCTCGCCCGGCTGTGTCCCCGGCTCGAACTCGAGCTCGACCTCGCCCTCGAGAGTCGCAACCCGCACCGTGGCGCCAAGGGCCGCCTGGGTCATCGTCAGGTCGACGGAGGAAATGATGTCGTTACCCTCGCGGACGAAGCGCGGATCTGGTCTCACGTGCACGAGCACGTAGACGTCGCCGGCCCTGCCGCCGAGCGCGCCGGCGTGCCCCTCGCCGCTGATCCGGATGCGCTGCCCGTCGTGAATCCCGCGCGGGATCTCGACGTCGAGCTCGCGCTGTGTCGTCTGACGGCCGGTGCCGGAGCAGTCGTCACACGGGGTCTCGACTGTCTGCCCCGTGCCGCCGCAGTGCGCGCACGCCTGCGTGCGAACAACCTGGCCGAAGAGCGAATTCGTCACCGACTGGACGCGCCCGAGCCCGTCGCAGGCCGGGCACGCCACCGGCGTCGTTCCCGGAGCCGCGCCGTTGCCCCCGCAGGTCGCGCACCCGACGACGACCGGGAACGGCACCTTGCGCGCCACCCCGTCGGCGGCTTCCACGAGGTCGATCTCCACCTCGGCCAGGACGTCGGCGCCGCGCGCCGCGCGACCGGAACGCCCGCCCATGCCGCCGAACAGGTCGTCGCCGAAAAAGGCGGAGAAGATGTCGGCGAGGTTGCCGAAGTCGAACTCAGTCGGTCGGAATCCCCCGGTCCGCAGCCCGTCGTGGCCGTAGCGGTCGTACAGCTGCCGCATCTCCGGCTTCGAGAGCACCTCGTAGGCCTCCGCCGCCTCGCGAAACCGCTCGTGGGCCTCGGGGTGGTCGGACACGTCGGGATGAAGCTCGCGCGCGAGGCGCCGGAAGGAGGACTTGATCGCCCGGTCGTCCGCATCGCGGGACAAGCCGAGAACCTCGTAGTAATCGCGCCGCGTTGTGGCCACTTTCGTAGGGTACTCCCGCCCGGAGCCGACACCCGGCGGGCGATCAGTTCTCGTAGAGCTCCTCCACGAAGCGGGAGAGCTCGTGGGCTGCAGACCGCACGGCGCCGATCGCCGTCACGTAGTCCATGCGCATGGGGCCGAGCAGGCTGACCGTGCCGAGGTTGCGGTTCTGCAGCCCGTACGGCGCCCCGACAAGGGCGACGCCGGCGAGATCCGGGTCCTCGAGGTCAGGGCCGACGCGGACGAACGGCCGCTTGGACACGAGGCTCGCCCGCAGCAGGTCGAGCGCGGTCGCACGGTGCTCGAGCATCTCGAGCAGGCGCCGGTACGTCGTCAGCTCGTCCGCTCGGAACTCGTCCAGCACGCCCGCGGTGCCGCCGATGTAGAGGGTCTGCTCGTCGGCTTCCATCACGTCCGTGAAGGCCGGGCGCATGCGCTCGAGGAACCCGCGCTCGCGCTGCGAGAGCGCCGGGTCGTCGAAGCGGATGCGGAGCAACCGGGCCCCGAGCTGCAGCCCCGCGACAGTCTCGTTCAGGTACTGGCCCGCCCATTCGGCGAGGCCCGGATCGACGGGCTCGTCGAAGGTGAGCACGCGCTTCGCGACCCCGCCGGTGGACGTGATGACGACCACCATGACGACGTGTGGCTGAAGGAGCAGCACTTCGACATGGCGGACGATCGTCGTCTCCGGGGAGGGCGCCGAGACGAGGGCCAGGAGATGCGTGAGATCCGCCAGCGCCTCCGTCGTAGCGCGCAGCGCCAGGTCGACCTCGCTCTCGACGACCGTGAGGTCCAGCTCGAGCAGGCTGGCGCGCGGGCCGGGCCGGTCTAGCACGCGGTCGACGAAGAACCGATAGCCGACCTCGGTCGGCACCCGCCCGGCCGACGTGTGCGGGTGCATCAGGAGGCCCTGCTCCTCGAGCACCGCGAGCTCGTTGCGCACCGTCGAGGCCGAGACGTCGAGCCCGGCGAGCTCGACGAGCGCCTTCGACCCGACCGGGGTGCCGGTCGAGACGTACGTCTCGACGACGCCGGCGAGGATCAGCTCCTGCCGCTTCGACAAGCGGAGTTTTTGAGAATCCACCATCTAT
Source organism: uncultured Actinomycetes bacterium (assembly GCA_963775395.1). Classification (GTDB taxonomy): domain Bacteria; phylum Actinomycetota; class Thermoleophilia; order Gaiellales; family Gaiellaceae; genus JAIBJN01. The sequence goes on from CAVZIX010000011.1 coordinate 20,794, forward strand.
TCAAATTGTACGTTTGCAGGGCTTTCGGCCATCAGCTCGGCCGTCACGCCGCCACCGAGAAAGCGCCCTCGAGTCGTCAGCGCCAGCCCGCCGCCGCGCCGCTCGGCCAGACCGAGCCGCTCCATGCGGTCGAGCGCAACGAGGTCGAGCGCTTCGGCGACCTCAGCGAGCGGGACCGGCTCGTCGAGCCTCAGGCCGAGCATCAGCCGCTCCCGGCTGACGATCGTCAGGCCCGAGCGGCTCCTCGTCCCGCGGCGGCAGCTTCCGACGCGAGAGCGCCGACACGTAGGCCGGGAAGCGCCGGCCGGTTGCGCCAGCGCAGGCCGTCCGACGGTCGATACCGCCCCGATCCCGACGCCGAGGTAGTCCCTGCCGAGCCAGTAGCCGAGGTTGTGGCGCGCCTGCCGTCCCGGCCGGCAGAAGTTGGCCGTCTCGTACCAGCGGTAGCCGGCCGCGGTCAGCTCGTCGACGACGAGCTCGAAGTAGCCCTCCATCGCCTCTGCCTGGCGCTCGAGCTCGTCGCCGTGTGCGTGAGTGAAGCGCGTGCCGGGCTTCGCTTCGAGCTCGTAGCACGACAGGTGCTCGGGCCCGAGCGCGATCGCCTCTGCAAGATCTCGCTGCAGGTCGGAGGGGCTCTGGCCGGGGATGCCGTACAGGAGGTCGAGCGAGATGTTGTCAAATCCGGCATCACGCAAATGGTAGAACGCCCGCCGGACGGCTTCCGGACCGGCCTGCCGCTCGAGCGTTTCAAGGAGATGCGGCTGGAAGCTCTGGGCCCCGAGCGAGACGCGCGACACGCCGTGGCCGCGGAGCAGCGCCGCGAGCTCGGGGGTAACGGTCTCGGGGTTCGCCTCGACCGTGACCTCGCCCGCAGGAGGGAGGCCTTCCAGGAGGCGGGCCAGCGCCCGCGGCTCCGTGTACGTCGGCGTCCCGCCGCCGAGGAACACGGTCTCGAGCCGCTCGGCCAGCAGGTCGCGACGAAGCTCGAGCTCGGTCAGCAGCGCATCGACGTACGCCTCGTGGCCGTCGCGGCGCCCGACGAGCGTGACGAAGTCGCAGTAGCCGCAACGGTGGGCGCAGAAAGGAACGTGCACATAGAGGTGGCGGACGCCGGTCACTTGCGGTCACCGTCCAGGTTGAGCACGGCGAGGAAACGCTTCCTGGGGCACCTCGACCGCGCCGACCTGCTTCATCCGCTTCTTGCCCTTCTTCTGACGCTCCAGCAGCTTGCGCTTGCGCGTGATGTCGCCGCCGTAGCACTTCGCGAGCACGTCCTTGCGCTTCGCCTTGATCGTCTCGCGCGCGACGATCCGCGCGCCGATCGCGGCCTGGACGGGCACGTCGAACATCTGCCGCGGAATCTCCTGGCGCAGGCGGTCGACCAGGGCCCGCCCGCGCGGGTACGCGGAATCCTTGTGGACGATCAGGCTGAGCGCGTCGACCGGATCGCCGGCGAGGAGCACGTCGAGGCGCACGAGCTCGCCCGGCTCGAACCCCACGATGTCGTAGTCGAAGCTCGCATAGCCCCTCGTCCGGCTCTTCAGCTGGTCGTAGTAGTCGTAGACGATCTCCGCGAGCGGGAGGTCGTACGAGAGCAGAACGCGCTCCTCGCTCAGGTACTCCATGTGGTGGAAGCGCCCGCGGCGGTCGTTGTTGAGCTCCATGACGGCGCCGACGAAGTCCTTGGGCACGATCGTCGTCGCCCGGATGTAGGGCTCCTCGACCAGCTCGACCTCCCGCGGCATGTCGGCCGGGTTGTGCACCTCGAGCTCCTCGCCGGTCTTCGTGAGGACGCGATAGGCGACGTTGGGCGCGGTCACGAGCAGGTCGAGGTCGAACTCGCGCTCCAGGCGCTCGCGCACGATCTCCATGTGCAGCAACCCGAGGAACCCGCAGCGGAACCCGAAGCCGAGCGCCTGTGACGTCTCGGGCTCGTAGAAGAGCGACGCGTCGTTGAGCTTCAGCTTCTCGAGCGCGTCGCGGAGCGCGGGATAGTCGTCGGAGTCGGTGGGAAAGAGGCCGGCGAAAACGGTCGGCTTCACGTCCTTGTAGCCGGGGAGCGGCTCTGCGGCCGGCTGATCCTGCGCCGTCAGCGTGTCGCCGACGCGGAGGCGGCTGACCTCCTTGAGGCCGGTGACGACGTAGCCGACCTCGCCCGCCTCGAGGGTCGCCGTCGGGCTCCGATCGGGAGAGAAGAAGCCGAGCTCCTCCGCTTCGAACCGCGTGCCGGCGGCCATCGCGCGCAGGCGCTGGCGGGTCGAGAAGCGGCCGTCGACCATGCGCACGAAGGCGACGACGCCGCGGTACTGGTCGTAGGAGGAGTCGAAGACGAGCGCCCGCGGCGGAGCATCGAGGTCGCCTTCGGGGGGCGGTATGCGGTCGACGACGGCGTCGAGCACCGCCTCCACCCCCTCGCCCGTCTTCGCCGAGATCCGCAGGACGCGCGCCGGATCCTCGCCCACGAGCTCGGCGACCTCGGCCGCGGCCGCGTCGGGGTCTGCCTGCGGCAGGTCGATCTTGTTCACGACCGGGACGATCTCGAGGCTGTTCTCGATCGCAAGGTAGGCGTTGGCGAGTGTCTGCGCCTCGATTCCCTGCGCGGCGTCCACGACGAGGATCGCTCCCTCGCACGCCTGGAGGGCGCGCGAGACCTCGTACGTGAAGTCGACGTGGCCGGGTGTGTCGATCAGGTTGAGCTGGTGCCCCCGCCACAGCACGCGGACCGCCTGCGCCTTGATCGTGATGCCTCGCTCGCGCTCGAGCTCCATCGAGTCGAGCACCTGCTCGCGCATCTCGCGCCCGGAGAGGGTCTGGGTCACCTCGAGCACGCGGTCGGCCAGGGTCGACTTGCCGTGGTCGATGTGGGCCACGATGGAGAAGTTGCGGATGCGGTCGAGCGAGGTCATTCCTCGCTCGTTGTAGCTGATCGCCTGCGCAGCGAGAGCAGCGTCTGCAGCTCGCGGACGCGGAGGAGCGCCGCGAGGCCGAGGAAGGCGGCCCCGCCGGCGAGGACCCCGCCGCCCACCGAGGCGATCTGAGCGCCGAGGGAGCGGCCGAGGAGCTCGTCGAGCCCGTACCAGACAGCGAAGGCGGCGCCCGCGGCGCCGGCCGCGGCAATGCTGATGCGGGCGTAGGACGCGGCGAGCGCTCGGCCGTCGACGCGGCCGAGGCGGCGCCGGAAGAGGACGAGGAGTGCCGCCGTGCCGGCGATGTTGACGATCGAGGTCGCGAGCGGGATTCCCCAGACTCCCACGCGGTAGAGCACGACGTTCAAGGCCACGTTGAGCGCGAGGTTCCCGAGCGCGATCGCGGTCGGCACCCAGGCCGACTGGAGGCTGAAGAAGGCACGGTTGAGCATCAGCATCGTGCCGTTGAAGGTGAGGCCGAGCGCGAAGGCCGCGAACGCGCCCGCGACGACCTGGGTCTGGTCGGCGTCGAAGGCGCCGCGCTGGTAGAGCAGCCTCACGATCGGCACGGCGAGAACGGCGCCGACGGCGCTGGCCGGCAGGAGCAGAAACCCGATCTGGCGAAGGCCCAGGGAGACCGTCTCCCGGAAGCCCACGATGTCGTTGCGGGCGGCAAGCCGCGAGAGCCGTGGGAAGAGGACGGTGGCGACGGCGACGGAGAAGATCCCCTGCGGGAGCATGTAGATGCGAAACGCGGCGTCGATGGCGCTCGGCGCGAGCGTCGGGTCGACGAACCGGGACGCGAAGAACGTGTTGATGACGAGGTTGAAGTTGATGAGCCCGACGCCGAGGGTGATGGGGAGCATCAGGACGAAGACGCGCTTGAGCGCCGGATCGCGCAGGTCGAGCACGGCCCGGAGACGCCCGTCTTTCCCCCGCAGCCACCAGACGGGCGTGACCGCCTGGATCACCGTGCCGGCGAGGATCCCTCCCGCGTAGACGTAGAGCTGCGCCTCGACGCTGTCGAAGCGCGGCACGAACACGACGAGCGAGACGATGATCGTGAGGTTCCAGAACACCGGCATCAGCGCCGGGACCGTGAACTCCTCGTACGAGTTCAGGATCCCGGTGATGATCCCGGAGACCCCCATGAGGATCACGAGCGGGAAGAGGAGCCGCGAGAGCGTCGTGGCCAGCTCCTCGTAGGGACCGCCGAAGAGACTCATGACCCACGGCGCGAGGAGGAAGAAGAGGCCGGTCGCGGCGCCGAGGACGATGAGGACGAGCCAGATCAGGCTGGAGGCGAGGCGCCAGGCGCGTTCGCGCTGCTCCTTCTCCAGCAGCTCGCTGAAGACGGGGACGAACGCGGCTCCGAGCGCCATGTCCGCCGCGAGCGCCCGCACGAGGTTCGGCACCTGGAACGCGACAGTGAAGGCGTTGATCTCGCCCTCGACGCCGAAGTAGCGCCGCGCGACGATCTCGCGGAAGAGCCCGAGGATCCGCGAGACGCCGGTCGCCGCGGCGAATATCGCTGTCGACCAGGCGAGGCGGCGGCGATGCCGCCCGGGGGACTCCGCTTCGGCCTCCGCCTCGGTCGTCACCGGATCGAGGATAGGCGAGCGGCCGGAAGGGCGGCTCCTGCTACGATCTGCGCGGCCCGACGGGGCCTTTTCTCCGTATGCCGAACATCAAGCAGCAGAAGCGCCGCGTCTCGATCGCCGCCCGTCAGCGGGTCGAGAACCTGCGCTATCGCTCGTCCGCGAAGACGCTCTACAAGCGGCTCGAGACGGCTCTCGCCGACGGCGACAAGGACGGCGCAGCGCAGGCGCATCGGGAGCTCGTCCGCTGCCTCGACAGGGCCGCCGCCACGCGCGCGATGCACCCGAACCGCGCGGCCAGGAAGAAGTCGCAGGCCGCCCGGCTCGTCGCGGGCAGCTAGCCTCTCGCGCCGACGCTCTCGGGCCGGGCCACCAGCTCGACGAGCGCACGCTCCAGCTCGAGCTCGCCGGTCAGCCTGCTGGAGCCCTTGAGGGCGGCATCCAGCGCCGCCAGTCTGACGACCGCGTCGTCGAGCTCGTCGCGCGAGTAGTTGTCCGCATGCCCGAGCGCCTTGCGAACGCGGAACTCGTGCTTGCGGAGCCGCTTGGCGATGTCCTTCGCGCCGAGCCCCTCCTCGGAGAGCGCCTGCACTTGGCGGACGAGCCCGACCTGGGAGGCGAGCCGCATGGCAATGACGAACGGCTCCTCGCCGTGCTCGAGGTCGGCCTGGCACGCGGCGAGCGTACCGGCCATGTTCCGCGCGCCCCAGGCGTCCATGATCGCCCAGGCGGAGGCGTCGTTCGAGGGCGCGGCGAGCAGTTCGACCTCGCGGCGGCTGACGGTCTCGCCCCCCGCCCAGGCCGCAAGCTTCTCGGCCTCGGTGGTGAGCGCCGTCGCGTCCTCGCCGACGATGTCCACGAGCGCCCGGGCGGCGTCGGCGTCGGCATTGACGCCGAGGCGCTCGAACTGTGCCCTCACCCACGAGGGAAGGTCTCGCGGCCTCGGCACTTCGTACGTAAGCACCTCGCCCGCCTTCTTGCAGAGCGCCGGGAGCGTCGAGCCCTTGAGGTCGTCGCCGGCGACGAGCACGAGCACCGCCCCGGCCACGGGATCCTTGACGTAGGCCGCGACGGCCTCCTCGTCGTCCTTCTTCCAGCTCTCGACGCCCTCGACGAGCACGAGACGCCCGCCGTCCCCGGAGAAGAGGCCGAGCGAGTTGCAGGCCGCGACCGCCTCCTCCCCGCTCACGGCCTCGGCGGCGAGCGTCTCGATCGACTCCGGCCCGAAGCGGGCGCGGAGGCGCTCGAGAGCACGGCGGATCTTCGGACGGTCTCCGCCCGTGAGGAGATAGATGGGACGCAGCTCGCCCTCGGCCACCGCGGCCAAGCATAGTCAGTGCTCCCGGGAGACCGAGACCCGGCTCCCGTCCGTCTCGATCGTCACGCGGCCGTGGAGATCCGTACGGTAGACATCGAGCCCGGAGAGCCCCGACAGCGCGGCCATCGTGGAGGGCGTCGGGTGGCCGTAGTCGTTGTTCGCGCCGACCGAGACGACCGCGACCTGCGGGTCGACGAGGTCGAGCAGGGCCGGCAGCGCAGTGTCCGCCGAGCCGTGGTGCGCGACCTTGAGGATCTCCACCGGCGGAGGCCGGATGGGAACCGTGACGTTTCCCTCCGCGTCCGCGGTCAGGAGCGCGTCGATCCGTCCGTAGGTCGCGAGGAGGACGACCGCGTGGTTGTTCGGATCGTCCCCAGGCGGGCCGGGGCGGTCCGGCCAGAGGACCTCGAGGCGCAGCGCGCCGACGCGCAGTCGTTGGCCGGCGTGAAGCGCGATTACGGGCACATCGTGCGCTCGCGCGGCCTCGACCGCAGCATCGTGATCCTCGCTCTCCGCCGGGATGCGCGGGTCGAGGACCGATCCGACCTCGATCGCGTCGAGCACGTCCGCGGCGCCGCCGATGTGATCGCGCTGAGGATGTGTGAGGACGAGCGCGACGAGGCGCTCCACGCCGAGGTCCTCGAGCTGCCCGGCGACGTCAGCCTCGGGAGGGCCCTGGTCGACGAGGACCGCCCCCTCGGGCACCTGGAGCAAGATGGCGTCACCCTGGCCCACGTCGAGCACGGTGATCCGGAGCCCGTTCGGGAGCGGTGGTGCGTTGTCGGGGACGCTCCTCCAGGCGACGACGAGCGCGAGGACGACCCCGGCGACCGCTGCCGCGCGCCAGGCCCGGGGCCGGCGCCCCCGCACGAGCGCGGCGAGAAGACCCGCGCAACCGAGAAGGCCGAGCAGGGCTCGTCCCGACTCGACCTGCGCGTACGGCAGGCCGCCCACCGTCCGGGCGCAGAAGGCGAGATACGCCGCCAGCCATCCGTCGATCCAGGCGAGAGCGCTCGCGGCCTCCGGCAACGCTGGGTGTAGAGCCGCGGCCGCGAGCGCGAGGCCGAGGAGCGGCGCGACGATCGGCGCTGCGAGCGCGTTGGCCACGAGCGAGTAGACGGGGATGGCCCCGAAATGGAGCCAGAGGATCGGCGCCGTGGCCGCGCCGCACGCGGCTGAGAGCGCCACGATCTCCGCGAGCTTGACCGGCAGCGGATAGCCCTCCAGCCTGGCCTCGATCCGCGGGACGAGCACGAAGATGGCCGCGACCGCGGCGAACGAGAGCTGGAAGCCGGGCTCGAGCAGGCTGTACGGGCTCCACGCGAGCAGGACGGCCGCGCCGACGAGCAGGAAGTACCAGCGGTCGCGCGGCCGCGACGCGAGCCAGGCAAGCGACGCGAGACCCCCTGCGACGCCTGCCCGAACCACCGAGGGCTGCCAGCCGACCGCGAGCACGTAGGCGAAGACCGCGCCGAGCGCGCCGACCTCCCCGATCCAGCGCGGGAAGCCGAGCGTCCAGGCGAGCAGGATCATCCCGGCGACGACGTAGGCGACGTTCTGGCCCGATACCGCCAGCAGGTGGTAGAGCCCCGAGGCCCGGAACCGGTCACGCAGCTCCTGGTCGAGCCCTTCGTCCTCGCCGAGGACGACGCCTGCGAGGACCGCCCGTCGCTCGCCGGGAGGCACCGCGTCGAGCGAGCGCGCGACGCCTCGCCTCAGCCCGTCCGCGATCGCACCGAGCCCGCCCCGGCGGCCGACGACCCGGAAGCTCCCTCCTCGCAAGACGACGTGGATGCCCTGTCGCCGGAGGTACGCCGCCTCGTCGAAGCCGCCCTCTACCTCGGGCCCTCGCGGACGAGCGATTGTGACGACGACCTCCAGGAGCGCGCCCTGGGGCGGTGCCCGCTCCGGAGGGAGATCGAGGCGCGCGCGCTCATCGACCTCGTCCCTGCCGAAGCGCAGGACGCGGACGGGCATGCGGACGGCGAACTCGCTGCGCCTCGCCGGGCCGGTCACCTCGACGCGTGCGAGAGCGGCCCGGCCGACCTCGTTCTCGAGCACGCTCGCATCGAGGGCCTCGAGCCTGGCGCTTCCCCACCACAGGCCGGCGAGCACGAGGGCGAACGCGAGGAGCGGAACACGCGCAGGCGCGACGACGATCGCGAGCAGGGCGACTGCCCCGGCGGCGAGCGTGAGCCCGGCGTGGGCCTCGCGGCCGAGGAGGGCAAGCGCGAGGCCCGCGCAGAGCGCGGCAGCCAGGAGGTGCGCCGCCGGCACCCGTCGGAAGAGGTCGTTCGCCACGATCCGGTCACAGGCCCACGAGCGGCCGGAGCTGCTCGAGCCGCGCCGGCCCGATCCCCGGGACCGCGTCGAGCTCCTCGATCGAGCCGAACCCGCCGTTGGCCGTACGAAAATCGATGATCTGCGAAGCCGTGACCGGCCCGATCCCGGGCAGGGCGTCGAGCTGCTCGACCGTGGCCGAGTTGAGGCTCACCTTCCCGCCCGGCACGAGCGCGGCGCCCTCTCCCGTGGACGCCACGCCCGGCTCGCCGCGCAGCGGAACGAGCACCTGCTGGCCGTCGGCGACCGGGGCGGCCAGGTTGACGAGCTCGAGCGCAGCCTTCGGCTTGGCTCCGCCCGCCTCCGCGATCGCATCGTCGATCCGGCTGCCCTCGGCGAGCTCGTAGAGACCGGGACTGTCGACGGCGCCCGCGACGTGGACGACCAGCATGCGCGGCGGCTCCTCTTCGACGTCCAGCGCGACCGAGGCGACGCTCGGCGCGGGCCTGGCTTCGCTCCCGCCCAGGGCCACCCGGCCGGCGATGGTCAGCAGGACAAGGAGCGCGGCGGCATAGGCGAGCGCGCGGGCCCGCGAGATCGTCGGCATCTGCACGGCTCACCGGGCGGCGTAGTGGACGAGAAGGCGCGGCCGGAGCGCGGCGTGCGGCGAGCCTGCCGACGGCCCGTAGAGCCCGCTCGAGCCGTACGCCTCGTCGCCCTCCTGGAGCTTCAGGAGGACGCCGTTGTTCGGCGCCGCGTTCCGACGCCACGCCCGGACGAGGGCGGTCAGGTCCCAGGTGAGCCACTGCGGCGTCCCGGCGGCGAGGACGACCGCCGTCGAAGCGACCCGCTCGTCGAAGTCGACCTCACGCTCGCGGAACCAGCTCGGAGAGAGGATCCGGTGGGCGTCGATCACGTAGCCGACGGCACACGGCACGGCAGTCGAGCGCGGCCCGACGCAGGTGCCGTCGTGGTGAATCGACAGCTCCGCGGACGAGATCGCCGCCCCGGGCGGGATCGACCCGAGCGGAACGCGTAGAGCGGCGCGCCAGACCTTGTCGTCGACGCCCCCGATCGGGAGGCGGGGCCCGTCGTCCCGATAGCAGCGCGCCTCCCAGTCGTAGCTCCAGTCGCACCAGAACGGTAGGCCGACATCGGCCTCGACCGGGATCGAAATCACCGCGGCGCGCGCGGTGCCACCGAGCCAGAGCGCCGCGAGCGCGATTGCCACGAGGAGAGATCGCATGCACTCGATGTTCGCGCGAAAAGACGCGCGGGTGGCGCATGGACTGTGACGGAAGTGAGCCGGCTAGCGGACGATGCAGGGGCCGGAGGCAACGCGGCGCAGCTCGCCGGCCGCCGCGCTCACGACGAGTTCGACGGGGACGGCGTAGCCGCCCTGCCCGTCGCGCGTTCCTCCGAAGATCATCGCGACGACGCGACCGCGCCGGTCGATGACGGGGCCGCCGCTCTCACCGGGCTGGACGGCGCCGCGCAGCGGCACGACGACGCGCGGGCGCACACGCCCGCCGTACGCGCCCGGAGAGAGAACCGTCCGCGAGTCCCCGGCCGTCCCGGCGGTGGCCGTCAACGCTCCGTTCCGCGGGTAGCCGAGGAGAGCCACCGGGCGCGGGAGGTCGGGGCTGGTGTTCACCGGCAGGGCGCCGACCTCGAGCCCGCGCACGCGCACCAGCGCGATGTCGTTCGTCGAGTCGACGTAGACCGGCGTCGCCGAGAGAACCTGGCCGTTCGGGGCGAGGGCACGCGTGCCGTCGTGGCCCGCGATCACGTGCGCGTTGGTGGCCACCAGGCCCCGGCGCACGACCCAGCCGGATCCCTGCGTCCCGACACCGCACGCCGTCCCCTCGAGCTTGAGGACGCTGCCCGCGGCGGCCTGCGCCCCCGGGCTCTGGAGCACGCTCGGGTCCGGCGGGGGCAGCGACTCCTGGAGTCCCGGCAGCAGCGGCAGCGGGTCGAAGCGGTTGAGCGCCTGGAGCACCCGGTCGGGCGGCACCGCGTTGAGGAGCCGCGGGAGGAGGACGGACTCGCGGACCTCCGCTCTGAGGCCGAGCGCCGGCTGGTGCAGAGCCAGGACGGCCAGCAGCCAGCCGATCCCGAGCGCGATCAGCCCGCCCATGACGATGCCGCCGATGCGGTCGAGCGCCGAGAGCGACGGCCGGGCGGCGAGGAAGGCCCGTACGGGTGTCCCGAGCGCGGACGCGGCGGCTCCCAGCAGCGACGCGCCGATCAGCGCTCCGATGAGGCCGGCGACTGGGATCCACGGCGAGTTGTCGGGCAGGAAGAGCGGCGCCACGAACGAGCCGACGATCGCCCCGACGACGAGGCCGCCGAGCGAGAGCGCCTGCGCGGCCAGCCCGCGGTGAGCCCCGAAGACGGAGAAGACGGCGACGGCGAGCAGCAGGAGAACGTCGACGACGTTCACCCTCACAGAGTACGGATGCGGCCCGGCGGCGCGGTTAGACGACGAGGTTGACGAGCTTGCCCGGGACGACGATCTCCTTGCGGATCTCCTTGCCCTCCACGTGTGCGCGCACGCGCGGGAGCTCCTTCGCCCGCGTGAGGAGCTCGGCCTCGTCCAGCCCGACCGGCACCTCTACCCGGTCGCGCACGCGCCCGTTCACCTGGACGACGAGCTCGAACGTCTCGCGCTCGAGCAGCGCCGGGGCCGCCTGCGGCCACGCCACTTCCCAGAGCCGTTCGCGCCCGAGCCGCTCCCAGAGCTCTTCGGCCATGTGCGGCGCATAGGGCTGGATGAGGCTGACGGCCGTCTCGGCGGCGAAGCGCACCTCGCCCGCACGCTCGGGGTCGTCCTTGACGTGGTAGATCTCGTTGACGAGCTCGATCACGGCCGCGATGGGCGTGTTGAACTGGAAGCGGCGCGTGATGTCGTCGCCCACCTTGGCGATCGCCTGGTGCGCGCGGCGCACGAGCGGGCCGTCGGTGGGCGGGTCGATCGGGCCTCGCTCGGCGACCTCCAGGCCCAGCCGCCAGAGCCGGCCGAGGAAGCGGGCCATGCCCTCGATGCCCGTGTCCTGCCACTCGATGTCGTCCTCCGCCGGGCCCATGTAGAGGATGTAGAGGCGGACCGCGTCGGCGCCGTGGCGTGCAATCAGGTCGTCGGGGCTGAGCACGTTCCCCTTCGACTTGGACATCTTCGCGCCGAGGTAATGGATCATCCCCTGCGTGAAGAGGCGCAGGAACGGCTCGCGAAAGCCCAGCATCCCGAGGTCGTTCAGCACCTTCACGAAGAAGCGTGCGTAGAGCAGGTGCAGGATCGCGTGCTCGACGCCGCCGATGTACTGGTTCACCGGAAGCCAGTAGTCGGCCACCTCGCGGTCCCACGGCGCGTTCTCGTTGCGCGCGTCCGTGTACCGGATGAAGTACCAGGACGAGTCGACGAACGTGTCCATCGTGTCGGTCTCGCGGTGCGCCTCGCCGCCGCACTTCGGACAGGACGTGTGCACCCAGTCCTCGGCGGCGGCCAGCGGCGAGCGGCCCTTCGGGAGGTACTGGTCCACCTCGGGGAGCAGGACGGGCAGATCCTCGTCCGGCACCGGCACCATCCCGCAGGAAGCGCAGTAGAGGATGGGGATCGGGCAGCCCCAGTAGCGCTGGCGGGAGAGCAGCCAGTCGCGCAGTCGGTAGCTGACGGCCGGGCGGCCGAGGCCGCGCGACTCGAGCCACTCGACGATCGCCTGCTTGCCCTCCTCGCTCGGGAGGCCCGAGAACTGCGCTGAGTCGACCAGCCGCTCGTTCTCGGCGTGCGGGACGTAGGTTGCCTCCTCGTACTCCTCGCCCTCCGGAGCGACGACGACCTTCACCGGCAGCTCGAACCGCTGCGCGAACTCGAAGTCGCGCTCGTCGTGCGCCGGCACGGCCATGATCGCCCCGGTCCCGTACTCCATGAGCACGTAGTCGGAGACCCAGATGGGCAGGCGCTGCTCGTCGACCGGGTTCGTGACGAACGCTCCGGTGGAGACGCCGGTCTTCTCCTTCTCGGGGTCGGCGCGCTCGACGGTCGAGCGGCCGGCGGCCTCGCGCACGTAGTCCAAGACCTCCTGCTCGTGCGGCGTTCCGGCGACGAGCTGCGGCACGAGCGGATGCTCGGGAGCAAGGACGAAGAAGGTGGCGCCGAACAGCGTATCCGGGCGCGTCGTGAAGACCGGGATCTCGACGTCCTGCTCCTCGATGCGGAAGACGACCTCGGCGCCCTCGGAGCGACCGATCCAGTTGCGCTGCATCGTCAGGACGTGCTCGGGCCACGACTCGAGCAGGCTCATCTCGTCGAGCAGGTCGTCGGCGTACTCGGTGATGCGGAAGAACCACTGCTCGAGATTCCTGCGCTCGACCTCGGCGCCGCAGCGCTCGCAGCGCCCGTCGATCACCTGCTCGTTCGCGAGCACGGTCTGGTCGTTCGGGCACCAGTTGACGGGCGCCTGCTTGCGGTAGGCGAGACCCTTCTCGAAGAACCTGATGAAGAGCCACTGCGTCCAGCGGTAGTAGGACGGCTCGTGCGAGGAGACCTCGCGGTCCCAGTCGATCGCCCAGCCCATGCGCTTCATCTGTCCACGGATGGCGGCGATGTTCCGCTCGATGACGAGACGCGGATGCCCTCCCTCGCGGATGGCCGCGTTCTCGGCGGGCAGGCCAAAGGCGTCGTAGCCCATCGGGCGCAGGACCTGGAAGCCCATACGCCGCCGGACGTGCGCGAGAACGTCACCGAGCGTGTAGTTCTTGACGTGCCCCATGTGCAGCTCGCCCGACGGGTACGGGAGCATCTCGAGCACGTACGTGTGCTCCTTGTCCATCTGGGACGGGTCGCCCGGATTCGGGACGTAGAACGCACGCTCGCGCTCCCAGATGTCCTGCCATTTCAGCTCGACTGCCTGCGGGTCGTATCGCTCCATCGGTCTCCGATATAAAAACGCCTCTCGTCTGAGAGGCGCTCGGGAGGGCCGGCGGCCTTTCCGCCGCGTCGACGCTCCCTGGGTCAGCTAAGGGACGTTGCCATTTCCGACACGAATCTTAGCGTCGGCCCGAGCGGTGGCAGAATCCGCACGTGATCTCGACGTACTCGATCGTCGCCTGTGACCTCGAGGCGGGCGAGTGGGGCGTCGCCGTCCAGTCGAAGTTCCTCGCCGTCGGCGCGGTGGTGCCCGCAGCCGAGCCGCACGTGGGCGCGATCGCGACCCAGGCGTGGGCGAACCTCGCCTACCGGCCCGACGGGCTCGCTCTTCTGCAGGAGGGCTACACCGCGGACGATGTCGTCAGGACGCTGGTCGGCGCGGACGAGGGCCGTGGACACCGGCAGCTCGGCGTCGTCGACGGGCTCGGACGAGCAGCGACCTACACCGGGTCCGAGTGCCTCGAGTGGGCGGGCGGAACGACCGGCTCGGGCTACGCGGCGCAAGGGAACATCCTCGTTTCCGCGGCGACGGTGGAGGCGCTGGCGACGACGTTCGAGGCGTCGACCGGGCAGCCGCTGGCCGAGCGGCTCCTGGCCTGTCTCGCCGCAGCCGAGGCCGCAGGGGGCGACCGACGCGGGCGGCAGTCCGCAGCACTCCTGGTCGTGCGCAAGGACGGCGGCTACGGCGGGACGAGCGACGTCTCCGCCGACCTGCGCGTCGACGACCATCCGCAACCGATCGAAGAGCTGGAGCGGATCTACCGCCTGCACGACCTGCTCTTCGGGCACACGCCCGAGGAGGAGTGGCTGGAGGTCGACCCATCGCTCGCGGACGAGCTCCGGGCACGGCTGGCCGCGCTCGGTTACGACGGCGAGCTTCCGGCTGCGCTCGCCGCCTGGGCGGGGACGGAGAACCTCGAGGAACGGGTCAGCGGCGCAGACCGGATCGATCCGGTCGTCCTCGAGCAGCTGCGCAGCCTGTAGCGCCGCTGCCATCATCCCAGGATGGAGCCTGCGCCGCCGCACGAGGTCGAGCCCGAGACTGAAGGCGAGGAGGAGCCCGAGCATCCGGTCACGCCACTCGAGCTCTTCTTCGACCTCGTCTTCGTCTTCGCGCTCACACAGATCACGGGCTTCATGTCGGACGACCCGACCTGGGCAGGCGTCGGAAAGGGGATGCTCATCCTCGCGGCGCTGTGGTGGACCTGGGGTGCCTACGCCTGGCTCACCAACGAGATCGACCCGGACGAAGGCTCGGCGCGCCTGGCCGTCTTCGGCGCGATGGGCGCGCTGTTCGTGGCGGGGCTGGCCGTGCCGCACGCCTTCGATAGCGACGCCGTCCTCTTCGGCCTCGCCTACTTCGCCGTGCGGGTCATGCACATCGTGCTCTTCGCCGAGGCCACGCCACACGTCGACGTCCGTCAAGCGGCATTCAGGCTGGCCCGGACGGCCATACCGGGGCCGGCGCTCATCGTCGTCGCGGGGTTCCTGGACGGCGGCGCGCAGATCGCCTGCTGGCTCCTCGCGCTGACGATCGACTACGCGGGCCCGTACGTGTTCGGCGTGCGCGGCTTCTCCGTCTCGGCCGACCATTTCGCGGAGCGATACGGCCTGATCGTGATCATCGCGCTCGGGGAGTCGATCGTCGCCATCGGGATCGGCGCCGCTGGGATCGAGCTCGAGCCGCTGGTCGTGACCGCCGCGGTCCTCGGGCTCGCTCTGGCCTGCGCGATGTGGTGGGCGTACTTCGACATCGTCGCCCTGGTCGCGCGCCGGAAGCTCGTCGAGGCGCACGGCCATGCGAGGGCGCGGCTCGCGCGCGACTCCTTCAGCTACCTGCACCTGCCGATGTTCGCAGGCATCGTCCTCGTCGCGCTCGGCGCGAAGAAGGTGCTCGCCGACGTCAACGAGCCGCTCGAAACGGTCCCGGCCTTCGCGCTCTGCGTGGGCGTCGCGCTCTACCTCCTCAGCCACGACGCGATCCGTTACCGCAGCGTGCGCACGGTCAACCCGAGGCGCTGCCTGGCAGCAGCGACGAGCGCGGCGCTGATCCCGGTGGCCGTGCGCGTGGACGGAGTCGTGGCCATCGCGCTCGTCGCCGCGGTTTGCACCGCGCTCATCGCCTACGAGACGCTGCGCTTCAGGACGACACGCGCGCAGATGCGCACGGCCGTCTGAGGCGCCGCCGCAGCACCCTGCGGCCTAGGCGGCGGCGGCGCCCCGCACGGCCCTCAGGAGGCGGAACGTCTTGCGGGGCCTATCGACGGGGCGTGCGGCCGCCCGAGCGTCGATGAGCTCTCGCTGGTCCGCCACCTGCCGGCGGCGCGTCTCGAACTGAGTGAGGGAGATGTTTGTCATGAAGAAAAGTGCTCCTGGTTTCATGACGCTCATTCAAGCCGTCCCGGTATCGCGGCACAGTGGAGCGAACAGGCGTCTTGCCATGCGGTTATCCGCACCAGGTATTTCCATCGGAGAAACGGAGAGCCCGCCGGGTCTCGGCGGGCTCTCGCTTCGTGTAGTGGTGGAGCTCCAGCGCCTGCGGCCAGACGGAAGCTCCGGTAGCGCTGAACGTAAGACCTGTATCGGACGGATCGAGCGGGGCCTGAAGTCCTCCTTCCGAGGGACTAGATTGGGCGCGGCGACCGAGTCCTCGACCTGGAGGTGGCGGATGAGCGGCATGCGCTCGTTGACGTCCGCGAGACGCCACGGTATACCCCGGACCTAGGAGGCTCATGGTTTCGATCGCAACGGCTCAGCGAGCGATCGGAGGATGACCCAGGCTGGGCCGGTCGCCGGCCGCTCCTGGGACGTCTCCTTGCTGGCGTCGACGGAGCCGGGGCGCCGGAACCGGCGAACGATCGATGCGGTCGCCCTGTTCGGCGCGGCGATCGTGCTCGGGCTGACCGCGGCGGCCGCGGCCTCTGCCGAGGAGCAGGACCAGAACATCGCGGATGCCCTCCAGACGGTCTTCGCGTGGGCGGACTCGCTGTGGCGGATCGCGTTCGTCGGATTCCTCGGGTTCGCCCTTGCGGTGGCTCTCGACGTGCTGTTGCACAGGCGGTGGAACCTCGCGCGCGACCTACTTGTCGCGACGGCCGTGGTCATGGGCGCGGCCTTCGTGCTGGACGGCGTCGTCGAATCCGACTGGTTTCCGATCGAGAGCCACCTGCTTTCGAACTGGGGCTTCCCCGAGCTTCGGCTTGCAACGGCGACGGCCATCCTCGTCGTGGCCGGGCCCGAGCTGGTGCGCTGGGTCCGCCTCGTGGCCGTCTCGATGGCTCCGCTCGCAACGGTTGGGGCAGTCGTCCTTGGCTCCGGGCTTCCCTCCGGTGCAGTCGGCGCACTGGCGCTGGGCCTCGGAGCCGGAGCGCTCGTCCGGATCGCGTTCGGGTCGGCGGCGGGCGTCCCGCCGACCGCACACGTGCGGGACGCGCTCACTGCGCTCGGTGTCGAAGTCGACGATCTGGCCCCGGCGGCACGGCAGCGCGTGGGTTATGCGGAGTATTCCGCTCGGGACGCCAATGGCCCGCTCAAGGTGCGGGTACTCGGCCGCGACGCTCAGGACACCCAGCGGCTCGCCCGGCGCTGGCGGCTACTCGCCTACCGCGACCCGCCCCGCGCCGTGCCAATCGGGCGCCTCGAGCAAGTTGAGCATGAGGCGCTGGCGCTCTTCATGGCCGCGCAGGCCGGCGTCCGCGTGCCCGCCGTCGTCATCGCGGCGCTCGGGCCTGAGGGCGACGGGCTCGTGGTCACCCGGCAGCCGGACATCGCGCCGCTGGAGCTCGCCCATGCTGACCAGGTCAGCGACGAGACGCTCGTCGACCTGTGGCGACAGGTCAACGACCTCCACAACGCAGGCATATCCCATGGCCGGCTCAACCTGGGCAATGTGCTGGTGGGCGAAGAGGGGCCGATGCTCGTCGACTTGTCGGCAGCGACACTCGGCGCTCCGCAGTCCGCGCTCGACATCGACGTGGCCGAGCTCCTCGTCGCGTGCTGCGTTCTCGTCGGCCCCGACCGTGCGCTGGCCAAGGCCGTTGAAGTCGGCTTCGGCGACGCCATGGTCCGCGTCCAGCCATACCTGCAGCGCGCCGCGCTCACGCCGCACACGCGCGACCTTGCCCGCTCGCACGAAGTCGGCCTGAAGAACCTGCGCACAGCCGTCGGGGAGGCGACGGGCACCGAGGTGCCCGAGATCTCGGAGATGCGCCGAATCCGCCCGAAAGACGTCCTGATGATGGCGGCGCTCGTCCTCGCCGCCTACCTGCTCATCGGCCAGCTCGCGGACATCGGGTTCGACACGATCCTCGACGAGCTCCGCGGGGCTGAGCTCGCCTGGGTGCTCCTTGCGCTGATTCTCGCCCAGAGCGCGTTCATTGGGTCAGGCATCTCGGTGCGCGGTGCGGTCCCGGCGCCGCTCGCGCTCTTGCCGTGTGTGGTGCTTCAGTCTGCGATCAAGTTCATCAACCTGACCGTGCCGAGCTCTGCGGGCCGCATCGCGATGAACCTCCGCTTTCTTCAGCGGCAGGGCGTCCCACGCGCCCAGGCACTGGTCGCCGGCGTCGTCGACGACACGTCGGAGACAATCGTCCAGGCTGCGCTCTTCTTCATCGCGCTCTCGTTCGTGAACGTCGACCTGGACACGAGCCAGTTCGCCGGGGCGGGGCCGGACCGGCGCCTGCTCATCGGGATCGGAGTCGCACTGCTCGTCAGCGCGGTCGTCATCTTTGCCGTGCCCACGGCGCGAAACAAGATGGTCCCCCAGATTCGGACTGCGTTCTCGGGCCTCTGGAGCGTCGCCCGCGAGCGCCGGAAGCGGGTCGAGCTCTTCGGCGGAAACGTGCTCTCCGAACTGACCTACGCGCTCGCCTTAGGGGGGACGTGCCTTGCCTACGGGGCGCATCTCAATCTCGCCGAACTCGTCTTCGTGAACACTTCTGCGTCGGTCCTTTCGAGCCTCATCCCCGTACCCGGCGGAATCGGGGCTGCCGAAGCTGCGCTCTCGGCCGGCCTCATTGCAGTGGGGGTGGACGAATCGACTGCGTTCGCCATCGCCATCACACAACGGCTCTGCACGTTCTATCTGCCCCCGATTTGGGGCTATTTCGCCCTACGCTGGCTCGGCCACAAGGGCTACGTCTGATCCGAGCGCGGCGCGTCGGCGCCGGCGTCAGGAGTGACCAAAAAGAGTGGAGCCAGCGGGATTCGAACCCGCGACCTCTTGGCTGCCAGCCAAGCGCTCTCCCAGCTGAGCTATGGCCCCGCGAAGGTGCTCTTCAGTGTAGTCAGCCCGTTTGCCTCCCGCGCGGCCGGGATACACACAGACCGTGTCCGAGGACAAGACCGACTACAGCCCGGTCGTCGAGCAGGCGCCGCCCGCCGAGCAGCGCCACGAGCGGCGCCAGGCGCGCGCGTTCCTCGTCGGCGCGTGGAGCTTCTGGGTCTACGCGCTCGTGATCGCGGGGATCGTGGCGCTCGTGATCTGGCTGGTCTAGCCGGCCGCCGCGAGCTCGACGGAGGGCACGTCCCCCCAGAGCTCCTCTAGCCGGTAGTACTCGCGCGCCTCGGGCGTGAAGACGTGCAGGACCACGTCGAGATAGTCCGCGAGGATCCAGCTCGCCTCGCGCTCCCCGGCGACGGTGCGCGGCGTGAGGCGCTCGGCCTTCTTCATCTCCTCGCGGACGGCGTCGTAGATCGCCTTTGTCTGCCGCGGGTTCTGCCCCGTGCAGATGACGAAGTAGTCCGTGTAGGAGCAGACAGGCCGCATGTCGAGGATGACGACGTCGGCGGCGAGCTTCTCCTGGGCGAGCTCAGCGATCCGGCGGGCGTTCTCGATTGGCGTCAGTGGCCTGGCATCTCCTGGGTCAACGATTCTCAGGGTAGCTCATCGTAGACACCGTCCTCGACGACGAGGCGCGCGACGCGGGGCGGGACGAGGTCGTCGATCGGCTCGCCGAGCCGGGCGCGGCGGCGGATCTCCGTGGAGGAGACGTCCACGGCCGGAATCTCGAAGAGCTCGACCCGCTCGGGCCGCCGGAGGCCGCCGAGCACTTCGTCCAGCCGCTCGCGCGGGTACCCGGGCCGTGTGGCCACGCCGAGGCGCACGTGCTCGAGAATCTCGTCGGGCTGCTTCCAGCCGGGGAAGTCCGCGAACTCGTCTGCCCCGACGAGGAAGACCACGTCCCCCCACTCCGCTTCGGCCCACCGCGCAGTGTCGACGGTGTACGACGGCCCGGCGCGCTCGAGCTCGTGGCGCGAGAGCTCGGCGCCCGGGACTTCCGCGAACGCCGCCTGCGCGAGCCGGAAGCGCGTCTCCGCGTCGGTCTCGACGCCCTTGTGCGGCGGGTCGCCGGTGACCACGACGACGAGACGCTCGAGGCCGAAGCGGGCTACTCCCGCGCGCGCCAGCGCGACATGGCCGTCGTGCGGCGGGTCGAAGGCGCCTCCGAGGACTCCGGTCGTCACTCGTCCTCGAACTCGACGAGCGCGTCGGCCTTGACGCCGGCGGCGCGTAGGTCGTCCTCGGTGGCCTCGCCCCGGACGCGGTAGCCGCGGTCGGTGCGGAAGATGCGGACGCGGCGCTGGCGCGGCGGACGAGGGTGGTAGACGAGGAAGTCCGCCATCTCCTCGTCGCGGACCGGGGTCGGCGGGCTTGCGGGGACCAGCTCGAAGAGGGCGCGCTTCAGCTCGTCGATGCCCGCGCCCGTCGCCGCCGAGGTGGCGAGCGTCGCGAGGACGCGCGGGTCTTCCACGCCGAAGGCGGGAGGCTCCTGGACGAGATCGATCTTGTTGAAGACGACGATTTGCGGGCGGTCTGCGAGGCCGGCACCGTAGGCGGCGAGCTCGCGGTCGATGGCGCGAAAGCGCTCCTCCACGTCCTCGTGCGCCTCGATCACGTGGACGAAGAGGCGCGCGCGCTCGAGATGGGCCAGGAACTCGTCGCCGAGCCCCACTCCCTCGCTCGCGCCCTCGAGCAGCCCGGGCACGTCGGCGACGGTCAGCTGCCTGCCGTCCGGCGCCTCGACGGTACCGAGCACGGGCGCGAGCGTCGTGAACGGGTAGTCGGCGACCTTCGGCTTGGCGTTCGAGATGCGGCGCAGGAGCGACGACTTGCCGGCGTTCGGAAAGCCGAGGAGCGCGGCGTCGGCGAGCAGCTTCAGCCTGAGGTCGAGCGACGCGTCCTCGCCCGGCGTGCCGAGCTCGGCGAGCCGAGGTGTCTGGTGGGTGGGCGTGGCGAAGCGCTTGTTGCCGGCTCCGCCGAAGCCTCCGTGCGCGACGATCGCCTTCGCTCCCGGATGGGCGAGGTCGGCGAGGAGACGGCCGTCCTCGTCGAGCACCTGCGTCCCCACCGGGACCGCCAGGATGACGTCCTCGCCGGCGGCGCCGCGCTTGTTGGCGCCCTCGCCGTGGCGTCCGCGCTTGGCCTCGAAGCGGCCGAGGCGCTGGAAGTACGAGAGATCGCGCCGGTCCGAGTCGGCCACGAGCACGACGTTGCCACCGTGGCCGCCGTCGCCGCCGTCGGGCCCGCCCTTCGGCACGTACTTCTCGCGCCGAAAGCTCAGCGAGCCGTCGCCGCCGCGCCCGCCCTTGACGCGGATCCGCGCGCGGTCGTTGAACATCGCCCTCCTAGGAGACGGACACGACCCGACCCTCGCCGCCCGCCTGGAAGTCGACCTTCCCGTCGCGGGTGGCAAAGATCGTGTGGTCACGGCCCAGCCCGGTGCCCGGGCCCGGCCTGAAGCGCGTACCGCGCTGGCGGACGACGATCATCCCCGCCTTGATCTCCTGGCCGGCGAAGACCTTGACGCCGAGTCGCTTGGACTCGGAGTCCCTTCCGTTCTTCGACGAGCCCAGTCCCTTCTTGTGTGCCATCTAGCTTTCCTCGCTCTTCTTCCTGGGAGTGCTGCGCCGCGCCGGCGCCTTCTTCTCCGTCGAGGCAGCGGGCTTGCGGGCCGCGGGCTTGCGCGCGGCGGGCTTCTTCGCCGCCGGGGCCTTCTCGGCTGTCTTCGCCTCGGCCTTGGCGGGCTCCTTCTTCGCGGCGGTCGAGCGCGAGCTGCCGATCGACTGGACCTCGATGCGCGTCAGCCGCGCGCGAAACCCGTTCCGGCGCTTGTAGCCCGTGCGTCGCTTGTGCTTGCCGATGATGATCTTGGGGCCGAGGACGTGCTCCGCGACCTTGACCGTCACCTGCTGGCCCTTGAGGTCGTCGCCGAGCTTCGCGTCGCCGTCCCCGCCGAGCATCACGAGGTCGGGATTGAACGTCTTGCCCTCGTCGTGGGGCACGCGGTCGACAAGCAGGTGCAGGCCTTCCCGCACGCGGTACTGCTTGTTCCCGATCGAGATAACGGCGTAGGTCATGAGAGGCTCCAGAACAGGAAACGAGCGGGCAGCGCCCGCTTCGCCGGACAGTCTAGCCAGCCTCCTCGGCAGTCGCAATCGGCTCGTCGGCGACGTCCTCGGCGTTCGCCGCTTCGCCTTCGGGAGCCGCCGCCCCGCCCTCGAGCGTCGCAGGCTTCTTCTTCCGGCGCCGTCCTCCGCGCGTGCCTCTGCGTGTCTTCTTCTTCGGCTTCTCCGCCGCGCCGTCGCCCTCGGCGGGGCTCCCGCTCGACTCGGAGGTCACCGTTGCCGGCTCCTTGGCCGGCTCCTTCGCAGGCTTCTTCGGCTGTTCCGCGGGCCTGCCGTTCGCCTCGGCGGCCGGCTCGCCGGCGGGGCCGTCGGCGCTGGCCGTGGCCGTCGTCTTCCGCTTGCGCCCCCTGCCGCCACGCGTCCCGCGGCGGGTCTTCTTCTTCGGCTTCGGCTCGGCAGGGCCCTCACCGTCGGCCGGCGGCGTCTCCTCGGCCTCGCCGTCGGCGAGGCTGGGCGCAGCCGGCGCCTTGGCACGGCTCGGACGGGCCTTCGGCTTCGGTGCCGGCTCCTCGGGCTCGTCGTCGACGAACTCGTCCTCGAGCACGATCGGCGCCACGGGCGCCTTGGCTCCGCGTCGCGAGCGGGCCTTCGGCTTCTCCGCGACCTTCGGGCTCAGGCCTTCGATCTCCGTCTCCTTGCCCTCGGAGAGGACCTGGAAGCGGTCGAGCCGGAAGGACTTCTTCGTCTTGAACGCGAAGCGTCGCCCCGTCTCCTGCTCGAGCTCCTCGAGGCGTGAGCCGTCGGGGCCGATCAGGATGGCTGCCACGTCGGAGTGCATCTCGACGACGAACGCCTCGGCCTTCGAGCCGGCAATGTGCTGGCGCAGCTTGCGCTCGGCCTCGACCGCGTGCGTCTCGGGCGAGACGATCACCCCGTCCCCGTCGCAGGACGGGCAGGGGATGGTCAGGATCTCGCGCGGGCCGTCCGTGACGTTTTGACGCGTCATCTCGACGAGCCCGAGCGGCGAGATCTCGACGACGTACGTCTTCGTCCGATCGCGCGCGAGCTCGCGGTTGAGCGCCTCCTCGACGAGCTGGCGGTTCTTCGGGTTCGCCATGTCGATGAAGTCGATGACGATGATCCCGCCGATGTCGCGCAGCCGGAGCTGGCGCACGACCTCCCCGACCGCCTCGAGGTTGTTCTTCGTGATCGTGTCCTCGAGCCGGCCCTGCGACGACTTGCCTCGGCCGCCGACGAAGCGGCCCGTGTTGACGTCGATGACGGTGAAGGCCTCGGCGTAGTCGAAGATGAGGTAGCCGCCCGAGGGCAGATCGACGCGGCGGCTGAGCGTCGAGTTGACCGCCTCGCGGACGCCCGACTTCTCCAGGAGCGGCTCCTTGCCGCTGTAGCGCTCGACGCGGGCGGCCAGCTCGGGCGAAGTGCGCTTGAGATAGCCGACGATCCGCCGGTATGTGCGCTCGTGGTCGACGACGACGCGCTTGAAGTCGCTGATGAAGAGGTCGCGGACGATGCGCAGCGGCAGCTCGGCCTCCTGGTAGACGAGCGCGGGCGCGTCCGTCCGGCCCGCACGGCCGCGGATCGTCGACCAGAGCTTCAGCAGGAGCTTGAGATCGCCGGAGAGCTCCTCCTCGGAGGCGCCCTCGGCGGCGGTGCGGACGATCAGCCCGCCCTCCGGCAGCTCGAGCCCCTTGCAGATCTTCTTCAACCGCTCGCGCTCGTCGTCCTCGAGCCGGCGCGAGACGCCGATCCCGTCCCCGTACGGCGTGTAGACGAGGAAGCGGCCGGGAAGCGAGATCTCCGTCGTCAGCCGCGCGCCCTTCGTCCCCATGGGGTCCTTGACCGCCTGGACGAGGACTTGCTCGCCGCGGGAGATGAGCTCCTGGATGCGCTTGCCGTGGCGCTTCCCCTCGAGCTCGGGGACGACGATCTCGTCGACGTACAGGAACCCGTTGCGCTGGAGGCCGATGTCCACGAACGACGCCTCCATGCCCGGGAGCACGTTGTCGACGACGCCCTTGTAGATGTTCCCGGCGACCGTGCGGCGCTCGGGACGGCCGAGGTAGACCTCGGCGGGCTTGCCGTCCTCGAGGACGGCGACCGTCTGCTCGCCCACCTCGACGGAGACGTAGATCTCCTTCGTGACGTCCGGCAGGACGATCCGCGGGGGCGCCGCAGGCGCCTTGCGGGCCGGAGGACGCTTGCGCTCGCGCTGGGCCGGGGCCTTGCGCTGCGGCTTTGCCTCGGCCGTCTCGGTCTTCTCTACCGTCGCCGCCGTCGCGGACTCGGGCTTCTTCTTCGCGCGGCCGCGGCCGCCACGGCTTCCGCGGCGCCGGCGGGCCGGCTTTCGCTCAGCCGCCTCGGCGGATTCCCGCCGAGCCGGCTTCTGCTCGGTGGGCGCCTCGGGAGCGGCTGCCTCTGCCGGCGCCGCCTCCCCGCGCTTCTTCCAGCGAAACCAGGACACGTGTGTTGACTCCTTTCGGGCGCACGCCGCGCTCGGCGCCGTCAGGGCGCGCCCCCAGCCGCAGCGTGTCTGCCTCAAATCTCATAGGTCTCGGCGCCGGGTGTCCGCCTGCCCGAAATCGGGCTCGGTTCTCCGTGCGCCATCTCTTCCAGGGTAGCAGTCGCCCTCGGTCCGACCGCCTACGCCGCAGCCGGGCGAAGCCCCGTTCGCTTCCGGTCGACGGCCCGCAGACGCTGGTTCAGACGCGCCCAGGCCCAGGGCTCGACCTCGTCGTATCGCCCCGTCGCAGCCTCGGCCTGCGTCGCCTCGAGGTACTCGAACCACGCATCTGCTTCCTCGATCAGAAGCGCTTCGTACGTCTCCACGCTGTCCATGCGCGCGAAGGCTAGGACCGGGACCGGACGGACCCCCCGATCAATCTTGTGCCGCCCGCAGCGAAGTACGCCGTGGCCGCTTCGCCGACCGCCCGCGTCGCCGCGTAGGCGATGCCGCCCTTCACGGCCCAGCCGAAGCCAGGGACGAGGCCGACCAGCTGGCGGGCGACGGTGCGGAAGCCGAGCGCGGCGGCCACCACGGTCAGGATCTCGAAGGCGCGCTCCTTGTCCAGCTCCTCCCCGTGCGCCGCGGCGATGCGCAGCACCATGCGGATCTGGTTGAGCGTCAGCACCGGAAAGTCCGCGCCGGGAATGAAGATGGCGACGCCGAGCACGCCGTTCTGCAGCGAGAACTTCTTGATGATCTGCTCGACGATCGCGGGCCGAAGCGCGGGGAGGCGCGCAGCGAGCTGGTAGCTCGCCTCGTCGGCGCGGTCGGCGATGCGTTCGGCCAGGTCCTCGATCGGCAGCGGCTCGCCGGGCGCCACGAGGACGATGTCCGTGTCGAGGACATAGGGCACGGTCGGGATCTCGCCCTCGGGAACGCCGACAAGCACGCAGACGACGCCCACGCCCTTGCGGATCGCGAGCCTCACCGACGTCTCGTCCTCCTCGCTCGGCTGCGGGCCGTCGACGGCGTAGACGACGACACGCGCGCCCTCGACGTCGTAGGCCGAGAGCGGCTTGCCCGATAGGTCGCGCACGGCTTCGGCGTCGCCGCCCTCGACGAAGGCCGCCCGGATCGCCCCCGCGTGCTCGGCCGCGCCGGCGACCAGGATCGGCCGGAAGTCCTGCTCGACCGCGTGGAGCTCCTTGAGCACGCCCCAGACAGACATCGGGCTGATCGGAAGGCGAGCCACTAGCGAGCGCCCGCGAGGCGCCCACGGACGTGAATCGCCTCGAGCATGCCGATCATGAGCAGCGTCGTGATGAGCGAGCTGCCGCCGTAGGACACGAGCGGCAGCGGGATGCCGGTGACCGGTGCGATCCCGATCGTCATCCCGACGTTGATGAAGAGCTGGATCAGGAGCGCGAAGACGATCGAGCCCGCCACGACCGCGGAGAAGAGATCGCGCGCGACGGCCACGATCTTGACGCCGCGCCAGATGATCAGCGCGTACAGCACGAGCAGGATCGTCGCGCCGAGGAAGCCGCGCTGCTCGGCGAGCGACGAGAAGATGAAGTCGGTCGAGTGCTCGGGGAGATAGTTGAACCTCGTCTGCGTCGCCTGGGCGACGCCGCGGCCGTCGAGGCCGCCGGAGCCGACGGCCGTGATCGACTGGTTGACGTTGTACGTCGAGCCGCTCGGGTCGATGTCGGGATCGACGAACCCGATCAGGCGGTCCCGCTGGTAGGGCTCGAGCACCTCCACCCCGGCGGACGGGAGGAACCAGAGCAGCGCCCCCGCCACGAGGGCGGCGGCGATCCCGAGCACCGCGAGGTGCCGCCACGGCGTGCCGCCGAAGAAGAGCGCCCCGAGCACGCACGCGCCGTACACCAGCGACGTGCCGAAGTCGGGCTCCTTGAAGACGAGCGCGGTAAGCGGGAGAGCGATGGCCACGATCCCGAGCGTCGTCCTCCACTCGTTCATGCGGTGCCGCCGCTCGGCCACGAAGCCGGCCAGCGCGAAGATGAGAGCGAGCTTGCCGAGCTCGGACGGCTGGAAGTTGAAGAAGCCGATCTCGATCCAGCGCTTCGACCCGCGCACCTCCTCGGCCAGGACGAACACGGAGAGGAGCAGGACGAGCGAGGCGCAGTAGAACGGGATGCGCAGCCGCCGGTAGACGTCGGGGTTCACCACCATCGTGAAAGCGAGGAGGAGACCGCCGACGGCGACGTAGATGAGCTGCCGGTAGACGTAGAACTCGGGGTCCCCGGCCACGTCGCTGCGCGTCACGGACTCGAGCACCCAGAGCCCGTAGGCCACGAGGCCACCGGCCGCGAAGAGCAGCAGGTAGTCGACGTGGCGCAGGAACGCGCCGAGCTCCCAGGCGGCCGCCTGCGCGCGGGTCGGCTGCGGGATCCGGTTGACGGGGGTGGCCATCAGTCGGACTCCTGGATCGCCGCCGAGTAGCTGCCCGGCTCGACGTTGAAGTAGTCCTCGAAGACTTTCAGCGCCACGGGAGCAGCCGCCTCGCCGCCGTGGCCGCCGTTCTCGATCAGGGCGCAGACGGCGATCTCGGGCTTCTGGAACGGCCCGTAGCCGCACCACCAGGACTGGTCACGCAAGCCCAGGAAGCCCGGCAGCGACGCGACCTTCTCGGCCGTCCCGGTCTTGCCGGCGATCGGAACGGGGAAGCCGCCGAAGACGCTCTGCGACGTGCCGTAGCTCGCGTGGGTGGCGTCGAAGAGACCCTCCTGCACGACGCTGAGGTTGTAGGGGTCGATGTTCAGGTCGACCGGCGGCTTCGGCGTGAACGGCCTCAGGACGACCGCAGGCTCACCCTCGTTCCGGGGCTCCTCGACGGCCTTGACGAGGTGCGGCTCGACGAGCTTCCCGCCGTTGGCGATCATCGCGTAGGCCCGCGTCATCTGGAGCGGCGTCACGAGCAGGTCGCCCTGGCCGATGGCCAGCTGGACGGAGTCGCCGCTCGTCCAGATCTTGTCGATCTCGCTCTCGAACGTGCGCTGGCGCCACTCGAGCGTGGGGACGAGCCCCTTCGACTCGGGCCCGAGGTCGACGCCGGTCGGCTTGCCGAAGCCCATTCGCCTCGACCAGCGCTGCAGCGGCGAGCCCTCGAGCCGGTAGAAGCGGAGCGCGACGTCGTAGAAGTACGTGTCGCAGGAGTTGGCGAGCGCCGTGGAGAGGATCATCGGCTCGTTCCGATACGGGTCCCAGTTCATGAACGTCTGCTTGTCGACGACCATCTTCCCGGTGCACTGGATGACCTCCCCCGCGCTCAGCAGGTTCTCCTCGAGCGCGGCGAGCGCGGTGATCGGCTTGAACGTCGAACCGGGCGGATAGGTGCCGTCGATCGCGCGGTTGAGCGTCGGAAAGTTCGCGCTCTTGTCGGCCAGGGCCTTCAGGTCCTTCTCGTCGACCGTGCCGACGTAGGTGCTCGGGTCGAACGTCGGGTTGGACGCCAGCGCCAGGATCTCGCCCGTGTTCACGTTCATCGCCACGAGCGCGCCGCCGTTCGCGGCCCACTCGCCGTTGTCGTGGGCTAGCCGGACGCCGAAGGCGAGCGCTTCTTCGGCAGTGCGCTGGAGCTCGTCGTCGATCGTGAGTCGGAGGCTGTCGCCGGACTCCGGCATCTGGCTGAACTGCCGCTCGCTCGTCACGCGCCCGAGCGCGTCGACGTAGACCTGGCCGACGCCCGGCTGCCCGCGCAGGTACGAGTCGTAGGCGGCCTCGATGCCGGTCTGGCCGATGCGGTCGCCGGCCGCAAGCGTGGTGTTCGGGCGCGCCGCCAGCTGTTTGGCCGTGATCTCGGACTCGTAGCCGAGGATCTGCGCGCCGATCACGCCCTGCTCGTAGCGGCGCAGGTAGGTCTCCGTGATCTGCACCCCGGGGAACTCGGTCTGGTGCTCGAGGAGGAAGGCCGCCCGGCGGTCACCGACGTCGGCACTGATGGTCACGGGTGTGAGCGGATCGTTCGCGAGCTGCTTCGTGACCTTGGCCCCCACGACCTTAGGGCGCAGGCCGAGGACGCGGGCGAGGCGCTTGATCATCGCGGCGCGCCGCGCGTAGGACACATCCTCGAGCGCTGCCGGCCACACCTGGACGAGCGTGCCGGGCATGTTCGTGACCAGCACGTCGCCGTCGCGGTCGACGATCGGGCCGCGCTGCGCCTGGAGGCGGAAGCTGCGGATCTGGTTGTTCTGCGCGTCGGACAGATACTGGTCGCCGGAGATCACCTGCAGGGCCCAGAGCCGGAAGAAGAGCGCGCAGAAGACGATGATGGCGAGCACGCCGAAGATCCCGAGGCGAACCGCCATCTGGGGAGAGAAGCGGTACGGCTCCTCGACGCGCGGGTCGGGCGGGAGGAAGCCTGGCCCGCGGGACGGATCCCTTGCCGGCTTAGACAGCGGGGCTCACCTCGCGGCGGATGCCCACACTGGGCGGCAGCAAGCGGGCGCAGAGGCCGTACAGCGGGTAGGCGAGGAGCATGTTGAGCGCGAGGCTCGGGAGCAGCACGGCGAGGAAGAGCTGCGACGCGGCGATGGTCTCCCCGAGCATGAAGTGGAGCACCGCCGAGCCGAGTGTCACCCCGGCCGTCGCGAGCGCGACGGCGATCAGGAGCGGGTGCACGGACGTGCGCGTCGTGACCTCGCCGAAGCGTCCAGTCGCGTATCCCGCGATCGTGAGGAGGAGCGAGGTCATCCCGAAGGTGCCCAGGGACGCCGTGTCGAGGACGAGGCCCGCAGCGAACCCGCCGACGGCGCCGAAGATCGGCCCGCGCAGGAGCGAGACGGCGACGAGCGTGACCAGCACGACGTTCGGGTGCCCCTCGCCGACCTCGATCCACTCCGCAATGGAGATCTGCACGACGGTGGCGAGGAGGATCAAACCCCCGGCCTTCACTGCGTCGATCCCTGTCACGGCTGGTTCGTTTGTCCCTGGTTCGCTCCCCGTGCCCGTGCCGGACGCTGGGCCCGTGGGATCTCGTCGAGCACGATCACCTCCGACAGCGAGTCGAAATCGACGAACGGCGTCACCTGGACGCGCTTGTAGAGATCGACGTCCTGCTGGCCGACCGACTCAACCGTCCCGATTGGGATGCCGGCCGGGTACAGGGACTCGAACTTTCGAGTCGTCCAGCCGGCCGTCACGACAAGGTTGCCCGGCTCGACCAGCTCGTCCTTGGCTACTTGGTCGAGAACGAGCGTGGAGGCGCTCGGTCCCGCCTCGATCATCCCCCAGGCGTCGCTCTCGAGGATGGAGGCCGTCACGGCGCTGTCCTGATCGGTGATGAGGATCACCTTGGCGCTGTCGCCCGTCAGCTCGGTGACGAGGCCCACGAGGCCGTCGTCGGTGACGACGGGGGCGTTCTTGACGATGCCGTCATCCTTCCCGGCGGCGATCAGGATCTCCTGGGTGAACGGGTTCGACGGCCGGTGGACGACGGTGGCCACGATCGGGTTGTAGCCCTCGGGGAACCGAGGCCCGGTGATGTAGGTGGCGATCGCGTCCAGACGCTCGGCCTCGCGCGCGGCGGTCTGGCTGGCGATGGCGAGCTGGCGGAGGCGCTCGTTCTCCTTCTTCAGCTCGTCGTTCTCGGACTTCGCGTCGAGAAGGTCCGAGACGTAGCCCCAGCCGTCGCGGAACGGGCGTGAGATGCGCTCGCCGGCGACCTCGAAGGGCATGAGGACGGAGACGCCGATCCGCTGTGCGGCATGGAGCGGTCCGTCGTCGGACTCTCGGAAATGCAAAGTGATGAGCGCGAGCGAGATAAGCACGAGCACGGCGGCAACGAGCCGCGCCCTGAATGCGCGCCCCGATCTCGAGGAAGGGCCCTCACCGCGCCGGACGGGAGCGTCCAGCACCGGGAGCCGTGCTGTGCGTTGCCGAGGCACGGAACCGACCAGTGTAGTGAATCGCCCGGAAACCGCGAACCGGGACGATGCCTGGCGTCGAGGGCTCTAGCGCCTTCGGCCGTTGCGCTGACGCGCCTTGGCCGAGCGGTGGATGACCTCGAACTCCTCCAGGCTCCGGCCGGAGCCGACCGCGACGCAGGTCAGCGGCGACTCTGCGAGTTGCACCGGCATCTGCGTCTCCTCGCGCAAGCGCTCGGCGAGCCCGGTGAGCAGGGCGCCGCCGCCGGCGAGGACGATGCCGCGGTCCATGATGTCCGCGGCGAGCTCGGGCGGAGTCTTGTCGAGCGTCGACTTGATCGCGTCGATGATCTGACCCACGGGCTCGTCGAGAGCGCGGCGCACTTCCTCCGTGGTGATCACGACCGTCTTCGGGAGGCCGGTGAGCATGTCGCGGCCGCGCACCTCCGCGGAGACCTCCTGCGGGAGCTCCCACGCAGAGCCGATCTCGAGCTTCAGCTCCTCCGAGGTCTGCTGGCCGATGAGGAGCTTGTACTCCTTCTTGATGTGGGCCATGATCGCCTCGTCCATCTCGTCGCCGCCCACGCGGATGGACTGCGAGACGACGATGCCGCCGAGCGAGATGACGGCGACCTCGGTCGTGCCGCCGCCGATGTCCACGATCATGTTCCCGGTCGGCTCGGAGACCGGAAGGCCCGCGCCGATCGCGGCGGCCATCGGCTCCTCGATCAGGTAGGCCTGGCGCGCGCCGGCGCTGAGGGTGGCCTCCTCGACCGCACGCTTCTCGACGCCGGTCACGCCGCTGGGGACGCAGACGACGACGCGCGGGTGCGCGAAGCGGTTGTGGTGCACCTTCTGGATGAAGTGGCGGAGCATCTGCTCGGTGACGTCGAAGTCGGCGATGACGCCGTCCTTCAGCGGCCGGATGGCCGAGATCGTCCCGGGCGTCCGCCCGAGCATCCGCTTCGCCTCGATCCCCACCGCGTGCACCTCGCCGGTGCGCTGGTCGATCGCGACCACGGACGGCTCGGAGAGCACGATCCCACGCCCGCGCACATACACGAGGGTGTTCGCAGTCCCCAGGTCGACGGCCATTTCACGCCCGCCCATCCCGCTCAGGTAGCCCCAGAAGCTCATCGAGATCTCGCTGAGTGTAACGACAGGCTGCGCGCGCCCCTAACGGCCCCGTCTAGGTGCCTGGCACCTGGACATGTCTCACGGCTGCCAATTCATTGCCGCGAAAGAGAGTCAGCGCGAGTCTCCACCCGCGCAGGGCTACACCATGAGCGAGTGCCCCGACACCCTCGACCACGGTTCCCGGGTGCCGTCTATCACGTGACGGCACGGGGCATTCGCGGAACCCCAGTCTTCACCAGCGCCAGTGAACGACGACGCTTTCTGATGCTCCTGAATGAAACCTCGACGGCGCTTCGCTGGGAGTGCTTCGCGTACTGCTTGATGACGAACCACTACCACCTGGTCGTGGCGACCCCCGAGCCAAGCATCTCCATCGGTATGCACCGGCTCAACGGTGCATACGCACGCTGGTTCAATAGGTCCCACGGCCACCAGGGTCACCTTTTTCAGGCGAGGTTCCACTCGGCCCTGGTCGAGCGGGACTCCCACCTACTCGAGGCCTGCCGGTACGTCGTCTTGAATCCCGTTCGCGCCGGCCTCGTGCAAGCACCGTCGGACTGGAATTGGAGTAGCTATCGATCAACGGTGGAAGCTGGCGCACAACCGAGCTTTCTCGCTTCCGGCGCACTCCTCGAGCTGTTCGGTTCAGACACTGACTCGAGCCGGCGAACGTTCGAACGATTCGTTCAAGACGGGCAACGGCAGCTCGGCTCTTCCGGCCACGTCCAAGTGCCTGGCACCGGGGCGTGGCTCTAGCCGACGTTGTAGGCGCCCGGGAAGTGGTCGGCTAGGTGGCCGATCAGGAGGGCTGCTGGGAGGCCCACGACATTGAGGTAGTCGCCCTCGATGCGTTCGACTAGGGCGGCGCCCTTGGCCTGGATGGCGTACGCGCCCGCGCGGTTGCGCCACTCGTTCGTGGCGACGTAGCGCGCGACGTCGCGCGGGGTGAGGTCGCGGAACGTGACCCGCGTCTCGGCGTGGTCGACGACCTCCCAGCCCGGGGCGAGGAGGCAGAGGCCCGAGACGACGACGTGCGTGTGCCCGCCGAGGCGGGTGAGCATGTCGACCGCGTCGCCCTCGCCCTCCGGCTTGCCGAGCACCGCGTCGCCGAGCACGACGGCCGTGTCCACCCCCAGCACCGGCCGCTCGCCGGCCTCACCCGCGACCGAGCGCGCCTTGCCCTTCGCGTGCGCCCGCACGAGCTCGACCGGGCCGAGCCCCGCGTCGTCCCGCTCCTCGTATCGCGGCGCGACCACGTCGAACGGAATGCCAAGCTGATCGAGGATCGCGCGCCGCTGCGGCGAGGTCGACGCGAGGAGAAGAGGAAGGACCGGCGGCGCGCTCAGGCCGTCACACGAGCTCGCCGTCGGAGAACCAGAGCGCGATCTCCCGCTCGGCCGACTCGAGCGAGTCCGAGCCGTGGACGAGGTTGTCCGGCATCGCGAGCGCAAGGTCGCCGCGGATCGTCCCGGGAGCCGAGTCGACGGGGTTCGTCGATCCCATCGTCGTCCGCACGACCTTCACCGCGGACTCGCCCTCGAGCACGAACGCGAGCGTCGGCGAGGACGTGATGAACTCGACCAGCTCGCCGAAGAACGGCTTCTCGCGATGCTCGCCGTAGTGCTCTCCTGCGAGAGCTTCGTCGACGTGGACGAGCTTCGCGGCCCGCACCTCGAGGCCACGCTGCTCGAAGCGCGCGAGGATCTCGCCCGCGAGCCGGCGCTGCATCGCGTCGGGCTTGATCAGGACGAGTGTGCGTTCCGCCATCGCCGCTCTTCCTCGCGGATCCGCCGCAGCCGTGCCTCCTCGGGCTCGTCGCGCTTCCTCGCCTTCCAGAAGATCCAGCTCACGTACCCGAGCACGAACCAGGGGATGATCATCGCGAAGAGGGCGATGATCGAGAGGATCAGCGATCCACCGCTCTCCGGAGCGTGCATCTGGGCGAGCACCTGCACGCCCTCAGGTTAACCCGAAAGGTTCTCGACGGCGCGCGGCGACTCGACCGGCGTCTCGCAGAAGGGGCAGATCTGCCAGAGCGGCTCGAGCGGCGCCTTGCAGCGCCGGCAGGAGTCCTTCAGCTTCGTCGTGCAAACGGGACACGCGAGGAAGTTCGGCTCGATCGCGGCGCGGCAGACGGGGCAGCGCTCCACCGAGTCGAGCCCCTCCTCCATCGCCTTGATCTCGAGCTCGCGCTCGCGCACGTCCTCGAGGTACTCGGGCGGCCGGAAGAGCATGTAGATCAGCGGGCCGATGAAGGGCGGAAAGATCCCGAGCGCGACGGCCATCGCCAGGAGCCACGGATCCTCGATCCGGCGCCGCGCGTCCTTGTACACCCAGTACGCCGACGCCAGCCAGAAGACGACGAGGAAGAAGAGCGTGACGTTGCGGACGACCAGCCACTCCTCCGAGTCGAAGAAGTCGCCGACGAAATCCAGCGGGTTCCCGTCGTCCTCCGTCGTGGTCGTCGTCTGCGCGAGGAGTGTCTGCATCTGCGTCACAACAGGATCTTGCCAACGAACCACCCTGCGCCAAACGCAATCGCCACGATCGCGAAGAGCACGATCGCCGCGAGGGCGAAGACGCTCAGCCGCTCGCCGACGCTTGCCATGGTAGACACGAAGGGCGGACGGAGGCGAGATCCATGAGCAGGTAGAGCGATCCGGTGACGAGGACGGCGCCCTCCTCCCCGGCGATCTCGCGCGCGCGCGCGAGCGCGGACGCCGGCTCTGGCACGACCTCGACGTCGTCGAAGAACTCGCGGCCGAGCGCTGCGAGCTCCACCGCAGGCACGGAGCGTGGGCTTGACGAGCCGGTCGCCACAAGCCGCCGGCCGAGGGCCGAGAGCGCAGCGAGCATCCCGGCAGCATCCTTGTCTTCGAGGATCGACACGGCGAGCACCCAGTCTGCCCGCGGCACGCGCGCGAGCAGGTAGCCGATGCCGGCGAGGTTGTGAGCGCCGTCCCACAGCTCGAGCGGCGCCTCCGCGACGAGCTCCATTCGCCCCGGAACGTGGACGTGCTCGAGTGGCGCGGGATCGACCGTCCGACGGAGGAAGCTCTCCGCCCCGGCGTGGGCGAGCGCGGCGCTCGAGGCCGACACGACGGTGACCGCCGAGGCCCCGGCGCTCCGAGCCGCCTCCTCCCACTCCGGCTCGCCCAGGACGACGAGCGCGCCAGGTGAGACCACGGCGAGCTTCTCCGCGGCGATCGCCTCGCGGGTGGGCCCGAGCACCTCGACGTGCTCGAGGGCGACGTTGGTGAGCACGACGACCTCTGCGCCGAGGACGTTCGTCGCGTCGTGACGACCACCGAGACCGGCCTCGACCACGGCGACGTCGACGCCGGCAGCGGCGAACTCGGCGAGTGCCGCGGCGGTCAGCGACTCGAACTGGGTCGCCCCGACCGCCTCGGCATCGGCCCGCACCCGCCCGAGCACCTTCTCCAGGTCGGCCTCCTCGCCCGCCACGCGAACCCGCTCGGCCCACGAGACCACGTGCGGCGAGGTGTAGGCGCCCACCCGAAGTCCTTCGCCCGCCAGCAGCGCCTCAGCCATGCGCGTCGTCGTCGTCTTGCCGTTCGTGCCGACGACGTGGATCGCGCGGAGCCCGAGCTGGGGGTTGCCGAGCCGGGCCAGCAGCTCCCGCATCCGTCCGAGCCCGAACTCCTCGGGCCACGGGCTCAGCGACTCGAGCCAGGCGAGGTGGATGTCAGCCGCCGAGCGCATCGAGCTCGCGCCGGTACCGCTCGAGCTTCTCGCGCTCGCCCTCGACCACGTCTGCCGGGGCGTTCGCGACGAAGCGCTCGTTGGACAGCATTTTCTCGGAGCGGGCGACCTCCTGCCGGAGCCGAGCGACCTCGTCGTCGCGGCTTCCGTTCACCGGCAGCTTGTCGGGCTGGACGACGATGTCGAAGACGCGCTTCGCATCGCCCTCGAGGTCGACGACCACGCCGCTCCTCCGCGCGATGGCCGCGGCGTCGCGCACGTGCTCGAGCGCACCCAGGTCGGCCGCGAAGCGCGCGTCGGGCTCGGGCCAGGGGGCGACCACGAGGCGGCTTTCGCGCGCGGGAAGCTCCGACCAGATCTCCTCGGTCACGTGCGGCATCACCGGGTGCAGGAGCAACAGAAGCCGCTCGAGCGCCACAAGGGCGGTCGCTGCCGCGTCCGGGTCGTCCTCGTACAGCCGCGGCTTCGCCGCCTCCGCGTACCAGTCGCAGAAGTCGTCACGTGTGAGGCGGTAGAGGATCTTCACGGCTGCTGCGAAGTCGAACTCGGCCCATGCCGCCTCGACCTCCGCGCGCGCGGCGTCGAGCCGCGCGAGGATCCAGCGCTCCTCCACCGCATGTGGCCTCGCGTCCGGCTCGACCCCCTCGGTGTTTGCCAGGATCAGCCGCGCCACATTCCAGAGCTTGTTCGCAAGCCAGCGGCCCTCCTCGATCATGCCGACGGCGAAGCGAACGTCCTGCGTCGAGGACATCTTCAGAAGGCCATAGCGCGTCGCATCGGCGCCGTGCTCGGCGATCAGCTCGAGCGGATCGATGCCCGTTCCGAGGCTCTTCGACATCCGCCGGCCGTCGGGCGCGAGGACCGTCGAGTGGATGATCACGTCGGTGAAGGGGACGTCCCCGACGAGCTCGAGCCCCGACCAGATCATGCGGTTCACCCAGAGCCTGATGATCTCGCGCGCGGTCGAGTCGACATCGCCGGGGTAGTAGCGGCGGAGGTCGTCGGTCTCCTCGGGCCAGCCGAGCGTGGCAAACGGCCAGAGCGCGGACGAGAACCAGGTGTCGAGCACGTCGGGGTCGCGCTCGAGCTCGCCTGAGCCGCACTCGCCGCAGGCCTCCGGCGCCGGCCAGGCGCACGTAGCATGGCCGTCCGGGCAGTACCAGATGGGCAGCTGGTGGCCCCACCAGAGCTGCCGCGAGATGTTCCAGTCGGGGATCTCCTCGAGCGAGCGGATCGCGAACTGATGCTGCGACTCCGGGTGGTAGCGGACGCGCCGCTCGCGCAGCGCCTGGAGCGCCGGCTTGCGCGGCTCCTCCATCGCGCACCACCACTGGAGCGAGACGAGCGGCTCGATGCGGGTGTGACAGCGCTCGCACGTGCCCACGTTGTGGCGGTAGTTCTCCTGCTTCTCGAGCTGGTCGTGCTCGCGAAGCCAGGCGACGACGGCCTTGTCGGCCTCAACCTGCTCGAGCCCGGCGAGGTCGCCGGCCTCGGCGTTCATGAGGCCGTCCGGCCCAATGACCGTCAGCGTCGGCAGGTTCTGGCGACGCCCGATCTCGAAGTCGGTCGGGTCGTGGCCCGGCGTGACCTTGAGCGCGCCGGTTCCGAACTCGGGGTCGACGAGGTCATCGGCGATCACCGGCACGCGCCGCTCGACGTAGGGGACGACGACCTCTTTGCCGACGGCATCGCGAAAGCGCTCGTCGTCCGGGTGCACCGCCACGGCCACGTCAGCGAGGATCGTGGCCGGCCGCACCGTGGCCACCGTGATCGACCCGGAGCCGTCCACGAACGGATACAGCGCGTAGGTGAGCCTGTCGTCCATGGGCTCGTGCACGACCTCGAGGTCGGAGATCGCCGTCTCGTGGAACGGGCACCAGTTGACGATGCGGTTCGCCCGGTAGATCCAGCCGCGCCCCCAGAGATGGACGAAGAAGCGCATGACGGCCTCGATGTAGGCGTCGTCCATCGTGAAGCGCTCGCGGCTGTAGTCGAGCGAGGCGCCAAGGCGCCGGTACTGGCCCATGATCGTGCGGCCGGTCTCCTCGAGATGGCGCCAGACCCGCTCGACGAAGGCCTCGCGGCCGATCTCCTTGCGGGACGTCCCCTCGGCGACGAGCTGCTTCTCGACCACGTTCTGCGTCGAGATCCCGGCGTGGTCGTAACCCGGCTGCCAGAGCGTGTCGAAGCCGCGCATGCGGTGCCAGCGGATGAGCACGTCCTGGAGCGAGCCGTTGAGCGCGTGCCCCATGTGGAGCGCGCCCGTCACGTTGGGCGGCGGGACGCAGATGACGAAGGTCTCGTCGCGGCGTGCGCCGGCGCCCGCGCGGTAGTGGCCCTCTTCCTCCCAGAGGCGCTGCCAGCGCTCCTCGAGGCCCGCGGGAGAGTACGTCTGCTCCATCGAGACGATTGTACGGCGGTGCCCGCGCCGCTCAGCCGAGGGCCGAGCGGATCGCGGCGACGAGCTCGTCGTGGTCGAACGGCTTCTGGAACAGGGCGTGAGCGCCGGTCTGCTCCAGCGACTCGCGCTCCAGGGAGAGGTCGCGCGCGGTGATGATGATCACCGGGATACCCTCGAGCGCCGGCATCGCCTTCATGCGCTCCATGACGACCCGCCCGTCGCCCGCCGGGAGTCCGAGGTCGAGCAGGATCAGGTCGGGCTCCTCCTTGCGCGCGGCGTTCACGGCGGCGATCGCGTCACCGGCGAAGACGGCCTCGAAGCCTTCGCTCTTGAGACGGTGGCCGAGGAGACGGCGGATGTCCTGGTCGTCGTCGACTATCAGGATCTTGGCTTCTGCCATCGTGCTCGGGCAGACTTGTAGCATGGAAGCAGGTCGACGGTGAGCCAGATCACCCAGGATCCCCTCGCCGCAGGGCGGGACGCGATTCGTCGCCTCGACTGGATCGTGGGCTACGAGCTCCTCCGCACCGCGGACGAGACGATGGAGCTCGAGCCCGAGGATCTGATGCTGCTCGGCGAGGCGGCCATGTGGAACGGCCAGATGGAGATGGTGCACCCGTACTTCGAGCGGGCGTACCGCGGCTACCTCCAGCAGGGCAACACGCTGCGCGCCGCATACGTGGCGACCTGGATCGCCCACAACCAGAAGAACAACATGCAGGCCTCGGTCGCCAACGGCTGGATGAGCCGCGCGAAACGTCTGCTGGACCTCGAGGAGGAGGCGCCCGAGCACGGGTACTGGGCGCTCCAGAAGAGCCTCGTCGAGCTCGGCCAGCACAACTTCGCCGAGTCGCTCGCCCTCGCCAAGCAGGCCGAAGAGCTGGGGCGCCGCTTCGGCGACCGCAATCTCGAGATCCGGGCGCTGCAACGGGAGGGAAACGTCCTCATCGAGCAGGGCGAGGTCGCCGAAGGGAAGCTCCTCCTCGACGAGGCGAGCGCGGCCGCCCTGGCAGGCGAGCTCGACCCGTTCTCCACGCTCGTCGTCTACTGCAACACGATCGGCGCCTGCCGCGACGTCGCCGACTTCGAGAGCGCGGGAGAGTGGACCGACCGCGCGAGCGAGTTCTGCGACGCCAACTGCGATGACCGCCTTCCCGGGCATGTGCCGGGTGAACCACGCCGAGGTGATGAAGTTCAAGGGCAGGCTGAGCGAGGCGCAGCATCTCGCCGACCGGGCCGGCGAGGAGCTCCGTGCCTGGAATCCGCGCATCGCCGGCGCCGCCTTCTACGAGCTCGGTGAGGTCAGGCTCCGGCTCGGCGAGC
Source organism: uncultured Actinomycetes bacterium (assembly GCA_963775395.1). Taxonomy (GTDB): domain Bacteria; phylum Actinomycetota; class Thermoleophilia; order Gaiellales; family Gaiellaceae; genus JAIBJN01. The sequence goes on from CAVZIX010000011.1 coordinate 59,105, forward strand.
TCGGTCAGGCCGAGCAGGCCTTCCGCGAAGCCGACGAATTCGGAAGGACCCCCGAGCCGGGGCTCTCGCTCCTCCGCCTCGCGCAGGGGAACGCCAAGGGAGCCTTCGCCTCCATTCGGAGGGCGGTCGGGAACGACTCGCTCACCCTCCCCACCCAGGCTCGCCTGCTTCCGGCAGCCGTCGAGATCGCCGTCGCGGCCGGCGAGACCGACGAGGCCGCCGGGTACGCCGACCGGCTCGGCGCCGCTCGCGGACACCTACGACTCGTCCGCGCTCCGCGCGTCAGCGGCGTTTGCGCGCGGCCAGGTCGCGCTGGCCCGCGGGGCCTCCGACGCCGCCTTCGACGAGTTCCGCCAGGCGCGGATGATCTGGGACTCGACCGGGGCGACGTACGACGTCGCCCGCGCGCGCGAGCAGCTCGGCAAGGCGCTCCGCGCCGGAGGCGAGGAGGACGCCGCGGTCTGGGAGCTCCAGGCGGCCGCCGCGCGCTTCGAGCGCCTCGGCGCCGCACGCGATGCCGACCGCGTCGCCGAGCTCCTCATGCGCGACGTCTCGACCGAGGTCCTGAAGACATTCCTCTTCACGGACATCGTCGGCTCGACCGAGCTCGCGAGCGCCGTCGGCTCCGACCGCCACTGGGTCAACCTCCTCCGCCGCCACGACGATGCGCTCCGCGCGATCTTCGCCGACTTCCAGGGGCAGGTCGTCGACCACACGGGCGACGGGTTCTTTGCCGCGTTCGAGGAGCCGGCGGATGCCGTCGGCGCCGCGATCGCGATTCAGCGCGCGATCGACCAGGAGTTCGAGTTCGACATCCGCATCGGCGTCCACACGGACGGCGCGCTCCAGACGCGGCGAGAACTACCACGGCAAGGGCGTGCACGCGGCTGCGCGGATCGGCGCCGCAGCCGGAGGCCGTGAGGTTCTCGCGAGCGAGGAGACGATGCAGCAGCCTGTCGCAGTTCGCGACCTCCGAGCACCGGTCGGTGACGCTCAAGGGCTTCAAGGACCCGGTCGCCGTCTGCTCGGTGGCCTGGCAGCCGGGCTAGCGGCTCCGCACTGAACCGTCCGGCGGGTCGGTTGCGAAGGGAGTTCACCCCCACCGCATCGACCTAGGAGGAAGACCATGTCCAAGCTCACACGTTGGGCGCTCGTCGCCGGCTCGCTCGTCGCGCTCGTCGTCCCACTTGGAGCCGCCGCGGACGGCGGCAGTGACCGGCGAGGAGGCGAACGGCGCGTCCTCTTCGCAACCGACTCGAACGGCAATCTCCTGCAGTTCGACTCGCGCTCGCCGCGCTCCGTCCGCTCGAAGGCCATCACGGGCCTGCCGGCGGGCGTCGTGCTCGGCGGTATCGACTTCCGACCCGCCACGGGCGACCTCTACGCGCTCGGAAGCGACAAGGTCGTCTACCGCGTGAACGTGGCGACGGCGATTGCCGTGGCCGAGGGGCCCGCCTTCGAGGCTGCCCCGGATGCGCTCGTGAGCGGAAACATCGGCTTCGACTTCAACCCGACCGTCGACAAGATCCGGGTGACGAGCGACGCCGACGACAACATCCGCCTCAATCCGGACGAGGGCAACCTGCTCTCCAAGGACACGAGCCTCACCCCCGCCGACGTCATGGTGGTCGGCTCCGCGTACACCAACTCGTCCTTCACGGCGTTCGCGACCCGGCCGACCGTGACCGAGCTGTACGCCCTCGACATCGCCCCCAGCAAGGACCGGCTCTGGATCCAGCGCCCCGCCAACAACGGCACGCTGATCATGCCCGTCTCGCTCGGCTTCAACCTGGGCGCGAACGCCGGCTTCGACATCGCCGGCAGCGACAACGTCGGCTACGTCGCCGGCACCCAGATGGGCCGGAGCTCCGCCGAGCTCTGGCGCGTCGACCTCGCCACGGGCAAGACGCGGTCGCTCGGCCGCATCGGCAAGGGCGTGACCATCACCGGCCTCGCCGCCTGGCAGGACCAGTAGCACGCCGCAGCGGGGTGGGCCCCACCGGGCCCACCCCGCCAAAGCTCGGGGCTAGGAGGGTTTGGCGGAATGGTGCTCGTCGCCGGGGTGCGATGGTCGTTCCGAGGCAAGGACGCAGGGAGCGTTCGTATCGAGTGAGATACGGGCGCGACTGAGGACGCAGTCCTCGGGGCGAGCAGCGCGGCCCGGCGACACACTCACTATTTCGTCAAGCCCTCCTAGGGCTCGTCCCAGACGAGGGCGCCGTCCACGACAGCGAGCCGGCCGTACGCCGTCGTGGTCGTGTGGCCTTCGGCGTCGATCGAGTAGCGGCCGAGGATCGAGTCACGGTCCGTCGTCCCACGTGCCGCGCGGGTCACCGCTGCGCGGTCGCCGCCTTCGGCCGCGATCGCGTCGAGGACGAGCGCCATCGCCTCGTAGCCGTACAGGGCGAAGGGCGCGCGCTGCGCGACGAAGAAGCGGGTGCGCTCGCCGGCAGAAGCGTCCATGCCCTGCGCGAGCCACTCCTCGGCGACGCCCTCGGAGCCGAGGAGCCACATGCCCGGGTCGTGTCCGTGCAGGTCGCGCCAGAGACCGATCGCGCCCGAGCCGGCGACGCCGACGTAGAGCACCGCGTCGGCCTCCCCCACGTCCTCCGCCCACGGCTCGTCGTGGTTCCAGACCGGGCGCGTGCGCACCGTCAGCCCTCGCCTTCTCGCCGCCTCGTCGCACATGGCGCCGACCGCGACCCCGTAGTCGGCGTCGTGGTCGTGGACGATCAGCAGCTCCCGCGCGCCCACTCGCACGAGCCAGGCCGCGATCGCCCTCGCGCCGACCCCGTCGTGCGGCATCAGGCGGACAAGGGTCGGGCCGCGCAGGCCTGCGAACGTGGCCACCGGCGCCACCTGGAGGAGCCCGGCCTCCCCGAGGATCGGTGCGGTCTCGAGCACCTGTGCCGAGTGGAAGTCGCCGACGTAAGCGACCGCCGCGGCATCCGCCACGGCTTGCCGCGCGTTGGCCGCCGCCTGCTCCTCACGGTCCTCGCCGAAGGAGTCGAGCGTAACGAGCTCCACGTCCGCGTACGCGCGCTCGAGCGCGAGCTGCGCCCCGCGGAGCACGTCTCGTCCCAGGCGCGCCGCCGGCCCGCTCAACGGCAGGCTGGCGTAGACCCGGTGCATGAGAGCGCTAGGCGGACTCTTCTTCGAGCTCGTCCAGCGCGAGCGCGTGCCCTGCGCTGGTGACCAGCGTCGGGCGGAGGTTCCGCTCGATCGTCTCCTTCGTGATCACGCACTTGGAGACGTCCTTACGGGACGGGAGCTCGAACATGACGTCGAGGAGCGCGAGCTCGATGATGGAGCGCAGGCCACGGGCGCCGGTCTCGCGCTCGAGTGCCTTGTCCGAGATCTGCCAGAGCGCGTCGTCGGTGAAGACGAGCTCCACGTTGTCGTAGGAGAAGAAGCGCTGGTACTGCTTGACGAGCGCGTTCTTCGGCTCGAGCAGGATCTGGACGAGGTCCTCGCGCGTGAGCTGGTGCACCGCGGAGATGACCGGGAGCCGGCCGATGAACTCGGGGATGAGCCCGTAGGAGAGGAGGTCCTCAGGCATGACCGACGAGAGGAGCTCGCTCGATTCGATCGCCCGGCGCGACTTGACGTCGGCGCCGAAGCCGACCTGATTCTTGCCGATCCGCTTGCTGATGATCTTCTCCAGCCCTGCGAACGCGCCGCCGCAGATGAAGAGGATGTTCGTCGTGTCGATCGAGAGGAACTCCTGGTGCGGGTGCTTGCGGCCGCCCTGGGGCGGGACGCTCGCGACCGTGCCCTCGAGGATCTTGAGGAGCGCCTGCTGGACACCCTCGCCGGAGACGTCGCGCGTGATCGACGGGTTGTCCGCCTTGCGCGCGATCTTGTCGACCTCGTCGATGTAGATGATCCCGGTCTCGGCCTTCTTGACGTCGAAGTCCGCCGCCTGGATCAGCTTCAGGAGGATGTTCTCGACGTCCTCGCCGACGTAGCCGGCCTCGGTGAGCGCCGTGGCGTCCGCGATCGCGAACGGGACGTTGAGGATCCGCGCGAGCGTCTGCGCGAGGAGCGTCTTCCCGCAGCCCGTCGGGCCGAGCAGGAGGATGTTCGACTTCGACAGCTCGACGTCGTCCTCGTCCGCCGCCATCTGCACCCGCTTGTAATGGTTGTAGACGGCGACCGCGAGCGTCCGCTTGGCCTCCTCCTGCCCGACGACGTAGTCGTTGAGGATCGTGTAGATCTCCTTGGGCCGCGGGAGGTTGTCGAGATCGAGCTGTGCCGGGGACGTCAGCTCCTCGTCGATGATCTCGTTGCAGAGATCGATGCACTCGTCGCAGATGTAGACGCCGGGCCCGGCGATCAGCTTTTTGACCTGCCGCTGACTCTTGCCGCAGAAGCTGCAGAGAAGCTGTTCGTTACCGTCGGTCGCGCGAGCCATGTCTCTCTACCTTGTACCTCGAAATCGCTCTGCTGACTAGGACGCAGCCGCCATTGCAGGCGTGCCGCGATTGGCGATGACAGTGTCGATGATGCCGTAGTCGAGCGCTTCCTGCGCCGTCATGAAGTAGTCGCGCTCCATGTCCTTTCCAACCTTCTCCAGATCCTGCTTCGTGTGCGTGGCGATGATCTCCTCGAGCAGGCGCTTCATGCTCAGCGTCTCGCGCGCCTGGATCTCGATGTCGGTCGCCTGCCCCTGGAAGCCTGCGGAGACCTGGTGGATGAGGATCTTCGAGTGCGGTGTGGCCATTCGCTTGCCGTCGGTGCCGCCCGCCAGAAGGAGGGCTCCCATCGACATGGCGATCCCGACGCAGATCGTCTGCACGTCGGGCTTGATGTACTGCATCGTGTCGTAGATCGCCATGCCGGCGTAGACCGAGCCGCCCGGCGAGTTGATGTAGATCGAGATGTCCTTGTCGGGGTCCTCGGACTCCAGGTGGATCAGCTGCGCCACGATCAGGTTGGCGATCTGATCGTCCACGGGAGTCCCGAGGAAGATGATTCTCTCGTTCAGAAGCCGCGAGTAGATGTCAAAGGCGCGCTCGCCTCTCGACGTCTGCTCGACGACCATTGGGATCAACGGGCTCATGTGCCTCCCTCGCTTCCTGGCGTCCATATCTTCATCTCGGTTGGTGCTTTCTCCTTCTCGGGCGTCCACAATTTCTCGCGGGCCCGGGCGAGCTCGACCGGGATCCGCTTCACGCCCGACACGACTTCGTCCAGCGCCTTGCGCATGCGGAGGTCGCCCCGCAGCTGCTCGAAGCCGGCGCTCTCCCGCGCGGTGACCAGGACTTCGTCCGCGTTCTCCCCTGCCTCTTCGGCCTGCTCGCGCACGAGCGCCTCGATCTCTTCGTCGGTGACCTCGAGACCGAGCTCGTCCGCCACCGCGTCCAGGACGAGCTCCCGCTTGAGGGAAGCCTCGGCCTCGTCGCGGAGCCGCTCGACGATCTGCTCCTGGGTCTGGCCCGTCATGGCCAGGTAGACCTCCAGGGTGATGCCGCGCCGCTCGATCGAGCGGACGAACCCCGAGGCCAGCTCGGCCGTCCGGCGCTCGACCATCGGGTCGAGCGAGTCGAACGACGACGCTGCCACGAGCGCGTCGGCAGTGTTCTGGCGCAGCAGGAGCTCGAGCTCGGCTTCGAGCTGCTCGCGCAGGCGCGCCTCGATGTCGGAGCGCACCTCCGCGAGCGTCTCGAACTCGGTCACGGCTGTCGCGAGCTCGTCGTCGAGCGGCGGCAGCACCTTCTCCTTGATCTCCTTGACGGCGACCTCGACGGAGGCCGTGTTGTCGTCGGCGAGCTCGAACTCGACCTCCTTGGTCTCCCCCGCCGTCATGCCGACGAGCGCCGCCTCGATCTCGTCGACGAGCCGGCCGCGGCCGACCTCGACGACGTAGTCGCGCTGGGTCGTCCCCATCTGCTCGCCGTCCAGGTCGAGGACGACCACGTCGTCAGGCTGGACGGACCGGTGCTCGACGGGCGCGAGCTCGGCGGCCGTCTCCCGCAGGCGCTCGAGCTCCGCGTCGACCAGCTCGTCGGGCACCTCGGGCTCGGGCGCGGCGACCTCGAGCTCCTTCCAGTCGCCGAGCGTCGGCTTGGGGACGACCGCGACCGTGGCCGTGAAGCGGAAGGTCTCGCCGTCCGAGGGCGGCTCGTCGCCGACCTCGACCTCAGGGTTCGCGATCGGCCTCACGCCGGAGGTTGCGGCGGCCGACCAGAACCAGCCGTCGAGGTGGCTGCGGACTGCCTCCTCCCAGAGCGCTTCGCGCCCGACGCGGGCCGCGACGACCCTGACGGGCGCCTTTCCCTTGCGGAATCCGGGGATGCGGAGCGACTCGGCGAGGTCGGAGGCGGCATGCTCGAGAGCGTGCTTGACGGCCTCCTCGGGAACCTCCACCTCCAGCCGAACCCTGCTTTCCGGCAGCTCTTCGACCTTCGTCTTCACTGCGAGCCATTGTGTCAGAACTGTGTCGGTCTCCCGGACATGGCCCGAGTCGCGATAACCGTCTCCCCCGGGGCAGCGCGGACCGAGCTCGTCGGCAGGCACGGGGACGGCTGGCGCGCCCGAATCGCGGCGCCGCCGGAGCGCGGGCGCGCCAACCGGGCGCTCATCGAGCTCGTCGCGGAGCTCGCCGGTGTCGCGCGCGACCAGGTGTCGGTCGTGGCCGGCGCGAGCTCACGGCGGAAGGTGGTCGAGGTCGAGGGTCTGGCGTCGGACGAGCTCGATCGCCGCCTCGCCGAGGCCTCGCGTCAGGCCTGAGCGCGGAGGAACTCGCGGGCGATCCCGAGCGCGGCCGCCGTCGGGGTGACGCCGTCTGCGTCGGCCGCGGCCAGGACCCGCCCCGTCGTCTCGCCGACCAGCCGCTCGACGGCCTCGAGACAGCGCGCCGGATCCTCCTGGCACTCGGGCGCCTCGTACAGATGGATACCGCCGGCGTTCGTCACGAAGTCCGGCAGCGCGAGGATCCCGAGCGCCGCGAGGGCGTCCGGCGCCCCCGGCGCGTAGGGGACGTTCGCGCCCGGGATGACCGCGGCGCAGCGAAGCTCGGCCGCCGAGCCGGGCGTGATCACGTGCGGACGCGCGCCCGGGACGAGCACGTCGCACTCGACCGCGAAGAGGGCCTCGCGAGGCCGAGCGGGGACGGGCCCGTTGCCGACGAGCGTGTCTCCGTGTTGCGCCCGGAGTGCCAGGAGCTCGTCCACATCCAGGCCGGCCGGGTCGACGAGAGCGCCTTCGACCGTGCTGACGGCGACAACGCGCGCGCCTGCCTCCGTGCACGCACGAGCCGTGCCCGCCCCGACCTTGCCGAAGCCCTCGATCGCGATGCTCGCGCCCTCGAAGGGCCGTCCGAGCCGTTCGAGGGCGACCGCGGCGGCGCCCCGGATCCCGTAGCCGACCGCCAGGTCGTCCATTCCCATCCCCTCGTGCTCGCGCGCCCAGATGGGCGTCGGGCTCCCCTCGGGCTCGAGCGCGAGGAAGTCGTCCGGGTGCGTCCCCATGTCGGGCCCTGTGAGGAAGAAGTCCTGCCAGTCCCGGACGCGGTCGATGAAGGCCGCGAGAACGGCCTCGCGGTCGCCGCCGGCGAAGCGGATCCCGGCCTTCGCGCCGGCGTACGGTACGCCGCAGACCGCGAGCTTCCAGGTCATCGCCCGCGCGAGGCGGGCGACCTCGTCCGCCGTCACGTCCGGGATCATCCGCGTCCCTCCCGCCGAGGTCGCGAAGAGCTCGTGGTCGATGACGACGACGGCGTCGAGCCCGACGGACGGCTCGACGAGGTCGATCACGCGGGCCGGCGGTGCGTCGTCGCGCTCGAGGACGGACATGGAGCGGACGCTATCCCACCGCAGCCTTGACGGAATGCGGTCTGGACTTGACACTCCTATAAGAGTGCTATATCACTCCCACTCAACTAGTAGAGAAAGTGGGGTAACCGTTACTGTGGCACACAAGCGCACTCGCATCGCCCTCCTGAGCGCCCTCGGCGCGCTCGCAGCACTCCTACTCCTCGTCGCCACCGCCTGCGGCGGCAGTGACGACGCCGGAGCTTCCGGCGGAGGCGGCGGAGAGGTGGAACGCTCTCGCTCGTCGCCTACTCGACGCCGCGCGAGGCCTACGAGGAGATCATCCCAGCCTTCAAGGAGACCGACGCCGGCCAAGGGTGGGACTTCGAGGAGTCCTACGCCGCGTCCGGCGAGCAGCGCCGGGCCGTCGAAGAGGGCCTGCCCGCCGACGTCGTCCACCTTTCGCTCGAGCCCGACGTGGCCGCCCTCGTCGAAGCGGGGCTGATCGACGCGGACTGGAACAAGAACGAGTACGACGGAATTCTCACGAACTCCGTGGTCGTCTTCGCCGTCCGGCCCGGCAACCCGGAGAACATCCAGTCCTGGGACGACCTCCTCAAGGACGGCATCGAGGTCATCACGCCCAACCCGTTCACGTCCGGCGGGGCCCAGTGGAACATCATGGCCGCCTACGGCGCGCAGCTCGAGCAGGGCAAGTCAGACGAGGAGGCGATCGAGTACCTCCGCGAGCTCTTCCTCGAGCACGTGCCGGTGCAGGACAAGAGCGCGCGCGAGGCCCTGCAGACGTTCGCCGGCGGCAAGGGCGACGTGATGCTCGCCTACGAGAACGAGGCGATCTTCGCCCAGCAGGCCGGGCAGCCGATCGAGTACGTCGTGCCCGACGAGACGATCCTGATCGAGAACCCGGCGGCGATCGTCAACACGACGAAGAGCCCCGAGGGAGCCCAGGCGTTCCTCGACTACCTCTACACGCCCGAGGCCCAGGAAGTGTTCGCCTCCAAGGGCTACCGCCCGGTGGTCGAGGGCGTGGAGACGGAGTTCGACTCCTCGGGCCCGGCCGGTCTCTTCACCATCGCCGACCTCGGCGGGTGGGCGGACGTCCGCACGCGCTTCTTCGACCGCGAGGAGAGCATCTTCCTCGACATCGAGAACGAGCTGGGAGTCCCCACTGACGACTAGTTCCGAAGCGGTCAGGCTGCCGGCGCGCACTGGGAAGTCCAGGCGCGCCGGCGGCCTCGTTCTGGGGCTGTCGACCGCGTACCTCACGCTCATCGTCCTCATCCCGATCGCGGCGGTGATCGCGACGTCGTTCGAGGGCGGCCTTTCCGCGTTCTGGAACGAGGTGACCGCGCCGGCGGCGGTCGCGGCGCTCAAGCTCACGTTCGTCGCCTCGCTGGTGGTCGTGTTCGTGAACGCGATCACGGGCACGCTCATCGCCTGGGTGCTCGTCCGCGACGACTTCCGCGGCAAGAGCGTCGTCAACGCGATGATCGACCTGCCCTTTGCCCTGCCGACGATCGTCGCCGGGCTGACGCTGCTCGCCGTGTACGGGCCCAAGAGCCCGCTCGGCGTCAACGTCGCCTACAGCCGGGCCGCGATCGTCGTCGCGCTCCTCTTCGTCACGCTCCCCTTCGTCGTTCGCGCCGTGCAGCCGGTGCTCCTCGAGCTCGACCGCGAGATGGAGGAGGCGGCCGCATCGCTCGGCGCGCGGCCGTTCACGACGTTCCGGCGCATCGTCCTCCCCAACCTGATGCCTGCGATGCTCTCCGGCGCCGCGCTCTCGTTCGGAAAGGCCGTCGGCGAGTTCGGCTCGATCGTGCTCATCTCGGGGAACATCCCCTTCGACACCGAGGTCGCCTCGGTGAACATCTTCAAGTCGATCGAGAGCGACGACGCTGCCGCGGCGGCCGCGGTCTCGGTGGTGTTGCTCGTCTTCTCGTTCGTCGTCCTGGCGGTCGCCGACGTCCTCGAGCGCCGCAGCCGGAGGCACGATGCGTAGCGGCGCCGGCTCGCGGTACACGCTGCGCGCGCTCGCACTGGGCTACCTGGCGCTGATCCTCGCGCTCCCGTTCTCGATGATCGTCTACTACACGTTTCGGGACGGGCTCACGCCGGTGTGGGAGGCGCTCACGGACCCGGCGTTCCTCTCCGCCTTCAAGCTCACCCTGATCGCGGTGGGGATCGCGGTCCCTGCCAACACGATCTTCGGCGTCGCCTGCGCGATGGCGCTCGTCCGCCGGCCTCCGAAGCGCGGGCTCTGGCTGATCAACTCCATGATCGGACTGCCGCTCGCACTCTCGCCGGTCGTCGTCGGCCTGGCGCTGATCCTGGTGTACGGCCAGGACGGCTGGTTCGGCGGCTGGCTCACCGAAAACGGGATCGAGATCATCTTCTCCACGCCCGGGATCGTGCTGGCCACGATCTTCGTGACGCTGCCGTTCGTCGTCCGCGAGGTGATCCCGGTGCTCCGCGAGGTCGGGACCGACCAGGACGAGGCCGCCTGGACGCTGGGCGCCTCGCGCTTCCAGACCTTCCGGCGCGTCACGCTGCCCGCCATCCGCTGGGGCGTCGCGTACGGCGTCGTCCTCACGACCGCGCGTGCACTCGGCGAGTACGGCGCCGTCGCCGTCGTCTCGGGCCGGATCGCCGGCAAGACCGAGACCCTCACGCTCCACGTGGACGAGGAGTACCTGCGCTTCAACGAGGTGGCCGCGTACACGACCTCCCTCGTGCTCGCGCTTCTTGCCGTGCTGACGCTCGTCGCCATGAACATCTTCAAGCCAAAGACTCACAAGGAGGTCGCGGATGTCGATCGCCGTCCGCCAGGTCACGAAGCGGTTTGACAACGGGTTCGTCGCCGTCGACAACGTCTCGCTCGCCATCGCAAGCGGGTCCCTCACGGCGCTGCTCGGGCCGAGCGGAAGCGGAAAGTCGACACTTCTCCGCATGATCGCCGGCCTCGAGGAGCCCGACGCCGGGGACGTCTCGATCCTCGGCCAGGACGTCACCGGCGTGCCGCCCCAGAAGCGCGGCGTCGGCTTCGTCTTCCAGCACTACGCGGCCTTCAAGCACATGACCGTGCGGGACAACGTCGCGTTCGGGCTGACGATCCGGAAGCGGCCGAAGGCCGAGATCCGCTCGCGCGTCGACGAGCTGCTCGGGCTCGTGCAGCTCGACGGGTTCGCCGACCGCTACCCCGCTCAGCTCTCGGGCGGCCAGCGCCAACGCATGGCGCTCGCCCGCGCGCTTGCGGCCGAGCCCAAGGTGCTCCTCCTCGACGAGCCCTTCGGCGCGCTCGACGCTCGCGTGCGCAAGGAGCTCCGCACCTGGTTGCGCCGCCTCCACGACGAGGTGCACGTGACGACGGTGCTCGTCACGCACGACCAGGAGGAGGCGATGGACGTAGCCGACCGGGTCACCGTCATGAACGAGGGGCGCGTGGAGCAGAGCGGCAAACCGCGCGACCTCTACGAGCACCCGGCGAATGAGTTCGTCATGAGCTTCGTCGGACCGGTCAACCGCCTGGGTGAGGCCTGGATCCGCCCACACGACCTCGAGCTCCGGCTCGAACCGAACGGCACGACGAGCGAAGCGATGGTCGAGCGCATCGTGCACCTCGGGTTCGAGGTTCGGGTCGAGCTCGTGCTCGACGACGGGCGCCACGTCTCCGCGCAGGTGACCCGCGGCGAGGTCGAGGAGCTGGAGCTCCTCGAGGGTCAGATCATCTACGTGCGGCCGAGCCGGACGACCGTCTTCAGTGGGATTCCCATGCCTCAGGTTCTGCCGTGATCGCCTCGATCTCCGGCGACAGCTTCCCCGAGGCCACGTCCGCAAGGGTCAGCTCCTCGAGGACGGCGCGCAGGTTCGCGCGCATGGCGATCCACACGTCCTGCAGCTTGGCGGCGGGCCCCGCGTACTCGATCGTCTCGGGGCGTGCACCCCGGACGTTGGCGAGCGGCCCCTCGACCGCGCGGATCACGTCCGCGAGCTTGATCTCGGCCGGCGGGCGTGCGAGCCAGTAGCCCCCTTCCGCCCCGCGCTGGCTCTGGACGAGCCCCGCGTGACGCAGCTCGAGCAGGATGTTCTCGAGGAACTTGAGGGGGATGTCCTGGGCCTGGGAGATGCGCTCCCCCTTTGTCGGCCCCTCCCCCGCCGCGGCCAGCTCGAGAGAAGCGCGCAACGCGTAGTCCACCTTCGCCGAGACTCGCATGGGGGCATTCTCCCCGTCCTGCAGGTCGGACGAGCGAGGGAGCGGGATGGCTCCCGCCGAGCTTCCTGCTACTGTCAGTGCAGTCAGGTCGGCATTCGGTCGACCGTGAGATGAGCTTTCTTCGTTCCTCCTTCGGGTGTTTCGGGGCCAGGCGAGTCTCGAACACATAAGGAGTAGAACGCCAATGTCACAGCCTTTCCGCGCGCTCGGGGTCTCCGATCCTGTCAGCGACGCGTTGGCCGCTCGTTCGATCGAGCAGCCGTTCATGATCCAGTCCCTCGTCCTACCGGACGCACTCGCGGGGCTCGACGTGCTCGCGAAGTCGCCGACGGGCTCGGGCAAGACCCTCGCCTTCGCGATCCCGATCGTCGAGCGAACGACATCAAAGGACGCTCGCCCGAGCGCGCTCGTCCTCGTTCCCACGCGTGAGCTCGCAGTGCAGGTGACCGACGACTTTCAGTCGCTCGCTCGCGCCAAGGGGCTCAAGGTCGCGTCCGTGTACGGAGGCGTCCCGCTCCGCAGCCAGGCGACGGAAGCGCGAACCGCCCACGTGATCGTGGCGACGCCGGGCCGGCTCGAAGATCTGGCGCAGCGCAGGCTCATCGACCTGTCGCACATCCGCATCCTCATCCTCGACGAGGCCGACCGGATGCTCGACATGGGCTTCCGCCCGCAGGTCGACCGCATCGTGCGCCGCGTTCCGAGGAACAGACAGACGATGTTCTTCTCGGCGACGCTCGACGGCGAGGTCGGCGAGCTCGCGCGCTCGTACACGAGCAGCCCGGCCCGCTTCGAGGCGCAGGCGCCGGCCGATCGGGCCGAGGGCGAGATCGAGCACCGCTTCGTCTCGGTCAGCCAGAACAACAAGGTCGAGACGCTGGTCGACCACCTCCGCATCGAGGACGGCCGCACGCTCGTCTTCGTCCGGACGAAGCGCGGCGCCGACCGGCTCGTGCGCAAGCTCCGCGGCCACGGCGTCAAGGCCGAGGCGATGCACGGCGACATGTCGCAGTCGGCCCGCCAGCGGGCGCTGCGCCGCTTCGAGACCGGCAACGTGCCCGTGCTGGTCGCGACCGACGTCGCTGCGAGAGGGCTCGACATCGACGACATCGAGCACGTCATCAACTTCGACCCGCCCGAGGAGGACAAGGGCTACCTCCACCGCACCGGCCGCACCGGCCGCGCGGGCAAGAGCGGGATCGCGGTCACCTTCGTCCTTCCCGAGCAGCAGGCCGACGCCAGCCGCGTCGCCGGCAGGCTCGGTCACAGAGAGCAGTTCGAGAGCGCCGGCATGACGTCGGCACGACCGAAGCTCGTCTATACGAGCCGCCGCGGTCGCCGCTCGAAGTGGTAGAGCTGGATTCGTCGACAACCCTGGAGAGACCCCGGCTACGCGGGGTCTTCCACCTCTGGGCCTTCGTGGTGTTCTCCGCGCTCGGCGTGGTGCTGGTCGCGACCGCGCCCGGTGCCCGCGAGCGGCTTGCCGGTGCGGTGTTCGGCGCTGCGCTCGTGCTCACCTTCGGGGTGAGCGCGCTCTATCACCGCGTGACGTGGCGTCCGGCAGCACGCCGGATGATGCGGCGCCTCGACCACGCCGCCATCTACCTCCTCATCGCCGGGACGTACACGCCCTACGGGCTGCTCGTCCTCTCGGGCGCCTGGCAGTTCTCGGTTCTCGGCGTCGTCTGGATCGGCGCGGCGCTGGCGATCGCGCAGCGCCTGGTCTGGGTCGACGCGCCGAAATGGGTTGCCGCCCTCGCGGGCCTAAGCCTGGGCTGGGTCGGCGTGGTCGCTTTCCCGCAGATCTTGTCCGAAACGGGGTCTGCCGGAGTGGCGCTTGTCGTCGCAGGCGGCGTCCTCTACACGCTCGGGGCAATCGTGTACGTCATCCAGCGGCCGGATCCCGCGCCGGCCGTCTTCGGCTACCACGAGGTCTTCCATCTCATGACGATCGCCGCGGCCGGCTGCCACTTCGCCGCGATCGCGTTCTTCGTGCTCCCTCGCGCCTAGCGGCGCTCGGCCCTAGTTATAGGTGCACTTGTCGTCCGGGTCGGACGCGATCTGCGACTGGCGCAGCGCGTTCATGTCCTGCTCGTGCTGGACATGCGCCGGATTCGACGAGTCGTAGTCGTCCAGGCCGGCTCCCGACCACATGACGTCGGGCGCCACGCCGGGGCCGTCCATGATCGCGCGGTACTGCGTCCCGTGCCCGGCGGGCCGCCTCGCGTTGCCCGGGTAGTACGGGGGCGGCGTGTGCGGGAAGAAGCCGTAGCAGTAGTTTCCGAGCGGGCGGTGCGTGAGGAACGAGTTCTCGCGCTTCCAGCCCTGGCCGTACGCCGAGTTGAAGGTGTCGACGTAGAGCAGGCGCCCGTAACCGTCGGTCGGGTTGCCGTACGCGGTGGAGCCGAAGCCGTAGTACGGATTGCCCTTGTACGTGTAGAGGCCGAAGAGGTTGTGGAACCGGCCGCCGTAGGCCCAGTCGAGCCAGATCTGGAGCTGGCCCGGGTCGCCGGTGAAGTGCGAGAGCCGGAGCTCCCAGACGCGCTGCGAAGCCTTCCACGGCCGGACGCCGTAGTTCGGCAGCATCCGCTGCCAGCGCTGGAGCACCCAGTAGGAGCCGTTGCGCGCCTTCTTGGCGACGACCACGAACGGGAGCGTCGGGCCGTCGTACGCGCGCGAGTAGTCGCGGAACGTCTTCCAGATCGGCCTGCCGAACTTGCCGTAGCCGCCCGAGTAGTCGAGCTTGAACTCGATCTGCTTGACGCTGCGGGTCGGCCTCGGGCGCGCGTTGACGGCGCCCCAGGCGAGGACGCGGTGCCAGCCGCGCGAATCCCTGTAGGTCACGAGGGCCATATCGCCCTTGGCGTTGGTCTTGAGGCTGACGCCCGTCGCGTTCCGCGCGAGGATGTAGGACGCGTCGGCGACCTGCGTGAAGGCGAGCGCCGCCACGGCCACCGTCGCGAGCACGGCAAGCCGAATGACAAAACGGATGTCCCGGGCCGCAGTCATCTACAGGATGTTGTCGGCTGGAAACGCGATGGACTTCAACCCCTACTTGGGGGACGGCGAGTCCCGCAGCCAGGGTAGCGGCCCACGGGGCCGTCCGTCTCTGGAGTGGGAGCGACGGTCGAGCTCTAGGTTCCGCCGCGCGCGGGGACTATGCCGAGATCGATCCCACCGTCGTGACCGGGTGCGTGGACGAGCTCATGCCGGTCACACATGCGCACGTACTCCGGGGGCGTCATCAGGACTCTCACCTCGCAGGAGTCCTTGCACTCACAGAGGAAGGCTCCTTCCTCTACTTCAAAGCCCCACAGCACGTTGTAGAGGCGGTCATTCGCTATCCGGGAGACGCTCTGCTTGCGGACGTAGGTCTCCACGACCTCTCCTTCCTGCCCTCCAGGCCAGATTGGCCAGACGGAGGTCAAAGAGGTCGGCGAGCGTTTGCTACACGCATTCTAGCGCGCTCAGAAAACGGACCGATGCGGGCGAGAGGACTCGAACCTCCAAGGGGTTCCCCGAGGGGTTGGCGGCTAGGGGTCCGAAGGGGCGCGAAGTGGCTTGGCCCCTAGGGTTGCGAGCACTGTGGTACCCCGAAGGCCGCTTGGCCCCGTGAGCGGGTTCTCGGACGTTTGGGCATAGATTGGGCACCGGGACGCGGGCCGCAAGGTGACCCTAGGACTACCCTGCCCACACCCCCGGCGAGGTTCAGGCTATGACGGCGAGGGATGCGTGGCTAGATGGCCGTTCGGGACGCTCCTGTGAGAACCGGCTGCCTACGGCTCGCAGAAGAGAACGGTCTCGCCCTCGAGGCATTCGTCGATTCCGTCGCCGCCGTCGAGACGGTCGGTGCCTGCGCCCCCGAAGAGGTGATCGTCGCCGGCTCGCCCTTCGATGTGATCGTTGCCCCCTTGGCCGAGGATCACGTTCGTGCCAGCGTCGCCGATCAACGTATCGGGATGCATGGTTCCTTCGAGCATGTCCCATGGGCCGACGAAGCGATCGTCGCCGAAGACACCCGCGAGTGTCCGTCCGAGGGAAAGATCGACGGAGGCGGGCGCGAAGAAGAATGAGAGTGCGTCTCTCGTGCCACCTCCACTGGAGTAGAAGTCATCCCCGCCGGGGTCCGCCCCTCTGAGCTGGAAGTCATCGCTGCCAAGTCCACCGAGAACGAAGTCGTCTCCGCGACCGTCCTCGAGTTCGTCATGGCCCCAGCCGCCGCGGAGGACGTCCGACCCGTCACCGCCATCGAGGCGGTCGCCGCCTTCATGACCCACCAGGAGGTCGTCGCCGAACCCGCCACCAAGCCCGTCGGAAGACGCCCCTCCGACTAGTACGTCGTCGTCCATGCCTCCGAGGAGGAAGTTCATTCCCGGGCCGCCATAGACGATGTCAGTGCCGCGGCCTGCGCAGATGATGTCTCCCCCTTTGCGGCCGCGGATGAGGTCGTTGCCCGCGCGGGCGTAGATGACGTCTGGGCCGTTCGTTCCCACCAAAACATCGTCACCGGGAGTTCCCACGATCGTCGCTGGTTCCTCGAGACATCCGAACGCGCCGGCCGGGGGCGCATCCGCAAGAGCGAAAACAACACTCGCCCACACAATCAGCCAAGGCCAACCAAGGGCAACCCTCCTGGCCGACACGGTCTCGAGTTCGAGCTCGGCTTCGGAGCGAGTCATGGGAGGAAGACTTCGATCAGCCGCGTCGTGTCCAGTCGGTCGACGTGTGCGCGATCCAGCCCCGGCCCTCCGCCGACGCGATCAGGTTGGTGGTCACGCGAGAGAAGGAGGTCGTTGCCCGCCTCTCCCGCGAGGAGGTCGCGCCCAGCGCCGCCTGCGACGCGGTCGTTACCCCAGCCGGCCGAAATGGTGTCGTCGCCGGAGCCGCCGACGATCACGTCATCGCCGCCGCTGGCGCGAATATAGGTGCGGCCGCGCCAAGTTCGTGCGTTGATGACGTTGTTTCCGTTGCCTCCGGAGAGCCACGCCAAGTCGATTCCGCTCAACGTGTCGCTTCCGTGGCCCACGAGCGCGGTCGGTGTGAGGCGAAGGTTCCTGCCGACCGCCTCGAGGCGGTCGAATCCGGGGCCGCCCCTCAGGGTGTCATCGCCCGATTGCCCAACAAGCTCATCGGCGCCGGACCCGCCGACGATCGTGTCGTTCCCGGAGCCGCCCCAGCCCTGGTCGAAATCCCCTGCCATGAGGAGCAGTTGGTCATCTCCATCACCCCCGATCAGCCTGTCCGCCCCGCCGCCGCCCGTCAGGCGGTCATTCCCCGGGCCACCTTGGTAAGAGCTCGCGAAACCGGCGCCCAGGATCTCGTCGTTTCCTGGTCCGCCTGTCGCAATGGCGATGTCGATCCCGGAGAGGTCCGCGCTGTCGTCCCCGTCGCCGAGGTCGACGAAAGCGGTCGCGAAGACGTCCAGGCAAAGCGCGTCAGCCCCGTCCATGACGCAACCCGGTCCCACGGAGATGGTCGCCCCGGGATCTGATATGCGAACATCCTCGTCCTGGATCGTGACGACAACAGCGTTCGTCTCGCCGGGGCCAGCGGTGTAGTGCACTGCTTGCTCGGACGCCGATGCTGTGGAGGCCCACCCGGTGGCCGAGGGGAAAAGGATCATCCCCAGCACGCACAGAACCGGCAGACGGCCCAGCCCCACCACGTGCTCGATGCTACAACCGCCACCTGCACAACTCAAGGTCGCGGATCGGCGACTGGCCGCTCGCCCGGGCGCGGGCCGCAAGGACACCCTAGGACTACCCTGCCCACGCCCCGGTGCTCAGGCTACGGGGTAGCGGTGCGGCTGCCTAGATGGCCGTTTTGGGCGTCGCGTTCCCTCGCAAAAGGCCAGGGCGCGGGCCGCAAGGTGACCCTAGGACTACCCTGCCCGCGTCCCGGAAGACTCGGACGACTGACGGCCCGCGCTTAAGACCTAAGAACCGCTCTGCGAGCCGCAGCGCATGTTCTGGGAGTCTCGTGCATCTGTATGTACATGCTGTGGTGGTAGCCGCGCCTCCCAGTGTTCGCTCCGGCGGGCTGTTGACCGAGGGCGTTTACGCTGCCGGCGTGCCCGGTGTCGACGATTTCGACCGCTACGTCGAGCGCGGCATCGCCGAGGAGCACTACCCGGCTGCGTTCGCGCTCTGGCTCGCCGAAGTCACCGGCGGGCCGGTGCCACGGTTCGAGAAGGTCGAGCGGGAGCTGCCGGCGGCCGGGGTTGTGATCGAGGGCGACGATCTCTAGGCTGCCGCCGGTCATGCCGCCGCGCTGGAAGACGGCAGTCGTCGTCTGGCTGGCCATCTACCCAAGCATCACACTCATCCTGTGGCTTGCCGGGCCGAAGATCCAAGGCTGGCCCTTGGCGGTGCGCACGCTCGCAATCACCGCCGGGGTGGTGCCGATGATGGTCTACCTGCTGATTCCAGGCTTCCAGCACCTCCTGGCCCCCTGGTTGCGTAGCCAGCAGGCCACCAAGCAACCGTCCCCGCGGAGCCGAAGCCCGAGGTAGCCAGGGCGCGGGCCGCAAGGTGACCCTAGGACTACCCTGCCAGTGCCAGTCGACACCCGCCGCCACGCGAGACACTTGCTACTTGGGCTCGAACGGCGTAGAAAACTCGCCGTGAGGCTACGCCGAGTCCTTCCGATGGCGTTGGGTTTCCTCGTCCTCGCTGCCGCCTGCGGCGGTGGAGTGGTGGGGACGAGCTAACGAAGGACGAATACGTTCAGCAGGCCGAGGAGATTTGTCTCCGCGTACGTGCGGAATCCGACGCGCTCGAACTACCTCAAACACAGGCCGAGATCGTTGAGTTTGCGCAAGAGAATCTCCGGCTCCTAGTACAGGTGAACAGCGAGCTGAAAGAGCTTGACCCGCCAGCAAGCCTAGAGCCTGATGTAGACCAGTGGCTTGCTCTCGCCGATCGTCAGGCTGACACAGCGAGTGAACTCATCGACGCCCTCCAGAGCGAGGACGAGGCGAAGGTAGCGCAGCTGCCGGAACAGCTGACGAGCACCGCAGAGGAGCGCCAATCGCTGGCCCGCAAGATCGGGCTGCGCCGATGTGGCGTGGGAGAATCCTCTGGATGATTCACTGATCGTCGACCACCGCCAGCGCCCCCGGCGCGGGCCGCAAGGTGAGCCTAGGACTACCCTGACCTGCGCCCCGGCCAGGTCAGGCTACGTCGGCGACAGCGGTGTGCCTAGATGGCCGTTCGGGACAGGGACGGCTCCCTCTGGAAGACCGTCGCCATCGGCGTTGTGTTTGACTCGCCCGCCGGCGCCCTTGTGACGATCTCAACAAAGGAGTACGCTGGACCAACTCCACGGTAGAAGGGAGCTATGCAGCTCGCACGTCCCCGGCGGCAGGTGACGCTGCTGACCGCACTGCTGGTCTCGCTGTTCGCTGTCGGGAACGCGTACGCGGACACGAGACGAATCTCTGACGGGAACGACCGCCCGGGCCCGCTCGACATCCGCGCGGCGAGCCACGGGCACGCCGGTGTGCGTGTGGTCCACACGATCTCGACGTTCAGCACGTGGCGGGTCGGCCTCCTCGGCCCGAACACGCCCAACCTCTTCGCGCTCGAGATCAGCACGGACGCGGATCCCGCCCTTGAGCGCCTGGTCATTATCTTCTCCGCGAACGGCCGCATGGTCGCGCGCGTCTTCAGACTGCCGGACGGACGCTTCCTCGGGTCCGCGTCCGCCTCGAGGCCCAACGCCCGAACTGTGCGCGTCTCCATTCTCCGCTCCCGACTCGGAAACCCGGTCGGCTACCGCTGGAAAGCGCACTCCCAGTACAGGGCGGCCGGGGGGTGCAGCCGCGGCTGCATCGACAAAGCGCCCAACGTCGGCCGCGTCCTCCACGACATCACGGCCCCGGCCATCGTGCTGACGTCGTTTCCGGCGATTCCGGCCGACATCGAGTACGACGTCTCGTTCACTGTCTCGGATACGGGAGGCGCCGGGCTGCGCAGCTGGCAGCTCCAGCATCGCCCGTTCGGGACGCCGAGCTGGACCACAGTCGACAGCGGGACGACGGGCGGGCCGAAGAGCTACCACCACGTCTCCGCCGAGGACAACGACGACCAGTTCCGTGTCGTCGCCGCGGACAGACAGGGCAACTCGACGGTGAGCCCCATCCGGCTCGTTTCGGTCCCGGTCGACGACGACGCCCTCACATACACCGGCACGTGGGCGACGGGCGGGACGCCCGACGACTTCCTCGGAACGCTCCAGAGCTCCTCGGACGCGAACGCCACAGCCAGCTACAGCTTCAACGGTCAGTACGTCGCCTGGGTGGCGCCGGGCGGAGGGGGCATGGCCGACGTGTGGGTCGACGGGGTACTCCTGGGGACGGTCGATCTGATCGCCTTCAGCGGGCCGCGGAGGGTCGTCTTCCAACACACGTTCGCGTCGGCTGGATCGCGCACGATCCTGATCGACGTGCTCGTTGGGCCCGTGTCCGTGGACGGGATCATCGTTCGATAGCGCCACGGCTCCGACCTCTAGAGCGGCACACGCCTCGCCGTCACCGCACCCTCGACTTCGGCCGCGGATCAGGGTTCGGAACCGTCCGCCTGAGATCCGCGTCGTAAACGTAGCTGGGCACCCGCCGCCGGCGCCAGTTATGAGCAATCGCGTAACAGCCCTCGCCGCAGAACTTCCGCGGCCGCCCCATCCCCCGGTATTCGAGCGGCTTGCCGCACGTTTCGCACTTCGCCACGGCGTTCACCGCCCTACCGGGTTCTTGGGACTTTCTGGACAAAGTTCCTCCCGGAGGACTGGGCGGGTGGTCGGCGGCCCGGCACCCAAAAAGACGGGTTCTGCGCGGCCACCATCCGGCTTTCCCGGTCCTGCGACGGGTCGATTGGACCTGTTGGTTGCCTGCGGCTTAGGAACGCTTTGGTTGCCCTTGCGGCTGTTGCAGGAACGGCACAGGACTTGAACGTCTGCGAGCGCGAGCCCGGGTCGGCCGCGTGTCTCGGGGTTGGTGCGGTCGACGGTCAGGTCTGGCTCGATCGACAGGCGGAGCACCACGGCTGCGCCCGGACGCGGCGGCGGCCAGCTGCTGCCAGTGGGTGTCGTACCCCCGCCGGGTGGACGACCCTCGCCGCCGGCTGGTTCGGCGGTTGCGCTCCCGCTGGCACTCCGGACACGTCCGGCCCTGAAAGTACCGCCCGTGGTGGGGGCGGGCCTTCACCGGCATGGTTGCTCAGAGGCCCCTGATGTCGGCGGCGAGTTTCTCTGGGTCGTGTCCTTGCTCGGCGAGCCGGCGGGCCGTTTCCCTCTGGCGTTGTGCTTCTGCTCGTCCTTCGTCGCTGCCGGACCACACGCCGCGGATCGGCGGGCTCTACCGGGAGGAGATCGCGCTCGCGGAGCTCGTCGAGAGCTACCTGGCGCAACATCAAGCCGACCCGGCGACGATCAGGAAGCTCCGCTCCGATCTCCGTCAGGCCGTCGCCGCCTTCGGGGGCGTGCGGATCGACCGGCTCGTTCCGGCCAGCCTCGCCGCATGGCGGGCGTCACTTTCACCGGGCGCCCGTCATGGCGTCTTCCGCTCGTTGAAGCAGGTGCTGCGCCAGGCGGTCGCGTGGCAGATGCTCGAGCGGAACCCCGCGGAGGGTATCCGCAACCCGAAACCGAAGGCGCCCGAAATCCGGCCGTTCGAGTCATGGGAGGAGATCGCCGCGATCGCCGCCGAGCTCGGCCCGCGCTTCGGCCCGATCGTCACCTTCGCCGCAGGCACCGGCCTGCGACCCGAGGAGTGGCTGGCGCTCGAGCGCCGTGATGTCGACCGCGAGGCGCGCGTCGCGACGGTCGAGCGGGTCTACACGCAGGGCGTGCTCAAGCCGTGCGCGAAGTCGAGCCGCCAGCGCCGGCGCGTCCCGCTACGTCAGCGCGTCCTCGACGCGATTGACGCCCTCCCCCCTCGCCTCGACTCGCCGTTGCTTTTCCCCGCGGCGAAGGGCGGACACGTCGAGCTCGGCAAGTGGCGCGAACGTGAGTGGAAGCCCGCGCTCCGCGCGGCAGGGATTGAGCATCGGCGGATCTACGACTGCCGCCACACATACGCGACCTGGAGCCTCGCGGCCGGCGTGTCGCTGTTCGCGCTCTCCCGGCGCATGGGAACGTCGCTGGCGATGATCGACGCGACGTACGGACACCTGGCGCCCGACGCCGAAGAGCGCGAGCGCGACCTGTTGGATGCCTTCGACCGCTCAACGGCCAGCGAGGGCGAGTTCGGCCATTAGTTGCGTAGGCAGGCTGAAGGCAGGCTACGCTTGCTTGTAGGCCGCCGCTCCGCTCGGTAACATCGGCCGCCCGTGCGCCTCATCCCACTACTCGCGGCAGTAGCGATGATCACGCTCGTCGCCTGCGGCGGTGACGATGATACGGCCGCCCCGCTCCCGCCAGCGCAGCGGTTCTTGACGGAAGAAGACGCCCCCGGCTCGAAGCCTGATCCGGTCGAGACACGGCAGCCGGAGGCGGGCCTCTCAGCACTCAGCGAGCTAGCGATCGATCCCGGCGACGAGATGACGACCGTCTTTCAGGAGGCTGGCTTCAAGGGCGCGGGTATAGACACCCGCTTTTTCGGGGAGACGCATACGGACACCGCGCCTCACGTCATCAGCTCGTTCATCGAGCTTGAGTCCGAGGACGGGGCGAAGAGCGCACTCGACTGGCTTGCAGCGGACGCGAAGAAGCCATGCCCGGAGAGCTGTGCCGTGCAGTGGAGCGACTTCGACGTGGATGACATTGAGGGTGCTCGCGGCATCCGCCGCCTCGCAACGGCCGAGGACATCGAAAGGGTCGGAACCGAAAACCAACGTCCCTCCGACGACTACCTGGTGGGATTCACCAACGGTGCGTTCGTGTACACCGTGGTTCTTTTTGGGCCGCCGGGGTCTGTCTCCGAAGAGCAGGCTTTGGAAATCGCAAGCGCCTACTACGACCGGCTTACAGGCAACTAGCCGCCCCTAGGGCCACGGGGCCGAAGCATTTGACGCGCTCGGTTCGACTCGTTTAGGCAGCTAGTGGACACCGCGGCTGACGACGGCGCCTAAACCGCGCTGGTTAGAAGCCTAATGCGGGCGAGAGGACTCGAACCTCCAAGGGCTTTCGCCCGGCGGGACCTAAACCCGCCGCGTCTGCCAATTCCGCCACGCCCGCGTGTACCGAACGATAACCGGCGGGTACAACTGCACCTGTGAGCGACGACGACCGGCTTCCCGAGGGCGCGACCGGCCCACAGCCGGAGCACGGGGAGCCGCAGCTCGCCGACCCCCGTCTTCGCGACCTCACCTTCCGCGACTGGAAGGCGATCCTGCTCCGCGCGGGGAAGCAGGCGAACGCGGACGCGATCACGGACGTCGCCGCCGCGCTCGCCTATTACGCGTTCCTGGCCATCCCTGCGACGCTCCTGATCGCAGTCGGCGTGTTCAGCCGCACTGCCGGGCCGGACACGATCGACTCGATGATAGACCGCCTCACAGGAGTCGTTCCGGCCGAGGCGCTCCAGCTCATCGAGGAGAGTCTCGTCCGCGTGACGGAGAACCGAGAGCGGCGGGGTCGTCCTCATCGTCCTCGGCCTCCTGCTCGCCCTCTGGACGGTGACGGGCGCGATGAACGCCCTCATCCGCGGCCTCAACCGGGTCTACGGCCGGAAGGAGACCAGGAGCTTCCTCAGACAGCGCCTGGCCGCGCTCACGATGCTCCTTTGCCTGCTGCTCGCCTTCGCGCTCTCCTTCGGGCTCCTCGTGATGGGCCCGGTCATCTCGGGGGAGGTGGGCGAGGCTCTGGGCATCGAGGGCGTGTTCAGCTGGATCTGGTGGACGGCGGAGTGGCCGATCCTCCTCCTGGGGCTCCTCCTCGTCTTCGCCGCCGTCCTCTACCTCGGGCCGAACGTCGCCCATCCGCGCTGGCGCTTCCTCACGCCCGGCTCGGTCGTCGCCGTCGCCGTCTGGCTCGTCGCCTCGGGTCTCTTCGCCGTGTACGTGAGCCTCTTCGGCTCCTACAACAAGGCGTGGGGATCGCTGGCGGCGGTGATCATCCTGCTCACCTGGCTCTGGCTCTCCGCGCTCGCGCTCCTCCTCGGGGCCGAGATGAACGCCGAGGCCGAGCGGAGCCGCGAGCTGCGGCAGGGCCAGCCGGCCGAAGTGGAGCTCCAGGCGCCCGCCAAGGCCTGACGGCACCCGCCGCTACACTCGCACCCGGGCCCCGTAGCTCAGTGGATAGAGCGGCGGACTTCGAATCCGCGTGCGGAGGTTCGACTCCTCCCGGGGCCACCTTCTCCACCGTGAAGCCGGCCGGCCACCCCGCTTGCACTCGCCCAGGAAGGAAGACGACATGGATGGATTCGACCCGACGACGAGCTTCGGGCTCGAGGCGTCGGAGCGCTACGACGACGAGACCGGCGACGTCGCGCCCACAGTCGTGCTGGTCGAGGGCATCAGCGACCAGCGCGCGCTCGAGGCGCTTGCCATCCGCCGCGGCCGCTCACTCGCCGCCGAGGGCATCTCCATCGTGCCGATCGGAGGCGCGCAGGCAATCGGCAGGTCCCTGGAGCGGTTCGGCCCCCGCGGGCTGGGCGCGAAGCTGGCGGGCCTCTGCGACGTTGGCGAGGAGGACGACTTCCGACGCGGCCTCGAGCGGGCCGGCCTCGGGACAGACCTCACCCGGGCGGAGATGGAGCGGCTGGGCTTCTACGTCTGCGTCGCCGACCTGGAGGACGAGCTGATCCGCGCGCTCGGCGCGCAGGTCGTGGAAGGGATCGTCGCGGCCCGAGGCGAGCTTCGCTCCTTCCGGACGCTCCAGAAGCAGCCCGAGTGGAGCGGACGACCTCTCGACGAGCAGCTTCGGCGCTTCTTCGGGAGCGGAGGCGGCCGGAAGATCGAGTACGCGACCCTGCTCGTCGACGCACTGGCCCTCGACCGCGTTCCCCGGCCGCTCG
>CAVZIX010000012.1:0-33610 GCA_963775395.1 uncultured Actinomycetes bacterium
CGATCGGCGTCGCCGCGCCGGCGAGCCCGTACGAGAGTCGTTCCGACATCCTGCGGAGCGTCGAGTGGTGGGAGTCTCGCGGCTACCGACGTGAAGCTCGCGAGCACGTCCTCGACCGGGACGACTACGTCGCCGGCGATGCGCGAGATCGCGCCGACCGATCTGGCCGCCCTGTTCGCCGACCCGGACGTGGACGTCGTCCAGTGCCTGCAGGGCGGCTACGGCTCGGCGCAGGTGCTCCCGTTCCTCGACTTCGAGGCGATCGCGGCCAACCCAAAGGCCTTCGTCGGCTTCTCGGACATCACGGCGCTCCACGTCGCGATCCGCCAGCGCACGGGTCTCGCCACGTTCTACGGGAACGGGCTCCTCGGCATGGGCGATCCCGGAGACCACGTCGTTCTCGAAGGAGCGGCTCCTCGACGTGCTGCGAGGGAACGACGCCGGCAAGGTCCCGAGACAACCCGGACGACCCCTACGTCCGCCCGATTCGCGGCGGGAAGGCGACTGCTCCGCTCGTCGGCGGCTGCCTTTGGCTCCTCATGCCGACCTGGGCACGCCGTGGGAGATCGACCTCGAGGGCACGATTTTCTTCTTCGAGGACTACTACCTCGCGCCCTACCGGGCCGACGGGATCCTGACCCAGCTCGCGCACTCCGGCAAACTCGCCGAAGTCCGCGGAGTCGTAGTAGGAGAGATGGAGAAGTGCGACTGGAAGGACCACCCCGGCTGGCCGAGGACACGTTCCATCGAGGACGTGCTCGAGGTCCACCTGGAGCCGTTGGGCGTCCCCGTGCTATACAAGCTTCCCTTGGGGCACGGGAAGCACCTCGCGACCATCCCGCTCGGCGTCACCGCGACGCTCGACGCAGACGCGAGGACGCTCACGATCGATCAGTCCGGCCTGACCACTGGGGGAGAGGGAGAGTGAGAGCATGAGGAAGCGAGCGCTGTTGGTGATTGCAGTCCTGGCGCTGCTCGTCGCAGTCCCCGCGTGTGGCGGCGACGGTGATTCCGCGGAAGACACAGGGACCGGCAAGACGGACGGGACTCCGGTCAAGGGCGGAATCCTCCGCGTGGGCTCGGTCAACTACATCGACTCGCTCAACCCCTTCAACTACATCGAGTCACAGGCCTACCAGGCGATGCTGATGATCTACCCGCAGCTCGTTCAGTACGCGCAGGGCGACGACGGCCTCGTCATCGAGGGCGACTGGGCGGCGTCCTGGGAGACCTCTCCGGACGGCAAGGATTGGACGTTCACCCTCAAGCCCGGCGGGAAGTGGTCGGACGGGAAGCCGCTCACGGCCAACGACGCCGCCTGGACCATCAACACCATCATCGAGTACGCGGCCGGGCCGACCGCGGTGGCGGCGCCGGCGCTCGGGCATGTGGCGAGCGCGGAGGCGACGGACGAGAACACGCTCGTGATCCACTACGACGCCCCGGTCGGCAACGTACTCGCCCAGCTGGAGCAGCTGTTCATCGTCCCGCAGCACGTCTGGGAGCCGCTGGTGGGCGCCAACGGGAAGAACCTGAAGACCTTCCATCCGGAGCAGAACCTGCCCGTCGTCTCGGCAGGCGCCTACACGATCAAGGAGTACGAGAAGAAGGGCACGACGGTCTTCATCCCGTGGGAGGGGTACTACGAGAAGGCGTCCAACGCCGAGGCCGTCACGCTCACGTACTTCACCAACTCGGACTCGATGATCTCCGAGCTGCGTCAGGGCAATCTCGACTGGGTCGACCAGGTCCCGTTCAACGCCGTGAAGGTCCTGGAAGAGGACGACAACCTCGTCGTCAACAAGGTTCCCGGAGCCGAGACGACGAACATCACCTGGAACTCGAACCCGCGCAAGCCGAAGAACCGGGAGCTCCTCGACCCGCAGGTGAAGAAGGCGCTCTCGATGTGCGTCGACCGCGAGCGGATCATCGAGGTCGTGTTCAACGGCTACGCCTCCCTCGTCGAGAGCCTCGTCGGCCACATCGCCGGGGAGATGGAGAACCCGAACCTCGGGCCGCTCGAGTACGACTGCGAGGCCGGGAACCAGATGCTCGACGACCTGGGCTACGAGCGCGGCTCCGACGGGACCCGGATCGCGCCGGCGACCACCGGGGAATACGCCCAGGAAGCACATCCGATGGAGTACGAGATCATCACGCCGACGTCGACCGACTTCAACGTCGACCGCTCCTTCGAGATCGTGCAGGAGGGATTCGCCGAGGCCGGCGTCAAGGTGACGCAGAAGGTCGGCGGAGACACGACCGCCAGCTACGCGCTCGAGACCGACGAGAACTGCGACGGCGAGGCTTCGACCGGCTACGCGACCTTCGACATCGCCATGTGGGACTGGGTCGGCTACATCGACCCGGACTTCATGCTCTCCGTCGTCACGAAGGGCCAGTGGTGCTCCTGGAGCGACACGGGCTGGGACAACCCCGAGTACGACGAGATGTACCTGCGGCAGGGAACGCTGGTCGACCCCGAGGAGCGCAAGCAGCTCGTCTGGGAGATGCAGCAGATGATCTACGACAACTTCGTCTACACGCAGCTCACGAACCACGAGTACATCGACGCCCACTCCGACAAGTGGGCGGGGATCCAGACGGATCTGAACGCGTACTCCAAGGAATACTGGACGTCGCCCTACATGGTCGAGTAGGCACGGACAGCCGAGGACGAGCGGAGGTCCGGGCGTGAGGTCGGCCGACTACCTCATCAAGCGCGTCCTGTTCGCGATCGGCACCGTGTTCATCGCGATCACACTCAACTTCGTGCTCTTCCGGGCGGTCCCCGGCGATGCGGTAGACGCGCTCCGGTGCCGCCAGTGCAGCCCCGAGTTCAAGGAGCAGGTCCGCCAGGAGCTCGGTCTCGACCAGTCCACGTGGGAGCAGTACAAGCTCTACGTGAGCGACCTCCTCCACGGCGATCTCGGGACTTCGCTCCGGAGTCAGAAGGAAGTGCGAGGCGAGCTCATCGAGCCGCTCAAGAACACCCTGCCGATGATCGCTCTCGGCACCCTCTTCGCCATCTTCTTCGGGACGATCACGGGGGTGGTCTCCGCCTGGCGGCGGGACACGGTACTCGACAAGACAGGCCTCTGGACCTCGCTCGCCTTCTACTCGATGCCGACGCAGTGGCTCGGCCTGCTCATGGTCCTCTTCGTCGCCGGGGCCCTCGGACTGCCGACGTCGGGCATCGAGGACCCGACGCTAGGCGTCCTCGGGGACGCGTCCACGTGGGACGTGATGGTCGACCGCCTGCGGCACATGATCCTGCCGGCCCTCACGCTCGGCCTCGTCCTGTACGGGGACTACGCGCTGATCACGCGCTCGGCCCTGCTCGAGACCCTCGGCGAGGACTACGTGCTGACGGCGCGCGCGAAGGGTCTCTCGAACTGGGCAATCGTCCGCAAGCACGGCCTCCGCAACGCCCTGCTCCCGATCACGACGCTGATGGCCCTCTCGCTCGGCTTCATCATCGGAGGGTCGATCACGATCGAGTACGTCTTCTCGTACCCGGGAATCGGCCTCGAGACGGTCGAGGCGATCGACCAGCGCGACTGGCCCGTGCTGCAGGCGATCTTCCTCCTCCTGACGTTCTCGGTGATCCTCTTCAACCTGGTCGCCGACCTCCTGTACGTAAAGCTCGACCCGCGGGTGGTAGAGGCATGACCGTTCCTCCCACCGCCCTCGACGAGCAGGCGGCGGTCGCCGACCTCGCGGGGCTCCCACCGCGCGGACGGCTGGACCTCCTGCGCTCCGAGACACTCCGGCGTCCGGCGATGATCGTCGGGCTCGCGATCCTCGCCTTCTTCACCTTCCTCGCCATCTTCGGCCCGTGGATCGAGCCCTACGATCCGAACACGCAGACCGGCGCGGTCTACGAGCCCCCTTCGAGTGCCCACTGGCTCGGCACCGACGACGCCGGCGCGGACATGCTCTCGCTCGTCATCGAAGGCGCCCGCGTCTCGATGATCGTCGGCTTCGCCGCCGCCCTGGTGGCGATGCTCATCGGCGGAACGATCGGGCTCTGGTCGGGCTTCTACGGGGGCAAGAGCGACACGGTGCTCATGCGCATCACCGACTACGTGCTGGTCATCCCCGACATCCCGCTCATGATCATCGTCGCCGCGCTCTTCGGACGCAGCCTGACGAACATCATCCTGATCATCGGGATCATCTACTGGACGAGCACGGCCCGGCTGATCCGCGCCCAGACGAAGAGCGTGCGGGAGCGCACCTACGTCAAGCGGGCGAGAGCGCTCGGAGCCGGCAACCGGCGGCTGATCGGCAAGCATGTGCTGCCGCAGGTGATGCCGCTCCTGATCGCCAATACCGTCATCACCGTGGCGATCGCGATCTTCGCCGAGACGTACATCACGTTCCTCGGGCTGGGCGACCCGGAGCTGACGTCCTGGGGCAAGCTGATCCAAAACGCGTTCACAGGAGACGCCGTCCTCAACGATGCCTGGTGGGCCATCGTCCCGCCGGGCGTGTGCGTGACCCTCGTCATCCTCGCCTGCACGATGGTCGGGATGGCGGGAGAGGATGCACTCAACCCGCGCCTTCGCGTCGGGCACCTCGCGGTGCGCCGCTTCCGGCTTCGGCCGCTGAAAGGAGCGGTGGACTCCGAATGACCGTCCCGCTCCTGAGGGTGGAGGACCTCCACGTGTGGTTCGACCTCACGGGCGGCGGCGAGCTGCACGCCGTCCAGGGCGTGGACTTCGAGCTGCGCGAGGGGGAGCGGCTCGGGCTCGTGGGCGAGTCCGGGTGCGGGAAGACCACGGCCATCCTCGCCCTCATGGGCCTGTTGCCGTCGTCGGCGAGCGTCGCCGGCAAGGTCTTCCTCGACGGGGAGGACATCCTCTTCGACGGCGAGGACAGCGTCAGCCCGCACCGCTGGAAGGACATCGCCATGGTCTTCCAGGGCGCGATGAACGCGTTCAACCCCGTGAAGCGGATCGGCGACCAGATCGCGGAGCCGATGAAGCTCCACGGGATCGCCGAGGGCCGCCAGGCCCGTCGGCAGGTCGGTGAGCTCCTCGAGCGCGTCGGCATTCCCGCCGCTCGGGCGAGCAGCTACCCGCACGAGTTCTCGGGCGGCATGCGGCAGCGCGCCGCGATCGCGATGTCGCTCGCGTGCAAGCCGCGGATCCTGCTCGCCGACGAGCCGACGACGGCGCTCGACGTGATGGTGCAGGCGCAGATCCTCCAGCTGCTGGTCGGGCTCGCCGACGACTTCGGGCTCGCGCTCGTCCTCGTCACCCACGACCTGCCCGTCGTGGCCCAGGTCTGCGAGCGCGCCGCGGTCATGTACGCGGGCGAGATCGTCGAGGAGGGACCGACCGACACGCTCTACCACGATCCGCGCCATCCCTACACGCGGCTCCTCTTCTCGGCCACGCC
The DNA here is from genome assembly GCA_963775395.1 of uncultured Actinomycetes bacterium. Lineage (GTDB taxonomy): Bacteria > Actinomycetota > Thermoleophilia > Gaiellales > Gaiellaceae > JAIBJN01. The sequence continues at coordinate 5,407 of CAVZIX010000012.1, forward strand.
CGATCTGTACGGCACGGATGCGGTCGTCTCCATCCCGGGCACGCCCCCGAGACTCGACCGCGAGCTCGTCGGCTGTCCGTTCCAACCGCGCTGCGACCGCGCCTTCGAGCCCTGCCCGACCGTGAAGCCGCGCATGCTCCAGACCGCTCCCGGCCACTCCGCGGCCTGCCACCTCAACGATCCGGCTGTGCGGGCGGCGTCATGAGCGTCCCTCGCCTTCGGCTCGCTCCACCCGCTCATAGACCAAAGGTTGGCCCATGAGCGAGAACGGCGGCCCGCCTCTCCTCGAGGTCGAGAACCTCGTCACCCATTTTCCGGTGCCGCGAGGGTTCGTGGGCACGCTGGCTCGCCGCCCCAAGCGCGCCGTCCGGGCCGTCGACGGGGTCACGTTCTCGCTGACCGACGGGGAGATGCTCGCGCTCGTCGGCGAGTCCGGGAGCGGCAAGACGACGACCGCCCAGACGATCCTCCGGCTCGTCGACGCCGACTCCGGGACGATCCGGTTCCAGGGCGAGGACATCTCCAAGGCCTCCGGGAGGCCGGATGCGCGTCCTCCGCCGCCATGCCCAGCTCATCTTCCAGGACCCGTACGAGTCGCTCGACCCCCGCTTCCGGGTCCGCGACACGGTCGAGGAGCCGCTGCGCGTGCACGGCGTGGCCGGCGGAGCCGAACGAGCGAGACGCACGCGTCCGCGACGCCCTCACTCGAGCGGGCCTGACCCCGCCCGAGCTCTTCCTGCGAGCGTTTCCCGCACGAGCTCTCCGGCGGCCAGCGCCAGCGCGTCGCGATCGCGGCGAGCCTCGTGCTCGACCCGAAGCTCCTCGTCGCGGACGAGCCCGTGTCTCGATGCTCGACGTCTCCGTCCGCGCAGGGATCCTCACGCTCCTCGACGAGCTGCGGCGAAGCGGGCTCGGGATCCTCATGATCACGCACGACCTCTCGACCGCCGCCCACTTCGCCGACCGGATCGCGGTCATGTACCTGGGCCGGATCGTCGAGGAGGGGCCTGCGCGCGAGGTGGTCTCGAATCCGAAGCATCCGTACACGAAGGCACTCATCTCCGTGGTGCCGAAGCGAGACCCCCGCACGACGACCGCGCCGCAGATCCTCCGCGGCGAGACGCCGAACCCGATCGCGATCCCTTCGGGATGCCGGTTCAACCCACGCTGCCCGATCGCAATTCCGGAGTGTCGAGTGACCGACCCGGAACTGCGGACGCCGGCCGGAGCGGCGGCCTCGCACCTCGCAGCCTGCATCCGCGCGTGACGCTTCCCGCCGACCTCGTCCTCACGGGCGGCAGCGTCTTCACGGCCGACACGGCGTCCACGGTCGTCGAGGCTGTCGCCGTCCGCGACGGCCGTATCTCCTGGGTCGGCCCCGCCGACGAGGCGGAGACCCAGACCGGGCCTGCCACGCAGGTCGTCGAGCTCGAGGGGCGCACGGTCCTGCCCGGCTTCCAGGACGCCCACCTCCACCCGGCCGAAGGCGGCCTCGTCCGCCCTGCAGTGCGACCTGCACGGAACCGACTCGCGCGAGGAGTGCCTCGACACGATCGCCCGCTACTCGGCCGAGCACCCCGAGCTCGACTGGATCGTGGGCACCGGCTGGTCGATCGACTCGTTCGAGGGCGGGACGCCGAGCCGGGCAGACCTGGACGCCGTCGTCCCCGACCGCCCTGCCTTCTTCGACAACCGAGACGGCCACGGCGGCTGGGTGAACACCGTCGCGCTCGCGGCGGCCGGGATCACGCGCGAGACCTCCGATCCGGCGGGCGGAAGGATCGAGCGGCTCGAGTCCGGCGAGCCCCAGGGGACGCTGCACGAGGACGCGAGGTTCATCGTCATGAACCTGCTGCCCCCCACCACTCACGAGGAGTGGGAACGGGCGATCCTCGGCGCGCAGGCGGAGCACCACGCGCTCGGGATCACCGCCTGGCAGGAAGCCAGCGTCGAAGCGAACACGCTCGCCGCCTACCGTTCGCTCGCCGAGCGCGGCGAATTGACGATGCGGGTGGAGGGGAACCTGCTCTGGGACCGCGAGCGCGGCGACGACCAGCTCGAGGAGCTGATCGAGCTCCGCTCGGTGGGCTCGGTCGGGCGCCTCCGTATGCGCGGCGCGAAGATCTTCACGGACGGCGTGCTCGAGAACTTCACCGGGGCCCTGCTCGAGCCCTACGTCGGCACCGACAACTACGGGATCTCGATGGTCGCGCCCGAGGATCTCCAACGGATCGTCACGCTCCTCGACGCGCGCGACTTCCAGGTGCACATGCACACGATCGGCGACCGCGCCGTCCGCGACGCGCTGGACGCCGTCCAGGCCGCGCAGGAGGCGAACGGCCGCCGGGACATGCGCCACCACCTGGCGCACCTCCAACTCGTTCATCCCGACGACCTGCCCCGGTTCGCCGAGCTCGGCGTCGTCGCCAACGTCTCGCCGTACTGGGCCTGCCGCAGCGGCTACGTCGAGGAGCTGACGGAGCCCTTCATCGGGCCGGAGCGCTCGGCGCGCATGTATCCCTTCGGGAGCCTGCTGCGGGCGGGTGCCCGCCTCGCGTTCGGGAGCGACTGGACCGTGTCGACCGCCAACCCGCTCCTGGAGATCGAGGTGGCCGTGACGCGAATCGCGCCCGACACGCGCTGGCTCGAGCCGCTGCTCCCGGAGGAAGGGCTCGACCTCGCGACGGCACTCACGACCTTCACCGCCGGCTCGGCCTACGTGAACTTCCTCGAGGGCGAGACCGGGACGCTCGAGCCCTCCAAGGCGGCCGACCTGGTCGTCCTCGACCGCGACGTGCTCGACCCTGGCGCCGGCCCGATCGGCGACGCGCGCGTCGTCCTCACCCTGCTCGCAGGCGAGGCGGTCTACGCCGATCCCGGGCTCGGCTGGTAGGCCTGCTCCTTGAGGAGCCAGTCGGCGAAGAACGGCTCGATGATCCGGTAGCCCCCGTCGAGGTCGCGGCCGGCGATCTCCTTCGTCACGAGGGCTCCGATGGCTCGCTGGAGCGCCGGCTTGGGCGGCAGGTCGCGCCGCTCGGCGTAGTCGGCGGCGTAGAGCGAGCGGGTCGGCTCCTCGGCGAGCGCGAGCATGAGGAGCCGCTGCGCGTACGGCGCGTCGTCCCAGAGCTTGGCGAAGTGGTTGTGCTCCGAGCGCAGCGCCTGCTCGAGCGCGGCCTCGACGTCGGCGAGGCGGGCGAAGTGCCCGCGCGGGACGAGCTCCCAGACGAAGTAGGCGAGCTCCTGCGTGCCGTAGGGGTGCCCGCCGGTGGCGGAGAGCAGACGGCCCACGGCCTCGTCGTCGATCCCCTTCTCGGTCTCGTCGAACCGCTTCCTGAGGAAGCGGGCGAACTCGGCGGGCTCGATCGGGCCGATCTCGAGCCGCTTTGCGCTCCGCCAGAACGGCTCGTTGCGGTCCTCGAAGATCCGCTCGAGCACGTGCCGCTTGCTGCCGAGGTAGACGTGCCCGACCTCGGGCTGCTCCTGGAAGACCGCACGCATGAGGTTCGGAAACTGGCTGTCGAGCGAGACGATCTCCTGGAACTCGTCGAAGACGAGCACCACGCGGCGCCCGCGCTCGGCGCCGATCCGCCCGGGGAGCTCGAGCAGCGCCTCGATCGTGTCGTCGATCGCAGCCTTCTGGCGGCCCGCGTGGAAGGAGAAGCGCAGGCTCCCGTCGCTCGGGTCGACCTCGATCGTCGGCGTGATGCGGAGCCCGCGGAAAAGGCTCCCGGCCCGCTCCAGGGCCTGGCCGGCTGCCGACTCGAGGTCGCTGTAGATCGTCTTTGCCAGCGCGGCCGCGAACCGCTCCTTCGTCGGCGTGCGCATGAGGTCGCAGTACGCCACGAGAACCTTCTTGCGCATCGCCCGCTGGGTCGCCCGGAGGACGAGCGAGGACTTCCCGTAGCGCCGCGGGGCATAGACCAGGACGTCCTGGCCGTTCTGCATGTCGGCTACGAGCTCGCGGACCTCGCGCTCGCGGTTCGTGAAGGCCTTGTCCAGGGCGAGGGCCCCGAAGGTGAACGGGTTTGTATGCGGCATTGCCTTATGCAGTATTGCATACGTTTTGTATGCTTCTCCGCATGACGCGGCGGCGCATACAGGCGAGCTATACCTGCAGGAGGATGCGACCGCCCTCGACGCGCACGGGGTAGACCGCGGCGCGCAGGGTGGGCTCGTCCAGGCACTGCCCGGTCTCGAGGTCGAACTCCCAGCCGTGCCACGGACAGCGCAGCGCGCGTCGTCCGGTCAGCGCGTAGACGCCGGGATCGCCCTCGACTCGCTCGCCCACACGGCCCAGGCAGAGCGGCCCGCCGTGGTGCGGGCAGCGGTTGCGGATCCCGTGCAGGGAGCCGTCGCCGTCGGTGACGACTCCGACCTCACGGCCGTTGACGCGGGCGACGAGCCGCCCGTCGCGCTCGACGTCGGCGACCGACCCGACGTCGACCCAGTCAGCCAACGGCGGGCAAGCCCAGCCGCGCGCCGTAGAGGTCGGCGGCGTTCTCGTGGAGCACCTTCGCGCGCCAGGCCTCGGGCAGCCGGTTGAGCATGAAGGCCGGGTCGTCGAAGTCCCAGTGCGGATAGTCGGAGGCGAAGCAGAGATTGTCGGGCGCGCCGGCGGCCTCGAGCATCTCGAAGAGCGTCTCGTCGCGGCCGTCGGTGTGCTCGAGCGGCTGCGTCGAGAAGCGGATGTGCTCGCGCGCGACCTCGCTCGGCTTGCGATCGAGCCACGGGACCTCGCTCCGCAGCGCGCGCCAGTTCGTGTCCAGCCGCCAGAGAATCCCCGGAAGCCAGGCGATCCCACCCTCGATCAGGAGCACCTTCAGGCCCGGCAGACGCTCGAACGTCCCGTGGCAGAGCAGCGAGACGAGGTGCGACATCGTGCTGCACGCAGAGCCGAGCGTGTGCCACTCGATGTAGAAGGTGACCGGGCCGGCGCCTCCCGGCGGCGCCGCGATGCCCATCCCCTCCCCGCCGGAGTGGATCGCGACCGGGAGACCGCATTCGGCGGCGGCCTCGAAGATCGGGAGATAGCGCGGCTCGCCGTAGGGGCGGTCAGCGCCGCCGCACAGGAGCACCTGCACGAAACGCTCGTCGCCGGCGACTCTCCGGATCTCGGCCGCGGCCGCCTGCGGGTCCTGCGCCGGGCAGAGGATCGACGCCCGCAGGCGCGGCTCCGCGTCGAGCCAGCGCTCGCGCAGCCACTCGTTGTGCGCGCGGGCGAGCTCCGCGGCCCGGTAGGGGCTCGGCATCAGCGAGACGAGCACGGCGTCGTCGCCGTTGAGAACGCCCGCATCGGCGCCGCTGGGATCGAGCAGCTCGCGGCGCACGGTGTCGACGTCCGAGGCCGGCGGATGGCCGTTCTGGTCGATGTCCTGGCGAAACCACGACGACGGATGCGACCACGAGTAGCCGGGCAGGCCCAGAGACGACCCCTGCGCGCGGAACCAGTCCCGCTGCGCCGGGTCAAGGTAGGAGATGAGCTCCTCGGGCTCGGCGATCTGCGGGTGGATGTCGCAGTCGATCACGCTGCCAAGCGTACGCTCACACGTGGTCGCGCGGAAAGCGGTACGTCCACGTGCGCGCGAACACCGGGGAGTCGCCCTCGGTCACCTCGAGCGTCGTCGAGACGTGGAAGGCCTCCTCGTCCCCGGTCATCTCGCTCGTCACCTCGGAGAGCATGCGCCAGTCGCCGCGCGCCATCCCGGAGGTCGCGCGGAAGCGCACGGCCGCCGAGAGCGGGTCGCCCTCGACGATCGAGTACACGGTGTGGCTCGTGTCCGAGGTCTCCAGGTCGATGTCGAGGATCTTCTGCGTGCCGCCGAGATCGAAGTCGAAGACCTGCTCCAGGAGGTTCGTGGACAGGTCGCGCCGGATGAACCTGCCCTGCGGCCCCGCTTCGACCGACTCGGTGGCGAGGGGCGGCGAGTGCTCGGGCTCCCCGAACGCCGGCAGCGACTCGTCCTCGGGCCGCGGCGGCCGCTCGGGGAGCTCGAGCGCGCCCGAGTAGAGCGTGAGGCGCACGGGCTCCGGGTGAGGGCCAGGCCCACGGCCAGTAGGTCGGCGAGACGGCGACCCGAAGGCGGTGCCCCGCCGGAAACGAGTGCGCGATGACGTCGAGCGGGACGCGAACGTCGTAGCGGCGGCCCGGCTCGAGCGGGGTCGCGTGCTCGTGGCTCTCGCGGTGCGCGAGGTTGAGGATGCCGCGCGTCACGAGCGCAGAGGACCCGTCGGGCGCGAGATCGCAGAGGCGCACGGCTACAAGAGCGTTGGGCCTGTCGACTGCGAGCTCGAGCCTGACCTCGGGGAAGCCGAGGATCTCGAGCGGCTCCTCGAGCGGCTCGGAGTCGAAGATGAGGGAGAGCGCGTCGTCCGGCCGCTGGTCGGCGGCCAGGTCGGCCGACTGGCCCTCCGCGCACCAGACGCCCGCCTCGGTCCCGTTGGCCTGGAAGCCGAGGAGCTCGCGCGGCTCGTCGAGCGGGAGCTCCCAGACGCGCGAGCCGATGTTCGGCGACGGCCACTCGGGCTCCGCCACCCAGCGGCCCGGACGCACGTCGTACATGGGCTGCGGCGGCACCGAGTCCTGCATCCAGACACGCAGCATCGGGTCGTCCATGACGCCGTTCTCGGCGCCCTTGAGCCAGTGGTCGAACCAGCGCACCGCCTCCTGCAGGAAGCCGATGCTCGGCCCGGGGAGCGCGTCGTCGGGGAACGCGTGCGCCCACGGCCCGATCAGGCCCTTGCGCGGGACGGAGAGGCCCTCGAGCAGCCGCGGGACGGCGTTCGTGTAGCCGTCCACGAACCCGCCGACCGCGTACACGGGGCACTCGATCGCCGAGTAGTCCTCGCACACGGACCCGTGCTTCCAGTATTCGTCGCGCCGCTGGTGGCCGAGCCAGTGCTCGACCCAGGGCGAGAGCGTCTCCAGCCGGCGCATCCACTCCTCGCGCCAGCCGTCGCCGTAGAGCCGCGGGTCGGGCGGCCGCGCGTTCCAGGTCAGCATCGAGGACGACCAGTGGAGCATGTCGAGGCCGAGGACGCAGCCGCCGCGGTAGTGGACGTCGTCCGCGTAGCGGTCGTCCGTCGAGCAGAGCGTCATGATCGCGCCGAGCCCGGGCGGGCGGCGCGCGGCGATCTGGAGCGAGTTGAAGCCGCCCCACGAGATGCCCCACATGCCGAGCTTGCCCGTGCACCACGGCTGCTCGGCGATCCAGGCGAGGATCTCGAGCGCGTCGTCCTGCTCCTGCTCGGTGTACTCGTCGGTGAGCACGCCGTCGGAGTCGCCGGTGCCGCGCATGTCGACCCGCACGGCCGCGTAGCCGTGGCCGGCGAGGTAGGGCTGGCGCTGGGCGTCGCGGACGACCGTCCCGTCGGTCTTGCGGTACGGGAGGTACTCGAGGACGGCAGGCACCGGGTCGTCCTCGGCGTCCTCGGGCAGCCAGATGCGCGCGGCGAGCCGCGTCCCGTCGGAGAGGTGGAGCCAGGTGTGCTCGATCTCCCGGACGGGCCGGGGAAACTCCGTCCTGACCGTCACGCGCGCGATCCGGCTCGCTCGAGCACGAGCCGCTCGCGCTTCGGAGGCAGTGCGATCGCCGGGCTTTCGGCGTCGATCTCGCTCGCGAGCCGGTGCCCGTCGAAGATCGCGTCGGCCGATGACGCGTGGCGCCACGCAGTCGCCGATCCGGTAGACGCGCCTCGATCTCCTCGGCGGCAGAGCATCCTCGTCCGCCGCCAGCTCGAGGTAGAGCGCCTCGTTCGAGAGCCGCTGGGTGACGAGGACGACGCCGTCGGCCTCGAGCTCGAACGGCTCGCCGTGCTCGTCGTGGCCGCGCACGCCGCCCTCGTGGATCTCCGTCGAGCAGCGAGCCGCCCGCTGCCGGATGCCCACGTCGTGAAGGTGCTTCCGGAGGAGCGGGCCCTCGAGCGACTCGTCGGCGACGCGCGCGACGCGCTCGTGCGGCGTGACCAGCTCGACGTCGAGACCCTCGCCGGCCAGCAGCTCGGCGAGCCCGGCGGCCACGAAGTAGCCCTCGCCGTCGAAGACGACCACACGCGAGCCCGGCGGCCGCTTGCCCTCGAGCATGACCTGCTCGGGCGTGAGGACGTGGGCGAGCGAGGCGTCGGCGCCCGGGATGGGATCGTGGGTGACGCAGTTGACGCCCGTCGGCCGACCAGCGCGCGCCGGTGGCTACGACGACGATCTCGGCCCCGTACTCGCGCACGTCCTGCGCCTCGAGCCGCCGACCGGTCGATGCACCTCGACGTTGGCGAGCTTGTCGAGCTGGATGCGGCGCCAGTTGACGACGCGGCCCCACTCGCCGAGCCCGGGAAGCTGCGTCACCCAGCGGAAGTGCCCGCCGATCTCGGCCTCCGCGTCGACGAGGTGGACGCGGCGGAAGCCGCGCTTGCCGAGCACGATCGCGCACTCCATCCCCGCGCGGCCCGGCGCCGACGACGAGCACGTCCTGGTCGCCGTTGGCTCGGCGGGCTCGAACCGCTCGGGGTGCCAGCCACGCCGGTACTCCTCGCCCGCGGTCGCGTTCTGCGTGCAGCCGAGGTGGTGGCCCGACTCGCTCTTCGAGATGCAGATGTTGCAGCCGATGCACTCGCGGATCTCGCCGTAGCGGCCTTCCTCGATCTTCTTGGGCAGGAACGGGTCGGCGATCGACGGCCGCGCGGCGCCGATCAGGTCCCACACGCCGCTGGCAGACGATCTCCGCCATGCGGTCGGGGTTCGTCAGGCGCGCCGACGCCGACGATCGGCTTCGCCGTCGCCTCGCGGACGCGGCCGGTCCACTCGAGCTGGTAGCCCTCCTCGAAGAAGCGCGAGGCGCCGGAGTCCTTCGACCACTCGAGCGATCGAGCCGACGTTTACGTCCCAGAGGTCGACGAGGTGGTCGGCGAGGCGAACGAAGCCGAGGCCCTCGTCGAGCTCGACGCCGGCTGGCCCGAGCGCCTCGACGCAGAGCCGAACGGCGATCGCGCAGTCGTCACCGACCGCCTCCCGCACGGCCTCGAGCGTCTCGAGCCAGAAGCGCGCACGGTTCTCGAAGCGAGCCGCCGTACTCGTCGGTGCGCTTGTTGTAGAAGGGCGAGAGGAACTGGAGCGGCAGGTAACAGTGCCCGCCGTAGACGTAGACGATGTCGAGGCCCGCGTCGCGCAGCGGAGCTTCGCCGCCCGCACCCAGTCGCCCCGGACGCGGTCGATGTCCTCGTGCTCCATCGCCTTGGGGACGACGAACGAGCTAGTAGTCGCTCGCGACCTGGGAGGGCGCGATCGCCGGGGAGCGCGACTCGCGGTTCGTCGCATGGCCGCCGCTGTGGGTCAGCTCGATCGCCGGCGAGCGGAGCCGTGCTCGTGGGCCTCGCTCGGCCATGAGCGCGAGGTTCGCACGTCGTCCTCGTCCCAGACACGGGCGGACACGTACCGGCGCATAGTCGGAGTCGGGACAGACGAGCGCGTACTCGGTGCAGACCGCCGCCCAGCCGCCCTCCGCCTTCATGGCGCGGAAAAGGGCCTGGGAGCCGGGCTTCTCGCTCCCGAAGCCGGTGCAGTGCGGCACCTGCGTAGAAGCGGTTCCGCAGCGTCTTCGGGCCGATCTGGAGCGGCTCGAAGAGGACGTCATGGCGGGGATCGCGGGGCATGCGCCTGGATAGGATCGCGGCTGTGGCGCAGACGGTCAAAGTGCGTACGGGCGGACAGCTCGTCGCGGAGTGCCTCGAGGCCGCCGGCGCCGAGGTCGCCTTCGGCGTGCCCGGGATCCACGCTCTGGCCGTCTGGGACGGCCTGCGCACGAGCCCGGTGCGCGCCGTCGGGCTCCGCACCGAGCTCTCTGCCGGCTTCGCGGCCGACGGTTACGCACGGACGAGCGGGAGGCCCGCGCCGCTCCTCCTCTCCACCGGCCCGGGCGCGCTCATCTCGCTCGCCGCGCTCATGGAGGCCGCGAGCGCCCACGTCCCGGTGGTCGCGATCGCGAGCCAGATCCCGCGCGAGCTGATCGGCGCCGGCCGCGGGTTCCTCCACGAGCTCCCCGACCAGAAGGCCTCGTTCGCGCCCGTGGTCAAGTGGGCCGCGCGGGCCGGGTCGGCCAGAGACATCCCCGAGCTGCTCGGCGAAGCCTTCCGCCACGCGCTCACCCCGCCCAGCGGCCCCGTCTTCCTCGAGATCCCCGTCGACGTGCTCGCCGGGGAGACCGACGTGCCCGTGGGCGAGCTCGACACGGCGCCCGCGCTGCCGCCGCTGCCCTCGGAGCGCGACCTCGCCGAGGCCGTCCGCCTCCTAGCGGACGCCGAACGGCCCGTGGTCTGGGCCGGCGGGGGCGTGCTGCGCTCCGGCGCCTGGGACGAGCTGCGCGCCGTCGCCGAGCGCCTCGGCGCGCCGGTGGTGACGACCTACATGGGCAAGGGCGCCTTCCCGGACGACCACCCACTCGCAGCGGGATCCGCCTCCGACGAGCCCGCCGTCCAGGAGCTTCTCTCCGGGGCCGACGCGATCCTCGCCGTCGGCACGGAGCTCGGCGCCGAGACGACGGGCCACTACTCCTTGGAGCTCCGCGGCCGCCTCGTCCACGTCGACGCCGATCCGCGGCGGATCGGGGCGACCTACGAGGCGCTCGGGCTGGTCGGCGACGCCCGCGGCGTGCTCAAGGCGCTGCTCGAAGGCTTGCCGGCGGTCGAGAGCACGGCCGGCGAGCAGAGAGTCGCCGAGGCTCGCGCGCGGATCGACGACCCGGCTCGACGCGCAGGACCGCGGGCTCGAGCGAGGTCTCGTGCGCGCAGTCCGCGAGGCGCTCCCGCGCGATGCCGTCAGCTCCTGGGACATGACCATCCTGGCCTACTGGGCGGCGGCGCACTTTCCCGCGTACGAGCCGCGGAGCTTCCTCTACCCGCTCGGCTCGGGCACGCTCGGCTACTCCTGGCCGGCCGCGCTCGGCGCGTCGCTCGCCGTGCCGGGCCGGCCCGTCCTCGGCGTGGTCGGCGACGGCGGGCTTCAACTACGGGCTCGCCGAGCTCGCGCCCGCGCGCCAGTACGGGCTCGACGCGAAGCTGCTCCTCGTCGACGACGGCGGCTACGGGATCCTGCGGGAGTACCAGCGCGACCAGTTCGGCGAGACGTTCAGCGTCGACCTGGTGGAGCCGGACTTCCGCGCGGCGATCGAGGCCTTCGGCGTGCCGGTCGTCTCCGTCGAGCCGGACGGGCTCGGGGACGCCCTGGCCGCGGCCCTGGCCGAGGACGGGCCCGCAGTCGTCCACGTGCCCGCGCTCCTGGAGATGTGGACGTGACCGACTGGAACAGCATCGTCCGCAGGTCGCTGATCGGCCTCGAGCCCTACCGGCCCGGCGCGAGCCTCGACGAGCTGAAGGAGGCCTACGGCCTCGACGAGATCGTGAAGCTGAACTGGAACGAGGGCCTGGAAGGCCCGTTCCCGGGCGTCGAGGAGGAGGTCGTCGCCGAGCTCGAGCGCGCCTGGATCTACCCGGCGGAGGCGTACTCCGACCTGCGCGAGAGCGTGGCCGCCTGGCTGGGAACGTCGCCCGAGCGGATCGTGCCGAGCCACGGCATCCAGGCGCTGATCGCCACGGTCGCGCACGCCTTCCTCGACCCCGGCGACTACGTCGTGCTGACGACTCCGACGTACGGCCTCTACGCGACGACGTGCGCCGGCGCCGGGGCCAGGGTCGTCGAGGTGCCGAGCCGCGACCTGCGCCACGACGTCGACGCGCTCGCCGCTGCCGCGCGCGAGACGAACGCCAGGCTGGTCTGGCTCTGCGACCCCAACAACCCGACCGGCGCCCTGGTCGAGCGCGACGAGTGGGAGCGCCTTCTCGACGGTCTCCCCGAGCGCTGCGCGATCGTCGTCGACGAGGCCTACGTCGAAGTACGTCGACCCGAGCGTGCGCCTCGACCGCCTGGCCGACGTGGAGGCCGGGGCGCCGATCGTCGTCATGCGCACCTTCTCGAAGATCTTCGGCCTCGCGGGCCTGCGCCTCGGCTACGCGGTCGTCGGAGAGCAGCTTGCCGAGCTCCTCGACGTCGTCCAGGAGCCCTTCAACGTCAACCGGGCCGCCCTGGCCGCCGGCCGGGCGAGCCTGCGCCGGACCGAGCTCGTCGAGAGCCGCAGGCTGGCGAACGTTCAGGGACGCGAGCGCCTGGCCGAGCGCCTGCGCGAGGCAGGTGCGACGCCCTACCCCTCGCAGGCGAACTTCCTGCTCGTGGACGTCGGCGTGGACGACCTCGCTCTCACGGACGGGCTGGCGCGCAGGGGCTTTCTCGTCCGCGCCGGCAGCGAGTTCGGGCTCTCCGGGTTCGTCCGCATCACGACCGGCCCGCTGCCGGTCATGGAGCGGGTGGCGGCGGAAGTGGCCGACTTGCGGGAGAAACTCTCGGCAGCGGAGTCGCCTGCCGCTTGACTTTGCCGGGCGGCGGAGCGTTGAATGCTCCTTCCGCCTGGCATGCCCCATCCGAAGGACCGATCTGGGCTCACGCGAGGGCAGCTGCTCCGCGGCGCTGCCGTAGCCGCTGCAGGCGTCGGCGTGGCCGGCGGTTTGGCGGCCTGCGAGAACACGACCGAGCCGGTCGCGGTCGGCTGCGAGACGGGCGAGGCGGGCTCGCCGCTCGTCGTCCCCAAGCCCGTGGGCCCGGCCGGGCTGCCGCTTCCGCGCACTGACAACAGCGTCACGTGGGCGGTCGTCGAGGACAACCCGACGATCGCCGACGAGCTGCCGCCCGAGACCGGGAGCACCCTGCGGCTCTTCAACTACGCGGACTACCTCTACCCGGACCTCATGCGCCGGTTCGAGCAGGCGAACGACTGCAAGGTCGAGCTCGCGACGTACAACTCGGCGGACGAGGCGATCGCCAAGCTCCAGTCGGGCGCGGTCCCGTACGACGTCATCCTCGGGCTCTCCGGCTCGAACATCGTGAACCTGATGGCGTTGCAGCTCCTGCAGCCGCTCAACCACACCTACCTGCCGAACCTGGAGGCGAACATCTGGCCCGCGCTCGCCGACCCGTTCTACGACCGCGGCTCCCACTACACCGTGCCCTACGTCGTCTGGTCGGACGGGATCGGCTGGCGCAACGACCTGATCTCCGTCGACATCCCCGAGCTCGACGTCCCCTGGGACATCTTCTGGGAGTCCCAGGAGTGGCGCGGCAAGGTCGGGCTGCTGGACGACAAGCGCGACGGGCTCTCCATGCCGATGCAGCGCGACGCCCTGACCGAGGGCCGGATCGCCGACCTCAACACCGAGGACCCGGAGATCGTCGCCAAGGCCGGCGAGGACCTCCAGCAGCTGACCGAGATCTGCAACATCCAGGTCGAGATCACCGACTACCAGACGCTCCCCGAGGGGACGATGTACCTCCACCACTCGTGGTCGGGCGACCTCCTCGCCGGCGCCTTCTACTACATGCCGAGCGGCGTCTCGCCCGACGTCCTCTCGTACTGGTGGCCCGAGACGGGCGGCGTCGTCCAGAACGACTTCCTCGCCGTCACCCGCGAAGCGGAGAGCCCCGTCCTCGCGCACATGTTCCTCAACTTCCTGCTCGAGGAGACGATCGCCTACGAGAACTTCACGCAGTTCAACGGCTACGTCCCGCCGCAGAACGGGATCGACGCCGAGTCGCTCGTGTCCGAAGGGCTCATCCCGGAGACGCTGGCGCCGGCCGTCGTGCGGCCCGACCAGTTCCTCGCCAACCAGGAGCTGCTCCAGCTGACGGTCGAGGGTGAGCGGCTCTGGGACCAGGCCTGGTCGGCGTTTAGGGCCGGCTAGCCCGATGGAGTCCCGCTGGATCTGGCGGCTGCTCGCGCTTCCGGGCGTCGCCTGGCTCTCGGTCTTCTTCCTCGTCGCCTTCTACGCGGTGCTGTGCGTCGCGTTCGGCAACCAGAACACGCTCAACGAGCCGGTCCCCACGTGGAACCCGCTCGACTGGAACGTGGGCTACATCGACGAGGTGCTGCAGAACATCCGCGACGGCGGGCAGTACCTGACGCTCTTCCTCCGCACGTTCGTCTACGTGCTGATCGCGATCGTGCCTCTCGCTGCTCATCGGCTATCCGGTCGCCTACTACGCGGCGCGCCATGCCGGTCGCTGGGGCGGCGTGATCCTGCTCCTGCTCGTGCTCCCGTGGTGGATCAACTACCTCATGCGGATGCTCGCGTGGATCAACCTCCTCTCGCCCGACGGGTGGGCGACGCGCTTCCTGGACGTGCTCCAGATCGACCGGCTGTTCGTGGCGATCGGCCTGCTCGAGACGGAAGGTGCCTGGCTCCAGGGGCAGCCGGTGACGGTGATCCTGGCGCTCGTCTACGGGTACGTCCCGTTCCTGATCCTCCCGCTCTACGCCGCTCTCGACCGGATCGACCAGCGCCACATCGAGGCCGCCCGCGACCTGGGCGCGAGCCCCTTCGCAGGCGTTTCCGCCGCGTCACCCTGCCGCTCTCGATGCCGGGAATCCTCGCCGGTCTCGTCCTGATCGCACTGCCGATGTTCGGGGACTACTACACGAACGACCTCGTCTCCGGCTCGCCGAACACCTCCATGATCGGGAACCAGATCGACCAGTTCACGCGCCAGGGCTCGCAGAAGGTGGCCGGCGCCGTGCTCACGATCCTCCTCGCGGCCGTCCTGCTCGTCGTCATGCTCTACTACCTCCGCCAGACGAGGCGGGCGGGTCAGGAGGCGCGGGCGTGAGCGTCGCTCGCCTTCGGCTCGCTCCCCAGGTTCACGGGCTGGTGGGCCCGTGAACTGGCTCCGCAACCCCTGGGGGAAGCCGCGGTTCCTGCCGATCGTGACCGGGCTCTACATCTTCTGGTCGATCGTCCCCGTCGTCGTCGCGGTGCTGTTCGCCTTCAACGACGGCCGCTCGCGGACGACGTGGCAGGGCTTCTCGACGCGCTGGTTCTACGGCACGCCTGGGAGCGTCCGCGAGGACCCGGCCCTCTTCTCGGCTCTCGAGCACACGCTGCTGCTGGCCGTGCTGTGCGTCGCGGTGGCCGTGCCGCTCGGCGTCGCGCTCGCCCTCGGGCTTCAGCGCTGGCGCGGGCATCGGAAGCGGCGCGGTCAACGGGCTGATGCTGCTCCCGCTCGTGACGCCGGAGCTGGTCATGGGCGTCGCGCTCCTGCTCCTCTTCCTGCAGATCTTCAACGGCTGGGGCCTGGGAACGACCGCGCAGGCGATCGGGCAGGTGACCTTCGCCGTCTCGTACGTGGTCGTCATCGTCCGGGGGCGGCTCGTGACGCTGGGGCGCGACCTGGAGGAGGCCGCCGCCGACCTGGGCGCGCCGGCGACCTCGCGGCTCACGCGGGTCGTCCTCCCGCTGCTCGCGCCCGCGATCATCGCGAGCGCCGGAGTCGTGTTCGCGCTCTCCATCGACGACTTCGTCATCACCCAGTACCTCGCGGCGGGCGCGGACACGAACACGGTGTCGATGCTGCTCTACGCGACGGCCCGCGGCGCACCGACCCCGGCGCTGAACGCGCTCGCCTCGATCACGCTCGTGATCACGCTGGCGACGGTCGCGCTGGCGTACCTTGTCTACAGACGCTTCGCGGGGGCCGGGCAGGCCTCGGAGGCGGCGACGTTGGGAGAGATCGCCATTGAGCGCTAACGGTCAACAGGGCGAGGTCACACTCGAAGAGCTGAGGAAGGACTACGGCGACGTCACGGCAGTCGAGAGCATCGACCTGCAGATGCCGCCGGGCGAGTTCTTCACGATGGTCGGCCCCTCGGGGTGCGGGAAGACGACGACGCTGCGGATGATCGCGGGCTTCGAGCGCCCGACGAGCGGCCGCATCCTCCTGGACGGCGTCGACGTCGCGCAGACGCCGCCGCACAAGCGGAACGTCAACACCGTCTTCCAGAGCTACGCGCTCTTCCCGCACCTGAGCGTCGCCGACAACGTCGCCTTCGGCCTCAAGTACCGCAAGGTCTCGCGCGACGAGAAGAAGCGCGCCGCGGCGGAGATGCTCGAGCTCGTCCAGCTCGCCGGGTTCGAGCGGCGCAAGCCGCACGAGCTCTCGGGCGGCCAGCAGCAGCGCGTCGCACTCGCGCGCGCGCTCGTCCTGCGGCCGCGCGTGCTCCTCCTCGACGAGCCGCTCGGGGCGCTCGACGCGCGGCTCCGGAAGGATCTCCAGGTCGAGCTGAAAGCCCTCCAGGAGGACGTCGGCGTGACGTTCATCTTCGTCACGCACGACCAGGAGGAGGCGCTGACGATGAGCGACCGCATCGCCGTGATGAACAACGGCCGCGTCGAGCAGGCGGGGCCGCCCCAGGCCGTCTACGAGGATCCCGAGACGGTCTTCGTCGCCGACTTCCTCGGCGCCTCGAACCTCGTCACGGCGACCGCCGAGGGCCAGGACGGCGACTGCTGCAACCTGCGGGTCGCCGAGCGGCTCATCCGCGCGCGCCAGGGGGCGATCACCTCCCGTGGGGACGTGAAGGCGATGATCCGGCCGGAGCGCGTGGGCGTGGAGCCCGCCGGCTCGGACGGCGCGAACCGGCTTCCCGGCCTCGTGGAGCACGCCGTCTTCCTGGGCAGCTTCCGCGAGCTCCGCGTGCGCATCCTGGGCGGAAGCCTGATCAAGGCCGTCGTCCCGAACGACGGAACGCCGCTCGCCTACGAGCAGGGCACCGCCGTGACGCTCCATCTCCCGTCCGACTCGCTCCGCGTCCTCGAGGACACGGCCGCGAACGGGCAGCCGGAGCCACCCGCCGCCGAGGAGCCGGAAGAGGAGCCCGAGACACTCGCCGAGCCCGAGGAGGAGAAACCCGATGGCAAGTGAGGCCACCGTCGTCGAGATCGACCGCGAGCGAATCAAGGAGCTGACCGAGCGCGAGGAGCGCAGGCTGAACGAGCGCACCGGCGGCTCGAGCGCCATGTACGAGCGCGCGCGCAAGACCCTCTCCGGCGGCGTCGCCTCGTCGTACCAGGTGCGCGCCCCCTGGCCGATCTACCTCGAGCGCGGTCAGGGCGCCAAGGTCTGGGACGTCGACGGGAACGAGCTCCTGGACTTCCACAACGGCTTCGGGTCGATGGTGCAGGGCCATGCCCATCCCGCGATCGAGAAGGCCGTGGCGGAGCGCTACCGCCTCGGCACGCACTTCGCCGCGCCGACCGAGGACGGGGTCGCGGTCGGCGAGGAGCTGGCGCGACGCTGGGGCCTCCCGAAGTGGCGCTACACGAACTCGGGCTCCGAGGCGACGATGGACGCGATCCGGATCGCGCGCGCCGTCACCGGCCGGGACACGATCGTGAAGATCTTCGGCTCCTACCACGGCCACCACGACTACGTGATGGTCTCGATCGGCGTCCCGTACGACCAGATCGGCGACCGGGACAACTACGAGTCGCTGCCCTACGGCGCCGGCATCCCGCAGTCCGTCGCCGACCTGACCATCGCCGTGCCCTTCAACGACGCCGGCGCGATGGAGCGCCGGATCGAGCGCCTGATCGAGGAGGGCCGCAAGCCCGCCTGCGTGATCATGGAGGCGGCGATGATGAACCTCGGGGTCGTGCTCCCCGAGCCCGGCTACCTCGAGGCGGTTCGCGAGCTCACGCGCAAGCACGGGATCGTCCTCATCTTCGACGAGGTCAAGACCGGCCTCTGCATCGCTCCCGGCGGCGCGACCGAGCGCTTCGGCGTCGAGCCCGACATGGTCACGCTCGCCAAGACGCTGGGCGGCGGCCTTCCCTCGGGCGCGATCGGCGGCACCGAGGAGGTCTTCGAGGTCGTCGAGGACGAGCGCGTCTACCAGGTGGGGACGTACAACGGGAACCCGCTCTCGATGGCGGCGGCGCGCGCCAGCCTCCCCGAGGTGATGACGCCGGAGGCCTACGAGCACCTCGACGCACTCAACGACCGCATCCTCGCCGGGTGCCAGGGCGTGATCGAGCGCTACGGGCTGCTCCGGCTACGCGGTCGGCGTCGGCGCCAAGGGCTGCGTGACCTTCTCCCCGGAGAAGATCGTCGACTACGAGACCTACAAGGCGAACCAGGACGGCGAGCTCGCCGACCTCGCCTGGCTCTACAACATGAACCGCGGCATCTTCATGACGCCCGGCCGCGAGGAGGAGTGGACGCTCTCGGTCGTGCACTCCTTCGAGGACTGCGACGCGTTCGTCGCCGCCTTCGAGGAGATGGCGGCGGATCTGACCGCGTAGAATTTGGTCATGAAGACCGATCTCGGAGCCGCTCTCGCGGCCGGCGCGACGCTCCCGGCCGACTGGTACGCCGACCCGGCGATCCAGCGGCTCGAGGGCGAGCGCATCTTCGCGCGGACGTGGCAGTACGCCGGCCGCGCCGACCGGGTTGCGAATCCCGGCGACTTCTTCACGTGCTTCGCGGGCCAGATCCCGATCGTGGTCGTCCGCGACACGGAGGGCGTCCTGCGCGGGTTCGTCAACGTCTGCCGGCACCGCGGGCACCTGATCGCGCAGGGCGACGGCAACCGCAAGGCGCTCCAGTGCCCGTACCACGCCTGGACGTACGACCTGGACGGAACGCTGCGCAAAGCGCCGCGTTCCGAGCGTGAGCCGGACTTCGACAAGGACGGCTTCTCGATGCTGCCCGTGGCGATCGAGGCCTGGGGCCCGCTTGTCTTCGTCAACCCCGATCCGGACGCGGCCCCGCTCGCTGAGGCGCTCGGCCCGCTCCCGGACAAGGTCGCGCAGAGCGGGGTCGAGCTCGACCGCCTGCGCATCCGCGTCCGCAACGACTGGGAGATCGAGTGCGACTGGAAGGTCGCGATCGAGAACTACCTCGAGTGCTACCACTGCTCGGTCGCGCACCCCGGCTTCTCCAAGGTGCTCGACGTGGGCGCCGACGAGTACCTGTACGAGGCCGAGGGCCTCGCGCTCATGCAGTTCGCGCACGTGCGCGACTCGGTGAAGGCGAACGGCAAGGTCGCCTACCTCGCCGACGCCGACGTGGAGCAGGCGCAGTACCACATGCTCTTCCCGAACTGCACTATCAACATCGACCCGGGCCCGGGGAACATGTCCGTCGACGTCACGCGACCCGCAGGCCCCGGCCGCTGCGCCGGCTCGACGGAGTACTTCTTCTACGAGGAGGTCTCCGAGGAGACCGGCGAGGAGATGATGGCTTTCGCCAACCAGGTGGGCACCGAGGACGCGTCGCTCGTCGCCTCCGTGCAGGTCGGGCTCTCCTCCGGAATGATCCCGCACGGGCGCCTGCTGCCCTCGAGCGAGGTCCTCATCCAGCACTTCCAGCGCCTCGTGCACGACGCCCTCAGTGGCGACTAACCCGAAGCACGCCGTCCTCTTCGAGCCGCTCCAGATCGGCCCGAAGACCCTCAGGAACCGCTTCTACCAGGTGCCGCACTGCACGGGCTTCGGCGTGCAGAAGCCGGGTGGGCAGGCGCGCCACCGCTCGACGAAGGCCGAGGGCGGCTGGGCGGCCGTCAACACCGAGTACTGCGCGATCAGCGCCGACTCGGACGAGACACCGTTCATCTCCGCGCGGCTGTGGGACGACGGCGACCTGCGCGCGCTCTCGCTCATGTGCGACGAGGTGCACGAGCACGACGCGCTGGCGGGCGTGGAGCTGCACCACTCGGGCGTCCACTGCCCGCGCCGCGAGTGGCGCCTGCCCGCGATCGGGCCCTCGCAGCTGGCGAGCGACTACCTGCTCGTGACGCCGAAGGCGATGGAGCGCGACGACATCCGCCGCGTCCAGGAGGACTGGGCGGCCGCGGCCCGGCGGGCCCGCGAGGCCGGGTTCGACATCGTCTACGTCTACGGCGCCCACAGCTACCTGCCCATGCAGTTCCTCTCGCCGTTCTACAACCGGCGCACCGACGAGTACGGTGGCTCGCTCGAGAACCGGGCGCGCTTCTGGATGGAGCTCCTCGAGCTCACGCGCGAGGCGGTGGACGGCGAGTGCACCGTCGCGACACGGATTTCCGTCGCCGCGCTGAGCCCGTACGGCGTCGACCTCGACGAAGGCCTCGAGTTCGTCCGCCTCGCCGACCATCTCGTCGACCTCTGGGACGTCGCAATCGGCTCGGCGACGGAATGGTCGAAGGACTCCGGCGCCTCGCGGTTCTTCAAGCAGGGCTGGCAGCTCGAGTGGACGAAGCACGTGCGCGAGGCGACTGCGAAGCCGATCGTCGGCGTCGCACGGCTCACCGACCCGGATCAGATGGCGGAGATCGTCTCCAGCGGCGCCTGGGACGTGATCGGCGCCGCGCGGCCGTCCATCGCCGACCCGTTCCTCCCGCGCAAGATCGAGGAGGGGAGGCTCGACGAGATCCGTGAGTGCATCGGCTGCAACATCTGCATCCCGAAGTCGGACCCGGGCGGCAACATCGGCTGCACCCAGAACGCGACCGCGGGCGAGGAGTTCCGCCGCGGCTGGCATCCCGAGCGCTTCGAGCCCGCGGAGAATCGCGACCGCGACGTGCTCGTCGTCGGGCGCCGGGCCCGCAGGGATGGAGTGCGCGATCGTGCTCGGCAAGCGCGGCTTCCGGCGTGTCCACCTCGTGGACGCGGGCGACGACATCGGCGGGATCATGCGCTGGATCCCGCAGCTCCCCGGCCGGGGCGAGTGGGCGCGCGTCCTCAACTGGCGCCGCATCCAGCTCGACAAGCTCGGGAACGTCGAGGTGCTCCCCGGCATGCGGCTCGACGCCGAAGGCGGTGAGGGAATACGGAGCGGAGATCGTCGTGGTCGCCACGGGTGCGTTCTGGGCGCCTGACGGCCTCAACCGCGAGACGCACGAGCCGATCCCGGGCGCGGACGCGGCGCTCCCGCACGTCCTCACGCCCGAGCAGATCATGGTCGAGGGCAAGTCCCCGCCCGGAAGGCGCGTCGTCGTCTACGACTCGGACGGTTACTTCATGGCCCCGGACCTCGCGGAGAAGCTCGCCGTCGAGGGGCACGACGTCGAGTTCGTGACCTCGCTGGAGGACTTCTCCCCGTTCTCCGAGGAGACGCTCGAGCGAGTCTTCCTCAAGGAGCGCCTCCACGAGGTGGGCGTGCGGATGCGCAGCGGCGTCGTCCTCGACCGCGTCGAGCCCGGCGGAGCCGCGTGCAGGGACGAGTTCGGCGAGCCGGTCGAGCTCGAGGCCGACGCGGTGGTGCTCGTCACGCAGCGGCTCTCCGACGACGCGCTCTACCACGAGCTCCGCGCGGACGAGGAGCGCCTGGAGGCCGAGGGGATCGAGGCCGTCTACCGGATCGGCGACTGCGTCGCGCCCCAGCTCATCGCCGACGCGATCTTCGACGGTCACCGGCTCGCGCGCGAGATCGACAGCGAGAATCCCGCCGTGCCCCTGCCCTACGTGCGCGAGCGCCCGGTGACCGCCCTTGCCTGACGGGCTCCCCGAGATCCGGCGCGAGGGCGACGTCTGCGTCGTCACGTTCCAGCGCGAGGAGAAGCTGAACGCGATCTCGAGCGAGGTCGAGCGCGCGCTGCTCGACGCGCTCGCCGGCCCCGACGTGCGCGAGAGCCGTTGCGTCGTCTTCGCGGGCGGTGAGCGCGCCTTCTCGGCCGGCGCCGACCTCAAGGAGGAGCGGGACGAGAGCCCCGGCGGGATCGACGCGTACTACCGCGACACGGGCGACGTCTACGAGCGCATCGCGTCCCTGCCGCAGCCGACCTTCAGCGCGATCTCGGGCTGGTGCCTCGGCGCCGGCTTCGAGCTCGCGCTCGCAACGGACTTCCGCATCGCCGACGAGACCGCCGTCTTCGGCCTTCCGGAGGTCGAGCTCGGGATCGTGCCGAGCTCGGGCGGCACCTACCGCCTGGTCAGGGCGCTCGGCCCGGCGCGCGCGAAGGAGCTCATGCTGCTGAGGCCGCGGATCGACGCCGCCGAGGCCTTCCGGCTGGGCGTCGCCACCGAGGTCGTTCCGGCGGGCCAGGCGCTCCAGCGCGCCCTCGAGCTCGCGGCACAGGTCGCGGCGCTCCCGCCCCTCGCCGCCTCGGCCGCCAAGCAGGCCGCGGACGCCATCGCCGAGTCGAGCCGGGAGGCGGGCGTCCTGATCGAGCGCCTGGCGTATGCCGCGCTGGCGCAGACGGACGAAGCCCGGGCAGCCGGCCGAAGCCTTCGGCGCCCGCAAGGACTCCAAGTAACAAAGTGTTACTTGGGCTCGTTCGGGCCTAGAGCGGCTCGACCGGGTCGCCGACCCTGACTCGGCCGGGCTCCTCGACGTCCGCGTAGACGCCGAACTCCACGTGCTTGCCGTCCGCGAAGCCACGGTACGCGGGGATGAGCCGGAGCGTGTCGAAGTCGCGTGCGCCGCTCTCCGGGTTCTGGGTCGTCGTCGCACAGCGGACGCACGTCTCGACCACGGTCACGACCGCGTCCCCGAGCCGGACGCGACGGCCGATCCACTCGTCCTCCTCGTGCGGCCCGATGCCGACGACGGTGACGAGCATGCGGAAGCGGCGGCCGTCCACCGGGCCGTCGTGACCGGACTCACGCTCGAGCTCCTCGAGCGAGGCCTCGGACAGCAGCGAGACCACGTGCTCGTCGAACCCGCCGCCCTCCGAGTCCACGCGGAAGAGGCGCAGCGGCTTCCCGACGAACTCCGAGAGGGCCGCCGAGAACGGGCCCTCGACGACGTGCGACGCGCGCCGGGTGTCCCACAGGTCGACGACCTCGGCCGCGCCGAGCCTGATCTCGTCCTCGACGACGGCGCCGTCCGGAAAGCGGAGCGTGAGCCGCTCGGGGTCGCGTCCGTACTCGGCGACGATGGTCACCATTCGGCCGTGCCGGATCCCGCTGAACAGCCGCCCGGTCTCGTCCAGCAGGAGGAACTGCCGGTTCCCGGGCACGCCGGTCCGCTCGACCACGATCTCGTCGGGGTGGTGCTGCGCGAGCCCCTTGACCGGGGCGACCGAGAGCCGGGAGACGATGCCCACGTTCCTAATCTAGCCGGAGACCGGGGGCGGTTCCGCGTGCCCCCAGGCGTCGGCGCCGCCGTCGACGACGATCGTCGTCCCGGTCACGTAGGAAGCGGCGGGCGAGGCGAGGAAGGCGATCACCGAAGCGACCTCCTCGGGAGTGCCGAGCCGGCCGGCAGGGATCGACTTCTCCCACGCGGCGATCTGCTCGGCGCCGTAGCCCTCGAGGCCCTCGGTGAGGATCGTCCCCGGCGAGACGCAGACGGTGCGGATCCCGAAGCGGCTCCACTCGCCGGCGAGGCCGGCGGCGAGGTTCTCGACCGCGGCGCGCGCGGCCGCGGCGTGCGCGAACCCCGGGATCCCGCGACGCGGGCTGAAGCCGACGAAGACCACGACACCGCTGCGGTTCGGGATCATCGAGCGAGTCGCCACGGTCCGGGTCACGTCCCAGGCGGCATCGACGGCCAGGCGGTGGACGGCGCGCCACCCGTTCAGAGAGATCTCCTCCGCAGGCGCGATGAACTGCCCGCCGGCGTTGTTGACCAGGACGTCGACGCGTCCGAAGCGCTCGAGCGCGGCATCGACGAGCGTCGCCACCTGGTCGGGCTCGCGCACGTCGATCTGGAGCGCGAGGCACTCGGTGCCGAGCTGCTCCAGGGCGGCCCGCGCCTCCTCGAGCGGGTCCGGGCGCCGGCCGCAGATCACGACCGAGGCGCCGGCGCGCGCCAGCTCGAGGGCCGTTGCGCGGCCGATGCCGGTGCCGCCGCCGGTGACAAGCGCGATCACGGGCTGTTCACCGCTCCGTCGGGCGTGCGGCCTTCGAGCACGGCGCGCACGGAGAGCACCGGGCGCCTGTAGCAGGCCTCTTGGGCCTCCGCGCTGTACCAGGCCACGTGCGGGGTGACCACGAGGCGCGGCCAGGCCGGGGCCGGATGCTCGTCCGTCGGCGGCTCGACGGGGATGACGTCGAGCGCCGCGCCGCCCAGCCGGCCGCTCTCGAGCTCACGGCGAAGAGCGTCCAGGTCGACGAGCTGCGGCCGCGCGGTGTCCACGAGCACGGCGCCGTCGGGCATCAGCGCCAGCTCGCCGGCGCCGAGAAGGCCCTCGTTCTCGGGCGTCAGCGCGACATGAAGCGAGACGGCATGGCAGGCCGCGAGCAGGTCGTGAAGCGTCGCCGGCCGCGCCCCGGCGGCAGCGACCTGGTCGTCGTCGAGAGCCGGATCGGTCCCCCAGACCTCGAAGCCGAGGGCCGTACGCGCGCTCCACCAGCGCCCGGCCGGTGCGACCGAGGCCGACGACGCCAAGCCGCGTGCCTCGAATGCGGCGAAGCTCGCCCGCCGCCTTCCAGTCCCAGCCGCCGGCGCGCACCTCGCGGTCGAGCACGACGACGCCGCGCAGCAGCGTGAGAACGAGGGCCAGCGCGTGGTCGGCGACCTCCTCGATGCAGTAGTCGGGCACGCTGCAGACCCAGATGCCGCGACGCTCCGCCTCCTCGGCGTCCACGTGGTCGAACCCGACGCTGCAGGTGGCGACGACGCGGAGCGCCGGCAGGCGATCGAGGTCGGCCGCGCGCACCTCGGTCTCCGTCCCCACGAGCAGCCCGACGACGTCGTCGCCGCCCCAGGGCTCCCTGGCTTCGTCCACGGTCACGCCCACCCCGTTCAGAAGGGAGCGAACCTGTTCGGTGTCGTAGCCGTCGTCGCCCACGACCACGCGCGTCTCGACTCCGGCTGTCACTGCCGGGGTTACTATCACCGCCCCCGCCCCGAGGGCAACCGTGCACGAGAAAGAGATCGAGATCAGGTGGCGCGACCTCGACCCGTACGGGCACGTCAACCACGCTGTCTTCCTCACCTATCTCGAGGAGGTGCGAGACGAGTGGCTGATCACGGCGGTGGGCGATGACGCGCTCGGCTACGTCGTCGCGCGGGTCGAGATCGACTACCGACGCGAGCTGACGCAGAAGGACGACCGCGTCGTCGCCAGCATCAGGCTGGACTCGCTGGGAACGTCGAGCGTCCGCACCGTCGAGGAGCTCCACGTGAAGGGCGGCGACCTCGCCGCGGAGGCCAGGGCTGTGCTCGTCGCCTGCGACGAGCAACACCGCCCGCGGCCGCTCACGGACGAGGAGCGGGCCGTGCTCGAACGTGCTTGACGCGCTCCTCAGCCCGCTGCTGGTCGGGCCGGTCCGGCTGCCGAACCGCATCGTCTCGACCGCCCATCAGACGACGCTCGTCCACGAGCACCTCCCGACCGACGACTTCGTCGCCTACCACGGGGCACGGGCGCGCGGCGGTGTCGGGCTGATCGTCCTCGAGGCGACGGCCGTCGACCCCTCCGGGCTCCTGACTCCGCACACCCTGGCGGGCTATCGGGAGGAGTCGACTGCCGGGTTCGCCCGCGTCGCCGAGGCAGTGCGGCCGCACGGGGCGCGACTCTTCGTCCAGCTCTTCCACGGCGGCCGCGAGCAGATCGCGACGCCGCCCCGCGCGCCCGCGATCTCCGCCTCGGCGGTCCCGAGCCGCCGCTTCCACGTCGAGCCGCGCGCGGCCACGCAGGCGGACATCGAGTCGATCGTCGACGGCTACGCGCGCTCGGCCGCCAACGTCGCCGCCGCCGGCCTCGACGGCATCGAGATCTCGGCCGCCCACAACTACCTCGCCGCGCAGTTCTTCACGCCCGGCCTGAACCGCCGCGACGACGAGTGGGCAGAGCCGGGGCGCTTCCTCCTCGCCGTGCTCGAGGCCGTTCGGAGGGCGGCCCGGGGCCTCGCGCTCGGCGTACGGCTGAGCGCGGACTCGGAGGCCGCCCGGAACGTCGTCCGCGAGCTGGCGAACCGCGTCGACTACGTCAGCGTCGCGCTCGGCGAGTCATCCACGTACCTGGGCGCCATGGGCATCGTGCCCCCGCCGCCCTTCCCCGAGAACGCGATCGGCGACTACGCCGGGTTCCGGGTGGGGCCGCCGCTCGTGGGCACGTCGCGGATCGTCGACCCTGTCGCGGCAGACCGGCTCGTCGCCGGCGGCGCGTTCGAGGCGGTGGGGATGACGCGCGCGCTCATCACCGACCCCGACCTCCCGCGCAAGGCCGCGGACGGCGCGCTCGACGAGGTCCTGCGGTGCATCGGCTGCAACGCCTGCATCGCCCACTACCACGCGGGCACGCCGATCGCCTGCACCCAGAACCCGCGCACCGGCCGCGAGCGCACGCTGCCCCGGCCCGAGCGCGCGGCGGAACGGCGGCGGGTCGTCGTGGTCGGGGCGGGCCCGGGCGGTCTCGCGGCGGCCGCCGAGGCGGCAGCCGCCGGGCGCGTGGTCGTCGTCCTGGAGCGCGCCGACCGGATCGGCGGACAGCTCGCGCTCGCCGGCGCCGCGCCGATGCACGAGGAGCCTTCGCTCGCCCTCGCCCGCAACTACGAGCGCCTGCTGGCCGCCGGCGAGGTCGAGTTGCGCCTCGGTACAGAGGCCGACGCGGACGCCGTCACCTCACTCGAGCCTGACCTGGTCGTCGTCGCCACCGGCGCCCGTCCGTACGTCCCCGACTTCCCGCTGGAGGGAGTCGCCGCGCTCCAGTCTTGGGACGTCCTCGCGGGACCGCTTCCGACGGGCCGCCGGGCGGTCGTGGCCGACTGGGGCGGCGATGCCTCCGGCCTCGCGAGCGCGGAGCTGCTCGCGAGCGCAGGCAACGACGTCGTCCTCGCAGTTGGCTCGGCCACGCTCGGCGAGACGCTCCACCAGTACCAGCGCAACCTCTACGCCCAGCGCCTCTACCGCGCACGCGTCGAGATCCTGCACCACCTCGACCTCGTCGCCGCCGAGCCCGGGGCCGTCCGCTTCGCGAACATCTTCGCCCCCGATCTCGAAACGACGATCCCTGCGGATCTGCTCGTCCTGGCCCTCGGCCGCGTGCCCGAGCGCACGCTTGCCGAGGAGCTGGCCTCCGGCGGCCTGCCGGTGAAGGAGGTTGGCGACTGCCTCAGCCCGCGGAGCGCGGAGGAGGCGATCCTCGAAGGTACCCTCGCTGTCGGGGATCTCGAGGCCACTAAGATCCGCTGATGATTCCGACGGTTCCCGAGCTGCCCGCGGACGTCCGCGAGCTGAAAGAGCGCGTCTCCGCCTTCCTGGAGCGCGAGGTCTACCCGCTCGAGCAGCGCGTGGCCGAGGCCGGGCGCATCGAGCCCGAGTGGGCCTCCGAGCTCCGTCGCAAGTCCTGGGACGAGGGCTTCGGGATGCTGAACATGCCCGAGGAGGCAGGCGGCCGCGGGCTCCCGATGCTCGGCCA
Organism: uncultured Actinomycetes bacterium; assembly: GCA_963775395.1. Lineage (GTDB taxonomy): Bacteria > Actinomycetota > Thermoleophilia > Gaiellales > Gaiellaceae > JAIBJN01. The sequence continues at coordinate 32,559 of CAVZIX010000012.1, forward strand.
GGTGGCGCTCGAGGAGGAGTCCGGCAAGGCCACGAACGGCCTCGGCTTCGCCGTCGTCGACCGCGGCCCGGCCGAGCTCTGGGACATCGCCACGCCCGAGCAGCGCGAGCGCTTCGTCCAGCCCGTGCTCCAGGGCAAGTACCGCGAGGCCTGGGCCGTGACCGAGCCCGGCGCCGGCTCCGACGTCAGCGCCCTCGAGGCCACGGCGGTGCGGGACGGCGACGACTGGGTCCTGAACGGCGAGAAGTGGTTCGTGACGAGCGAGGGCAACGCCGGCTTCTACCTCGTGCTCGCGGTCGCCGACGGCGAGCAGATGCTCTTCTTCGTCGAGCCCGGGACGCCGGGGCTCGAGATCGCGCGCACGCCCGGCTTCCTGCACGACCCCTACCTCGACCACCATCCCGAGATCGTCCTGCGCGACTGCCGCGTGCCCGACGCGAATCGCGTCCCCGAGGGCGGCGGCGAAGGCGCGCGTGAGTGGTTCCTCGTCGAGCGGCTCTTCATCGCGGCGCGCTGCTGTGGCGCCGCCCAGCGCTCGCTCGAGCTTGCGCGCGAGTACGCCCTCGACCGCGAGGCCTTCGGCGCCAAGATCGCCGAGCACCAGGGCGTCTCCTTCCAGCTCGCCGACTCCCTGACCGAGCTCCTCGCCGCGCGCCTGCTCACCTACCACGCCGCGAGCGCGTTCGACTCGGAGCCCGACCGCAAGGTCGTCCACGGCAAGGTGGCGATGGCGAAGCTCTACGCCTCCGAGGCCGCCGGCCGCATCGTCGACCGGGCGCTCCAGGTCCTCGGCGGCCGCGGCTACATGACGGAGAACCCGGTCGCGCGCTTCTACCGCGAGGTCCGGGTCGACCGCATCTGGGAGGGCACGAGCGAGATCCAGCGCCTCATCGTCTCGCGAGGCCTGCTCAAGCGCGGCGTCGAGACGTACCTGCGCTAGTCCCTAGTCACGCGGCCTGAGAGCGGGCATGTAGCTCTCCTGCTCGAGCCAGTGGCCGCCGTCGATCGTCAGCGTCTCGCCGGTGATGTAGCCGGCGTGGTCGGAGCAGAGC
>CAVZIX010000013.1:0-33021 GCA_963775395.1 uncultured Actinomycetes bacterium
TCTACGAGATGAGCCCGCGGCGGAAGCCGATGGCTACCGCGTGTGCTCGGCTGCGGGCCTGGAGCTTGGCCAGCAGGTGGCGGACGTGCGACTTCACCGTCTCCTCCGAGAGGAAGAGACGCTGCCCGATCTCACGGTTTACCAGGCCGTCTGAGATGAGCTGGAGGACCTCGATCTCGCGCATGGTCGGCTCCTGCTCCAGCTCGCGGAGAGGCGGGCTGATCGGGATCACCTCGGCCGCCTGACTGCGCCCGTTCCGGCGCGCTGCCACCTCGTCGAAGCGGCGGGAATGGTCCAGGTAGCGGCTCAGGATGTTCTTGCGCTCTGCGGCGTCCATCGGGCCTGTGATCGGCAGCCCCAACTGTGGACAACACCCCAAAACGGGGGACGAGCAGGCGTTATGCCCCTTTTGGCAAGGTGCGGAGCTAGATGACCGGAGGCTCGTAGACCTCGGGCGCCGGCTGCTGCTCGAAGACGACTTCCAGCTCGCGCGGCTTGATCTTGCCGGCCTTGATGTCCTCGGCCCAGTGGCAGGCGGCCCAGTGCGAGCCCTCGAGCTTGCGCAGCTTGGGCTCCTCGTCGCGGCAGCGCGTCTCCTGGACGAACGGGCACCGCGTGTGGAAACGGCACGCGGCGGGCGGGTTCGCCGGGCTCGGGAGGTCGCCGGCGAGAAGGATCGTCTCGCGCTCGCGCTCGACGACCGGGTCGGGGATCGGCACCGCCGAGAGCAGCGTGATCGTGTACGGGTGGAGCGGGTTGTCGTAGAGCTCCTCCGCCGGCGAGATCTCCACGATCTTGCCGAGGTACATGACCGCGATCCGGTCGGAGATGTGCCGGACGACGGCGAGGTCGTGCGCGATGAAGAGGTAGGTGAGGTCGAAGTCGCGCTGGAGCGTCTCGATCAGGTTCACGATCTGGGCCTGGATGGAGACGTCGAGCGCGGAGACGGGCTCGTCGCAGACGATGAAGTCCGGGTTCGAGCGCCAGGGCGCGCGCGAGGCCGATGCGCTGGCGCTGGCCGCCGGAGAACTCGTGCGGGTAGCGGGAGGCCGCGTCGGGCGCCAGGCCGACGATGTCGAGGAGCTCGCGGACGCGCTTGCCCGCCTCGCGCCGCTTGGCGGTCCCGTGGACGCGCAGCGGCTCGCTGACGATCCTCCCCACGCTGTGGCGCGGGTTCAGGGACGCGTACGGGTCCTGGAAGATCATCTGCATGCGCCGGCGCAGCGGCCGCAGGGGGCCCTCGCCGAGGTGCGTGATGTCCTGCCCGTCGAAGATCACGTGCCCGTCCGTGGGCTCGTAGAGGCGCAGGATCGCCCGGCCGAGCGTGGACTTGCCGCAGCCGGACTCGCCGACGAGCCCGAGCGTCTCGCCGCGCTGGATGGCGAGGGAGACGTCGTCGACGGCCTTGACGTCGCCGACGTGGCGGTCGAGCAGGAGCCCGCTCTTGATCGGGAACCAGACCTTCAGGTTCTGGATGTCGACGAGCGGGCCGCCCGCCGGCATCGGTGCGGGGGCGCCTCAGCCAACTGCGGCCGCCTTCGTCCTCTCCCACTCCTCCGCGGGCACGGGGTTGAAGCACGCGACGAAGTGGCCGGGCTCGATCTCGCGCAGCGGCGGCACCTCGCGCGTGGACTCGTCCACCGAGAACCTGCACCGCGGCTCGAAGGGGCACGCGCCCGGCGGCCTGAGCATGTCGCGCGGAGCGCCCTGGATCGGCGTCAACGCCTCCTTGCGCCTCGCGTCCAGGCGCGGAATCGACTGCAGCAGCCCGAGGGTGTAGGGGTGCCGCGGACGCCCGAAGAGCTGGTTGGCGGAGCCGGTCTCGACGAACATCCCCGCATACATGACGTTCACGCGCTCGCAGTTCCCGGCGACGACGCCGAGGTCGTGCGTGATGAGCATGAGCGCCGTGTCGCGCTCCGACGACGACCTCCCGCAGGAGCTCGAGGATCTGCGCCTGGATGGTGACGTCGAGCGCGGTCGTCGGCTCGTCGGCGATCAGGAGCTTCGGCTCGCAGGCCAGGGCCATGGCGATCATCGCGCGCTGGCGCATCCCGCCCGAGAACTGGTGCGGGTAGTCCTTGAGCCGGATCTCGGGGCTCGGGATGCCGACGCGGTCGAGGAGGCTCGCCGCGCGCTCCTCCGTCTCCTTCTTGTCCAGGTCGAAGTGGGTGTCGAGCGCCTCCTTGATCTGCCTCCCGACCGTGTGCACCGGGTTCAGGCTCGTCATCGGATCCTGGAAGATCATCGCGATGTCGCGGCCCCTGATCTTGCGCAGCTGGCTTGTCCTGCAGCTGCAGGAGGTCGCGGTCCTCGAACATCGCCGTTCCGCCCGTGACACGGCCGTTGCGGGCGAGGATCCCGAGGATGGCGAGCGACGTGACGCTCTTGCCGCACCCCGACTCGCCCACGATCCCGAGCGTCTCGCCGGGCGCGACGTCGAACGTGATGCCGTTGACCGCGTAGACCGTCCCCCGGGAGGTCGTGAACTCGACCCGGAGATCGTCGACGGAGAGAAGCGGCTCCCTAGCCACGGCCGCGCAGCTTCGGGTCGAGGGCTTCGCGGAGCCCGTCGCCGATCAGGTTGAACCCGAGCACGGAGACGACGATCGCCACGCCGGGGATGATGGCCAGATGGGGCGCGGTCTGCAGGTAGCGAACCGTCCCGGTCAGCATCGTCCCCCACTCCGGCGTCGCCGGATCCTGCGGCCCCAGGCCGAGGAAGCCGAGCCCGGCGACGTCGATGATCGCCGTCGCCATGGCGAGCGTGCCCTGCACGATCACGGGCGAGATCGAGTTCGGGAGGATGTGACTCGAGAGGATCGAGCGCCTCGGCACGCCCGACGGACCGCGCGGCCAGGATGAAGTCGTTCTCCTTCTGGGCGAGGATCGACCCTCGTAAGAGGCGCGCGAAGATGGGGATGTTCACCACCCCCACCGCGATCATGATCTGCGTCAACCCCGGCCCGAGCACCGCCACGATCCCGATGGCCAGGAGCAGGCCCGGGATCGAGAGCATGATGTCCATCAGGCGCATGATCACGGAGTCGACGGCGCCGCCGAAGTAGCCCGCGATCGCGCCGAGGATGAGGCCGAAGGACAGGCCGACGCTGACGGCGACGACGCCGATCAGGAGCGAGTAGCGCGCGCCGTAGACGATGCGCGAGAACTCGTCGCGGCCGAGCTCGTCGAGCCCGAACCAGTTCTCCGCCGTCGGCCCCGGGCAGCAGCGGCCACCGAGGGCGGCGAGGTCCTGCGCGCGCGGGTCGTGCGGGGCGATGAGCGGCGCGAAGACGGCGACGATGACGAACATGCCGACGAGGCAGAACCCGACGATCGCGCCGGGGTTCCTCCGCAGCCGCGCCCAGGCCTCTCTCCAGAGGCCGCTGGGCGGCGCGTCGTGTTCGAGCTGTCGCGCTTCGATCTCGACGACGCTCACGGGCCCACCTGCCCGGGAGCGAGCCGAAGGCGAGCGACGCTCACGAGTACCGAATCCTCGGATTGATGAAGGCGTACGACACGTCGACGACGAGGTTCACGAGGACGAAGATGATCGCGATGAAGAGGATCCCGCCCTGGAGCACGGGGTAGTTCCGGGTCTCGATCGCGTCGACCAGCCAGGTGCCGAGCCCCGGCCAGGCGAAGACGGTCTCCGTCAAGACGGCGCCCGACAGGAGCAGTCCTGTCTGGAGGCCGATGATGGTCGAGATCGGCAGCAGCGCATTGCGCAGAATGTGCCGGCGATCGACGCCGGCCGGCGAAACGCCTTTCGCGCGCGCGGTTCTCACGTAGTCCTCGTTCTGGACGTCGAGCACGGACGCTCTGGTGATGCGCGTGATCACGGCCAACGGGATCGTCCCGAGGGCGATCGCGGGCAGGATCAAGTGCTTGATCGCGTCGACGAACGCCTCCCAGTTGAGCGTGAGGATCGAGTCGAGGACGTAGAACCTCGTCGGGTGCTCGGCGGCAATGAGCACGTCCGAGCGGCCGACGGACGGTAACCACCCCAGCTTCACCGCAAAGATGTACTTGAGGATGATCGCGAGGAAGAAGACCGGGATCGAGATCCCAATCAGTGAGGCCACAAGGCTCGTGTGGTCCAACCACCCCCCGTATTTCTTGGCCGCGAGGAAGCCGAGCGGGATGCCGAAGATGATCGAGAAGAGCATCGCGCCGACCGCGAGCTCGATCGTCGCCGGGAGCCGCTCGCGGAACTCGTCCGTGATCGCGCGCCGCGACGTGACGCTGGTGCCGAAGTCGCGGTCGATGAAGGTCTGCTCGAAGTAGCGGAAGTACTGCTCGTGGATCGGCTCGTTGAGCCCGTACTGGCGCTCGATCGCCGCCCGCTGCTCGGCGGTCGCCCGCTCGCCTAGGAGAGCGTCGGCGGGGCTACCCGGGAGGGCCCTGATCCACAGGAAGACCAGGATCGAGAGGCCCAGCAGGATCGGGATCAAAAGCAGGAGCCGGCGGACGACGAATTTCAGCATTTCGTCGTCCGCCGGCTCGCTGATTCACTCAGGCCCGCAGCTACTCCACGAAGGAGACGGTTGCGAAGCTCTCGTTGGTCGTGGGACTGGGAACGAAGCCCTGGACGTTGGCGGCGAACGCCAGCGCCGGGCTCGAGTGCGCGTACGGAACACCAGGAATCCAGTCGGAGATCAGCTGGTTCGCTTCCTGGTACATCCCGACACGGGTTGCCTGGTCGGTCTCGGCCTCGGCCGCGGCGAGGAGGTCGTGGATCTCCTGGTTCGGCGCCTTGATGGTGCCGAACTGGGCGCCGGGCGTCTGGAAGAACGTGCCGACGAAGTTGTCGGCATCGCCGTAGTCACCCGTCCAGCCGAGCAGGAACACGGGCAGCTTGCCCTCGTTGGCCTGGCCGAGGTAGTCGGGCGACCAGGGCGCGCTGTGAGGCACGACCTCGAACCCGGACTCGTTCAGGCTCGCGGCGAAGGCCTCGAAGTTCCGCTTCGGATCCGGCATGTAGGGCCGGGAGACGTCGGTCGGGTACCAGAAGTCGATCTTCACGGGAAGCGTGTAGCCCGCGTCCTGGAGGATCTGCTTCGACCTCTCGGGATCGAACTCGTACTCGGTCACCGAGTCGGCGTAGCCCTCGACCTCGGGCGGCATGAACTGATGCGCCACCTCGGCGCGGCCCGCGTAGAAGTTGTCCACGACGGACTGCCTGTCGAGGCCGTAGGCGATGCGCCTGCCGCACGGCGATGTCGTCGAGCGGCGGGGTGCCCACATTGATGCCCGACGTAGGCCACGTTGAACGGCGGCCTGTCGATGACCTGCAGGTTCGAGTCGGCGGCGATGGTCTCGATGTCCTGGGGCTCGACGAGGTCGTAGCCCTGGATGTCGCCGGCCTGCAGCGCCTGGAGACGGGCGGCGTTGTCGGCGATCGGCCGGAAGATGACCGAGTCGAGCAGGGCGGTCTCGCCCCAGTAGTCATCGTTGCGGACGATCGTCAGGCTGTCGCCGCGGGTCCAGGACTCGAACTTGAACGGGCCCGTCCCGATCGGGTGCTCCGTTCCGAAGGTGCCCTCCGGCTGGAAGACGCCGTCGGCGTCGACGGTGCCGGCGTCGGCCTCGAACTCGGTGAGCGCGGCCGGGCTGGCGATCGCGAACGACGTCTGCGCCAGAGCCGGGATGAACGTCGCCGACGGCTTCGTCAGGGTGATGACGGCCGTGGTCTCGTCCGTCGCCTCGCAGCTCGCGTAGAGGCTCTCGGCGGGAGCGTCCGGATTGTCCTGCGTGGCGAAGCCGCCGAAGACGACCTGCCAGTAGTAGGACGCGCTCGGGTTCTGGAGCGGACCCGTGAAGTTGTACCAGCGGTCGAAGTTGAAGCAGACCGCCTCGGCGTTGAACGCCTCACCGTCGTGGAACGTCACGCCCTCACGGAGCGTAAACGTCCACTCGGTGCCGTCCTCGTTCGGCTCCCAGCTCTCGGCGAGGCCCGCGACGGGCTCGGTGGTTCCGGGCTCGAGCGCGACGAGCGTCTCGAAGATCTGCTGAATGACGCGGAGCGACTCGCCGTCCGAGACGAGCGCACCGTCGAGGGCGACCGGGTCCGCCGCGCCCGCAAAGACGAGCGTGCCGCCCGCCGCGCCCTCACCCTCCTCCGGTGCGGCGCTTGTGTCCGAAGGCTCGGCCTCGTCGTCATCGCCGCCGCAACCCGCAAGACCTAGCGCGAGCAGCAACGTGACGAGCAGCAGGAGGAGCCTAAATGGCTTTCCCCTCACATCCTCTCCTTTTTGTCCGGTTGAGCCCACCCCGCGCGAAGCGGGGAGCGCAGTATCCAACGGCTTGGACGAGTCGGCAAGTCCCCTTGTTAGCGGGCACCCGACAACACCGCCATTTGCCGCGCCCGAGAATTTAGAGATGCCATCTCCGTTCTTCTCGTTCGGAGAAGTATCGTACGAGCGCGGGCGTTCCGTCCAGCGGGCGGTCATGCGAGCTCGAGCTCGGTCGCATCTCGTCCGAGCCGTGCATCCGAGAAGTGCCTGCGGGCATCTTCGAGCAGCGCCTCCTCATCCTGGATGCGGGGGTTGATGTGTATGAGCGTCAGACGCCGTGCCCCGGCCTCGTGCGCGACGCGGCCCGCCTCGGCGGCCGTCGCGTCGCCTTCGCTCGCCACCGGGTGATCGGACGTGGACCACGCCTCGTGGAGCAGATGCCCCACGTCCCGTGCAAGATCGCTGCTACCGCCGTCGTAGGCGGTATCGGTCACGAGCGCGAGCTCGTCACCGACGCGCAGCCCGGCGGTCGGAGCCCAGTGCAGCGGCTGTGCCCGGGTGGTCAGCGCGAAGCCCCCAACCATCTGGATCCCTGGCTCGAGCTCGCGGATCTCGCCCAGCTCCCCGGGCTCGGAGGGCGAGATCGGTGCACGGCGCAACGGATCCAGCAGGTTCGCGCTGGGCGTGTCGTAGAGCCATGCGCCGGGTGCCCAGAGCGTTGGCTTGACCGCGAGGGCCGGGACGTATGCGAGACCGCAGACATGGTCCAGGTGGAAGTGCGTGAGGACGATGTCGAGCGACCGAACGCCGTCGAGGAACGCCGGCTCTGTCACAAGACGGCGGAGCCCGGTCCCGGCATCGAGCACCAGAGCGCGCTCGTCGACGCGGACGAGTGCGCAGGCCGTTTCCCGCGCATCCGTCGGAATCCAGCCACCGCTGCCGAGAAGCCAGGTCCTCAGACCATGGAGTCTAGAAAGACGTCAATTCCCGGGCGCCGAATCCCCCGTGAACCAGGGCGGTGAACCAACCACCGGGGGATGGATCAAGCGGGGCCTTCCGCCCGATACTCGAAACAAGTCTGCCGGCCGGCCCCGTTGCGGCGGGGGCATTGGCCGGCGGCAAGACGGGGCGGGACTCCATGCGGTGGGTTCCGCCCCGCCGCTTCTCCGAAAGACCGACACGCGCGCCGGCCGACGGAGAGCGGCTGCCCTCGTTCAGGAGCGGTTGTCGAGCCCGGCTAGGCCGCGACCGAGGTGAGCTCGCGCAGGGCCGCGAGGCGCTGGAGCGCCTGGCCCTCGAGCTGGCGGACGCGCTCGCGCGTGAGCCCGAGCTCGGCGCCGATCGCCTCGAGCGTCCACGGGTCGCCCTCGAAGCCGAAGCGGAGCTCGAGGATGCGCCGCTCGCGCTCGGGGAGCGCGTCGAGCGCCTTGCGCACACCCTGCTTGCGCAGCGACTCCTCGGCCTCCTCGAACGGGTCGGCAGCCTCGCGGTCGGCGAAGAGGTCGCCGAGCTCGCCCTCGTCGTCGGAGCCGACGCTCTGGTTGAGCGAGACGGATGCCTGCGCAGCCGAGAGCGCCTCCTCGACGTGCTGGACCGGCAGGCCGGTTGCCTCCGCGAGCTCCTCGCGCGTCGCGTCGCGGCCGAGCTCGACCTCGAGCCGGCGCGCGGCGCGGCCGAGCTTCTGCTGACGCTCGACGACGTGCACGGGAACGCGGATCGTGCGCGCGTTGTTGGCGACGGCGCGCTGCACCGACTGGCGGATCCACCAGGTCGCATACGTGGAGAACTTGAACCCGCGGCGCCAGTCGAACTTCTCGACGGCGCGGTTGAGCCCGAGCGTGCCCTCCTGGATCAGGTCCAGGAACGGGACGCCGAGGCCGCGGTAGCCCTTGGCGATGGAGACGACCAGCCGGAGGTTCGACTCGATCATCCGCCGCTTCGCGATCAGGTCGCCCTTCTCGATCTCCTTCGCGAGCGTGACCTCTTCGGCGGCCGTCAGAAGCTTGTGCCGACCGACGTCGGCGAGGAAGAGCTGCAGGCTGTCGCCGGCCCCGTGTGTGGGGTCGGCCGGCGCGACGACCACCTCTTCGGCGGGCGCGCCGATCTCCAGGCCGATCGTCTCGAGCTCGTGCGTGACCTCTGCGACTTCCTCGTCGCCGAGGTCGAGCTCGAGGGCGAGCGCCTCGATCTCTGCAGGCTCCACGTAGCCGCGCTCTTCACCAGCCTCGATGAGGTGGCGGCCCGCCTGGGTGTCAAGAACTTCGTGCATGGAGTTCTGGCTCAACTGTTTCTGCTCGTCCTTTCGCCAAACAAGGGCAGCGTGGATTGCACGGCAGGGTGGATTTTCTGCGGCTCCACCCGAAACAACGTTCTCACTCTACGACGCATTCCCTCGTCGGCCTACCCGCAGACGGGTGTCTTAACCGCGCGTTAATGGAGCGTTCGTGCGGCCTGTCGCGGAATTAAGACGCGGCTGGAGCCGAAGTGTTGGCGGTCTCGGCCTCCTGACCGCCATTTTCGGACTCGCCGCTCGGCTCGCGCGGAGCTGTCGCCCACTCCTCGTCGAACTCCACGCGCCACTTCCCGTCCTCCTCGCCCTGCTCGAGCTTGAGCTTGGCGCTGAACGTGCGGCCCGAGCGGCCGCGGAAGCCGGGCACGGCCTTCTCCGTGCGCCGCTTCTCCATCAGCTCCTTGACGACGCCGACGGAGAGGATCTTGTTCGCCTTCTTCTTCCAGATGACGAAGCCGCACCCGGGGTCGTCCTTCGACCAGCAGGAATAGCCCTTGCGGTTCTCGATCACGTCGCGGCCGCAGACCGGGCACGGGCCGAGGTTCGCCCGCTCGATCTTCACGCCCTTGAGCTTGTCGAGCTCCTGGACCGTGTCGGTCGTGAACTTGACGATGTCCGACATGAACGCCGGGCGCGTGTCCTCGCCCTGTTCGATCAGCGAGAGCCGGTGCTCCCAGCTCCCGGTCAGCTCCGGGGACGTGAGCGGGTGCTCCCCGAGCAGCGAGACGACCTGGACGCCCTTCTCGGTGGCGATCAGGGCACGGCCCTCGCGCTCGATGTAGCCCACCTGGAGGAGCCGCTCGATGATCGACGCCCGTGTGGCGGGCGTCCCGATGCCCGAGTCCTTCATGGCCTCGCGGAGCTCGGCGTCCTCGATCTCCTTGCCCGCGGCCTCCATCGCGCCGAGCAGCGACGCCTCGGTGAAGCGCCGCGGCGGCTGCGTCTCCTTGCGGAGCGAGTCGACGGACCGGGTCTCGACGCCCTCTCCCTGCTCGAGCTTCGGGAGGAGCTGGTCGCCGCCCGAGTCGTCGTCGGCCTTGTCCGACTGGGCCTCCTCGCCGTAGACGGCCTTCCAGCCCGCCTCGACGAGGATGCGGCCGGAGGTCCGGAAGACGTGCTCGGCGACGGTGGTCTCGATCCGCGTGCGCTCGAAGACCGCGTCGGGATGGAAGATGGCCAGGAAGCGCTTGGCGATGAGGTCGTAGATGCGGCTCTCGTCGGGCCCCATCTTCGAGAGGTCGTGCTCGGAGCGCGTCGGGATGATCGCGTGGTGATCCTCGACGCGCTTGTCGTTCACGACGCGGCCGAGCGGAAGCTTCTCCATCCGCGTGACGAAGGCGGCGCCCTTGGCGTAGCGCTCGTTGCGGCCCACGTGCGCCGCGGTCGGCTTGATCTCACCGATCATGTCGCTCGTCAGGAAGCGCGAGTTCGTGCGCGGGTAGGTGATCGCCTTGTGCTCCTCGTAGAGCTTCTGCGCCGCGGCAAGCGTCCGGCGCGCCGAGAAGCCGAAGAGCGTGTTGCCGTGGCGCTGGAGCGACGTGAGGTCGTAGAGGAGCTGCGGCGACTCCTTCTCCTCCTTCTTCTCCAGCTTCGTGATCGTGCCGGGCTGCCCCGTGGTGTCCTCGACGATCGCGGCCGCCTCGTCCTCCTTGATCCGTTTCCCGCCGAGGTAGCGGCCGCTGTAGAGGCGCTCGCCGGTGGCGGCGAAGCGGGCCTCGACGAGCCAGTACGGCTCGGGGACGAACGCGCGGATCTCGAGCTCGCGGCGAACGACGAGCGCGAGTGTCGGCGTCTGCACGCGGCCGAGCGAGACGGCGCCGTCGAAGGCTGCCCGCAGACGGATTGACGCGGCGCGGGTGGCGTTCATGCCCACGAGCCAGTCGGCCTCGGAGCGCGAGCGCGCTGCCTCTTCTAGGAGCAGCATCTCCTCCCCGTCCCGCAGATGCGAGAAGGCCTCCTCGATCGCCTTCTTCGTCATCGAGCTGAGCCACAGCCGCTTGACCGGCTTCTGTACGCCCGAGGTCTCGTACAAGTACGCGAAGATCAGCTCGCCTTCGCGCCCGGCGTCACAGGCGTTGACGATCAGGTCGACGTCCTTGTCCTTCATGAGCTTGTGGACGGCCTGGAGCTGCTTCTTCGCCCTGTCGTCGTTGGGCAGGAGCTTGAACTTCTGCGGGACGATCGGCAGGTCGGCGAAGCGCCACTTCTTGAGCTTCTCGTCGTATTCCTCCGGAGCCGCCAGCCCGACGAGATGGCCGATCGCCCACGTGATCACGTAGCCGTCGCCCTCGAGGTGCGTCTTGTCCTTCGACTGCTTGAAGGTGCCCGGCAGGGCGCCCGCGAGGTCGCGGCCGACGGAGGGCTTCTCTGCGATTACAAGCGTCTTCGACACTGAGATCACGTTAGCAACGCGCTAAACGGCAAGAATGGACATGGACTTGAGACCTCTCCTGGCCATCGACGGCGACAATCTCGCCCATCGAGCCTTCCACGCGCTGCCCTCGTCGATCAAGGACGGCGCCGGCAACCAGGCGAACATGCTCGTCGGCTTCGCGAACATGCTCCTGAGGGCGTGGGAGGACGAGGAACCGCGCACGGTATTCGTGGGATTCGACTCCATAGGGGTTCCCACCTACCGGAGCGCGCTTCTTCCCGAATATCAGTCCGGCCGCGATTTTCCCCCGGTGCTCACCTCGCAGCTCGACAAGCTGCCCGAGCTGGTCGACGCGCTGGGCCTCCAGTGGGCCAAGGCGGACGGCTACGAGGCGGACGACTTCCTGGGCGCCGTGGTGCGGGCCGAGGAGGCCCGCGGCGGGAAGACGCTCGTCTTCACCAACGACCGCGACCTCTTCCAGCTCGCGAGCAAGAACACGACGATCCTGCGCCCCAAGCCGGGACAGCGGGAGCTGGTCCGCGTCGGCCCCAAGGAGGTGAAGGAGATCTACGGCGTGGCGCCCGAGCTCGTGCCCGACTTCGTCGCCCTCCGCGGAGACCCGTCGGACCGCATCCCGGGCGCGAAGGGCATCGGCCCCGGCCGAGCCGCGAGCCTGCTCGCCAAGTACGGCTCGCTGGAGGCCTGCCTCGAGGCCGGTGGCTTCCCCGATCAAGCCGATGCGCTGCGCGACTACCTGAAGATCACGACGCTCCAGCCCGACGCCGAGATCCCGGAGCTCCCGGACACCGACCCCGACTGGGAGTCCGGCGGCGCCCTCGCCGAGGCCTGGGGCCTGGCCGGCGTGGCGAAGCGCATGCGGGAGCGCGCCTCGGCTTGACCGACGCCCGGCCCATCAACTGCGCTGACTACGAGCGGCTCGCCGAGGAGCGTGCCGAGCCCGGCTACTGGAGCTACGTCGTCGGTGGCGCGGGGGACGAGGTGACGCTGCGCGAGAACCGCGAGGCGTACGGCCGCGTGCTCCTGCGGCCGCGGATGCTCGTGGACGTGAGCTCCGTCAGCACCGCCACGACCGTCCTCGGCACCGAGATCGCCATGCCGCTGATGGTCGCCCCAACCTCGCTCCAGCGTGTCGCGCACCCAGACGGGGAGCCGGCGCTAGCCCGCGCGGCTGCCTCCGTCGGGACCGTCTACACGCTGTCGAGCCTCGGGAGCGTACGCCCGCAGGAGTTGGCCGAGGGCGCGCCCGAGGCGAAGCGCTGGTTCCAGCTCTACTGGTCGCGCGATCGCGACTTCACGCGCGACCTCGTCGCGGAGGCGGCCGAGAACGGCTTCGGCGCGATCGTCCTCACCGTCGACCTCCCGACCGCCGGACCGCGCGAGCGCGACCTGCGCAGCGGGTTCAGCCTTCCCGAAGGGCTTTCCATGCCGAACCTCCCGCGGACGCTCGTGGGGAGCGATTACTTCCACGACACGCTGGGCGAGATCGTGGACACGAGCCTCACGTGGCGCGACCTCGAGTGGCTGCGGTCCGAGTGCGACCTCCCGCTCGTCGTCAAGGGAGTGCTCACAGCCGAGGATGCTTCGCTCGCCGTCGAGCACGGCGCCGCGGGCCTCGTCGTGTCCAATCACGGCGGCCGGCAGCTCGACGGCGTGCCGGCGACGCTGGATGTCCTGCCCGAGGTGGCCGAGGTCGTCGGCGGCCGCGCCGAGGTGTACCTCGACGGGGGCATCCGGCGAGGGACGGACGTCGCCAAGGCGCTCGCACTTGGCGCACGCGCGGTGTTCATCGGGCGTCCGGCGCTCTGGGGGCTCGCGGCGGCCGGAGAGGAAGGCGCGCGCCACGTTCTGGAGATCCTCCGCGATGAAATCCGGCTTGCGCTGCTGCTTCTGGGGTGCCCGAGCCCGGCCGACGTCGGGCCGGCGCACGTTCGCGCCCGCGCATGGGCGAGCAGGCTCGAGACGTGAAGCGCGTCGCCCTCGTCACGGGCGCCAATACGGGCATCGGTCTCGCGGTTGCGCGGCGCCTCGGCAACGAGGGCTACGCGCTCGGCTTTCACACGAAGGACGAGGACGCAGAGTCCAGAGCCTCCTTCGAGGAAGTAGCGGAGGCGAACGGCGTCTGGGTGCCGGCGGACCTCTCAGATCCCGCTGCTCCGGCTCGCATCGTGGACGACGTCGTCGCAGGGCTCGGCCGCCTCGACGTGCTCGTCAACAACGCCGGGATCACGCTCGCCAAGCCCGCCCTCGAGCTGACGGCCGAGGATTTCGACACGGTCTTCGCCGTCGACGTCAGGGCCGCGTTCCTCCTCTCCGTCGCCGCAGCCGAGCCCATGCGCCGTGCAGGCTCGGCCGCCATCGTCAACGTCACGAGCGTGCACGAGCATGTCCCTCGGCCCGGCCTCGCGCTCTACTCCGCGGCCAAGGCCGCGCTCGGGATGCTGACGCGGTCGCTCGCCGTCGAGCTCGCGCCCGAGATCCGGGTGAACGCGGTCGCTCCGGGCGCGATCACCACGGAGCGAAACGTCGAAGCCGACAGCCTGAGCGACGAGATCCCGCTTGGACGGCCGGGCACGCCCGAGGAGGTCGCCGCGGTCGTCGCCTTCCTCGCCGGCGACGCGTCGAGCTACGTCAGCGGCGCGAGCTTCGTCGTGGACGGGGCGCTGATCCAGCAAGTCGTCTCGCAGCCGGCCGGTTGAGACCGGTCGTCAGCCACCCGTCGTTCGCCGCGCTCCACCCCACCGGCGGCCACCCGGAGCGCCGGGAGCGCATCGCGGCGCTGCTGGAGGCGTTCCCGGACTTCGTCGAGGCGCAACCGGCGACGGTCGAGCAGGTCGCCGCGGTCCACGATCGGGACTACGTCGAGACCGTACGGGTCGTGGCGGAGAGCGGCAGGCCGACCATGCTCGACGCCGACACGCTCTGCACCGAGACGACCTACGAGGCCGCCCTCCTCGCCGCGGGTGCCGCCGTGCAGGCAGTCGAGCTTGGCGGCTTCTCGCTGGCGCGCCCGCCCGGCCACCACGCGCTTCGAGACCGGGCGATGGGCTTCTGCATCTTCAACAACGTCGCCGTCGCGGCCCGCTACGCGCAGCGCGACCTCGGGCTCGCGCGGGTCGCCATCCTGGACTGGGACGTCCACCACGGAAACGGCACACAGGACACGTTCTGGGACGACACCTCAGTCTTCTTCGCCTCGCTCCACCAGTGGCCGTTCTACCCCGGCTCGGGCGCGCCCGGGGAGGGGAACGAGACGACGCTCAACGTGCCGCTCGGGGCCGGCGCCGGCGACGACGAGATCGTGACGGCCGCCGAGCAGGTCGTCATTCCGGCCCTCCAGGCCTTCGAGGCCGACCTCGTCCTCGTCTCGGCGGGCTTCGACGCGGCCGCCGGAGACCCGATCGGCGGTCTCGAGGTCACCGCGGACGGGTTCGCGGCCCTGACCGGGCTGACGCTGACGGTGTGCGAGCGGGTAGCGTTTGTGCTCGAAGGCGGGTACAACACCCAGACCCTGCCAGGGCTCGTGGGCTCAGTCCTCGCCGCCGCCTGAGATGGACGTCACCACAGACACCTTCGAAGCCGACGTCATCGAGCAGTCGAAGACCCAGCCCGTCGTCGTCGACTTCTGGGCCGACTGGTGCGCCCCGTGCAAGACGCTGACGCCGGTGCTCGAGAAGGCGATCGGCGACCGCGAGGGTGAGATCGTCCTCGCGAAGGTCGACACCGACGCCAACCCCGACCTGGCGATGCGCTACGACGTCAGAGGCATCCCCAACGTCAAGGCCTTCCGGGACGGCCAGGTCGTCGACGAGTTCGTGGGTGCGCTGTCGGAGCCGGCGATCGACGCCTTCCTCGACAAGCTCACCGGCCCTCGCGCCTCCGAGCGCTTGCTCGAGGAGCTCAAGGCGTCCGGCGAGTTCCCTGAGATCCTCGGCCCTCTCGCCGAGGAGGACTACGAGCGGGTGCTCGAGACCCTCCTCGACCGCCTGGACGGCGCCGAGCCCGACTTGCGCGAGCGCATCCGGCAGATCATGGTCTCGCTGTTCGGCGAGCTCGGCCCGGAGCATCCGCTCACCACCCGCTATCGACGCCGCCTGGCCACCGCCCTCTACTGATGGAGACGACCATGACCACACGGGCTCCCCGAGAGGACGAGGCTCACGCGATCACCGCTCTCGTCATCGCGTGCGACATCGACGAGTTCGGCGCCCCCGATTTCGAGCTCGACGACCTCCTCACCGACTGGCACATGCCCGGGTTCGACCTCGCGAAGGACGCGGTCGTGGTCGTCGAAGGAGACATGATCGTCGCCTACGCCGCGTTCATCCGCAACGACTACGTCGACGTCTACGTCCACCCCCAGCACCGTGACAAGGGGATCGGCGAGACGCTGCTCGAATGGTCGGAGCAGCGCGGGCTCGAGCGCGCGGGGCCCGGTAAGGAGTTTCGGCTGGGCCAGGTCATCACCTCCATCGACGAGCGCGGCGCCAACCTGCTCGGCACGCGCGGATACGAGCCCGTGCGTACCTACTGGCGCATGACGATGCCGCTCAGCGACTCGCCGACGCCTCCGGCCTGGCCCGAAGGCGTCAGGGTGCGCACCTTCGACCAGGAGCGCGACTCGCGCGCCGTCTACAGGCTCATCCAGGACGCGTTCGCCGACAACGACCGTCACAAGGCCGAATCGTTCGAGGAGTGGCAGGCGTTCATGATCGACCGCGAGGCGTTCGAACCGGGGCTCTGGTTCATCGCGGAGGCAGGCGGCGAGATCGTCGGCTGCGTGCTCTGCCCGAACTACGAGGAGGAGGGCTGGATCCGCCAGCTGGCGGTCGCGCGCGACTGGCGGAGGCGAGGCCTCGGCACCGCGCTCTTCCGCCAGGCGATGACCGAGTTTCGCCGGCGCGGCCGCAGGGAGATCGGCCTCGTCGTCGACTCGTGGAACCGCACCGGCGCGAAGGAGCTCTACGAGCGCGCCGGCATGAGCGTCGCGCGCGAGCACACGCGCTTCGAGAAGACGCTCCGGGCTCCGGCGTAGGAGGGCTTGGCGAAATAGTGACTGTGCCGCCGGGCCGCGCTGCTCGCCCCGAGGACTGCGTCCTCAGTCGCGCCCGTATCTCATTCGATACGAACGCGGGTGGTGGGATGGCATCAGAAGGGTGAGTTCCGCAGGAACTCACCCGTGCCTCGGAACGACCATCGCACCCCGGCGACGAGCACCATCCCGCCAAACCCTCCTAGCCGAACGCGGGATACGACCCGAAGACGCGCAGCTCACGCGTGAGGCCGCGCACCTCGGTCAGGGTCTCGTTGGCGAGCGGGTCGAGCGGGTGGCCGGCGAGCACCGCGTCGAAGCGGTAGCGCCACGGCGTGCGCGGGATCGGGCGCGAGACGAGCTGGACGAGATCGAGCTTGTGGCGCCCGAACGGCTCGATCGCACGGTGCAGCGCGCCCGGCTCGTGGTCGGTGACGAACGAGAATGCCGTCCGCCACGTCTCGCTCCCGCGGTCGAGGCGGGTGTAGGGCGCGACCGCCACGAAGCGCGTGTACGCCTCCGGGTGGTCACCGACGTCGGACGCGATCACGCTGAGCCCGTACATCGCGGCGGCGCGGTCGCTCGCAATCGCCGCTTCTGAGAGATCGCCCTTCTCGGAGACCTCGTGCGCGGCATCGCTCGTCGTGGCCGCCGCGATCGCGGTCGCCCAGGGCATCTCTGCGAGCAGGCGACGGCACTGGTCGAGCGCCGCCGGGTGCGAGCGGACGACCTTGATCTCCTCCAGCGGGACCACGGCGAGCCCAACGAGCGAGTGGCGGATCGGCAGGACCGTCTCGCCCGTGATCGAGAGCGACGACTCGTACAACAGGTCGTGCGTCTCGTTGACGGGGCCGGAGAGCGAGCTTTCGATCGGCAGCACCCCGAACGAGACCTCGCCCTCGGCCGTGGCGTCGACGACCGCGATGAAGCTCGGGAGCGAGACGAGCTCCGCGCGCTCCGGGAACAGACGGTCGCAGGCGGCGGCGCTGTGCGCCCCGTCGCGGCCCGGATAGGCCACGGTGGTCTTCATTCCGTGACGTTAGCGGAGGCTTGCGGGAAGTCTGAAGAAGACGTCCTCGCGCGCGATCTCGACATCCTCGCGCTCGGCATAGCCCAGCTCCGCGAGGCGGTCGACAACGCGCTCGACGAACACATCGGGCGAGGAGGCGCCGGCGGTGAGGCCAACGGTCTCGTGGCCCTCGAGCCATTCGAGGTCGAGATCGGTCTCGTCGTCGATCAGATAGGCGTCGGCGCCCTTGCTGTGGGCGACCTCGACGAGGCGATTCGCGTTCGAGCTCGCTTTCGAGCCGACGACGAGCACGAGCGTCGCCTCCTCGCAGATGCGCTTGACCGCGTCCTGGCGGTTCTGGGTCGCGTAGCAGATGTCCGCCGAGGGAGGACCGACGAGATCGGGGACGCGCTCGCGGAGAGCATCGACCACGTCGGCGGTGTCGTCGAGGGAAAGAGTCGTCTGGGTCAGGTAGGCGAGCCGCTGGCCCTCCTCCAGCTCGAGCGCCATGGCGTCCTCGGGGGTCTCGACGAGGACGATCGAGTCCGGGGCCTCCCCCATCGTGCCCTCGACCTCGACGTGGCCGGCGTGCCCGACGAGCGCGATCTTGTGGCCGCGCCCGGCATAGCGACGCGCCTCGGCGTGCACCTTGGAGACGAGCGGGCACACGGCGTCGACGATCTGGAGCCCGCGTTCCTTGCACTTCTCGTAGACCTTCGGCGCCACCCCGTGAGCCGAGAGGACGACGAGCGCACCCTCGGGCACCTCGTCCTCCGACTCGACGAAGACGGCTCCCCGCTCTTCGAGGTCGCGCACGACGTGCACGTTGTGGACGATCTCGTGGCGGACGTACACCGGCGGACCGTGGCGCTTCAACAGCTCCTCGACGATGTCGATGGCGCGCACGACGCCGGCGCAGAAGCTGCGCGGGCTGGCGACGAGGACGCGCTTGCTCATCGCGTCCCTCCGGCGGCGAGGGCGGCCGCCGCGCTCCGCAGGCTCGCGAGGGCGCGCCGCGTTGCGAGCGCCGTCCGCAACGTCGCGCGCGGCTCGGAGGCGAGCGCCTGGGCGACCACGCGCCAGTCCGTGCCGCCGTCGCTCGTCGCGGCGTGCGCAAGCCTGCCGACCGGCTGCTCGGGTGTGTCCGAGATGGCCCTGACGACACCGGCGAGCCTGCCGGTGGCCGCGAGCGTGGCGCTCTCCGTGTCGACGGCGGCGGCGCCGGTGCTGCGCGCCAGCTCGCGCCGCTCGACCGGGTCGTCCACGATCCGCCCCGCGTCGCAGACGATCGCGGTGAGGGCGCCGGGGACGCGCAGCGGCTCGTCCTCCCAGAGCACTGTTCCCTCGCCGTCAACGACGCGCCGGGCGGTGAGGAGCGTGCCCGGCTCGAGGCCGGAGACGAGCGCGCCCGCCAGCCCGAAGGAGACGAGCGGCCCTTCCGGCAAGCCGCTCCCGCGCGCCCAGCCCGACGCGCCGGGAGCGCGCTCCGCCCTTGGCGGCGGCGCGCTCCTCGACCGCGAGCGCGCAAGCGAGCGTCGGCGGGTCGGCTAGCGCAGTGTCCATGCGAGGCTCCTGACGGTCTCCTTCACGCTCGAGGTCGTCGCGATGGTGGCGGCGGGCTCGAAGCCGGAGTGGATCCCGCAGTGCTCGCAGCGGTGGTCGTTGCCGGGCCCGTACCGCTCCCACTCGATGCCGTTCACGAGCGCCTCGTACGTCGGGAAGATCCCGTCCGTGAGGAGGTAACAGGGGCCCTTCCAGCCGTACGGGTTGCGCGTCACGGACCCCCACGGCGCGCACGGAAGCTTGCGCTCGCCGGTGAGGAAGTCCTGGTAGACGGGGCTCGCCAGCCAGCGGTAGCCGTGGCGCTTGACCGAGTCGCGGATGAGCCTGAACTTCACCTCGTGCTCGTCCCGCGTCATGGTCAGGTTCGGGTCGATCTGCGAGTACTGGTAGCCGGGCGCGACGAGCATCCCGTCGATGCCCACCTCGTTCGTGAGGTAGCCCATCATCTCGATGACGTCGTCGACCTCGGTCTCCTTGAAGATCGTCGTGTTCGTGGTCACGCGGAAGCCGTTCTCGCGCGCCGCGCGGATCGCGTCGACCGCCACGTCCCAGAGGCCCGGGTAGTCGCAGATGTAGTCGTGGATCTCCTGCATGCCGTCGAGGTGGACGACGAACGTCAGGCGCGGGTCGGGCTCGAAACGGTCGAGCATGTCCACGAGCCGGAGCGCGTTCGTGCAGAGCTGGACGTTCCGCTTCATCTCGACGAAGCCGGCGACGACTTCCTCGATGCCCTTGAAGATCAGCGGCTCGCCTCCGCAGACGGAGACAACCGGCGCGGGGCACTCGACGGCGGTCTGGAGGCATTCCTCCACCGTGAGGCGCGCCTTGTTCGACTCGTACTCGCGGATCTTCCCGCAGCCGATGCAGGCGATGTTGCAGCCCAGCGTGGGCTCGAGCATGATCACGAGCGGGTACCGGTCGTTCCCCTTCTGCGAGGCGACGTAGCGCCCGATCTGGACGGTGCTGCGAAGCGGAAACTTCATGCTCCTCCCTTCCTGAGCGCCTCGGCGACGGCCCGGGCGAGCGCTGGCTCGACAGGGCCTGGTTCGTACCCGAGTGTACTCACGGCCTTCTCCGAGGAGAAGTACATGGGCAGGCGCGCGAGACGCACCTCATCTCGATTGACGATGCCCAGCGCCCCGGCCATCTCGGCGACAGCATACGGAACCCGCAGGCGCGGCCGTCGACGTCCCGCCAGGCGTGCGATCACGGCGAACAGGTCCTCGAGCGAGAGGTTCGCGCCGCCGAGCAGGTAGCGCTCTCCCGGCTCCCCGTGCTCGAGCGCCAGCGCGTGGCCGCGGGCGACGTCGCGGACGTCGACGACGTTGAGCCCGGTGGTGCTCACGAAGCCGCGGATCTTCCCAGTGGCGACCCCGGCGACCATGCGGCCGGTCGGCGTCGGCTTGCGGTCGCCGTCGCCGACAGGCGTGGTCGGGTTCACCACCACGGCCCCGGCTTCGAGGGCGAGCGTCTCGGCCTCCAGCTTCGTCCTCTTGTACGGGACCTCGAGCTCCCAGGCGGGCGGCTCGTCGGCCTCGGTGGCGGGACGGCCGGCGACCGGCCCGCAGGTGCCAGCCGTGCTCGTGTGGACGAATCGCTCGACGCCGGCCTCGGCGGCCGCCTGGAGCATGTTCCTCGTGCCCTCGACGTTCACGCGCCGATGCTCCGAGGCGGGGGCGTCGTAGCTGTAGAGCGCGGCGACGTGGACGACGGCCTCGCACCCTGCGACGGCGCGGGCGAGGCCGTGGTGATCGAGGAGGTCGACGCGCTCGTCGCGGACCTCCACCCCGCGCTCGCGGAGCTCCCGGGCCACGTGGCCGCCGACGAAGCCGGTGGCGCCGCTGACGTAGACCTTCACGCGGCGAGGGCGCGGCGAACGCGCCCGAGGGCCAGGACCGGCCAGACCTCCCGGTAGAGGTGGTAGTTGATGAGGAAGTCGCGGGGGAAGCCGGTGCCCGTGAAGAAGTCCTCGTCCCAGCCGCCGTCGGGCCGCTGGTTCTCGGCGAGCCAGGCGACGGCGCGCGCGGCGCAGGCCGAGCGCGCTTCGCCGGCCGCGACGAGCCCGAGCAACGCCCAGGCGGTCTGCGACGGGGTCGACTCGCCGCGCCCACGCCACGCGAGACCGGCCTCGCCGAGGTCGTACGAGCGGCAGTCCTCGCCGAAGCCTCCGTCGGCGTTCTGGTGCGCCTCGAGCCAGGCCAGGGCGCGCCGGATCGCGGGATGGTCCGGTCGAAAGCCAGCCGCCCGGAGCGCCGGCAGGACCGCGCCGGTGCCGTAGACGTAGTTGACGCCCCAGCGGCCGAACCACGAGCCATCCTCCTCCTGCTCGGCGAGGAGGTAGTCGATCCCGCGGCGCACGTTCGCTTCGTAACCCTGCTCGCGCGCAAGCAGCTCGACGACGTGGGCGGTCACGTCGGCCGACGGCGGGTCGGTGACGGCGCCGAAGTCGCAGAACGGGATCTTGTAGAGCCACTGCGCGTCGTTGTCGGCGTCGAAGGCGCCCCAGCCGCCGTTCGCCGACTGCATGCCGGCCATCCAGCGGCAGGCGCGCGCGACGGTAGGCCGGCCGGAGCCGAGCTCCTCGAGCGCGAGCGCGACGATGGCGGCGTCGTCGATGTCCGGATAGAGGTCGTTGTCGTACTCGAAGGCCCAGCCGCCCGCCTCGAGCCCCGGGCGCCGGACGGTCCAGTCGCCGCGCTCCCGGATCTCCTCGGCCACGAGCCAGTGGGCGGCGTGCTCGAGGGCGGGCTCCTCCGCCGACACGTCCGCGGCGCGGAGGGCCAGGAGGGCCAGACCGGTGTCCCACACCGGGGACTGGCACGCTTCGGGGCGGAGCCGGTCTCCCTCCTCGACCATGAAGCGCTTCCAGCCGGCGAGCCCGCGGCTCACGTAGGGCGACTCGAGCCCGTGGCCTCGGCAGGCGAGCGCGATCAATGACCACACCCACGGCGGCTGGATCCCACCCCACGAGCCGTCGAGCTCCTGCCGGTCGATGATCCAGCGCTCGGCGTAGTCCAGGGCGCGCTCGCGGCCCGGCTGCACGCGCTGGGCCGCGTACCAGGCGAGCGCGCGGTCGCTGAGCAGGCCGGCGGTCGTCTTGCGCGGCAAGGCACCGAGGTTGAGCTCGTGGCACGCGCGCCCGGGCGGCAGGTTGCGCACCGGCCGGTAGTGGAGGACGACCGTGAGCGGGACGACCGTCTGCCGCGCCCAGCACGCGAAGTCGTAGACCGAGAGCGGCATCCAGGGCTTCATGAGGACGAGCTCAGGAGGGATCTGCGGGATCTCGTCCCAGGGCCAGAGCCCGAAGAGCGCCAGCCAGATGCGTGTGAACACGCGCGCGCCGCCGATGCCGCCCCGCTCCTCGCAGAAGCGCCGGGCGGCGGCGAGGCGCTCGTCATCGGCGTCGAGCCCGGCAAGCCGCAGCACCGCGTAGGACTCGAGCGTGGCGGCGAGGTCGGGCTCGCCGCCCCAGTAGATCGCCCAGAGGCCGTCGGGCCGCTGCCGCGCGAGCAGCTCGTTCACGCAGCGCCGCGTCGTCTCCTCGTCGCGGATGCCCAGGAACTCGTGCAGCAGGAGGTGCTGCGCGGTCATGGTCACGTTGGACTCGAGCTCGCCGACCCACCAGCCGCCCTCCTTCTGGAGCCCGAGGAGCCGTTCGACCGCGGCGTCGAGCGTCCTGTCGAGGACGCCCTCGGCGAGGGTGGTCTCTGCTGTCTTCCGTCGGGTCGCGCTCACGTCGTCACGCTCTCGTCACATCCCGCGCGCCACACGCGCGCCTTCCGGCGTTACGCTCGAAAGCGGGTGGAGGGCGGGGTGCCCCATAACCCTTAAGAGTCTCTCACGCGGGCGCAGGCGTCTGCGACGACGCATCGATCAGAGCAGACGCGGCTGCCCGCCCGCTGCGGACGGCGCTCTCCATCGTCGCCGGCCAGCCGGTGGCCGTCCACGCGCCTGCGCGAGCAACCCCGGGGCGGCCCGTGCCCGGCCCAAGTCGGCGTGCGGCGGTGCCGGGGCGTCCCGCAAACGTCGCGGCCGGCTCGCGGCTCACGCGCGACCATAAGAGCTCCGCCACGCCGAGCCGGCCGGTGAGCTCGGCCGCCATCGTGTCCACGAGCGCGCGTCCGCGCAGCTCGAGGAGCTCGGGAGCGCCGCTCGAGACGACCGTGAGGTACTGACCCCGCGGCGGCGGGTGGCCGGTGAGGGCGCCGCGGTCGAAGACCCAGTGCGCTGGGCTGCCCAGGAGCGCCGCGAGCTCGAACTGCAGGATCGGCCGGTCGAAGAGCAGGTGCACGCTGACGATGGGCGAGTCCTCGAGCCGGGGGTCACCCTCGCCGAGCAGGCGCGCGCTCTCGTCGGGCGGCACGGCCACGACGACGGCATCCGCCTCTATGCGCTCGCCGTCGGCGAGGACGACCGCGTTCTCCGCGAGCTCCGCGACGCGCGAATTCGTTCGCACGGTTGCGCCCTTGTCTGCGAGCACGGCGGCCGCCGCGTCGCCGTGCATCGCGCGGAGCGGCTCCGCCGGGAGAACGAGGTCGCTCGCGCTTCGCTCCCCGAGCAGCGCGGTCTGCACGGTGAAGACGCCGAGTGCCGCGCTCACCTCGTCGGCACGCAGGTTGAGCGCCGGGCGAATGAACACGTCCCAGAAGCGGTCGACCGCTGACTGTCCTTGCCCGAGCCGCCGGAGCAGGCCGGCGAACGTCTCGCCGTCAAGGTCGGCCGGATCGAGGCGCCCGAGCCGGCGCGCAACCCTCGCGATCGTCAGCCGCTCGCCCAGGGAGACGTGTCCGTACCGGAGGAGCGCGATCGGGCCGGGCGCGATCCTGGCGACGTTCCCGTCCTCGGCGATGACGGGCAGCGAGAGCCGCTCGCGCCGGTAGGCGGCTCGACTGCCGATGCGCTCGAGGAACGCGAGGTACTCGGTGCAGCAGCCGAGCGCCACATGCTGGCCGTTGTCGGGCGGCGGGTCGGGGTCGCCCTCGCGCTGGGGCAGCGTCTGCACGGCGCCGCCGAGCGTCGGCCGCGACTCGAGCAGCGTCACGTCGTGCCCGCCATCGGCGAGCTCGAGCGCGGCGGCGAGCCCCGCGAGGCCGCCGCCGACCACGACCGCCCTCACAGGGCGGCCACCGCCCGAACCTTGCCGACGGCCGATAGGTGCGGCCGGCGGGAGAAGACGTCGTAGCCGCGGCCGCGCATCTGCACGAGCAGGCCGCGGTAGATCCCCGCGAAGGCACGGACGCAGAGAGCGCTGCGCCGGTCGAGGAGGGGCAGGAGCTCGAGGCCCTCGCGCAGCAGCGTCTCCGCGCGCTCGTCCTGGTGCCGCATGAGCTCGCGCCACCGGCTCCGCAGCTGCCCGGCGGCGATCTCGCTCTCGGAGACGCCGAAGTGCTCGAGCTCGTCCTGAGGGAGATACACGCGCCCGAGGGCCCAGTCCTCGGCGACGTCGCGCATGATGTTGATCTGCTGGAGCGCCAGGCCGAGCGTCTCGGCGCGTGGCGCGGCTGCCTCGGGGTCGCTCGGCCCGTAGACCGCCGTGCAGGCGAGGCCGACGGCCCCGGCAACGCAGCGGCAGTACTCGCGCAGCTCTTCCCAGCTCTCGTAGCGCGTCTTTTCAACGTCCATCAGCCCTCCGGCCACGAGGTCGAACAGCGCGCGGCGCGGAATCGGGTAGCGGTCGGCCGCGTCAGCCAGCGCGACGAGCACCGGATCTTCGGCGGGGACGTTGGGGATGGCCGCGACGCCGGCCCGGCAGCCTTCGAGCCCTCTGGCCCGTGCCTCGGCGTCGAGCGTGGGGTCGTCCGCGATGTCGTCCACCCGCCGCGCAAACGCGTAGAGCGCGGCCACGGCGAGCCGTTTCGGCCGCGGCAGGACCGCGATGCCCCACGCGAAGTTCCGCGCCTCCCGGCGCGTGATGCGGGCAACCTCCGCGTAGGCGTGCTCGACGCTCATGGTCGTCGGACAAGCTCGCGGAGCGCGAGGCGCGCGAAGGTGGCCCGCGTCGGCGCGGGTCGCCCTGTGAAGACGTCCCAGCCGGCGCGCTCCAGCGCATCGAGCGCGGCCAGCCCGCCGCGCGCGTAGAGCGCGACCGAGAGCCCCGGACGGCCGCCGAGCGCCCGCCTGAGCGGGAGGCCTGCCTCCAGAAGGCTTTGCGCCCGCTCGGCCTCGAAGCGGAGCAGCGCCGCGATCGGCTCCGTGAGCGGGCCGGCAAGATCCTCGTCTGCGACCCCGAAGCGGCGCAGAGACTCCTGGGGAAGGTAGACGCGGCCGAGCGAGAGGTCGCGCGGCGGGTCCTGGAGGAAGTTGACGAGCTGGAGGCCGGTGCAGACCGAGTCGCTCATCGCCACGAGGTCCGGCTCGCCGGCGCGCCCGTAGATCCCGAGCACGAGACGTCCGACCGGGTCGGCCGAGTACGTGCAGTACTGGCGCACGTCCTCCCAGGTCTCGTAGCGCCCTCGCGTCTGGTCGATGCGGTTCGCCTCGATCAGCCGGTGGAAAGGCTCGAGCGAAAGGCTGCGCTCCGCGATCGTCGCGTGCAGCCGGCGCATGATCTCGGTCTGCGGCGGGCCGTCGAGCTCCCGCTCGAGCGCGTCCAGCAGCGCCGAGCGGTCGCCCTCAGCCTCGTCGCCGAGGTTGTCCACGAGCCGCGCGAAGCCGTACAGCGCACGGAGGTGCGGCCGCGCCCAGCGGGGCGCGAGCACGGAGACGACCGGAAAGTTCTCTCCCGAGGCGCGCTCGTCGATCCTCGCGGCCGTCAGCTCGGGTGCGTCCAGTAGGCTCGCCCGCGCCATGGTGGGGAACAGTATGGAGCGGAGACCTCTCGGCCGCGCCGGCGTCGACCTCCCGGTTGTCGGCCTGGGCACCTGGAACACCTTCGACCTCGACGACGGGCGCCAGGACGTGGCCGACCGTGTGGTCAAGGCGGCCTTCGAGGACGGCGTCCGGCTCGTCGACACGTCGCCGATGTACGGCCGCGCCGAGCGCGTGCTCGGCCGTGCGCTCGCGGGGCGGCGGGATGAAGCGTTCGTCGCCACGAAGATCTGGACGCCGTCGGTCGCCACCGGACGCGAGCAGTTCGCCGCCCAGCTCGGCTTCTACGACGGGCTGATCGACCTGGAGCAGGTGCACAACCTCGTCTCGTGGCGGGAGCATCTCGACTGGCTCGAAGCGGAGCGGGAGGCGGGCCGCGTCCGGCTCCTCGGCGCGACCCACTACTCGGCGAGCGCGTTCGACGAGCTCGCGCGCGTGATGCGGACCGGGCGGATCGACGCGATCCAGATCCCCCTGAACCCGTACGAGCGCGAGGTCGAGCGTGAGATCCTGCCGCTCGCGGAGGAGCTGGGGCTGGGCGTGATCGTCATGCGGCCGCTGGGCGAGGGCTCGCTGCTCCCCGGCCCCGACCCGGGCCGGCTCCAGCCCCTCGGGGTCGAGACCTGGGCGCAGGCGCTGATCAAGTGGGCGCTCTCCGACTCGCGGGTCACGGCGGTCATCCCGGCGACCACGAGCCCCGACCACGCGCGCGAGAACGCCGTCGCCGGCTCCCCGCCCTGGTTCGGCCCCGACGAGCGACAGCTTGTCGAGGAGCTGGCGGGCTAGAAGCCGATTTCTCTCAGGACCTCGGCGGTGTGCTCACCGAGCGCAGGAACAGCGCCCGACGGGGGGCGCTCGCCATCGACCAGGAACGGACTGCCGATCACGGGCAGCGTCCCGACCTCGGAGTCGACGTCCACGACGAGTCCGTTGTGTGCCAGCTGCGGGTGCTCGACGACGTCGGGGATCTCGTTGACGGCGCCGCAAGGGATGCGCGCCGCCTCGAGCATGCCGAGCCACTCGTCGGCGGAGAGTGCGCCGAAGAGCTCCTCGAGGAGCGGCTCGAGCAGGCCGCGGTTCTGGACCCGGGCCTCGTTCGAGGCAAAGCGAGGGTCGTCGAGCAGGTCGGGGCGGTCGATCACGTCAGCGCAGAGGGCGCGCCAGTGCTCGGACGAGAGGACGGCAAAGCCGAAGAACCGCCCGTCGCCTGCCGGGAACGGGCCGTACGGGCAGAAGTGCGGGTGGCGCATGCCCGTTCGCGGCGGCGCCTCCTGCCGGTGCCACCAGAGATGGGGGAAGTAGCCGAGCCAGTCGACCATCGTGTCGAAGAGCGAGACGGAGACCCGCGCGCCCTCGCCCGTCTCCGCGCGGCGGGCGAGCGCGGCCAGCGTGGCCACTGCCGCATAGCTCCCGGCGCCCACGTCGCATGCCGAGATGCCCACGCGCGCGGGCTCGCCCGGAGTTCCGGTGACGGCGATGAGGCCGGTCTCGCCCTGCATGACCAGGTCGTAGGCGTTCTTGTTCGCGTACGGCCCGTCAGGCCCGTAGCCGGAGATGTCCACGTAGACGACGTCGGGCCGGAGCTTCCGCACCGCCTCCTCGCCGAGCCCGACCCGGTCCGCCCAGCCCGGCACGTAGTTCTGGAGAAAGACGTCGCTCCGCTCGATCAGGCGCTCGATCGCGGGCCGGTCGGCCGGATCCTTCACGTTCAGGGCGATGCTGCGCTTGCCCCTGTTCATCCACACGAAGCCGCTCGAGAGCCCCGCTGCGACCGTGTCCCAGCCACGCGTGACGTCGCCCTTGCCGGGGCGCTCGACCTTGATCACGTCGGCGCCCAGGTCGACAAGCAACCGCGACGCGAGCGGTCCGGCGAGGCCATTCTCGAAGGCGAGGACTCTGATGCCGGAGAGCAGCGGCACGCGCGTACCGTATTGCTCGAAACGTCGCCGCGTACACTCACCAACCGCGAGGAGCCGCAATGGCAACGCTGGACGACAAGGCCAAGGCCATCATCGACAAGCCCAACCTGGCGTTCGTCGCCACCGTCATGGCCGACGGGTCGCCGCACGTGACGCCCGTTTGGATCGAGCGGGATGGCGACACGATCACCTTCAACACGGCGACGGGCCGCGTGAAGTGGCGGAACATGCGCCGCGACCCGCGGATCGCCCTCACCGTCGTCGACCGGGACGACGACTACGCACGCGTGGTGGTACGCGGCCGGGTTGCCGAAATGATCGAGGGCGAGGAGGCGGACCGGCAGATCGACCGCCTCTCGAAGAAATACACCGGGAACGACAAGTATCAGGGGCACAAGCCGGGCGAGTCCCGCGTCAAGGTCGTGGTCGAGCCGGTGTCCATCCGTTGAGCGGCCTGCTCTACCTGAGCCGCGCCGACGTCGCAGCGCTTCTTCCCGAGGTCACCGAGCAGCTCGACCTCGTCGAGCACACGTACCGCTCGCTGGCCGCCGGGCGCGTGGAGCTGCCGCCCAAGCCGGGCGTGCACCCACGCAAGGACTCGTTCCTCCATGCGATGCCCGCGTACCTGCGTGACGAGGACGTCGTCGCTCTCAAGTGGGTCGGCGGCTACCCGGCGAACAAGGCACGCGGCCTCCCTTACATCACCGGGCTCGTCGTCGTCAACGACGCGGAGACCGGCCTGCCGCTCGCGATCATGGACGGCGCCGAGATCACGGCCGCCCGCACCGCCGCGGCGAGCGGAGTGTGCGTGCGCCGCTTCGCACCCGAAGGCTGGCGTCGAGCCGCGATCCTCGGCTGCGGCGAGCAGGGCCGGTTTCACGCCGCGCTCCTCCACGCGATGAACCCCGCGGTGGAGATCTGGGCGTGGGATCCCCACCCTGAGCGGGTCGAGCTGATGGGCGACCTCGCCCAGGGCGCTTCCGGCTGGGAGGAGGCGCTGGAGGACGCCGAGATCGTCGTCACCGCGGGACCGATCATCGAGAACCCGGACCCATCGATCCGGCCCGACCATCTCGGCAAGCGCTGGCTCGCGCTCCCAATCGACTTCGATTTCTACTTCCGGCCCGAGACCGTCGCCGCCGCGGAGGTCTTCCTCGCGGACGACGTGGGCCAGTTCGAGTACTACCGCGAGCTCGGCCATTTCGAGGGCTGGCCCGAGCCGCAGGGCAACGTCGGCGAGGGCCTCGCCCGCGACGGGGCGCCCGACCGGGCCCTCTGCTGCAACCTCGGCATCGGCGCTCTCGACGCCGCCTTCGCCAACGTCGTCCTCGAGCGAGCTCGCGCGGCGGGCGCCGGGACCGAGCTCGACCGTTGAGCCCGGCGTCCTGGCTGCTCGACCTGGAGCGGGCCCTGGCAGAGGACGAGGGGACGGAGACGCTGGCGACAGGGCTGGTCGTGCTCGCCACCGTCGCGGGGCGTAGCGTCCATCTCGACCCGGACCAGGCACGCGGTGCGGCCCGCCGCGCGCTTCTACTCCTCAGCACCGGCGGGGACCCGGGCCGCGGCCTCGACCTGCACGGCCGGGCCGTGACCTCGATGGCCGACGACCTGCGCACGGTCGACCGCCAGATCGCGCTCGAGGAGGGCGTCAAGCAGCTCCGCGTGCAGGCGGAGGGCCTCGCCCACGTGAGCGAGGCGCTGCACGGGCTCGTCGACGCTCCCGACGTCGCGTGGCGCGCCTACGCCGCCGGGGTGCTCGCCCAGGAGCTCGAGGGGGATTAAGAGAAGGGCGGGAGCTCGAGCGCCCGCTCGAAGGCGGCCCGGTCGTGCACCGGGGCACCGTGGGAGACGATCACGCGCTCGAACGGCAGGTCGAGCAGCTCGCGGAGCGCAGGCAGCACCCGCTGCTCGTGCCACGGCGTCGCCCAGACCCGCAGCTCGCCGTCCGGCGCGGTGAGCGCGTCGGCGAAGACGAGCGTGCGCTGCTCGGGGAGCCACACCGGCGTCTCGGCGCGCCCACGCCCGTCGTAGAGCGCCACCAGCCCGCCCGGAAGCGCGTCGCCCGGCTCTATTCCCTCCAGCTCGGTCCGCGGGATGTCGTGCCGCCAGAAGAGGTACGGGCCGTAGGCGCGCGCGCCGTAGCGCTCGACGAAGCGGTCGACGTCGCGGACGTGGTCGGGCTTGAGGATCACGACCACGGTCGGCGGGCGTGCGTCGAGTCGCTCCCAGATCTCCGTCGCGTCGTCGGGCGGGGCGAGCGGGTCGATGAGCACGATCTCGCCGCCGGACTCGGCGCAGGTCGAGGTGACCGGCGGCTCCCAGTCGGCGTCCGGCGACCAGTCCGGATGCTGGAGGCGCCAGATCCAGAGTCCGGGCGCGAGGTCGAGGATCTCCGGGCCCGTCACGCGCGGATCCGTTCGCCGGCCGGGTCCCAGAGCGGCTCCTCGGCGATCTTGCCCGGAACCCATTCGCCGAAGATCTCCACCTCGACCTCCCGTTCTATCTCGGCGGACCCGGCGGGGACGTACGCGTAGGCGATCGAGCGCTCGACCGTGTAGCCGTAGCCCCCGCTCGTCACGCGCCCGAGAACCTCGCCGTCCATGCGCACCGGCTCCGACCCGAGGGCGACCGAGCGCGGGTCGTCGAGGACGAGGCAGGCGAGCTTCCGCTCAGGTGGCTCCTGCTGGGCGGCCACGAGCGCTTCGCGCCCGATGAAGTCGCCCTTGTCGAGCTTGACCGCGAAGCCGAGCCCGGCCTCGTACGGCGTCTCGTCCGGCGTGATGTCGGCGCCCCAGACGCGGTAGCCCTTCTCCAACCGCAGGGAGTCGATCGCCTTGTAGCCGCCCGCGACCAGGCCGTGGTCGGCCCCCGCGTCCCAGATCGTGTCCCAGAGGCGCCGGCCGAACTCCGCCGGGCAGTAGAGCTCCCAGCCGAGCTCGCCGACGTACGTGACGCGGACGGCGAGACACGGGACGGGCCCGACGGTGAGCTGCCGCGCGCGCATGTAAGGGAAGGCCTCGTTCCCCAGATCGGCCTCGGTGAGCGGCTGGAGGAGCTCGCGTGCTGCCGGGCCCCAGAGGCCGAGGCAGGCGAAGCGCGACGTCACGTCCTCGACCAACACGGAGCCGTCGTCGGGCGCGTGCGA
Source organism: uncultured Actinomycetes bacterium (assembly GCA_963775395.1). Classification (GTDB taxonomy): domain Bacteria; phylum Actinomycetota; class Thermoleophilia; order Gaiellales; family Gaiellaceae; genus JAIBJN01. Next base: position 30,394 of record CAVZIX010000013.1, read on the forward strand.
GCGGATCCAGGCGGCGTCGTGCTGCCCGAAGGCGGTGCCGGTGACGATGCGGAAGCGGTTCTCGGCGAGGCGCGTGACGGTGAAGTCGCACTCGATCCCTCCGCGCTCGTTGAGCATCTGCGTGTAGGTCACCGCGCCGACGTCACGCGCGACGCTGTTGTCGCAGAGCCGCTCGAGGAAGCCGGCAGCACCCTCGCCGACGACGTCCAGCTTGGCGAAGGAGGTCTCGTCGAAGAGCGCGGCCGCCTCGCGGCAGGCGCGGTGCTCGGCGCCGATCGCCGGCGACCACAAGCGCCCCGCCCACCCGCGTGGCCGCAGTGACTCGTCACCGCGCTCGGCGTTGGGCTCGAACCAGTTCGCCCGCTCCCAGCCGGACTTCTCGCCGAAGGCGGCGCCGAGCTCGGCCAGGCGCCCGTAGGCGGGCGAGAGCCGCAGAGGCCGGCCCGCCTCCCGCTCGTGGCCCGGGTACTTGACGTCGTAGTAGGTGGAGTAGACCTCGACGGTGCGCGCGAGCGTGTAGGCCTGGCTCGCGTACGCCGCGCCGAAGCGCCTCGAGTCCATCTCCCAGACGTCGAGGCTCGGGACTCCCTCGACGATCCACTCAGCCACGAGCCGCCCCATGCCGCCGGCGCCGGCGAGGCCGTGGGCGCAGAAGCCCGCCGCGACCCAGAAGCCGCGCACGTCCGACTCCCCCAGGATGAACTCGCCGTCGGGCGTGAACGCTTCCGGGCCGTTGACGAGCTTCACGACCTCGGCCTCCTCCAGCTCGGGTACCCGGACGACCGCGTTCGTCATCAGCTCCTCGAAGCGCTCCCAATCCTCCGCGAGAAGCTGCCCGTTGAAGTCGGGCGGGATCCCGTCGAGGCCCCAGGGCGCGGGATTCCGCTCGTAGCCGCCCATGACCAGGCCGCCGGACTCGCCGCGGAAGTAGACGAGGAGCGACGGGTCGCGCATCGTCGGCACGTCGAGCGGGACGCCGCTCGGCTTGGTCACGAGGTACTCGTGGGCCATCGGGATGACCGGGACGTTCACGCCCGCGAGCCGCCCGATCTCACCGGCGAACATGCCGCCGGCGTTGACGACGACCTCGGTCTCCACGTTGCCCTTGTCCGTCTCGACCCCGACCGCGCGGCCCTTCTCGACCCGGACGCCGGTGACCCGCGTGTTCGTCGCGATCTCGGCGCCGCGCTTCCGCGCGCCCTCCGCGAGCGCGAAGGTGAGCTGGCTCGGGTCGATGTAGCCGTCCGTGGGCAGGTAGGCGGCGCCGAGCACGCCGTCCGTCGACATCGGAGGGAAGAGCTTCTGCGCCTCGTCGGCCGAGATCAGCTCGAGCGGAAGCCCGAACGTCTTCGCCCAGCCGGCCTGGCGCGCGAGCTCCTCCATGCGCTCCTCGGTCGAGGCGAGGCGCAGCGAGCCGACCTCGTGCCAGCCGGTCTCGAGCCCGACCTCGTCCGCGAGCGTCCGGTAGAGGTCGACCGAGTTCATCATCATCCGCGTGAGGCTCAACGAGCCGCGCAGCTGACCGACGAGACCGGCGGAGTGGAAGGTCGAGCCGCTCGTCAGATCGGCGCGCTCGACGAGGAGGACGTCCTCCCACCCGAGCCGCGCCAGCCAGTAGAGGACGGAGGCCCCGCCGACGCCTCCACCGATGACGACCGCTCGGGCCCTATCGCGCACCGCGTAACCCTACTCTGGACCTTTCGGACGACCGCCTCCGTATTCGGAGGGATGAGAACCCGTCTGCTCCCACTCGCGCTCCTCCTGATCGCCCTCGTCCCTGCCCCCGCCCGCGCCGACGGCCTTCCCGTGCTCGACGACGCCGTCGCGTGGTACGGCGTCACAACTCCTCCGGCCGACGACGTTCGCTACATGACCATCCCTGCGCGGAAGGGAACGGTGCTCGCCAAGGTCAGGATGACGACCGGCGAGATCCTCCACTCACGCTTTCTCCGCACTCGCTGGTCCGTGCCATTGGTTGCCTACGACGGTTCCGCGTCCGGGCTCTCAGCGGACGGAAGAACCCTCGTGCTCATCGAGCCGCGCCGATCGTTCCCACGCGCTGACACGACCTTTGCGGTCCTCAATACGAGAACGCTTCGGGCGCGGGACGGCTTCACGCTCAAGGGCGACTTCAGCGTCGACGCGATCTCGCCCGACGGACGCTGGCTCTACCTCGTCGAGTACCTCGCGCCGCGGGATCCCACTCGCTACCTGGTCCGCCTGTACGACATGCAGCGACACCGGCTGCTACCGGATCCGATCATCGACCCGCGCGAGGTCGGCGACGTCATGCGCGGCATGCCGGTGACGCGCGCATCGAGCCCCGACGGACGCTTCGCCTACACGCTCTACGACGGCGCCGGCGAGCACCCGTTCATCCACGCGCTCGACACGGTCGAGAAGAGCGCGCGCTGCATCGACCTCCACGGGCTCATGGGCTTCCAGCGTCTCGGCGAGCTGAAGCTCGACGTCTCGCCGGACGGCGGGTCGATCGCCGTCGCCCTCGGTGACGAGCCGGTCGCCCTGGTCGACACGGAGACGAACGAGGTCACCGACGCTCCGACTGCCGTGAATCCCGACGCCCTGGCGACCGAGACCGATCCGAGCAGCGTCCCGTGGCTCATGGTC
>CAVZIX010000014.1:0-408410 GCA_963775395.1 uncultured Actinomycetes bacterium
GACGCTCGAGTTCCTGGGCGAGGAGATCCTGCCCACCGGGCTCCAGTTCGAGGGCACCAACGTGGGCGGCCTCTCGAGCATCGCCTACGACGCCGACCGCGACCTCTACTACGTGATCGCCGACGACGCGAGCGTCATCAATCCCGCCCGCTACTACACCTTCGAGCTCGACGTCGCCGACGGGAATCTCGACCCGGGCGACGTCGTGGTCGACGACGTGACGACGCTCCTCGACGCGGCCGGCCTGCCCTTCGCGGCCGCCTCTCTCGACCCCGAGGGCCTCGCGCTCACCAAGGACGACGAGCTCGTCATCACCTCCGAGGGCATCGCCACGACGGCTGATCCCGCCGTGGGTGCGCCTCTTTGGCCTCGACGGGCGCCAGCTCGAGGACCTGCCCGTGCCGCTCGCGTTCATCCCGGACGCGATCCCGCAGACGCGCGGCGTGCGCCAGAACCTCGGCTTCGAGAGCGGCGCAACGGTCGGCCCGTACTTCTACACGGGCTCCGAGGGCTGCGCTCGTCCAGGACGGGCCCGCCGCCGGCATTGGCGTCCCGAGCCCGGCGCGGCTTCTGCGCTTCAACCTGAAGACGGGCCGCCCCGACCGGCAGTACGTCTACGTGACCGACCCGATCGCCGAGCCGCCGGTGCCGCCGACGAACTTCGCCGTCAACGGCCTCGTCGAGCTCCTGCCGCTCGACAAGCACTCCTTCCTCTCGATGGAGCGCTCGTTCTCGGTCGGCGCGCCCGACACGGGGAACACGATCAAGCTCTACACGGTCGAGATCTCCGGCGCGCAGAACGTCAACGGCCGCGAGAAGCTCACCGGGACAGAGGAGCCCGTGACGAAGGAGCTGCTGCTGAACCTCGACGTGCTCGGAATCCCGCTCGACAACGTCGAGGGCATGGCCTTCGGGCCGGACCTCGCCGACGGGCGGCGCTCGCTCGTCCTCGTCAGCGACAACAACTTCGCGCCCGCGCAGTTCACGCAGTTCCTGCTCTTCGCGTTCTCCGAGAAGTGAGCTGGGTCGCCGTCGGCGTCCCGATCGACTCGGTCGGCCGAGCCGGCGGGACCGAGCACGCGCCCGCGGCCCTGCGCGAGGCGGGGCTCGTCGAGCGGCTCGGGATCGCCGACCGCGGCGACCTGGACGTGCGGATCCGAGGCGACGAGCGGGATCCGGAGACCGGCATCCTCGGCTCGCAGGACGTCCTGGCCATGACCGAGACGGTGCGCGAGGCGATTCGGGAGATGGTTGCCGCCGGCGAGCGGCCGCTCGTGCTCGGCGGGTGCTGCTCGCTCGTCCCAGGAGCCTTGGCGGGAGTGCGAGACGCGGCGGGCGAGGTCGGCATCGCGAACGTCGACGGCCACGTGGACGTCTACGACGGCGAGACGTCACCGACCGGCGAGGGCGCGGACATGCCGCTCGCGGTCGCGTTCGGGCTCGGGCCCGCCGCCTGGGTCGAGGCCTCGGGCGGGCCGTCCACGAAGCCCGCCAAGGCGGTGATCCTGGGCGCCCGCGATCCCGAGGAGGCCGAGGACATCGCGAACCTCCTCGCCGGAGACCTCACCGAGCTCCAGGTCCTCAGGCCCGACGATCTCCGCACGCGCGGCCTCGCGTCCTCCGGTGCGCAGGCCGCCGAGCGACTGGCCGCGCGCGTCGAGCGCTACTGGATCCACCTGGACGTCGACGTCCTCGACGAGCGCGCGATGCCTGCCACCGACTACCTCATGCCCGGCGGGCTGGAGTGGGACGAGCTCGCCGAGCTCATGGGCCCGCTGTGCGCCTCGCCGGTGGTCGCCGGCCTGAGCATCGGCTGCGTGAACCCCGAGAAGGATCCGGACGGCCGCCTGGTGCAGCGGACGAGCGATCTCGTGGTGGCCGCGCTCCAATCCGGACCACAGAGCACCTCGTAGACAACGGCGAGGAGAGTCGTTCCCGTCAGCCGGGCAGAAGGGGGTTCTGCATGCAGCTCACCAGACGACTCGTGGCCGTCCTGTTCGTGGTCGCCGCGCTCGCGGCGCTCACCGTCGCGACACCGGCGGCGGCGACCGGCGATTCGGCCACCAAGTGCGCGGCCTACGCCGTGCTCAAGCCGGGCAACGAGAATCCGCCGACGGCGTCCAAGACGCTGGGCGCGGCCGCGATCCACATCAACGGCACGACCCTGAGCTTCGCGGTCACGATCGCGAATCCGCAACGCGAGACGTTCTTCGCCGGCCACATCCACATTGGCGCCGCAGGCGTCAACGGGCCGGTGCGCGTCGCGCTCTTCCTGGGTCCGCCCAACAACCGGAGGCTGTTCTTCCAGGCGGCCCAGATCCAGATCTCGCAGACAGACGCGGACGCCATCTGCGGCGATCTCGCAGGGCACTACGTCAACTACCACACGACGACGTTCCCGGGTGGGGCACTCCGCGGCCAGCTGATCGGAGTCTGACGGCAGCGGCGAGGGCGGGGGCTTCGGCTTCCGCCCTCGTTTCGCTTAACGCCTTCTTAGCGGAATAGCCCCTCTACTCCTTGCGTTCTCGCTAGTGTGGGACCGCGGTCGTCGTGATGGCCGCGGCAAGGCAACGAGGCCTGCGGAGCAGCGCTCCACGGCCTTTTTTGATGCCCGAGAAGGAGGTGATCGCATGGCAACCTGGACTCTCGTGACGGTGGGCTACCTCGTGCCGGCCGTCGTCGGCGCAGGTGGTTTCAAGCACGCGGGCGAGCTGATGGCACGGTGGGGGCGCGCCTCCGCCGACGTGTGCTGACCTCGAGGACGTGAGGGCCGGAGGTGTACGGCCTCCGGCCCCGTCCTACCCTTTCTAGACTCGCGGCGATGACGTTCCCCTGGCCCGAATCGCCGCCCACGGACGCGCAGCGTGCCGCCTTCGCCGACGCGGTCGTGCGTCCCTACTGGCTCGACGCACTGCCTGCGCGGGATCCGTTGCCCCAGCTCGATGGGCCGTCCGAGGCCGACCTCTGCATCGTCGGTGCTGGGTTCACGGGGCTCTGGGCGGCGCTGCACGCGAAGGCCGACGACCCCGGACGCGACGTGGTCGTGCTCGAGGCGGACACGGTCGGCTTCGGTGCGAGCGGGCGCAACGGCGGGTTCGCGCTCGGGTCGCTGACCCACGGGATCGAGAACGGCCTCGCGCGCTTCGCGGACGAGATCGACGAGCTCGAGCGGCTCGGCCGCCAGAACTTCGCGGGGTTCCTCGCCGACCTCGAGCGCCTCGGCATCGACTGCGATGTCGAGCTGACCGGCGACATCGGCGTCGCGCTCGAGCCGCACGAGCTCGCCTGGATCCCGGAGGCGGCCGAGCTCTACGAGCGCTTCGGCCAGGAGTACGAGGTCTTCGACCAGGCCGCCATCCGGGCCGAGGTCGCGTCGCCGACGTACCTGGGCGGCTTCTGGGCCAAGACCGATGCGGCCGTCCTCGACCCGGGCAAGCTCTGCGCCGGCCTGGCCGAGGCCGCGCTCGCCGCCGGCGTTCGGATCCACGAGCGCACGCGCGCCACGAAGATCGTCGACGACGGCGCGGGCGTGCGCGTCCTCACGCCGACGGGCCACGTCCGCGCTGGGCGCGTCCTGCTGGCGACGAGCGCCTACCCGCCGCTCTTACGGGCGATCCGCCGCTACGTCGCGCCGGTCTACGACTACGCGCTCATGACCGAGCCGCTCTCGCCGGCGCAGCGCGACGCGATCGGGTGGAAGCGGCGCCAGGGTCTCAGCGACATGGCGAACCAGTTCCACTACTACCGGCTCACGAAGGACGAGCGGATCCTCTTCGGCGGCTACGACGCGGTCTACCGCTACGGCGGGCCGGTGCGGCCGGAGCTCGACGACGACGAGCGGGCCTTCGGGATGCTCTCGCAGCACTTCTTCACGACCTTCCCGCAGCTCGAGGGGCTTCGTTTCACGCACCGGTGGGGCGGTGCGATCGACACGTGCAGCCGGTTCGCCGTCTTCTTCGGGACGGCCCATCGCGGCCGCGTCGCCTACGCGGTCGGGTACACGGGGCTCGGGGTCGTCTCGACGCGCTTCGGCGCTCGCGTCGCGCTCGACCTCCTCGACGGGCGCGAGACGGAGGCGACGAAGCTGCGCTACGTCCGCTCGAAGCCCGTTCCGTTTCCGCCCGAGCCGCTGCGCTCCGGCGTGATTCAGCTCACGCGCAACCGCCTCGCCTCCGCCGACCGCAACGCGGGCCGCCGCGGGCTCTGGCTGCGGACGCTCGACCGGCTCGGCCTGGGGTTCGACAGCTAGCGAAGGAATTCCGTCGCGCGGACGTCAGAAGAGTGTTACGTTCGTTACGAGGGAAGGAGCCAGGGGTGTCCAGCAGCAGGGGTTCCGGAAGGTACTGGGCGACTCTCGCGCTGTCGGTGCTCGTTCTCGGCGCAGGTTGCGGCGACGACGAGTCGCCGGCGTCGGCGACCGGGAGCGGCGAGGAGCCTACGGAGAGCGTCGTCTCGACCGAGCCGGCAGAGCAGCCGCTTCCCACCATAGAGGAGGTCCCGGATCCGGTCGCGCAGACTCGCGCGGCCATCCTGGCCGCGGCGAAGGCGCGGAACTACGAGGCGCTCGAGCAGGTGATCGACGCCGAGGTGTTTCTCTCCGACTCCGGGTTCGGAGTCGATCCTGTGCCGGGCTGGCGCGCCCAGGGAACGATGCCGCTCGAGACGATGGAGGTATTGCTCGGGTTGCCGCACACGGTCGAGGAGACCGGCGAGGGCACGCTCTATCGCTGGCCGCGGTTCACCTCGAACTCGCACCCGGACGAGATATCGAGGCCAGAGAGGGACGCGTTGGTGGCGCTGCTCGGTGAAGACGGGCTTCGCACCGCCTTTTCGGCCGACTACGGCTACGTTGCGCCGCGCCTCGGGATCCTCGCCGATGGCACCTGGTGGTTCTTCGTCACGAACCCGGCTCCGTGATCGCATCCTTCCGGCCGATGCGTTAGCTTGCGCCGCGCGTGAGCCTCTACGACTGGCTGCTCTCCCTGCACGTTCTCTCGGCCTTTGCCTGGGTCGCCGCGCTCGTGCTGTACTCGGTGGTCCTCGCGTCGGCCTGGGGAGCGAGCATCCCGAGCGACGTGGCCCGCATGTTCCGCGTGACGAAGGTGGGCGATGCCCTCATCGCGATCGGGATGATCGGGACGATCGTCTTCGGGGTCTGGCTCGCGCTCGACGAGTACGAGATCTGGGACGGCTGGATCATCGCCGCCCTCGTCCTCTGGCTCGCCGCCGCGGCGACCGGCGGCCGTGGCGGCCAGCACTACAACGGCGTGCGCGACCGGGCGAATGCCCTGGTCGCCGAGGGCCGCAACGACCCGAACGCGGAGCTCGGCGCTGCGCTCAGGTCTCAGCGCGGGCTCGTGCTCCACAGTGCCACCGTCGTGATCACCGTGATACTTCTCGTCGTCATGATCTACAAGCCGGGTGCCTGAGCGATGCTTGCCGCCATCCGCCCGGACGACTGGAATTTCCCGCTCCTCCTGCACGTGCTCGGCGCGTCGGTCCTGCTCGGGGCGCTCATCACGGCCATGACCGCGCAAGTCGTCGCCTGGAAGCGCCCCACCGATGTCGTCCCGTTCGCGCGGCTGTCGTTCCGCACCCTCCTCATCGCTGCGATCCCGGCGTGGATTCTCATGCGGGTCGGCGGCGAGTGGGTCGCCTCGAAGGGCTGGAACGACATCGACCCGCCCCCGGCCTGGCTCGACATCGGCTACATCACGGCCGAGGCCGGCGGTCTCCTCATCCTGGTCTCGACGATCCTGGCCGGCATCGGCGCGCGCCGGCTCGGCCGGAGCAACGGCGAGCAGGGCGCCACGCTCGTCCGCGTCGCCACGGTGCTCGTCGTGCTGGTCACGATCGCCTACGTGATCACCACGTGGGCGATGTCCGCCAAGCCGGACTAGGCCGAACCGGCCGTTCCGCATCGTCCCGGGCAGCCACGTCCCGGTGCCAGGCACCTGGCCGTGTCCGCCGCGGACACTCTGTGGACGACGCTCCGATCCTGGAGCCGGATCGCGGGCTCCCCGTTCACATTTCGTCCCCCGAGAGCCATGACCCGGGGTCAGACCCCGGCGTGTCCGTTGGGGACGGTGAGTCGCCTGAGCCCGCGCCGACCCCTGGCGCGGGCTCGGGCCACCGACCGCCAGAGAGACCCGTTCCCGATCGGCCCGTCCTCTAACGCGAGAACTACACTCGCGCGGTGAGCGACCGGCGGACGATCGACGACGTGCTCGCGGAGGCTCGGGAGGGCCTTCGCCGCCTCACGCCGGAGGAGGCGCACGAAGCGGCGGTGGGCGGGGCGGTGCTCGTGGACGTCCGCTCGGAGGACGAGCGGCGTCGTCAGGGCGTCCTCGTCCCGGGTGCGCTGCACCATCCGCTCTCGGTCGTGCACTGGCGGCTCGACCCGGGCGTTCGCACGCACAACCCCAAGCTCCCGCTCGACGCGCGCGTGATTCTGCTCTGCCGCGAGGGCTATTCCTCGAGCCTTGCGGCCGCCCTCCTGCGGGCGATCGGCTTCCCGCGCGCGACTGACGTGGTCGGCGGCGTCGACGCCTGGCGCGAGGCCGGGCTGCCTCTCGACCCGTACTAGGCCCGTTTCACCCTCGCCGGCCGCGGTCACAAGAAAGGTTAGACCTAGAATCGAGGGAAGAAATGGCAGACAGCTTCGGCGCACTGGGACAGATCGACGTCGGCGGGCGCTCGCTTTCGATCGCTCGCCTCGACGCGCTGGCGGGGGAGACCGAGGTCATGCGCCTTCCGTACACGCTGCGCGTGCTGCTCGAGAACGTCCTTCGCTCGGAGGCGCTCGGCCACGGCAGCCCCGACGAGGTGCGCGCCGTGGCGGGCTGGGACGCGCAGGCCGAGCCCAAGAACGAGATTTCCTTCCGCCCTGCGCGCGTGCTCCTCCAGGACTTCACGGGCGTCCCGGCGATCGTCGACCTGGCCGCGATGCGCGAAGCGATGGTCGACCTCGGTGGCGAGGCCGCCACCATCAATCCGCAGATCCCCGCCGAGCTCGTCATCGACCACTCGGTGCAGGTCGACGAGTTCGGCTCGCGCATGGCCATGTTCAAGAACACCGAGCGCGAGTTCGAGCGGAACCGCGAGCGCTACGCCTTCCTCCGCTGGGGCCAGACGGCCTTCGACAACTTCAGCGTGGTGCCGCCGAACACCGGGATCGTCCACCAGGTCAACCTCGAGTACCTCGCGCGCGTGGTCGAGTCGCGCGACGGGTTCGCGTTCCCGGACACGCTTATCGGGACGGACTCGCACACGACGATGATCAACGGGCTCGGCGTGCTGGGCTGGGGCGTCGGGGGGATCGAGGCAGAGGCCGTCCTCCTGGGCGAGCCGGTCTCCATGCTCGTCCCGCGCGTCGTGGGCTTCCGGCTGACCGGCGAGCTGCCCGAGGGCGCGACCGCAACCGACCTCGTCCTCTCGGTGACGCAGATCCTCCGCGCTGCAGGTGTCGTCGGCAAGTTCGTCGAGTACTTCGGCCACGGCCTGGTCGGGCTCCCGCTCGCCGACCGCGCGACCATCGGGAACATGTCGCCGGAATACGGCGCGACCTGCGGGTTCTTCCCGGTGGACGACGAGACGCTCCGCTACCTGCGGCTCACCGGCCGGCCTGCCGAGCAGGTCGAGCTGGTGGAGGCGTACTGCCGAACGCAGGGCCTCTTCCACGACCCCGACCACACGCCCGAGTACTCACAGGTGATCGAGCTCGACCTCGGCGACGTCGAGCCGAGCCTCGCCGGGCCACGGCGGCCGCAGGACCGCGTGCCGCTGACCGAGGCCAAGTCGTCCTTCCTCGAGTCCCTCTCGAGCTTCGGCGTCCCCTACCGCAACGGCTCGCCGGACAAGGAGATCGCGGACACGTTCCCGGCGAGCGACCCGGCGTCAACCGGAGCGCCCGGCCACGAGTCGCCGAGCGAGACGGAAGAGGAGAAGCATCCCGAGCCGGTTGCCGTTGCGCTCGCCGAGCCGGAGCAGAGCGCCGTCCCCGTCTCCATGGGCGGTGAGACGTTCGACCTCGAGCACGGCTCCGTCGTCATCGCCGCGATCACGAGCTGCACGAACACGTCCAACCCGTCGGTGATGGTGGCCGCCGGGCTGCTCGCGAAGAGCGCGGTCGAGCGCGGCATCGGCCGGAAGCCCTGGGTGAAGTCGAGCCTCGCGCCCGGCTCCAAGGTCGTGACCGAGTACTACGACAAGGCCGGCCTGACGCCCTTCCTCGAGGAGCTCGGCTTCCACACCGTCGGCTACGGCTGCACGACGTGCATCGGCAACTCGGGGCCGCTTCCGCCCGAGATCTCGGAGGCGGTCGAGAAAGGCGACCTCGTCGTCTGCTCCGTCCTCTCCGGGAACCGCAACTTCGAGGCGCGCATCCATCCGGAGGTGAAGGCGAACTACCTCGCCTCACCGCCGCTCGTCGTCGCGTACGCGCTCGCGGGTCGCATCGACGTCGACCTGACAACCGAGCCCATCGGCCATGACCAGGACGGCAACGACGTCTTCCTCCGCGACCTCTGGCCGAGCCCCGAGCAGGTGAAGGAGACGATCGGCCGGGCGATCTCCGTGGAGATGTATGAGCGAACCTACGCGGACGTGTTCACGGGAGACGAGCACTGGGCCGCACTGGAAGTGCCCGAGGGGGACATCTTCGCGTGGGACCCCGACTCGACCTACGTGCGCAAGCCGCCGTACTTCGACGGGATGTCTCAGGAGCCGGGCACGGTCGAGGACGTCGCCGGCGCGCGCTGCCTGGTCATGGTCGGCGACAGCGTCACCACCGACCACATCTCGCCGGCCGGCGCGATCCGCCCCGACAGCCCGGCCGGCAAGTACCTGATCGAGCACGGCGTCGAGCGCAAGGACTTCAACTCATACGGGTCGCGGCGCGGCAACCACGAGGTGATGGTGCGCGGCACCTTCGCCAACGTGCGCCTCCGCAACCTGCTCGTGGAGGGCAGCGAGGGAACGTGGACGGCGCATCTCCCGGACGGCGAGGAGATGACGATCTACGACGCCGCCGAGCGCTACCACGAGGAGGGCGTGCCGCTGGTCGTCCTCGCGGGCAAGGAGTACGGCTCGGGCTCGTCGCGCGACTGGGCGGCCAAGGGCCCGAACCTCCTCGGCGTCCGAGCCGTGATCGCCGAGACGTACGAGCGCATCCACCGGTCGAACCTGATCGGGATGGGCATCGTCCCGCTGCAGTACCCCGACGGCGAGAGCGCCGAGAGCCTCGGTCTCACCGGGCGGGAGGAGTTCGCGGTCGAGGGGCTCGAGAACGGCGACGCGAGCGAGGTGCAGGTGACCGCGAAGCCTGACGACGGTGAGCCCGTCGTCTTCACCGCCCGCGTGCGCCTGGACACGCCCCGCGAGCGCGACTACCTGCGCCACGGCGGGATCCTGCTCTACGCGCTGCGCAAGCTCGCCGCGAACTAGCCGGCCTCGAAGCGCTCGACGTCTGCGGCCTCTTCCTCCAGGGCGGCCGCGTGCTCCGGCGTGAAGAGGTCGAGCTGGACCCGGCCGCCTCGCAGGCTCCACGTCCCGACGGCGCGGCCGGCCACCGTCGCCGTCGCGCGCAGGACACCGCCGCCGGGGTGGACCCGGCTGGCGTGCTCGGGCGGGACCGCGAACGACCTGTCCTTCCAGCCGAGGAGGTAGGGATCGAAGGACGGGAGGAGCCGTGGCGGTGACGCGGCGGCTGGAGAGAGGTCGGGCTGGATCTCCGCGAGGGCCGCCCTGGCATCGCGAAGCGGCAGCCCGGCCCAGGCCGCGAGATCGTCAGCGGTCGCGGGCGCATGGCCTGCGAGATACCGCGCAGCCAGAGTCACGAGCGCAGCTTCGCGGTCGATGGCGGGAAGCGCCTCGCCGAGCCACTCCCGCGCAAGCGCGTACGCCTGGACGCCGTCCCGCACCGGCCCGAGCACGGTCACGCCCTCGAGGGCTGCGAGCCGCAGGAGGTGCGGGGTCGCCTGTCCCTCGCACGCGAATCCCGTCCGCCGCGAGCCGCTCGGCCAACTCCGCGCGCGTGAGCGCCCCGTCCGCCGCGAGCGCCGTCTCGATGAGCCCAACGGCGCGCTCGGCGTCGGTGGCGGTGACGCCTTCCTCACCCAGGCGCCGGAGGCTGCCCGCCGTCTGCCTCGGCGCCGTCAGCGCGTGGAGCCAAGCGTAGTCCTCGCGGCGGACCATGTGAAGCGTCCCCCGCAGGAGCCAGCCGCGGACCAGCGATCGCTCCTCAGTCAGCTCGCGATCGACGTCGGCCACGGTCAGCCCGGCGGAGCGGGCGCGAACGGCAAGGCGCGCCGAGCGGAGCTCCTGTGCCTGGACGGCGAGGAGCCGCCCGACGACCTCCGGTGCCGACCACGACCGCGCGACGTCGAGCAGCTGTGCGGCGGATCGTTGCGCCCGAAGTTCCGGCTCGTCCACGCGGCGAGCCTAGTCTGTGGAGCGTGGAGGGAGGCATCCACCGGTCGGCGGCAGTCGGGTACGAGCGGGCGCCCGCCGCGTACGAGCTCGGCCGGCCGGGCTATCCGGAAGAGGCGGTCGAGTTGCTGGCCGAGCGCCTCGGGCTCGGACCGGGCACGGTCGTCCTCGACCTGGCGGCGGGAACAGGGAAGCTGACGCGTGCGCTGGCCGCCACCGGCACCGACGTCGTGGCCGTCGAGCCGGTCGCGGAGATGCGAGCCGCTCTCGCGAAGTCGCTGCCGTCGGCGCGGGTGCGTTCGGGTACGGCCGAGGCTATACCGCTCGAGGACGGATCCGTCGATGCGGTGGCCGTGGGACAGGCGTTCCACTGGTTCCGCGGGAATGAGGCGCTCGCAGAGATCCACCGGGTCCTACGGCCCGGCGGCCGGCTGGGGCTCGTCTGGAACCTCCGCGACGAGACCGTCCCCTGGGTTGCGGAGCTGACTCGGATCATGGAGCCGCACCGAGGCGACGCGCCGAGAGCCGCGTCAGGCGCGTGGCGCGAAGCCTTCGAGCCGAAGGCCCTGTTCGAGCCGCTCGAGACGGCGACATTCCGCCACGTCCACCGGCTGACCGCCGAGGGCGTTGTGGCTCGGGCCGCCTCCGTGAGCTTCATTGCGGCGCTGCCGGAGTCGCGGCGGGCGCAGGTTCTCGCCGAGGTGCGGGAGTTGGTCGACGCGCCGACGGTCGAGCTTCCGTACCGAACCGAGGTGTACTGGACTACGCGTCGCGCTGACGAACGACCGTGATGCCCCAGGCCTGCCCGGAGGCGAAGAGCTTGTCGGGGTCGACCTCGTCGAGCCAGCCGAGGAAATGGCGCTCGGGATCGTCGTCGGTCGAGCCGTAGACGGCTTGCCGGTCGGGCGACGTGTCGGCGATCTCGCCGCGCTCAGCGCGCTCGAGGTCCGCAAAGCGCTCCTCGGCCGCCGGCCCCTCTGCGTATCCCTTGCCCACCGTCCCATCGTACGCGGGACGGCCGGCCTTCAAGTTGCAAGGTGTTACTAGGGCCGCGGGGCCCGCTGCGTCCACTCGGAGAGCGGGTACCAGTACGTGTCCTGGAGCGCCGCCGCGACGCGCGGGTCGGTGTGGCTCGGGTTGAACACGTTGTGGTCGAGGTCGGCGCAGATGGCGACCGCCTCCATCGGAACGTCGGGCAGGTTGACGAGCACCTCGGCGGGGAGGCGGGCTTCGCCCAGCGTGTAGTGCTTGAAGTGGAGGTCGGGTGCGACCTCAAGGAGGACGGGCCAGTCGGGGCAGCTGCGTGTGGAGCTCATCGGGCTTCGATTCGTCCTTCGGCACGAGAGGCCTTCCTCACGAGGTCCGCGAGCGCTCGGATGAAGCCCGGGTCGACGTTGAGAGACTCGATCCGGTCGAGCTCGAGGCCGAGCTCGGCGGCCTTCTCGCGGGCTCCGACGTCGATGTCCCAGAGGATCTCCAGGTGGTCGCTGACGAACCCGACAGGGGCGACCAGCACCTTGCGGACGCCGCGTCCGTGCAGGGCGCCGAGCTCGTCGAGGATGTCCGGGGCGAGCCACGGCTCGCCGGTCGCGCTCTCGCTCTGGAAGGCGAACGACCAGCGCTCGATCCCGGCGCGCTCCGCGACGAGCTGCGAGGTCTCCAGAAGCTGGTCGCGGTACGGGTCGCCGTCGGCGAGGATCCGCTCGGGAAGGCTGTGGGCGGTGAAGACGACGTGCGCGTCCGTGCCCCGCACGCGGTCGGCGAGGAGGTCGATGTACGGCTCGTGGTCGTGCCAGCTCTCCACAAACGACAGCTCGGCGCGGCCGTCGAGTGCGGTCTCGAGACGGTCCCGGTAGCCGCCGATCGACATGCGCGAGTAGTGGGGCGCGAGCACGAGCGCGACGATGCGCTCGGCACCGTCGGCCAGCGCCGCGTCGACCGCGTCCGCGATCCAGGGGTGCCAGTGCTTCATGCCCACGAACACGGGGAGACCGGTCTCGCGCTCGAGCGCGGCGCGCTGAGCCTCGGTGATCTCGTTGAGCGGCGAGCGGCCGCCGATGCGCCGGTAGCGCTCCGCCAGCTCGGCCACAGCCTCCGGCCGGACGGGGCGGCCGCCGCGGATGTCCGCGAAGTACGACGGGATGTCCTCCGGGCGCTCCGGGCTCCCGTAGGCCATGAGGATGACCGCTGTCCGCGCGTCCTTCGTCACACTTCTGCCCGGCTTCCGGCTCAGCGCGCGCACCACGCGCGCGCGGTTCTTTCATAGGCTCGAATCGGGGGGGCCCCCGACATAGACGCGTCAAACCTCACGCCGTCACCTCGACCGTCGTTCGCTCGTGGACGTGCTCGACCAGGCGGCCGAGGAGGTTGGGGTCGGTGTCCGGGAGGACGCCGTGACCGAGGTTGAAGATGTGTCCTCGGCGGCCGGCGACGGCGTCGAGGATCCTGTTGGTGGCCTCCTCGGTTCGCTGCCACGGGCCTAGCAGCAGCGCCGGGTCGAGGTTGCCCTGGACGCCACGCCCCGAGCCGAGGTACTCCCAACCGCGGTCGATCGGCACCCGCCAGTCCAGGCCGATCACGTCTCCGCCCACGGCCTTCATGTCGCGGAGAAGGTGTGTCGAGCCGGTGCCGAAATGGATCGTGGGCACGTCGATCGCGTCGAGGATGCGCGCCGAGTAAGGCGCAACGAACTCGCGGTAGTCCTCGGCGGACAGCGCGCCCACCCAGGAGTCGAAGAGCTGGATCACGTCGGCGCCCGCGCGCACCTTCGCCTGCAGATAGGCGGCGAACGTGTCCGCGAGCTTGTCCATGAGCGCGTGCCACACCTCGGGCGAGCCGTACATGCACGTCTTCGTCTTCAGGAAGTCGCGGGTCGGCTTGCCCTCGACGAGGTAACCCGCGACCGTGAACGGGCCGCCGGCGAAGCCGACGAGGCCCTGGTCGGAGCTCAGCTCGGCGCGGACGAGCCGGACCGCCTCGAGCACGAACGGCACCGCCTCCTCGGGATCCGGGACGCGGAGGCGCTCGACGTCGGCGGCGCTCGCGATGGGGTCCGCGATGACCGGGCCGACGTTCTCCACCAGGTCGACGTCGACTCCCATCCCCACGACGGGGAGCATGATGTCCGCGAACATCACGGCAGCGTCGACGCCGTGGCGGCGGACGGGCTGGAGGGTCACCTCGGCGCAGAGCTCGGGCTGGTTGCAAACCTCGAAGAGGTCGTGGCGCTTCCGGATCTCGCGGTACTCCGGCAGCGAGCGGCCGGCCTGGCGCATGAACCAGACGGGAGTTCGCTCGACGTGCTCGCGCCGGCACGCGCGCGTGATCAGGGGGTCGGCCACTTCGCTAAATCTAGCCGCCGGTGCCCCGCCGGCCGGGCGGTTACCCGCCGATGATGAGCGCGATGTGCGCGCCCTGCAGGTCGCGCCTGCGGATCCCGTCGAGCGGAGAAACGCGCCGCACGCCGATGTCGCGCGCGAGCCGCCGGGCCTCGCCCTCGAAAGCGGGCCGGTACATGACCACCGAGCGGGAGAAGTCCGTCCGCGGAGCGTTACCGGTTCCGGCGATCAGGTAGTTGCGGGAGCGGATGCCGTCCGCAGCCGTTGCGGCGGCGCCGCTGATCCCGTTCCCGTTCAGGATGATCACCGACGTCTGCCGGCGTGGGAGGAGCGGCTTCGCGCGCGGCTGGCCGTTGTCGTTGCCCGGCGCGGCCGCCTTCTCGCGCTCGACCGCCGCCTGCGTGACGGCGACCGGGTCGCTGGCCTTCTCGACCTCGCCGGCGAAGAACTTGCCGAAGACGATGATCCCGACCACGAGCAGGATGGCGAGCTCGACGGTGGCGACCGTGGCGGCGATGAAGGCCGCGTTGCGCCAGGGCTGCTGTGCCGGAAGATCGGAGGGATGATCCACGGGGCGGACTAGTTCGCCCCTCGGCCAGCCTCTCCTTCCGCACGAATCGATTCCCAGGTCGTGGCAATTCCGTCCGCGAACGACGTCTCGGCGCGAAAGCCGAGCTCCCGCTCGGCGAGCCCGGTGCCGAGGACGCTGCGCTGCAACTCGCCGAGCCGCGGGGGGTCGAAGATCGCCTCGACGTCGGCTCCCGCGGCGTTCCGGCACTCCTCGAACAGGTCGAGGACCGAGGTCGCCACGCCGGTGCCGACGTTGAAGACGCCGGCGGGACGCTCCAGGGCCGCGAGCACGACCCTGGCCACGTCGCCGACGAAGACGTAGTCGCGCTGCTGCGTCCCGTCGCCGAAGATGTGCGGCACCTCGCCGCGCGCGAGGCGTCCCAGGAAGATGGCGACCACGCCCGCCTCACCGTGCGGGTCCTGGCGAGGGCCGTAGACGTTGCCGAAGCGCAGAGCGGTGTGCCCGCTGCCGTAGAGGCGGTTGTACGTCGCCAGGTACTCCTCGCCCGCGAGCTTGGACGCCCCGTAGGGCGAGAGCGGCGCGCGCACGGACTCCTCCGTCGCCGGCTCCTTGCACTCGCCGTAGATCGCGCCGCCCGTCGAGGCGAACACGATGCGCGACTCGTGCTCGCGCGCGGCTTCGAGGAGCCGGATCGTTCCGAGGACGTTGACGTCGGCGTCGAAGATCGGCCGCGAGACCGAGACTCGGACGTCGGCCTGGGCTGCGAGGTGGAGACAGGCGTCCGGACGCAGGTCGGCGAACGCCTTTCCGACCGCTTCGTCGTCGCGGATGTCGGCGACGACCAGGGTCGCGCCCTCGCTCACGTTCTCGCGCTTGCCGTTGGAAAGGTCGTCGAGAACGACCACTTCGTCGCCCCGGGCGACCAGTGCGTCAACGACGTGCGAGCCGATGAAGCCCGCGCCGCCTGTGACGATCGCCCGCACCCGGCGTATCCTACGGCGCTCGCATGTTCGTGACGTTCGAGGGAGTCGACGGCTCCGGGAAATCGACGCAGGCGCGCCTCCTCGCCGAGCGGCTCCGCTCAGCGGGCCGCGAGGTCGTTCTCACACGCGAGCCGGGGGGCACCGAGCTCGGCGAGCGGGTGCGCGGGATCCTCCTGCACGGCGAGCGGATGGCCCCCTGGGCGGAGGCGGCGCTCTTCGCCGCTGCCCGCGCCCAGCTCGTCGACGAGGTGATCCGTCCGGCGCTCGCGCGCGGGGCCGACGTGGTCTCCGACCGCTACCTGGACTCCTCGCTCGCCTACCAGGGGCTGGCCCGCGGCCTGGGGGTCGAGCGCGTGCTCGAGCTCAACCTCCTGGCAACGAGCGGCCTCCTACCCGACCGCACGTTTCTCATCGTCGTCCCGCCGGACGAAGCCGCCGCCCGCCAGGACGGGGAGCCCGACCGCATCGAGCGGGAAGGGCCGGGGTTTGCCGCCGAGGTCGACCGCGCCTACCGCGAGCTAGCGCGAATCTTCGCGCAGCGGGTCGTGGTGGTGGACGGGACGCAGAACCCGGAAGATATCGCCGAGACCATCCATGGACAGCTTCGAGACGTTTCCTGAGCAGGACGAGGCGAAGCGCCTTCTCCGCGCGGCGCTGGCCGAGGGCCCGGCGCACGCGTACCTCCTCCACGGGCCGCGCGGCGTGGGTAAGCGCCGGGCGGCGATCGCCTTCGCCGGCGAGCTGCTCGGCGACCCGGACCGGGTCGCGCGCAACGTCCATCCCGACGTCTACGTCCTCGAGCCGCTCGGCGACCAGATCCGCATCGACCCCATCCGCGCCCTCCGGCGGGACCTCCACATGCGCCCGTTCGAGGCCGACCGCCGCGTCTACCTCGTGCTGCGTTCGCACCTGATGAACGAGGATGCCGCCGACGCGCTCCTCAAGGACCTGGAGGAGCCGCCACCCTACGCGGTCATCGTCCTCGTCGCCGACGAGCTCGGGCTGCTGCCTCCGACGATCCGCTCCCGTTGCCAGCTCGTGCCCTTCCGCCGGCTCTCACAGCGCGCGATCAAGGCCTTCCTCTCCTCCCGCGGCCTGCAGGGCGAGCCGCTGGAGGCCTTTGCGCGCGTCGCCGCAGGGCGCCTCGACAGGGCGGAGCGCCTGCTCGACCCCGACGCGGGAGACCGGCGCGCGGGACTGATCGAGCTCGCGCGCTCGGTCTATCTCGACCCGCGGTTCGACCCGGGGCGTGCCTCGCGCAGCGTCACCGACATCGCACATGAGCGCGGCGCGAAGGCGCGCGCGACGGCCGAGGAGCAGCGCGGTGTGGACGAGACGGCGCGCGAGGCCGAGCAGCGCAGCAGGCGCGCCGGGCGCGGGGCGGAGCGGGAGGAGATCCTCGACGCGCTCGACCTGCTGACCGGCTGGTATCGCGACCTCATGGTCGTAGCGGCGGGCGCAGGTGACGCCGCGCTCAACTCGGACCGGCTCGCCGACCTGTCCGCCGACGGGATCCCCGAGCGCGGCCCTGCCGCCGAGCGGGCTGCGGCGACGGTCCGTGACGTCTGGCGCTCGTTCGAGTTCAACGTCCAGCCGGGCCTGGCCCTCGAGGCGCTCTTCGTGCGGCTGCGCCGCGATCTGGGAGGCACACTTTCCGCATGACGGTCGCTGTCGGCATCGTGTTCTCCCCGGGCGGCAAGGTCTACTCCTTCGACCCCGGCGGTCTCGAGCTCGCGTGGAACGAGAGGGTCGTGTGTCAGACCTCGCGCGGCCAGGAGATCGGCCGTGTCGTGCAGGCGAATCACGAGCTCGAGGCGGACCCCGGCGTGCCGCTCAAGCGGGTCGTGCGCCGGGCGACCGAGGTCGACCGCGAGACCGTCGAGGCCAACCGCGAGGAGGCCCGTCGCGCGATGCGCGTGTTCCGCGATGTGATCCGGGAGCAGGGCGTGGTGCTCAAGCCCGTCTCCGCCGAGCTCGTGTTCGACGGGTCGCGCCTGGTCTTCTCCTACGAGGCGGAGCAGCGCCCGAATGCCCCGCGCCTCCAGAGCGCCCTCCGCGAGCGCCTCCACCGCCGCGTCGAGCTGCGCTCGGTCGGCCCGCGCGAGTGCGCGCGCCTCTGCGGCGACAACGGGCTGTGCGGCGGGATGCAGTGCTCGCGGCGCTTCCCGACCCACGAGCAGCCGATCACGTTGCGCATGGCCAAGGATCAGGACCTGCCCATGAGCTCGGGGCGCATCACCGGCCTGTGCGGCCGGCTCCGCTGCTGCCTGGCCTTCGAGCACCCGCTCTACAAGAGCTTCCGCGACCGGGCGCCGAGGGTGGGCCGACGGGTGACGACCCCGCACGGCGAGGGCCTCGTTACGGGCTACAAGGTGCTCGAGGACGTCTGCACTGTCGAGATCGAGGAAGGTGCGACGGGCCTGGACGTTCCGATCGACGAGTGCAGCGAGGTCGCGTGAGGACGAGCGACGGAGAGCTCGACCGCAAGCTCGGCGAGTACCGGACGCTCCGACACGACCTCGAGCAGGCCATCGTCCCGGTGGCGACGTCGGTCGACGGACGGCGCTTCGAGTTCCAGACCTCCCTCCACGGGCTCGCTCTCCAGGCCGGCGGCTATGTCGACCTCGGCGGGGGCAAGCTCGGACAGGTGATCACGCTCGAGGCCGCCACCGCCGAAGGGCCCGATCTCGCGGTCTCGCTCGACGAGGGCGCCGAGGCGCGCAGCAGGATGACCCTCCGCCACGCTCGAGGCGAGGGGGTCGTGCTGAAAGGGGACGGTGCCCCGTTCCACGATGCGCCGGTCCGGCCGGCGACGCCGGACGAGGTCGCTGCCTGGCTCGAAGAGACTCGGCCGAATCGGGCGGGCCTGGAGATCGGCGGGCTCACCCTCGCGGACGGCGTCGTCTACGCGCTCGACGCCGGGGGCTTCGATCGCCACACCTTCCTGTGCGGTCAGTCCGGCTCCGGCAAGACCTACTCACTCGGGCTCGTGCTCGAGCGGTTGCTGCTCGAGACCGACCTGCGCGTCGTGATTCTCGATCCGAACTCCGACTTCGTCCGGCTCGCCGACATACGCGACGGTGCGGACCCTGAGCTGGCGTCGCGCTACGGGCAGGCCGCGAGCGGTGTGGCGGTGAGGTCGGCGGAGTCCGAGGATCGACTCCGCCTGAGCTTCCCGGAGCTCGGCCCGCCGGCGCAGGCCGCGCTGCTGCGGCTCGACCCGATCGCCGACCGCGACGAGTACGCGGTCCTGAGCGAGGCGCTCGCCGACTGGCGGCCCTCGCGGATCGAGGACTGGGCCGAGTCCGACTCGCCCGATGCCCAACGGCTGCTGCTGCGCGCGCAGAACCTCGGTGTCCTGCGTTGGGGCGTCTGGTCGGCCGGCGAGCCGGGCTCGATCCTCGACGACTGCGTCGACCCGAGCGTTCGCTGCCTGGTCGTCGACCTCGGCTCCCTCGGGACGCGCGCGGAGCAGGCGCTCGTGGCCGAGGCCGTCCTCGGCCGCCTCTGGGAGCGGCGCACCGACAGGACACCCATGCTGATCGTCATCGACGAGGCGCACAACGTCTGCCCGCAGGAGGCAGACGATCCACTGACGGCGCTCGCGACCGAGCACGCGGTGCGAATCGCGGGCGAGGGGCGCAAGTTCGGGCTCTACCTCCTCGTCTCCACGCAACGGCCGCAGAAGGTGCACGAGAACGTGCTCTCCCAGTGCGACAACCTCCTTCTGATGCGCATGAACTCGACCGCCGACCTCGGCTTCGTCGGCGACGTCTTCTCGTTCGTCCCGCGGAGCCTGCTCGAGCGGGCAACGACTTTTCGCCAGGGCGAGTCGCTCGCGGCCGGCAAGATCTCGCCGCACCCGGCGCTCATCCGCTTCGGGGCTCGCGTCAGCGAGGAGGGCGGGGGCGACGTCCCCGCCGACTGGGCAGCCAAACCCTCCTAGCTCGGCGTGTCGCGCTCGGCCTGGCGGATGCGCGCGACCGCGTTCTCGTAGGCGGTCGCAAGCCGGACCTCGATGCGCGTGAGCTTCGCCCGCGCGTCCCGGACACGCTCGAGCGCGGCGTCGAGCTCGTCGAGGGCCTCGTCGAGCACTTCGAACCGCTCGCCCGCCGTCAACGTGCTTCCGTAGCGCTCGCCGAGCGCCTGGAGGTGCCGCTGCGCGTCGGCGAGAAGCTCCGGTAGCGGCGGCTCGCCGCCGATCACTTCGCCGAAGAGGTCCTTGCGCTCGCGGCTCGGCTCCACATTCACGGGGTCAGCGTACCGGCGGCTCTGCGCGCAGGGTCACGCGACTGGCAAGCTGGGGGCGTGAGCAGCGAGCTCGCCATTCGGCTGCGCGGAGTCGTCAAGCGCTACGGGCCGATCACCGCGGTCGACGGTCTCGACCTGGACGTGCCGGAAGGCACGTGCGTCGGCCTGCTCGGGCCCAACGGCGCCGGGAAGTCGACGACGATGCGGCTCCTGACAGCGCAGGCGATCGCCGACGAGGGCGAGCTCGAGGTCCTCGGGTACCGCCTTCCCGAGGAGTCGAAGCCGGCACGCGCCCAGTGCGGCGTCACGCCGCAGCTCGACAACCTCGACGTGACGCTCACGGTGGAGCAGAACCTGCTCGTCTTCTCGCACCTCTATCGGATCCCCCGGGCCGACCGCCGCGCCGCGATCGAGCGCGCGCTCGAGATGGCGAATCTCGTCGACCGGCGCGACAGCCGCGTCGACAAGCTCTCCGGCGGAATGCGGCGGCGGCTGCTGATTTCGCGCGCGCTCGTCCACCGGCCCCGCCTGGTCCTGCTCGACGAGCCCACGGTCGGGCTCGACCCCCAGGTCCGCCAGGAGCTGTGGGCGCTCATCGACTCGCTGCGGGCCGAGGGCACCACCATCCTCATGTCGACGCACTACATCGAGGAGGCGCAGCGCCTTGCCGACACGGTCATGATCATGTCGCACGGAAAGGCGGTCGCCTCCGGACGTCCCGCCGAGCTCGTCGCCGAGCACGCCGGCCGCCAGGCGATCGAGGTCTACGGACCGCCGGCGAGGCTTGCCGAGGCGGAGCGCGACGCCCGTGACGCCGGCTTTCAGACGCGCCGAACGGGGACGAGCGTCTCCGTCCTCGGCGTCGACGCCGCCGACGGCCGGGCGCCCGAGGGCGAGCGCCGCGCCGCCAATCTCGAGGACGTCTTCGTGCTCCTCACGGGCGAGGAGATCGAGTGATGGCGACGCGGAGCACGGCCCGCACGACTCTCGGGCGCCTCGAGCGCCCGGCGATCACCGGCGTCCTCGTGCGCGAGGTCGTGAACTTCTCCTCGTTCTGGCGCTCGTCGACGTTCTCGTCCACGGTCGAGCCGACGATCTACCTGCTCGCCTTCGGCTTCGGCTTCGGGTCGCTCGTGAGCACGATCGGCGGCTACGACTACGTCGACTTCGTCGGGACGGGGATTGTCGCGACCGCGGTGCTCTTTTCGAGCGCGTTCCCGGCGATGTTCGGGACTTTCGTGAAGTACCAGTTCCAGCGCACGTACGACGCAATCCTCGCGGCGCCGGTCGACACGGAGGAGCTGGTCACGGCCGAGGCGCTGTGGATCGCCACCCGTGCCGGTGTCTACGGGAACGTCCCGATGATCGTCGCCATCTTCTTCGGGCTGGAGCCGTCGTGGGGGATGCTCCTCGTCCCGTTCATCGCGTGGATCGCCGGGTTCGGCTGGGCGTGCTTCGGCATCTCGGTCGCGGGCTTCGCGCGGTCCTTCGAGAACTTCAACTACGTCGTGAGCGCGGTGCTCACGCCGCTGTTCCTCGTCGCCGGGACGTTCTTCCCCATCGACGGTCTTCCCGAGTGGGCGCAGGTGCTGGCCCAGTTCAACCCGCTCTACCACTGCGTGGAGCTGGTGAGGCACGCCGTCTTCGGCCTCGAAGGGTGGGAGGACCTGGTCTCGCTCGGCGTGCTCGTCGCGTGGGGTCTCTTCCTCTGGCGCGTCGCCGTCCACGCGATGACGCAGAAGCTCGTGAACTGAGCGGCTTCCGCTCGTCGGCGTCTAGTCGCCCGGCCAGGTCCCCGTCAGCCGCTCGAAGGCCCGTGCGCCGCCACGGTCGATCGCGGCCTTGACGAGCCCGAAGATCGCGCCCTGCAGGAGGGCGGCCGGCAGCACCTCGCGCCAGCCGTACTCGCTCTCCTTCGCCTTCGGAGGATCCTTCTCGCCGGAGTAGACCTTCCAGAGCTGCTTGAAGACGGCCCCGGCGAGGATGCCACCGAGGACGCTGAAGAGCAGTCCGAACGGCCGGTAGACGAGCTTCGCCACGGCGGGTGGGTACCCACCTGCCACGCCTCGAAAACGAACCGGCGGAGCTCTCAGGCCTCAGGGACGGCTGACATGTCCATCCAGATGAACGACCACTGGTGTCCGTCGAGGTCGCGGAATCCGCGCATGTACATGAAGCCCTGGTCGTCCGCGTCGCCCAGCGACTCGGCGCCGGCCGCGAGGGCCTTGTCGGTGAGGTCGTCGACCTGCCCCTTGCTGTCTGCCGAGAGACCGACGATCACCTCATTGCTCTTCGACGAGTCGGCGATCTCGTGGGGCTCGATGAAGCCCTGGAAGAACGGCTCCACGATGAGCATGGCGGACGTGTCCTCGCTGATGATCATGCGGGTGCCGTTCTCGTCCGTGAACTGCGGGTCGAACTCGAACCCGAGCGCGGAGAAGAAGTCGGTCGTCTTGGACAGGTCCTTCACGGGCAGGTTGATGAAGGTCATGGTGGCCATCGCGCGCTCCTCTCGGTGGGGGCTGTCTCTCTCCTACCGACCGGTGCGCGCGACGAAACTCATCGCCCCGGAGCGTCCGGGCCTTCTGCCGCCGGCGGGAGCTGCATCGACGCACGGAGCGCGACGAGCGGCCTGTCCGGCACGGTCACGAGCCCTCGGGTCGGGCGGTCCAGGTCGAACGTGATCAGGAGGAGCACCGAGACGAACCCGGCCGCCAGGATCACGGTGACGAAGCCGCGCGAGAGGATCGCGAGGTACAGCGCGAGGAGGCCGAGCCCCACCGCGGCTCCGATGATCTCGATCGCGAGGACGGCGGAAGGGACGCGGTTGCTCAGCGCGGCCACCCGCACCGTCTGCATGTCGATCATCTCGTTGAGCGTCTCGACGTAGAGTCGCGGCGCGCTGTCGTCGGGCGAGCCGGCGAGCGCCTCCCCCGCCAGGCCCCAAAGCTCTCGCTGGAGCCGGTCGGCTTCGGCGATCGCCGCCGCCGAGGCCGTGCTGCCCGGCACCGCTTCGGAGAGCGCGATGCTGGCGTCGGTGTAGCGCTCGAGGAGCTCGAGCGAGCTCGTCCGCATGGGCTCGCGCAAGGTCTGTGCGCGCAGATAGGTCGTTCCGATCGCGTTTGCGTCGTCGACGACAGCCGCCCGCCGCTGGTCGTAGCGGCCGACCGCCATGGTCAGGCCGAAGGCGAGGATCAATCCCACGAGCCCGAGCAGGGCGGCCTGGACCACGCCGAACGGCTCGCGGAGCGTCTCGGCGTGCGCGCGAAGGCGGTGGCCGACGAAGACCCCGAGGACCGTCGTCCCGAGCACGATCCCGAAGACGATCAGCCCGAGCTCGAGGCTGCTCAGGCGAAAGAACATCGCCGGCTCCGCCGGAGGAAGGGTCCATCCACGACGCTGCGATCATGCGCGAGAGATCGGACGAGCGCCGACGATCAGGGCTCGACCGCCCCGAGCTCTACTCGAAACCGGCTTTCCAAGCCGTGCCGATGTAGCTCAGCTGGTAGAGCACTTCACTCGTAAAACCGGGGTGCTCCCGCCGGATCGGCATGGGTATTGGAGTCGACGGCTACCCACTGGAACACAGGGCAAGCGTCAAGCCCTACAACGGCTGGTTGAACCGCGCATGATCGACGAAGGATGCCTCAATCTGCGGGGAGGCAGACCAGGCGGGCATGAGGAAGTTCGGGCCGATGCTCGATCTCTTCGATCCGCCATTCGCCCTTCTCGGGTAGGGAGAAGGTGTCACCCTCCTTCAGCTCGCCGGTGAAACTGGTGAAGTCCGCGTTCTCGGGCTCAGACCGGTCCGGGTACTTCAGCAGTAGGTGGTAGTTGACTGCTTCGTCGATCGCCATCGCCAACGAAGTACCCGAGATGAACGGCCCCGAAGCGCGGTGGTCGGGATCGACTCGCTGCGCTGGTCGCTTGGCCTATGGTCGGCCTAGACGGAGGCCTGGGCACTGGGCTCGGTCGAGCGCGCGTGCGGGAAGGCCGTGCGTGCGGCGTCGAGCCGGAGCGCCTCGACTCGTGCGAACTGTTCGTCAGCGCGCTCGACGAGCGCGGAAAAATCGTGGTGAGCGAGGCGCCGCTCGTTCGAGGCCAAATCCTGAAGGGCTCGCCACATGGCTTTCTTGCCCGAGATGCCGATCGCGAGGCTCTCGAGCTCCACCACACGGGCGAGCGGTGTGTACTCGAAGAGCTTCCCGTTCGGCTTCAGCCGTCGAACCTTCTCCAGCGCCCACCCAGCAGCCACCTTCGTGCGCGAAGTCTCGGCGTCGACGTCGCGCATGATCTCCTGCAACGTCCGGCGGTCCTCCGCGATCTCGGCGGTCAGCTTCGCCAACGGCTCGGCGAGCTCTGAGCCTTCGTTGTTGCGCTGACAACGCTGGACGAGCTGGAGGCCGAAGGTTGCTCCCGCGAGATGATCCTGCAGGTAGATGTGGAGGGCGGCGGCCACGAGGTGGTCGTATCCGGCCGCGGCGACACGAAAACGTCCGTGCGTCCTGCGCTTAGGAGCCAGCCGCCGGCTCAGTGACCTCTTGACGGGCGAGGCCCGTTGTGGCGGGACCCTGGAGAAGGCGGCCCTCGGCGGTGAAGCGCGAGCCGTGACAGGGGCATTCCCATGTCTTGTCGGCCTCGCTCCAGGCGACGAGGCAGCCAAGGTGCGGGCAGCGGGCGGAGAGGACGTGCGTGTCGCCGGACTCATCGCGGTAGACGGCCTGGTGGCGAAGGCCGACCCTGACGACGGCGCCCTCGCCGGGCGCGAGCTGCTCCCCTGCGGAGCGAGGGCGGATTCGGTCGGCGACGAAGCGCCGGGCCACACGTCCGTTTTCGGTGGCGAGTGACTTGGCGGAGGCGCGCGGAGTCCACCGCCGTGTGTCGTAGAGCGCGGCCAAGGGATTCGATCGGCCCACGATGGCATCGGTGATGATTCGCGCAGCGATCATGCCCTTCGTCAGGCCCCACTTGGCGAAGCCGGTCGCGACGTGAAGGCGCTCGTCCCCCCGTCGCAGGCGTCCGATGTAGGGGAGCCCGTCAGCGGGGATGTAGTCGTGCGCCGACCAGTGCAACTCGGACGCGACGTCGAACTCGGCGCGCATGAACTCGTCGAGAGCCTGGTAGGCATCCTCGTCGCTCTGCTCGTCGCCCGGTCGGCGGCTCTCTCCGCCGACGATCAGCTGGCGGCTCCCGTCGCCCGACGGCGCTGAGCGAATCGAGCGTGTCGGCTCGTCGATGCTGATGTACATGCCCCGCGGCGCCCGCGCCTCCGCCACCTCCGCGGAGACGGCGAACGACTTTTGCGGATGTGCCTTGGCGAAGAAGAGCCCTCGATCGAGGAACGGCAGCTGCGTCGCGACCACGACATGCTGCGCAAGCACGCGCCCGGAGCTCGTCTCGACAATCGCGGTTTCTCCGCTTTTCACACCC
This sequence comes from uncultured Actinomycetes bacterium, assembly GCA_963775395.1. Taxonomy (GTDB): domain Bacteria; phylum Actinomycetota; class Thermoleophilia; order Gaiellales; family Gaiellaceae; genus JAIBJN01. The sequence continues at coordinate 24,963 of CAVZIX010000014.1, forward strand.
GTCGCCAGCGTCTGCTCGAAGACGTGGCTTCCGTCTCCCGGAATCCGGGCAACCAGGCCTGCAAGGTACTTCAGCGGGTGAAACTGAGCCTGCTCGTCGACGCGTATGGCGCCCGCAACGGGAAAGGGAAGGTCGGTCTCGCGCGTCATCTCAGCGACGATGCCCGCGCGCCTCATGGCCTCCAGCTCTTCCTCGAGCTTGACGAGCCTCCCCGAGGACTCCGTGTAGACGTAGTTACTGGCCGGCTCCCAGTCGCAGTCGATTCCCAGGTCGACGGCGAGTATGCCCATCTGCGAGATCGCCTCGCGGTTCGACTCCGCGTAAAGACGCGCTGCGTCGGGGCCGTGCGAGGAGGAGAGCTTCGCGTACACGAGGCTGTGGCCGACGGTCAGCTTCGCCGTTGTGTTACCCGTCGTTCCCAGACCGATCCGACGCATCTCGAGAAGTGCCACGCTCTTGCCTTCCCGCTTGAGCAGATGGGCGACGGCGACGCCGGTTATCCCGGCTCCGACGACGGCGACATCGACCTCGATGTCGCCCTCCAGGGCGGGAAACTCATCGACCTCGGCCGTCGCCGACCAGAGGGAGCGGCTTGCATCCGAAACCTCGATGCCGGGGATCTCCCCGACCCGCTGCATCGGTACACCAGCTGCTGGCGTCGGGGTTAGCGGTGCGGTTGAACGGGAACCGTCGTGCTCACCTTCGAAAAGGAGTCTTGATGACTACGCATGGAACTGAACGCCGGAACGCAGGCGGCGGCATCGGTATCGGACTTGGCGGGATCCTCGTCATTGCAGGGATCGTCATCGCTTTGGCCTGGAGCGTCCTGCTCGGCGTCATCGTCGCCGTGGTCGGGCTTGTTGCCTTTGGCGGCTTTGCGAAGGGGAAGTGGTACTAGGAGGTTCGACGAAAATACGTGGGCGGTATCCAGGAGCGAAGCGAGACCTGGGTCTGGCGAGGGCCGGGGGCAACCCCGGCCCTTTCGTTGGCTTCGAGAGCCGGTCGACGGATCAAGAGCGCAGGCCGTCGCGGCCGGCATTCCAGGGGAGGTAACGATGTCAACTGAAGCTGTCCGGCCACGGACTCAGCGGTCGCTCACCCCACCCGGCATTGTGCTCGGCCTCGGTCTAGGCGGATTCGTGGACGGCATTGTCCTGCACCAGATCGCGCAGTGGCACAACATGCTCTCCAGCACAGACCGCTGGCCCGCAACCACGCTCGAGGGCATGGAGGCAAACATGCGCGGCGACGGGCTCTTCCACGCTGCCACCTGGATTCTCGTAGCGCTTGGCCTCTGGCTGCTCTGGCACGCCCTACGAGGCGGCGCGCGCGGCTCGGGTCGGGAGCTCGTGGGCTGGATGCTCGTCGGCTGGGGCATCTTCAACCTGGTCGAAGGCGTCATCGACCACACGATCCTCGGCCTCCACCACGTTCGCGAGGGCGGAAACGAGCTCCCATGGGATCTCGGCTTCCTCGCGTTTGGAGCCGCGCTGATCGTCGGTGGCTGGCTCCTCGTCCGCTCCGGCGAGCGAACACTTGATCAGCCGGGGCCAGGGCACTTTCAGTCGTCTGGCTCGTGAGAACTGAGGAAACTGCGAGCCTCGAAGGGAACTGGCGGGTGGAACGAGTCTCCGGCTTTCTCCTTCCGGTGGGCGTGACGAAGCGAATCGAGAATGGCGTCGGCTGGACGCTCGTGGCTGGCATTCCCGTGGCGCCCTTCCGCGTGGTCGGTAAGACCCTCGTCTACCGTGGCTGGCCGATTCGGGACGAGCTTGAGCCAGACGCAGGGTTCTGGCTTGGTCGCGGGTTCCTCTTCGGCCGCGAGTTCTGCCGCTTTCGACTCGTTCCGTAGTTCCAAGGAGACCTGAGGCCCGACACCCGCCGGGCCTCAGTCGATGGTCCTGTGGGTCAGACGGCGCCGCCCGCGCTTCCCTGGCCCGCGCCCGCGTCGTCGTCAGAAGCCGGCCGGCGTTCTTCCTGCGAGCTTCCGGTCTGCTCCGCACGCTCCCGCTCCTCGCGCTCGCGACGTTGCTCCTCGGTCTCAAGATCCTTGGCAACCTCGTCGCCCTGTCCCTCGGGCATGTGGGTGGACATCACGACCCCTTTCACTCGCCAGTAGGAAGCGTCTTTTCCCCTAGCCCAGACTCCCGGAAACCCGTGAGGGCCGACCGCCCCGTTGATCCGAGGCGGCCGGCCGCTGATGGGGCTAGCGGTTCGGATAGGGGTCGTCGACGCTGTCTCCGCCTGAGACAGTTGTCCACTCGCCACCGCCGCAGGACGGGCATGGGGGAATGTGCGTCTGCGAGGTCATCTGGAGCTCGTTCCCGCAGTTCGTGCAGCGGTATGTGCCGGCAGAGACGTCGCTGCCGGCCGGGACTGGGTTCGCCATGATCGCTCCTCTCCTCTGAAGATCCGCTACTTCGACTTGGCGCGGGTCTTCGATCTAGTCGTCTTCTTCTGACTCGTGCGGGCGCGGGAGGCCGTCGTCTTGCGCCGGCCGCTCGATGCCTTGCCGTTGGCGACCTCGCCGGTTGGCTCCTTGGGAAGGCCGGCGGCCTGGCGGAGCCTTATCGCGATCTCGGCGATCTCCTCCGGCTCGTAGTCGGGTGCGAACACGGCTGGCTGCGACGGCAGGTCGTTCGCCAGCGCCCCGTCCGGGGCCTCGTCGATCACCTCGAGATCCTCGCCCGTTTCGGGATGCGGGCCGTTCCATACAGCTGCAAGCTCCTTGTAGTCCTGCGGCGAGAACCGGTAGAGGCGGAGATGATCCCCGCGCTCGATGTGTGGCTGACACTCGGGGATCTTGTCCGTCGGGATCCTTGGCGACGGGAAGAGCTTCATCATGTTTGCTCCGGTGAGGTTCTCGAGCGCCCGGGCGTAGGCGACCTGGTGGACGCCTCCGCGGACGAGCAGGTACCCGGTGAGGGCACGCGCGGCCGGGTGGTCGACCATCTCGTAGACCTTCAGCTTGTTGTTGCGCGCACCGGTCTCGAGGAAGAAGTTGTGTGTCAAGTCTTCGACCAGGTCCCCGGAGGAGAAAACGTAGTCGCCGTTCCAGGGGCGTCCCTGCGAGTTCTGAGGGAGGGCGCCCTGGCCGCCGGCAAGGAAGTGATGCGGGTTGCCGACGTCCTTGAGGTTCGCCAGCGAGTCGCTGGGCGCCTTGCCGTCGTCGGTCGGCGTCGCGCCGGTGAGCATCGTGTTGATCGTTGCGGCGACGAGCTCGATATGACCGAACTCCTCCCCGGCGATGTTGGCGATCAGGTCGTAGAACGGCCGCGCGCCCTGCCGGTTGCGAAAGTTGAAGGACTGAAACGTGTAGTTCAAGAACGTCGACATCTCGCCGAAGCGCCCGCCCATGAGCTCCTGTACGGCCGCAGCTCCGGCGGGATCCGGATCGGAGGGCGGAGGCAATTCGGTGGCGATACGGTCAAGACGCAGGATCATCGGACCTCCAGTGAAGTGGATTGTCGTCGGTCGGTGTCCCACTCCAGGTCCGGAACAGACCCTGGAACGGGGCGGTCGCTTCAGTCGTGAAAAGTTGAACGCTCCATGGGCTTCGGGAGGACTCGGAGCTGGAGGGGCCGGACAGGTTCCGGCCCCTCCACGACTCCTCCTAGCGGCGGTCGAGCTCTCGCTGAAATCGCGATCTTCACGGGACCGGGGTGCGCGGCCGCTCCTCCGGCTCGACACCGGCGGGCTCGGGGATTTCGCCGTTCTGGGCCTTGGCCTTCATCCGCTCGGCATCCTGCGTCGTTCGCTCCTTGCCCTGCTGCAGGTCCTGCTTCACCTGCTCCTTCGACTGCTGCCCCCTGATGTAGGCGCCCTGCAGCATCTGGGAGGCAACGTCACGGCCGCCAAGCCCGAAGGCGAGCGCCATGGCCAGTGCGGTCCCACCCATCAGAGCTGCGTAGGTGATGGTCACGATCTCGGGCGCGATCTTGAGCTGGTCGAGGATCATGAAGCCGGCGATCGCCATGATCAGGACCGGGACGACCGTGGCGATGACCTTCCCTGTTGCCGTGTCGCCCATCGTCCGCGCAACGAGCCCGGCGACCGCTCCGGCCACCAGCCCGGCCACGAGGAAGATCAGAAACGCAGCGATCACGTTCGGCAGATACGCATAGATCGCCGCGACGAAGTCTTCGAGGGCGTCGATCCCTAAGACTGAGACCGCAAGGGAGATGGCCCCCAGAAAGACCGCCCAGAACGAGATCCGCCCGATCAGACGGGATGGGCTCGTGGTCACCTTTTGCACCCACTGGCCGGCCTGGCCTTCGTGAAGTGTCCGATCGAGCCCGGTGCGCTGGAGCACCCGCCCGATCACACCCGCGATCACCTTGGCCACGATGTAGCCGATGATGAGAATGACGACGAAGGCGGCGAGCTTGGGAAGCCAGACGAAGAACTCGTCCAGGCCCCGCTCAACGCTGTCGCCGATGCTTGCTAGCAGCATCTAACCCTCCTCCAACGTGCGACCCGGCCCACGGATCGCACTTGATTGTGTCCTACTAACGGGACATATAGGACACTGTGTCCCGCCTGAGATCGATGTAAACCTGCCCGAGGCCTAGAATCTGGAACAGATGGAGTCCAAGCTGGACACGCGCAGCGGAGGCCCGACGCCGGTAGGGCCACGTTGAGCGCAAGGGGGCAGGCCGCCGGTGCGCCGGACGAGGTGGCCAGAGCGGGGCGTAACCCCGGTTTCGCACGTGCGGATGCGGTTGCCAGTCGCGAGCGGATATTGGAGGCAGCCACCGCCCTTGCGGGCGATCGGCGGGCCACCATGATCGAGATCGCGGCGGCCGCCGGGGTCGGACGGTCGACGTTGTACCGGCACTTCTCGAGCCGTCACGCTCTCGAGCAGGCCCTCGCGCAACGGTCCGGCGTTTCCCCCTCGCCGAGTGCGCGGATTGCAACGCTTCCGTTTCGCACTCCCGGCCAGCTGGGCCGCGAGGGCCCGCTTACCCTCGAGGTCACACACGTTCTCGACGAGGTGCCTCCCCATCTCGTACCCGACCAGCTGGTAGCCGAGGCCCGGCGGGCGGCGGGCGTCGCCGTCGCCCTCTATGTCGTCGACATCGACGGATCGCAGCTCGTGCGCCTCGCCGGCTCCGACAACTTCCCCGAAGAGCTGGAGGCGCCGCCGGCTCTGGGCCCGGAGATCGTCCCCGAAGGGCTCGCTGCCTACGAGACAAGGCTGCGGCAGCACCTTCCCGGCTGCGTCGCCGAGCCGCTTTGGCTGCGTGGCCGCGTCACGGCGCTCTTTCTCTGCATCGGCACGCCGGTCGCGCCCCTGGAGGACATCGCCAAGCAGGGCGCCGCCGCCCTCGAGCTCGCCAACCACTACACGGACTTCATCGAGGCGAGACGGCGGCGGAAACCGACGACCCCAGCCGCCGAGATCCAGCAGAACCTGTTCCCACCGAGGATCACGCGGATCGCCGGCGCGCAGTTGGCAGGTGGGCTCCTGCCGACCTACGAAGTCGGTGGAGATTGGTTCGACTTCGTCGAGAACCGTGATGGCGCCTGGCTCGCGATCGCCGACGCTGCCGGCACGGGACCGACGGCCGCTGGCCTGGGCGCCTCGGCGCTCGGTGCCCTACGCGCCGCGCGAAGAAGCGGCGACGATCTCGGCGAGGCACTTCATGCGATGGACGACACCGTGCGCGGACTGGGGAATGCGGACTTCCACGTCACGGCCATCGTGGCGCGTTGGCACGCGTCCAGCAGTACCTTCACGTGGGCCAACTGCGGACACCCAGAACCAATGCTGGTCGACACAGACGGCCATGTGAGCACGCTCGAAAGCCCGATTCACGCGCCGCTGGGAACCCAGGGAGACCAGCCCACCTTTCAGCTGACGGAGCGTCAAATGGCCCCGGGCGAGCGGCTCATCCTCGTCACGGACGGCGTCACCGAGCGGCGGACGGAGACAGGCGGAAGATTCGGATTGGACGGGATCCGCGGGACTGTCGAGGGTCTCGAAAGCGCAACAGCCTCGGCTACTGCCATGGCAATCCTGCAGGCCGTGAGCGACTGCTGTCGCGATCCCCTCGAGGACGACGGCACGGTCGTCGTCCTCGGCGTCGCCTAAGAGAGGGGTGGGGCGTCGGGGTGTCTCCTATCCCCGTTTTCTGGACGCCGGATCGAACTTTTCGGTCTAGGTTTGTAGTCGCGGATCTGGTGGGAAGACTGATCCCGCGAGAAGAGGACCGGCCGTGCCTCTTACTGCGACGAGAGGACGGCCCGTGCAGCAAGAAGGAATCAGATCGGCTCGTGGGTGCGTTGTGCGCACTCGCAGCCATTCGAGCCGGCGACACGGAGCAGGGCTCGATCGGGATGGACGAGGGACGGGTTCAGAAGCGTCGGGTGCGCGCGATGCGGCGGCAGCGCGCCCGACGCTTGTGAACCCTCGAGCGACGATGAAGGAGGAGCAGTGACGGTCGGCGACGCACGTGTGACCTACCACGAGCGTGAAGGTAGGTGGGCCGTTGACGTCGAGGGTGCCGCTTGGGCGGCTTCTCGGCATGACAAGAAGGCGCGCGCCGAGCGAGCAGGCCTTGCCGTAGCTGAGGCGTGCGGTTCCGATCTGACTGTCCAGGGAAGGGACGGTCGAATCGAAAAGCAGAAGCGGGGTCGAGCAACGAAGGAGGGACATGTACATCGGGATAGGAACGGTGGCTCTGATTCTCATCATCGTTCTGCTCATCTGGCTTCTCTGACAAAGGAGATCCACGTGACCAGCAGGGACATGTACACATATCGCGACGCCGGAGCTCTCGGCCTAAGCGCAGGCGTGGAAATCGCCGGCTACAGCGTCGAGGCGATCGACGGCGGCATCGGCAAGGTCGACGAAGCGACCTACGACGTCGGCTCGAGCTACATCGTCGTCGACACCGGCCCCTGGATCTTCGGCAAGAAGGTTCTTCTGCCGGCAGGGGTCGTCGACCGCGTCGACTCTGCCAACGAGACGGTCTACGTCAACCGCACGAAGGATCAGATCAAGGACTCGCCTGAGTTCGACGAGTCGACGTACCGCGACGAGCGCTACCGCACCGAGGTCGGTGGCTACTACGGTCCCGAGGGTCGCGGCTACACCACGGACTAGCAAGCCCCGAACGGAACCGAGCACCGCGGCGGCCGGGCTCCATGCCCGGCCGCCGCGCGTTAACGAACGGCCCAATCGTGCCGATGCTTCGCTCGTGCCGGCCGTCGACTGGGACCACTTCGACCCCGAATCGCTGACGCGGGAGCTCCGTGACGGGCTCGGGGGCCCCGACGGCGAGCAGATGATCTGGGCCTTCGAGCAGGCGCTGGGAGTGGCCCGGATCGATCCCGACCTGCTGAACCGACGCGTTCGCCGATTGCGTTCTGGGCCGGAGCCGTGTTCCCCATCACGGGCAGCGGCCTCGGCGTGGTGGACGCGGTGCTCATTGCAATGCTCATCGAGTCGAGCGGCGCCTCTGATGACGCGTTGCTAGCCGCGGCCCTTTTGTGGCGGGTCTTCTACTCGGTCATCACGCTTCCCCTTGGCGCGATCACCTTGACCCGATTCCGTAGGGCGGACTCCGACGATCAGCAGCGCACGAGCGGCTGAGACCACGAGTATGACCCGCTGATCTTCGACGAGGTCGATCCCCACGGTTAGCGGGGAGAGGCGACCCGCAGTGCCGAGTGTCGGCGCGGGGCCACTATGGCGGTCGGGGTTACTGGAACAAATCCCTGGACGCAGACGGACGATCTGGGACTCCGGCGAGACCGGGCTATACTCGAAGCTGGCTCTCCAAGCCACGCCGACGTAGCTCAGCTGGTAGAGCACTTCACTCGTAATGAAGGGGTCCTCGGTTCGAGTCCGAGCGTCGGCTTCGTAGGATTTGCAGGGACTTCTTGGCGTTGCGAGTCTGCGACAGGTCTCCCCCGGTGCCCTGTGCGAACACCCTGCGAACACCTCACGCGAAGGCGCAAGGGGCGGGCAGCGACCAGCGCGTGCAGCCGTGCTTGAACGTCTTGCCGACCAGATCGATTTAGGCTTGCGTTGTCTCGAAGTTGGAGTGACCTGCTCGGCCACGAAGGCTGCAGCTTCTAGCCGGCAAGCCGAAGGCAATGCTGGCCATCTCGCATTTCAGGACGGGCTCGACAGCGGCGAGGTGGTCATGCGCTTACCTGCGCGACGCCCTGCCCGTGGTCGGGTTTCGGGAGCGAATCGGGTTCGTGTGGAGAGGAGGCGCCGGCACGCGACTCTGGCCACCGCGGCGTCCGCACTGCGGGTTGGAGCGACGCGCGATTGAGCGCCGTCGATCTAGCATCCTGGCGTCTCGGCCCTGAGCCCGTGAACTGTGATTTGACAGCAGTCGGCGACCGTAGTAGGTGTATTCCACGGAGCGACGAAGGAGGTCCGCGTGGTTCGGGACAGCCTGAGCTCGCTGCTGAGGGGGTCGGCGTGGTCTCTGTCTTAGTCATCGCCGACGTTCGCCTGTATCGAGAAGGCCTCGTGCAGGCAATCGGGCACCGTGAAGGGGTCGAGGTCGTCGGGACGGCCGCGAGTTCGCAGGACGCCCTACTGCAGTTCGCTGACCTCCAGCCAGACGTCGTGCTCGTCGACGTCACTACGACGGACGACCTCGCGGCCATTCGGGGCGTGCTCGAGTCGGTCCCGAACGCCAGGGTTGTTGCTGTCGCCTCGCCCGAGACCGAGTCGGACGTGATCGCGTACGCGGAAGCAGGAGCGTCGGGGTACGTCCCCCGGAACGGAGGCATCGCCGATCTCCGCGCCGTGATCACGAGCGCGGCGCGGGGGGAGGCCCTGATCTCTCCCCGAGTCACCGCGGGCTTGCTACGACGGCTCGCCGACCTGGCCTCGGCCGACTGGCGCGTCGCCCCGGCTGGTCGTCTTACCCCCCGGGAGGCCGAGATCCTTGAGCTCATCGGCCAGGGGCTCTCCAACAAGCAGATCGCTCAGCGTCTCTCAATCGCAGTCTCGACGGTCAAGAACCACGTGCACAGCATCCTCGACAAGCTCCAGGTCGAACGCCGCGGCGAGGCGGTTGCGCGGCTCAGTGGGGCTCGGCGAAGAGAACGCACCGGCAGAGTCCGCGTTGGCTCGAAGAGACGCGATCCGCGCGTCGACCGGCGTGGAGGCTAGCGGCGTCGGCCCTATGGCCGTGCGCCCGCGATCTCGCCGTCGTCTTCCTCGATGCTCGCCGGAGTCGCGGTGACGCCGGGCTTCAGCCAGACCGCGCCGGCGTTCGGCATTTCCTCCACGTACCAGCCGGTGTTTCGGAGTGCTCCGATCAGAGCCGAAGCCGCGATCATTCCCCGGTCGGATCCGAGGTAGCCGGCGGTCTCAATCTCCTCGTCGCGGACGTCGGCGAGGACGTGGCCGCCCGGGAAGAGAACAAGCTGGCGCTGGTCGGCGCCGGGAAGCATCCCGATGAAGAGGCTGACGTCCTCGTTACCGTTCATTCTCTCTAGCCCTGTCCGCGGGTCCTAGTCAGACTTCGGCACTTCTCGACCATGCCTTGAGGGACTAGTACCTGGCGCGGCGGACGGAACCGAGGATCTAGGACTCCACCTAGATCCGAATCGGATCGAACGATCCATTCTCTCGACCTTCCGACCGGCGGAGAATGCACGCGAAGGCTCGTCCTACTCTGAAAGGAGGCCAGGGATGGCCACCACACGAACGCGTGCTCCAGGCCGAGAGGCGGCAGAGCGCGGCGACGGAACGGAGGTCATGGAGGCTCCTCCCGTGACGCCGATCGAGGTAGCTCTGGAGGACGTCGCGGCTCAGATCGATGCCGAGGTCGCGTCGACCTTCGACGAGGCGCTCGCCGCGCCCGAGCGAGCCGAAGTCGAGGGTTGGTGGGACATCGCGGGCTACGGTCCATTCCAGTTCCTCGCTCCCGGCGGGCCTCTGGCTCCTCACGCGGTCATCAAGGTCGGTGAGCCGGCCTACGTCGCAGCGATCATCCTGCTGAACCCGTTCCTGCAACTGCCCGGTGGCACGAACGCGGGTGACGTTCTCTCCAACTTCGCACTCCCGTACCAAGTTCAGTACCAGGCTGGCAACCTGACGACCTGGTCGCTCGGGCAGCCCGACATGCAGGCGGTGCACGCGGGGAACCTCGTGCCTGGACAGTTCTTCTATGTGGACGTCCTGGGATTCACCGGCAGCCAGCCCGGCCTCTTCGAGATGAACATCTCTGCGCGCCTCCTCGGCGCGGCGCCCCCGAACGTCAGCGCGCCGCAGTTCGGAGCCCACGCGACGACCGTGTTCAGCCTCGATGCGCCCGGGCTCTTCGGTCAGGCACCGCCTGGTCCGATGCGGTTCCAGATCTACGCGTGACGAGGTAACAGCGAGGACACCACCGACATAGAAGGGGGAGAGCAACATGACCCCTGAGGGCGCACCGCTGGGGCGCGTTCGCCTCGTCTTGCGCGAAGCCGTGCGCGACCACCTAATTGCCGACGACGGTGTCACGGCAGTCGATTTCGGCTTGCCGGATGGGGGAGGCGAGCCGGCGATCCGCGTGCACGTGCGGGAAAAGAAGCCGCTGTCGGTCCTCGAGGCGGCCGGAATCACTCCAGTTCCGAAGAGGATGGCTGAGTTCCCGACCGACGTGCTCGAGGGGACGTACCGACCGCAGCTTTGGTGGACGATGCCCGGAACACGCGTGACGGCGGATCCGAGGCTCGGCCCAGCGGATCCTCTGCGCGGTGGAATCAGCATCTCCGACGAGCGGCACAACTCAGCGGGCACACTCGGCGCGAAGGTGATCGACCGCGAGACAGGTGCTGAAATGATCCTGAGCAACTGGCATGTGCTTGTTGCGGACTGGATCGGGCGGCCGGGACAGCGCATCTACCAGCCTGGACGGCTCGACGGCGGCACCGGCGGAAATACGGTCGCGAGGCTGACGCGCGATGCCATGTCCAGCAATCTCGACGCGGCGGTCGCGACTCTCTCTGGCGGGCGGCGGCTGGTCAACGACCAGCTCGGCGTTGGCCCGATCACGCGTGTGGGCGCCGCGACGCTCGGCCTAGAGGTGGTGAAGTCAGGCCGGACGACCGGCATCACGTACGGACGGGTCACGGGGATCGAGGGCGTCGCGCAGATCACCTACAGCGGTGTCAAACGGCTGATCCGCGAGGTCGTGACGATCGATCCGGTGTGGGGCGGCGAGGTCAGCCGCCCGGGGGACTCCGGCTCGATGTGGCTCTCGCGCGCTGCGAAAGGCGCGATCGGCCTCCACTTTGCGGGAAGCGACGTTCCCGAGCGTGCGCTCGCGCTCGACGCCCACTCGGTACTCTCTGCGCTGAACGTCGAGCTCGACACCGGCCGCGTCCCCGCTTCACCCGTTGTTCAGCCGTCGCAGTCGTCGCTTGCGGACCTCATGCTTGCCAGCATTCGCAGGGCCGTGGCAGCGACTCCGAGCCGTCCGTGAGCGAGCGGCCCTGGGCACGTGCGCAGGAGGCTCGTGACAAGCTTGTCGCGCTCCTCCTGGATCATCCGGGCGTGAACATGATCGACATCGGCCGGCAAGGGGCCGACGAAGGGCTCGTGCTTCGGGTGCACGTCCGTGCCGACCGCGCCTCCACGCTGGAGATCCCTTCGGAGCTGGACGGAATCCCGGTCCAGGTGGTGGCCGGCGAGTATTGCCCCGAGGACGCCGCACAGTAAGGGTCGCTGGAAGGAACGAAGGGTCTCGTCAGGAAGCCCCGTAGCCGGAAGAATCTGAGACTGCGTGGCCGCACTTTGCACTATCAGTCCAAGAAGGGGCACTCGCGGCCCTTTTGCGTCCTCGGGGAGGCTGGTGACCGGCCCCCGTTCTTGGTCCATGTGTTGTGGTGGGTACTGACCTGCTTCTTGCCCGAGTTGACGGGCTAGGCTGCGGTTTCTGGGTCGCGGCGCGTCTCCAGCACCGTCCGGTAGTCGAGCGCGCTGTTGAGCCGTGCTAGCGGTCGACATCGTCGATCCCACGGCGGGTCCGGTCGAGGCTCTCGGGCAAGAAGAGCTGCCCGTTCCCTTGCTCGACAACACGGGCGAGGTTCACCAGAGGTCTACGCGGTTGTCATCTCCAGTCATCGTGAGTCTCCTGTCGCGCTGATCCGGCGCCAGGCGTGACCCGAGGTGACTCCCGGTGGCTGATGATGACAGCAGCTCTTGTACTCGTAATGAAGGGGTCCTCGGTTCGAGTTCGGGCGTCGGCTTTTGTGATGAAGGTGAGCCGGCCCTGGTAAGGCTTTGTGGCCTATGCTACGTTGCCCCCCGAAGGGAGGCCGCATGCGTAGGCTCGTCGAGTTCCCGCTCGAGGGGGGTGGGAGCGTCGTCGTGGAGGTCGACGCGCGAGATGGTCTCCCAAGCGGCGAGATCGTCCGCGGCGACGTCACCCGAGGACTCGGTGCCAACGAGGTAGTCGCCCGCACCGGGGACACGTTTGAGGCCGCGTTCGCGCGCATCCGGCCGGTCGCCACGGCAGCCATCGGAAGCTTGCGGACGCTCTCCGACCGACCCCAGGAGATCGAGATCGAGTTCGGCATCCAGCTCTCGGCCGAGATCGGGGCGATCGTCGCCCATACGGCCGCGGAGGCGAACTTCAGGGTGACTCTGCGGTGGAAGCCCGAGGCGTCTGAGGCCGTCGCGTAAGGAGCCGATGCACGAGTACTGTGAGCTCAAGGTACGGATCGAACGCAGCGACGACCAGGCGTTCAGGGTCGCTGCTGCAGGCCCGAGCGGCGAGGCGACGGGGACCTTCCAGGTGCCGTTCTCCCAGGTGGAGCTCGAGAACCTCGTCCTCAGGGTGAGCCGGCCCCGCCAGACAGTGCGGCGCATCGACTCGCCCGAGATGGAGCTCGTCCGGCGCTTCGGGAACGAGCTTTTCAACTCGATCTTCCAGTCCCGCGTCCGTGACGTCTACCGGGATTCGTACGCGCAGGCGCGCGCAGAGGGGAAGGGGCTTCGCGTCACGCTCGCGCTCGGCGACGCCCCCGACCTCATGAACCTCCCGTGGGAGTACCTCTACGACGAGCCGGCCTTTCTCTCCATCTCGACGTGGACGCCCGTGGTCCGCTACCTCAACCTCCCGCGTGCCCGGCGGCCCCTCCCCGTTAAGCCTCCGCTCCGGATCCTCGCGATGGTGAGCGCGCCCAGCGATTCCGTCCAGCTCGATGTCGAGCGCGAGAAGCACCTGCTCGAGGAGGCGCTTGGGGGATTGGTGACGAGCGGCGGCGTCGAGATCTTCTGGCTCGAGCAGGCGACGCTCCGCGCGCTCCAGCGAGAGCTTAGGCGCGGTCCGTACCACATCTTTCACTTCATCGGCCACGGCGGCTACGACCACGCGGCCGAGGACGGAGTCCTGTTGCTCGAGGACGAAAACGGGCGCGGGCGGCTCGTGAGCGGAAGCCAACTCGGGACGATGCTCGCCGACCACACAACCCTTCGTCTCGCCGTCCTCAACGCGTGCGAGGGTGCGCGCACCTCCGTCGACGACCCCTTCGCCGGCGTCGCCGCCAGCTTGGTCCAGCGCGAGATTCCGGCGGTAATCGCCATGCAGTTCGAGATCACGGATCGCGCGGCGATCGTCTTCGCCGGAGAGTTCTACGCCGCGCTCGCGGACGGGTACCCGGCCGACTCGGCGGTTGCGGAGGCACGGAAGGCGATCTTCGCCGACGCCAATGACATCGAGTGGGGCACACCGGTGCTCTTCATGCGCGTGCCGGACGGCCGAATCTTTGACGTCGCCCACAGAGCAGGTGCCGAGGTTGCCGAGGAACCCGAGCAGCCTGCGCCGAGCGCCCCCGAGCCGGCTCTGGTCGCTGAGCCGCCGCCGGCGGACGAGGCTGCCCACGAGCCCCAGCCCGCTCATCAGGAGCCGCAGCCTGCCGAGGAGCTCCCGGTCGCTGCGTTCAGCGCGCCCGCTCCGGCACCACCGGCGCCGCGGGTTGAGCCTCGGCCGGCCGCGGCCCCGCGGGAGGCGGTCCGCCCGAGGTGGTCTCGAGCTCTTGCGGTGACGCTCGTAGCCCTCGCAGGCGCGGGCATCGGACTCCTGGCGAACGGCTTCTCGCACCTTGTGGGCCAACCGGCCATGGGCAAGCTCGCCATCATTGCGCCCGAGACGATCGGTGTCCCGGTCCTCGTCGCGGCCGTCGCAATCCTTCTCGGACTCGGCCGGATCCGTGAGCCGCTTGCTCACGGTCTGCTGCTGGGCTTCGGGCTCCTGACCGTGGCCGAGGCGATTGGGTTGATATGGGTTGCAGGCCAGCTCGATGCGGAGCTGGGAACCGGCCCCGTCGTTCTCCTGACCGGCGGTGCCGCAGTCCTCACCGCTGCGATCCTCGGGATCCTCGGCGACAACCGCGCCCACGAGGTGGCGGGCGCCCGGTTCCGCTGGTCGTGGGCGAGTCTCCTCGCCGCGGCCGGAGCGGCCGTCGGCTTCATCGCGCTGTTTGTCCCGTTCGGTCGCCTTCAGGAAGACGGGTCCTCCGCGTCCGTCATCGACTACGGGAGCTACGGCTTGACAGCGATCGCACTGGAGCCGACCGTCGCGATCGCGGCGGCGGGTGTCGTCTCCTACGCCCTCGGCCGCGACGGCGGTCGACTACTCCTTGCCGCCGGAGCGGCCCTGGCTCTCGGCGCCCACACGGCGCTCTACTACGGGAGCTGGCTCGGCGGAGTCCTTGCTGAGGACTATCTGAAGCCGGAAATCCTTTGGGGCTGCTTCATCGGCTTCATCGCCGCTGGGTTTCTTCTGGCGGCTGGCCTGGCAGGCCGGCGCTCGCATGGGGAGCATGCCGGCCCAGGGCGTCGTCGCTCGACTCGGTAGCGCGTCCGGAGCTGGTTCTAGGCGTCGTGCTCTCGGACGCGCTCCGCCATTTCGGGCCTACCTTCGAGCCCGGCCTCCTGGAAGATCGCCGGGACTTCAGGATCGGACATGAGCTCGTTGTAGCCCTCCTCATCCCAGTCGAAAACCACCCAGAGCCGGCCCTCGTCATGGGGATCGCGAAAGACGTGCGAACCCTTGGATCCGTGCTGCTTTCGCTTCTCAGCGCCCTTGGTCGAGAACGTTTTCCAGAAACGGTCGAAATCCTCGATCTTCACCGTGGACAGGATCATCGCTTTCCTCCTCCGTTGGAACTCGTCGGCGGGAGTATGATCCCGGCCCGTGGCGGTCGACGTCGACGTCCTCAGGAAGGTGCCGCTGTTCGCGGGACTCGGGGGGCCGGACCTCGAGCGGCTTGCCGGCATTCTGAGCGAGCACACGTTTCCCGCAGGCGCGGTGATCACGCGAGAGGGAGAGCGCGGCGCGCGGGTGCTCGCCTTCTTCGTCATCGCCGAGGGCACCGCATCCGTGGTCGTCGGCGGCGAGGCGAAAGCCCCACTCGGCCCGGGCGACCATTTCGGTGAGATCGGTCTCTTCTACGACGAGCCGCGCTCGGCGACGGTGTCCGCCGATTCCGACCTGCGCTGCTACGCGCTGGGCGCCTGGGAGTTTCGGCCCTTCGTGGAGGCGAACCCGCAGGTCGCGTGGCCGATCATGGAGACGATGGCCCAGCGCCTGGCGGCAAGCGCCTCGCCGTAGCCGTCCGCTCAGTCTTCGCGCGTGACGTCCTCGAGGAGGCGCTCGAAGTCGGGGCCGTCGAACTCCTCGACGGCGCGGTCGTACTTCTCCATGCCCCAGGCCCAGAAGTCGAAATCGATCTCGGAGACGCCGTCCTGGATCGAGGCCCACAGCGTCCAGCCGTACTTCGACATGAGTCCCCAGAGGCGTGCACGGGCGACCTTGTCGCGGAGCGGCCGGCCGTAGTAGTGAGCGACGAGCTCGTCGAGCTGCTCGAGCGCCAGGTTCGACTCGCTCCAGATGTTGCCGAGCTCGAAGCACGCGTCGTTGTTGCCCGAGTACTCGTAGTCGATCAGCTTGAACTCGCCTCCGACGTCGATGAAGTTCTCGGCCAGGAGGTCGTTGTTGCACGGAACGGTGCCCTCGTCGCGGACGGCCATGGCTGCCTCGATCGCGCGCACCTGGGGCTCGAACTCGAGGTAGCGCTCGGGCAATCGGAAGCCGCGCGCCTGGACGATCTCCAGGTAGCGCGCCTGGATCCGGAACATGTTGAAGTCGTCGCGGAAGCGCCGGGCGCCGTGGAGCCGCCGGCAGGCGGCGGCGACCTGGTCCAGCTTGTCGCCGCGGCGAAGAGCCTCGGGGCTCTGCGTCTCCCCGACGATGAACTCGAGCACGAGCACGTGGTCCTCGGGGAGATAGGCCGTCACGGCGGCTCCCACGCCCACCTCCGCGGCCGCCACGGTGTTCAGGTACTCGTTCTCCCGGTCGATCGCGAGCAGGCCGGCGTCCTTGGCGGAGACACGGACGACGTAGGCCCCTGACCCGGTCGTGACCTTGTAGTTCGTGTTCGTGAGGCCGCCCGGTAGCTCAGCTACCTCGGCGGCGCCGGAGAGCTCGGGCACCTTGGCGAGGACGTGCTCGAGAGTTCGGTCTACGCTCATGCGTCCGAGTTTCTATCGCAGAGAGGGGAGCCGCGTGTGATGAGCGAGCGCGCCGCGATCGTCGTCATCGGAGGCGGGATCACCGGGTGCAGCGTCGCGTACCACCTCGCGAAGGCGGGGTTGCGTGACGTGCTCCTCCTCGAGAAGGCCGAGCTGACCAGCGGCTCGACCCACCACGCAGCCGGCCTCGTCACCCAGTTCAACCCCTCCCCGACGATGATGCGGTTCCGCCGTTACAGCGTCGAGCTCTACCGCGAGCTCGGCGTGTTCGACAGCGTCGGCAGCCTCCGCATCGCGTCGAGCCCCGCGAGCCTCCAGGAGCTCGAGCGCGGCGCCAGCCGGGCGCGCGGGATCGGGCTCGACGTCGAGGTGCTCTCGCCGGACGAGGTCGTGCGGCTGCTGCCCGCCGCCACGCGGGAGTCGCTCTACGGGGCGGTCTGGATCGAGGGCGACGGCTCGGTCGATCCCCACATCGCGACGCACACGCTCGCGAGCGCCGCCCGCGAGCTCGGCGTGCGGATCGAGACCGGACGCCGCGTCACCGGGATCCGGCTCGGACCGTCGCGCCAGGTGACCGCAGTCGAGACCGAGGCCGGGTCGATCGAGACGGAGCTGATCGTGAACGCCTGCGGGATCTGGGCGCCCCAGGTGGCGGCGATGGTGGGGGCGTTCACGCCCTCGGTGCCGGTCGACCACCAGCACATCGCGCTCGCCGCGGTGGAGGGGCACGAGCTGCCTCGCGAGATGCCGTGCTTCCGGGATCTCGACAATCTCGTCTACGGCAAGTCGGAAGCCGGCGGGATCCTCTTCGGCGGCTACGAGCCGAACCCGGTCGCGCGCTGGACGGACGGCGTGCCCTGGGATCACGCGGGTGTATCCGGTTCCACCGGACCACCACCGCTTCGCGCAGCTCATGGACGGTGCCGTGCGTCGTTTCCCTTTCCTGAACGACGCCGGCGTCGTCGCGCTGATCTGCCATCCCGACGCGATGACGCCGGACGGCAATCCGCTCCTCGGGCCGATGCCCGGCGTGCCGGGGTTCTGGACCGCCGCCGGTCTCTCGCTCAACGGCTTCGGCGGGGCCGGCGGGATCGGCAAGACGGTCGCCGAGTGGATCAGCGCCGGGGAGACCGAGCTCGACGTGACCGGCTACCGCGCCTGGCGCTTCGGCGTTTCGTACCGCGATACACATTTCGTGCAGGAGACCGCGCGCGAGGTCTACCGGTACTACTACCGCCTCCGCTACCCGTTCGACGTCGACGAGTGGGGCAGGCCGAAGCGGCTCTCGCCCCTGCACGGACGGCTCCAGGAGCGCGGCGCGGTCTTCGGGACGAAGAACGGCTGGGAGCGTGCGGACTTCTTCGAGCCGGGCAAGCCCAGCCGGAGGGCGGGCGCCGACCAGCGGGTATTCGGCTTCGCGAAGCCGCCCTGGTTCGAGCGGCTTCGCCAGGAGCACGAGGCCTTCCGTGAGCGCGTCGGGATCATCGACATGACCTCGTTCGGGAAGATCGAGGTCTCGGGCCCGGGCGCGCTGGCCCTGCTCGAGCGGGTCTCCGACAATCGCATCGACCGGCGGGCCAGAAGTGTCGTCTACACGCAGTTTCTGAATGACCGAGGCGGGATCGAGGCGGACGTGACCGTGACGAGGCTCGATGACTCGCGCTTCCGCGTCGTCACCGGCGCGGGAACGGTCGACTCCGACCTGGGCTGGCTCCGGCTCAACCTCCGCGAGGCCGATGGGCCGGTCGAGCTTCGCGATGTCTCGGAGGAGCTCGCCGTGATCGGGCTCTGGGGCCCGCGCGCGCGGGAGGTGCTGGCCGGCGTGACCGAGGACGACGTCGGGAACGAGGCGCTGCCGTTTCGCGCCGCGCGCACGATCGGGATCGGCGGGTCGGACGTGCTGGCGCAGCGGATCACCTACGTGGGCGAGCTCGGGTTCGAGCTCTACGTGGCGCCCGACTGGGCCGTCCAGGTGTGGGACCGGCTGCTCGAGTCGGGCGAGTCCCACGGGATCGAGCCCGGCGGCTACAGGGTGCTCGACTCGCTGCGGCTCGAGAAGGGCTACCGCTACTTCGGCACCGACCTGACCGCGGGGGACACCCCGTACGAGGCCGGGCTCGGCTTCTGCGTCGCGCTCGAGAAGGGCGAGTTCAACGGCCGCGGCGCGCTCGCGGAGGCGGGCGAACGTCCGGCCCGACGGCTTCGGACGCTGGTCGTCGGAGGTAGCGAGTACGTGCCCGCGTACGGAGGCGAGGCGGTGCGTGCTGGCGGCGAGGTCGTCGGGCGGCTCAGGAGCGCGGGCTACGGGTTCACGGTCGCCCGCACCATCGGGCTGGCGTATCTCCCCACGGACGTCGAGACCGGAGCGGATCTCGAGGTCGACGTGCTCGGTGAGCCGGTGGGCGCCGTCGTGGCCGAGGACGCGCTCGTCGACCCGGCGGACGATCGGACTCGGGCTTAGGGCCTCACGCCCGAGAGGCTGTCGCCGGCACAGCTGGACCCTCGACCTCGAGTAGCGCCTCGCTGCACGGCATGAGCCGGAACCGTTCTGCGGCCTGCTCGAGCATCGCAACCACTCGGCCGCGGCCAGGGTTGTAGCGGACGGTCTTCCACGCGCCGCCGGCGCGCACCCGCAGCGATGTGCCACGCGGGAGCCCGACACGAAGCGCGTTGCGTCCGAGCTCGTAGGGGTGGAAATACAGGACGGGAAACCCGCGCTCGGCGGTGAGCTGATCGAGGCCGCGGAAGATGACCCGCCGAGGCAGCACGCGCCAGTAGCTGCCGCCGCCGATCGGGAGCGTACGATCCGCGATCCGGGTCACGGCGACCGGTAGCTCCATGATCCCCTCGTTCCCGGAACCGTTGATGCGGTACGGGCAGCGTGCAGCCGGGTAGCGGCCCGGGATCCGGGCGGAGTCGTAGTGGCTCGAGTCGTACCGGAACCCCAGATCCGCAAGGACGTCGTGGGCCCACGGCGTCCTCGACGTCAGAGAGAAGACCGGTGCGCGGTAGCCCGCGGGAGCGGGGGCGCCAACGGCTTCCAGAACCGCAAGCGCGGCTACGACGTCGCGGCGAAACTCGTCAGGCGTCTGCTTCCACGCGGGAACGTGCGCCCAGCCGTGGCACGCAACCTCGTGGCCGTCGGCGAGGACACGCTCGATGACGCACGGATGGTTCCTGGCGGTCAGCCCGAGCGCGAAGAAGGTCGCACGGACACCGAGCGCGCGAAGCAGCGAGAGCGTGTCGTCCATCTGCCGCTCGAATTCGTCGTGCGGCGTGTCCCAGTCCGGCCTCCGAATCGACCGCCCGACGAGCTGGTGCCAGTCCTCCAGGTCGACCGTCAGGAGCACGGGCGGGCGGGCGTCGGCCGGGTGCACTCGCGTCAGACCTCCGAGCGGTCGATCTCCGGCGCGCGAGGAGCACGCGCGCGGGGAGGACCGCGGAACCGGCCGAACGCCGGATGGAGAACGGGCGCCGGAAGCAGGTCGGGCGGCTCGGCCGAGGGGGTAGCCGGAACGGGCGCTTCCGGAGCGCGGGCTTCCGTCCTTCTCCCCGTGATCCTCGCGAACAGCTCACGCGCCGTTCGGCCGGCAGTCGAGCACACCATCTCCCAGCCGACCGCCCGGTGCGACACGACCAGCCGGACGAGCTCGCGGAACCTGCGGTTGCGCGCGTAGAGGTTGAGGTAGCAGGCGATCTGGTAGCGCTTGAGCTGGCCGAGGCTGATCGTCTCCAGCTCGAGCACTCCGCTCGAGTACTTGTCGAAGTCCTCCCAGCCGCCGGACAGCATCCGGTAGCCGCCCTCACCCCGAAGCGCCATCTCGTGGATCGGCGTGCCCGGGAACGGGGTCATGATCGAGACCGACAGCTGGTCGGGGTTGAGCTTGACGATGAAGTTCATCGTGTCCCGCACGGATTCGTGCGTCTCGTTCGGATGGCCGAGGATGAACTTGCACCAGACGCGCAGGTCGTTAGCCCGCGCGAGTTCCACGGCGTGCTCGACCTGCTCGACCGTGATGCCCTTTCGGATCGCAAGCAGCATCTCCGGGTTGCCCGACTCGACTCCCAGCTCGAGCTCCTCGAAGTTCGCCGTCTTCATCAGGTGCATGAACTCCTGGTCGACCCGGTCGACCCGCGTCTGCGCCGAGAACTGGACGCGTCGGTGCAGGTCTCGCTCGATGATCCCCTCGAGGATCGCCTTGGTCCGCCCCATGTGGAGCCCGAATGTCTCGTCTTCGATCCGGATCCGGTCTGGCCGGTAGCGCGCGAGGATCTCGTCGACCTCGTCCAGGACGTTCGCCGGCGTCCGGTACCGCGGCTTGAAGCCGGAGTTGTGTCCGCAGAAGACGCACTGGAAGGGACAGCCGCGGTGCGTCAGGAGTGGCAGTGTGTTCACCGGCTTGAACAGGTCCCAGGCCGGGAACGGAAGCGCGTCGTAGTCCTCGGGCGGTGGGCGAGGCGGTGCGGTCACGATCTCGCCTTCGCGACGGCTCACGAGGCCGAGGATCCCGGCCGGGTCGCGCTTCCGCGCGATCGCCTCTGCCAGTTCGCACGTGAGATACTCGCCCTCACCGACACAGGCGAAGTCGAACGCCTCACCCTCGGCAAGGGCTTGTTGGCCGACCGCATTGACGTGCGCCCCACCGACGACGATCGGAATCTCCGCGCGGTCGAGCTTGATCCGCCGCGCAATTTCGACGGCGCGTGGGAACTCGACGGTCATGCAGCTGATGCCGACGAGGTCGGGGGGCGACTCGCGGACACGGTCGACGATCTCGTCCACCGTCAGGTAGTCGAGCTTCCCGTCGAGCAGCTGGACGTCATGGCCGGCAGCGCGCAGCGAGCTTGCGACGTACGCAATCCCCAGGGCCGGGAAGCGCGCCCAGTGGCGATCGAACTCACTTCGCGGCGGCGGATGAACGAGCGCGACTCTCACGTGACTCTCGTTCGAGCCGGACGATTGTATCGTGCGTCTCAGACCGTCCGTACAGCGCGCCCGGCAGTACGCTTGGCGTGACCGTGGATTCCGACGTGCGTGGGTATTTCGATGCGCGGGCGCAGCCGTTCGATCGCTTGTACGACCCTTCGCCCGGACTCCGCGGCGTGTTCGAGGCCCGGGTCTACGGCCGGCTCCGGTGGACCCTCGAGCGGACGCTCGCCGAGCTCGGCGATCTCACGGGGAAGCGGGTGCTCGACGTGGGCTGCGGCTCGGGTCGCTACGCGACCGCAGCTGCAGAGCGCGGGGCGGACGTCGTCGGGATCGACCTCTCACCTGCAATGCTGGCTCTGGCCGCGACGAGGGCCCGCGAGCGGGGTGTCTCGGAACGCTGCCGCTTCGTCGAGGCCGAGTTCGACGGGTTCGAGCCCGACGGGCGCTTCGACGTCGTCCTCATGATCAGTGTCCTCGAGTACCGCAATCGTCTGCGGTCGGACCTGACGCGCCTCCGGGCTCTCACGCTCGACAGGGCGATCGTGAACGTCCCGCGACCACACTCCTGGCAGACGATCGTCCGGCGGGTGCGTCATCGGCTGCGCCCGTCGCCGCCTGCGTTGTACGTGCACGACCCGGCGACTGTTGCGGCCTGCCTCGAAGACGTGGGCTTCGGGTCGGTGCGCTCGGAGCGGACGTGGTTCGTCGCCTACCAGCGCCCCGAGCCGGGGGTGATGGATCGCGGGGGGAGCCCGAGCGGGCTCCCCCCGACGATTCGCTAGGCGGCGAGGTCGAGCGCCGGCTCTGCTGCAGTCGCCGGGGCCTGCTCGAGCTCGTCCTTGCGGATGAGCGTGAGCGCCGCGACGATGCCGAGCCCCGCGATGATCACGCCGGCGAGGAAGGCCGCCGTGAAGCCGTCGACCAGGGCGTCGGGAACCGCCGCGCCGGAGGCGACCGCATCGCTCGTCTGCGAGGTTGCGATCGTCGACAGCGCGGCGATGCCGAGTGCGCCGCCGATCTGCTGTGAGGTGTTGATCAGCCCGGAGGCGAGCCCCGCCTCGGAGGCCTGGACGCCGGCCAGGGCCGCGATCGAGATCGGCACGAACGAGAAGCCGATGCCGACGCCGATCAGGAGGAAGCCCGGCAGGAGGTCGGCGAGGTACGTGCCGCCGACGGAGACCTGCGTGAAGTACACGAGGCCGCCGGTCAGCATCGTCATTCCGACCGTGAGCACCGGCTTGACGCCGATCCTGGTCACGAGCTGCGCCGCCACGGCCGACCAGAGGATCGCGGTGCCCGCGACGGCGAGGTATGCGAGTCCGGTCTTCATGGCGGAGTAGCCGAGCACCTGCTGCATGTACAGCGTCAGCATCAGGAACATCGAGAACATGGCGGTGCCCATGATGAAGCCGGCTACGTTCGCTCCGCTCACCGTCTTGGTGCGCAGGATCCCGAAGCGCATGAGCGGCTCGGGGTGCCGGAGCTCCCAGCCGACGAAGCCGGCAAGAAGCGCGAGCGACGTCGCGAAGAACGCAATCGTCTGTCCGGCCAGCCAGCCTTCGCGGCCCGCCTCGGTGATCGCGTAGACGAGCAGCGAGAGCCCGCCGGTGACGAGCACTGCGCCGGGGAGGTCGAAGGTCTTCACGCGTGCGTCGCGGCTCTCGGCGAGGAGGACAGGCGCGAGCGCGAAGGCGACGACTCCGACGGGGATGTTGACGAAGAAGATCCACTCCCAGCTGAGGGCGTCCGTGAGGATGCCGCCGAGCAGCACGCCGGCTGCGGCACCGAAGCCGCCGACGGCGCCCCACACGCCGAGCGCGATGTTTCGTTCGCGCCCCTCGGTGAACGTGGTGGAGAGGATCGAGAGGGCGGCAGGCGTGATGATCGCCGCGCCGAGCCCCTGGAGCGCACGCGCTCCGATCAGCGACGTCTCCGACCAGGCCAGCCCGGCGAGCAGGGAGGCGAGCGTGAAGACGGCGACGCCGACGAGGAAGATGCGTCTGCGTCCGAGCAGGTCCGCAGCGCGTCCTCCCAGGAGCAGGAAGCCGCCGAAGACGAGCGCGTAGGCGCTGATCACCCACTGGAGGTTCTCTTGCGAAAACCCGAGGTCGACCTGAATCGAAGGCAACGCGACGTTCACGATTGCGATGTCCAGGACGACCATGAACTGGACGACGCTGAGGAGCGCCAGAGCCAGCCATTTGCGTTGTGCCGAAGCAACCATGCCGTCCGTTTCCTTTCGGTTCGAATAGGGAAGACTGCCAAGTTAGCAGAAAGAACTTTCAAATAGCAAGTAAAGACTGTGTAACAGCAAGCGGACCGGGTACAATGCCCATTGCATGCGCAAGCGCTACGACCTCTACTGCCCCGTTGCACACGCCCTTCGGCTGGTGGGCGAGCGCTGGGCGCTGTTGCTCGTGATCGAGCTGATGAGCGGGCCGAAGCGCTATACGGACCTCGCCGAGGCCCTCCCCGGCATCGGCACGAACATCCTTGCCGACCGCCTCCGTGACCTCGAGGCCGGTGGAATCGTCGCGAAGCGTAAGCTGCCGCCGCCGGCGGCGTCGCGCGTCTACGAGCTCACGGAGTACGGCCAGGCGCTGAAGCCGACCATCCGGGAGCTGGCGATCTGGGGGGCTCGCTCCCTCGGGCCGCCGACTCATGCGGACGAGCTCTTCCCGGGCTGGCTCCGCAACGCGCTCGACATGTCCGTCGCGTCGATCGCGCCGCCCGGCCGCTTCGAGTTCCGAATCGGGGACGAGGTGGCCTCTATCGTCGACGGCGAGACCGTCGCAGGGCCGGTCGAGGATCCCGACGTCGTCATCGAGGGCGACGCCGAGGGCATCTACCACATGTTCGTCGACCGACGGCTGAGCTGTGTGACCGTCCGCGGGGACCGCGCGAAGCTGAAGGGCCTCATCGAGGCGACGCCGGAGCACGTCGACCTGCCCGTTCCCGCCTAGTCGCATCGCCCAGTACGATCGACCCGTGGGCGACCTTCGCTGCCGGGGCTGGGAGCAGGAAGGCGCGTTGCGCTGCCTGCTCAACAACCTCGACCCCGACGTTGCCGAGGACGCCGCCTCGCTCGTCGTCTACGGCGGCCGGGGCCGTGCCGCCCGGGGTCAGGAGGAGCTCGCGGGCATCGTCGCCGCGCTCGAGCGGCTCGGCCCGGACGAGACGCTCGTGGTTCAGTCCGGAAAGGCCGTGGCGGTGCTCCCGACACACGAGGACGCGCCGCGCGTGCTCATCTCGACGGCGATGGTGGTGCCTGCCTGGTCGGACGAGGAGTCGTTTCGCCGGCTCGAGGACGCGGGCCTGACGATGTACGGGCAGATGACTGCGGCCGGGTGGTTCTACATCGGCACGCAGGGAATCCTCGGCTTCACGTACGAGACGTTCCGTGCTGTCGCGGAGAGGCACTTCGGCGGCACGCTCGCCGGTCGCCGGGTGCTGACCGCGGGCCTCGGAGGGATGGGCGGCGCGCAGGGCTTCGGGGTGACGCGAAACGGCGGACGCGCGCTGGTCGTCGAGGTCGACCCGGCGCGGGCCGAGCGGCGGCTCGGCGACGGATGGGTTGATCTCGTCGCGGACTACGACCACGCGCTTACCGCTCACCTTGACGAGGACGGTCCGGGCGCGGTCGCGCTCCTCGGCAATGCCGCGGACGTCCTGCCACGGCTGCTCGCCGAGGGCGTCCACTTCGACGTCGTCACCGACCAGACGCCGGCGCACGACCCCCTGCGGGCATACGTTCCGCGCGGGCTCACGGCTGCGGAGGCGGCCGGAGCCGACGCCGACGACTCCGACTTTCGCGCTGCGGTCTTCGGCTCGCTCGCCGACCACGTGCGGGCGCTGCTCGCCTACCGGGAGCGGGGCGCGGTCGTCTTCGAGTACGGAAACGGCATCCGGGCCCAGGCTGCGGCGCACGGCGTTGAGGACGCGTTCGACGTCCCCGGCTTCGTCTCCGCCTACGTCAGGCCGATCTTTGCCCACGGCGTCGGCCCGTTCCGCTGGATCTGCCTCTCGGGCGACCCGGCCGACCTGCGACGAAGCGAGGACGTGGTCATGGAGGTCGTGGGCACGGACTCACTCCGCGCCTGGATCGAGCTTGCGCGGGAGCGCGTCCCGCTCCAGGGACTGCCGGCACGCATCTGCTGGCTCGGCCTGGGCCAGCGTGACCGCGTCGCTCTCGCGCTCAACGAGCTCGTCCGCTCGGGGGAGTGCGGGCCGCTCGCGCTCGGCCGCGACCACATGGATCCCGCCTCGGTCGCCTCGCCGACCCGCGAGACCGAGGGGATGCTCGACGGGAGCGACGCGATCGCCGACTGGCCGGTTCTCTCTGCGCTCCTCAGCGCCGCGCAGGGCGCGAGCTGGGTCGCGATCGGGAACGGGGGAGGCGTCGGTGTCGGACGGTCGATCCACTCGGGCCTGGTCGTCGTCGCGGACGGCTCGGAGCTCGCCGAGCGGAAGCTGCGGCGCGTCTTCTGGACCGACCCCGCCCTCGGTGTCGCGCGCTACGTCGACGCCGGGTACCCGGAGGCGCGCGACGAGGCGGCACGCCACGGCTTGGACCTTCCGGGTTGAGCTTCCGCCTCGAGCGCTCGCTTCGCACCGGCGAGCTCGCTGAGGCGCTTCGCCGCGAGGCGCGGGAAGGGCTCACCGCCACGCCGAAGCGCATGCGCTCGCGCTGGATCTGGGATGCGCGGGCCGCGGAGCTCTACGAGCGGATCATGGAGCTTCCGGGGTACTACCTGCCGGACGCCGAGCGCTCGATCCTCCGGCAGCGGGCTGGGGAGGTCGCAGCGGCGGCCCAGCCGCGGACGGTGGTGGAGCTCGGCTCGGGCTCCTCGGTGAAGACCACGATCCTCCTCGACGCGCTGCCGGGGTTGGAGCGATTCGTGGCGGTCGACGTGAGCGAGAGCTCGCTGGTCGAGGCGGGCGAGCGGCTTGCCGAGCGCTATCCGCGCCTCGAGGTCGTCGGCGTCCTCGGCGACTTCGAGCAGCGCCTGCCGGGCCCGTTCGAGCGGACGCTGCTCGTGTGCCTGGGCTCCACGATCGGCGCCCTCGATCCGGAGGACCGTGCGGCGCTCCTCGACTCGATCGCGAACGTGCTGCGCCCAGACGGACGGCTCCTGCTCGGCCTCGACCTCGTCAAGCCCGTCGAGCGGATCCTGGCCGCCTACGACGACGCCGAAGGGCTCTCCGCCGCGCTGATCGCCAACCTCCTGCCCATCCTCAACCGCGAGCTCGGCGCAGACTTCGACCTGGAGGCCTTCCGGTCGGAGATCTCGTGGAACACCGAGCTCGAGCGGATGGAGATGGGCGTGCGGTCGCTGACGGCGCAGCAGGGTCGTGCTGCCGGCGATCGACCTCGCGGTGGAGTTCGCGGAGGGCGAGACGCTCCGCACGGAGATCTCCACGAAGTTCCGGCGCGAGGGAATCGAGCGGGAGCTCGCCGCGGCCGGCCTGGCGATCGGCTCGTGGTGGACGGACGGGGCCGGCGACTTCGCGCTATGCGTCGCGCAGCGTTCGCAGGCCGCGTAGGACGCGGTCGCGCCGCTCCTTGAGCGTCTCGGCATCGGCCTCGGCGTAGTCGCCGCGGAGGCCGCGGCCGTTCTTGACTCCGAGCGCCCCTGTTCCCAGGACCTCGGCGATCGTCGGCGAGGGCTCCCCGCCGGTCGCAAGCTCGGGCCAGAGATTCGCGGCCACCGCTGCATGGACGTCGAGCCCGGCGAGGTCCATCGTCTCGAACGGCCCGATAGCCGCCCAGCGGGAACCGAGGCCGTGGACGACGGCGCGGTCGACGTCCTCGAACGAGCAGACGCCCTCGTCCACCAGGGCGTAGGCCTCCCGCAGGAGCGCGTACTGCAGCCGATTGACGACGAAGCCCGGGACGTCGCGTCGGACGACGACAGGCTCCTTGCCCAGCTGGCCCATCCAGTCCACGAGCGTGTCCATCGTCGACGCGGCGGTCTCCTCGGCGCCCACGATCTCGACCAGCTCGACGAGCTCCGGCGGGTTCAGCCAGTGCAGGCCCGCGAAACGCTCGGGCCTGCGAAGCGCCGCGGCGAGCGGAGCGAGCGGCAGCGACGACGTGTTCGTCGTCAGGATCGCGTCGGGGGCGGCCTCCTCCTCTGCCCGTACGAGGAGCTCGCGCTTCGGGTCGAGGTCCTCGGCGATCGTTTCGATCACCAGCTCGGCGCCTGCGAGCGCCTCGTCGGCGGACGTCGTCGTCCGCACACGGCCCGCGTTCGCCCCCAGCCGCGGCCGGGCGGCCTCGAGGCTCGACTCGCGGCGCGCGCACAGCCTCACCGAGGCGCCGGCGTCCGCGAAGACGCGCGCGATCCCTGCGCCCATCGCGCCGGCGCCGATCACGGCCACCTCTCCCGGGAGCTTCACCGGCGCCAGCGTACAAGCCGGCCTCGCTCGTCGAGGCCTTGTATCTGGTATCAAAGCGCACTAGTATCGGCACCGGCTCCGAGGCGTCGCGAAGCCTTAGTGCCATGCTGATCCACCTCGCACTCCAGGACGGCTTCGACGGCGACGAGATCGTCGTTCGCGTCGACGGCTCGGACGCCTACCGCGGCGAGGGCGTCACGACCCGACCGCAGATCAGCCACGCGGCCGACATGCAGCTCGAGGTGCCGGACCGCCCCTTCGTGCTGGAGGTCGACGTTCCCACGCGCGAGGCGCGAGAGACCTTCGACATCGACCCACACGCTCACCCGAACGTCACGGTTTCCCTGCGCGACGGAAGGCTCGTCGCCGGGTTTCCGGAGCGAATCGGCTTCGTGTAGAGAGGAGGCGCAGGCACGCAACTCGGCCTTGCGGCACCCCCACCTGCAGGAGGCAAGCGCATGAAATCCTATGACGAGGAGCTCGAGCTCCTCGATTCCGACGACGAGGAAGACGAGCTGGACGCGGAGCTGAGCTCCGACCCCCAGGCCTCCGGAAGTCCCAGCCACTCGCCGGTGAGCGGGCTCTACTCCCGGTCGATTCCGCTGGCCATCCCGATCCCGTTCGGGCCGGCGCCGAAAGGCATCCGCCCCATCCGCAAGGAAGAGGTCCGCTTCGACGTCGACGGCCGCTACCCGCAGATGACGGTCAGCGGGACGATCAGCGGCTTTCTGGTCTCGCGGGTCCACTGGATCGCCGAGCTGACCAAGATCGGAGCGAACCGGTGGCAAGGAACGATCTGGTACAAGGACGGCGCGGTCGCGTCGTTCCCGTACACGGATGTCGAGGTCCGTGCCATCGGCAGCCACTTCCCGGCCGGCCGCAAGCTGAAGATCAAGTTCACCGGCGTCGGAGCTGCGAAGCGGACGGTCATCTACAGGTTCCGCTCCAAGTACTTTCGCACGGTCAACCTCGAGTTCGACTTCGAGGCGGGCGAGATCGCCGACACGGCGATCAGCACGTGCGCCCACCCGGTTCGACCCGCCTCGCTGCCGTGCGAGACGCTCACGATCCCGAAGGTCATCAGGCGGGCCGGCTGTCAGGTGACGGCGAACGCCGGAACCCCCATCCCCAGTCCGCCTGGGACGACCTGGTCGGACATGGAGATGCACGACGCGATGCAGATCCACTGGTCGCGCTTCGCCAACTCGGCGCAGTGGGCGATGTGGGTCTTCTACGCGTCGCTCCACGAGTTCGGCACCAACCTGGGCGGGATCATGTTCGACGACATCGGCCCCAACCACCGGCAGGGCACCGCGTTGTTCGTCGACTCGTTCATCGCGCAGCCGCCGCCGAACGAGCCGGCAACGGACGTCGCCGCCTGGATCGACCGGATGCGGTTCTGGACGGCCATCCACGAGATGGGGCATTCGTTCAACCTCGCCCACTCGTGGCAGAAGACGTTGGGCACCGCCTGGGTGCCGCTCGCCGACGAGCCCGAGGCGCGCACCTTCATGAACTACCCGTTCAACGTCATCGGCGGGCAGGCGGCGTTCTTCTCGGACTTCGAGTTCCGATTCAGCGACCAGGAGCTGCTCTTCGTCAGGCACGCGCCCGAGCGGTTCGTGCAGATGGGGAACGCGGCCTGGTTCGACCACCACGGCTTCGAGGAGGCCGCCGTCGCGGAGGAGCCGACGCTGAAACTCGAGCTCCGCGTCAATCGCGAGCGGGCTCGGTACGAGTTCATGGAGCCGGTCTGGCTGGAGCTGAAGCTGAAGAACGTCGGCGACCAGCCGCGCCTCGTCGATGCGGACGTTCTCGACGCGGACTCCCTCACCGTGATCCTCAAGAAGCAGGGCAAGGAGGCCCGGCAGCTCGTCCCGTTCCGGCAGAAGTGCACCCAGCCGGTGACGAAGGCGCTCATGCCCGGCGACTCGCTCTACGGGACAGTTCTCGCCTCGGCCGGCCTCAACGGCTGGGACGTCGCGGAGCCAGGCACCTACACGATCCAGGCGGCGGCGCACATCGGGAGCGAGGACGTCGTCTCGTTGCCGCTCGAGCTCCGGATCGCCCCGCCGATCTCACGCGACGAGGAGTACGCCGCCGGCGACCTCTTCGCTCAGGGCCC
Organism: uncultured Actinomycetes bacterium; assembly: GCA_963775395.1. Taxonomy (GTDB): domain Bacteria; phylum Actinomycetota; class Thermoleophilia; order Gaiellales; family Gaiellaceae; genus JAIBJN01. The sequence goes on from CAVZIX010000014.1 coordinate 54,915, forward strand.
GGCGCGGGCGCTCGCACTCGGCGGGACGCGCTTCCTCGACGACGCGAACGACGTCCTCCAGGAAATCGTCGAGCGATTCCCCGAGCGGCGGATCTCGCTACACGCGCGGGTCGCGCTCGGCAACCCCCACACGATCGACTACAAGCTGGTGCAGCCGACGGATGACCTCCAGGACGTCGAGGTCGTGGTCTCGAAGGCCGATCCCGGCGAGGCGATGGATCTCATCGAGCCCGTGCTGGTCGACGAGGCGACGACTGCGATCGAGTCCCTCGGGCACATCCGATACCGGACGCTGGCCGAGCGCACGGCGAAGCGGCTAGATGCGGCGGGCGCAGATGCCGCAGCAGCGAAGACGCTCGATGCGGCGATCGACACGCTGGCTGCCCGAGAGGTAGACGGCAAGCCCATCAAGCAGGAGGTGATCGAAGAGCTGAAGGAGACCCGCAAGGAGGTCGCGCCCAAGTCCAAGGCGAAGCCGAGGGCGAAGGCAAAGGCCTAGCGACTACCGAGGGCGGCTCCGGCCGAGCGCCGGAGCTGCCCTCACTCCTCTTCGGCCAGCCAGGGTTGGGGTCTCGACAGGCCTTCGAGGAATTCCTCGATCGCGCGGAGCCCGCGTCGCGACTCCGCGCGGAGCGCGATGGCGCACGCGTGGCAGACGTCCTGCGCGCCGGGAGTGGTCAAATGGCAGTGGGCACACATATCCGGGTGAACGGTCGGCCTTTGTCTCAGGATAGGGACCGAGCCCGCTGGCGCTACCCTCGAACGGCCAGGCGGTCAGTCGGGGAGGAGTGGGACCGTCGGGCCCTGGTCGCGCCCGAGTAGCACCGCGCGCGTCACAGCGGCCGTGCCATAGCGCTCGCGGACGACGTCGATCGCCGTGTCGAGGGCAATCGAGCTCCGGCGGGCGAAGGGCAGCGCCAGCTGGATCGCCCAGTCGTCATCGAGGTTGCTGAGGGCGACGCCCACGAGGGTCACACCGCGCTGCCGGATCATGGGCAGGGCCACGGCGAGCAGCTCTCGCGCCTCGGCGAGGATCGTCTGCGTGTGCGCGGTCGATTCCATGAGGGTGTGCGAGCGGGTCGCCCGCGAGAAGTCGTCGAAGCGCAGGCGGAGCGTGACGGTGCGGCAGACGCGCCGGGCCGCGCGGAGGCGGCGCGCGAGGCGGTCGACGATGGCGAGCAGGACTGCATCGAGGGCCTCGGGCGATTTCGGCGAGCGGCGGCCGAGGGCATGTTGCGATCCGATCGAGCGCCGGCGGCGCCCGACCTGCACCCGGCGCGGGTCGCGGTTGTGCGCAAGCGCGTTGAGATGCCGGCCGGACGCCCGCCCGAGGATTGCCACGAGCGCGCCCTCGCCGAGCTCGGCCACCTCGCGGACGGTCGTGATCCCAAGGCGCCGGAGCTTCTCGGCCGTGACGGGGCCCACGCCCCACAGGCGCTCCACGGGGAGCGGGTGCAGGAAGTCGAGCTCGGCGTGGGGCGGCACGACGAGGAGGCCGTCCGGCTTGGCGACGCCGCTCGCGACCTTGGCGAGGAACTTCGTCCGCGCGACGCCGACCGTGATCGGCAGGCCCACATGCTCGAGGACGTCACGCCGGAGGCGGACGGCGATCTCGGGGGGCGTGCCCGAGAGCCGCTCCATGCCGCGGACGTCGAGGAACGCCTCGTCGATGGACAGCCCTTCGACGACCGGCGTCGTGTCCTCGAACACCCGGTACACGGCCTTGCTGGCTTCGGAGTAGACCGACATGCGGGGCGAGACGACGACCGCGTGGGGGCACAGGCGCCGCGCCCGCCCTCCGCTCATGGCGGTCTTGACGCCGTAGGCCTTCGCCTCGTAGCTCGCCGCGAGCACGACACCTCCGCCGACGATGACCGGGCGCCCGCGCAGCCGCCGGTCGTCCCGCTGCTCGACCGACGCGTAGAAGGCGTCGAGGTCGGCGTGCAGGACAGCCGCGTCCTCCAAAGCGAACATATGTTCGCAGCGATTGGGCGGGAGCGCAAGCCTCAGCGCCGCGTGGCCCGCCCCTGGCCCAGGGCGATGGCAGCGTCGACGAGGGCGAGGTGCGTGAACGCTTGAGGGAAGTTGCCGAGCTGCCTGTCGGGCCCGGGGTCGTACTCCTCGGCGAGCAGGCCGACGTCGTTGCGGAGGTCGAGGAGGCGCTCGAAGAGCTCGCGGCCCTCCTCGTGGCGGCCCTGGAGCGCCAGCACCTGCGCGAGCCAGAACGAGCAGGGGAGGAACACGCCCTCGTCGCCGGGGAGGCCGTCGTCCGTAGCGTGCTCGCCAACCCGGTAGCGCAGGATGAGGCCGTCCGCGGTCAGCTCGCGCCGGATCGCGTCCACCGTCGAGACGATGCGCTCGTCGTCGGGAGTCAGGAAGCCCACGAGCGGGAGCAGGAGCAGGCTGGCGTCGAGCTCGTCGGATCCGTACGACTGCGTGAAGGACTGCTTCTCGTCGCTCCAGCCGCGGTCGAGCACCTCGGCGTGGATCTCGTCGCGGAGTACGCGCCAGCGGTCGACCGGCCCCGTCCGGTCGAACTCCTCGTGGAACCTGATCGCGCGGTCGAAAGCGACCCAGGCCATGACCTTCGAGTGCGTGAAGTGGCGCGCCGGCCCGCGCACCTCCCAGATGCCCGAGTCTTCCAGCCGCCACCCGTCCTCGAGCCACTCGAGGAGCTTCCGGATCATGGCCCAGGCGTTGTCGTCCGGCGGCAGCCCATCCGCGCGCGCCCGGTAGAGCGCGTCCAGAACCTCCCCGTAGACGTCGAGCTGGAGCTGCTTCGAGGCCGCGTTGCCGACCCTGACGGGTCTCGATCCGGCGAAGCCCTGGAGCCAGTCGAGCTCGAGCTCGTCGAGGCGCCGCTCTCCGGCCAGCCCGTACATGATCTGTAGGTCCGCCGGGTCGCCCGCGACCGCGCGCAGGAGCCAGCCGCGCCACGCTTCCGCCTCGTCCTTGTAGCCGGCGTTGAGCATGGCGAGCAGGGTCAGGGTGGCGTCGCGGAGCCAGCAGAAGCGGTAGTCCCAGTTGCGGGTGCCGCCGAGGTTCTCGGGGAGCGAGGTGGTGGGCGCGGCCACGATGCCGCCCGTCGGGGCGTACGTGAGGGCTTTGAGGACGAGGAGAGACTGGTGGATCTCGTCGTGGTAGTCGCCCTGGTGCCCACACTTCCCGGCCCAGTCGAGCCAGTAGTCCTCGGTCTCCGTGAGCGCCCGCTCGGCGTCGACCGGCTCGGGAACCTCTTCGTGCGAGGGAAACCAGGTGAGGACGAAGGGAATGCGCTCGCCTGCCTCGACCTCGAACTCCCCGACCGTCCGCAGGTCCTCGCCGTGGACGTCGACCTCCGTGCGGAAGCAGAGCGCGTCGGGGCCGGCGACCGCCACGCGGGCGTGATCGACACGCCGCACCCACGGCACCGTCCTGCCGTAGTCGAACCGGATGACGAGCTCCGAGCGCATCGGCACGCGCCCGTCCAGCCCCTCCACGATCCGCACGATGTCCGGAGCCTTTCCGCGCGGAGGCATGAAGTCGATCACCCGCACCGTGCCTTCCGCCGTCGTGTGGACGGACTCGAGGACGAGCGTGTCGTGGCGGTAGCGCCTCGTGGTGCGCTCGACGTCCGTCTTCGGCGCGACGAGCCAGCGCCCGTTGTTCGCGTCGCCGAGCAGTGCCGCGAAGCATGCACCGGAGTCGAAGCGGGGGAAGCAGCACCAGTCAACCGACCCGGTGCGGCCGACGAGCGCAGCGGTCTGGAGGTCGCCGATCAGCGCGTAGTCCTCGATCCTCACGTCCGAACCTTACGGTCGGAAGGTTGCGTCGGTTGTCGGCCGAGAAATAGACTCGTCCGCACTATGGGAATTTCTTTCCCAACAGAAACTTTGTTTCACTTCAGGGCGGTCAGGTGAACGCAGTCTCGGAAAGGGACAGCGCCCCGACCGCCGGGCGTCTCAGCGAGCAGGCCTACGAGCACGTTCGGCGCGGGATCCTGAACGGCGACTATCCGATCGGATCCGTCGTCTCCGACCGCGAGATCGCCGAGGAGCTGGGCATGTCGAAGACGCCGGTGCGCCAGGCGCTCAAGCTCCTGGCGCAGGAAGGGCTCCTCGAGCTTGGCCGCCGGCGCCAGCTCGTCGTCCGCGGCTTCACCGCCGAGCACCGGCAGGAGGTCCTCGAAATCCGCGAGGCGCTCGAGCGCATCGCCGTGGCGCACGCGTGCCGCGAGATGCCGATCGAGGAAATCGACCTCCTGCGCGTGTCCCTCCTCCGCCAGCGGCGCGCCGCCGAGGCCGGGGACGAGACCCAGTTCATCGAGCTCGACGAGGAATTCCACCTCATGATCGCGAGCGGCGCTGGGCTGCAGACCCTCGCGCGGATCCTCACCCAGCTTCGCGGGTTCGTCCGCCTCATGCGCCTCGGGACTAGGCGCATCGAGGGCCATCTCTACCGGGTGCTCGCCGAGCACGAGGCGATCGTGGACGCGCTCGAGAAGCGCGACGAGAAGCTTGCGCTGAAGGCACTGAGCGATCACCTGCATACGTCCGAGTACACGCTCACGAGCGACCCCGTTGAGCCGTTGAACCGGTAGCTAGCCGGGGAAGAGCAGCCTTACGCGTGCTCAGCCCGGCTTCTGTACTTCGTCGTACTCGCCGACCGAGCCGACTACCTGCTCGCCTTCGCTGCGCTGGTGCCCTGCGACCATGAGGTAGTGGTTCGGCCGAGCCGCGACGGCTTCCCATTCCGCGAGCTGCACTTCGACCCTTCCTTGGCAGTCTTCAGCGGCGCACTCGCACAGGAACGGCACAGGCGTTGAGTCATTGACCTGGTTCTCTACGAGGTCGTGCAGGCGCTCGTTCCCTCTACGGAAAAACTTCTGGTTCTCCTCACGGCGCGTGTCTCTGGACGTCATTTGTGCCAGCCTGCCCCTGCGGCTAGAAGGGAGAACGCGCAGGAGTGCTTGAACCCCTCGCTGGGCGAAGTCGCAGGAGCGAACGCTGTCCGCGAAGGGAGCTGACGGTCCGACGGGGTCCTCACTCGGACGATGCACCGCGTGGGTCGTCTTGGACGAACCGCTCTACGCTCGGCCTCTTGTCGACGACGACGAATCGCTTGTTGCGAGCTGCCACGGACTCGATCGCCTCCTGTTCATGCCCGGGATGGAGGGCGAAACGGTCGTCCTGGGAGCGAACCGCCTCATATTCTCGAATTGTCATCTCGATGTGCGCCTCGCAGCCGACTTCGCCGGCGTCACCATCGCCGCACTCACAGAGAAACTCGAAAAGCGTGTCTCTGTGATCGAGCTTGGCCTCTTCGGCAGCCTTGTCGACTTGCTCGATCCGCTCGTTCACCACACGAATGAGTGCCTCGTTTCGCGCTGTTCGGTCGAGACGTCGGTTCATGCCCCCTCCGCTTCCTGGTGAGACGACTATTCGACCTCCGGCGACCGCTTGAGCGAGAACCAGAGAGAACCGGGCGCCGCTGCCGCATGGCGGCGCCCGGTTCTTTTTGCGGTCTTCGCGCCTGGCATTCCACGACCGCGAACGCTTTGCTTTTTCCCGCGCCCCGGTGCCCTCCAAACCTGAGTCCCCCTGGAAGACCGACGAGCCTGCGACACTCGACGCGGCGGGTGTCGACCTGGGAGAGCCTTCTGGTAGCCGCAACCAGCAGGCTCACATCCCTTCGGCGCCCGCCAGCCAGCCGATGCGTGGATGCGGGAAACTCGCTGCACGTTTCTGGTGTCCCAGGAGTCTGTAGAAGAGATGCGGCTGCGGTCTCCGGCGTGAACACGGCCAAGAGCCTTTGGGCACTCGTGCAAGGAGAACCGGTGTTCAAGCCTCCGGAAGCTGCGGAGGCTCCTCCGCCAGCTTCGCCTTCTTCCAACTGATGGGTTTGACTGGGCTGCCATTGTGAAAGATTGTTTGTCGGAATTGGCACAGACGTCGACCGGCACTGCGACCGCGGTATCGGCGTCTCGAGGCCCTTGCGGCGGAAGGTGGGGTGGATAATGGAATCCCCTTCGGAACGGCTGATCGAGCTCACCCGGCGGTTGAAGGCGGCAACCGACGCGGGCCAACTGGAATGGGAGGCCGTCGAGGATACGGCGTTCTTGTGGACCGCCTCTCACGGTGCGGTCGGCGTTCGCAGCCGTGACGGTGACGGAGAGGAGCCGTACGAGCTGGACGTCTTCGGCGCCGAACGGCAGAAGGTCGAAATGCTCACCTCCGAGTGGACCGCGGACGAGCAGCCCGCCCCCTGGAACGAGGCGGTGGCGCGTCTCTACCGCGCTGCGCGACGTCAGGCGCTCGGCGTCGACAGGATTCTCGAGGACCTCCTCCGGGAGCTTCCGCGGGTCTCGGAGGAAGCCGCCTCGCCGTCCAAGCGCTAGGGGCGCTCCAACACGGGTTCGATCGAGCGCTCAAAGCGCTGTCGGTACCACGCGCCTTCGTATCCCGTCGGGCGCCACCCAGCTCGGACGAGCGCGTCGACGAGGGTCGCGTGAGCCTCGTACGCCTCGTCCGGGACGTCTCCGGCCGGCCAGCGGAATCGTGGTGAGCGCTCGACGATCCAGTCGCGCCCTTGAAGCCCGAACGCGACCGCGTAGAAGTCGGCCACCTCCCCATCTCGCCATCCGAAGATCGAGCACGTCACCGTCCTCCCGATCGGCGCATGGGCAGCGACTTGTGGGGATTGCTCGGCGACGGGCCGGAGCTCGGCGCGATCACCGGGGCTTCTCTTGCGCCTGGATCTCTGAGGCTTCGGTGTGGGCTTGACTCGAGCCGGCGGTCCGGGCTTGGCCGAAGGCGCAGGCTTCGTGAGCTTGAGGGCTCCAGGCGATTTCGCTCCTTCCGACGGCTTGCCCGAACGCGGCGGCTTGGAGATTCTCCGCGGCTTGACGGCTCCGGCCGGCTTGGCAGGCCTCCCAGGCGGTTTCTTGGGGATAGGCAGACTCTTCTCCTTGGCCGGGCTCGACGGCTTCTTCGCGACATCGGCTCCTCTTGGACGCTTGGCCCCTGCCGGCGCTTTCGAACCGAATCCCGGAGGTGCCCGGCGTCGGTCGTCGGCCGCCGCGTACAGCGGTGACGGTTCCCAAAGCCCGCTCAAACGCTCGGGAAGCCGCTTGGGCACCCGCCAGGTGCGGGGGTGAACACCCATGCCGAAGGCAAGGACGAGGAGGAGAACACCAAGCGTCAGGATGATTCCCAGGAGCGGGGATGACTCCTCGTCTGCGGCCGCGGCATCGCTCTCGTCGCCGAGCGCCGGCGCACCGTCGCCACGCTCTTCCCGCGGCTCCTCGCCGTCGTTGCTGCTCTGCGCCGGGTCGGTCTCGGGTCCCAGCGGGTACTCCTCCCAGAGCTCGGTGGGCGTCTGCGCAACGGCGGGGTGACTGGAGAGCACGGCCCACGAAGCCGCGAGCGCGACCACCACGAGAAGGACCCGCCACCGAGAGAGGAGCGGGCTCATGTGATCGTGAGCGGCGTACCGACCGGCATCAGCCGCTCGAGAGCCAGGATGTCGTCGTTTCGGAGCCGCCGACGAGAACGCCGCGCCGAGAGCGACCGTCCACCGCTGATTCCATCACAGGTTGCCGCACTTCCAAACCATCCTGTGTCGCCAGGCACGATGCAACTACCCGTGACGCGGAGAACTAATCATCTTGCGCATGACTGCGGTTTTGAGAGGGCCGCGTGGGGGAAGAAGCGCTCCAGTCGCAGTGAGTAGAGGACCGGCCGTGCCTCTTGCAGCGAAGGAGAGAACTGGTCCGTGCCTGCGGAACCATCGAACGGGAATCTCGAAGAAGCCCTCCGTGGACTAGTCGGCGGCAGGGCTCAGACGCGTCGGGCGCGATGCTCTGCGGCGGCTGCGCGCCCGACGCCTGTGAGCCTAGGGAGTCGTGGCAGATGGCGACCTGTGCAGGAGGTGAGTCTCGGGTGGCAGACGGGGACGCACGCGTGACCTATCACGAGGAGGAAGGCAAGTGGGCGGTTGACGTCGAGGGTGCCGCTTGGGCCGCTTCTCGGCACGACAAGAAGAAGAGGGCCGAGCAGGCCGGCCGCGCGGTGGCCGAGGAGAACGGTTCCGAGCTGATCGTCGAGGGAAAAGGCGGTCAGATCGAGGAGCGGAAACAGGTTCGAGCCCCACAGGAGGGGGACTTCTGGTAGCCGCAACCAGCAGGCTCCCGTTCGGCGCCCGCTAGGCGCGAGCGACTTCGACTGGGACCGCGTCGAGCAGCGGATCACGATCACGATCTCTCGGTGCGGGTGCGGGTGCGGGTGCGGGTGCGCGGGCGCAGCGCCGGGCTCGATCATCCTGGACGAATCGACGCGCGTAGCCTCGCTGCTCGGTGACCACGCGCCGTCCGCCTACAACAACCAGCCCTCCGAGGCCGTCCTGTCGGCGAAGGCCTTCCGCTCCCTCATGAGCCGGCTCCTGCCGGCCCCCGGAGCCGCCCCGTCCCCCGGCGCGGGATCATCCGGTCACGGCCCAGCGGACGCGCGTCGGCGAGACTGACGCGCGCCCGCTGAGCGCCCGCGCTTAGTTGTGAACCTGGATGTTCCCAGCGCGGAGCACGCCCGTGGCCGAGAAGCCGCTGGTCGTCTGGATGCCGAAGAGGTCGCGGTTTCGGCCAGGCTCGCCCAGGTCGTCGACGTCGATCCGGTAGTCGGTCTGGACGCCGTTGACCCGCGCCTGGCCCAGGAAGGTGACGTGGGTGCCGAGCTGCATCAGAAGCGTGACGTTCTGGCAGATGACGAGCGTTCCCTCGGTGGCGACGGCGCACTTCCCCTTCGCCGTCACGCCGTCGCTCTTGGCCGAGAAGCCGAAGACGACGTGCCCGTGGACGGGATCCACGATCAGGCCGGCGCCGGTGGTGTGCCCCGGCGTCTGGACGAGATCCTCGGAGTCGAACGCCTCCTGAAGGGCCGCGCTGCTGGCGCCCGTCGTCAGCGTGGACATGCTGGCGTCGACGACCGCCCGGCCGCGGTCGACGAGCGTCCCCGCAGGCGTGGTGATGGTCGCCTCGTAGTTGGCGTTGAAGAAAACCTGCGTGAAGTCCTCGATGCCGAACTCGGGTGTCGGAGTGCAGACAGCGGAGAGGCTCTCCCGCAGCGTCTTGGTGCCGACCACCTGGCTCGTCCCGGCGTCGATCGTGAACGTGGCCTCGAAGTCGGTGACCTGACCGCCGACGATGGTGTAGCTCCCGCTCTCCTCGAAGGTACCGACGTAGGGGCCGGCCGCCGGTCCTTCGACCGTGTAGCTGACGGTCGACGTGCCCGAGGGTTGGCAGTCGACAGCGACGGCGCCGAGCCCGAGCGTCGGGTTGGCTGTGCCGCTGAGAACCTCTCCCGTGAGGTTGACTGGAGTTTGCGCGCCGGCGACAGCCGGCGCGAGCAAGACCAGAGAGCAGCAGACGGCAAGGGCTGTCTTCCATGACATAGCGGGCCTCCTCAGGCTCAACCCGGCGTTGACGGGAGGCAACTATAAGGGAGCGGGCGGCCCGAGCGACAGCCGAGCGGCAAACTAGAGCAGGATGCGGGCGGCCGTGTCGGCTGGGCAGCCCGACCGCGTCAGACGCAGCGCCAGGTGGAGGTCGACGTCGGTGCGCAGCGCGACCTTGAGTGCGAGGCGGTGGTCGTACCCTGCGGCGAGGAGGCTGGCGTGGCGCCAGGAGAAGATGCGCTCCTCCTCGGTCTCGAGAGCCGCAAGCTCGTGGGTGATTGAGGCGAGTGCCGACATCGTGGTCTCTGTTCGTTAGACGGACGACGGCGGTTCGTTCTTCCCTCGCCGCCGAAAGAGGCGGGAGGCGGGAGCCCCGCCTCCCGCCTGATCTCGGCGCTAGTCGGCCGCCTGGTCAGAGAGGCTGAACTGGATGCTCGGGCCCTGCTGCTCGGCGTCCAGCACCTTGTCCTCGAGAAACGGAGCAACCTCAGGAGCGACGAAGACGCGTGCGCCTTCCTCCTCGATCACCTGGTCGTCGTCGCTGGGCAGCGGTGCGACCGCCATTCCGAGCCCGGTCGAGTCTCCTACGTCCTGCGCGGAGATCCTGAGGCCGCCGCTCTCGGGCAGCCCCTCAGCTGCGTCCATCGCGTGCTTCACGGCCTCGGCCGCGCTGTCGGTGAGCGTCAACATGTTGCGCCCACCTCCTTCCGTGTGGTTTTCGTTCGTACGGTTGCCCTCCCCCGACGCCGCAGGTGGCAAACCGTGCTCGTGCTCGCGTCGCCTAGCCGGTTGATCGCTGCCCCCCGCCGTCGCGCGGGGGGCAGCGACGCTTCCGCCTACCGCCGCGTGCCCTGAACGAGGAGGTACTCGCGCGTGTGCGCGATCTCGCCGTTCTCGCGGTAGTTCGTCTCGAAGAACTCGACCCAGTCGCGGTGCAGATCCTCGCGCCGCTCGCCCAGGTTGTCGGCGAGGGTCTTCGTCGGGCCGTAGCTCGTCGAGAAGAGCTCCCAGTAGGCCTCACCGGAGGGCACCCGGAGCGTCGAGACGTGCTCTTCGAGGTCGAGCTCGAAGGTCTCCCCGAGCAGCTCGGTCACCCGCGCCTCGTCGCCCCAGGCGAAGGGGCTCGAGGGCGGCGGCGCCGGCTGGTAGGGCGCCATGACGGCGAACATCTTCGCCAACCCGCCGGTGGGGGTCCAGTTGGCGAGCGCGATCCGCCCGCCCGGCTTGGTGACACGCGCGAGCTCGCCCGCGACCGCCTCGTGGTCGGGCGCGAACATGATCCCGCACGTCGAAGCGAGCTTGTCGAAGCTCGCGTCCGGGACGTCCAGGTTCTCGGCGTCCCCGACGGCGTAGTCGATCGAGAGGCCGAGACTCTCGGCGCGCTCGCGCGCGGTCTCGATCAGGGCCGGCGCCAGGTCGATGCCCGTGACGTCGGCGCCGGCCTCGGCGGCGCGCTCGGCGACGGCGCCGGTTCCGCAGGCGAGGTCGAGCAACCGGTCACCGTCCTGCGGTGCGAGGCGCTCCAGGACCATGTCGTGGATGTCGACGATCGTCTCCGTGATGCGCTGGTAAGGGCCGTTGCCCCACATCACGCTCTGCCGTTGCTTCAGCTCTTCAAAGGCCATTCCGCTCCTTTCGCGTATCGGCGTTGCCTGCACAGGACGCTCGATCGGCTCGCGATCTTCCCGCCGGGCCTCAGCGCCAGCTCTCGATCGTCTCGAGCGGCGCCTGCCAGACGGCGTGGAAGGCGGGGCCGACCGGGGACGTCCCGAACGGCACCGTACCGATAGGCGCCGGGGCATTGAAGTACTCGAGCTCGCCCCAGAACCCGGGGAACGCGATCCAGCCTGGCCTCTTCTCGGTGACGCGTAGCACCGAGGTGCTCCCTGCGGTCGGCCCGTCCGCCGTCAGGTCCGCGGGGAGCGGCAAGCCGGCCTGCTGGAAGAACCCGATCACCTGAGCCGGAAGGCACGCGCGGTCGAACTCATGCAGTCCCGCGTCGAAGTAGTTCGCGTGCGAGCCGAGCGCCACGTAGACCTTCGGCCTTCCGTTCGAGAGCGGGGCATTCGCCCAGTCGCGCGTCTCGCCCGAGCAATGCTGGCTGTAGCCGACGGCGAGCGGCTGGCGGCGCTTGGAGAGGACGACGTTCACAACCTCCCAGTCGCCTTCGTGCGATTGCCAGATGGCGCCGAGCGGCAGGAACGGATAGCGGTAGAGGTTGTCGTAGTAGAAGAGCCAGTACTGCAGCACGATGTGGTTGTCGTCGCGGACGACGCGCGCGTAGATCGTTGCGCCGGTTCTGCTCCCGCCGGCCGCGACGTAGCAGGCGAGGTCTCCGAGGGGTGCGCCGGCGAAGCAGTCGCGCTGGTTCAGCCGCCAGACGGGCGGGCTCGAGGTCGGCAGGCCGTTCGGGGTCGGGGCGGGGTCGACGACCGTCCAGGTCGTCGCGCTCGTGGCCGCCTCGAGGTTCGAGTCCTCGATGAACGGCTGAACCGTTGCCGGCCGGAACTCCTCGCCCGGGTGGAAGACGAGGACGGGCAGGAACCGGTCGAGGATCCCGCCCTGCGAGCCGGCTGCCTGCGCGGGACCTGCCAGGGTGAGGGCGGCGAGCAGCGCCGCCGGGACGAGAAGCATCGGGCGGGGCCTCATGGCGCTCCTTTCGTTGCAAATGTGACGTTACGCCCATTCGGGCGTCTGTGCAGCCGACGGGGCCGTTGCCGAGTCGTTACACGGGCGAGCCGGTGCGGTTACCGCGCGCTCCTACCGTCGCTTTAGACCCCACGAACGTAGGAGGCGACGATGAAGTTCCACCGAACGATTCCACTGCTGGCCGCGCTCCTCGCCCTCGGCGCGCTCACCGCCTGCGGCGCCGGCTCCGAGCCGGAAGCCGAGCAGCCCGCTCCGCCCGCCGTGGCGCCGGCGCCTACGCCTGTGCCGGAAGAGGAGGAGCCCACCGCCCAGCCGGCGGCGGAGACGCCCGCCCCGGTCGAGACCGAGCCCGAGGAGGCCATTCCTCCGCCTCCGGCCCCGCCCCGGACCTGCAGGCCCGAGACAGGTGGGCAAAGGGGCGTCTACACGAACCTCGTCGACGTCAGAGTCGGCACCCACGCCGGCTACGACCGCATCACCTTCGAGTTCCGGGCCCCGAAGCCGAACCCGGGCGGCAAGGCCGGCATCCCGCTCTACGAGATCCGCGCGGCGCGGCCTCCCTTCTTCCAGGACGCGAGCGGCGAGCCGCTGGCAGTGAGCGGCAACGCGTTCGTCAATCTCGTCTTCCACGGCGCGACCGGCGTCGATTTCGAGTACGAGCCCACGTACCACGGACCCACGGTGCTCCGGCCCGGGTTCGACATCCTGCGTGAAGCCGTGCGCAGCGGCGACTTCGAGGCCACGCTCGGCTGGGTGCTCGGCCTCGAGCGTCAGACGTGCTGGGACGCGTTCGAGCTCCGCAACCCCGACCGGATGGTCATCGACCTCCCGAGAAACTAGGCGTCCGAGTTCTCGCGCGCGTCAGCGAGGGGGCGGGCTGCGGCGACCTGATCGGCCGCCGGAAGCTCGAAGGAGAAGGTCGAGCCCGCCCCCTCCTTGGACTCCACCCAGATCCGTCCGTCCATGCGCTCCAGCAGCTCGCTGCAGATGTAGAGGCCGAGCCCGGTGCCGCCGATCCCGCGGGTCATCTCCGGATCGAGGCGGTAGAACTTCTCAAAGATCCGCGCCTGCTCGTCGGCGGGGATGCCGAGGCCCTCGTCCCGGACGTGGAAGCAGACGGCGCCTTCGGTCTCCTGCACGCCGACCTCGACGAGACCGCCGTCGGGCGAGTACTTGATGGCGTTCTCGACGAGGTTGACGAGCACCTGGCGGACGCGGTCGCGGTCGGCCGCGACGGCCGGCACCTCGTCGGACACCTCGATCGCGAGCCTGATGCCGGGCGGACGATGCTCGCGGGCGGCGTCGACCACTCGCTCGACGAGGTCGCCGGGGTCGAAGGGCTCTTCCAGGAGGTCGAGGCGGCCGGCGTCGAGCTGGTTCGCAAGAAGGATCTCGTTGACGATGCGGTTCAGGCGCTCGGACTCGTCGACGATGAGCGAGACGAAGCGGTCGCGGCCAGCCTCGTCGAGCGCGAAGTCGTGGCGGCGCAGCGTCTGGGCCGCGCCGTAGACGGCTGCGAGCGGCGTGCGCAGCTCGTGGGAGGCGGTGGCGACGAAGTCGGCCTTCAGCTCCTCGAGCCGGCGCGCGTCGGTCAGGTCGCGGAACGCGTAGACGGTGCCGCCGAAGAAGTCGACGCCCGAGATGGAGATCCAGCGTTCGCCGAGCCCCGTCTCGAGCGGGAAGGTCTCCGGCTGCACCTGGTCGGTGGTTGCGCCGATGGGGATCCGCTCGGCCAGCGCCTTCCAGCCGCCGATCGCCTCGGCGGCCGGGCGGCCCAGGACGGCGTCCGCGGCGAGGCCGGTGATCGCCTCGGCCGCCGGGTTCCAGAGGCGGATCGTCCCGGCGCGGTCGATGAGGGCGACGCCGTCTGCGACGTAGGTGAGGACGCGCGCTGCGTCGGCCGCTTCCTCGACCTCACGCGTGAGGCGGGCGTTGTCGACGGCGAGGGCGGCCATGCCGGCGAGGTCCTGTGCGGCAGCGAGGTCGTCCGCGCCGTACGCGCGGCCGTCCGAGCGGGTCAGGAGCGTGAGCGCCCCGAGTGCGCGTCCACGTGCCCGCAGCGGCACGCACATGCGCGACTCCGACAGCTCCGGGCGGCCGCGGCGGGCGACGTCGAGCGCGTCGACCTCGGGCTCGGGGCCCGGCTCGGGGCCGGGCGGCTTGCCGGGCCCGGAGTGCGTCGCTGCGACGCGCGTCGGGTTTCCCTCCTCGTCGAGCAGGTCGATGAGGCACCAGTCCGCCAGGTCGCGGGCGGCGAGCTCGGCCACGCGGCGGAGCGTGGCCTCGTAGTGGCGGGAAGAGCCGAGGATCTCGCTGGCGCGGGCGAGGACGTCGAGCTTGCGCTGGCGGTCGGCGGCCTCGGCGGCGGCCGAGCGTTGCGCGGCGAGCAGGCGCTCGCGCTCCTCGCCGGCGTGCTTGCGCTCGCTCACGTCGAGCAGGAAGCCCTGGACGTAGAGCGGCCGGCCGTCGTCGTCGCGCACCGTCACGGCCTCGTCGTGGACCCAGACGACGCGCCCGTCGCGCGAGAGCATTCGGTACTCGGACCGGAGGGGTGTCGTCGAAGTGGATGTCTCGGCAATCTCGTCGGTCACGCGCTCGCGATCCTCCGGGTGGACGAGCTGGAAGAAGAGGTCGGGCTGCGCCTGCCACTCGTCCGCCGAATAGCCGAGCATCGACGAGACCTGCGGGCTGACGTAGAGGCACTCGCCGCGCTCGCCGAGGGGGTAGACGTAGGTGACTGCGGGAAGGTGCTCCGTCAGGGCGCGGTACTGGGCCTCGATCTCGCGCCGCCGGGCGTCGATCCGCCGTGGCTCGCCGACGTCGGCGGCGATCACCAGGGCACCCGGCGCCTCGCCGTTCAGCCCGCCGAGCGGCGACACGCTCAGCGAGACGGCGATCTCCTCGCCGCCCTTGCGCCGGTGAGCCACTGTCGGGACGTCGAGCCGCTCCGCGTCGTGCACGGCGACGAGCGCCGGCGCGACCACGTCCTCGCCGCCCAGGATCGCGAGCGGCTCGCCGACCGCCTCGTCGGCGCCGTAGCCGTAGATCTTCTCGGCGCCTCGGCTCCAGCTGACGATCGTGCCGTCCGAGTCGACGACGACGATCGCCTCCGAGCTGGACTCGCGCACCTCGGTGAGCTCGCGTTCGAGTTGCGCCCGGGCCCTCGCCGTCTGGCGCCAGGTTGTCGACAGCCAGCCGGCGAGAGCGCCGACCGCGAGCCACGCGGGTAGTCCGATGAGAGGCGGGAGGGTGTCCTCGGTGACGAAGAAGTAGTGGAATCCCCAGCCGGCCGCGGCGACGGCGAGGCCGCTCCAGACGCCGCCCACCGCGCCGGCGAGCGCGGCGATGAGGATGCCGGTGGCCACGGCGATCCCGGGCCGGCGGTCGGGCCAGTCGCCCGGAACGTAGACGGCAGCCTCCAGGATGACCCCGATCGCGATCGCAGCCACGCGGCGCGTTCGCGCGGAGGGGCTGGCCGCAGCCCTCTTCAGGGCTTCCATCCGAGACACGCGTGAGTGGTTCGGCTCTGCCGTGTCGGCTCCTTCCCACCGGCAGACTGCCCACTCGAGGGCTCCACGGCATCACCCATTCGAGTTAGGCCGCGCTTGCCGTGTCAGAAGGCAATACCGATGTTCTGGAAGCGGAAAGCTCTGCGAACCACGTTTCCACCTTCAGCCGTGTCGAGAGACGAAACGCGAAACCTGGTCGAGAATCACTGGCTCAGCCTGCTGCCGCCGGAGCAGCGTCCGGGCCTCCACGCCCCGCGCGACGACCCCGAAGCCGAGCGGTGGAATGCGCTGGTTGCCGCCGACCTGAGCTTGGACGACGGCCTGACCGGCTCCGGCCGCGGGTCCCGCGTGATCGGGGCGCTCGCTGCCGCAGGGCTCGCGGCTGCGCTGCTCCTGGCCCTCAACGGGCCCGGTCGCACCGACCGGAGTGGGAGCCGCGGGTCGAGCGCCTCGGCATCCGGAAGCGTCACCGCCGCGGGAACCGACGTCGCCGAGCAGAACCGGGTCGTGCTCTCCGCGAGCATCCTCCGTGGCGAGGCGGGGACGTCCGGCACGGTGCCCGGCCGCAGCAGCAAGGGTGGTCGGGGCGAAGGGTCTCCGGCGAAGCCGTCCAAGCCGCCTTCGCCGGATCCCGGCCCCGGAGGCCCCGGCTCGGAGAGCCCCGGCACCCAGCCCCCGCCGCTCGCGACGCTGCCCGTCGTCGGCGACGTCACGGTGCCCCAGCCGAACCTCGGGGTTCCGCCGCGTCCTCCCGTGCAGCTTCCCGCTGTGCAGCTCCCCCAGTTGCCGCAGCTGCCCCCGCTCCTTCCCCCGGGCCCGCAGCAGTAGCCGGCAAGGGAGGAGGCGGTCTAGGAAGACCGCCTCCTGTGGGGAGAGTGGGCGGCCGGGATAACCGCCCTGGATCACGTCTTACAGAGCGCTTGCGGCCAAGCCTGCTCGGCGTGATCCTTCTTCCAAGGAAGCCGCAGGCGTTGCAAACTTGCGCCGCTTCTGGACCTCTTCGGCGGTCAGGTCCTACGGCAGGTCGATCTTCGGCACCTTGACCTCCACCACCGGCTTGAGCGTGTCGGTGAGAGGTGCCGTGACCCGGTCCACGAGGTCGTTCGCCTGCCGCCCGAGGTCGTCGGCGAGGGGGGCTGTCGGAAGCGACGAGGTGACCTGGTTCAGGGTCGTCCCGACGTCGGTGGGCTGCGCCGGCGGCTTGGCGCCCGGCGTGCGAACGGGCTTCGGCGTTGCGGTGCCCACGCGAGGCGGGTTCGCGGCCGGGACGATCGGGGCGGCCGCCGAGGCCGGATGGTCGAGCGCCGGCGTCGAGTCGACCGGGGCGGCCGGAGCGGGCTTCGAAGCCGGTTCGGACGCGGGGTGCGCCACGTCGCCGGAGACACCGAGCCCGATCGCCAGGGCAGTGGCCGTGGATGCGGCGACGGCGGCCGCCTTGGCGCCCGAGCCGATGCCGAGGATGGACTTGAGGGTCGAGGCGATCGAAGCGATGTCGAGCGCGAACGCGCCGGCACGCCGCTTGCTCGGCACCGTCTGGTGCTCGAGGCGCTCGGCGAGGGATCGCCGCGCGCGGAAGATCAACGTCTCGACCGCCGAGCCCGTCAGGCCGAGCTGCTCGGCGATCTCGCGGTAGGAGCAGCCGCGCCACTCGCGGAGGATGAGCGCCCGGCGCTGCAGGTCGGGCATGTCGTCGAGCGCGTCTTCGAGCCCGACGAGCTCGTCGCGCGCGGCGTTTCGCCCGGGAGCGACCTCCTGAAGGACTTGCGGATCGCTCAGGACCTCGTGGTCGCGCCCGCGTCCGCGCGTGCGGGCGCGGCACCGGCAGGCGTTCTGGGCGATCGTGAAGAGCCAGTTGGCCTCGAGGCGCGGGACGACGCCCCGCTCGAGGGCGCGCAGGACGAGGAGGAAGGTCGTCTGCGTCGCGTCCTCGGCCTCTTCGCGACTGCCGAGCTTGTACAGGCAGTAGCCGTAGACCCGATCGTAGTAGCGCTCGTAGAGGGAGGCCGCTGTGGCGGAGGGGGAAGACCGGTCGTCCGAACGCTCAACTGGTGCGAGTGCTCGTGCGGCGGGGGCGGCCTCCAACAGTGCTGGGGCTGTCTCGGCGCTCATTGCCTTTTCACGGAATGTAGGTGCAGTCTTGCCTCGGGGCAAGTAGTTCAAACCCTCACAAGCACGAATCCCTCGAATGCACCGCGTACGGGACGAAGGCCCCGTCGGGGTTCCAACGCATTGGGGGCGTGAGGAGGTCGAGCCGCGGGATAGCGGTCCGCCGGGAGCGAATCCACCATGTCGCCATGGCCCGGACCATCCTCCTCGTCGACGACCATCGGAGCGTCCGCGCTGCCCTCAGAACGGTCCTCGAGCGCGCCGGGCACGCGGTGCTCGAGGCTCCGAGCGGTGAACGGGCGGTGGAGATTGCCAGAGGGCATCCGGGCCCCATCGACCTGCTGCTGGCCGACGTGGTCATGCCGGGCATGGACGGGTTCGAGGTGGCGCGCAGGGTTCGCGCCCTCCGGCCGGGCGCCCGGGCGCTGTTCATGTCCGGGCACCTCGGGAACGCATGGGACGAGCAGGCGGCGAGGAGCGAAGGGTCCTTCCTCCCCAAGCCCTTTGCCGCTGCCGATCTGAGACGGGCCCTGGAGGAGGCTTCCGCCCTTCAGGAGCCGCGTCCACCGCCCGATCGGGCGGCCGGCGCCTCTCACTCGTCCGAGTGATTCTCCTGAAACCTGCGCAAGTTTCGGGCCGCCGCGGCCCCCTTAGGCATACACACCGCGACAGGAGGTTCGAAATGACCGCAGGTTTGGGCGCTCCAGAGCAGGCTTCCGAGCATTTTGGCGAGCGCCGAAACCTCGGCCTGGCCTGCGTCGTCGCCGACGACCACCCGGTCGTCCTCGAGGCCGTCTGCGCCCTGCTGGAGAGCCGGGGCGTGGACGTACAGGGACGGGCGCGGGACGGTGAGGGCGCTCTCGCACTGATCGCGGAGAAGCACCCGCCCCTCGCGCTCGTCGACCTCCGGCTGCCAGGCATCAGCGGCTCCGAGGCCGCTCGTGAGGCCCGGCGGCTCTCCCCCGAGACCTCGGTGATCGTCTACACGGGGCAGACGGACGCCGCGTGCATGACGGAGGTCCTGGACGCGGGCGCGAAGGGATTCGTGCTCAAGGACGCACCGCTCGAGGACCTGATGCGCGCGCTCGAGATGGTGGCCGACGGCGGCGTGTACGTCGACCCGGCGCTGGCCGGCGTCTTCCTCGACGCCAAGGGCACCGGCAGGCTCACGCCGCGCGAGCGCGAGGTGCTCCGCCTGGCCGCCGACGGTCTCACCAGCGAGAAGATCGGCGAGCGGCTTTTCCTGTCCCCGCAGACCGTCCGCGGTCACGTCGGCAACGCCATGGGGAAGCTCCAGGCGCACACCCGCACGCAGGCCGTGGCGACCGCTCTGCGCGAGCGGCTCATCGCCTAGGAGAGGACGATGACTGTGTCGATCCCTACGCTCGGGGAGCGGGCTGTCACGTTCGAGCTCCTCGCCTCGGCGGGCACGCTGCTGGTCACCGCCGCGCTCTGGTTCGGCGGCACCGACGGCTACGAGCTCTTCTACTTCTGGATTGCGCTCTATGCCGCCTACTTCCTGCGCCCGCGTAAGGTCGTGGGCCAGCTCGCGTTCATGGTTTCGTGCTACGGGCTCGTTGGGTTCGCGGGCCCCGGCCAGGGAGTGACCCCCGTGCACTGGTTCGTTGCGGCCGGAACACTGGCAGTCGCTGCGGGGCTCGTGATTCTCCTGAAGGCCAATCTCGTCGGGAGCATCGAGCGTCTCGAGGCCCTGATCGAGGCCTCGCCGTTCGCGAGCATCGAGCTCGACGCGGACGGCCGCGTTCGCGGGTGGAACCGCGCGGCCGAGACCCTGCTCGGCTGGCGCTTCGCCGAGGTTGTCGGTCGGCGGCTGCCGGTCGAGACGGGTGAGGAGCACGGCCTTCTCGTCGACCTGGTCAGATCCGGCCCCCCGTACGTGGACCATCCACTCACGTGCACGCGTCGGAACGGCGAGGCCTTCGACGCGGCGCTCCACACGGCGCCGATCGGCGATGTCGACGGCCTCGGCGGCGGGCACGTCGTTCTTTTGGCCGACACGACCGCCCGCAAGGAGCTCGATCGACGACTCGCGCACGCCGGCAAGATGGAGTCGATCGGCCGTCTGGCGGGTGGGATCGCCCACGACTTCAACAACCTCCTGCTCGTCATGCGCAGCCACGCAAGCCTGTTGCGCGAGCGACTCGGCGAGATCGTCGCCACCGAGCTCGACGAGGTCGAGCGCGCGGCGGAGGACGCCGGCCGGCTCGTGCGGCAACTCCTCGCTTTCAGCCGCAATCGGGACGTCGAGCCGTCGGTCGTCGACGCCGACGTCGTGCTCGGACGCGTCGAGTCGATGCTCCGGCCGCTGATGCACGAGGACATCGAGCTCGTGCGCACCCCCAGCGCCGTCCCGCCGACCGCCCTGGCCGACCCGACCCAGGTCGAGCTGATCGTCGTCAACCTGGCGCTTAACGCCCGCGACGCGCTGCCCGAGGGCGGGACGATCACCCTCGCGACCGACGTCGTCGAGCGTGACGGCAGGCACTGGGTCGTCCTCCGCGTGGCCGACACCGGCACGGGCATGGACGACTCGACGCAGGCGCACATCTTCGAGCCGTTCTTCTCCACGAAGGACGAGGCCGTCGGCACGGGCCTCGGGCTCTTCATCGTCCACGAGCTGATCGAGCATGCCGGCGGCGCCATCGAGATGAGCAGCGCCCCCGGCCGGGGCACGTCGTTCAGCGTCTACCTGCCGTACGTCGAGCACATCGTCGACGACGCGCTCGTGCCCGTCGCGGGCGAGCCGACGGTCGACGAGGAGGCTCTCGCCACCGGCATGGAGACCGTCCTGATCGCCGACGACGAGGACGACGTCCGCGAGTCGATCCGCGAGGCGCTCGAGCACTACGGCTACACGGTCCTGACGGCAGGCGACCCTACGACGGCGCTCGTGCTCGCCCAGAACTACGCGGACGACCTCGACCTCGTTCTCACCGATCTGGTGATGCCCGACATGAACGGGCGCGAGCTCGGCCGCCGCCTCGCGGCGATCGCCCCGGACCTTCCCGTCATCTACATGTCCGGACAGTCCGACGGCTCGCAGCTCGCCGAGCACGAGGTGCTCTTCCTCGCCAAGCCCTTCTCGCCCCCCGCGCTCGCGTCCAAGATCCGCGAGGCGCTCAGGGGCGCGAAGGAGACCGCGGTGAAGCGGTGAGCGCGGTGGAGACCCCTCTCACGAGCCGGCTGCTCGAACGTCCTGTCCCCGAGAGCGTCCCCCTCGAAGGGGACACGGCCGAGATCGACGTGATCGGGCCGCTCCTGCGCGCCGGGGCGACCGCGGATGTCGACGGCGGGAGGCATGTGGACCGCGTCGGCCGCTACGCGGGCCTGACCGCGAAGGCGCTCGGCCTCGAATGGGCGCGGTGCAGCGAGCTGGCGAGCTCCTGCCGGCTCCATGACATCGGCAAGCTCGGGGTCCCGAACAGGATCCTGCTGAAGCCGACGTCGCTCACGCCAGGCGAGCGGCGCATCGTCCAGCAGCACGCCGCGATCGGGTACCGGATCCTTGCCGGCTCGGGTTCCGGGCTCCTCGACCTGGCAGCGACGATCGCGCTCACCCACCACGAGCGCTTCGACGGAGGCGGCTACCCACACGGGCTCGCGGGCGAGGAGATTCCTCTCGCCGGCCGCATCGCCGCCGTCGCGGACGTCTACGACGCGTTGACGAGCCGCCGGGTGTACCGCGACGCGTTGCCTGCGCGGGAGGCGACCGACCTCATGCGCGCTGCAACCGGCGCACAGTTCGATCCCGTGGTGCTGGATGCCTTCCTGCTCGCGGTTGGTTCGACCGCGAGGAACTAAAGAGACCGGTTTCCCTGCATTCGGGGGATTCGCCGCCAGGATCCGCCCTCGGCGGCGTCCTCCCTCGTACACGAGACGAAAGGTCTCCGGAGCGACAGTCCGGCGTCCTTTCGCCAAGGAGGTACGCAATGCACGGGATTCGCATTCTGATCGCACTGGCAGCCGTCGCGCTGGCCGCATTCGTGGCTGCTGCTCCAGCATCTCCTCAGTCCGTGAGCGTCGGATCGCCGGTGCTCGGTGACGACGACCGCGGCGTGAACCTGCCGAACGTCGGCGGCGGCAGCTCGGGCGGCAGCTCGGGTGGCGGCGGTGGTGGGGGCGGCGGTGGCGGCGGCAGCGCCGCGACCGGCAACGTCACGAGCGGTGACACGTCCGCCAACGCCGACGTCGCGTGCATCGAGGCGAACGCGCTCGACATCTCCGCCAAGGTCGGCAGCTGCGCCAGCGGCGGCGGCGGTGGCGGTGGCGGCGGCGGCGGTGGAGAGCGCGGTGCCGCGGATGCCGAGGCCGGCTCCGGTGAGCTCGGTGCGGACGCCGGTGTCGGCTGTGTCGACATCGGGCTCGGCGACGTCGGTGACGGGCTGCAGATCGGTTCGTGCGAGGCAATCATGCCCCCGGCCGCCGACGATCCCGGTGACGGCTCGGGCGAGCTCCCGGCCGAGACCGGTGACGGCGTCGCCGGTGCGGGTGCCGGGGATGGCAGCGCTGGTGAAGAGACGCCGTGCCTTGCCTTCAACGAGCTCTCGAGCGCAGGCACGCCGTACGGCATCCCACCCTGGCTCGCCGGCATCGTCGGTGTCGCCATGTTCGGATTCGGCGCTCTCGTCGCGAGGCGCCGCCGGCCGCACGCGGAGGACGTCGCGGTCTAGAAGCTCCGCTCCAGGCCGGTCAAACGAGGGGCGGCCCGGTGTGTGCCGGGCCGCCCCTCCGACTGTCTACGGTCGGACGCGCACGACCGCGCCGGCCCCGGGGCCGAAAACGGTGCCGGTCGTGACGTTGAGCGTGCCGTCGTAGCTGACGGCGACGCCGCCGGGAGCCATGAGCGTCCCGGTGGCGAGCTCGGTCTTCGTGCCGCCCCTCACGGCCCAGAGTGCGCCGATCGGCGGCTCGCCGAAGACCTCCACGCCGAGGAGGCCGTTCTTCACGATCTCGAGGACGTACATCGTCCCATCGCGCCCGAAGGCCAGGTCGATCACCGACGTGAAGCCCGTCGCCACCGTGCGGCACTGGCCGACGCTCGGGTTGGCCGGGTCGCAGGTCGCGCCGACCGCGCCGGGCTCGATCCGCCAGATGCGCGACGCGCCCTTCGGGAAGGGGAACCCCTTCAGCTCGGACACGTACCACGCGCCGTCGGGCCCGATCGCGACTGCGGTCGGGACGGACTCGGCGGGGAACGGCTCACCCGGCTCCACGGGGCCCGGGAACGGCAGTCCGGCCGGCCACGGCACGAGCTCCGGCTTGAAGCGCGCCACGGTCGTGATGTTTCGACGCGTGTCGACCTTCAGCAGGTCGTTGCCCGCCGCGTCCGCGACGAGGACGCCCCCGCCGGGAAGGAGCGCGAGGCCGTTCGGGTTGGACTCGTCCGGAAGGTCTTCCTGGTCGTCGGGATCGGGGTCGCCCACCTGGTAGGCGGCGATGTCGATCGATTCGACGACCTTGCCCTTGCGGTTCAGGCGCACGAGACGGCCGAAATCGCCTCCCGTCTCCTCGGGCGGCCCGCTCAGCACGGCCCAGACCTTGTTCAGGGACTTGAACGCGACGTCTGTCGGACCGTTGCCCGTCTCCGGGTCGACCGGCAGTGTGGCGAACGTGCGGACCATCGGCGCGCCGCGACGCCGCGGCTCGACGAGGGTCAGCTTGCCGTTGCCGGATTCCGCCACGAGGACGCTCCCTGCACCACCCGCTGCGATGCCGCGGGGATTGTTGAGGCCCTCGACGAGGACTCCGCCGGGATCGGGCTTCGCCGACGCCGTCGAGGCGAAGACCGAGATGACGACGAGAATCGCCGCCGCTGCGCACAGCGCGTAGCGACTTCTTGCCACAGATAACCCCTTCCTCTTGTTGCGTACTTGCGACGCTGATGATCACCATGCGCGCAAGCCGGGGTCAACTGTGCCTTCGGATAGGCTCCGGCCGGAGCAACCCCGCGCATGCGCTCGACACTGGCCGCACTCTCGATCGGCTCCGTGCTCGTCCTCGCCGCCGGGTGCGGCGGAGACGATGCCTCGGCCGACGCGTGGGCAGGCGACGTCTGCTCGAGCGTCCAGGAGTGGCGGGAGAACCTGACGTCGCTCGCGGTCGACGCGCAGGTGGAAGGGCTCTCGGTGGAGTCGGTCAGAACGGCGATCGACGGGGGCGTCGAGGCCACGCAGCGGTTGCGCGACCAGCTGGGCGACCTCGGGCCGCCGGAAACCGAGTCCGGCGAGCAGATCGAGCAAGAGCTCGATGAGCTGGCGGACGAGGTCGTCGAGCAGGTCGAGGCCGCGCGGGACGAGGCGGATGCGCTGCCCGAGGACCAGAGTGTGACCGAGCTGCTCGAGTCGCTCACGTCCATCGCCACCGGTCTCCAGTCGGTCGTCGGCGACGTCCAGCAGACGTTCGCCGACATCCAGGAGCTCGAGCCCGGCACGGAGCTCGAGGACGCCTTCCAGAGCTCGGAGGACTGCCAGAGCCTGGGCGAGGAAGGTGGCTAGCCCGAGCGAGGCGGTCGGCGAGTCCGGCCGGCCGGGTTCCCGTCTCGCGCTCGAGGTCGCGCTGGCCGTCTCAGTCGCGGTCGCGTTCGCGGACTCCTCGATCGTCGTCCTCGCGCTGCCCGAGCTGTACGTCGACTTCGAGACGTCCATCCCGGGAATCTCGTGGGTGGTGACGGCGTACAACGTCGCCGTCGTCGTCGCCTCGCTCGCGCTCCTCCCGCTCGTGCGACGCGTCCGGCCGGCCTCGCTCGCGCTCGTCGGGCTCCTCGTCTTCCTCGCCTCGTCCATTGTCTGCGCCGTCGCCGACGACCTGGGCACGCTCATCGGCGGCCGCGTCGCCCAGGGGGTCGGCGCGGCCCTGGTGCTCGGCGCGTCGCTCCCGCTCTTCGTGGCCATCGGCGACCGGCGCGAGCGAGCCATCGGGATCTGGATCGCCGCGGGGACGCTCGGAACCGCCGTCGGGCCGGCGCTGGGCGGCGTCCTCACCGAGGCCTTCGACTGGCGGGCGATCTTCGCCGTGCAGGCGCCGCTCGCCGCGGCGGCGATCGTGGTCGCGCTCGACTCGCGCGCGCGGGCGCTCCCGCCGCCGTCCCCTATTGCCGAACGCGTTCCGCTCGGCTCCGCTCTCGGGCTCGTCTTCACGTACGCGGCTCTCGTGGGCGCCCTCTTCCTCGCCGTGCTGCTCGTCGTCACCGTGTGGGGCTACGGCCCACTGTCCGGCGCGGCGATCGTGAGCGCGCTGCCGTTGGCCGCGCTCGCCGCGCGCCCGCTGTCTCGCCGCCTCCCGAGCCCCGCCGACCTCGCCGGCGGCTCCCTGCTGCTCGCCGGTGGCCTGATCGCGCTCGCTCTTCTGCCGGCGAGCGACCCGGCCTACGCGGTCCCGGCGCTTGCGCTCGCCGGCGCCGGGCTCGGGCTCGCGCTGCCGCCGCTCACGCGCGCGTCTGTCCCGGATCACGGTGAGGTGATGCGCAGCGCAGTCGTCTCCGTCGGCGTGCGCCACCTCGGTCTCGTGATCGGGCTCCTGGCGGTTGCGCCGCTGCTCGCCGCCGAGCTCGACGAGGCTGCCGATCGCGCGACGATCAACGCCACGGCGGTGATCCTCGACGCGCCGCTTCCGATCCAGACCAAGATCCCGGTAGCGCTCGACCTTTACGGGGAGTTCCAGGAGACGCCGGAAGGAGAGATCCCCGACCTGGCGACGCCGTTCGACGAGCACGGCGCCGACGACGACGAGGTCGTGCGCGAAGCGCGCGACAGCCTCCTCGACGAGGTCCAGGCAGTGCTGACGCGCGCGTTTCGCTCGTCCTTCGCGCTCTCGGCCGTCTTCGCGCTGCTCGCGGGCGCCGCCGCGGTCGCGTTCGCCAGGAGGTCTCCGGCATGAGCCGCGCGCGTCAGGGCTACGTGGGGCTCGCCGCGCTCCTGGTCGCCGGGGTCGTCCTGATCGCGATCGAGCTCAGCCGGGGCGCTCTCGACTACGGCGAGTCGATCGCCGCCGATCCCTGCGTGGCGCGCGAGCCCTTCCCGGGCGACGGCTTCGAGGCCACGCTCCAGCGCATCGCGCTCGACGGGCTCGACGGCGCCGCGTGCGAGCTCGGCACGACGCGCGAGGAGCTCGTGCTCTCGTTCGACTCCGAGCTCGCAGTGGACGTCGAGTGGGACGAGGAGACGCTCGAGCGCGCGCTGCGCTCCGGGCTGGAGGAGGCGATCGCCGACGCGGAGGAGCGCGGCTCCATCGGAGGCCTCGAGGCAACCATCCTGCGCGAGGTCGTCTCCCGTGCCCCGCTGGACTGGCTGATCGAAGGCGGGGGCGATCTCGCCGACCTCTTCGGCGGGATCTTCGACCGGCGGTGACCGCGAGACCCCCGGCGGCGTATGAACGGCGTGCGGGAACCATTTGCCGAGGCGCCGGGTCTGAAGGGCATGCGGATGCTCGCGCGGGCCGCGGCTTTCCTCCTCGTTCTCCTGGTTTCGGCCTGCGGCACGGGTGAGCCTGGGGCGGTTGGGGGTAGCACCGGCGCGGGTGAGGACGCGCCGCCGTCGACCGTCCCGGCCCCCGATCCGGAACGGTTGTACGAAGCCGACGGGATCGTGCTGGAGGACGCAAGCCACGGCCCGGAGCTCTGTCTCGGCGGAGTCGCACTGTCGCTTCCGCCTCAATGCGGTGGCGTCCCACTCGCCAACTGGGACTGGGGGGCGGTAAGTGGCGCGCAATCGGGCTCCGGTACGACCTGGGGCGAGTACCACGTGGTCGGCACCTACGACGGCGGCGTCCTAACCGTCACCGAGGTCGGGGCAGCCGACCCAGACCGGCTCGACAGCGGCACCGGCACCATCCGAAGCTTCGCAACCCCTTGTCCAGAGCCCGCCGGCGGCTGGCCGGTGGCCGAGTACGACCTTGCGGCGGACGAGGAGTTCGCCGCGGGCGCAGGCATGGCGCAGGCACGACCGGATCATGTCGCCCTCTGGGTGGACTACGGCGGCGGGTACACGCTCGAGCAGGTCGACCAGCGGATCGCCGACGGCAAGCCGGTCGTGAAAATCATGAACGTCGTGGTGACCGGCGACGTGGCCGAGACAGAGGCCGCCATCCGCAAGGTTTGGCGCGGCCCCCTGTGCGTCGTGCAGCACGAGGGCAAGACGCAGAAGGAGCTCGCCGCCATCCGGGCCGAGGCCGAGCGCTTCATCCAGGAGGAGCTCGGGCTCGAGATGACCTGGTCGCAGGAAGGCGATGTCGGCCTCGCGGCCGAGGTGGGGGTCGTGATCGATGTCGACCGCGCCGGCCAGGCGGCCCTCGACGAGCGCTACGGCACCGGCATGGTGAAGCTCTTCCCCGGCCTTCGGTCGGTCGAGTAGGCGACCTTCACCTAGCCGGAACCGGATCGCGCCCCGGCCGTTACCCAGCGCGCCCCCGAAGCGGAGTACCGTGGCCATGCTGGGTCCCGGATAGCGGCGTCCGGGGCCCTTCAAGGGTTTAAGCCCTCTGACGAAATGAGCGAGGGGCGGGTTTCCCCGCCCCTCGCGATCGAGCTGATCTCTGCTCTACCGGTCTACTGGTCCGCCCAGTAGACGGCTGAGCCGACCATCGGCCACTCGCGCTCGGGATCCGCGCGATAGAGCGGATTCAGCGAGAACGAGGTGAGTCGTGCCGTGCCGGCGATGTTCGTGCCGTGGGCGATCAGGGCCGAGCCGGGTGCCGTCGCGGACGCCGCGTTGAGCGGCCAGAGGCCCGCGAGGAAGAACCCCGTCATCGGCAGCCTGGCGTCCACCGACATCGTCGACGGCACGCTGGTGAACCAGGTGGGCGGATCGACGATCGCCGTGTCCGACGCGGGGTACGTACCCACGATCGGGCTGCTCACGCCACCCGTGTTGTTCCAGCGGACGATGCCGCTCTCCCCGAACTGGTTCCCGGAGCTTCCGGTCGCGAAGCCCGTGACCTGCCCGGAGGCGTTCAGGAAGTTGGCGCCACCGTTCGCACCGGTGCCGACGTACCCGCCGCCGGCGGCGAAGAACGCGGTCAGGCGTGCTCGGGCGGTCGGCTGCGTCGTGCCCGGCCAGTTGCCCGTGTTCCAGACGACGTCGTAGCCAACGAGCGGATCCGTCGGCGAGTTGTTGATCGTCGTCGTCGTTCCGACCGGGTTGGCGTCGAAGCCCAGGTCACGGAGCGACCAGACATCCTGGTTCACC
Organism: uncultured Actinomycetes bacterium; assembly: GCA_963775395.1. Classification (GTDB taxonomy): domain Bacteria; phylum Actinomycetota; class Thermoleophilia; order Gaiellales; family Gaiellaceae; genus JAIBJN01. Next base: position 82,807 of record CAVZIX010000014.1, read on the forward strand.
GCGCCCGTGATGACGGCGATCCGCGGGCTGCCCTCGATCGGATCCGTGTCGTCCGGAAGCGAGCTCGAGACGATCCTGCGGAACGTGATCCCGTTCTCACGGCCGGCCGTCGCCAGCTTCACGCGGGTCGCATGGTCCGCCGCGAAGATCGGGGTCCCCGCCGGGAGCATCCCGCCGGTCTGGGCCGCGAATGGCTCCAGCGCGATCTCGCCGGTGAGGCCGCCACCCGTCAGCTCGTTGAGCACGCGGACAGCAGTCGCCGAGTTCAGCGGGAGGGCATACGCCTCGGCCCGGCCGGGCTCGACCCCGCCGTCGACCGTCTTGCCGCGCCGCAGCTCAACGGTCTGCGGCGTGAACGCCGCGTTGTCCGGGATCGCGACCGTATCGGCGCCCCACAGGTAGCCGTGGCTCCAGGCTCCCGGAGGAGCGTAGAGCTGGCTGATCGTGGCCGAGATGTCGTCTCCGATTCCCAGCGCCGAGTCGGCGAGCCCGCGCAGGGCCTGGTTCAGCCAGACCACGTACGAGCCCTTCTCGAACGTCTGCCCGTTGAAGGTGTAGCTCTGCCTCAGCTCGTGCACCTTGATGCCGTTGAAGAAGAGCCAGTCGACCAGGCGCTTTGCCTCGGCGGCGCTGCGCTGGCCGGCACCCATCGGGATGACGTAGGCGGTGTTGAACTCACGCATCCAGTTGTTGTTCTGGTCGTATGGAGCGGGACAGCAGGCAGGCCGGTTCGCCGCGGTGACTCCGCGTCGGTAGACCTCCATCTGCGTGTCCATGAGCTCGTTCTTGTTCTCGATCATGAAGTCCATGGTCGAGAGCACGACCATGCGCTGGGCGAGATACGCCCCGAGGCGACCACGCTGGTGCGTGGTGTTGCCCGGGAGGCCGCACGAGAAGTTCGTCGGCTGGTTGCACATCTCGACCGTCGACGAGTCGAAGCCCGTGAGCTGTGCGTACTGACCCGTGTAGAAGGGGCCCCAGTCGTCCCAACCTTCGGCGACCGCCGGGCCGGGAGTGCTCCCGTCGAGGCAGAGGCCGTTCGGCTGCGGGAAGTCCGCCTCCGGGCACCAGTCGAGGATGGGCCGCGTCGTCCCGAGCCCGACCGACGCGAGGCCGTCGGCGTTCGCCTGCGACCTGCGCGGGTTCCATTTAAGGATGAGGTCGTACTCGAGCTGCGGCGCATGCGGCTTCGTCGTCGACTCGACGAGGGTCGGCGTCACGTAGCCGTGCAGGTCGAGGAGCTCGGGTGCGAGATACCTATGCTGCAGCTCGACGGACGCCTTCGTCTCGGACTGCGACTGGGTCAGCCAGTCGCGGTTGAGGTCGAAGCCGTTGCCGTTTGCACGAGCGCCGGCGATGCGGCCGTCGGGGTTGTGAATGATGTTGAACACCATGATCACGTTGTCGAGATAGGCGTCGATCTTCGGGTCCGTCCCGTAGGGCGTGGTCGCCAGCTCCTTGATGAGCTGCATGTTCATCTCGACGCCCTCGTACTCGTTCCCGTGGATGCCGCTCTGGTTGAAGATCGGGACCTTGACCTCGTCGCCCCACTGCGCGAGGAGTGCCTGCGCCTGTGCGGGATCCTCGAGCTGGAGCTCGCGGATCTTCTGCCAACGGCTGAAGTCGCGCCGCTGTTCGGGCGTCTCCAGCGCGTTGATGACGACGCCGTAGAGCGGGCGACCGAGCGCCGAGACGCCGATCTGCTCGATGGACATGCGGTTGCCGATCTCCTGCGCCTCGATGCCGTCGAGCGTGCACTTGATCGCGTAGTACGGGATGTGCGGGAAGCTCCCGACCGGATGGGTCGGCAGCGACCCGTCGGGCAGGTTGCCCGCTGCGTCCGGCATCGGAGTGCCGCACCAAGGCGGCGTCAGCTGCGCACTTGCGTTGCCCACCAACCCGAGCGAAACGGTGAGCGCCGCGAGCGTCAGCAAGACGAGCCTTCTCAGTCTGCCTGGCAAGTAGAGCACCTCCTCGTGGAAACGAACGAAGGACGTTTTGGCCTTCTCATGAAGCGGCAAGGTGTCCGAGAACGACGGGTCGAGAAGACCGTGAGAACGCTCAGCTCGTCCCGGCGCACGCGCGGCACCCCCTCCATCGCCGCAAGATCCAAGGCCATTGAAAACCTCTGCGGAAGGCGTGTCAACCCGGGTTCGTCGCCGGTCGCACCGGGTCAGGCGCCGCCCGGCTGAAATTCGCCTGGCCATTCGGGCCAAGGTCGGGTAGAAAGGGGCGTCGACTCCGCGATGGGGAGGAGTCGTTCCCGAAGACAAGGGGGAGTCAGATGCTGTCAGTTCCTTTGCCGGGCAAAGGGTATTTTCGCATGGTCCTCGTGGCCGTCTTTGCGGTCCTTGCGCTCCTGGCGCCGTCCTCGGCGCTGGGACAGTTCCAGGTCGACGGGGTGGGTCACCAGGGTGACCTCGCCGACTTCGACACACGGGGGGCGTCGATCGGGCCTTCGCAGGCACAGCTCGACGCGGTCTCCGACCTCGGCGCCGTCGCCCGCTGGACGGACTTCGGCACGCCCGAGTCGCTGATCCGTTACGGCGGCTTTCTCGCCGAAGGGATTCAGGCGGACTCGGCCGCCGGGGCCGCGCTTTCGTTCATCGACGCGAACCGCAGCCTCTACCGGCTCGACTCGACGGCCGGCCTCGAGGTGGTCACGGTGGCGCCGCTGGGCGAGAACGGGCGAGTCGTCGTCTTCCAGCAGACCGCGGGCGGCCTACCCGTCTCGCCGGAAGGCGGTGCGTCCGTTGGGCTCGTTCGGTCGGCAAGCGGGTGGAAGGTGGCCTACGCCTCCTCGACGCTCGTCGGATCGGCCGACCTGGCCAGGGCTGCCGAGCTCACTGGGCCCGAGGCGCTCGCCGAGGCGCTCGACGACGCGGGCGAGCAGGTCTCGGTCGTCGAGATGGCCGCGGCGGGCTTCGTCAACGGCTGGCGCAAGATGGACGTTGCCGGCCTCCGTGACGACCAGCTCTTCCGCCGAATCGCCTTCGCGACCCCGAGCCGCGGCATGCGCGTCGCGTTCGAGACGCTCTACACCGACGGGGTCGACGCCGGCTACCGTCACGTCGTCGACGCCGAGACCGGCGCCATCCTCTACCGCGAGGGCACGGTCGAGTCGCTTGTCGACAACCCGAGCTGGGACGTCTTCCCGGCCTTCCCGGAGGTCACGAGGCGCAATGCCTTCCCCTACGGGTACCCGAGCACCGACACGCGTGAGACCTGGTGCTGGGAGCACGGCCCTGGCTGCGACGAGGCGATCGCCAACGCGGCCTCGCCGCTCGCCTGGGACGTCAACCCCGCGACGGGGCTCTCGACGAACACGACCATCGGCAACAACGCGAACTCGAAGGAGATCTGGGGTCCGTTCCCCGCCAACGGCTTCAGGCCGACTAGCGCGACACGCGACTACCGCTACCCGTGGACGAACGTCTGGTTCACGAGCGGCTGCGACCCTGCCCAGCTGACGGGCGTTGGTGTCACCAACGACATCTCCGCGGCCGTGACGAACCTGTTCGTGATGCACAACCGGATGCACGACTGGTCGTACAACCTCGGGTTCACGGAGGGGACCTGGAACGCCCAGCAGTCGAACTTCGGCGGCCCGCTCCTCGGGAACGACCCGGTCGACGGCCGCGCCCAGTCCGGCGCCGTCGTTCCGGGCTCGCGCGACAACGCCAACATGTCCACTCAGATCGACGGCGTGCCCTCGATCACGAACATGTTCCTCTGGCAGCCGGCCGCGGGTGGGTTCTACGCCCCGTGCGTGGACGGCGACTACGACATGGCGGTCATCGGCCACGAGTACGGCCACATGATCGAGAACCGCATGATCGGCAAGGGGTTCCGGCGCCAGGGAGACCACGCCGGCGCCATGGGCGAGTCGAGCGGCGACCTGCTCGGGATGGAGTACCTGAACGAGTACCGCTTCGTTCCGGTCTCCGGCGAGGGCCAGCACACCGTCGGCGCGTACGCCACCGGAAACCCGCTCCGGGCGATCCGGAACTACGACATGAGCTTCCCGTCCGCGAACGAGTTCCCGCGCCCGAGTACCTACCCGCGCGTGAACCCGCTCAACTTCAGCGACGTCGCGTACGACATCGTCGGCGAGCAGGTGCACGCAGACGGGGAGATCTGGAGCACGACGAACTTCGACATCCGGGAGCTCTTCCTCGACCGGTATCCGAAGACGACGTTCCAGGACGGCATCGCCTGTGCTGACGGCGTGAAGCCCGTCGCCACGTGCGAGGGGAACCGTCGGTGGATCCAGCTCATGTTCGACGCGTACCTGCTGATGCCGATCGGGCCGAGCTTCCTGTCGGCCCGTGACGCCTACCTGGCCGCGGACATGATCCGCTTCGGCGGCGCCAACCAGGACATCCTCTGGCGCGGCTTCGCGCGGCGCGGCTTCGGCCAGCTCGCCTCGGTACTGAACAACGGAGACGAGCAGCCGATCCCGAGCTGGGAGTCGCCGCACGAGAACGAGGCAACGCTCACGTTCCAGGCCTTCGACGAGGCCGGCAACGCGGTGGTTCCCACCGTCTACGTCGGCCAGTACGAGGCCCGGGCGACGCCGATCGACCTCGTCGAGCGGTTCGTCGTCAACCCGGAGGGCTACGAGTTCACCGCGAAGGCGCCTGGCCAGGGCTTCACGCGCTTCTGGGTGAAGCAGCTCCAGCCAGGCGAGAACCGGACGATCACGATTCGCTTCGCGGAGAACTGGGCCTCCTCGACGAACGGCGCGACTGCGGCCGGAAATGGCGAACGTCACGCCGATCTGATCGACGAGACCGAGGCCACGAACTGGCAGGACACGACGGCGCCCGTCGCAGGGAGGCAGGTCACCGTTTCCTTCGGCGGCCTCCGGGACTTCCGGCTCGCGAGGGTGAGCGCGTATCTCCTGCCGCCCCAGCCTCAGCCGCCTCCGCAGCCTGCGATCACCCAGAACCGGTTCTCTGCACTCAGGGCTTTCGAGCTCTACGTGTGCACCGCCGGTGCAGACGCGGGGAACCCGACCTGTGACGGCGCCCTGGCCGCCGGCTGGACGAAGATCCTCACCAGCCCGGCCGATGCCTTCCCGGCGCGGCCGCCGCGGCCGGTTGCACCGGACCTGCACCTGCGGACATTCCAGATCCCGCGCACACAGGCGACGCACGTGAGGCTCGTCGTCCTCTCGAACCAGTGCACGGGCAACGCGGACTTCAACGGGGAGCAGGACAACGACCCGACCTCGACCACCAACTGCAACGGCACGGCGATCGCCAACCAGGTCCGGATCGCCGAGCTTCAGATCCTGTCGCACCGCACGCAGGTGGATGGAGCGGCGAGGGTCGACTAGATCGGCAAGCCAAGAGACGAGTGTCGAGAGGGCCGGCTCAGCCGGCCCTCTCCGTTTGTGCCGCGTGGTAATGTCGGCGTCCCGCTCGGATGCGCAAGGCACTCGCACTCCTGCTCCTCGTCAGCCTGCTGGGCCTGCTTGCAGCCTGCGGGAGCGACGACGACGAGCCCGAGCCGGAGGCAGCCGCGCCCACGGAGGCGACCGACACCGGCGCCGCCGAGGAGCCCGACGCGTGCGCGATGGACCAGCTCACGCTGGTTTCAGAGGGGACGCTCACGATCGGCACCGACAACCCCGCGTTCCCGCCCTGGTTCCAGGACGCGGAGGGCGCGCCGTGGGATCCGACGACCGAGCCGACGAAGATGGGCTACGAGGCGGCGGTCGCGTACGCCGTCGCGGAGGAGCTCGGCTTCTCGGACGACGCAGGTGCAGTGGGTCGTGGTGCCGTTCGACCACGTCTTCCGGCCGGGGCCGAAGGAGCTTCGACTTCGACATCAACCAGATCTCGTACCTGCCGGCGCGCGACCAGGCGGTCGACTTCAGCGACTCCTACTACGACGTCGAGCAGGCGGTCGTGACGCTCAGGGACTCGGAGTTCGCCGGCGCGACGTCCCTCGCGGAACTGAAGGGCGCAAAGCTGGGCGCGCAGGTCGGGACGACGAGCCTCAACGCGATCAACGACGTCATCCAGCCGGACGCGGAGCCGAACGTCTACAGCACCAACGACGACGCGGTCAGCGCCCTCCAGGAACGGCCAGATCGACGGCATCGTCGTTGACTATCCGACGTCTCTCTTCATGACCGCCGTCCAGGTGGAGAACGGACAAGGTCGTCGGCCGGCTCCCGGCGGAGGGCCAGGAGTACTTCGGCCTCGTCTTCGAGGAAGGCAACCCGCTCCGCGACTGCGTCAACGAGGCGCTCGCGTCACTGCGCGACGCAGGCACGCTCGACGAGATCGCGGCGGAGTGGATCGAAGGCTCCGCTCCTCCGATCCTCGAATAGCGCGTGATCGCAGGCGGCCGCTCCGACAGGCGGAGCACCCTGATCGCGGCTGCGAGCACGGTCGTCTTCGCCGTCCTCGCCGTCCTCGTGGTCACGAACGCGCCCGGGTGGCCCTCGGTCAAGGAGGTCGTTCTTCAACCGGGAGGTCTTCCGGGAGTCGCTCGACGTCATCCCGGAGGCGTTCCTCCTCAACGTCAAGATCTTCTTGATCGCGGAGGCGCTGATCCTCGTGGTCGCGCTCGGCATCGCGATCCTCCGCGGGCTGCCGGGCCCGGTCTTCTTCCCGCTCCGCGCTCGCGGTGGTGTACGCCGACTTCTTCCGCGGCGTGCCCACCATCCTCGTGATCTACATCCTCGGGTTCGGCGCTCCCGCCCTCCAGATCTCCGGCGTCCCGACCGACCCGCTCTTCTGGGGCATCACGGCGCTCGTGCTCGTCTACTCCGCCTACGTGTCGGAGGTCTACCGCGCCGGGATCGAGTCCGTGCACCCGAGCCAGGAGGCCGCTGCTCGCTCGCTCGGTCTCTCGCGCGCGAGGGCGCTCCGCTTCGTCGTGCTCCCGCAGGCGGTTCGCCGAGTCGTGCCCCCGCTTCTGAACGACTTCATCGGCCTTCAGAAGGACACGGCCCTGGTGGCGCTCCTCGGGCCCGTCGAGGCCTTCCGCCAGTCGCAGATCGAGGTGGCCGCGACCTTCAACTACACGCCGTACCTCGTGACGGCGCTGCTCTTCGTCCTCCTGACCGTCCCGATGGCGCGCCTGACCGACTGGCTCGTCGCGCGCGACCGGCGTCGCCAGCTGGCCGGAGGTGTCCGATGACGAGCGCGGCGCTGCAAGTCGAGGGCCTGCACAAGTCGTTCGGCAACGCGGAGGTGCTCAAGGGCATCGACCTCACGCTCGAGCCACACGATGTCGTCTGTTTGATCGGAGCCTCGGGGTCGGGGAAGTCGACACTCCTGCGCTGCGTGAACCTGCTCGAGCCGATCGATGCGGGCCGGATCGTCCTCGGCGGCGACGAGATCACGGCGCGGGGCATCGACGAGAACCGCGTCCGGCGCCGGATCGGGATCGTGTTCCAGTCGTTCAATCTCTTCCCGCACATGAGCGTGCTGCGGAACGTGACGCTCGGGCCCGACCCAGGCGCTTGGCGTCTCGCGGGCCGACGCGGAGGCGGACGCGCGCGAGCTCCTCGGCCGCTTCGGACTCGCCGAGCGCGCGGGCGAGTATCCGGACCGGCTCTCGGGCGGCCAGCAGCAGCGGGTGGCGATCGTGCGCGCGCTCGCCATGCGGCCCGAGCTCATGCTCCTCGACGAGGTGACGAGCGCGCTCGACCCCGAGCTCGTCGCCGAGGTGCTGAACGTGATCCGCGAACTGGCCGAGTCGGGCATGACGATGCTGATCGCCACGCACGAGATGAGCTTCGCGCGCGACATCGCCGATCGCGTGTGCTTCCTCGACGCCGGCGTCATCCTCGAGGAGGGCGACCCGGAGCAGATCTTCACCGCGCCCACGGAGCCGCGGACGCAGCAGTTCCTTCAGCGGATCATCGCGGCCGGGCGGCTCTAGGGTACGCGCCGTTCGCGTCGAACGCGGCGGCGCGCGCCTGGGAGCCGCCGTACCGGCGCCTCTCGGCGATCTCGATCGACGTGATTGTGTCGGGTCGCAGCCAGCGGCCGCGGATGCGGGGCCACTCGGTCGCGCTCGCGAGGCGGTCGGCCATCTCCTTCGCGCAGGCCTCGGCCTCGGGCTCGGTGTGGAACGAGTCGATCTCGACCCAGTCGCCGCCGTCCATGTTGAGGACGACCCTGTAGAGACGCTCCTCGGCCCAGGTGTCTTCCGTTGTGCTCACGCGCTAGGTATCGGCCGGAGAGGCCGTGGGCTGGAGTCCTAGCTAGCCGGAAAGCTGCGCGCGGAAGGTGAACGCGCGCGCGTCGTCGAGCGGCCGGCCGAAGCACGAGTAGGACGGGGGCCCGAAGCTCGTCCAGCAGACGAGCCGCGTGCTGCCGTTGGAAAGGACGAGGTCGACGCGCTTGATCGTGCCGCGCCCGAAGCCGAGGAGTGGATTCGACTGGCCGGAGGCGCTCTGCTTCAGGTACCGGACGTCGACCGAGTTGTCCGCGCGGGTGACTATGAGCGAGGCGCGCGCGCCGTTGGGCGGGAGCGTGATCCACAGGCGGAGCTTCCCGGTCGTCGACGCGCGGTTGCCCGGGACGAACGAGAAGTAGCGCGTGGCGAGGTGGTTGATCTTCCAAACCTGCGTTCTCGCGCCGCGCTGGTTGGGGCCGATGCCCCACGTTCGCGAGGACGGGGTCGCCGGGTAGCCCGCCGTGGCCGCGTCCGCGTAGTCGAGGCGGCGGTTCGCGACGCCGAAGCGGGCGAACACGTCGGCGAACACAAGGCCGCGCTCAGTGAGCTCCTTGCGCACGGCGAGGAGCGAATAGTCGTCGGCGGGCTCGTCGCCCGGGACGTTCGGGTCGGGGTCGCGGCTGTCGGCGCGCTCCCAGATCTCGCGGAGGATCGCCGGGTCGCCGCCTGCGACCTTCTCCTGGAGGTAGCGCCAGTAGATCCATGCGCCGTACTCCGAGTCCCCAAAGCCGCCGCGGTCGAGCGAGACTGCCGGGTGGGTGAGCGGGCTGAAGAAGTCGAGGAAGAAGACGTTGTCGTCGATCGCCGGGTAGACGGTCTCCTCCATGTTCGTGGCCGTCCCCTCGAGCAGCCAGACGTCCTCCTGCCAGTCGTAGGCGAACTGCGAGGCGTGGTGGAACTCGTGCGCGGCCGTCACCTCGAGGAACTCTTGCGGCGTGTGGGCCGTCCCGAACTGGCTTGGGCGGTAGTCGTTGTCGACGACGCAGTACGCGGATACGGCGAAGATCTCGGTCGAGTCGCGGTTCGGGTCGTCGGTCGTGCAGTAGCCGAAGACGAGGTCGCTCCCGAGGTCGTCTAGGTAGACGTCGAACCGTGCGTCCAGACCGTTGTCGTTCGAGGTGAGGTCGGAGAGGGGCGCGCGGTAGCCGAGGGCGCCGACCTGCTGTGCCCACACGTTCTCGAGCGTGGCGAGGGCGAGCTCGACGTAGTTGGGCACGCCGTCGACGTCGTCGTCGGTCGGGTCGGGCGCGTCGGGGTCGCCGGGGAAGTCGACCCAGTGGACGCAGAGCTCCACGCCCGGAATCGCGCTGCAGGCCGGGCTGAACAGCGACTCGGGGTGGGTCCAGCCGTTTCCGATCTCGACGTCCCCGCCCGGAGGCCTGGCCAGGATCCTCTTCGCCTGTCGGCGCTCGGCGCCGGCGAGGTCGTCCACGCGCAGGGCGAGGTCGCGGAGGTAGAGGGTGACCTCATGGCGTCCGGCGCGCTCGACGTCGCCGAACTCCTCGCGCGCCTCGGGAAGCTCGAATACGCTGGCCGCGCGCTCGAGCGCGTACTCGGCCTCGGTGAGCTCGCCGGCCTCGAGCGCCTCGGTCAGTGCGTCGTCCGGCGCGGGCGCGAGGGCAGGGAGGGGACGGGGCTCTTCCTGCGCCGAGGCGAGGGGCGCGAGAACGAGCGTGGACACGGCAAGGAAAGCCGTGAGGCCCAGCAATCTCAAAGATGGTGCCGCCTGCCGCATGTGTGACTTGGTCAACTGTAGCCAGCAATCGGCACCGGCAGAAGCGGCCGTTAGAGTGGTCTTCGTATGAATGTCGCGTCCCGCACCGTCCCCGACACGCGGACGATCGAGGTGCTCGACCACGGCTTCGTCCGGCTGGACGAGTCGATGGCGAGCGATCTCTCCGTCGTCAACGCCGCGCGGGTCAGCTTCGCCCGCCGCAAGGAGGAGATGGACGACTCCGACCGCGGGCTGATCCGCTTCCTGCTCCGGGAAAGACACGGCACACCATTCGAACATAACGCGTTCCGGTTCCACGTCCGCGCCCCGATCTTCATCGCGCGCGAGTGGTTCCGCCACCGCGTGGGGTCGTTCAACGAGTTCAGCATGCGCTACGCCAAGGCGACCGACGACTTCTACGTCCCCGAGGCCGAGGACGTGCGGACGCAGGTCGGCAAGCCGGGCTCGTACTCGTTCGAGCCGGTCGAGGCGGAGCTCGCCGAGACGACGCGGGAGGAGCTGCGGGCCGTCTACGACGCCGCCTACGCCGCCTACGAGCGGCTCGTGGAGCAGGGAGTCGCGCGCGAGCTCGCCCGCGCGGTGATGCCCGTGGGCTCGTACACCGAGTTCTACTGGACGGTCAACGCGCGCTCCCTGATGAACTTCGTCTCGCTACGGGCGGCCGAGGCGGCGCAGCGCGAGATCCGGCGCTACGCGGACGCGTGCGAGCAGTTCCTCGCCGAGGAGATGCCCGTCACGTACCAGGCGTTCGTCGACGCCGGCCGCGTCGGCCCGTAGGTCGCGCCTAGACCTCTGGGATCTCGGCGGCGAGAAGGGCCGGCGGCTGGTCGTCGCGCGCCCCGATCGAGATGATCCAGGCGTCGAAGTCCCGAAAGTTGTAGGAGACCGTCATCCGCACCGTCGTCTCGCCCTCGCCGACGGAGAAGTAGCCGCAGGTCGCGGCCCACTCGCCGTCGCGCTCGAGCCAGAGCGCGTACGTCTCGTCGGGCTCGAGCGGAGGGAGGCCCGATACCTCGAGGATCAGCTCGACGTTCCCGCTGTCTGTGTCCCGCTCCCCGACGTCGACGACCGCGGCCGCCGCAGGGGCCTCGGCCGTCGGCTGGAACTCGATCGCGTAGTCGGTCGTGAAGTCGTCTGCCGTCCACCGCCCGACGCCGAACGCGAGCGCGGCAAGGAGCGCGGCGAAGGCAACGGCTACCGCGAACCGGCGCCGCGAGGGCGTAGGGCGCTTGAGCGGGACGGCGGCCACGGCCTGTGTGAGGGAGGCCGGAACGTCGTGTGGCAGCGCCGGGACGCTCCGCAGCAGGCCGTCGACGCGGCTGAGCTCCTCGAGCTCCTCCGGCGGCAGGTCGCTGCCGACGAGCTCTCGCAGGTCCGGGGGCTCCTTCATGCCCTCACCTCGTCTAACAGACCGGCCAGACGGGCCAGGCCGGTGCGCGTGCGCGTCTTGACCGTTCCCAGGGGGACGTCGAGGTAGCTCGCGATCTCCGTCTGGGAGAGCCCGCTCCAGTACGCGAGCTCGAGCACTGCCCGTTCACGCTCCGGGAGCTGCTCGAGGGCTGCGTGGACGCGCCAGGTGAGCCAGGAGCTCTCCGCCTGCTCCTCGGGCGTGGCGTCGGAGGACGCCTCCTCGGGAACCTCGATGACCGGCTCGCGCCGCTGGCGTGCCCGGTCGATGATCGCGTGCCGTGCCACCGCGTAGAGCCAGGCCGAGGCCGAGCCGCGCTCGGGCTTGTAGCTGCGGGCCGACCGCCAGACGGCCGCGAACGTCTCCTGCGCGGCCTCCTCGGCCCGCCCGTTGTCGCCCAGCTGGCGCAGGGCCATCGCGAGCACCGGCCGCGCGAAGCGCCCGTACAGCTCGGTGAACGCGTCCCTGTCGCCTCCGGCGACGCGTTCGATCAAACGCGAGTCGCTCTCGGCGGTTGCCACTAGCGCAGACATACCCGATCCCGGATACGAAACACAAGCCCCGACCGGATTGTCTCCGAACGGTTACCGAGCTCAGGTGAGGAGCCGGCCGCCGTCCACGACAAGTGTCGAACCGGTCACGAAAGGTGCCCGCACGAGATAGGCGACCGCCTCGGCGATGTCCTCGGGGGTACCGATGCGGCCGAGGACCGTCTCGGCCGCGCGGCGCTCCTCCTGCCCGGCCTCGACGGCCACCGGCCCGGGCGCGATGCCGCAAACGCGGACGTCCGGCGCCAGCGCGCGCGCGAGCACGCGCGTGAGCATGGCCTGCGCCGCTTTCGCCGCGCTATGCGGCGCGAAGGAGGGCCACGGCTGGTAGGCGGCGACGTCCTCGAGGAGCACGATCAGTCCCAGGCCCGACTCGCGCAGGTGCGGGGCCGCCGCCTGCGCGAGGAAGAAGCTGCCCTTGGCGGTCGCCCCGAAGGCGGCGTCCCAGTCGGCCTCGGTCACGGCATCGACGGGTTGCGCCACGAATCCTTCGCCGGCCGCGTGGACGACCAGGTCGAGGCCGCCGAGCTCTTCCACGGCCCGCGTGACGAGCGCGCGGACGGCTTCGGGGTCGGAAAGGTCGCCGTCGCGCCGGCCGGCGCCGAGCACTCGGAAGCCGTCGGTCTCGAGGCGGTGGGCAATCGCACCGCCGACACGCCCTGTGGCGCCGGTGACGAGGGCAGCGTGGGAGTCGCTCACGCAGGGAACGATAAGCTCCCGCGCGCACAGCCGAGCAACCGGAAAGGGTGAGGATGGCGACGTTGGCGTTCAACCGGGAGGAGATCGCCGCCCGCGAGCTCAAGCCTGAGCTCCTCGAGATGGACGGCATCTCCCGCGCCTCTGTCGAGGCGCACTACAAGCTCTACCAGGGCTACGTGGCCAAGCGGAACGAGATCCTGGCGAAGCTCGGCGAGGTCGACCTCGCCGCGGCCAACCAGGTGTACTCCGAGATCCGGGCGCTGAAGGTCGACCTCACGTTCGCGATCGGCGGCGTGAAGAACCACGAGATCTACTTCGAGCATCTCGGCGGCGGTGGCGGCAGTCCCGACGGCGCGATCGGCGACCTCATCGCCCGCGACTTCGGCAGCGCCGAGAACTGGCGCGCCGACCTCAAGGCGACGGGCATGGCCGGCCGCGGCTGGGCCTGGACGGCGTACGACTGGGACGAGCAGCGCCTGTTCAACTACGTCGGCGACGCGCAGAACACGTTCCCGATCTGGAACGCGACGCCGCTCGTCGCACTCGACGTCTACGAGCACGCGTACTTCCTCGACTACCAGACCGACCGCGGCTCCTACATCGACGCGTTCTTCGAGAACCTCGACTGGGGTGTCGTCAACGGCTGGTTCGAGGCGTACGCTATTCACTCATAGTCGACGTCCTTCTCATCGCCGCGGGCTATCTCCTCGGCAGCATGCCGTGGGGGTACTGGCTTCCCCGCGTCCTGCGCGGGGTCGACGTACGGACGCTCGGGAGCGGCAACGCCGGCGCGACGAACGTGTGGCGCACGCTCGGCTTCAAAATGGCGCTGGCCGTCGCGTTGCTCGACATCGCCAAGGGCGCGGTCGCCGCGGTGCTCGGCCTCTGGCTCGGCAGCGACCTCGTCGGCGTGCTCGCAGGTGTCGCGGCCATGGTCGGCCACTGGCGGCCGCTCTTCCTCGGCTTCGCTCGCGGGGGGAAGATCGTCGCGACGACAGGCGGCGTCGCCCTCGCGGTGGCGCCCTTCGCCGCCCTCTCCGCAGCCGGGGTCTGGATCGTCCTCTTCCTGGCCTTCCGCTACGCCTCGGTGTCGTCGATGGCGGCGGCCGTCTCGCTCCCGCTCTTCGCGTGGCTCTACGGCGCCTCGTGGCCGGTGCTCGCGTTCACCGGCGGGGCTGCGCTGGCGATCATCCTTCTCCACCGGACGAACATCCGCCGGCTTCTCGCCGGGGAGGAGCACAAGATGAAGCTGCGGCGCCCGAGGCTCGGCGCGTCGAACGCGGTCGGCGCCCACCTCGAGCCCAAGTAACACTTTGTTACTTGGGAGCGGCTCGACGATGAGCGTCCAGCGCTCGTCTCGCGTCATCCGTGGCTCGGTCGAGCAAGGTGACCAGGCTCTCTATATCGCCGGTTCCGAGGCCGACCCGGACCCAGGGGTCGGTCTCACGCTCGCGCGACGAGATGACGATGATTCCCGGCTCCTTCTCGTCGGCCGCGATCCGAAGCACATGGCGCCAGCCCGCGTCGTAGACCGTTTTCTGCGCCGCGCGGGACTTCCTAAAGCGGAGCACGCCCGAGTGTTCGTCAGACGGCGCGGAGCCAGTCGCGGAGCTCGGTGTGGGCCGGCGAGTGTCCGCCGTTCGCGAGCTCAGCTCGTAGCTCGCCCACGGTCCCGAAGCGCTCGGCGAGCACGTCGTGGTTGTGGATCGTCTCGAAGTTGACCTGGCGGGCGAGCACGAAGTCGTCATCGCCGAGCTCGCCGTAAGCATCGACGGCGCCCTTCACCATCAACCGCACCGAGTCCTCGACGAAGCGCGGGGAGAGGTGCGCGTGCTCGACGACGAAGAGCTCGTCCGGGCGCTTGAGGAGCTCGTAGATCGGCGAGCTCATCGACTGCTCGACGATCTCGACGAGGTCCTCGGCGTCGAGCCGGAGCTCCGTGCCGAGATAGAGCGTCCCGCGGCCGCGCTGGTTGTGGGTCGCGAGCGGGACGAGCTCGAGGATTCGCTCCACGTCGGCGCCGGCGAAGCCGGCTTCGCCGAGGCGCTCGGCGGCCTGGTCGCGGACGAGCCCCTGCGCGCACGGGCACGCGTTGATGCCGGTGGCCTCGACCCCGACGAGCCGCCGCGATGCCGTGCGGGACGCGGCCGCGATCCCGAGGAGCGAGACGAGCTCCTGGGTCCGGAGCCCGGTGACCGGCGTGGAGCGCTCGATCGGATAGCGCGCCGCGATCCTGACCTCGGCCCGGAGCGCGTCCTGGCGCTCGACGATGTGGCGCGCGATGTGCTCGGCGAGTCGCTCGACGAGGAGCATCTCTCCGATCACGAGCTCGTCGATGGCCTCCTCGAAGAGCTCGGGGAAGCGCGACATGTGCACGCCCTTCTGGGCGGGATCGAGGTCGACGAAGCAGTCGATCTCGGCCGAGACGAGCGCGTCGCGGCCGCCGTGCTGCATGCGCACGGCCTTCTGCACGCCCGTGACGCCCGCCCGGGAGAGCCCGAGCTGCACGTCCGGGACGGACGCCTGGAGATCCGCCGTCGCGGTTACTCTCCGCTCCACCCGGCGAAACGTAGCACCCCGTGACATGACCAACGATCGCCAATATGCCGAGCTGGTCTCGGTCGCCTGCCACGACATCCTCACGCCGCTGGCGACGGTCTACGGCTTCGCGCGGACGCTCGAGCGGGTCGAGCTCGAGCCGCCCTCGGACCGCTACGTCGAGATGATCGGCGCCGCCTCGTCACAGATCGACGACCTCGTCGACCAGCTCAGGCTCGCCACGCGCATCCAGCTCGGCCTCTACAAGCCGGCGCTGGTGGAGCAAGACTCGCTGGAGCTCGCGCGCGCCGCTGCCGAACGCCTGGACGAGGGCCGTGTCGAGGTCTCGGGCGAGGGGTCGGCCGTGCTCGTCGACCCGGACCCGACCGCGCGCGCTCTCGCTCAGCTGGCCCGCGCCGCTGCGCGGTTCGGCGGCCACGACACGGTCACGCTGCAGGTGGCCGGGCCGGTGCTGACGGTCGCACCGCTCTCTCGCCCGGCCGAGCCGGTCGTGCTCGGAGAGGAGCTGCGGGAGCTCGCCGCCCCGGCCGCCGCCATGCTCGTGCGCGCGCTCGAGGGAACCCTCGAGGCGCGCGACGAGACGTTGGTAATCGTGCTGCCTAGCGGTTCCTGAACGGATCGACGTAGACGTCGTCGATCTGCCACTTCGCTCCGAGCCCGACGGGCCGGAAGCGGAAGGCGACCGCGAGCTCGCCGTTCTTGTCCAGGAGCGTGAGCAGGTCTGCCAGGACCAGGCCCGGGAGCGAGGGATGCCACTTCGAGCCGCCCGTGTGCACGCCGGCCGGCAGCACCAGGACCTGGCCCGTGAGCGGGTTCTCGACCAGCGCCTCCACGAGCAGCGTCGAGAGGAGGACCGTGCCGCGGTTCTTGGCGAAGTACCGGAGGGTCGGGTGCAGAAGCTGCACGCACATGGGGCGCGTCGTCGCCGTGCTCCCGGACGGGAGGTAGAGCGAGCGCTTGTCGGTCTTGCTGCCGACGAAGAAGGACTCGTTCTCGTTCTGGATCGCCGCCCCGCCGGTGAGCTTCCAGCCGGTCGTGCCGGACTCGAGGTTGCCGTTGGGCGCGAGCACGTACCGCATCGGGTCGAGCCAGCGCAGGAACGGCTGCGAGGCCGTCCGGCCTTCACAGCCGACTGCCGAATCTCCGAACGTGCCGGCATGGGCCGGCGCTGCAAGAGCGAGCGCGCAGAGCGCAAGGACACCACACCGCAAAAGACTTCTCATCGCCGCAATTCCTCCCTAGCCGCTGGTCATCTCAGTGTTGGGAAGGCCGGGGGGCATGCCATCCCTCGTCGGGGTGAACCACGTTGATCCCCCCTTCGGGTGACTTCCGTGTGTAGCTCAGCCCCGACATTGCAGGGAGAATGTCCGTGGCGACGCCGACTGCGGCCGACCTCGACCCCGAGGCCGGCGGACTCATCGAGGACGCGCGTGCGCGCGCGTCGGAGCGACTGGCGGCGAGAGATTCGCGCGCCACGCTCTTCGGCGCCCTGGCGTTCGTCGCAGTCGCAGTCCCGTTCGCCTTCCTCGCCCCGACGGACCGTGTCGTCGAGCCTTGGGTGCTCCTCCTGCTCGTCGCCGCGTACGCCCTCGCAGCCCGCGTCGAATTCGAGATCGGCTCCGGGTTCGCGGTGCCCACGCAGATCGTCTTCGTGCCCATGCTCTTCCTGCTCCCGGTGGCGCTCGTACCGCTCTGCGTCGCCGTCGGCTTCCTCCTCTGCTCGGCCGGCGAGTTCGTGCGCAGGCGCGTTCACGGAGAGCGCGCGCTGCTGGAGGTCTTCAGCGCATGGCACGCCCTCGGGCCCGCGCTCGTGCTTGCGATTGCCGGCGAGCCCGCTCCCACGTGGGACATCCTGCCGCTTTTCGGAGGAGCGCTCTTCGCGCAGTTCGCCTTCGACTTCGCCAGCTCTGCGGTGCGGGCCCGGGTGGCATTCGACGTCCCCTTCCGCGCCCAGCTCCGGATGACCGCCCCCGTCTACTTCGTGGACGCGGCGCTCGCCCCGGCCGGGTTCCTCTTCGCCGTGGTCGCTTACGACGAGCCGTTCGCAATCCTGCTCGTCGTCCCGTTGCTGGCGCTCTTCGCCTTCTTCGCGCGCGAGCGCCACAGCCGGATCGACCACGCGCTCGAGCTCAGCCACGCCTATCGGGGCACGGCGTTCCTCCTCGGAGATGTCATCGAGGCGGACGACGCCTACACGGGTAGCCACAGCCGCGATGTCGTCGAGCTCGTCGTTGCGGTCTCGACGGAGCTCGGGCTGGACCCGCGCTCGCAGCAGGACGCCGAGCTGACGGCGCTCCTCCACGACGTCGGCAAGATCCGGATCCCCGCCGAGATCATCAACAAGCCCGGCAAGCTCACGGACGAGGAGTGGGAGATCATGAAGACCCACACCGTCGAGGGCGAGAAGATGCTCGCCAAGATCGGCGGTCTCCTCGGCCGCGTCGGCCACCTCGTCCGGTCGTGCCACGAGCGCTGGGACGGAAAGGGGTACCCCGACGGTCTCGCCGGCGAGGACACGCCGCTCGTCGCGCGCATCGTCTGCGCCTGCGACGCCTACAACGCGATGACCACGGACCGCCCGTACCGCCAGGCTCGCTCTGCCGAGGAGGCCCTCCACGAGATGGAGGTCTGCTCCGGTTCGCAGTTCGACCCCGACGTGGTCGCGGCGCTCGCCGCCGTCGTTCTTCGCGGCTAGCGCAATCATCGTAACCGTCCCCTGACGACGTCCCGGCCGGGGCACCTTTTTGGGTGAACCGGCGCTTGATCCCTCGTTCGTGGCCCCAGGCGCCGCCGCGGCGGGCCGATCTCCCCAGTGCATGAGCCGCCGCACTCTGCCCGCTCGCCCATGTCCGCACTCGCGGCGAAGGGCTGCGGTCGCCGCCGTATTCGTTGCCTGCGCCGCCGCGCTCGCACTCGCCGACCCCGCATCGGCCGCCTCGCCCCGTCCTGCCAAGCCGTCGCCCCTCCGTGTCGTCTCCACCTCTACCGACACGGTCGTCCTTGCCTGGAAGCGGACGGCACGCCGCTTCGCCGTCTCGAAGAACTTCCGCCGCCAGGCCGTCGTCCGCACCCGGGTCTACGCCTTCCGCGACCTCCGCTGTGGACGCTCCTTCCGCTTCGGCGTCCGCGCGATCAACCGCGCGGGCCGGGTCTCTCGGTCCGCCACGATCGGCGCCCGGACGCGCCCGTGCCCGCCCGTCGACGGGCCGCCCGCCTCCGTCCACGCTCCGGTCCTGTCCGGGAGCGCCGCCGTCGGCGGCGTCCTCAGCACGTCCGACGGGACGTGGGCAGGGGCCGCGCCCATGACCTACGCATACGCGTGGCTTCGCTGCGACTCCACAGGCTGGCCCTGCACACCCATTCTCGGGGTCTCGTCCTCCACCTACCCCGTCTCGGCCGCGGACGACGGCTGGCGCCTCCGCGCGCGCGTGACCGCGACCAACTCCTTCGGCTCCGCCGAGGCGACCTCCGCGGCCACCGGAATCGTCGGCGCGCCGCCGCCCCCTCCGCCACCGCCACCGCCACCGCCGCCCCCTCCGCCACCGACCGCCGGCAGGTGCACCGGCACCGACATCAGGTACACGTCGGGCTCGGGCGCGCAGATCGTCTTCGACCTCGGGTCGAGCTCGTATGCCTGTGGTCGCTTCGCCAACGGCGACTGGTACGTCGTCGGCCCCGCCGTCATCCGGCAGATCACGCCGGCCATCGTCGGCTCGGGCTCGAGCCTGCGGCACGGCGTCGACGTGAACCCGGCGGTGACGTCCGGGAACGCCCAGCGCTGGGACGGCCGCCTCGAGGGCGTCCAGAGCCCGTCCGTCTCTTTCCCCTATGCGGCGCAGCCGGGGCAGTCGATCGTCAAGTACGTCTCGAACAACCCGGGCGGCTCGTGCCCGGATCGGCGCTGCGGTCGCTTCGCGGCCGTCCTCACCGTGCTCGGCTCCGCTCCTGCCAGTCCGGAGACGACGTTCCGCCCGCCCTACTGGGGCGCGTACAAGCCGCTCTTCTCGACGAACAGCCTCGACCTCAGCCTGCTCGAGCGACTGAGCTCGAGCGCGGCCCCGGCAAAGATCAGCCGTAGCGAGGCGATCATTCGTACGGCGCACTTCCGGCTCGACAACAGCCCGAGCGGGGTCGCCTCCGGCGGCGAGCTTGAGCCGGTGGACGCCTTCCACGAGGGGAACGCCTGGGGCGCGAACGTCCTTAGGGCCGATGCCGAGGTCGCCTTCTGGCTCATGCTCGACAACGCGTGCGCTAGCCCGCCGTGCTCGGCGGCCGCCGACCAGGCGGCCAAGCTGCCGGTGCTGATCGGCTTCGTCCAGAACGGGATCGACCTCTGGGCGGGGACCCGGGGCGGCCTCAACATCACGCGCGGCGGCGGCGGCAACTCCGCCGGCAAGCTTTTCCTCGAGGTCTTCGCCGCGACGTTCATGCGGAACACGCAGATGGCCGCCGACATCGCCGCGGCCCCCGAGCGCAACTTCTGGGAGACGTTCAGCCTCTACCGCGGCGTGAACGGCAAGGCGCTCTGGGGCCAGATGTGGCACAACGGCGACTTCGATGCGTGGGAGGACTCGTACTGGGACGATCTCGACGCGTGCACGAACTGCAGCACGCGCGACCCGTACGGGCTCGTCGACGGAGGCGCCCGGCCGGGAACCTCTTACCAGCGCAACACGATGCTGCCCACGAAGTACATGGCCCTCGTTCTCCGCCTGATTCCCGAGACAGCGGCCTACTGGCCGGACCAGCACGAGACCGTGATCACGGACTACGCCGACCGCGTGGTCGCCTCCGGCGCGCTCACGATCCCGGACACCTGCGCGACGAAGCAGGGCACGTACGGAGTCAACTATGGCCCGAACGGTCAGGGCGGCTGCATCCGGGGCGCCGCCCGCGTGCCGCAGTACCACGGGGACACCGTCGACGGCGAGGGCACGGGCGCGCGCCGCAGCACCTTCGGCGACCAGATGTGGGACGCGTACCGCTGAGCGGTTCTACCTGAGCAGCCGCGAGAGCCGCCGGTCCTTGAGGACGCGGCCCCCGGTCTGGCACTCCGGGCAGTAGAAGATCGTGTGCTCCTCGAAGTCGACCCGGGCGATCGGGGTGCCGCAGTTCGGACACGGCTCGCCGAGGCGGTTGTGCACCTTGTACGCCTTCGCGTCGCCTGCGCCCGCGAGCCGGAGCTCGAGGCCGTAGGCCATCAGCTCCCGGATCGTCGCGGCCAGGCGCTCGATCTCCTCGTCGGAGAGCTCGGTCGTCAGCGCGTACGGCGAGAGCTTCGCCCGGTTGAGGATCTCGTTCGACCATGCGCGCCCGATCCCGGCGAGCGCCCGCTGGTCGCGGAGGAACGGGTGGAGCCGTCGGCCCTCGCGCCGGGCGATATCGCCCAGCTCGTCCGCCTGGATGCCGTCGGCCTCGGGCCCGAGGTGCTCGAGCTCGGCCTCGATCTCCTCCGGCCGGAAGACTCCGACCTTCGCGCGCTTCTTCGGGCCGCCCTCCGTGAGGATCAGCTCGCCTCCGTCCTCGAGCCGCAGGCGGAACGCCGGCGTCTTCGGGCCTTTCGCACCGGGCTCGAGGAAGCGGATTCGACCGGCGCTCATCAGGTGGACGTGGAGGACGAGCTCGCCGTCCTCGGTGGGGAAGAGGAGGTGCTTGCCGCGTCGCCGCGCGCCCGCGAACCGCCGGCCCTCGAGCGCGGCGAGCGGCGGGTCGAAGGTCTTCAGCGTCGCGACGTGGGCGGGCCCCGCTTTCGCGACCGGCGAGCGTGCGAGCGGCTCGTCGAGCGTGCGGCGTGCCGCCTCTACCTCGGGAAACTCGGGAATAGTTCCTCCTCGTGGACGCGATCAATGTAGCCGTCACCCGGGGAGGCCTCGTGGAGTCGCGGCACCTCGTGCACGCGGTCGTCGTCCGCGACGGCGAGGTCGCCGAGGCCTGGGGCGATCCGAGCGTCGTCAGCTTCGTCCGCTCCGCGGCGAAGCCCCTCCAGGCGCTCCCGCTCGTCCCGTTCGGCCTGCCCGAGGACGAGCTGGCGATCGCGTGCGCCTCGCACGAAGCGCTCCCCGAGCAGCTCGTCGCAGTCCGCGCGCTCCTCGAGCGCGCCGGCGCCGCGACCGAGGATCTCGAGTGCGGGGCCGAGCACGGCTCCAAGTTGCGTCACAACTGCTCAGGGAAGCACGCGGGCTTTCTCTTGCTTGCGCGTCGAAACAGCTGGCCGACGGAGGGCTACCGGCTCCCGGAGCACCCAGTTCAGCAGGAGGTCCGCAGGATCGTCGCCGAGGCGGTCGGGAAGGACGCGGCGGAGCTCGACACGGCCGTGGACGGCTGCGGCGTGCCGACCTTCGCGCTCTCTCTCGTCGAGATGGCAGGTGTCTTCGCCGGCCTCGTCCGCGGCGAGCCTGCGGGCGCGGACGCGGTCGTGGGGGCGATGACCGCGCACCCGCAGCTGATCGGCGGCCCCGGCGCCGTCGACACGCTGGTGATGCGGGCGCTGCCCGGATCGGTCGCCAAGCGCGGCGCCGAGGGGGTCCTCTGCGTCGGCGTCGCCGACGGCGCAGGCGTCGCGCTCAAGGTCGACGACGGCGCGAACCGCGCCGCCTACGTCGCCGCAGGCGTCGTCCTCGGAATCGCCGAGCTTCGGGAGCGGCCCGTCCGGAACAGTCGGGGAGAGACAGTTGGCACGATCTCGGCGACTGCCTGAAAATTCATACCCAACTTTTCCACAGGCATTGTAGAATCCGCGGCCGGGTGCGGCTGTGAGCCGGGGGGCGAGGACATCTCCGGCTCGTTTTCGTTCCGTTCGACACGTTGCACGGGTAACGAGAAAGGCGGGTCAATGCTCCAGGTCGACATCTCCCTGCCCGACATCGAAGAGCTCCACAAGCTCGTCGCGGACGGCCAAGACAAGGGGTTCCTCACCTACGACGAGATCGTCGCCGGGCTCGAGGAAGTCGACCTCACTAAAGAGCAGGTCGAGGAGTTCTACACCTATCTGATCGACCACGGCATCGAGCTCGTCGAAGGGCTCGAGCACAAGGCGCCGCCTCACGACCAGCCCGCCCTCGCCGAGGAAGAGAAGGGCCCCAAGCTCGACCTGACGGTCGAGCCGTCGCTCGACTCGCTGCGGCTCTACCTGCGCGAGATCGGCAAGGTCCCGCTGCTCACGGCCGACCAGGAGGTCACGCTCGCCAAGCGCATCGAGCGCGGCGACATGGGCGCGAAGACGGAGATGATCGAGGCGAATCTTCGCCTCGTCGTCTCGATCGCCAAGGGCTACCTCGGCCGCGGCCTCTCCTTCCTCGACCTCATCCAGGAGGGCTCGCTCGGGCTCATCCGCGCGGTGGAGAAGTTCGACTACCGCAAGGGCTTCAAGTTCTCGACGTACGCGACCTGGTGGATCCGCCAGGCGGTCACGCGCGCCATCGCCGACAAGGCGCGCACGATCCGCATCCCCGTGCACATGGTCGAGAAGCTGAACAAGGTCGTGCACATCGAGCGCCAGCTCGTCCAGCGCCTCGGCCGCGAGCCGTTGCCGGACGAGATCGCCGAGGAGCTCGAGATGACGACCGAGGAGGTTCGCGAGATCCTCCGCATGGCCCAGCTCCCCGTTTCGCTCGAGAAGCCGATCGGCGAGGAGGAGGAATCCGAGCTCGGCGACTTCGTCCAGGACGAGGCTGCCGAGTCGCCCTTCGACTCCGCATCGCTGAACCTCAGGCGCGAGGACATCGACCGCGCGCTCGAGTCCCTTCCGGATCGGGAGCGCAAGGTCATCGAGCTGCGCTTCGGGCTCAAGGGCGAGCAGCCGAGAACGCTCGAGGAGGTCGGGCGCGCCTTCGGCGTCACCCGCGAGCGCATCCGCCAGATCGAGAACAACACGTTGAAGAAGCTCGAGAGCCTGCCCGAGGCCCAGGGCCTCAAGGACTGCGTCTAGCTCGAGCCGGCCGCGCAGGCTGACGGGTCCGGCCGGTACGTGGGCTCGGACGTCATCAGGCTGACGTAGCGCCCGCCGACCGACCCGGTCGAGGGCGCGTCGAAAGCGACCTCCCAGGGGCCGTTCGAGCAGACCGCGAAGGAGACGTCGCGGGTGGCGCCGGGAGCGACGACGATCTCCTCTGCAGACCCATCCTCCGGCCGGAACGTGACCCGGCCCTCGGTTCCCTCGGGAGCCGTTAGCTCGAAGGTGAGCGTGCCGGCGAGTCCCTCGGAGGCGCTCTCGGGCCAGAGGTTGATCGCGCCAAGGAGGCCGAGCCACCCGTCCTCGTAGCGCCCGGGCGCGTAGAGGGCGAGCTGCTGCGGGCCGGATGAGCGGAGGAGCTTGTAGACGGGCGACGTGGCGATCTCCTGTGACGAGCGGAAGCGAACCGTGTCGCTGAAGTTGTCGGCCAGGAGCGGCCGCGTGACCGGCTCTCCGCCGGCGAGCAGCGTCCCGTCGTCGGAGATGGTCACCCGCGTGACCGCGAAGGCGTCCGGAGGCTCGGCGAAGGGGAGGAGGTAGACGGCGTCGACGGAGCGGTTCCAGAAGAGATACTCGGAGGCGATCCCGCGGTTGCTCGAACGCGTCTGGAGCATGGCCGCGTCGTCGACGCCCGCTGCGTCGACGAACGACGGCTGCGGGCCGAGCACGCTCTCGCGCGCCCGGTCGGCGCTTCCGAGGTTGAAGGAGACGGCCGCTCCGTAGGTCACCGCGCAGACGGCGAGGGCGAGGCCGAGCGCCGCCGGCGTCCCAAAGGCGGGGCGCCGCGCGAGGAGGACGGCGGCGGCGGCCAGGACAGTGACGGCCAGCGCGATCACCAGCGAGGCGAGCGAGACATCGCCCAGCGCCTGCTCCAGGCGCGAGGTGGCGAAGAGGACGGGCGAGCCCGTCTTGAAATCGGCCTGCGAGTAGCCGGACAGTGGAACGCGCACCGCCAGCAGGACGAGCCCTGCTGCGAGAACGCCATGGGCGAGGCGGTGCGGCCAGCCGCGGGAGGCGTACAGCACGAACGCGATCCCGACCAGCGGCACCGCGTAGAAGAAGTAGCGCTCCTGGAGGCGGCCCTCGAGCCCGTAGGCGGCCGCCTCGAGCAGGAGGACGCCGACCAGCGTCACCGCGAGCGCGCCGAAGGCGAGCTCCTCGCGCGAGCGCGGGCGGCGCAGCGCCAGCCAGAGGCCGATGAGGGCGCCCGGGGCGAGCACGACTCCCGAGGCGTAGGCGAGGAACATCGCGTCGAGGCCCACCCACTTCGTGAACTCGAGCGAGAGGAAGTCGATGTCGAGCACGCCCTCGTAGAAGCCGAGCGCGCGTCCGGGGCCGACCGCGAAGAGCCCGAGAGCCGGGACGAGGAGGAGGACGAGCACGAGCAGCTGCTCCCTGAGGGCTGCGCGCACCCGGCGCTCGCGCAGGCCGACGAGGAGGGCGGCCGCGAGGAAGCAGACGGGCAGCACGGCGAACTGGACGCGGGCGAAGGTCGCGAGGCCGGCGAGGGCGAGGAAGGCGAGCTGCAGTCGCGGACGCGGGCGGGCGAGGGCAATCGTCCCGACCGCGACGGCGCTCAGGACGAGCGGGTAGGCGAACGGCTCGGCAACGATCCAGCCGGCGTAGACCATGTCCGGCACGAGGACGGCGAGCGCTGCGAGCACGAGCGCGAGCGGCGTGCCGATCCCGAGCCGCCGGGCGAGCAGGAACACGGGCACCACGGCAAGCGACATGACGAGCGCGCCCACCGTCTGCACGAGGCGAAACGAGGTCTCGACGTCCCCGACGAGCCAGGCGGGCGCCGTGAGGATCGGCTGGAGAAGGGCCGGGAAGCTCGCCGAGACGCCGCGGACCAGCGGCCGCCCTGTCTCCGAGATCGAGCGGGCAAGCTCGGAGTAGATGTACTCGTCCGCGAAGAAGGTGGGCGTCGCGCGCAGCCAGCCGAGCACCGTGCGCAGCAGGAAGCTGCCGGCGACGAGGCCGGCCAGGATGGACGCGGTGCGGGGCTGGACGCGAGCGAAGGCAGCTCGGCGCGCCAGCACCCGTTCGGCGGTGCGTGCGGCGACGGACACGCTCTCTCTATCGGCGGCCCTGCCGCGAGTATTAGAAGAACGCGCCTACGAATTCGCCCAGCGCATGAGCGCCTCGCTGGCCCGCTCGAGCCCGCGCCGGTGAACGAGGGTTGCCAGCGCGGCGGCAGCGACCTTCGGCCGGCGCCCGTCCAGGCCCGCGAGGCAAGCGAGTACCGCATGGGCTTCCTCGAACCCGACGTCGCGGACCTCGTCGCAGTAACGGGAGTGCCAGCGGAGTGCCGCGCGCCGGAAGCGGCGGGGATCGTCGACCAGGAGCAGGACGAGCTCGAGCGCGTCCGGGAGGCTGACGAAGTCGAGCTCGGTCGCCGCGGAGAGCGCCAGCGTCGGGTTCCCCGAGTCGAGCGCCCGGCGGAGCTGTGCGTAGGCGGAGCCTTTGTCGGACACGAACATATGTTCCCATACGTTCGCGCCGACACTGGCCAGGTTCAGTCGCTCGGCTCGACCAGGTCCTGCTCGTCGGCGGCCTTGAAGGCGACGAAGAGCCGACAGTGGGGGCACTTGAAGCCGAGGTTCCGCTCTGTCCCTCCGAGCAGCTCCGCGTCGAAGTGCTTCCCGCAGTGCGGGCAGTCCACCTCGAACTTCTCGCCGGTCTCCGGATTCACCCCGCGCCCAGGTTAGCCTTTGGCCATGAGCCCGCAGCGGCGCATCGCACTCGTGTCCGTCGCCGCCGCGGTGGTGCTGATCGGGGTGAAGCTCGTCACCGGTCTCGCGACCGGGAGCCTCGGCTTCCTCTCCGAGGCGGCCCACTCGGGCACCGATCTCGTCGCCGCGCTCCTGACGCTCTTCGCCGTCGGCGTCGCCATCCGCCCTGCCGACCCGGGCCATCAGTACGGGCACGGGAAGGCGGAGCATCTCTCTGCGCTCGCTGAGGCGTCGATCCTCGTCGCCGCCTCGCTCGCGATCGTCTACGTCGCCATCCGGCGGCTCGTCGACGGGACGGCCGAGGTCGAGGCGACCTGGTGGGCGTTCCTCGTCATCGTCCTCGTGATCTTCATCGACGCCGGTCGAACGGCGGTCTCGCTCCGCGCGTCGCGCCGTTTCCATAGCGCGGCCTTCGGCGCGAGCGCGCTCCACTTCGGCAGCGACCTCGCCGGCTCTACGGCGGTGCTCTTCGGGCTTCTGGCCGCCCTCGCCGGCTACCCGGAGGGTGACGCGATCGCGGCGCTCTTCGTCGCCGTGCTCGTCCTCGGCGCGGCCGGCAGGCTGATCCGCCAGAACGTCGACGTCCTCATGGACCAGGCACCGGCCGACGCTGTCGAGGCTGCCCAGCGCGCCATCGAGATGCTCGACCCGGCCGTCACGCTCCGCCGCCTGCGCATGCGCCGTGCGGCGGGCCGCCATTTCGCCGACGTGGTCATCGGCGTCCCGCCGGGCGCCGCGGTCGGCCAGGGCCACGCGGCTGCCGACGCGGTCGAGGAGGCGATCGAGCGCGCCGTGCCCGGGGCGGATGTCGTCGTCCACGTCGAGCCCGCCGAGGCAGGCGCCGACCTGACCGAGCGCGCCCTCGCCGCGGCACTGCGGGTGCCGCGCGTACGCGAGGTGCACAACGTCACGGTCCTGGACGTCGGCGAGCGGCGGGAGGTCTCCCTCCACCTGAAGCTCCCCGGCTCGCTCACTCTCGCGGAGGCGCACGAGGTCGCCGAGCAGGTCGAGCGCGAGATCCTCGCGGACCTTCCGGAGGTCGATGCGGTGCAGACCCATCTCGAGCCGTTGTCCGAGCCCGCCGCGGTGGGCAAGCCCGACGACGGAGACCTCGAGGTCGAGTCCGCCGACGTCAGGCGCATCGTCCGCGAGGAGACCGGCGCCGACCCGCGCGAGCTCCACTTCGTCTCGACCGAGCGCGGCCTCGTCGCGTTCCTGACGCTGGCGATGGCGCCGGACCAGGCCCTTTCGGACGCCCACGCGAGCGCGAGCGAGATCGAGGAGCGCATCCGCCGCGAGCGTCCCGAGGTGGTTGACGTCGTCGTCCACACCGAGCCCTAGAAAGGACTCTGTCGGGACGACTCGCGGGAAATGGAGGAGCGGTCTCCGAGCGCTCCTGACATGATGGGTTTTCGGTGCATCGGTTCGTCATCACCATCGAAGGACCGGGCTGGACGGAGGTCGACGAGGTGGAGCTTCCGAGGCCTCCCGACGAGGGCGAGCCGATCGAGACGAAGGTCGGAACGTGCCTCGTCACTCGTGCCGAGCTACTCCCGGACTCCGACCACGGCACGATCGTCTGCCGTTTGCCCTAGCTGAGACTTGCGGCGAGATCGACCTCGCGCCCACGTTCACGGGGTGGCGTTGCCCGCCGGCCGGGATGCCGGCCTGAAGTGCTCTAGCCGACCCCTCGCGGATGGAGTATTCGGTCGAGGGTTGACGGCACTCTCCCGAAGATGACCATGCCGCTGATGGACAGCACCGTTGCGATTGCCGCGGGGACAACCCACGCCCCGACGTCCTGACCGAGAACGACGGTGAGTTGTCCGCATCCGGCCGCGACCAAGCCAGCGTACGACCACGTCATGCAGTACGCGTGGGTAGCGATGACCATCGGCGATCTCTTGCCGAGAAGGAGGGGCGAGAGCCCGACAGCGATCGTGACCAGGCTGGCGACTGCCAGTGCATGGAACACACCAAAGGTGTTCTCTCGATGCAACGACAGCGCCGCCACATTCACGAGCACAAGCGCAAGGACGTAGACGGTTCCGATCGCTCGGTGGGTATGCGTGCCCTTGGGCGTCAGGAGAACAGCGGCACCCGCACCTAGCGCGGCGAGCGCGGCCAGAACGTGCCCGGTGGCCACAGCCTGTTCCAATCCCGCAGAGATCATCAGATCATGACGGCGATGGTGTCGGCCGTCTCGAGCAGTGACCCGGGGTAGCCCTCCACGTCCTCGGCGCGTCCACGAGGAAGGCGGCGAAGGGAGCGGTTTTCCTATCGACCGGTAGCGGCCGCGTACCGCAGTACCTCGTCGCCGTCCGAGGAGAGGATGAGTTCGCCGTCCTCGATCGCCCACCCGTCCACGTCGGCGAAGATGGAGCGGTAGGTGTCCTCCGCCGTGTCCAACTCGGCATCCTCACAGCCCACCAAGGTCGATGTGAACTCCTCGCCGATCGTGATCGAGTCGCCGCCGAGTTCGTAGTCGACCGAGAAGCTGTTGCAGCCTGACCAGCCGCCGGCGTCTTTCCGCCCGAAGCCGAGTGTCAGCACGGCGTCGGGCGGCGCCTCAAGGCCGGAGACCAGCGTCCATTCAGTCCCCTCGAGCGAGTCTCCGTCGTCCTCGTCGGTCCCTCTGCAGCCGGAGACGGTGAGCAGGAGTCCTACGGCGAGCAGTGCGACAAGAAGGGTGAAGGCGAGCCTCACGACTTTGAGACGACGAGGAGGGCACGAAGGTTCCCACAGCGTCGCGCGCAGCCGCGATACCGCTCGCCGGCCGCGGCGAAGTTCGCCTGATCTCTGCGCGGCTCGAACGTGACAGACCGCGTGTGCTCATGGCACGCTGAGTTCTCGTGCCTTCGCGCCTTTATACGACGCAGGCGAAGCTCTACGACATTGCGTTCTCCTGGGACACCAGCGAGGAGGTTGAGTGGCTGCTGGAACGTCTTGGTTCCGACTGCGCGCCCATTCTCGAGCCTGCTTGCGGCTCGGGGCGAATGCTTGCCGCCTTTGCGGAGAGAGGCGTCGAGGCGATCGGCATCGACATCTCCCCGAGCATGGTTGCGCTGGCGCGAGAACGCTTGAGCTCGCCGGGGTTGCCTGCTGACGCCCTGGTGGCTGACATGACCGGTTTCGATCTCGGCCGCACCTTCGGGGGCGCCATTTGTCCGATCGACTCGCTGGCGTGTCTGGAGGAACCAGCCTCGGTGGTGAAGCATCTCGACTGCATGGCGGCGCATCTGCGGTCGGGAAGTCGCTATCTGATCCAGCTGGAGATGCGCGACCCGGACGATCCCTGGGCCGGTGTGCAACCTTCGATCTGGGAGGAGGCGAGAGGAGACATCCGCCTTCGGATTACCTGGCAGGTCGAAGAGATCGACCTTGACGAGGGCATCGAACTTCAGCGCTCGCGAGTCGAGATCGTCGACGGGCCGGAGCGCGGACGAGTCCTGGAGGAAGTACACCGCATGGCGGCCTGGACGCCCGACCGATGGAGTGGCGCTCTCGCTGAGACAGCCTTCACATACCTGGCTGTCTACGACGGCGACCACGCACGCTATCCGCGCCGACCGATCGGGCAAGCTGGGCGCCTACTCTGGCACGAACTCTCGCTCTGAACGCGACCAGGAGATCCGTTGGGAACTCTGGCGCTCCCGTGCTTTTCCGGGATCCCCGGAACGCATGAACCGCTCTGCTGAGCGGCTCTCGCGTACCTGGAGGGATCCAGGTGGGGGAGGTAGGATTCGAACCTACGAAGGCTGAGCCAACGGGTTTACAGCCCGTCCCCTTTGGCCACTCGGGAACTCCCCCGCGGGGTGCGTAAGTCTAGCCGAGCGGCTTCATCCCCCCTTTGAGCTAAAGCGCCTGGCAGGGTCGCCGATGCAGACGGTCGGCGTCATGAACCTCGACGAACTGTTGGCACGCGTCATCGACGCGGGAGGAAGCGATCTGCACCTCAAGGTGTCGTCTCCGGCCATGGTCCGGGTGGACGGCGACCTCGAGCCGCTCGAGCAGCGCCTCCTCACCGAATCCGACCTCGAGACTGTCCTGCTGCTCGTCACCGAGCGCTCGCCCGCCAAGCGCGAGCAGTTCCTGGAGACCGGCGACCTCGACACCTCGTATCTCGCCGACGGCATCGGGCGCTTCCGCGTCAACGGGTTCCGCCAGCGCGGGTCGATCTCGTTCGCCTTCCGCTTCGTCCCCAAGGAGATCCCGAGCTTCGAACGGCTCGGCCTCCCGGAGGGCGTCGCCAAGCTGGCCGAGGAGCACCGCGGCCTCGTCCTCGTGACGGGCGCGACCGGCTCGGGCAAGTCGACGTCGCTCGCGGCGATGCTCAGCTGGATCAACCGCAACCGGAAGTGCCACATCGTCACGATCGAGGACCCGATCGAGTTCATCCACGACGACTGGGCCTCCATCGTCAACCAGCGCGAGGTCGGGCTCGACACCGAGTCCTTCAAGCAGGCCCTGCGCCGCGTGCTGCGCCAGGACCCCGACGTCATCCTCATCGGCGAGCTCCGCGACGAGGAGACGACGCAGACCGCGCTCCAGGCGGCCGAGTCGGGCCACCTGGTCTTCTCCACCCTGCACACGCTCGACGCGGCCGAGACGGTCGGCCGTCTGGTCGAGTTCTACCCGCCCCAGAAGCAGATGATGGTGCGCGAGATCCTCGCGGGCGTTCTCCGCGGGGTCGTCAGCCAGCGCCTCCTTCCGCGCAAGGAAGGCGGCCGGGTCGCCGCCATCGAGGTGATGGTGAACACCGCCCGCATCGCGGACCTGATCCGCGAGCCCGAGAAGACGCACGGGATCACCGAGGCGATCGAGGACGGCGGCTACCATCACATGCAGAGCTTTTCCCAGCACCTCGTCCAGCTCGTGACCGACGAAGTCGTCGAGCTCGATGTCGCAGCGGCCGCGGCCACGAACCGCCACGACTTCGAGATCGCAGTCGAGCAGGCGCTGCGCCGCAAGAAGGTCGCCGAAGAGGGCAAGAGCGTGGCCGTCGACTTCACGAGCCTCGCGGAGGACGAGGAAGAGCCGGAACCGGAGCCCGAGGAGGCACCGGCGAACGGCCTGCGGCTCGCAACCTCGGATTCATGAGGCGCGTCTTCCCGGCTTTACTCGCCGCGCTCCTGCTGGCGGCGGTTCCTGCGACCTCGTCCGGACAGGTCTTCTCCGTGGTGCGCGGCGGCCAGCAGTCGCTGCCGAGCTACACGGTGCCGAACGGTCCGGGCTCGATCCGCGTCCCGGCCAACCTCTCGGCGGCGCCCGCGCACCCCGAGGTCCGCTCGTACGAGCAGCTCCTCGCGCTCTGGCAGCGCGCCGGCGACGGCTACGGCGTCCCGTGGCAGGTCCTCGCGGCCATCAACAAGATCGAGTCCAACTTCGGCCAGAACATGGGGCCGAGCTCCGCGGGCGCCCTCGGCTGGATGCAGTTCATCCCGTCGAGCTGGATGCGCTGGGGAATGGACGGCGACGGTAACGGGATCGCCGACCCGTGGAACCCCGAGGACGGTGTCTACTCGGCCGCCCGGTACCTCGCCGCGGCCGGCGCCCACGACGACCTCGAGCGCGCGATCTTCGCCTACAACCACGCCCAGTGGTACGTCGACGACGTGATGGAGCTCGCGGCGACGTTCGGCGACGACCCGTTCGCGCTCGGCTCGCCCAGCCTCGTCTCCCCGACCGTGGGGACGGCAGGCCTCGAGCAGGCGCGCCAGCGGCTTCAGAGCCTCACCCGGGCGATCGCCAGAGTGGGCCCCAGGCTCGACCGCCTCTCCTGGGAACACATGGAGGTCGAGCGCAAGGCCGGCGACCCGAACCTGACGCTGAAGCAGTTCAACAGGCTCGACCGCGAACTGCGTCGGATCTCGGCCGCCGAGAACGACGCCCGCGCCGAGCGCGAGCGTCTCGAGGCCGAGGTCGACGAGGCCACCGCGGCGCTCGCTGCGCTCGAGAGCCAGGGCTCGATGGTCGGCACCGGAATGGCCGGAAGCGCGCAGCCCACGATCGGCGGCTTCGTCTTCCCCGTCGGCGGCGGCCCCGAGATCGTCTCGGTCGCCCACGATCACCACGACTACCCGGCCGCCGACATCGCCGCGCCCCAGGGCACGCCTCTGTACGCGCTGGCCGACTCGACCGTCGTCAACGCCTTCCCGGAGAGCAGCGGCCGCTGCGGCATCGGCTTCACCCTTCGCCTCGAGAGCGGCGCCAACGTCGTCTACTGCCACCTCTCGTACCTCGAGCCTGACGTCGTTCCCGGCGCCGGCCTGGCCGCCGGAGCCCCCGTCGGCCGCGTCGGCTCGACCGGCAACTCGACCGGGCCGCACCTGCACCTCGCGTTCGTGCCCTCGACCAAGTATCCGCAGGACGAGCCCTGGTTCCAGGCCTACGCCGGCGTCGCATTCCGCTGGCAGGATGCGCCCACGCCCGAGCGGTCGGTGCTCCGGCCGACCCCCGGCGCCGTCGCTCCTGTCTCCCCCTCGGGCCCGGTGTACAAGGTGATCCGCACGCGGGTCATCGGATTCACCGCCAACTCCACCGGATAGGGCTTGATTTTTCGTCGCGCCCTGCCGATGGGGAGGGCATGGCGGCCCGCCTAGCTATGCTCGCTCCTCGGTTCATCGCGCTCGTCGTGATCTGGCTGCTCGCGTGGGCCAGTTTCTCGCTCGCCCAGGACAGCAGCCAGACGCCGCCGCCGCCCGCCCCGGTGGCCGTCGAGCCCGAAAAGCCCGAGGTTCTCGTCGTGCCCGACGTGCGCCGCCAGGCCTACGTCTTCGCCAAGGGCATCCTCCAGGACGCCGGCTTCGCCTGGCGCGTGCGCGGTGACATCGACGGCTTCGCCGCCAACACCGTCACCGTGCAGAGACCTGTGCCCGGCACCCGCGTGATCGACAACGGCGCCCCGGTGGTGACGCTCCGGCTCGCCCGCAGCGCGCAGTACGGCGAGCGCGGCGTGCCCGAGAACACCGCCCCGTTCACCGGGTCGAAGGTCGTCCTGCTCAAGAACTGGCGCGCGGCGCAGAAGAAGGCCGCGCCCGCTCCCGAAACCGCTCCGGCCGAGACCGCGCCCGCGACGACGACGCCCGCTCCGACGCCTCCGGCCGCGACGACACCCGCGCCGACCACGACCGCGCCGGCAGCCACGACTCCGGCACCCGCGGCGCCGCCCGCCCAGGATCCGGCCTACCGCAAGCCCGACTTCTCCGTCTCCGGCGCGCCGCGCGAGCCCGCCGACGAGATGCCGCTCCCGGCGCGCGCACGCGCTCTCGAGGAGCGCGCGTCCAAGCTCAAGAAGCCAACCCGCAGGTTCGTCAACTTCTGGCTCTACCAGCACTCCTGGCTCG
This sequence comes from uncultured Actinomycetes bacterium, assembly GCA_963775395.1. Lineage (GTDB taxonomy): Bacteria > Actinomycetota > Thermoleophilia > Gaiellales > Gaiellaceae > JAIBJN01. The sequence goes on from CAVZIX010000014.1 coordinate 115,993, forward strand.
TCACCGGCGCCCTGTTCGGGTGGAAGGACGGGGACGTCGCGCTGAAGACGCTCATCCGCGTCGACGGCAGCCTCCAGGACCGCTTCGGATTCGGCCGCCGCAGCCAGGCCGTCGCCCGCCGCGCTCTCGCTTATGCCGAGCGCAAGAAGGGCTAGGGCGGTGACCAAGCGGCTCGCTCGGCTGCTCCGAGGGCAGCGGGGCTACACGTTGATCGAGCTCCTCGCGGTGCTGACGATCTTCCTGACGATCGTGACCGCGCTCACCGCTCTCTTCGTCACGGGGGCGAAGGCGGAGCTCGACGCGAATCGCCGCTTCCAGGCCCAGCAGAGCGCGCGCATCGCGGTCGACCGCATGCGCCGCGAGATCCACTGCGGCAGCGCGCTCACGTTCACGAGCGCGTCCTCGGTGACGATCACGCTCCCGGCGGGCTGTCCTTCATCCGGCGGGACGCAGACCACGGTCGTCTACGACACGGCCTCGGCGGGGACGAACCGCTACACGCTGCGCCGCAAGAAGGGATCGGCTGCGGCCGTGGCCATCGCCGACTACCTCACGACGGCGAGCATCTTCTCCTACGTCGCGCCCTCGACGACGGCGCTCGGGAAGCTCCACGTCGACATGACCGTGAATCTCTACCCGAACGAGGCATGGAAGAAGTGGCGCCTTGTTACCGACATTGTTCTCAGGAATACCACCAGGGCCTAATTTTCTAATGCGGCTACTCAAACGCTTGCGAGCCCAAGAGGGCATCACGCTGGTCATGGCGATCGGCATCCTCGGCGTGCTCTCGCTCAGCGGTGCGACCCTGATCTACTACTCGACTGCGAACGCGCGCAGCGCAAGCGCCTCCAAGGGCTCCGAGACCGCCTACACGCTGGCCGAGGCCGGCATCGGCCAGGCGCTTTCGGTCCTCAACACCGCCCTCAACCCGCTCACCGGCTCGCTCCTGGCCTCGACGACGATCCAGCTCGAGGGCGGCTCCGTCACGTACTCCGGGACGCTCAACGGCGAGGTCTGGACGATCACCGCGACCGGCTCGGTCGTCAACCCCACCGGGGCCGCGCCGATCACGCGCACGCTCACCCGCAGCGCCCAGGTCTACGGCCTGAACAGCGGGGCGAGCGTCGCCGCATGGAGCCGGTGGTATGCGGACTCGACCTCGAGCTGCCTCACCATCGAGGACGTGAACATCAGGATGCCCCTCGCCACCCGCGGAAACCTCTGTATGCGCGGCTCGGCCCAGATCACCGCGTCGACGACGACGCTCGAGGTGGGCGGCAACGTGACGATGACCCGCACGACGTCCTCTAGCAACCGCAATCCCTCGGCGGCTACGGGCTGGACGAGCTCGTCGAGCGTCTACTCGAGCAACAACGCCGACGCGAGTTACGCCATCGCGGCGAGCGGCCAGAGCGCGAATCTCGACGTCACGGGCTTCGGCTTCTCGATTCCGGCCAGCGCGACCATCATGGGTATCCAGGCCTCGATCGAACGCGCCGCGAGCAACACGAACAGCGTCGAGGACATCGACGTCTTCCTGCTCAAGGCCGGCGCGCCGTCCGGGAACGACAAGGCGAGCACGACCGATTGGACGACCTCGGACTCGACCCGCGACTACGGCGACTCCGGCGACCTCTGGGGGACGACCTGGACGCAGGCGCAGGTCAACGCATCGAACTTCGGCGTCCGCCTCAGGGCGCGAAACCTGACGACCTCCGCCCGCACGGCCTACGTCGACCACGTCCAGATCACGGTCTGGTATCAGCCTGTACCAACGACGACGATCGGCACCTCGGGCACGCCGCTCGCCAACGTCCAGGTCACCGGGACGTGCAAGTTCGACACTGCGGCGGCCCACGCGCCGTGCACGAACGCGGACAAGGTCTACGCGAACACGATCGGCACGGCGCCCCAGAACCTCTCGAAGCCGGCCGTCGACCTCGCCTACTGGTACGACAACGCGAAGCCCGGCCCGAACAACAACTGCACCACGGGCAGCTTCCCGGGCGGCTTCGACAACAACACCACCATGAACAACAGCCTCACCGGGTCCGCCGAGGTGACGCCGAACAACTCGAGCTACACGTGCCAGGTGAAGGACGCGAACAACAACATCCTCGGCGAGCTCTCCTGGAACCACGTCACCGACGTGCTCACGATCAAGGGCACGATCTTCATCGACGGTGACTTCCGCTTCGACGACGACGGCGCCATCGCGCACTACCAGGGCCGCGGGATCATCTACGCCTCCGGCGACCTCGAGTTCGACGAGCTCGTCTGTGCCGGCGGCTCGGGCGCCACGAGCTGCGTCACGAACGGCATGCAGAACTGGGATCCGACCCAGAACATGATGATCGTGCTCGCCGGCGGCGACTCCGAGTACGACCAGGGAGGCACGCAGGCGCAGGCAGTTCCGTCCGGCTTCCAGGGGCTGATCTACGCGAACGGCGACTGCACCGTGCACGAGAACTTCCACACGAGCGGCCCGATCGTCTGCAACCGGATTCTGCTTCCCTCGGCGAGCAACGGCTGGCCGACGTACTACGACTGGCCGCCGCTCGGCTCGCTCGTCGAGGGCCAGATGTACTCGGATCCGGAGACGGCCGGCGACTTCGTCGTCATCCCCGGCCTCCAGTCCGGCTGATCAAGTCCGCGGTCCTCCCGCCGATAGGTGAGGGATGAACGTCGCGCTCGCCTTTCTCGTCGTGCCGCCCGCCCTGGCGCTCGGGAGCTTCCTCAACGTCGTCGCCGCCCGGCTGCCCGAGGGCCGCTCGATCGTCAACCCTCCGTCGGCCTGCGGCTCCTGCGGGACGCGGCTGGCCTGGCGCGACAACATCCCGGTCGTCTCGTTCCTGCTTCTGCGCGGTCGCTGCCGGACGTGCGGGGAGGGCATCGGGCTCCGTTACCTCGCGGTCGAGGTCACGACGGCGTTGCTCGTCGCCGCCTGCTTCCTCGCCTTCGGGCTGACCGCAGACGCCTTCGTCGCCTCGTTCTTCGTCTCCGTCCTGGTCGTGCTCTCGGCGATCGACATCGAGCGCCACATCCTCCCGGACAAGATCGTCCTCCCGTCCGCGGCGATCGTCCTCGCGGCCCAGATCGCCATCCACCCGGATCAGACCCTGGAGTGGGTCCTCGCGGCGCTCGGAGCGTCGTTCTTCCTCTTCGCCGCCGTGCTCGCCTACCCGAAGGGCATGGGCATGGGCGACGTGAAGCTCTGCCTGCTCATGGGCGCTGCCCTGGGGAAGCTCGTGGTCGTCGCGCTCATGGCAGGGATGCTGCTGGCGCTCGTGCCCGCGATCTACCTGCTCGTGCGCCACGGCGGGGCCGCGCGCAAGATGGCCATCCCGTTCGGCCCCTTCCTCGCCCTCGGGTCCGTCTTCGCACTCTTCTTCGGCGAGCCCCTCCTGGACGCGTACCTGCGCGGCACAGGCCTGTAGCCCTACATCCCCCCTCTTGGGGATGGACGCCGCCGCGCCGATAACTCCTAGAGATGGAGTTCGAAGAGCTTCAACCACTCCGTAGATCGGGGGCGGGCGACGGTGAGGAGTCGCCGGGGATCGAGCCGCAGTACCCGCCGGGCGCGGGCATCCCCGAGAACCGCATCGCGCATTTCGTCGCCGAGCTGCTCGAGACGACCGGGCTGATCCCGCTCGACCGTCTTGCCGGCGCACGCTCGCGTGCGGGCGCCGGCTCGATCGCCCAGGCGATCATGGAGGAGACGCCGACGCCGGCGGCCGAGCTGCTCATCCCCGGCCAGCGCACGGCCGCTGCGACCGCGAGCGACGAGGCTCGGGCGATCGCCGAGCGTCACCACCTTCCGTTCATCGACCTGGGCACCGTCGGGGTCCAGAAGGTCGCCGCCGAGTCGATTCCGCCCCACGTGCTGGAGCGCGCGGGCGCGATCCCGTACCAGGTCTCGGGGGACAAGCTCCGCATCGCGGTCTCCGACCCCACGAACGTGCAGGCGATCGACGAGCTCCGGCTCGCCACGCGCTTCATGCTCGAGATCGGCGTTGCCGCGGCCGAGGATATCGAGCTCGAGCTCAAGCGCCTCCAGGCGGCCAAGGACGCCTGGGACCGCGCCGCGCTCGTCGAGGAGGAATTCGACCTCGGCACCGAGGATGAGGAGGACGGCGACGACCTCGAGGCCGACGACGGCGTCTCCGACGCCCCGCTCGTCCGCCTCGTGAACTCGATCATCCTCCAGGCCGCCGAGGACGGGGCCAGCGATATCCATTTCGACCCACAGGACGATGCGCTCGTCGTGCGTCTCCGCGTCGACGGCGTTCTGCATGAGGTGCAGCGCATCCCGAAGCGCCTCTCGCCGGGCGTCACGACCCGCCTGAAGGTGCTCGCGAAGCTCGACATCGCCGAGCGGCGTAAGCCGCAGGACGGCCGCATCTCCCTGAACGCAAAGGCAGCCGGCCGCCTCCTCGACATCCGTGTTGCGGTGCTGCCGACGGTCGAGGGCGAGGGCGTCGTCATGCGCCTCCTCGACAAGTCGAGGCGCCCGCCGACGCTCGCCGAGCTCGGGCTCTCGGAGGAGATGCGCGACATCTTCGAGGAAATCGTCGTGAAGCCGACGGGCGCGCTTCTCGTCACCGGGCCGACCGGATCCGGTAAGTCGACGACGCTCTATGCGTCGCTGAACGAGATCAACCGCTCAGAGATCAACATCATCACCGTTGAGGATCCGGTCGAGTACCGGCTTACCGGCCTCAATCAGGTGCAGGTGAACATGCGCGCGGGGATGACCTTCTCCGCGGCGCTGCGCTCGATCCTCCGCTCCGACCCCGACGTGGTGATGGTGGGGGAGATCCGCGATGCAGAGACCGCCAAGATGGCCGTCGAGGCCGCCCTCACCGGTCACTTCGTCCTCTCCACGCTCCACACCAACGATGCCCCGAGCGCGCTGACGCGCCTCAACGAGATGGGCGTCGAGCCGTTCCTCACCGGTGCGGCCGTGACGGCAGTCCTTGCCCAGCGGCTCGCCCGCAAGCTCTGCACGCACTGCTGCGAGATGTACATGGCCACGCGCGAGGAGATGCTCGAGGCGCGCTTCACGCCCGAGCAGGCCGCCTCGGCGGATGGCGTCGGCCTCTATCGCAAGCGTGGCTGCCCGCGCTGCAACCAGACCGGCTACAAGGGCCGGATCGGCATCTACCAGCTCATGGTCATGAACGAGGAGATCAGCCGGCTGGCCGCGCAGCACGGCAGCCGTGAGGAGCTCGAGCGTGCCGCCCTCGAGACCGGCATGAAGTCCCTCTGGGACGACGGCCTCTCCAAGGTCGTCTCGGGCCTGACCTCGCTCGAAGAGCTGGCCCGCGTCCTCGTCTAGCCTCCGCTCGCGGGGGACTAGAGGGTGTCGTCCGGGATGATGCGCGTCCCGCCGATCTCTGCCGCGATCTCGGTGTAGATCCGCGTCAGGTCGCCGGGGTTCGGCTGGTTGTAGAAGGTCTCGATGTTCGAGGCCATCTGCTGGAGCGCCGAGTAGGCCGTGATCGAGGGGGATTCGAGTGCGCCGGTGACGCCGTTCTGGCAGCGGTTCGCGCCGCCGCCGAGGGCGTCCAGGTCGTAGCCGATCGTGTAGACGAGCGTGCCTGCACCCTTGACCGCGGCCGCCGAGGTCACGCCCTGCCCGCACGGCCGGCGGCGATAGTTCGAGGTCGAGGGCAGATACGTCGGGCCGGTGTTCGCGGCGCCGTCCGAGAACATGATGATCACGTTCTGGACGCCGGGCCGCCCGCGCGAGCTCTGCAGCTCGGCCTGGGCGTGCTCGATCGCGTGGGCGTACGCCGTGGTCCCGCCGCCCTTCTGGCAGTTGATTGTCGACACGAGCCGCGACGCGGTGTTCAGATTGTCGCCGGTCTTGTAGTCACTCGACAGCTGGACGACGTTGTAGACGGCGTTCGTCGAGTTGTAGTTGTTCGAATCGGGCGTGTTGCAGCGTGTGCCGCCGCTCGTCGCCGGTGGGAAGACCGTGAAGCCGATCTTGTGCATTGCCGGGTCCATGTACTGGACGAACTCGAGCAGGCCGGCGCGGGCATTCTGGAGGTCAGGGCACGAGGGTTGGCTGTTGCCGTTCGAGTCCTGGCACATGGAGCCCGTCCGGTCGAGGACCAGCATGATGTCCAGCGGTCTCGAGGAGCACGGCGAGCACGCCGTGGCCTTGGCCCGGATCGTGAACTCGTCGATGCCGAGCACTCTGGCGAAGATCGTGGGGACCTTGGTCGTCTGTTCCACCACCACCGTGTTCACGGGGCTGCAGGGAGCGAACGAGAGGCACTTCGTGGACACGACCGTCGTGACGGAAGGAAGCTTGTTGTTGTCGTTCCGCGCGCCGTCCCTTCCGCTGTAGTTCTCAGCGAAGGTGGTGGCTGCGGCGGGGTCGGGCAGCTCGAGCGCTCCGGCAGTCGCCGCCGCGTCCGCGGAGGCCTGCAGGTGCCGCTTGATGAGGTACGCACGCCCCACGTCGACGACGAGGGCTGCCGAGCCGAGAAGGACAACCAGGACGACGACGAGCAGGACAATTACCTGTCCTCGCTCGCTGTGCCGCAGGAGCGCGATTCGATTCAGCATATTTCCGCTCCTGTTCCAGTTCCTGGAACGTTCGGGGTCCCGCTGTACCCTCGAACTGTGGCTCCGGCCGGCGTTTTGGGAAGCCCCCGATGAGGGGATTCGCCCCGTTCGGGCACCGACCCGGCTAGGAGGGTTTGATGGAATGGTGATCGCCTCCGGGGTGCGATGGTCGTTCCGAGGCAAGGACGCAGGGAGCGTTCGTATCGAATGAGATACGGGCGCGACTGAGGACGCAGTCCTCGGGGCGAGCAGCGCGGCCCGGCGGCACATCCACTATTTCGTCAAGCCCTCCTAGGTGACGTCGCAGCCCAGGTACTCGAGGGCCGTGACGGTCTCCCGGATGAACAGATCGGCCTCGTCGCGCGTGTCGAAGCGGTACGGCCCGGGCCTGAGCGGCTCGACCCGCAGGCCCCCGAGGGGATAGACCTCGCACTCGACGAGGAACCCGTCGGGGTTCTCGACATAGCGCATGCGAACGACCTCGCGGTTTTCCTTGCGCGCAGAGCGCAGCGCCAGCTCCTGCGCCGCGCCGTCCCTCGCGCGCGCGGCCTCGCTCATCGCTTTGCGTTCGTGACGGCCTGGGCGACCGTGATGCGGTCGACGGGCACGGTGAAGTGCGACTTGAGCTTCGGCCCGCGCACGAAGACAAGCACCGTCGGTGTGCCGAGGACCTCGTAGCCGATCGCCATCGCCGCGACCTGGGCTTCGCGCCTGACGTTGACGGCCACGAAGCCTGCGCCGGCGTCGAGCGCGGCCGCGCGGGCCTCGACGACCGTGGCGGCGTCGACCGACGATCCGGGCGCGTAGAAGACCACGACGACCGTGCGGTACCGCAGGAGCATCCACTCGAGACTGTCCGTCCCCTTGGCGCTCTTGAGGTACTTGGACGCGTCGGTCGCGCAGACCGTGGCGCCGAGCCGGCGGAACGTCTTCGCAGGCTTGCCCACGATGTCGTCAACCGTCTCGAGGATGTCGATCGAGTTCACGTAGTTGCGGGCCCTGAACGCCCGGTGCGCCCGCCGGAAGGCGATCGCGGCCCGGACGTACCGGTCCTGGAGGTCGAGAACGACGGTCTTCTGCCCCGTCGGCCAGCCGAGCGCTTCGAGGCCGGGGTTGAAGAAGCGGAAGTACTTGTCGATCCGGTTGAACGACTGAACGAGCATCTTGCGCGTCTGGATCTGACCGATGACCTGGTCCTCGAGGCCGGCCTTGCGGCAGAGCTCGTTCGCGCCGGTCGCCCAGGCCTCGGCCGTTACGGGGCCGGGCTTGGGAGCCTTCGGCGGCGCTGGAGGCGCAGCGGGCGCGGCCGTCGTCGTGACGGGCGCGGCCACCGGGTCGGGCCCGGGGGCGCCGCCCATGGCGTAGGCGCCGAAGCCTGCGCCGAGGAGGCCCAGGACGGCGACGGGGATGAGCACGTTGAGGCGAAGTTGCTGCCGCATTCCACGTTCCCTATCGGCAGCCATTCGCAGGTGCTTAAGGAGAAAGGGCGCGGTTTCCCGCGCCCTTTCTCGATCGTGCTCCGAAGCGTGCTATTTAGCAGGCGCCGGAGACGATGTCTCCAGCCGGGCCGCCCTTCTTGTAGATGGCCTGGCCGACCGTGCTCTGGATGCAGTACGACGCGGTCGTCGCGCGGACGACCTGGACGTTCTTGATGCCGGCGTCGTAGGACGCCTTCAGGACCGCGGACGTCAGACCGGAGTAGCCGGTCGCGGTGTGGTCGGCGTAGTACGCCTCGACACCGGGGATGGACGCGCGGACGTTCGCCTGGGCCGCCGACCGCTCCGCGCGGGAGCGGAAGCTGAGGTACGACGGGATGGCGATCGCAAGCAGGATGCCGATGATGATGATCACGACAAGGAGCTCGATAAGGGTGAAGCCACCCTCCTTCTCCGAGACGGTGATCCGGTTCCTGAGCCTCTGAATCATGTGCGGAACTCCTTCCTTGAACAATGCGTAAGCGTGCAGTGGCTCAAGGCAGGTATCGACAGCTGTGCAGGGGGTGGAATCCCCCTCAGTTGAGGGATTTTCTACCCCCCTTTAGTGAAGCGGGTTCCCTGCCGATAGCTGCCGACGGGAGGACCCATGGAACCAACCTTGCAATCAACCCCAGAACCAGCACCGCAGCCCGGCTCCGAGCCGGCTCAGGACGCGCTCGCGAGCGCGCCCGAGGCCGCCGCACCGGCGGCTCCGCCGCCGCGCCGCGCCGCGACCTCGATCGACGACCTGCTCGAGCAGGTCGTCGTGCGCGGCGCGTCTGACCTCCACGTCACGGTCGGCTCCGAGCCCGTCATTCGCGTCAACGGCGCCCTCGAGCGGCTGGACGAGTTCAACCGGCTCATGCCCGACGACACGCAGCGGATGCTCTACCGGATCCTCTCGACCGAGCAGCAGAAGCACTTCGAGATCAAACGCCAGATCGACATCTCCTACTCGATCCCCGGCCTCGCGCGCTTCCGCGTGAATGTGTACTTCCAGCGCGAGAGCCTCGGCGCGGCGTTCCGCCTCATCCCTGCCGAGCTGAAGACGCTCGAGCAGCTCAATCTTCCGCCCGTCCTGCGCGATTTCACCTCGAAGCCGCGCGGGCTCGTGCTCGTCACCGGGCCGACCGGCTCGGGTAAGTCGACGACGCTCGCCGCGGTGATCGACGAGATCAACCGCACGCGCGACGACCACATCATGACCATCGAGGACCCGATCGAGTTCCTCCACCGCCACAAGCGCTGCATCGTCAACCAGCGCGAGATCGGCCCCGACGCGACGAGCTTCGCCGAGGCGCTGCGCGGCGCGCTCCGCCAGGACCCCGACGTGATCCTCCTCGGCGAGATGCGCGACCTCGAGACCATCTCGACGGCCCTGACGGCTGCCGAGACCGGCCACCTCGTCTTCGCGACCCTGCACACGCAGGATGCGCCGTCGACGGTCGACCGCCTCATCGACGTCTTCCCCGCGGCCCAGCAGGAGCAGGTGCGCGTCCAGATCGCTGGCACCCTCCAGGGGATCGTCACGCAGACGCTGCTTCCGACCTCGGACGGCCGCGGGCGGGTCGCAGCGCTCGAGGTTCTCCTGCCCGACGACGCCGTCCGGAACCTGATCCGGCAGGCGAAGGTCGAGCAGATCTACTCGGTCATGCAGACGAACACCGCGCGCGGGATGCAGACGCTCGAGCAGGCGATGCTCGAGCTCTGCCGCTCCGGGAAGATCTCGACCGACACCGCGCTCGCGCGCTCGAGCCGGCCCGACCAGCTCAAGAGCCTCCTGCAGCGGAACGGTCTCCTGTCCTCCGACGACCCGGGCGCCACCGCGGGCCTGCGGGTGGCGGGAGGCTAGCGATGGCGAAGCAGGTCGTCGGACTCAAGCTCGGCGCGTCGCGTCTCAACGCCGCGTGCGTGACGGTGAACGGCTCGACCGAGGTCGTCCAGCTCGCCAGCTCGCCGCTGCCTCAGGGCCTGATCACGGGCGGAGAGGTCCGCCAGGTCGAGCCCCTGGGGGAAGCGCTCAGCGAGTTCTTCAAGAAGCACAAGCTGCCGAAGCGCAACGTTCGCATCGGTCTCGCCAACAACCGCATCGGCGTCCGCACGATCGAGATCACGGGCATCGACGATTCGAAGCATCTCGCCAACGCCGTTCGCTTCCGCGCCCAGGAGGCGCTGCCGATTCCGATTGACGAGGCGGTGCTCGACTTCCAGGTCCTCTCGCAGACCCCTGGGCTCGAGGGCGGACCGCCCTCGACGCGCGTGCTCCTCGTAGTCGCCTACCGCGACCTGATCATGGCGTACGCCGAGGCGTGCAAGCTCGCGGGTCTTCGCCTCGCAGGCGTCGACCTGGAGGCTTTCGCGCTTCTGCGCGCGCTGACGACGCAGTTCGCGACCGAGCCGGGCGGCGGTGCCGAGCGCAGCGCGCTGGTGGCCGTTTCGATCGGCTCCGAGCGCAGCGTCCTCGCGGTCTCCGACGGCTTCAGCTGCGAGTACACGCGCGTGCTCGAGTGGGGCGGGAACTCCCTGACCGACTCGATCGCGCGGGCGCTCGCGTGCGAGCCGGACGAAGCGGAGCGAATCAAGATCGGGCTCGGCCTGCAGGGCGAGGAGGTGCCGCAAGGGCTCTCGCCGGAGCGCGCCGTGAAGGCGCGCGAGGCCCTGCGCATCGGGCTCCAGGGCTTCGGCCGGGAGCTCGTCTCCTCGCTCCAGTTCTACCAGGGCCAGCCGGACTCTCTCGGCATTCGCGAGCTCGTCCTCGCGGGCGGCACGGCGCAACTCGCCGGGCTCGCGGTCGAGCTCGAGCAGCTCGTCGGCGTTCCGGTGCGCGTCGGTGACGCGCTCGCAGGCGTCTCGGTCGGGCGCAAGCTCAAGGGCGCCGCGCCCAACCCGTCGTTCGCGGTGCCGATCGGCCTGGGGATGGCCGTCTAGACATGCCGGTCGACCTGAAGAAAGAGATCAAGCTTTCCGACCTCTTCCGCCGGCGCGGCGGGCCTGCGCCCGAGGACGCCGCCGCGGAGGAGACCCCCAAGCCCGAGAAGGAGAAGAAGGAGCGCAAGAGCTTCTCGTTCTCGCGCGGGCCGAAGGAGCCCAAGGAGCCGAAGGTCCCGAAGGAGCCTCGCGCGCGCAAGGAGAAGAAGGACAAGGTCGCAGTCGCCGCCAAGGCGGCACCGCCGCCCCCGGCGGTGCCGCTCATGCGGGCCTTCAACCTGATGCCGAAGGAGGACTCGCGCGAGAACACGACGGTCTCGCCGGCGCTGACCAAGATCGCCGTCGCTCTCCTCGGCGTTCTCGTCGTCGCCGGGCTCGCCTTCGGCTACATGACGTCGGGCGCCAAGGTGGCCGACAAGCAGGCAGAGGCGGACGATCGACGGGCCGAGCTCGCCCAGCTGACCGCCCAGATCGGCCCCGAGGCCGCTGATCCCTCCGCGTCGCTCGCCGGAGAGAGCCAGGCCAGAACGGCCGCTCTCGCCGACGCGCTCGGTGCGCGGGTTGCCTGGGATCGCATCATGCGCGAGTTCTCGCTCGTGCTGCCGGACACCGTCGTCCTGGCGACGATCGGCGCCGCGAGCGGCACGGCCGGCTCCTCTGATCCGGCGACCGCGGCCGCGACCACTGAGCCCACGTTCACGATCGAGGGCACCTCGGTCAGCCAGGAATCGGTCGCCCTTCTCCTCTCGCGGCTCTCCGTGATCCCCGAGTTCGTCGACGTCCGGCTCGAGTCGAGCAACCGCAACGAGCAGGGCGGCGGCTACCAGTTCGTCATCGCAGCCACGATCGCCCCCGAAGGAGAGCTCCAGCAGTGAAGAAGCAGATCCCGATCGCAGTGATCGTCGCCCCGGCGCTCCTGATCCTCGCCGCTGTCGGCTACTTCCTGCTGATCAAGCCCAAGCAGGCCGAGGCCGCCAAGATCTCCGACGAGATCGCCGCCCTCGACACGCAGATCGAGGTCAGCCGCGCAGCGCAGAGGGAGCCGCAGCGCGAGGACCCGAGCGCGATCAAGATCGCCGACCTGTTCAAGGTCACACAGGCCATGCCCGACGACGACGACATGCCGGGGATCATCCTCGAGCTCAGCGACGTCGCGGCAGCCTCCGGCGTCGAGTTCGTATCCATCGCTCCGCAGGGCGGATCGGTCAGGTCCGGGTACAGCGCGCTCCCGATCAACCTCACCTTCGAGGGGAACTACTTCGACCTCACCGACTTCCTGTTCCGTCTGCGCAACCTCGTCCGCGTCCGCGACGGCGAGTTGGGCGCCGACGGACGGCTCTTCACCCTCGAGACGCTGACGATGGAGGAGGGGCCCCTCGGGTTCCCCGAGATCACGGCGTCGCTGACCGTCACCGCGTACGTCTACTCGACCACGCCGCCCGCGGCGCCGGCCGCGCCGGCCTCGACCGACACCACGTCGACGGGCGCGACCGACACGACCGCCACCACGACGGCTCCCACCGCCACGACACCCGCCCCTGAGGGCGAGATCACTCCGTAGCCATGGCATCCCGAGCGAAGAAAGCCCAGGCGATGGCAAAGGCCAAGGAGGCCAAGCAGAAGAAGCTGCTCATCTTCCTGCTCATCCCCTTCCTCGGCCTCGCCGTGTGGCAGGGCCCGAAGATGTACAACCAGCTCTTCAGCAGCGCCGCGCCTCCGCCCACGCCGGTGGAGACGGCTCCGACGGACCCGACTGCGGCTCCTCCCCCGACCGCCTCGCCCGAGGCCGGCGCGGAGGATCAGGTTGCCGGTGCGTTCCCCGGCGACGAGCTCCCCGCGAGCGGCGTCGCCAAGCTCATCGCCTTCAGCCGTTTCACCGGCAGGAGCCCCTTCCCGCTGCGTTCCGACCGCGAGGGCACGCCTGACGGCGGCTCAGGCGGCTCGGGCGGCTCGGGCGGCGGTTCTGGCGGCGGCTCAGGCGGCGGTTCCGGCGGCGGCGGCGACAACGAGGAGCTGAGCACTGCGACCTTCGAGGTCAACGGCGCCACGGAAATCGTCTCCAGAGGCGAGGAGTTCCCGTCCGTCGATCCGGTCTTCACGCTCGTCGCCATCACGGAGGAAAGCGCGACGATCGGCGTCGTGCAGGGCATGTTCGAGAACGGCGAGGCGACGATGGAGATCGCCCTCGGCGAGCGCGTCGTCCTCGTCGCCGCGCCCCAGACGACGCAGTACACGGTCGAGCTGCTCGACGTCAGCTAGGCCGAGGCGTACTCGCCGACGAGCGATCCGTCCGGGGCGAGGATGAAGTGCTCGCTGAGCGGCACGAATGCGCGCCAGCCTCCGTCGTCAACGGTGACCATCACGCGGAGGTCGCCTTCCTTGCCGCCGTCCCAGACGGCTACGGTCTCGACCTGATACATCGCTCCGGACGGGCCGCTGATCTCAACAGTCTCCGGGCAGCGCAGGTAGCGGTCCCGTAGCTCCGACCAGTTCAGCTGCCGCAGCTCAGCAACGCGGGCGAGCGCGACCTCGCGCGCCTCGGCCTCGTTCTTTGCTAGCTGCCGGTCGAGATGTCGAACGTCGAGGCGACGCGTGCCCAGACCTTGTACGGCGAGGCCTGGTCGCGGACGACGACGGTCATGAGCTTCACGGCGCGGCCTGTGGCGCCGCCGCTGTTCATGACCTCGCCCCACGTTGCGTAGATGTCGATGCGGTATTTGCGTCCGTCCGGGCCGGTCACGTTCGTCGTCGGCACGAACGTGGTGCAGGGGGCGCTGCCGCACGGGTTGACGTCGACTCGCTGCACGACGGCGACCGGCGCGGACGCGCTGTGTGTCGTCGCGACGGTGCCGTCGATGGCGCGCTGAACCGTCCAGCTCGCGGTCCCGGCGCCCGCGGTCACCCGGACGATCTCGTAGCCCACCTTCACGCGAAAGCCGTTCGACGTCGGGAAGCCGGACGAGCTCGCCACGCTCATCGTGGTCGTGCTCGCCGTCATCGAGCCGGCGAGCGACGTCGTCGCGGTGCTGCCGACGCTGTAGGCCAGGTCGGCCTTGTAGACGGCGTCGGCGCCGTCCACCGCGGCGTTGGCGAGCCCGATCGACTCGTACTTGATGGCGCGGAACTGCTCCATTTGCGTGTCGGCGAGCACAGCCGCGGTCGTCTGGTAGCCCGCGCGCTGGATGGCGATGATCCCCGACTGGAACATCGTGAACACCGCCAGGAGGCCGATGACCAGGATGGACATGGCGGCGACGAGCTCGATCATGCCGAAGCCCCGCTCGTCGCGGGCGCGCGCATGGATGAACCGCCTGAGAGGGGACACCGCACTCTGATATCGGCACGAGGCCGTTCGCGCTCAAGGCGAGGAGGGGGGATGCCGATTTCGGAGCAGGATGGCTTCCTACGCGTACACGGCGATCAACGCGACCGGCGCGGAGCTGACGGGCGAGATCAACGCGCCCGACGTCTCCGCTGCCCGCGAAGCGCTGCGCGTACGCGGCCTGCTCGCGACTGAGCTGAATGCCCAGGACGGGGAAGGAAAGGCCGCCGGCGTCGTCGTCAAGAAGGTCAAGCCGAAGTCGCTCCAGATCTTCTCGCGCCAGTTCGCGACGATGATCGAGGCCGGGCTCAACGTCGTCACGGCCCTGGTCATCCTCGAGGAGCAGACCGAGGACAAGAAGCTCGCCATGGTGATCGCCGAGCTGCGCGTCGACGTGGAGGGAGGGCTCCTACTCTCCGAGGCCATGTCGCGCCATCCGCGGATCTTCTCGCGCCTCTTCATCGCGATGGTCGAGGCAGGCGAGGCGGCCGGAATTCTCGACGTCGTGCTCGACCGCGTCGCCTACCAGATCGAGAAGGAAACGAAGATCAAGCGCCGCGTGAAGGGCGCGATGATGTACCCGATCATGGTGCTGTCGTTCGCGACGCTCGTCCTGATCGGCATGCTCCTCTTCCTCGTTCCGATCTTCGTGAACATCTTCAGCCAGCTCGGCGGCGACCTGCCGATGCTGACCCAGATCGTCGTCACGGCCTCCGACTTCCTCCGGGCGCGCTGGTACATCGTCTTCCCGTTCCTGGGCCTCACCTTCTATGGCATCCGGCGCTACAAGAAGACCGAGTCGGGGCGCCGCCTCTGGGACAAGATCCGCATCCGCGCCCCAGCCGGCATCGGCAAGGTGATCATCAAGATCGGCATGGCCCGCTTCTCGCGCACCCTCTCGACGCTTGTCGCCGCGGGCGTCGACATCATCCGCTCGCTCGAGATCACCGGGAGCACCGCCGGCAACAGCCTCATCGAGGACGCGACCAACCACGTTAAGGAGCGGGTCACGCAGGGTGTCCCGATCGCCGTCCCGCTCGCCGAGTCCGCGATCTTCCCGCCGATGGTCTCGCACATGGTGCGAGTCGGCGAGGAGACGGGAGAGCTCGAGAAGATGCTCTCCAAGATCGCGGACTTCTACGAGGACGAGGTCGACAGCGCGATCGCGAGCCTGACGTCGATCATCGAGCCGCTGATGATGATCGCCGTGGGCATCGTCGTCGGGATCATCATCATCGCGATGTACCTCCCGATGTTCAAGCTGCTCACGCTGATCCAGTAGCGCGCGGCTGTTCTCGCGCTTGTTCTCACATTTCGGGGCGAAGAAAGCCCTGCAAATAGGCAGTTTTCAGAATCTCCCCCGAAAACCGGCCAGCGGTTCTCACACTCCCACCCGAACCCGCCTTGTTCTCACCTTTTCCAGGGGCAGAACGGCATGGTTGAGCCAAAACGGGTCGATCTGATGGCTTACGAGGGCCCGAATCTCCGGGTCGCAGGCCCCGTCACTTCGGGTGGCTTGCGATCCGAGTTGTTTTCGGCGACTACCGTGGCTTCATACCGACTGGAGCTAGGGATACCAGGCCGATAGCTTCCCTGTGTGACAAGACCACCTCTGGACCCGGTGCGTGGTGCGGAAGCGGCCAGGGAGCTCACAGCCTTGGGCGTCAAGGGCATCCTCATCAAAGCCGCAGAGCTTGGCTACATCACCGAGGTGACATGCGGGATGCCTAAGTGCTTCTGTCCCGAGGAACTGGGCGGTGCAGGTTACTTCGAGCGGCGCACTCACCCCGGGACCGACTGGGAGCCGACCCACGAGCACTTCCCAATCCCAAAGCGAGGCGGAGGCCAGAAGACACTCGAGAACTCGGTTCTTGCCCATCGCCTTTGCAACAAGCTCGACTACTTCATCTCCCAAGGGCTTTCCATCGAGAAGGATCTCGCGAGAATCGAGGCAGCTCGCGAGGCGGCCGCCGCGGCGAACCTGTCCCAGTCCGCTCCGGCCGCCAAGGCAGTCGCCGAGGTCTTCGCGCCCGAGCCCGCGTCGCCGGTGAAGTCGCCCCGCAAGCGGAAGGCCCCGGCCTGGAAGTCGCTGCCGCCTGCCGAGCTGGCGGCACACCTGCTCGCGACTCCGACGATTGCCGATTCCGCCTGGACGACAGAGCCGCGGCTCCCGCGCGAGAATCGTGAGTCCTTCATTCGCCGCGTCGTGCTCGGCGAGACCGGCGAGTCGGCCACCGAGGAGGCAGCCGCCTCCCCGCCAGAACGCGCTCGCCAGCGAGCTGGTGACCGCTGACGGACTTCGAGCCGCTAGTCCTCACCGGGCCAGGAAGGTCGCTGCCGAAGGGCGTCGCTGTCCCAGCCGAACATCTGCCAGTAGCCGTCCCCAACGCGGCGCTCGGTTCCGTTCGTCCAATAGACGAAGCGCTTGCGGAGGTGTGGGTCGCTGGGATTGAACAGCTCCTCGTGCTCCGTGAGGACGTAGAGCTCGCCAACCTCGAGCGCGGCCGTCTTCAGAAGCGGCTCGTCAACGGAGAGGTCGAGGTCGCCTCGGTAAACCGTCTCGGTACCGACGTAAATCTGAGCGTTCCAGATGACTAGGTGATCGGGAAACTCAGACCGGTAGCCCGACTTCGTGCGCGAGACGAGTCGGCCCTCGGGGCCCAGGTGCCTGACGAGCACGTCCCCAGGACTCGCCTCGCTAGGGCCTTCCACGAGCCTGTCCCTTGGCCGAGGCGCCGCTCACATGAGCGTCGAGCACGAGCCGGCGGCCACGCCGGCGAGCTCCCCGCGCCGGCGCGACCTGGGGGCCTCCGCGAGGCATCCCGCGTCCGGCCGGCATCGGGGCGACGGGCGCGGTGGGCGGGATCGGCACGGGCACGGGCGCCAGGGGGCCGGTCGGCAGAGAGACGCCGACGCCCTTCTGGATCCGCTGGTCGGCGAGTGACAGCGCGGTGAAGGAGAGAAGGCGCAGGGAGATGAGGGCCTCCACAGTCTCCTTCGCAAGCACGCGGGTGCGTGCGGCGCCGTGGGTGCCGAGGTGTCCGGACTCGAGCCGGTTGAAGAGGGAATCGACCTGGTTCACGCGCACGAGGAGCGCCTCGCGCATCGCGTAGTCGCGCGGGTCGCCCTCGGGGTAGTGCGGATAGCGGGTGAGGGCGCTCCAGTCGATCTGCATGCGCAGGCCGGGACGGCCGCAGGGCGGTGCGCCGGGCGCGCTGTGCTCGCACTTCGCGCGGATGCGGAACTCGCCCTCCTTGGCCGTCTGTCCGGGCCGAAGCGGCTGGCCATTCTTGCCCACCCGCCGCGGCCGATCGTAGGTGAAGAAGAGGAGCGGCTTGCGGTGGACGGCGCAGATGAGCCTGCCCTCACCGTCGATGGCGTAGATGCTGCCGTCGCGCGAGCTGCCGGCGGGGAGCACGCGACCTCCCTTGGCCCTGGCGCTCGGGTGCAGCCGGAAGACGGGGTGGATGCCGTAGTCGACCTCGCACAGCCGGCACCACTCGTTCTCGTCCCAGGCCGAGTCGCCCGCGATCAGCCTCGCGGGGATGTCCGACCAGAGCTCGTAGAGGTCGCGCAGGAGGGCGACGATGGTCTGTGCTTCGTCGGTGGCGGCGTCGATCAGTGTCCAGACGAGCGGCAGGCCCGTCGCCTGGTCAGCGATCACGACGAGGTAGTAGCCGCGCCACCACTTCGAGTTTCCCTGCCCGGCGGCGGACTGGAGCTTCGCGTTCGGGTCGATCGATTGCTTGCCGTTGTTCCCGTACGAGTAGGCGCGGAAGCCGGCATGTGGCGTGCGCTTCCGCAGCCTGAGGTCACGGTCAGATCCGCGCGCACCAGCCTTCTGCTGGCACCAGGCAGCGACACCGTCGCCGTCGATCAGGAGCCTCTCGCCGATCCCCTCGTCGGGCCGAAGGATGGCGAGAGCGCGCACCATCGCGATGTTCGCCTTCATCGACTCGCGCCAGCAGGAGGGTGCCACCTTGTTCACGTGGCGCATGAGCGACTGGTACGGCGGAGGTTCAACCGCGGCCTGCGGCCAGCGGCCGAACGTCGCCGCCTCGATCTGGCCGACGAGCTCGTGCAGGCGCGTGTCGGCCTCGTAGAGGGCGTGCGCGTCGTCGACGTAGGGCGTGACTCCGGCCATCGTCATGTACGACATGACTCCCTTCGCCGGGGCGTAGTCGACGTCGGAGCCGCGGGCGCCCTGCGGGCCCGTCCACTCCCGCCAGAACTCCTGCATTTCCGGCTGGGCGAAGATGTGCCCGAGATCCTCGACCGTGTCCGTGAAGTCGGGGGCGGCCAAGATCGGGCAGGTCTCCTGCATCGCCTTGTTGAACGCCGTCGGCTCGAAGCCGGGCCGGCGCTTCATGACCTCGGTGAGCACGAAGGTGAGCTGATCCTCGGTCAGGTCGTCCGGGCGGGCGTGCGGGTCGCCGGCCAAGCGCTGCGACCACTTGACGACCTGCGGGTCGTGCTTGAGCTTGGGCGGGAGGTTGAACTTGGTCGGGGAGGGGGCCGGGCGGTGCTTCATGTGGGCGGATCTCCTTCACTGCTCGTGTTCTCGGTCTCTCCAGTGAAGGGAGCACACCTGCACTCGACCCCTGGAACATGACCCCTGCATATGTGATGAGTTAGCTCATCACTTACGAAAACATCTTATGCGAACAGATGTTCGACTGTCAAGCGAAAAGAACCTGCCCACGCTCGACCGAAGCTAGGACGCTGAAATCAGGCGAGTCGGCCGAGGCGGGCGCGCTCGCGCCCCTCTGGAGCCGGAGCCTCAACGTCCCAAAGCGTCCACGACAGCCACTCGTCCTCCACGATCTCCTCGACGGTCACGTCGAGGACGAGGGCGCAGTTGACCAGCAAGCTGAGGCGCGGCTCCTTGGTCTTCCCACGTTCGAGACGCCAGTACGTCGCCGGCGGGATCCCGGTGAGCTCGGCCATCTCCTCCTGGCTGAAACCTCGGGCGACACGGAGCCTCGCGAGCTTCGTCTCGCCCTTCGAGCGCTCAGGCCGACGCACGCGCACGCGCGCACGGTAATCGCTCGCATCGCCGTCTGCTTACCTTCGTAGAGACGGCCTCCGGAGTTCAGCTTCGTGCGGGTGACCAGTTGCGCGGAGAGACTCACCGCCGCCGTCTCCGCGATTGCCTCTCTGCGAGGGCTTCGTCATCATCCGTCCATGCGGCCGGGCCTCCTGCGGCAGGGAGCGATGCTTGCCCTCGTGCTCGCGCTCGGCCTCGCGGGCTGCGGGGGCGGGGACGGAAGCGACGATGAAGGCGAGACCGGAAGCGCCGTGGTCGACCGGTCGGCCGAGATCGCTCATATCGAAGCCGCGCTCGAGCGCCTGAACGGCGCGGAAGAGAAGGTGTTCCTTCTTCCTACGCAGGCTTTCTTGGACTTCGGGGGCGTGACCCGCTGCGGCGTCGGCTTCTCGTACGAGTTCCCCGATTACATCCTCGTCACCGTCGCTAAGTTCCTCCCGCCGGACATCGACTCGTGGGCCCAGCTGGCCGTCCACCCGGAGAAGGGAATCGAGGGTTCCTCAGCAAAGATGGGGCCGGACTCCGCGCTTGAGGGCATCGACGAGGCCTTCTGGGCGAACCTCTATCCCTGCGAGGTTCGCGGCCAGGACATCGTCTTCACCGGCAGTTAGGGATCACGTCGCCGGCGGGAACCCGGTGAGCTCGGCCATCTCCTCCTGGCTGAACCCTCGAGCGACACGGAGCCTCGCGAGCTTGGTCTCGCCCTTCGATCGCTCAGGCCGACGCACGCGCACGCGCGCACGGTAAACGCTTGCTGCGCTCGATGCCGACGCGCCTCGCGATCCATGAGAATCCAGAGCGTGTCGATCCGGGAGCGAGTCGCGAACGCAGCCTTTCCCGCCCAGCCCGGCGCCTACGTCGTCTGGGATCCGGAAGGCGGAGCGCGGCCGCTCTACGTCGGCGTCGCGGCGACACAGACGATCGAGAAACGCTGGCGGCGTCAGCATCTGATCGACCGCGCCGGCGGTAGCGCCCTCCGCCGGAGCCTGGGAGTCCACCTCGGGCTCGTTGACCGGAAGCTGAGCGTCAAGCGCGATGGACGCTCTTACCCGCGGGCGGTCGAAAAGGAGATCACGCTTTTCCTTCGCTCGTGCGAGATCGAGTTCCGGCCAACCGCCAGCCCAGAGGAGGCGCGCGAGCTCGAGCGCGTGCTGATCGAGGAGCGACGGCCGAGACTGAACGCGCGTCGCAGACCACGCGTGGCGCGGACGCCAAAGGAGCGAGAGGTGCTGCGCGAGGCGAAGACCCTCTACGAGGAGCGGGTGAAGCCCGCCCTTCTCGAAGGACTTCGAGCGGCGAACCCGAGAGCCTCGATCGATCCCGCCACCGACTACATGAGTGACGTCCGCGACAACCTTCTGCCGGGGACCTCCCTGGCCGAGATCGAGGCTGAGTTCACGGACGCGGCAGGCCACGAGCTCGAGTCGAAGATGCGCGCACCCTGGTCTTCGTCGGCGCTGGCGGTCAACTGGTTTGCACCCTGGCGGAGCGATGCGACGCTCCTTCCGCTGGCCGGCCGGGTCGGATTCGACGCCCGCTTCAAGTTCGAGGAGCAGTGTCCCAACGGCGTGAGCTCGATCGCACCCCATCTCGACGTCGTGCTGCGTCGGCCCAGGGAGGTTGTCGCGGTCGAGTCGAAGTGCACCGAGTTCATCCAAGGGGGCGACCGCGAAGCGGTCGCGGTGAGTTACAAGCGGCTCGCCGACCGCGGGGACGAGCGAGCGTCGTCACGGTGGTTCGCCGCTCTCGACCACGTCGAGCAATTCCTCCTTCTCGACGGCTACCAGCTCGTCAAGCACTATCTGGGACTCCGAAATCTCGACGAGAAGCAGCTCACCCTCCTCTACCTCTACTGGGAGCCAGTGAAAGCGCTCGAAGGCCCCGGAGCCGACCTCTTCGACCTACACGAACGCGAGGTCGCCGAGTTCGCGCGACTTGTCGAGGGAGACGAGACCTGCGAGTTCCACGCGCTCTCCTACCCGGACTACTGGGCCGAGCTCGACGCGCTTCCCGAGCAACCCCCATGGCTCTCGGCCCACCTGAAGCTCCTGCAGACGCGGTACCTCGTCGAGCTCTAGCGATTCGACTACAGCTTGTAGGCCCCGCGTCGCTCTCTGCTTCTGGCTGGAACCCCCGCCACGGCGCGCCCGCGGACTGAGCAGGGCGTTCTAGGATCTCGGCTGTGCCGCGAGGCGACCCGATGAAGGTTGAACGCGAAGCGGTCGAGATCATCCGCCAAGAGGAGCTCACCCGCGGGTGGGAGCCCGGAGCGCAGCTCAGCCAGACCCAGCAGCGGCTTGACGGGTGCGACTTCTTCAGCACTCCTCCAGACGGAGGAGCGCCGCACCCGATCGAGGTCAAGGGCTGGGGCGAGCCGCTCCTCACTGCGAGCGGCGCCTTCACTTACCCGGCCGACGTGAACGCCCAGCAGTTCGAACGCGCCCAGCGCGATCCGACGTGGCGCCTGGAGATCGTCGGCAACCTCACCGCTCACCGCGCCGGGCTTGGCCCGTACGAACGGCTAACCCTCAGCTCTAACGAGGTCGTGGAACGAGCACGGCCCTGGAAGTACACGGTCGAGCTCGAGGGACTTGGCGAGCGTGTCACACGGCTCGGCGCGGAGAGCCAGACATGAGGGCGCTCGGCTTTGCGCTCTGCGTCCTCTTCCTCGCCGCGTGCGCGAGCGAGGCCGGTGAGGATGCTGCGGCCAAAGACTACGGAGCGGACTGGCCTTTCACCGTCAGCGAGGGGACGCTGCGCTGCGACGGCCCAGGCTGGGTCACATTCGAGAGCGCCGGGGTCACCTACGCCATCAACGGCCTCGCGAGCGGTCATGCCGATCAGGAGGGCTGGGTCGACTCCGACCAGATTTGGGCAAGCGACGACGAAGACCTCGGCCTGGGGCTCAAGAAGAACATGGGGCCAATCATCGACGACGGCCTTGCGCTCTGTGACAGCGGCGAGGGCTCGATGGAGGTCTCCGGAGTTCCAGGAACGATCAGCGCGGAACCAGAGGAACCGTCAGAGGAGGAGCAGCAAGAGGCGGGCTTCCGGACGTTCTCGGACTTCAACCCGAAGCAGCAAGACGCCTACCTGTCCGCGTACGCCGAGTGCCTCATCGAGGTGGAGGCGGGGAACTTCACTCCTGATCTCGACGGTGTCCGCGCGGCCGCAGAGTCGTTGAGCCCTGGCACGGGCGAGGCTGCCTGGGAAGGCTGCGCTGACGCCGTATCGGGTACGCCGATCAGCGGCTCGGGCATCGAGCGCCGATCGAGTAGTCAGGCCGCCGGCAGGGCCGCTGGCAGCCAGATCGCGTCGTCGACGACAACTTCCTGCAACCACAGCCGGGCACATCGGCCGCCGACCACTTCGCCGGCGGCCTCGTGCAAGCAGGGCTCCTCATCCTGTTTGCCTGGGTCTACCCGCGGCTTCGGCCGGGCCTCCGCGGCACGCTCGCGATTTTCGTTGGGCTCTTCATCGTCGTGATGGGCGTCGGCGAAGCCGGCTACTACACCCGGGAGACCGGCCCGTCCGGAGACGACTACACCGGGCTGCTCGCGATCCCGGCGGGCTTGCTTCTCGTCGGCGTCGGGCTCGTGACGCTGTGGAGGTCGAGGAAGGGCGGCAGCGTGGTTCGCCGGTACGTGCGGCGGTCGCTCCTGGCCGTCGCCTTCCTCCTGGGTGCCTACATGATCGTGTACCCGATCTCGGAGTCGTACGTCGTCACCCATGCGGCCCGTGCCTACGTCCCGGCCGCCGACCTCGGCGTGCCGCACGAGAATGTCTCCTTTACGACGAGCGATGGTCTTCGGCTCGAGGGCTGGTACGTGCCCACGCAGAACGGCGCGACCATCGTCGTCGTCCCCGGCCGCAAGGGACCGCAGAAGCCCGCCAAGCTGCTCGCCCAGCACGGCTACGGCGTCCTGCTCTTCGACCGGCGCGGCGAGGGCGAGAGCGAGGGCGACCCGAACGGGTTCGGCTGGGCGGGCACGCGCGACGTGGAGGCCGCGGTCGCCTTCCTGCGAGACCGGCCCGAGGTCGACGAGAATCGAATCGGCGGGCTGGGCTTGTCGGTCGGTGGCGAGGTGCTCCTGCAGGCGGCGGCCGAGAGCGACGAGCTGCAGGCTGTCGTCTCGGAGGGCGCAGGCTTCCGCTCAGTGCGTGAGGCGGTCGACCTTCCCGGCTCCGCTCGCTTCCTAGCGGTGCCGATCCTCGGATTGGCGACCGCGTCGACCGCGATCTTCACGAGCGATCTCCCGCCAAGGGGTCTAACCGAGCTCAGCTCGGAGATCCACGTGCCGGTGTTCTTCATCTACGCCTCCTCGGGGCAGGGAGGCGAGAGCCTCAACCCGACCTACTACGAGGCGGCGAATCAGCCCAAGGAAATCTGGTCGGTCGACAGCGGGCACACGGGCGCGATCAACGCCGCACCGCAGGAGTACGCGCGGCGGGTCATCGGTTTCTTCGATCGAGCTCTACTGGAGAGCGGATAACGCCTTGCCCACCTAGCCCCTAGAAAAGGGCGTGAAAACACGCCTTGAATCGTCCGGCGAAAGCTCTATAAATCGCGGTTGCCGTTCTACGAGGAAGGGGTCTTAGTGAGCTCTGACCAGAGAGCTGCGCGGATTTTCGGTGTGTTGTTCCTGATCACGTTCGTGACGTCGATTTCGGCGGTGCTTCTTTTCCAGCCGGTTCTCGACGATCCGGCCGGGTACATCGCCGGCGGCGGGAAGGACAACCAGCTCTACCTGGGAGCGTTCCTGGAGTTCCTTCTCATCATCGCGAACGTCGGCACGGCGGTCGTCCTCTACCCGATCGCAAAGCGGGCGGACAGAACCCTTGCAATCGGCTACGTGGCCGCGCGAATCATCGAGTGCGTCTTCCTGGCCGCCGGGATCATCTTCGTGCTCGGGGTCGTCAGCCTGCGCCAGGACTCTCCGGACGCAGGCGACCTCGCCGTCTCGCTCGCGCAGCTCAAGGACTGGACGTTCCTGTTCGGCCCCGGATTCACAGTCCCCTTCGGAAACGGGCTGATCCTCGGCTACCTGATGTACAAGTCCGGCCTCGTCCCGCGGCGCATGACCTACCTAGGACTGATCGGAGGGCCGCTCCTCCTGGTCGGGCAGCTCGGCGTGCTCTTCGACGTGTGGGACCCGACCGGCCCGGCGGGCCTCCTGGTCGCCCCCGAGTTCTTCTGGGAGCTGTCGCTCGGCATCTACACGGCCATTTGGGGGTTCAAGGCGACGGCTCCGATCCTTGCTGCGAGGGCGCGATGACGTCGCAACCCGCACCGCAAGCGACGTCCGGCCCGTCGGCTGATGGTCTCCCAGGGTCGTGGCAGCGGCTGCTCGCCTTGTCCGGTGTCGCGTTCGCAGTCCTCTTCCTCATCGGTTGGTTCGCGAGCGGTGGCGACGCGCCGGACTACACGGCGGCGGATCAGAACTGGACGAACTGGGCGGACGACAACCAGGCGAGGAGCGGCATCGGTGGATTCCTGACCCTGCTCGCAGGTGTCGCGTTTCTGCACTTCATGGGGGCGATCCGCAACGTGCTAGGGACTGCGGAGACCTCTGTCCACGGCTCTGTGCAGCTCGCACGGGCCGCGTTCGCCGGCGGCCTCGTGGGCATCACGGGAATCGCAATGGCAATCGTTATTGTCGCCTCCGCGACCAGCGAGGGTGCCGACGCCGATCCTGTGGTGAGTAGAGCGGTGGCGACTGCGTCGGCCGGGCCGTTCCTGGTCGCCGCGATGGGCTTTGCCGCTCTCCTCGGCGCTGCTGGGCTGTTGACGCTGCGAACCGGAGTCTTCGCGCGTTGGACAGGCATCGTCGCGCTGGTCGGCGCGGTCGCGTTCCTCATCACGTTCTTGGCGGTCGTCGCCGGCCTCGGCGAGGACAGCGTCTTCGGCTACGGCTTTCTTCCCGGGATCGCGGCACTCGTGATCTGGTCTATCGCGACGAGCATCGCGAGCTACCGGGCACTGGCGCACACTCCGCCTTCGTGATCCGTTCGACAGTGCGTTCCCGAGGTTCTTGGAAGGCACCCTTCAGGATCCGAGTTCGCGCTCGAGCGTGGTCGCCAGCCCAGCCTGCACGTCGTGGGCCCAGTCCGAGTCGCGATCGTCATCGACCGAATAGGCGAGCTCCCACATGAATGTGACGACGTCGGGGTCGCTCGAGCCGCCCTCGCCCGGTGCGTAGATCGAAAGGCTGAAGATCGCGGTTCCTTCCGGCTTGTTGCGAAGCAGGCTTCCGGCCGCGGCGTCGAGAGCGTCCTCGCGAGTGAGACCCGGCGGAGCTTGAACCACGCACGCTGCCGCGGAGTCTCCCACTCAGTCACGGGGTCACTGTAGGTGACGGAGCTTGGAAAATGCTCTTCGCCCGCCATCGCGACGCGCTAACCCCCATGATGCGGTTTCTTGCGGTGACCGACTCTGCCCTCCTTGACTGAAGAACTGGAAGATGAAGCCGATGTGCTTGCGCCGGAGCTTCGTCAGCTCAGTGTCGTGGAGCTGCGTGATGTCGGTGCCCGCGATCGTGACCCCGCCGGCAGTCGGTCGGTCGAGCCCGGCGAGGATGTGCATCAGCGTCGACTTGCCGGAGCCCGACGGCCCCATCACGGCGGTCAGCCTGCCCTGGGCGACGTCGAGCGAGACGCCGCGAAGCGCGTCCACCGCGGTGTCGCCCTCCCCGAAGCGGCGGGTGACGTCCGTTGCCGTGACGACCGCGAGCGAGGCGCCGTTGCGCTGACCGTTCCGAGTGTCCTGCTGTTCCTTCTGAACCGGGTTGGTCTGCATGGCTTGGCTCCTTGTGTCTCGTGTTCAGTTCCGGTCGAGCAACGCCTTGTCGAAGAACGCGACGACCCGCCGTTCGTACTCGTCGGGGGCGGCGTCGATCGCGCCCGTGTGTCCGCCGGGTGCCTCCCAGACCTCCTTGGGCCCTGTCGCCGCGTCGTAGAACTGCCGGCTGATCGTCTCTCCGCCCTGTCCCTCGGCCGAGTAGATGACGAAGAGCGGCTCCGAGATGTCGGAGCTGAGATCGATGAGGCTCGGGGGCGGGAGATCGCTCGCGAAGATCGACGTGCCTAGCGTGGCGATGCCGAAGATCTCGGTCATGATCACCTTGACCGAGCCGGGAACGTGCACCGCCTCGCGCACGGACCGAACGCCCGCGCCCTCGGAGACGACCGCCGCCAGAGAGTCCGTTTCCGCGGCGGCTTGCAGCATGACCTCGCCGCCGACGGAGAGCCCGACGCCGCCGATGCGATTCGGGTCCACGTCCGAACGAGTCTGGAGATACGAGACCGCGGCTTCGACGTCGCGCGTCCCTCGCCAGCCGAACGCGTTCGGATCGCCTTCGCTCTCCCCCTCGCCACGCCGGTCGAAGAGCAGCACGCCGTACCCGTGCTCCGCGAGCACGCGGGCCGGCTTCTGGGAGCCCTTGCGCCCTGGGAACGAGATTACGGCCGCGCCGTTCTTGGAGGGTACGTACCAGCCCTCCAGCCGCAGGCCGTCGCTCGTCGTGAAGCTGACCTCCTCGAACGCCGCACCGAGCTGTGGCTCCGGGACGTACGCGCGCGCCGCGTGGGTGAGGACGTACGACTCGGCCAGGGGGTACAGACCGAAGTAGAGGACGAGGAAGGCGCCGACCGCTAGGAGCGCCCGCCGCACGTAGCGCCAGATCAGGCTGCCGCCCTTCCGCGAGCGCCAGAGCGTCACGAGGCCGATGCCGATCAGAAGGAAGCCGGCGGGGATCGCCAGGAGCCCGGTGTAGTCGTCTCCCGAGGGCCCGTTCTCGCGCGTGTAATAGCCGGCCTCGCCGATGCCCATCACGACCGTGAAGATCCCGAAGCCGATGGCGAGCGTCGCGCGGGCGCCGGGCCGTAGCCGCGGATAGGCCCAGGCTGCGAGCACGAACAGCGCGGTCTGCACGAGGCCCCCGACGAGGTGATCCCCTGCCGAGGTTCCCGGCTGCGGCTGGAGGAAGTTGTCGTCAACGACGTGGAGCGCCGCGATGCCGAGCGCGAGCCGCGCAAGGCCCGACTCGGTCCGCAAGAAGGCGCCGGCACGCGAGAGAGCGGCCCGCCAGCCGGCTCGCGTGGCGAGCGACTCGTCTCTCGGCGGCGAGACCGTGTGCTCAGCCATCGGAGGCCTGCCCGCTCTCGAGTGCCGGTCGCCGCCGTCGCGCGCCGAAGTAGATGAGAGTCGCACCCCCGATGAGGACGAGGAAGCCCACCACGAGGAAGGCGATCGCAACCCAGACGAGGGACGAGATACGGGCTCCGAACTGCGCGTCGACGGTGACGTCGCGGGAGCCGTCGGCGTTCATTGCCACCGCGGACCACTCGCCCTCCTCGAGGGGCCAGGTGATCGTCTGCGTCCCCGAGCCGCTTGCCTCGACGCGCCAGAAGTCCTGCTCGGTGGGCGGCGCCGGTTGAGCGCTCCCCTCCACCCGGCGATAGGTCACCGAGAAGGGATCAGCGTCGATATCCGTGATCTGGTCGTATCGAGCACCGGCGAGATATCGCTCGACATCGCTTGCCCGGGCGATGCCGATGAAGACGGGCTGTGCCGAGCTCGCCTGGACGCGTGCCGTGGCGAAGCGGTCGCCGAACCAGCCTGGAACGTCGCCGTCGACGTCGAGGCTCTCCGAGGCGATCGCATACGAGCTCGACGAGAGCTGGTGCGTGGCGGTCGTGAAGTAGCCGGAGGAGTCGCGCTCACCGAGCGCCCACAGGCCGACGCCGCCGCCTGCGAGGAAGGCGAGCGCGATGAGGACGACGATGCTGCCGAAAACGAGCAGAAGCACCCGCTTTGCCCCGAAGGGCTCGGACGGCTGTTCGGCACGAACGGGAGCGGTGGCTGTGTTCATGGACGATCCCTCCTAGGAACGCGGCGCGACCGCCGAGGGCGGCCGCGCCGCGCTATGGACTACCTGCCGGTCGGAGACGGGACGGGAGGTGCCTTGTGGATTTCGTCCGAGCCGTGGTCGAGGTGAGGAAGCCACTCGAGCCACCGGGGGAGGTACCAGTTCCAGTCGCCGAGCAGCTTCATCGTGGCTGGGAGGAGCACGGCGCGGACGATGGTCGCGTCGATGAGGATCGCCGCTGCGAGCCCGACGCCGAACTGCTTGAAGATCAGCATCGAGAGGGTGGCGAAGACCGCGAAGACGCAGACCATCACGATCGCCGCACTGGTCACCACTCCGGCCGTCGTCTTGATCCCATGGGTGATCGCCGCCTCGGTGCTCATGCCACGGTCGTAGGCCTCGCGGATGCGGCTGATGATGAACACGTGGTAGTCCATCGAGAGCCCGAAGAGGATCACGAACATGAAGATGGGCAGGAACGAGTCGATGCCGGCCGTGGAATCGAAGCCGAGGATCCCCTTGCCCCAGCCGTGCTGGAAGACGAGCACCATCACGCCGTACGCGGCAGCGATGGAGAGCAGGTTGAGGACGATCGCCTTGAACGCGATCACGAGCGATCGGAACGCGAACAGCATGAGCAGGAACGCCAACAGGAGCACGAATCCGAACACGAGCGGCGCGACCGAGGCGAGCTTGTCGTTGAAGTCCTTCGACTGCGCGGTCATCCCGGTCACTCCGACCTCGGCGTTCGGAAGCGCACCGACGGTCGTGGGGACAATCTCGTCCCGGAGCGTCGCGAGCGCCGCCTCCGAGGCTGCGTCCGTGCCCTTGCCGTCGACGGGGATCGCGATGGTCGCAATCGTCCCGCTCTCGTTCACGTCGATCGTGATGGGCTCATGCATCTGCCCGGTCGAGAGCGCCCGCCACTCGAGCTGGCCGATCGCTTCCTGCACCGCGGGCGCGCTGACGTCCGGCGCCTTGACGACGACGCCGGCGGGGATCTCGTTCCCCGGGAACGACTCCTGGATCCGGTTGTACGTCTGGACCGCAGGCAGGTTCTGCGGGAACGCCTCGACGCCGGCCTGGACCGTGCGCAGCTGCAGCGCCGGGACGGCGAGCGCCAGCAGAAGCCCAGCCGAGAGGACGAGGGAGATCACGGGCCTCTTCAGGACCGCTCCGACGATCCTTCCCCAGATCCGGCCCTCGCCGTCATCACGTCGAAGCCGGCCGACGAAGGGCACCCGGCCTCGGTCCACCCTGTCGCCGAGCCAGGAGAGCGTGGCCGGGAGGACCGTGAGCGATCCCAGCATGGCCACTGCGACCACGAGGATGGTGCCCACGGCGAACGCGGACATGCCCTGGACGCCGGCGAGGAACATGCCGGACATGGCGATGATGACCGTCAGCCCGGAGATGAGCACCGAGCGGCCGGATGTCGCCGCCGCTGCCTCGAGCGCCGCCTCTTCGCTGCGTCCTGCAGCCCGCTCCTCGCGTTCGCGCTTCAAGTAGAACATCGAGTAGTCGACGCCCACCGCGAGCCCGATTAGCAGGATCAGCTCGTAGGTCACCTCGTCGATCGGGATCAGGGAGCTCGGCAGCGCGACCAGGCCGAACGTGGCGATGATGGCCGTAAGCGCGAGCAGGAGCGGGATGCCGGCCGCGACGAGCGCGCCGAAGACGACGATGAGGATGATGAGCGTCACCGGGATGGACAGCAGCCCGGCCTTCTTGAGGTCGTCCATGAAGGCGCCCTCGACCTCCTTGTCCGCACTGACGCCGAACGAACCGATGAACACGTCGGGATTGGCGGTCTTCGCTTCGTCGACTGCGGCGATGACGGGGTCGATCTTCGTGACGGCGTCGTCGGGATCGCCGCGGATCTCGAAGTCGATGAGCGCTGCATGCCCGGCTTGGCCGATCTGGCCGGCGTTCTCGGGATCGAGCGGCGACTGGACGTCCATGACGACGTCCACGGCGGAGACCTTGGCGATCACGTCTTCGACCGCAGCTGTGAACGCCGGATCCTTGACGGTGAGCGTGTCGCTCTGGACGAGCACGCTCTCCCCGGCCGGCTGCACGAATTCCTCGTGGAGCAGCTTGTCGATGCGGCCCGACTCGCCCACGCCGGAGGTGGCTTGTTCGATCTGGGTGGTGCCGCTGACGATGCCGAGTGCGAAGGCGACGACGACGAAGCCGAGCCAGCCGAAGATCGCGGTCTTGCGGTGCTGCGCGCTCCAGCGGCCCATCCGGCCGGCGAGGTTCGTGGGATGGCTTGCTTCGTCCGGTGGCTCGACGCGATTCTCCGGAGCGTTCGGCTCGTCGGGCTCGTTCTGGATGATCGGGGTCTTCATCGCTGCTCCTCTCAGAAGGCGGTTGTCGGTTCGCCGATGACGGCGGGCTCCGGCCGAGCCAGGAGCGCCCACCGGCGCTCGATCAGCACGGCGGCGGCCGCAAAGCACACGAGCGCGGCCGGGCCGATGGGCGGTGGATGAATGGCGAAGAGGGCGGTGAGGCCGACGAGCAGGGTCAGCGGCCAGCCGGCCCCGGAACGCCGGAAGGCCACCGCAGCCGCAATCATCGCGACCATCCAGCCCAAGAGACCGAGGGCGAGCGAGACCGACATCGGGTCGCCGAGGATGTTGTCCTCGTTGTAGTACTGGATGGCGTCGGCGACGACTGCCTGCTCAGCGGCGGGCAGGCCGTTCGCGTACTCGGCGAGGACGCCCGTCCCGAGCCCGACCGTCACCTCGTAGGCGGTGTAGAAGACGAGAAAGACGATCAGGGCGACCCGGCTCACGGTCGCGGCGCGGCTCTGCAGGCCCCTCAGGAACAGGAACACGGCCAGTGCCATCAGAGGGGTGAACAGGAGGAACGTCGTGTGCACGAAGATCCAGCCGCCGACGTCGTGGCGGATGCCCTCGTAGACGCCGTGCTCGCCGCCCGGCGGGTGGAACCAGAGCACGACCGCAAGCGCCAGCGGGGTCACGACCAGAAATGCGCGGCGGAGGCTGACGACCATGGCCTTCGACGCTCCCACACGCCATCGGCGTACGGAAGGCGGGAAACTGGCCGTTTCGGGGGTCGGTTTTCTGGTGTTCGCGCTCCGCCTAGGCGCGGAGGTAGAGAAGCACCGCGAGCACGCGGCGCGAGTCGGTCGCGCCGGAGGGCAGGCCGAGCTTGCCGAAGATGCTCGAGACGTACTTCTCGACGGCGCGCAGCGAGATGACCAGCTTGTCGGCGATCCCCTGGTTGGAGCGACCCTCTGCCATGAGCTCGAGCACCTCGAGCTCGCGCGGCGTGAGCTCGGCGAGCGGGTCCTCGCTCCGGTGCCTCGAGAGCAGCGTCGAGACGATGATCGGGTCGATCGCCGAGCCGCCTTCCGCGACGCGGTGCACGGCGGCGATGAAATCCTTGACGTCGCTGATGCGGTCCTTGAGCAGGTAGCCGGCCCCGTCGGCCGAGTCGGCGAGCAGCTTCATCGCGAGGCCGACCTCCACGTACTGCGAGAGCACGAGCACGCCTACCGAAGGATGGCTCGCCCGGATCTCCAGAGCGGCCTGCATTCCCTCGTCGTGGTGAGTCGGCGGAAGCCGGATGTCGACGATCGCCACGTCCGGCGAATGGCTGCGCACCTTGACGAGGAGCTCCTCGGCGGTTTCGCAACTGCCGACGACGTCGAGGCCGTTCTTTGCCAGAAGCTGGGTGAGCCCCTCGCGCAGGAGGACGCTGTCCTCGGCGATCACGACCCGCATGGAATCTCCGCCTTGACGCGCGTGCCGCTGCCGGTCGGGCTCCAGACGCGCAGCTGTCCGCCGAGCGCTTCCACGCGATCGGCGAGACCGCGCAGGCCCGAGCCGCGCTCGGAATCCGCCCCGCCGACGCCGTCGTCCACTATCTCGACCACGACCTGGCCCTGAGCCCGGCTGACTTCCACGGTCGCGAACGAGGCATCGGCGTGCTTCGCGACGTTCGCGAGGCTTTCGGACACGAGGTAGTAGGCCGCAACCTCGATCGGCTCCGGGAGGCGTTCGTCGACCACGACGCTCAGGCGGACGGAGACCGGCGCCCGCGCGGTGAGTTGCTCGAGAGCGACCGCCAGACCGTGGCCGCTGACGACGGCTGGATGAATCCCGCGCGCAACCTCGCGCAGCTCTCCCAGCGACGTGGCGATCTCCCGTCGCGCATGCGCGACCCGCTCGCCGGTGCCGTTGTCGGCCCCCAGCTCCTCTTCGAGCAGGCTGAGATCGAGTGAAAGCGCGATCAGCCGCTGCTGGGCGCCGTCATGAAGGTTCCGCTCGAGGCGCTGACGTTCCTTCTGGCCGACGTCGATGATGCGCGCGCGGGACGCGCTCAGCTCGTCGAGGCGCGCCCGGAGCGCCGCGTGGAGCCGGCCGTTCTCGAGAGCCAGGCGGGCGGCGGCTGTGACGGCGCTCAGAAGCTCGGGCTCCTCCTCCAGCGCCGGGTCGTGCAGGAGCACAGCCACATGAGCGCCCCCCTGGTCGATCCGGGTCGTGGCCGTGCCGCTGTCCGCGTCGGGCAACTCGATGAGGCGGCCGTCCTGGTCCGCGTAACAGCCGTATGCAGGGAGCCAGTAGGCCAGTGTGAGGGAAGGGTCGCCGAGCGCGCGAGCGAGAGCGGTGCGAAGGTCGGCCGGCGCCGGATCCGGCTGAAGCTCGACGAAGAGATCGCCCACCGACGAGCGGGCAAGGCGTGAGTGGAGGAGAGCGACGAGAAAGGCGACCGGCGCCAGGCTGAGCGTGGCAAACGTCGCCCAGCGGATCTGCTGCACCGCGGGACCGCCCCACGCAGCCGACATGAGGAGTGCAGCGATCATGACGAGCGCAAGCCCAAATGCGTCGGCGAGAAGCGCGAGCGACCAGCGCAGCTGCCGGCCATCGCGCAACCTGCGGGCGACCAGGATGCCCACACCCGTCAGGCAGTAGGCGCTGATCAGCGTGAGCTGCATCCGGGTGGCGACTAGCGCGGCGTCCGCGTTCTCGGTGATCTCGAGCAGGTTGAGGGGACCGAAATAGCCGAAGGTCATCCGAACCAGCTCGAGCCCGATTGCCGTGACATACGCCGTGAGTACGAGCCAACGCTCGAAGCGCGTGCGCAGGCGGCCGCTCGGAAACGCCAGGAACACGTGCAGGAAGATGACGGGGGGCAGGAGGTCGAGCGACTGCCCGAACGTAAAGACGACGTCGTTGGTCGACCAAGCGAGGCTCGAGAGGAAGTTGGCGAACCCCGCGGCGATCATGAGCGGGCCGAAGTGGCTCGCGGGCCGGTGCCACCAGGCGATGAGCCCGCAGAGTATGTACGACGTCGTCACCCAGACCGACAGGAGCGCGATGACGAGCGGCTCGCCCACGTCGGCGCCGATCGCGTCGTTCGTCAGGGCGAGGACGAGCGAGCACGAGGCGGCCGCTGCGCCGGCCAGGGCGATGAGGCCGATGAGCCCGGCATTCTGCGCGCGGGGTGCCACATCCACGGGTTCTCCCAGCGCGAGCGCCGAATCCACCATTCCGGGGGTCCTTCCAGTGTCTGCTGGACCGGACGTGCCCCTCAGGCGCGACCGTCAAGTCGCGCAACGGCAACGGATGAAAGGCCGTCCCTGAGCCCGAGGATACGCCTTAAGAGGCTCGATTTGAACTCGCCCGGGCGCAGCTCGTCCGTTTTGGCTTGGAACCAGGCCGCCCCGGCTCGGAGTCTCGCCTAGTGCGGTGCGCGGTCGTCGGCGATGCTCACCCACACGAGCCCGCCTGCCACGGTGACGTGCTTCGGGCTCGAGTAGGCGCTGACTGCGATCGAGGCGACCTCGTTCGTGCCCTCGTCGATGCGGGTGACGGTCCCGTCGAACGCGTTGCTGATCCAGGCGGCTCCCTCGCCTGCTGCGAGCGAGAGCGAGCCGCGGCCGGCCGGGAGCCGGTAGGTCTCCACGATGTCGTGGAGCGTGGGGTCGATCTTGACGACCGTCGCCGTCTCGCCGTTCAGCACCCAGATGAAGTCTGTATCCGCCGAGATCGAGAGTGTCGTGTGGCCCGAGCCGAGACCTCCGGGCATCGGGATCCGGTCACGGATCTCGGCCGTCAGGGGATCGATGTCGAGGATGGCCGCCGCGGTGCTGCTCACGGCCCACACGTTGCCGCCGGCGGTTGCGAGGCCGTCGAGCTGGTCCGGCACCGACACGCTCTTCACGACCGCGCCGGAGTCGGGGTCGACTCGGATCAGCCGCCTTCCGCCGGCGAGCCAGACTGCGTGGTCGTCCAGAGCGAGCATGTCGACGTCGGTGAAGTCGGGGTGCTCGTAGCGCTCCCACGTCTGCTCCTCGCCGAGCCTCGCGAGCACTCGCTCCTCCTTGTCGAACGCCCAGACGGTGTCGTTGCGCGCCGCCAGGTGGTCGGGCCGGAAGCCGACGCCGAGAGTACGCAGGACCCGGCGGCTCTCGAGGTCGATCTCGGTCACGGTCAGGTCGAGCCTGTCCGCCACCCAGACGGAGCCGTCTCCCTCCCGGATGACCGCCGGACTGGAGCCGACCGGCACGCGGGCGACCACCTTGTTGGTGTCGGGATGGATGACGGCGACGTCGCTCGCATGCGCGAGCACGACCTCACCGAGCGGCTCGGTTGCCGGTGTGCCGGGGCCGCCTCGGCCGAGAACCAACACCGGCACCAGGGCCAGGCCCAGGGCGAGCGCGGCTGCAAGGCGCCGCGCACGGCGGCGTCGCGGCAGCCGGCGTGGCTTCGACACGATGAGCGACGCGTCCTGGACGAGGATTGCCTTCTCGAGACGCTGGAGCTCCGGGCCGGGGTCGAGCCCAAGCTCTTCGGCAAGGAGCACTCGCACGTCGCGGTAGGCCTGGAGTGCTTCCGACTGACGGCCGCCGCGATAGAGCGCGATCATCAGCTCGGCCCTCGCCCGCTCGCGCAGGGGATGCTCGCGTACGAACTCCTCGAGCTCCGCGGCCAGCTCGGTGTGTCGGCCGGCCAGGAGCCCGGCCTCGAACCGGTCCTCGAGCGCGGTCAGGCGGAGCTCGCAGAGGCGACCCAGCCCAGCGTCAACCGACGCGTCGAGCTCGAGCTCGGCGAGCGGCGGGCCGCGCCAGAGCACGAGCGCCTGCTCCAGGATCGTGGCGGCCTCCTCGGAGCGTCCGGCCAGCAGTGCCTGCCGCCCCTCGCGGGCCAGCCGGTCGAAGCGGTGCAGGTCGAGCCGTTCCGGGTCGATCCGGAGGACGTAGCCGTGCGGCTCGGTCACGAGAGTCGCGTCCATGCCGGCGGCCGCGAGCAGCTTGCGGATCTTCGACAGGTGGACGTTCAGGGCGGCACCGATCGTGCTCGGTCGCTCGGCGCCCCACACCCCCTCGATCAGCCGCTCGCGCGAGACCGGCTCGTTGGCATGCAGGAGCAGGAGCGCGAGCAACGAGCGCTGCCGAGCGCCGCCGAGCGGGAGCGCCTCGCCGTCGACACGGGCCTCGAGCGGCCCGAGCAGCGAGAACGAGAGACCCCCGTGCCCTTTGCTCCGCGTTTGCTCCGTTTTTCGCCCCCGTTTGCCTGCGTTGGTGAGCGTTCCAGCGGCGCCGACTTGACAGGTCCGACGAACAGGGCCGTCACGGGTTAGCGCGCCTGCGCGTCAATCGGTGAGAGGAGGGATCCTGTGGTGAAGCGAACCACGATGCTGGCGGCGCTCGCGCTCCTCGCCGCCACGTTCGCGATCGCAGCGGTGGGCTGCGGAGGAGACGAGGGTGGGAGCGCCGGGGAGGGCACAGGCAATACGGAAGCGGAAGGCGTTCCGCCGTTGCCGGAGGTGACGGCGCTCCCGTCGGCCTCGTGCACCGACATCGAGTACGAGGGGGAGGGCGATCCGCACGTCCTGATCGC
This sequence comes from uncultured Actinomycetes bacterium, assembly GCA_963775395.1. GTDB lineage: Bacteria > Actinomycetota > Thermoleophilia > Gaiellales > Gaiellaceae > JAIBJN01. The sequence continues at coordinate 152,085 of CAVZIX010000014.1, forward strand.
CTCGGACATGGTGCTCCAGGGGTCCTCGCGGACGCAGACTCTGCAGATCGTCGAAGCGATCCGCCAGGTGCTCGACTCGGCAGGATGGAAGGCAGGCGCGGTCAACGTCGGCTTCCAATCGTGCGACGACTCGACGGCGCAGCTCGGCAAGTGGGATCCGGGCAAGTGCAGTCAGAACGCCAACGCATACGCTGAGAACGCTTCGCTGCTGGCCGTGATCGGCACGTTCAACTCCGGCTGCGCGGCGGTCGAGCTACCCGTGCTCAACCAGGCGCCGGGCGGCGGCCTGGCCATGGTCTCGCCGGCGAACACGTACGTCTGTCTGACCGAGGGCGGGCCGGGCTGCGCCGACGACGAGCCCGATCGCTATTACCCGTCGGGCACGCGCAACTACGTTCGCGTCGTAGCCCACGACGCCTACCAGGGTGCCGCGCTCGCGCAGTTCATGCAGGAGCAGGGCACGACGAAGCTGTACATCCTCAACGACAAGGAGGCCTACGGGCTCGGAGTCGCGACGAACGTCCGAGGGGCCGCCGAGCACCTCGGGATCGAGGTTCTCGGCTTCGACGCCTGGGACCCGCGCGCCACGAACTACGAGGCGCTGATGAACAAGATCAAGCAATCCGGAGCGGACGGCGTGTTCCTCGGCGGCCTCACCGACGAGAACGGCGCCCAGGTGATCAAGGACAAGGTCAAGGTCCTGGGGGACAACGAGACCGTCAAGCTGTACATGCCCGACGGGTTCACCCAGCAGAGCTCGATCGACGAGTCCGGCGTCGAGAACACGCGTGGCGCCTTCTTCTCGGTCGCCGGCGTGCCCATCGAGGAGTTCGGCCCGGCCGGTCAGGAGTTCATCGACGAGTTCTCGACGAGGGTGGGCGACCAGCCCGTCGATCCGTACGGCGTCTACGGAGCCCAGGCGGCTCAGATCGTCCTCGAGGCGATCGCGAACTCCGACTTCACGCGAGCAGGCGTCATCGAGCAGCTCTTCGCAACCGAGGTGGAGGACGGCTTCCTCGGCGACTTCTCGTTCAACGAGAACGGCGATCCGACGCTTGCGACGGGGGCGGTCGTGGGCTTCACGATCTTCCGCGGAGAGGAGCAGCTGGAAGTCGAGACCTCCTTCTCGCCCGATGAGGAGGTGGTCGAGGCCGCTCGCACCGGCTAACGACCACGCGAGGCTCGGGGAGGATCTCGGTCCTCCCCGAGCCGCTCGAGGAACACCGTAGGTCCGTTACCCGAGCAGCGCTCTGACCGACTGGAGCGCCTCGGGCACAACTCGGTAGTACGCCCAGCTCCCACGCTGCTCGCGGGTGACGAGCCCGGCGCTCAGGAGAGCCTTCAGGTGATGGCTGACCGTCCCCTGGGAGAGCCCGAGCGGCTCGACCAGGTGGCAGACGCACGCTTCTCCGCCGGGTTGGGCCTGGATCAGGCTGAGGAGCCGAAGCCGCGCCGGCTCGGCAAGCACCTTCAGGACTCGTGCGAGGTCGTCGGCCTCCTGAGGCGCGAGGGCTCGTTCCAGGAGCGGCGGGCAGCTGGCGGCGATGGGGGTGATCGTTTTCATCTGGTGAACGGAAATTGACGACGGTCGATGTCCTCGGTAAGACTACATCGACCGCGATCAATCTCCCAGGAGGCCGCGATGAACGTACTCGACCCCGTCACCCAGCATCACGTCCGCCAGGCTGCCGATGCCCTCGCAGGCGAGTTCGCGGGCGTGTTCTCGCAGGAGACGATCGAGCGCTACATCGCGGATTCCCTCAACCTCCTCGGAGACGCGAGGATCAACGTGTTCGTGCCCGTTCTTGCGCATCGCTTCGCACGGGAACGGCTGAAGGCTCTCGGACAGGCAGAGGGGACGATCGTGAAGGAGCAGCCAGAGGTCTTGTTCGTTTGCGTCCAAAACGCGGGACGCTCGCAGATGGCGGCGGGACTCATGAACCTCCGCGCCGCTGGGAAGGTGCACGTGCGCTCGGCCGGTTCCGATCCGGCCGAGGAGATCAACCCGGCCGTCGTCGAGGCGATGGCCGAGCTCGGGATCGACCTGGACCAGGAGTTTCCGAAGCCGCTCACCGACGAGGTCGTCCGGGCGGCGGACGCGGTGATCACGATGGGCTGCGGCGACGCGTGCCCCATCTATCCGGGGAAGCGCTACCTCGACTGGGAGCTCGCGGATCCCGCCGGCAAGGATCTCGAGACCGTGCGCGCCATCCGCGACGACATCGATGCCCGCGTGCAGACGCTGCTCGCCGAACTCGTGCCTGACGAACGGGAGTGATGCTGGCGCGCCGAGTCGCCGCCGAAGCACTCGGCACCTTCGCGCTCGTCTTCTTCGGCTCCGGCGCGATCATGGTTGCCGCGAAGAGCGGCGCCTTCGGTCAGCTGGGGATCGCGCTCGCTTTCGGGCTCGTCATCACGACGATGATCTACGCGCTCGGGCACATCTCCGGCGCCCACCTCAATCCGGCCGTGTCCTTCGCGTTCGCGCTCAGCCGCCATTTCCCCTGGAGCCGAGTCGGGGCCTACTGGCTGGGGCAGTGCCTCGGAGCGATCGCCGCGGCGCTTCTTCTCCGGGCCTCACTCGGCGACATCGTTAGCGTCGGCGCGACGCAGCCGTCGGGCTCGGACGCCCAGAGCTTCGTCTGGGAGGTCGTGCTGACGTTCTTCCTCATGCTCGTCATCATGGCCGTCGCCACCGACACCCGAGCCGTCGGCGAAGCGGCGGCGATCGCGGTGGGCGGGACGGTCGGTCTCTGCGCCCTCGTCGGCGGGCCGGTCAGCGGGGCGTCGATGAACCCGGCCCGCTCGCTCGGGCCGGCGTTAGCAGCAGGCGAGCTGGAAGCGCTCTGGATCTACTTGCTCGCGCCGCTCGTCGGCGCTTTGCTCGGCGCCGTCGCCTACCAGCTCTTGCGCGGGGAGCACGCAAGGACGGCAGCGGTCGGGGACGACACCTAGCGAGGCGGTCAGCAGCATCCGGCGCTCGTTGCGGGTTTGACGACCGGGAGACCCTTAGCGGCTGGATCGGTAGGCATGCGCGCCTTGACGATCGCTCCGTGGATGCCGTCGGTGACCTCGTGCGTGAACGTGACGCTTATGTCCTCGAACCCGGTGGCTTCGAGGCCGGCCTCGTACTCGCCGATGGAGAGTGCGCCGGCGATGCAGCCCGCGAAGTCGCCGCGCTCGAGGCGCTCCTCGGGGCTGAGGCGATCCTCGGCGACCACGTCCGTGATTCCGATCCTCCCGCCGGGCCGCAGGACGCGGGCGATCTCGGTGAGCACGGCGGTCTTGTCCGCCGAGAGGTTGATGACGCAGTTGGAGATGACGACGTCGACCGAGTCCGCCGGAAGCGGGATCGCCTCGATCAGGCCCTTCAGGAAGTGAACGTTGGGGATCCCCGCGTCGCGGGCGTTCTGCTGCGCCAGCGCGAGCATCTCGTCGGTCATGTCGAGGCCGTAGGCGGTCCCGGTCGGACCGACGCGCTTCGCGGAGAGGATGACGTCGATGCCGCCGCCCGAGCCGAGGTCGAGCACGACCTCGCCCTCGTTCAGGTCGGCAACAGCCGTGGGGTTGCCACAGCCGAGGCTCGCGAGGGCGGCGGCGTCCGGGAGCTCGCCCCGCTCTGCGGCCGAATAGAGAACCTCTCCGAAGGCACCGGGCGGATCGTTCTCGCAGCAGGAGCCGCTCCCGCAGCTCGCTCCCGAGCCTTCCGTGACCGTTCGGGCGGCTTCGGCGTAGCGCTGGCGCACCTGTTCGCGAATGGCGTCCTTGGTATCGGCAGTGTCTGTGCTCATCGAACGACCTCCGGGAAGTGGATGAGGCCGGCCAGCCGCGCCGAGGCCTCGGGGTTGAGTGAGAAGTACGCCCACTTGCCGCGCTGCTCGCGCTCGAGCAGGCCCGCATCGGTCAGCTTCTTCAGGTGATGGCTGGCCGTCGCCTGGCTGAGGCCGAGGGCGGGGTGGAACTCGCACGCGCAGACGGGCTCGTCGCGCGTGGCGAGCATGTTCACGATCCTCACCCGCGCCGGGTCCGCGAGTGCCTTGAAGAGCGTCGCCGTCGCCCCCGCCTCCTCGTCGGAGAGCCGCGAAGAGGCGAGCGGCTGGCAACAGGCGATCACGTCGAGGGTCGAAGTCATATCGATGGTTATCGTAACGATATATGTCGATATGTCAAGCGCAGAAACCCTCGTCCGAGCCTCATGCCGTCGCTCGCCCTTTCCGACATCTACCTCACGCGCGCGGCCGCGCGCTCCTCCACCAGCCTGCGGAACGGGATCTGCGACACATGCCTGCCACGAGAATTCGCCCTCGCGTCGCCTTCTTCGTCGCGCTCTTCGTCCTTGCGGTCGGCGCGCAGGCGCAGGTCACGCTTGCGGACGGCGGCTCGAGCGGGCCTCCGGTAGCCAACCCGGACCAGCTCAACACGGCCGAGGGAACCGCGGGCAGCACGAACGTTCTCGAAAACGACACCGATCCCGACAGCGACCCGCTCTCGATCGAGAACTGGACGGACGGCGCGAACGGCTCCGTGAGCTGCAGCGGATCCGACTGCGTCTACATCCCCAACGACCCGGACTTCACCGGAGCCGACTCGTTCACGTACACGGTGTCCGACGGTCAAGGCGGCACGGACATCGGGGACGTCACCGTCGAGGTCGTGCCGACGAACGAGGAGCCGAGCGCGAGCGACGACTCGCTGACCCTCGCCGAGGACACGTCGGACAGCGTCGACGTCTTCGCCAACGACATCGACGACGACGGCGACCCGATCGCCGTCGAGACGCTCGAGCCGACAGCCGACAACGGCACGGTCTCGTGCACTGTCGGCGGCATCTGCACCTACACGCCGGAACCGAACTTCGAGGGCTTCGACACCTTCTCGTACACGATCACCGACGGCCAGGGCGGGACGGACACCGCCAATGTCGAGGTCACGGTGACGCCCGTGAACGATGTCCCGAACGCGGTCGACGACTCGCTCGTCACCTCGGAGGACCAGATGGGCTCGCTCAACGTGCGCACGAACGACGTCGACATCGACGGCGACACGCTGCTCGTCACGACGCTCTCCCCGGCCGCCCTGCACGGCGCCGTCGCCTGCCTGGGCGGCGGCGGGTGCAGCTACACCCCGGTCGCGGACTACAGCGGGCCGGATTCGTTCCAGTACACGATCTCCGACGGGCACGGCGGCACGGACACGGCGACGGTCAACATCACCGTCACCCCGGAGAACACCCCGCCGGTGGCCGACGACGACGCGATCTCCACGCTCGAGGACAACGCCGGCGCGACAAACGTGCTGGTCGGCGACACGGACGTCGACGGTGACACCCTGAGCGTGGCGACGTCGGCACCGACGGCGGCCCACGGCACGGTCTCCTGCGCCGCGGGCGGGGTCTGCACGTACACGCCGAGCGCGAACTACAACGGGCCGGACTCCTTCGACTACACGGTCTCGGACGGCCGCGGCAAGTCGGACACGGGAACGGTCAACGTCACGGTGCTCCCCGGCAACGACGCCCCGCTCGCGGTCGACGACTCGCTCTCGACCCCGGAGGAGACCGCGAGTCAGGTCGACGTCCTCCCGAACGACACCGATCTCGAGGGCGACTCCCTCTCCGTGACCGGCTCCACGAACGGCGCCCACGGCACCGCCTCCTGCGATGCAACCACGTGCACATATACGCCCGCGCTCAACTACACGGGCGCCGATACGTTCACGTACACGGTTAGCGACGGGAACGGCGGCACGGACACCGGCTCCGTCTCGGTCACTGTCACGGGCGTCAACGACGCGCCGGTCGCCGACGACGACGCCCTGACGACGGACGAAGAGACGCCCGGGAACGTCAGCGTGCTCGTCGGGGACACGGACGTCGACGGCGACGCGCTCTCGGTCACGACCGCGAGCGACCCGGATCACGGCTCCGTCTCCTGCAGCCCGACGACCGGAGTCTGCACTTACACGCCCGATCCCGACTACCTCGGCCCCGACAGCTTCACGTACGAGGTCACGGACGGCCAGCTGGCCGACGAGGGTCTCGTGTCGGTCTCCGTCGTCGAGGCGAACGTCGCGCCCGGGTGCGCGAGCGTCGTGCCGTCCAAGACGAAGCTCTGGCCGGCGCGGGCGCAGTTCGTCGTCGTCAAGCTCTCCGGCGCGACCGACGGGAACGGCGACGTGCTGACCTACGCGATCACGGCCGTCACTCAGGACGAGAAGACGAGGCTCGCCACCGGCCGCACGGACAAAGGCCCGGACGCACAGAGGGTTTCCGGCAAGCCCGCCGAGCTCAAGCTGAAGTCGGAGCGCGTCGCCAAGGGCAACGGGCGCGTCTACAAGATCACCTACCGGGTCACTGACGGCCGGGGCGGGAGCTGCACCGGCGTCGAGAAGGTCGGCGTCCCGATCCGGCAGGGCGGGAACGCCGTGGCGAACAGCCGTCAGTACAACTCGTTCGGCTAGCGGTTTCGAACTCTCGCCTGCTCGGGTATTCCACCTCCGAAGGTCAAGACCGAGGACGGGGGTCCGACGTGTGGGGTGAAGGTGCCAGCGACCTCTGGGGTCGCCTCGAGCGCGAACAAGACGAGCGCGAGGCGGAGCTCCTGGAGGCGGTACGAGCGCGTCTCCGCGGAGACGAGGAGCAGACGGTCGACGACGAGGAGTCGTTGACGAGCCTCGCCGCCGCCTAGCGCTACGAGGAGAACAACCGGGCGCGCCGCCCTGCGGTCGCGGCGCGCCCGAACGGGGCTCATGCCTTGTCGCCCACCCGCAGGCGCTCGAGCGTTTTCGCGCGTTGGCCTCGGCGATCCGCCGCAGTGCCCGAGAGGGGCGTGGGCGGTGCGGTGGTGACCTCCGAGGTCACGCCCACGATCAGGGTCGTCGCAGCGGAGGCCGTTGGGCGCCGCTGCCGGGCGACTCGCATCGTCGGCAGGCTCACCCAGAGAGCGAAGCGGCCCAAGCTCGGATGCGTCAGCGCCCAGGCGAGCTTCACGCTCCGCGGTCGCTACTCGGGGTAGAGCCAACTGCTAGCGCTGCTGCGCCTCCCGGGCGATGAGGTGCTCGTACAGCTCGCGGAACAGGCCGACGGCCTGGCCGATCTCGGCAGGATCGACGTCGTCACCGCGCTCCACCCGCGTGGCGATGTCATGCCCAGCGCGGTAGCCGGCCAGCACCTCCGGGTCGATGCCTTCCTCGGCCGTGCGTTCGACCTCGCCTTCCTCGAGCGGATACCCGCGTTCGACCAGCATGTGCCCGACGAGCCGGTCGAGCTCCGGCAGAGCCTCGCCGGGCGCGTCGACCACGAGCGGCTCGAGCGCGGCCCACTCGGTCTCCCACTCCTGGCGGTCGAGCCCGGGCTCCTGCATCCCTACGACACCTTGCCTTCGTCGGTGCGGAGCAGGTTCTCGACCTCGCGGACGCCGTGGACCTTCCGCGTCGCTTTCTCGAGCTCGGCGACGAGATTGGGCGAGTCGACCTCTCCTCTGAGGTAGACGACGCCGTCCTCGGCGTTGACGTCGACCTTGCCCTTGGGAACACGCTGGTCTCTGAAGACCTCGCTCTCGACCTTGGCCTTCAGTGTGGCGTCGTTCGGCTGCGGCTTCTCTTCCTCGCGTAGGTGCTTTGCCTTCTGCGTGACGCCGTACCCGGCGGCGACCACGCTTCGCCGGCCCCGGTCGAGCTGGCGGAGCCTCCGGCGGAAGAAGCCGGCCGTCCTGTCCATCGCCATGCGCCTCCGCCGCTTTCCGTTCTGGCGATCCAGAAAGTAGACGGAGGCCGCGACGATCGCGGCGAAGAATGCGGTGCGCTTCATCTGTCGTCCTCCTCGTTGGCTTCGTCTTCTCCTACCGAGTTGGACGGCCTCGAAACCTCGCGCCTTACACGGGAGTTACGAAGATGTCGATGCGGGTATCGGAGCCGGACACCAATCGAAAGGGGTCAGGCAATGCCAGAGATCACGAGCCCGCGGGAGCTGTTCCTCCACGAGCTTGGCGACATCCTCTACGTCGAGCGCAAGCTCGCCGGCGAGACGCTGCCCAAGCTGATCGAGGAGGTCAACGACGAGGAGTTCACCACCGGCCTCGAGAGCCACCTGAAGGAAACGCGTCAGCACGTTTCCAACGTCGAGAAGGTCTTTGAGCTCCTCGGCGAGGAGCCGCACGAGGAGGAGTGCGTCGGTTTTGAGGGCCTCAAGAAGGAGCACGACCAGCTCGTCGAAGAGACCTCCCCGAGCCTGATCGACCTCATCGACGTCGGCGCAGCCGCGCGCACCGAGAACTACGAGATCGCCGCGTATGAAGGCCTCAGGCGGATGGCCAAGGGCCTGGGCGAGGATGAGGCGGTCGAGCTCCTGGACAAGAACCTGAAGCAGGAGAAGGACGCGCTCAGAGAAGTCGAGAAGATCGCGACCCGGCTGAGCAAGGAAGGGGTCACAGCAGCCGCGTAGCGGCACACAGGGCCGGCCGGGTAGAGGGCTCGGCCGGCCCTACCTCGTATCAGCCCGAGGTCCCCGTCTGGTCGTGCGGGGCGCCGACCGGCTTCGACTCCGGCGAGCCGCGCTGCCGGAGGTAGATCGTGAACGCGGCCATCGAGCCGACGGCGAGGAACTCCGACTGCCAGTTCTCGAGCGTTGCCTCCCAGAAGTCCGGTTGAGTCAGGTACCCGGCCCACGATGTCGCCGGCTGCCCGTGCTCTTCCTGCTGGCTCGAGTACTCCCGCCATCCGGTGAGCGACTGGCCGAACCAGCTTCCGACGAACAGCGTCGCCATGACGAGCAAGAGCGAGTTGGAGTAGATCGTCGTCCGCCAGCCGCCGACCTTCCCCCAACGCGGCGAATTGCTCTGGGCGTTGCTGCCGACCAGCTGCCTCTCGTCGGTCTCGAGACCCTCCTCCCCGGGCCTCTTGGACTCGTTGGAGCCGCGCTGGACGAACCAGACGGTCGCGACGATGAAGAGCACGAACTGGAGGTACTCCGATTGCCAGTTCTCCAGCACTGCGCGGCCGAAGTAGGAAGAGAACACATAGCGGCCGTAGGAGTAGGTGTCCGAGTTGTGGGTGCGCGCCTCGTCGTTGAAGTCGAGCCAACCGGCGACGGACTGTCCCGCGAGGGCCGCGAGGAAGAGGACGAGGAAGAAGAGCGAGAGGGAGTTGTCGCGCACGAACGCCCGCATGCGCTACCTCCCGAGAAATCCGATCACGAAGAAGAGCGTGAGACCGATGAGCGGGCCGACAAGGTAGATCGCAAACACGGTCCTCATGGGGGGCACCGTTCCCCCGCCCCAGGTTCTGGAACCTCTGCCCGGGCGACCTCGGCCGGGGTGCCCCGGGCACCGGAGACGGCTTCTGCGGGAAGGTCCGTCTCTTCGCCGGCCTTCCCGGTCCAACCGGTTTTCGACCGAACGTCGCGGGTATCGGTTCGGCGTGTCCGAGTCAAAGGAGGGGTCATGCCGAACAAGCGCGCGAACGTGAAGAACGAGAAGCAGTACGAGGCGCTCAAGGACAAGGGGATGTCCAAGGAGCGCGCCGCCAAGATTGCCAACTCGCCCGGCGCGTCGAGCCGCGGCGGGAAGAAGTCCGGCTCCGGCGGGAACTCGTCGCAGGGCGGGACGACAGCGCAGAAGAAGGCCGCCGGGCGCAAGGGCGGCAAGGCGGCCGCCCGCAAGAGCTAGCCCGGTGGCGGATCGACCCGAGATCGGCTACGCCCTCTCCTCGGAGGAGCATGGGCCGGCCGATCTCGTCCGCTACGCGACCATGGCTGAGGAGCGCGGCTTCTCGTACGCGCTCATCTCGGACCACTTCCATCCCTGGACCGACCGCCAGGGCCAGAGCGCGTTCGTCTGGACCGTGATCGGCGCGATCGCCGAGGCCACCGAATCGCTGCGGCTCGGCACCGGTGTCACCTGCCCCACGATCCGCACCCATCCCGCGATCATCGCGCAGGCCTCCGCCACGACCGCCTCCCTCATGCCCGGCCGCTTCTTCCTCGGTGTCGGCACCGGCGAGAGTCTCAACGAACACATCCTCGGCGACCGCTGGCCCGAAGGAAGCGTGAGGGTCGAGATGCTGGCGGAGGCGATCGAGGTGATCAGGCTGCTCTGGCAGGGCGGCTACCAGAGCCACCACGGCAGGTACTACACGGTTGAGGAAGCACGCCTCTACACGCTCCCCGACGAGGCTCCGGACATCATGGTGGCAGCGGGAAAGCCCGAAGCTGCGAAGCTCGCCGGGCAGGTGGGCGACGGGTTCATCGGGACGGCGCCCGACGCGGAGCTCCTGGCCGAGTTCGACGCCGCCGGTGGATCCGGCAAGCCGAGGATCGGACAGGTGACTGTCTGCTGGGCCGAGGACGAGAAGAGCGCCCGGAAGACCGCGCTCGAGTGGTGGCCGAACGCGGCGCTTCCCGGCGACCTCGGCCAGGAGCTCGCGCTGCCGCGCCACTACGAGCAGGCGGCCGAGCTGGTCTCCGAGGACGACGTGGCCGAGAAGGTCGTCTGCGGGCCTGACCCCGACGCTCACCGCGTGGCGATCGACGAGTTCGCGGAGTCAGGCTACGACCATGTCTACGTCCACCAGGTCGGGCCCGACCAAGAAGGATTTCTCGACTTCTACAAGCGCGAGATCCTGGCGTAGCCGACCGCGCTAAGCTGATTGCGTCGGGTGCGCCCCTTCGGCGCTTCCTGTTCCTCCGCCGCACCTAGCCCTGGCGCTCGCGGCGACGAGCGGTCTCCGCTCCCGGCTTCGAGGCGAAGCAACCAAGGGAGCAACCGTGCCTCTGTCCTCTCAGCGCCTGGCGCACAACCAGGTCATCTTCCGTGAGGTGAACGAACACCTGCGCGCGTTGGCCGATGCCATACCCGACGGCACGACCGACTATCTCTGCGAGTGCAGCAACACCCAGTGCACGGACAGGATCGAGCTCAGGCTGGTCGAGTACGAGGCCGTGCGGGCCCGCCCGAAGACGTTCTTCATCCTCCCGGGCCACGAGCGGCTCGAGATCGAGCGTGTCGTCGACGAGCTCGTCAGCTACTCGCTCGTCGAGAAGATCGTGCCGCTTGACGACGCGGCAACCCGCGCGCTTACCTCAACGGACGACGTCCGGCCTCGCGCTGACCACTAGAGCGGCCGCTCAGCGCTCGGGTGGGCCACCGTTCGGCGCGAGCCAGAAGGCTTCGATGGCGATGTCGGGGTTTGTCCCCACCTGGCACAGGAAGGCGTCGACGCGGCGACCGGTGTGCTCCTCGACCGCGTCGACGAACCGCGGTTCCATCGCCTCCTGGAAGTCGTGTCGCGCCTGGTGGACGGTCGCGAACTTCCCGGCGTCGATCAGCGTGCGCTCGCCCTTCGTGTAGATGTCCTCCAGGAAGCAGACCAGGTAGTTGCCCTGCATGATCGTCCGCCCCCGGGTCGCGCCGCGTCCGTAGAAGTCCCTATGCAGACCGATGATCGCGTTCGTCACCGCCAGCAAGGGGTTTGCTCGGTCGCTCGGAGCCGTCATCCGGCTCCTCTCCGCCGCTTCTTTGGACGGTCACCCGAAAGGAAGAGAAGCGACTAAGCGGACCCAGCGGGCGTCGTAGTGGCGAGTCTAGCTCAGTCGGTGGCTTGAAACGGACTGCCCCAGCGCCGACGGCCTCTTACGGCGAGGACGGTGCCGACCAGCTCGTCGGCGGCGACGGCGACGACCGGCTCGACGGCGGTGCCGGCAGCGACCGGCTCGAGGGCAACCTCGGTCTTGACAGCTTCTACAGCTGCGGCGCGGACGTCGACACGGCTCACTACGACGGCGCGCTCGACCCGGCGACCGTGGGCTGCGAGGTCCGCTTCCCGGTCTAGAAAAACCGAGGGTGCCCGGAGTTGCCCGGGCGCCCTCCGTGAACCCAGAACGCCGGTCCGGGATAATCGGGCATCGGGGAGCGTCTCCACCGGCGTGCACTGCCTCTGGTGGCCGCGTGTGCGGCCGGTCTGCTCGCGTTGGTCCCCACCTGGGCGGGCGCGGCTACGACGGAGCGGATCAACGTCTCGTCGGGAGGCGTGGAGGCCGAGGGCAGGATCGGTTCGCTCGAGGGCTTGGGGACGGCGATCTCGGCGGACGGGCGGTACGTCGCCTTCGCCTCGTATGCCCACAACCTGGTCGCCGGGGACACGAACAATGCGGCCGACGTTTTTCGGCGCGACCGGCTGACCGGTGAGACGATTCGCGTGAGCGTTTCCTCGGCGGAGGCGCAGGGCAATCGGGGGAGCGGAATCGGGGTCGACGTCTCGGCCGACGGGAACCTGATCGTCTTCGGCTCCAAGGCCTCGAACCTCGTTCCCCGTGACACCAACCGCGTGGCCGACGTATTCGTCCGCAACGTGGCGGCCGGAACGACGACGCGGGTGAGCGTGACGTCGAGCGAGCGCCAGGGCGACGGCGGCAGCCTCGACCCGGCGATCTCCGCCGACGGGCTAAGGGTCGCGTTCGTCTCCCAGGCTCGGCTCGTGCGCGGCGATACCCACCTTCAGGACGTGTACGTGCGGTTGCGGAACACGGGCACGACGATCCGTGTCAGCCGCTCGAGCGCCGGCGTTTCGGGCGACGGGCCCAGCCTCGAACCGGACATCTCCGGTGACGGCGCCGTGGTCGCGTTCAGCTCCCGCTCCTTGAACCTCGTCGGCGGCCCCGACGTGAACCGGAGGGCGAGGGACATCTTCGTCCATGTCCTTGCGACTCGGAAGACGTCGAGAGAGAACGTCGACTCCGAAGGGCGCCAGCTGCGTGGCTGCTACCCGGTCGATGCGTATGAGCCGAAGCTGGACGGCACCGGGAACCGGGTCGTCTTCGCGCACGAGTCCGGGATCGGTTGCGGGAGCTCGGTTCGGCTGCGCGACCGGACGGCACGCACTGCGGTTCGGCTCGACGTCACTTCCGCCGGAGGCCCGAGCAACGGCATGAGCGTCGCGGCCGGCATCTCCGCCGACGGGAGATACGTGCTCTTCCATTCTGTGGCCGACAACCTCATTTCCGGAGACACGAACGGGGTGCCCTGGCTCCTGTCGGGGTTCGACGCCTTTGTGCGCGACGTGGCCAGCGGGACGACCACGAGGGTGAGCCTCTCAACGACCGACGGGGAGGCGGATGGCGACAGCTTCACGCAGGCGCTCTCCGCCGACGGGCTGCACGCGGTCTTCTCGTCTTGGGCTGCCAACCTCGTCCCGGACGACACGAACGGCGTGGGGGACATCTTCGTTCGCACGCTCGACTAGACGGCCGCAGGAGCGCCTACCCTGTCCGGCGTGGCACTCGTTGAGACGATCGTCGTCGCCTACGACGATCCCGAGAGCGGGACCCTCTCACGCGCCGTCGAGCTGGCCAAGGCCTTCGGCGCCTCGCTGGTCGTCACCAACGTCGTCCCGCCCGACCACGACGAGGAGGCGGAGGCGGAGCGCTACGGGCGCGAGCGCCTGGAACAGGCGAAGACGTTCCTGGAAAGCCGGGGAGTGACGGCGGAAGTCGTTCGCTCGGTCGGGCAGCCGGCCGAGGCGATCGTCGCGCTCGCGCGCGAGCGCGACGCCGACCTGATCGTCGTCGGGATGCGCAAGAAGGGCTTCATCGAGCGGCTCGTGGAGGGCAGCGTGGCCCAGAACGTCCTGCGACGCGCCCCGTGCGACGTCATCGTCGTCCACTGACCCGCGCGTGAACGACCCGCGACTCGCTCTCGCCGGTCTCGTCACCGGGTTGCTCGTCGGGATGACAGGCATGGGCGGCGGCGCGCTCATGACCCCGATCCTCATCTTCCTCTTCAACTTCAATCCGTCGACTGCGATCGGGACGGACATCCTCCACGGGGCGATCTTCAAGTCTTTCGGCGCCGTGCGGCACCGTCGCCTGGGGACGGTGAGGGCCCGCCTCGCCGCCTGGATGCTGCTGGGAAGCGCTCCTGCCTCGCTGGTGGGCGTCTGGGTCGCGACGTACCTCACGGACCGGTACGGCGACGAGGTCGACTCGGTGCAGGGTCAGGTGCTCGGCTACACGCTCCTCTTCGGGGCCCTTGCGTTCGTCGCCAAGGGTCTGACCCACTCCGGAGGGGCGAGCGGCCTCGGTCACCTGACGCGGCGCGATCGGATCGTGGCCGTCTCGATCGGCCTCGTCGGCGGCTTCATCGTCGGGCTCACCTCGGTCGGGAGCGGGACGCTCTTCGCCCTCGCCATGCTCCTCGCGTACCCGCTGGCCGCGAAGTACGTGGTCGGCACCGACATCGCCCACGCCGCCGTGCTGCTGCTCGTTGCGGGCGTCGGCCACCTCGTGGCCGGAAACGTGGACGTCCCGGCCATTGCCTGGCTCCTGGTGGGCTCCATTCCCGGCGTCCTGATCGGGAGCCAGATCAGCGTCGGCCTGCCCGAGACCGCGCTGCGCCTCGCCCTCGCCACGGCGCTGGCGCTCAGCGGCCTCAAGCTCCTGGATGTCCCGTACTCCAACCAGATCGTCCTCGCCGCCCTCGCGGCCGGGGGGCTCGCGTTGGCCGCGTGGGGCATCTCGCTGCTCGTCCGCCGTGGCCGACCTGCCGAGGTGCCGGTCGGCGGCGACGCGCGCAAGGGGGGACCGTGAACGACCGCCCTGAGATCCTCTTCGCGTGCGTCCACAACGCCGGCCGCTCGCAGATGGCGGCCGCGCTCGAGACCCTCAGGTCGGGCGGCGCCGTCGCCGTCCGCTCGGCCGGCTCTGACCCCGCCAACCGCGTCGACCCTGCGGGTACAGGCCCTGCTCGCCGAGCTTGCGGGCTAGGCGGCCACGTCGTAGCCGGCCTCGGCGATCGCGCCCCTGACCTCGACGTCGCTGACGCCGGCGCCGCGAACGGAGACCACCTTCTCCTCGAGGTCGACGTCGACCCGTTCCACGCCCGGGACCTTCGACACCTCGGCCGTGATCGCCGAGCCGCAGTGGGCGCAATGGATTCCCGGTACCGAGTAGGCAACCACCTCCACGCCGTCATCCTCCATACGGTCGGGGGGTATGTCAAGATGAGGCCCGTAATGCTGCAGCGTGTGGCACGATGAGTGACATGGCGACGCGTGCGACCCCCTCCCGCGGCTACTCGGCGACCAAGGAGCAGCTGATCGCGCGTCTGCGCCGGATCGAGGGGCAGGTGCGCGGGGTGCAGAAAATGGTCGACGAGGACCGCTACTGCATCGACGTCGTCACGCAGATCTCGGCTATCGAGGGCGCGCTCGAGAAGGTCGCCCTCGGCCTCCTCGACGAGCACGCCCGGCACTGCGTGATGGGCGCCGAGGACGGGACGCGCGAAGAGCGGACCGAGGAGCTCGTCGCAGCCTTCGGACGCCTGCTCGGCCGCAGCTAGCCGGCCGCGGGCACGTTGCGGTTCCTCCGGAACAGCAAACAGCGTGGTGGTGATGGATCGCAGGCCCGCCTGACCCTATAGTCGATCGATGATCGCGGACCTGCCTCCGCCACCCGTGATCGTCGAGCCCTGCCCGGCCGAGGCGCGCGAGCTCCACCGGCGGGCGATGTGCGGCTTCGTCCCCGTTCCGCTCGATCGCACCCGGCCGAACGGGACGAGGATCCGAATCTACTTCGAGCGCTACCCGCGCCGGCTGAGCAACCAGCCGAGGGTGTCCACGGTGGTCTCCATCGAAGGAGGCCCGGGCTACCCGGTCACGCCGGACCGGGCCGGTCGTGTGGAGCTGTGGCGACCGGTCTCGCTGCGGCGCGACCTGCTCCTCGTCGACCTGCGAGGGACGGGGAGGAGCGGCGCGCTCGGCTGCCGGGCGTTCAGCGTCACCTCGGTCGGCTACGCCGAGCGGGCGGGCCGCTGTGCGCAGCAGATCGGGGCGAAGCGCGACCTCTATTCGACTTCGCAGGCGGTGCAGGACGTCGAGGTCGTCATCCGTGCGCTGCGCGCCGGGCGCATCGACCTGTACGGCGACTCGTACGGCACCTACGCGGCGCAGGCGTTCGCGCTCCGCTACCCGAACCGGCTGCGTTCGATCGCGCTCGACGGCGCCTATCCGCTGCCCGGCACGGATCCCGCCTGGGCCGATCTCCTGGAGTCGATTCGGCTGGGCCTCGGCATCGTGTGCACCCGTGCGGCCGCGTGCCCCACCGGGGATCCGCTTGGGCTCCTCGGGGACTTCGCCACCCGTGTCCGGGCCAGCCCGATCGTCGGCTTCGCCCCCGATGGCGACGGAACCCGGACAAGCGTTCGGCTGGACGAGGATGCGCTCGTCCAGATCGCCTCGGCCGGCTACTGGTATCCAGGGCTCTGGCGCGACCTCCTGGCTGCGCTCGAGGCGGCCGACCGCGGCGACAACGCGCCGATCCTGCGCCTGGCCGCCGAGACCGTGACGGTCGATGCGGGCGGGGCCGATCCGCCCTCGTCGTCAGAGGCGCTCTACCTCGCGGTCATCTGCCACGACTACCCGCAGCTGTGGGACTTCGCCACGCCGATGGCCGGCCGGCAGGCGGAAGCCGACGCGACTCTGGCCGCCTACCCGCCCGGCGCGTTCGACCCCTTCACGGCCGAAGCCTGGACGGGCACCGACTACGAGGGCGTCTTCGCGTGCCTCCGCTGGCCCTCGCCCGGCCCGTGCGGACCCGCCCGACCCGCCCGGCGCGACGTATCCGTCGGTGCCGACGCTCGTGCTCAACGGCGACCTGGACACGATCACCACGTCGGCGCAGGCACAGGAGGTTGCGTCGCGCTTCCCCGCCTCGACCTTCGTGGAGATCGAGAACTCCTTCCACGTGACCGCGCTCTACGACTCGGACGGCTGCGCCTCCAGGCTCTACAGGCGCTTCGTCAAGAACCTGGCTCTCGCCGACACCTCCTGCGCGCAGGAGATCGCGGAGGTGCGCGTCGTGCCGAGCTTCCCCGCCTCGCTGGCGGATGTGACGCCGGCCGACCCCGCCCCGGGGGACATATCGACGGTCGACGACCGCCGCCTCGCGGCCGCCGCTGCGGCGACCGTGGCCGACGTCGTCGCCCGCTGGTGGGTGAACTACGACGGGACGAGCGTAGGGCTGCGCGGCGGGCGCTGGACCTACTTCGGCGACCGGGTCGTCTTCTTCGACCTCGCGAGGACACGCTTCGTCCCCGGTGTCGAGGTCACGGGCAGGGTGCGCTGGGGCTACCGCGAGGCGGGCAAGGTGCGCGCCGACGTGCAAGTGCGCGGGCCCGGCGGTGTGACTGCCGAGCTCGTTCTCCGCTGGGCCGGCCGGGAGCAGAACGCGGTCGCCCAGCTCACGGGCGAGGCAGGCGGCCGACCGCTGCGGGCAACCATGCCCGCTCCCTAGACGCGCACGATGCAGCGGAAGCCAATGTGGCCCGTCGACGTGTCGACGGCCTCACCCTGGCGCGCCGCCGGCCGGTAGCGAAGGCAGTAGTTGGGCGCGCAGAGGTGGGAGCCGCCCTTGATGACGCGGCGCGGGAAGGTCTCGCCGGGGAGAAGTGTCGGCGCGCAGCACGCGGGCGCCGCCTGCTCGTGGCCGGGCGCGAAGAAGTCGGTCGTCCACTCCCAGGTGTTCCCCGTCATGTCGTAGAGGCCGTAGCCGTTGGGCGGGAAGCTCCCGACCGGTGACGTGCCCTCGTGGCCGTCCAGCTGGAGGTTCTGCCAGGGGAACTGGCCCTGCCACGTGTTCGCCGCCGGCTCCCCGCCCGGGAAGTGCTCGTCGCCCCAGGCGAACGGCTGCCCCTCGAGCCCTCCGCGGGCCGCGTACTCCCACTCTGCTTCGGTCGGCAGCTCCTTGCCGGCCCAGGCAGCGTAGGCCTCCGCGTCCTCGAACGCGATCTGGACGACGGGGTGCCGGTCGCGGCCGTTGATCGTCGTGCCCGGCCCGCCTGGGCGCTTCCAGGAGGCGCCCGGTACGTACTCCCACCAGTTGCGGTAGTCGTCGAGCGGCACCGGGCCCGTCGTCTTGCGGAAGATAAGCGCGCCTGGCACGAGCAGCTCGGGGTCGGCATCCGGGTAGTCGGCGGGGTCGAGCGGGCGCTCGGCGACCGTGACGTAGCCGGTCTCGCGGACGAAGCGGCGGAAGTCCGCGGCGGTGACGGCGTGCTCGTCCATCCAGAAGCCGTCGACCGCGACACGGTGGACCGGGCGCTCCTCGGGATAGAAGTCCTCCGAGCCCATGAGGAGCTCGCCCGCGGGGATCTGGACCATGCCGTCGGTCGGCATGCCCTGGACTCTAGAGAGCGAGCGAGTCCGCTAGCGCAGGACGCGCCAGGTGTCGACCGCGGCGCTCGAATCCATGTTCCCGGCGGCGTCGATCGCGCGCACACGGAAGGTGTGCATTCCGACGCCCAGGCCGGTGTACGTCCTCGGCGAGGAGCAGGCGACCCAGGGGCCGCTCATGTGGCGGCACTGGAACGTCGAGCCGGCCTCGCTCGACGTGAAGCGGAAGGTCGCCGAGCGGGAGCGCGTGTTGGCCGGCGGGCGGGCCGTGATGGTCGTGTTCGGCCTCGTCACGTCGACGATCCAGTTGGCGACGGCGGGACTGGCATCCGGTGTCGCCCCGGCGTCGGTCGCGATGACGGAGAAGGTGTGGTTGCCGGGGGCGAAGGGGCCCATCACGACATGGGGAGACGTGCAGGCCGCGAAGGGCTCGCCGTTGTGCGAGCACTGGAAGGTGTCGCCGCCGGGCTCGTTCGAGGTGAAGGCGAACGTGGCGGACGTGGTGTTGTTCGTCTTCGCCGGCGGGCGCTGCGTGATGGAGCCCTCGGGCGGCGCGCCGTCGGCGACGGAGTTGAGCGCGTCGAAGAGCTGGAGGCGACCGTCGGTGTCCACCTCGAGGTCGGGCGTCGTGTCGACGGTGCTGAGTAGGGCAGTCTTGAGTTGCGCGACAGTCAGCGACGGGTTGCGCGCCAGCAGGAGCGCGGCCGCTGCGGCGACGTGCGGCGTCGCCATCGAGGTGCCGGCAAGCGACTGGTAGGTGCCGCCGCTGGCGGCGAGGCATCGCATGGCGACGTTGTCGAGGTAGACGCCATCGAACGCGAACGCCGAGTCGCTGATGAGCCAGAACCGGAGTGTGATGCCGGAGCGATTGTCGTACGCCGAGAAGTCGCTCGACTCGTTGACGAACACGCCCCCGGTCGACCCCGACCAGCCGTCGATCTGCGTCGAGGCAAACGTCGTCAGGCCGGCATAGATCAGGAAGCCGTCGAAGCCCGCTTCGGTCGCCAGCCGCATGTCGTAGAAGAGTCGGCAGCCACGCCTGCCCGCGAGGCTGAACTTCGTCATCCGGCGGATCGAGGTCTGCGAGCTGTTCGCGTAGTTGCCCGTTGGCGAATCGGAAAGGCTGAACGTTCCCGACTTCCTGACGCCAGACTTGCGGTTCCAAAGCTTCGCGCCCGAGGTGATCAGGCGGCCGTTCCAGCGTGAGTTGAACGCGGCCGTCGTGCCTTCGAAGCCGTCGGGCCAGCCAGGCAGGGTCGCATAGACCTGCTGGGCGCTCCAGATGTCGGTTCCGGGCGCGGCGAGGTGAACGGCGGTGTTCCCGCGGTTCGAGAAGCTTGCAAGCGTGCCGTCCTCCTGGGAGGCGGCCACGCAGAGCACGTTCGGCGCGCTGACGCCGCCCTCGGCAGGCGCGCGGTGGTACTCGCAGGGGAAGGAGTCGTTGTTCGGACTACTCGCCTCGAGGTTGATGCCATCGTTCCCGGCGGCGAAGACAAAGAGCGTGTTCGCGCACGCTGCGGACTGAATCGCGTTGGAGACGGCGCTGTTCGGCTCCGGGCCGCCGAAGCTGCCGTTGACGATGTCGGCGCCGTTCTGGCACGCGTAGTTGATCGCCTGGGTGATATCGGCGTCGGTGAGGCCGCCCGCTCCGTTGGCGGCGCGGAGCGGCATGATCGAGACGTCCCAGTTGACGCCCGTGACGCCGAGGCTGTTGTTGCCGAGCGCGCCGATCGTCCCCGCGACGTGCGTCCCATGGCCGTTGAAGTCGAGCGGCGTGTTGTCCTCCTGGACGAAGTCCCAGCCCCGCGTGTCGTCGACCCTGCCGTTGCCGTCGTTGTCGCCGCCGCCGGCCGGGTCGTCGTTGATCCAGATGTTCCCGGCCAGGTCGGGGTGCGTATAGGAGACCCCGCTGTCGATCACGGCGACGATCACGCTCGCGCTGCCCGTGTTCAGGTCCCAGGCCTCGGGCGCGTCGATGTCGTGGTCGGCCGTCTGGTTGAGGCCCCAGAGGTCGGCGAAGCGCGGGTCGTTCGGGAGCGTCGCGGTCAGGTGCCTGACGTAGTTCGGCTCGGCGAACTCGACGGTCGGGTCGCTCTCGAGCGACTGGGCGGCCGCGGTGACCGAGGCGCCTTCCGGCAGCTTCACGAGCGAGAGACCCTTCATTCCGAGCCCTTGGGCGACAGTCGCACCGCGTGTGCGGAGCGCGCTCGTGCGCGCGGCGGTCGAGGCGCCGCTGCGGAACTGGACGATCAGCTCGCCGGGGACGAACGCCTGGCCTGCCAGGCCGCCGCTGCGCTGGAGCGGCGCGTCGCTGACGACAGCGCCCTTGTCAGCGCCGGCGCCGGGCGCAGCCGCGATCAGAGCGCCGGCGACCACGAGCACCGACGGCCGGAGGAAACGAGACCCCATCGGACATGACTATCGCGGACGGACCGGAGGGACGGGATCACCCGTTGGGGTGACTCACGGATCCCTCACACGTCCTGCTGCTGCTCTTGCCGGACCGCGGCGTCCAGAACCTCGCGCACGTGGGTCGGCTCGATGAGCGCCTTGAACTCGAGCGCCCCGCCTTCCGAGCCGGCCGTGTCGATGTCGAGCCTGCCGACGCCGAAGAGGCGGTCGAAAAGCGTCTGACGCAGCGTCACGTCCTGTACGCGCTCGAGGCGCGCAGTCTGCTCCCGCACCGAGATGAGCCCGTGCCTGACGAAGACGCGGCGGTTCGTGATGGTGTACTTCCAGCGGATCGTCTCCAGCAGTGCCCAGACCACGGTGACGAGCGCGACCGCGACCGTGACGATGACCGCCGTGCCGGCGGAGAGGCCTGCCCACAGTCCGACGACCAGGACCAACAGGGCAACCAGCACGCCCGGAACCACGATCGCCATCCGGCCCTTCCAGGACGGTCGTCCTGTCCAGATGACGCGCTCTTCCTCGGTTGCCACGCGGCGACGGTATCAGGCCCTCCGGCCACGCTCGACCCCGGGGGATAACCGCACCGCGAAACGCTGGCTGGCCGCCTTTTCGCTCGTCGCAACCGGTGGGACAGTGAGGCCCTGTCTACGACGCTTCCCACGAGGACGGAGGATCACCAGATGACCCGCACCACGATCTCGACCGCAGAGGAGACAGCCGGCGTCGGCGTTCTTCGCGACGTGCTCGACGGAGAAGTCGTCCTGCCGGGCGACACCGACTGGGACGCCGCGCGCCAGGCGTGGAACCTGGCGGCCGACCAGCGGCCCGCCGCCGTCGTCTTCGCCGAGTCGGTCGACGACGTCGTCGCCGTCGTCGACTACGCCCGCCGCCGCGGCATGCGCGTGACGACTCAGGGCACCGGCCATTTCGCCGGCACGCTCGAGTCCTTCGACAACACGATTCTCATCCGCACGTGCCGCATGCGCGGCCTCGAGATCGATCCGGAGACCCGGACCGCCCGCGCCGAGGCCGGCGTGCTGTGGGAGGAGGTCTCCCTCGCGGCGGCCGAGCACGGCCTCGCCGGCCTGGCCGGCTCCTCGCCGGACGTCGGCGTCGTCGGCTACACACTCGGCGGCGGCCTTGGCTGGCTCGCCCGTCGCTACGGCCTGGCGGCGAACAGCGTCACCGCCGTCGAGCTCGTGACCGCCGACGGCAGCCTCGTCCGCGCCGACCGCGACAACGAGCCCGAGCTCTTCTGGGCCATCCGCGGCGGCGGCGGCAGCTTCGGCATCGTGACCGCGATCGAGTTCTCCCTCTACCCGGTCCCCGAGGTCTACGCCGGCGTCCTCTTCTTCCCCGTGGAACGCGCCTCCGAGGTGCTGACGGCCTGGCGCGAGTGGGTCGAGGGCACACCCGACGAGGTCACCTCGGTCGGCCGCCTCATGTCCTTCCCGCCCATCCCGCTGGTGCCCGAGCCGCTGCGCGGGCAGTCGTTCGTCCTCGTCGAGGCCGCCTTCATCGGCGACGAGGCGGACGGGGACGCGCTGATCCAGCCGCTCCGCGAGCTGGGCCCCGTGATGGACACCTTCGCCACGATCGCGGTCGAGGAGCTGCGCCATCTACACATGGATCCTCCGACGCCGGTGCCCGGCGCGGGCGACGGTATGAGCCTCGTCGACGTGACTCCCGAGACCATCGAAGCCCTCGTCGAGGTCGCCGGTGCCGGCTCGGGCTCACCGCTGCTCAGCGTCGAGCTTCGCCAGCTCGGCGGCGCCGTCGCCGAGCCCTCCCCGGAGCACGGCGCCGTCGGCACCCTCGACGCGGGCTTCGCCATGTTCGGCGTTGGCATGGCGCTCGACCCCGAGATGAAGAAGGCCGTCGAGGCCTACGCAGCCACCGTCAAGGCCGCGCTCGCCCCCTGGGCGGCAGACCGCGGGTACTTCAACTTCGCCGACCGCCCCCAGGACGGCGAGGGGCTCTACCCCGCGGAGACGTACCGCCGCCTGGCGGAGATCAAGGCCGCCGTCGATCCCGAGGAGCTCTTCCGGGCCACGCATCCGATCCGCCCGGCCCTCGAGACAGTCGCGTCCTAGGTCTTCACCTCCCCCGACAGGACAGGCCCGCCTCGAGCGGGCCTGTCCTGTAGAAAGCCCCGATGCGTCTGACCCTCGTGCGTCACGCAACCCTCCTGCTCGAGATCGAAGGCAGGCGCGTGCTCGTCGAGCCGATGCTCGACGACGTGGGAGCGCGCGAGCCGGTCGAGGACTCGCCCAGGCCTCGTCGCAACCCGCTCGTCCCGCTGCCGTTCCCGGCCGAGGAGGTCGTCCGCGACCTGGACGGGGTCGTCGTCACCCACCTCCACCAGGACCACTTCGACGAGACCGGGGCGCGGCTCGTGCCCCGCGACGTGCCGGTCTTCTGCCAGCCCGAGGACGAGGAGCGGCTCAGGGATCTCGGCCTCGACGCCCGGCCGGTCGTGGACGAGCTCGACTGGGACGGCCTGCGCATCGCGCGCACCGGCGGTCGTCACGGCGCCGAAGACGAGGTCGCCCGCGCGCTTGCGCCGGTCAGCGGGTTCGTGCTCGGCGGCCTCTACGTCGCCGGGGACACGGTGTGGTGCCGCGAGGTCGAGGATGCTCTCGAGCGCCATCGCCCCAAGGTGGCCGTCGTCAACGCGAGCGGCGCCCGCTTCCTCGAGAGCGGCCCGCTCGTCATGACCGCGGCGGAGGTGCGCGAGGTTGTTGCCCGCGTGCCCAAGGTCGTGGTCGTCCACCTCGAGGCGATCAACCACTGCCTGGAGTCGCGCGCGGAGATCCGCGCCGCCGTCCCCGAGGCGCTCGTCCCGGAAGACGGCGAGACGCTCGAGCTCTAGCTTGAAGAGTTGTCGTGCTGACGCGCCTCGATGCGCTCGAGCCGCTCGATGATCTCGCCGTGCCGCTTCTGCTCGGCCCTCTCCGTGTCCGCGTAGAACCTGCGCCGGGCGCTCTCGACGAACACCGCGGTGATGGAGGCGGTCACGACGGTGAGGAAGCCGATGCCCGTCAGCATCACGAACGCCGCGATGGTGCGGCCGATGTCGTTCTTCGGCGTGACGTCGCCGTAGCCCACGGTCGTAACGGTCTGCACCGCCCACCAGAGGCCGAGCCAGATGTTGGGGAACTCCTCGTGGTCGAGCGCCCACATCAGCACGGCGGCTGCGATCGTGACCAGGACCGTGACCGTCGCGATCAACATCCCGGCGCGCCGGGCGGTCATCGTCTTGCTCGTGAGCCGGTGCTGGAGCTTGGGGTGAATCGGGGCGGTCACGGCCCCACTATTCGCGCGAGACCGTGACTGCCCTTCCCAAAGCGTTCTAGTAGCGCGTCTCCTCGACGTCCCAGCGCGCCGTCAGCTGATAGATGATCACGATGTCCAGCGTCACGATCAGGATCGTCCAGAGCGGGAAGACCGTGATGAAGGCGACCTGCGTGATCGCGTTGATCATCACGAAGACGATCGCCGTCCATCGTGCCCAGCCCTGGCCCGTAAAGAGCCCCATGCCGGCGAGGATCATGATGATCCCGACGAGCAGGTGGATCCAGCCCCACCCGGTGACGTCCCAGACGATCACTCCGCCGGACCCGGTGCCGGTGAGCACCTCGTCCTTGAAGATCGCCGTCAGCCCGTAGATCGCGTTGAAGGCACCGACGATGAAGAGGATGGTGCCGGCGAAGAAGACCCAGCCGCTCGCCACGCGCGTGCTGATCCCTCCCGTGTCCCGCTGAATACCCGTCGCCTGTGTTCTGGGGTCGGTCATGGCATCACCAGTTCCTTTCGTGCGCTGGGAGTTCTCGGCACTGCGATTGTGCACCCGCCGCCGGTCGGCGTTAGGCTCGGCTGAGCCATGGCGGACCGCGCCGACACCCTCGTCTTCGTCCCGGCGTGGAACGAGGAGCAGAACCTGCCGGGCGTGCTCGACGAGCTGGCCGGCGGGCTGCCCGAGGCGGACGTGCTCGTCGTCGACGACGGCTCGACCGACGGCACCGCGCGCGTCGCCGCCGAGCACGGTGCAACGGTCGAGGGCTTCGAAGAGAACCGCGGCCTGGCGTTCGGCATCGCCGCCGGCTACGCCTACGCCGCCGACCACGGCTATGCCTTCTGCGGGCGCGTGGACGCGGACGGTCAGCACCCGGTCGCGGAGCTCGGGCGCCTGCTGGCACGCGTGCGTTCGGGCGAGTGCGACGTGGCCGTGGGCTCGCGCTTCGTTCACGGCGACGGCTACGAGCCGTACCGCTACAAGCCGAGCCCTGCCCGGGTGGTCGGAACGTCGCTGTTGCGTCGGGCGATGCGCGTCGCGCTGGGGCGTCCGTTCCACGACGCCACGAGCGGCATGTACGCGGTCAACGCCAAGGCGATGCCGATCCTCGGAAAGCCGTACGAGGCAGGCGCTCCCGAGGTCGAGAGCCTCCTGCGCCTCCGGGACGCCGGCCTGCGTGTGGAGGAGATCCCGGTCGACATGCGCGAGCGCGCGAGCGGCGAGTCGAAGCTCGCCGGCAAGAAGGCCGCGCTCCTCGTGCTGACGGTCATCGGCACGCTCGTCGCCTACCGCCGCGTGCGCAAGCACTAGCTCGCGAGACCGCTTCGGCGTGCCTTCGCGCTCGTGCTACGCTCCTCTATATGTATTTGACTGGTAGATGCAAATGAGAGGCAGGCCCGGCCACCGGCACAGGCCGCGCTCGCGTCATGCGATCCGTCACGGCGACTGGGCCGTTCGGGCCCGCGTCGAGCGCTTCGTGGAGCCGGCGCTCCTTCTTCTCCTCCGCGAGCGTCCGTTGCACGGCTACGAGCTCATCGAGCGCGTTCCGGAGGTCGCCGGGGAGGACGTCCGCGTGGACGTCGGCAACCTCTACCGCATCCTGCGGGCGCTCGAGGAGGAGGGCATCGTCACGTCCGAGTGGAGCGCCGACCTCCCGGGGCCCGCCAAGCGCACCTACCAGCTCACGGATGCAGGGGAGCGCCTGCTCGACCGCTGGGCCGCCGCCCTGGGCGAGGCCCGGCAGGCGATCGGGGGCTTCCTCGACCGCTACGAGAGCGGAAGGAGGTGAACGCATGCACGGACGCAGAGGACACAGACACCATGGCTGGAGGCACTTCGGTCACGGCTTCCGGCGGCACCGGTTCCCCAACCGGGAGCAGTGGCTGGAGGCGCTCGAGGAGCACCAGCGCGACCTGGAGCAGGAAGTCGCCGACGTGGCCGACCTGATCCGCCACTTGAAGGCGCAGCCGTCGGAGACGGCGACCGCCTAGGACTGACCTAGCCGGGAAGGAGAGGGCGCGCGCCCGAGAGTCGCTCCTTGACCCAGGCGCGCCACTCCTCCCCGAGCTCGGGGGCCCGGAGGAGCTCTTCGGCCCGGCTCCGCCGGCCGTGGTAGATGCTTGCCACGTCGCCCACCGTGAGGGCGTGGCCGGGGCGGTGCGCGACGTCGACCTCGTCCCCGGCGCCGAGCGTGCCCTCCTCGACGATCCGCAGGTAGGCGCCCGGCCGCCCCGCGGCGGCGAACCAGACCGGGAAGTCGGCGTCGTTCATCCGCGCGCCGAGCTTCCAGCAGGGCGTGCGTGGGCCCGCGACCTCGAGAAGCGTCGAGCCGATCGCCCACCGTTCGCCGATGACGGCCGTGCAGACGTCGAGGCCGTCGAGCGTGAGGTTCTCGCCGAAGGTCGCGTCCTCGACGGGGCGCTCGAGCTCCTCGGCCCACCAGGCGTAATCTTCACGCGCGTACGCGTAGACGGCCTTGTCCGGGCCTCCGTGGAAGCGGCGGTCGGCCTGGTCGTCGCCGGCGACGTTGACGCCGGCGACCTTCACGCGTCCCGCTACGGCCTCCTTCCAGATGGACGTCGTCGCGCGGCGGCCGAGCCACTCGATCTCGCGTGGCAGCCCGACGTTGACCGAGACGACGCGCCCTGGCATGCCCGGCCAACGTTATCCGCCAACTTCCGCGCGTCGTCGCGCGGCGCTACCATCTGCTGGAAGGTGGACTGGGGCCTCTACATCGCGTTTCTCGTCCCGCCGCTCGTGCTCGGGCTGGCGGTGCAGTGGTACCTGAAGCGCTCGTTTGCCCAGCAGGCGGCCGTGCAGGTCATGAACGGCATGACCGGAGCCGAGGTCGCGCGCGCGGTCCTCGACGCGAACGGGCTCCACGACGTTCCCGTCAACGAGTCACCGGGTGGTCCGCTCTCGGACCACTACGACCCGCGCAAGCGCGCCGTCTTCCTTTCGCACCCGGTCTACTCCGAGCCTTCCGTAGCCGCCTCCGCGGTCGCGGCGCACGAGGTCGGCCACGCGATCCAGCACCAGGAGGCGTACTCGTTCTTCCGCTTCCGCTCGGCGCTCTTCCCCGCGGTCGCGATCTCGTCGAGCCTGTGGATGTGGCTCCTGCTCGCGGGGATCATCCTCCAGGTGACCGGCCTGGCCCTCGTGGCGGTCGCGCTCTATGCGGTCGCCGTCCTCTTCCACTTCATCACGCTGCCGGTCGAGTTCGACGCCTCGAAGCGCGCCGGCATCCAGCTACAGAACCTCGGCCTCGTCACCGCGTCCGAGGGGGGCGGCGTGAAGAAGGTCCTCAACGCCGCGGCGATGACCTACGTCGCCGGCGCCCTCGCCGCGCTCACGCAGCTCCTCTACTTCGCCCTCATGTTCCTGGGCGACGACTGAGCGACTAGGCGAGCGGCACGAGCCGCGTTCCCGTCGCCTTGAAGCTCGCCACCACGGGCTCGCCCTGACGGAGGGCCAGGCGCTCGGCCGACGCCGCGGTGATCTCGGCCGTGACCGGGCCGACGCGGACCCGCACGCGATTGGCGACGGGCACGAGGCTCACGATCGGCCCGGCGACATGGTTCTGGGCCGAGTCGGTCGGCGCTTCGCGGGCGATCGCGACCTCCCAGGGGTAGACGACCGCGCCGACGTGGCCCTCGACCGGGTCCGTGGAGAAGATGCGCGACCCGTCGTCGAGGGTCACCTCGGTCAGTCCCGAGTCGCCCGGGCGCGCGATGCCGCGCAAGAGGTTGCCGCCGGTGAAGTCGGCGACGAACGGGCTCGTCGGGCTCGCGACCAGCTCCGGGGCGGTGCCGGCCTGGACGATGCGGCCGTCGACGAGCACGCCGACCCGGTCGGCCAGCGCGGCGGCGTCCTGGAAGTCGTGCGTGACGAGCAGCGTGGGGAGCCCGAGCCGCCCGAGCAGGTCGCCCAGCTCCGCGCGCACGCGCGCGCGCGTATGAGCGTCGAGCGCCGCGAGCGGCTCGTCGAGGAGGAGCACAGCCGGATCGCGGGCCAGGGCGCGCGCGACCGCGACGCGCTGGCGTTCACCGCCGGAGAGCTCGCCCGGCCGGGCGTCCCGCAGCGACGCGATCCCGAGCAGCTCCAGCAGCCCGTCGACCCGGCGCGGGCCGGCGTACGCCACGTTCTCCGCCACGGTCATGTGCGGGAAGAGGGCGTACTCCTGGAAGACGAGCCCGACCGAGCGGCGCTCGGGCGGAAGGTCGATTTTCGCCTCCGAGTCGAACCAGGTCTCTGCGTCGAGCGCGACGCGTCCCCGCTCGGGCCGCAGGAGCCCGGCGATCGCCCGCAGGACGCTCGTCTTGCCGGCGCCGGAGGGACCGACGAGCGCCACCGTCTCGCCGCCGACCTCGAGCTCTAGCTCGAGGCGGAACGAGCGGAGGTGATGTACGAGACTGACGTGAAGCGCGTCCACGAGGGCAGAAGCTTCACAGAGAGGAGGACGGTGAGGCTGACGAGGACGAGCAGCGCGCCGATCGCGATCGCAATGTCCGGGTCGAGGTCGAGCTGGGCGTAGATCGCGAGAGGCATCGTCTGCGTGAGTCCCTGGAGGCTGCCGGCGAACATGATCGTCGCCCCGAACTCGCCGGTTCCGCGCGCCCAGGCCAGCGCGGAGCCGGCGCCGAGCCCTGTGGCCGAAAGCGGCAGCGCGATGCGCCAGAACGTTCGCCCGGGGCTCGCACCGAGCGTGCGGGAAGCGTCGATCAGCGTGCGGTCGACGGTCTCGAACGAGGCGATCGCCTGCCGTACGTAGAACGGCGCCGCCACGAAGGCGACGGCGATGACCACGGCCACCTGCGTCAGTGGGATCTGGATCCCGAGGGCGTCGAGCTCCTGGCCGAGGAGCCCGCGCCGGCTGAAGAGCGCGAGCAGCGCGATCCCGGCCACCGCCGGCGGGAGGACCAGCGGCAGCTCGACGAGCGTGATCAGGACACCGCGGCCGCGGAACCGTTTCGTGGCCAGGAAGTAGGCGGCGGGCGTGCCGACGAGCAGCACGAAGAAATGAGCGATCAGGCCGGTCTTCAGGCTCACCCAGAGAGCGTCGAGGGCCACGTCGCTCGACAGCGCGTCGAGCAGCTCACCGGGCGAGATGCGAAAGAAGAGCGCGAGAACGGGGAGGAGGAGGAACGCGAGCGTGAGTCCGGCCGCGACCGCCAGCGCGACGTCGAAGGCCCGCCTCACGGAGGCCCGAAGCCGGCTGCCGCGAGCGCTTCTTGACCGTCCTCGCCGAGGACGAGGTCGACGAACTCCTGCGCGGCCTCCGCGTTCTCGGACTCGACGACGACGGCGATCGGGTACTGGACGACCGCCTGAGCCTCCTCCGGGAGCTCGATCGCCTCGACCTCGTCGCCGGCCGCCGTGGCGTCGGTCACGTAGACGAAGCCGGCGTCGGCTGCCCCGGAGGTGACCTTGCCGACGACGCCTTTCACGTCCTCCTCGTTCGAGACGACGTTCTCGAGCACATCGGTCATGCCCATGTTCTCGAGCACGGTGCGCGTGTAGTCGCCGATCGGCACGCCCTCCGCCCCGACGACCAGCTTGACGCCGTCCTGCATCAGGTCCTCGACGGACTCGATCCCGGCCGGGTTGTCGGCCGGGACGATCAGCACGAGCTGGTTGGTCGCGAAGATCTGCGGCTCCTCGATCAGGCCCTCCTCGAAGAGCTCGTCCGGGTAGCGCGGGCTGGCCGCCGCATAGACGTCCGCAGGCGCGCCCTCGCGGATCTGGGTGGCGAGCTCGTCCGAGCCGGCGAAGTTGAACGTCACGTTGGGGGCGATCTCCTCGAAGACCTCGGTCAGCGAGGCGGCCGCGAAGACCGTGATGCCTTCGAGGTCGCTGCCGGCGCCGTCGTCGTCCCCGCCGCAGGAGGCGGCGACGAGCGCGACGGCCACGAGGGCCGCGAGGCGCCTCAACGCTCGACCATCACCGAGGTCGCCTTGACCAGCGCCGTCGCGTCCTGGCCCGCCTCGAGCCCGAGCTGCTCGGCCGCCTCGCGCGTGATGACGGCGACGACGCGGGCCGGTTCGGTGATGTCCAGCTCCACCTGCGCGAGGAGCCCTTCGATCCGAACCTCGCGAATCCGCCCGCGGAACCGATTGCGCGCCGAGAGCTCATGGTGCTCGGGGCCGCCCCGCAGCCTGTCGATCTCCGAAGCCGGCACGAGGCGCCGGTTGCGGCGGTCGCGCTCGGTGCGGATTCGCCCCTGGCGATCCCACCGCCGCAGGGTGTCGAGGCTGATCCCGAGCTGACGGGCGGCGTCGCTCGCCGGTAGCGAGTGCCTAGGCATTGCCTAGGCACACTAACACGGAGGGGTTGGCGATTCAATCAGCGAAACGGCGGCTGATCGAAAGGAGTAGAGTGGTCTTACTGGCCCGCATTCAGAATCTGGCCCAAAGCCCTCAAC
Source organism: uncultured Actinomycetes bacterium (assembly GCA_963775395.1). GTDB lineage: Bacteria > Actinomycetota > Thermoleophilia > Gaiellales > Gaiellaceae > JAIBJN01. Next base: position 182,369 of record CAVZIX010000014.1, read on the forward strand.
ACACCGACGCACGGTAGCGCGCGAGGCGAGAAGAGCTTTTAGGCGAACAGATTCGGACTGTCGGGCCAGCCTTTTGCTTGTTTGAGCCGCGAAATGTTCTTCCGGCAGGTGCTTCACGAGGATCTCGGGTGCGCCTCCTACGTCGTCGCCGACGGCGGGGAGGCGGCGGTCATCGACCCGAAATGGGACGTCGAGGCCTACCTCGAGCTCGCCGAGGAGCACGGGTTTCGGATCGCGCACGTCCTCGAGACGCACAACCACGCCGATCACGTGTCCGGCAAGGGGCGGCTGGCGAAGGCGACCGGAGCGACCATCCACGTCCCTGCGACGGCCGGCGTCGAGTTCGGCCACGAGCCGATCGCGGACGCCGACACGGTCTCGGTCGGCGAGGTCGTCATCACGGCGCTGACGACACCCGGGCACCGACCCGAGCACACGGCCTACCTCGTCGCCGACGGCAGCAGGGGCGAGGAGCCCTGGCTCGTCGTCACCGGCGACTCCCTCTTCGTCGGCGACGTCGCGCGGCCCGACCTGGCCGTCGACCCGGAGGAGGGCGCGCGCGGGCTCTTCGCCTCGTTGAAGCGGCTCCTGGCGCTCGACGACTTCGCCGAGGTATGGCCGGGCCACATCGGCGGGTCGTTGTGCGGCGGCGCGGGGATGAGCGAGAAGCCGGTCACGACGATCGGGTTCGAGCGCCGCTTCAACCGGCTGCTGGCCCGCGACGACGAGGACGGCTTCGTCCGCGCGCTCACGGGCAACCTTGCCCACCAGCCGCCGAACTTCAAGCGCATCGTCGCGCTGAACCGGGGCCCGCTGCTCACCGAGCCGCAGCCGCTCGACCTGCTGGCGCCTGCCGCGGTGAAGGACCGGCTCGACGCCGGCGCGACTCTGCTCGACGGGCGGGACACGCGCGAGTTCGATGCGGTGCACGTCCCGGGCTCCATCAACGTGACCATGGTCAGGGCGGCCGTGGGGACCCGGGCCGCCTGGGTCGTGGACGCCGAGAGCGACGTGGTCGTCGCGGCTGCGAGCGACGAGGAGGCGCGCCGGATGGGGCGACTGCTGGAAGCCGTGGGCTTCCGCCAGATCGCGGGCGTGCTGGCCGGCGGCGCCGATGCCTGGCGCGACGCGGGTTTTCCGGTCGAGTCGACCGCTGCGATCGACATCCCCGAGCTCGCCGACAGGCTCAGGCGCGGGGACGTCCGCCTCCTCGATGTCCGCGATGAGGAGGAATGGGACGAGGGCCACGTCGACGGCTCGCTGCACGTTCCCTACCACGATTTGCGCGACGGGCTCCCAGAGGAGCTGCGCAACGGGGGCACGCCGCTGGCGGTGGCGTGCTCGGCGGGAAACCGCAGCTCGATCGCGGTCTCGCTCCTCCGCCGGGCAGGGGTGGACGACGTCATCCACGTCGCCGACGGCGGCATCGCGGAGCTTCCCGAGGCGGGGATCGAGCTCGTTCGCGGAAGGCCGTAGTTAAGGAGGGTCCACGCCAGGCGGCATGCGGGCGCTTGCTACACTCGGCCGCGCAGGGCGGCGTAGCTCAGCTGGTTAGAGCAGCGGAATCATAATCCGTGTGTCGTAGGTTCGAGTCCTACCGCCGCTACCTGGAGACCTCTCTCGAGACGAAGGCGAACAGACGATGGCAACCGGAGTACGAGTCGCGATCACGCTCGCGTGCACGGAGTGCAAGCGGCGCAACTATCAGAGTCAGAAGTCGAAGCGGAACACGCCTGACCGCTTCGAGGCGAAGAAGTACTGCCGTTGGTGCAGCAGCCACACGCTGCACAGGGAGACCAGGTAGTTGGCACGTCCCTCGCGCACCCGCCGGAAGCGCAGCGATTTCCAGGCTCCGGCTCAATCGGAGCGCGCCCGCGCGCGCACGCGGCAGGTCAAGCCTGCCGGTCAGCCGAAGAGCCAGACGGGCCAGAAGCGCGAGCGCCGGGGCGGCCTGCGGGCGTTCATCGGCGAGTCCTACGCCGAGCTCCGCAAGGTCGACTGGCCCGGCCGCACGCAGCTGATCAGCGCGACAGTCGTCGTCATCATCGCCGTCGCCATCGTCGGCGCCTACCTGTTCGTGGTCGACTGGGGGCTCCAGCGGTTCGTCCGCGACGTCCTCCTGGGTCTCTGAGGCGCGCATGTTCCGCTGGTACGTGATCAACACCTACTCTGGCCACGAGAACAAGGTCAAGACGAACCTCGAGCACCGCATCGTCTCGATGAACCAGCAGCCTCGCTTCCGGCGCGTCGTCGTGCCGACGGAGCAGGTCGTGGAGACGAAGGACGGCCAGAAGGTGCAGACCGAGAAGCGCGTGCTCCCCGGCTACGTGCTCGTCAACATGGACATGTCGGACGAGGCGTGGACGGTCGTGAAGAACACGCCGGGCGTGACGGGGTTCGTGGGCTCGGGGACGAAGCCTGTGCCGCTGTCCCAGCCCGAGGTCGACCGCATCCTGCACACGGCCACGGCGGCCGCCGAGAGGCCGCGCACCGCCGTCGAGTTCGAGCTCGGCGAGACGGTGAAGATCACCCAGGGCTCGCTGTCGGACTTCGACGGCGAAGTCATCGACGTCAACGCAGACCAGCAGAAGCTCAAGGTGCTCGTGAACATCTTCGAGCGCCAGACGCCCGTCGAGGTGAGCTTCGACCAGGTCAAGAAGATGGACTGAGGCAACGAGGAATGGCGAAGAAGGTTCTGACACTCATCAAGCTCCAGATCCCCGGCGGGCAGGCCAACCCGGCGCCCCCGGTCGGTCCCGCGCTGGGTCAGCACGGGGTCAACATCATGGAGTTCTGCAAGGCGTTCAACGCCCAGACCCAGCAGGAGAACGGGCGAATCACCCCGGTGGAGATCACGGTCTTCGAGGACCGGTCGTTCACCTTCATCACGAAGACCCCGCCGGCTGCCGTCCTCATCAAGGAGGCGCTGCGGATCGACAAGGGCTCCGGCGAGCCGAACCGCGAGAAGGTCGGGACGATCTCGTCCGCCCAGGTGCGGCAGATCGCCGAGACGAAGCTCGTCGACCTGAACGCGCGCGACGTCGACCAGGCGATGCGCATCATCGAGGGGACGGCGCGGTCGATGGGCGTGGAGGTGTCGCGGTAATGGCCAAGCACGGGAAGCGCTACAACGAGGCGCGCGAGAAGATCGACCGCGAGCACGCGTACACGCCGCTCGAGGCCGTTCGGCTCCTGAAGGACGCGCCGCCCGCGAAGTTCGACGAGACGGTCGAGGTGCACTTCAATCTCGGCCTCAACGTCCGCCACGCCGACCAGCAGCTCCGCGGGACGCTGATGCTCCCGCACGGGACGGGCAAGGACGTCCGCATCGCCGTGTTCGCCGAGGGCGAGAAGGCGCGCGAGGCGGAGGAGGCCGGCGCCGACGTCGTCGGCTCCGGCGACCTCGCCGCGCAGATCGAGGAGGGCTTCGACGACTTCGACGTCGCCATCGCCACGCCCGACATGATGGGCACGGTCGGCAAGCTCGGCCGGATCCTCGGTCCCCGCGGCAAGATGCCGAACCCGAAGACGGGCACGGTCACGATGGACATCGGCAAGGCCGTGCGCGAGTCCAAGGCGGGCAAGCTCGAGTACCGCACCGATCGCGGCGCCAACGTCCACCTCACCATCGGCCGCAAGAGCTTCGAGGAGCGCACGCTGCTCGAGAACTACGCGGCGGTCGTCGACGAGATCGTCCGCGCGCGGCCGGCGGCGGCCAAGGGCCGCTACATCCGCACGATCACCCTGACCAGCTCCATGGGCCCGGGCGTACGGGTCGACCCGGCGAGGACGCGCGAGATCACAGCCGAGCTCGAGGAGGCCCTCGCGCCGGCGTAGGTTTCTGCAACAGCCCGTCGCCCAAGACAGCCGGCGGCCCTTCGGGGCATAAGACCTGCCGAGGCGGCCCGAGAGAGACGATTCGCCTCTACTCGTGCCCGCCCGGAAGGCGGGCACGACTCGTAGGAGGAGGTGATTCGATGCTGAGAAAGGACAAGGAGCAGGTCGTCACGGAGCTCGCAGAGCGGCTGCGCTCCGCCCAGACGCTCATCCTGGCCGACTACCGCGGCCTGTCGGTGAGCGAGCTGGACGAGGTGCGCACGAAGCTCCTCGAGCACGGCGCCCGGTTTCACGTCGTCAAGAACACGCTCACGAAGCGCGCGGCCGACGAGGCCGGCTTCGAGACGCTGAAGGAGCTGCTCGACGGCCCCACGGCGATCGCGTTCGTGGGCGACGGCGACATGGTCTCCGTCGCGAAGACGCTGAGCGAGACGGCGCGCAAGACGAAGGTCCTCGAGCTCAAGGGAGGCATCCTCGAAGGCACGCCGATGGACGCGGCGCAGGTAGCCGAGCTCGCCAAGCTCCCGCCGGCCGACATCCTGCGCGGCCAGGTGTTGGGCGCGATCGTCGGCCCGCTGACCGAGATCGTCAGCCTCTTCGCTGCCCCGGTGCAGGACTTCGTCGGGTTGCTCGACGCGCGTATCGAGCAGCTCGGAGGGGAGGAGGCTCCGGCGGTGGACGCAGCGCCTGCCGAGGAGAAGGCTCCCGCCGAGGAGGCTCCCGCCGAGGAGGCTCCGGCCGACGAGCCGGCCGCCGAGGCCGAGCCCGCCGCCGAGGAAGAGCGTGCGGAGGAAGCCGACGCCGAAGCGCCGGAGGAGTCTCCTGAAGAGGCTCCCGAGGCCGCGGCCGAAGAGACTCAGGAAGACACAACCGAAGAAACATCCGAAGAGACCCAGAAGGAGGAGTAGCGATGGCTGCAACTGCAGTCGACAAGGTGTTCGACGAGCTCGGAAAGATGACGGTCCTCGACCTGGTCGAGCTCAAGAAGAAGATCGAGGACGAGTGGGGCGTCACCGCCGCCGCTCCGGTTGCGGTCGCCGCCGCGGCCCCCGCGGCCGCGGGAGACGGCGCCGCCGCCGAGGAGCAGTCCGAGTTCGAGGTCGTCCTCACTGGGGCCGGCGACAAGAAGATCCAGGTGATCAAGGTCGTCCGCGCTATCACGGGCCTGGGCCTCAAGGAGGCCAAGGACCTCGTCGACGGCGCGCCCAACGCCGTCAAGGAGGGCATCGCCCGCGAGGAGGCCGACTCGATCAAGGCGCAGCTCGAGGAAGCCGGCGCCACCGTCGAGATCAAGTAGCGGAGCGAGTCTCCGTCAGCGCGAGGGCCGGGGAAACCCGGCCCTCGCGCGTTCTCGGACACCGTCCACGGCGGCCACGTCCGGGGTCTGACCCCTGACGTGGCCGGATGGGACGCGGCTCGGCGGGCCAGCGCGCCCGGTGAGCGCAGGATCCAAGCCGAGGCAGTGTCCCTTGAGGACACGGCCGGGGTCTGACCCCGGACACGTTCACCGGGGACAGTCCTCGCACGCGAAAGCGGCCCGCGTGAGCGGGCCGCTTTCCTGAGGAGGGGTGTGGTGCGGGTGTTACGCGGCGGCGTCTCCGGGCTCGGCGCCGTTGTCCGGCGTCTCGCCCGGAGGGCCGCCGAAGCCGCCGCCGGAGTCCGGGCCGGGGCCCCGGAAGCGGAACTGCATGCGGTTCTCGCCGCTGGCGTTGACGAGCCTGTCGATCCCCTCGCGCAGGCGCTCGAGGATCTGGTCGGCCTGCTCTTGCGTGAGCTTCTCGTCGGCGACGGCCTCGTCGAGCCGCGTTCTCGCGTCGCCGAGGATCGCCTCCTTCAGGCCGTCGACGGACTTGCCCTCGGCCTTGGCCACGTCGGCCAGCGAGCGGCCGTTCCGGAGCGCCTCGCGGAGCTCCTCCTCGGTGACGCCGAGGTACTCGGTCGCTGCGGAGAGCTTGTCCCCGAAGTGAAGGCCGAGCCCCGGGCCCATCCCGAAGCCGAACTCGTGCTCGCCACCCCGCGGCCCGCCGAAGAACAGTCCCGGCCCGAGGAACGGCGGGAGCTCGCCCGACTCGATGCGGGACTTGAGCTCCTCGGCCTGCTCCTCGGTGATCCGGCCCTCCTCGAGGGCCGCGTCGACCTCGTCGATGGCCGCCGCCCGCGTTGCCTCCTCGAGCTCGTCCGAGCTGATGCCGAGATGCTTCGCGACCGAGTCGAAGAACGAGGATGCCCTGGAGTCGTCCTGCGAGGCCGCGATTCCCGCGCCGAGCCCGCCCGTGACCGCGAGCCCGGCCACCGTGGCGGCGAGGATCTTGCGGGACTTGAAGATGCTCATGCGTGCCTTCCTTTCTTCGTCTGAGTTGCTGACCGAGCTAGGCCGGGCGGGTGCCCAGGGTGATCTCGACCGTGTGCGACTCGCCGTCGCGCGTGTAGGTGATGGAGATGGAGTCGCCGGGCTTCTTGGCGTCCACAGCGTTCTGGAGCTCGGCGCCGGTCGTGATCGCCTTGCCGTCGACCTCGGTGATGACGTCGCCGCCGGTCGGGAAGCTCTGGCCGTCGACCGTCGCGCTGCCCGTCGCGGCCCTGAACCCAGCCTCGGCTGCAGGTCCGCCCTCTCGCACGTCGGTCAGCTCGACGCCGACCGGCACGCCGAGCTCTTCGGCGACCGAGTTGTTGATCGTGGCGACGCCGACGCCCAGGTAGGCGTGCTCGACGGAGCCGTCCGCGATGATCTGCGGGACGATCGTCTCGATGGTGCTGGACGGGATGGCGAAGCCGATACCGTCGCTGCCGCCGGACTCGCTCTCGATCTGCGCGTTGACGCCGACGACCTCGCCGGCCCCGTTCACGAGCGGGCCGCCCGAGTTGCCGTGGTTGATGGCGGCGTCGGTCTGGATCGAATCGTTGATCGTGAAGTCGTTCGGCGCGGTCATCTGGCGGTGCAGGGCGCTGACGATCCCGCTCGTCACCGTTCCCTCGAGCCCGAACGGGCTGCCGAGCGCGACGACGCCCTCGCCCACGGTCAGCTCGTCCGAATTGCCGAGCGAGAGCGGCTCGAGGACGTTCTGCGGGCGCGTCGACCTTGATGACGGCGAGGTCGGTGGAGGGGTCGCTGCCGACGACGGTGGCGTCGTAGGTCGAACCGTCCCAGAAGCGGACGGAGACCGTCTCGGCGCCGTCGACGACGTGCTGGTTGGTGACGACATGGCCCTCGGCGTCGTAGACGAAGCCCGAGCCCTGGCCCTGCGCCTGCTGCTCCTCGCCGGTGGGCGTGGACTCGCTCGAGGCGACGGTGATCTCGACGACGCTCTTGTACGTCTGCTCGTAGATCTCGCTGACGGAGAGGGACTCCGACGTGGAGGCCGCCGGCTCGGCGGTGCTCTCGGCCGCGGCCGAGCGGATGACCGTCCGGGTGCCTTCGTCCGAGGAGAGCGCGGCGTAGGTCGCGGCGCCTCCGCCGGCGCCGATCGCGGCGGTGGCGACGAGCGCGGCGGTGAGAGTGATTGTGCGGGTGGTGCGAGACTTCATGGCCCGTTCCTTTCGAAATCGAGTGATGAAGCCATGGCACCAGCGGCGCCTAAGACGCACCTGAAACAGGCCTAAGAACTTCCTAAGAGTGAGTTCTTAGCCATCGTTCACGTTCGATCGCAACAATGGACGCATGCGAGTCCTGGTCGTCGACGACGAGCGCGCCGTGCGCGAGTCCCTGCGCCGCGCCCTCGAGCTGGAGGGCTACGACGTCGAGCTCGCCGAAGACGGCCAGAAGGCGCTCGACCGGCTCGGGGCCGGGCCCGACCCGGACGCGGTCATCCTCGACGTGCTCATGCCGGCCGTCGACGGCCTCGAGGTCTGCACGCGCCTACGCCGCAGCGGGAGTCGGCTGCCCGTGCTGATGCTGACGGCGCGCGCCGAGGTGGAGAACCGCGTCGCAGGGCTCGACGCCGGCGCCGACGACTACGTCACCAAGCCGTTCGCGCTCGACGAGCTCCTCGCGCGGCTGCGCGCGCTCCTGCGCCGGACGTCCGAAGGCGGCGACGAGACGCTGCGCTTCGCCGACCTCGAGCTCGACCCGCGCACGCGCGAGGTGCGTCGCGACGGCGAGCCGATCGAACTGACGCGCACCGAGTTCTCGCTCCTGGAGCTCTTCCTCCTCAACCCGCGCCAGGTGCTCACGCGCTCGCTCATCTTCGAGCGGGTCTGGGGGTACGACTTCGGGGCGGGCTCGAACTCGCTCGACGTCTACATCGGGTACCTGCGCCGCAAGACCGAGGCCGGCGGGAAGCCACGGCTGATCCAGACGGTGCGCGGCGTGGGCTATGCGCTCCGGGAAGCTGCATGAGCCTGCGAGCCCGCCTCACCCTGGCCGCCGCACTGGCCGTGGCCGTCGCCGTGGCCGTGGCCTCCGTGGTCGCCTACGTCGCGGTGCGCAGCGAGCTGCGCGGCGAGGTCGACGAGGCGCTGGCCGAGCGCGCGCAGGCGATCGGCGCGATCCGCATCGGCGCCTCCCCCTTCGAGGAGAACCAGTTCTTCCTGCGCATCCCGGGCCCGCAGCTGGGCGGCCCGGGCGGGTACATCCAGGTCGTCGGGCCCGAGGGCACCATCCGCGCGCCCGGCGACGACCTCGAGCTGCCCGTCGACGAGCGAACGCGCGAGGCGATGGCACGCGGAGGGGAGCCGTTCTACAGCGACGCGGAGGTTGCCGGCACGCACGTCCGCATCCTCAATACGCCTGCCAGGGACGGCTACGTCGTCCAGATCGCCAGGCCGCTGACCGAGGTCGACGACTCCCTCGACCGCCTGCGGACGATCCTCGATCCTCATCGCGCTCGGCGGCATCGGGCTCGCCGCGGCACTCGGTCTGGTCGTCTCCCGGACGGCGCTCGCGCCGGTCCGCCGGCTCACGGAAGCGACGGAGGAGGTCACCGAGACCCGCGACCTCTCGCGCCGCATGGCCGACGAAGGCGCCGACGAGCTGGGCCGCCTGGCCGCGAGCTTCAACACGATGCTGGCCGCGCTCGAGGACTCCGCGCGCAGCCAGCGCCGCTTCGTCGCCGACGCCTCGCACGAGCTCCGGACGCCGCTCACGAGCCTGCGGACGAACATCGACGTCCTCGCGCGCGCCGACGCGCTGCCACCCGAGGAGCGCGAGCAGCTCCTGGCCGACGTCGCCGAGCAGCTGGCCGAGATGAGCGAGCTCGTGGCCGAGCTCGTCGCCCTCGACCGGGCGGAGGAAGCGCCCGCCGATCTCGAGGACGTGCGACTCGACCTGCTGGCCGCCGAGGCGATCGAGCGGGCCCGCCGGAACTCGAACGGCGTGACGTTCACGCCCGACCTCCAGGAGTCGACCGTCCGGGGCGTGCAGGGCTCGATCGAGCGCGCGGTCGGGAACCTCCTCGACAACGCCGCCAAGTGGAGCCCGCCCGAGGGCGACGTCGAGGTGAGCGTCCGCGACGGCGAGGTCGTCGTCCGCGACCACGGCCCCGGCATCGACGAGAGCGACCTCCCGTACGTCTTCGACCGCTTCTACCGCGCCCCGTCTGCGCGCGGCCGGCCCGGCTCGGGCCTGGGCCTGGCGATCGTCCGCCAGGTGGCCGAGGCCCACGGCGGCTCGGTGGCCGTCGAGCGCCCCGAGGGCGGGGGAACGCTCGTGCGCATGCGGTTCGGCCCCGGGGTCGCGCTTTAGGCGGATTCGCGCTATAGTGAGAACCCGATCAAGCGGTTTCCGCGCGACTTACCTTGCGCGGGGACCGCTACTCGTGCTACATTTATCGGTCGCGCCGCCGTACTGCAGATCTGCTCTAACCACTTGTCGCTAGACCCTGCCTAGAGGGAGGTCACCGTCCTTGGCTAACAAGGTCGCTGCGCGCCCTGCGCGCAAAAGTTTTTCCCGCCTGAAGCACGTCCTCGACCTACCGAACCTGATCGACATCCAGAAGGCGTCCTTCCATTGGTTCTTGGAGGAGGGGCTCCGCGAGACGATCGACGACATCTCGCCGATCGAGGATTACACCGGAACGCTGGCAGTCGAGTTCGCCGACTACGAGTTCGGCGAGCCGCCCGTTCCCATCAACGAGTGCCGCGAGAAGGACCTGACCTACCAGGTCCCGCTCTCGATCACGGTCCGCTTCGTCAACAAGGAGACGGGCGAGATTCGCGAGCAGACGGTCTTCATGGGGGACTTCCCGATGATGACCGACCAGGGCACGTTCATCATCAACGGGACCGAGCGCGTCATCGTGACGCAGCTCGTCCGCTCGCCCGGCGCCTACCTGATGGAGCCGAAGGACGCGGCGAAGCAGGTCTTCATCGCGAACCTGATGCCCAGCCGAGGGTCCTGGCTCGAGCTCGAGATCGACAAGAAGGGCGTCGTCTACGCCCGCATCGACCGGAAGCGCAAGCTCCCGATCACGACGCTCCTGCGCGCGCTCCCGGCCGAGGATCCCTCGACCGGCTTCGTCCTGGACACCAGCACGAACGAAAAGATCCTCGAGCTCTTCGACAACTCGATCTTCATCGCGAACACGCTCGAGAAGGACACGACGACCCGCGAGGAGGAGGCGGTCGTCGAGGTCTTCAAGAAGCAGCGTCCGGGTGAGCCCCCGACGCTCGAGAACGCGCGCAACCTCCTGCGCGGGCTCTTCTTCGACCCGAAGCGCTACGACCTGACGAAGGTCGGCCGCTACAAGCTGAACCAGCGCCTCGAGGTCGACGTGCCCGACAGCCTGCGCGTGCTGACGACGCAGGACATCCTCGCGCTCGTGCAGCGGCTCGTCCGCCTGCCGAAGACGATGGGCGTCCCGGAGGAGTCCAAGGACTACGCCGCCGACGCAATCGTTCTCTCGCGCGAGCCGGTCCGGAGCGAGCTCGACGAGTACGAGCACTTCGGCAACCGCCGCCTCCGCACCGTCGGCGAGCTGATCCAGGAAGCGTTCCGGGTCGGCCTCTACCGCATGGAGCGCGTCGTCCGCGAGCGGATGACGACGGAGGACGTCGACACGATCACCCCGCAGACGATCATCAACATCCGCCCGGTGGTGGCGGCGCTGAAGGAGTTCTTCGGCTCCTCGCAGCTCTCGCAGTTCCTGGATCAGACGAACTCGCTCGCCGCGCTCACGCATCGGCGCCGGCTGTCCGCGCTCGGCGCGGGCGGTCTCACGCGCGAGCGCGCGCCGATCGAGGTGCGCGACGTCCACCCGACCCACTACGGCCGCATGTGCCCGATCGAGACGCCGGAGGGCCCGAACATCGGCCTGATCGGCTCGCTCTCCTCGATGGCGACCGTGTCCGAGTTCGGCTTCGTCCAGACGCCCTACCGCGTCGTCAAGGCCGGCAAGGTCACGGACGAGATCATCTATCTCGACGCCGCCGAGGAGGAGAAGCTCACGATCGCGCAGGCAAACGAGGCGGTTGACGAGCGCACGGGCAAGTTCGTCAACCCGACCGTGCTCTGCCGCGGCCCCGGCGGCCAGCCCGTCGAGGCCGACCCGAAGCACGTCCAGTACATGGACGTCAACCCGGCGCAGATCGTCTCGGTCGCCACGGCGCTGATCCCGTTCCTCGAGCACAACGACGCCAACCGCGCGCTGATGGGCTCGAACATGCAGCGCCAGGCGGTGCCGCTCATGATCACCGAGCCGCCGCTGATCGGCACCGGCCTCGAGTACCGCGCGGCCATCGACACGGGCGACGTCACGATCACCGCGAACGCGGGCACGATCGTGGACGTCGACGCCGAGGCGATCGTCGTCGAGACGAAGGACGGGCGCGACGAGTACGAGCTCGAGAAGTTCATGCGCTCGAACCAGGGCACGCTCATCCACCAGAAGCCCACGGTGCGCCTGGGCGACAAGGTCAAGACCGGCGACGTCCTCGCGGACGGCAGCTCGACCTCCGAGGGCGAGCTCGCGCTCGGCAAGAACCTGCTCGTCGCCTTCATGCCGTTCGAGGGCTACAACTTCGAGGACGCGATCGTGATCTCGGAGCGGCTCGTCAAGGACGAGGTGCTCTCCTCGATCCACATCCACGAGTACGAGATCGACGCCCGCTCGACCAAGCTGGGCGACGAGGAGATCACGCGCGACATCCCCAACCGCTCGGAGGAGTCCCTCAAGGACCTCGACGACCGCGGCGTCGTCCGCATCGGCGCCGAGGTCGGCTCCGGCGACCTCCTCGTGGGCAAGGTGACGCCGAAGGGCGAGACCGAGCTCACCGCCGAGGAGAAGCTCATCCGCGCGATCTTCAAGGAGAAGGCGCGCGAGGTCCGCGACACGTCCCTCAAGGTCCCGCACGGCGAGGGCGGCAAGGTCATCGACGTGAAGACCTTCTCCCGCGACGCCGGCGACGACCTCTCGCCGGGCGTGAACGAGCTCGTGCGCGTGTACGTCGCCAAGAAGCGCAAGATCGCGGAGGGCGACAAGCTCGCCGGCCGCCACGGCAACAAGGGCGTCATCTCCCGGATCGTCCCCGAGGAGGACATGCCCTTCCTGGAGGACGGGACGCCGGTGGACGTCGTGCTGAACCCGCTCGGCGTGCCGAGCCGGATGAACATCGGCCAGGTGCTCGAGACGCACCTCGGCTGGGCTGCCTTCCACGGCGTCTTCGCCGAGGACGGCGAGCGCAACGGGCCCACGCCCGTCGCCAGCTCCGTCTTCGACGGCGCGACGCCCGAGCAGGTCGACGAGGCGCTCGTCGAGTGGACGCGCCAGAACCCCGACTCGCCGATCAAGTTCGTGGTCGACGAGAAGCGGCCCGACGGCCGCCACTGCTCGGGCAAGGCGCGGCTCTTCAACGGGCGCACCGGCGAGCCCTTCGACCAGAAGGTGACCGTCGGCTTCATGTACATCCTGAAGCTGCTGCACCTCGTCGACGACAAGATCCACGCTCGCTCGACGGGCCCCTACTCGCTCGTGACGCAGCAGCCTCTGGGCGGCAAGGCCCAGTTCGGCGGCCAGCGCTTCGGCGAGATGGAGGTGTGGGCACTCGAGGCATACGGCGCCGCCTACACGCTGCAGGAGATGCTGACCATCAAGTCCGACGACACGGTCGGCCGCGTGAAGGCCTACGAGGCGATCGTGAAGGGCGAGAACATCGCCGAGCCGTCGATCCCCGAGTCGTTCAAGGTGCTCCTGAAGGAGATGCAGTCGCTCGCGCTCGACGTGAACGTCATCTCCGAGGAGGGCGCCGAGGTCGAGGTGCGCGAGGAGGACGACGAGCTGCTCCGCGCCGCGGAGGAGCTCGGCATCGACCTCTCGCCCGGCTCGCTCCGAGCCGCCGCCCGCCAGCCCACGGCCGAGGAGGCCGAGGAGGGCCAGGAGCGCGTCGACAACGACGGCGAGCTGACCATCCCAGCCGACGAGCAGCTCGGCGACCTCGACGAGAAGGAAGCAGCGCAGCTAGAGGGCGAGGAGCGCGGCGCGCTCGAAGAGGCGCCGAACGTCGCAGATCTGGACACAGAGGAGTAGGGAGCCGCTTTGATCGACATCAATAACTTCGACGCGATCCGCATCGGCCTCGCGTCGAGCAAGCAGATCAGGGACTGGTCCTCCGGCGAGGTCACGAAGCCGGAGACGATCAACTACCGCACGCTCAAGCCCGAGAAGGACGGCCTCTTCTGCGAGCGCATTTTCGGTCCGACCAAGGACTGGGAGTGCTATTGCGGGAAGTACAAGCGGGTTCGCTACAAGGGCATCATCTGCGAGCGCTGCGGCGTCGAGGTGACCCGCCAGAAGGTGCGCCGCGAGCGGATGGGTCACATCGACCTCGCCGCCCCCGTCTCGCACATCTGGTTCTTCAAGGGCGTCCCGAGCCGCATCGGCTACCTCCTCGACATCGCTCCCAAGGAGCTCGAGAAGGTGCTCTACTTCGCCGCCTCGATCGTCACGCACGTCGAGGTGGACAAGCGGGCTGCCGACCTCGCGGACCTCGAGGACAAGGTGCGCGGCGAGTACGAGCGCATCAACGTCGACCGCGACGAGGCCTTGGCCGCGCTCGAGGACCGGCTTTCGCGCCGGCGCGAGCACTTCACCAAGGGCAAGGAGCGGAACTTCGACGAGGACGACGAGTTCTGGGCGCGTGGGCTCTCCAACTGGGCCGAGGAGCAGGGTCTCCCGACGCTCGAAGAGGCGCGCAAGCTCGCGAGCAACATCTTCGTGGACGTGGCCAAGACGGTCACGACCGAGGATTCGAAGAAGATCCGGGAGCTCGTCCGCAGCGCCGCGGTCCGCGACGACCGCCGGCTCGCCCCGCGCGACACGGAGGCGGTGGGCAACGCAGCCGTGCAGATCCTGGAGGCGCTCGCTCCGCTTGCCAAGCAGGCGGACAAGGCGACCGGTTCCAAGAAGGGCGCGATCACCAAGCACATGAACAAGATCCGCGACGCGCTGCTCTCGGGCGAGGAGCTCGAGGGCGAGGACGCCGAGCTCGTCCAGGGCGTCGAGAAGAAGAATCTCGAGAAGGCGCGCGACCTCGGCGCCGGGCTCCTGAACGACGTGCTGGACCAGGCCGAGACCGGGGCGGACCCCGCTGCGGTCAAGGAGCTCGCGTACGACCTGTGCCTGCGCGAGGGAGCGAAGAAGGAGGACTTCGACGCGCTCTCTCAGTGGGCCCTGAAGGTCCGCGAGATGTACCAGGACATCGAGTCCCGCCGCGGCGACGCGCGCGAGGCGGCCGTCGACTCCGTCGCCCGCCTCGAGCAGACGTGGCAGCTCTTCCGCGAGCTCGAGCCGAAGATGATCGTCAACGACGAGATGCTGTTCCGCGAGCTGAAGGACCGCTTCGGGTCGCCGTACGGCTTCGGCGTCTACTTCAGAGGCGGCATGGGCGCGGAGGCGATTCGCGAGCTCCTCAAGGACCTCGACCTCGACGCCGAGGCGAAGTCCCTGCGCGAGATCATCCGGACGTCGAAGGGCCAGAAGCAGCAGCGGGCGATCAAGCGACTCAAGGTCCAGAACGCGTTCGTGACCTCCGAGAACCGACCCGAGTGGATGATTCTCGAGGCGATCCCGGTCATCCCGCCGGAGCTGCGCCCGATGGTGCAGCTGGACGGCGGCCGGTTCGCGACGAGCGACCTGAACGACCTCTACCGGCGCGTGATCAACAGGAACAACCGCCTCAAGCGGCTGCTCGACCTCGGCGCGCCCGAGATCATCGTCAACAACGAGAAGCGCATGCTCCAGGAGGCCGTCGACGCCCTGTTCGACAACGGGCGGCGCGGCCGCGCGGTCACCGGCCCGGGCAACCGGCCGCTGAAGTCGCTCTCGGACATGCTCAAGGGGAAGCAGGGTCGCTTCCGCCAGAACCTGCTCGGCAAGCGCGTCGACTACTCGGGGCGGTCCGTGATCGTCTCGGGCCCGACGCTCAAGCTCCACCAGTGCGGCCTGCCCAAGCTGATGGCGCTCGAGCTCTTCAAGCCGTTCATCATGAGCCGGCTCGTCGAGCGCAAGTCCGTCCAGAACATCAAGGCGGCGAAGAAGTACGTCGAGTCGATGGTCCCGGAGGTCTGGGACGTGCTCGAGGAGGTCATCGCCGAGCATCCGGTGCTGCTCAACCGCGCGCCGACGCTCCACCGCCTCGGCATCCAGGCCTTCGAGCCGGTGCTCGTCGAGGGCAAGGCGATCCAGATCCACCCGCTCGTCTGTCACGCCTTCAACGCCGACTTCGACGGCGACCAGATGGCCGTGCACCTGCCGCTCTCCGCGGAGGCGCAGGCCGAGGCGCGCATCCTCATGCTCTCGGCGAACAACATCCTCTCGCCGGCACACGGGAAGCCGCTTTCGACCCCGTCGCAGGACATGGTGCTCGGCGGCTACTACCTCACGTACTGCAGCCACGACCTGCCGTCGATGACGGCCGAGGACTTCAAGCCGCGGCCCCGCTACTTCGGGTCCGAGGAGGAGGTCATCCTCGCCCTCGACGCCAGGCAGGAGCGGGTCGGGCTCCAGGATCCGATCGAGTACCGCCGCGGCGGCGAGCGGCTGCTCACGACGCCCGGTCGCGTGATCTTCAACGAGGAGGTCGCACGCTCGATCTCCCGCGCGCTCGACGGCATCGATCCGACGACGGTCGAGTTCATCAACCGCACGCTCGGCAAGAAGGAGACGAACGACTTCGTCACCGGGCTGGTCGACGTCTACGGCGCGGCCGCCATCTCGGTGCTCCTCGACACGATCAAGGACCTCGGGTTCCACTACGCGACCCAGGCCGGGATCACGATCTCGAAGAACGACATCGTCATCCCGCCCGAGAAGGAGAAGATCCTCGAGGAGTACGAGGAAAGCGTGCAGAAGATCGAGACGCAGTTCGAGCGCGGCCTCATCACCGAGGAGGAGCGCCACGATGCGATCGTCAACATCTGGACCGAGGCCACGGACAAGGTCGCGGAGGCGATGGAGGCCAACCTCCTCGAGCTGAACCCCATCTTCATGATGGCCAACTCGGGCGCGCGTGGCTCCTTCAAGCAGATCCGCCAGCTGGCCGGGATGCGAGGTCTCATGGCCAACCCGAAGGGCGAGATCATGGAGCTGCCGATCAAGGCCAACTTCATGGAGGGCCTGTCGGTGCTCGAGTACTTCATCTCGACCCACGGCGCCCGCAAGGGCCTCGCCGACACCGCGCTTCGCACGGCCGACTCGGGCTACCTGACCCGCCGGCTCGTGGACGTCTCGCAGGACGTGATCGTCCGTGACGAGGACTGTGGGAGCGACGAGTCGGTCGAGCTGCCGATCTTCGTTCCCGAGGGGCTGAACCGCTCCCTCGCGGGCCGAGTCGCCGCGATCGACGTGCGCAAGCCGCTCAAGGACGGGAAGCCCGGCAAGACCGTGCTCCTCTCCAAGGGCGACGAGATCACCTATCCCCGGCTGCGCGATCTCGCAGCCGAGCTCGAGGAGCAGGCCGAGGACTTCACCGTCCCGGTGCGGAGCATCGTCAAGTGCCGCAGCGAGCACGGCGTGTGCCGTGCCTGCTACGGGACGTTCCTGGCCACCGGCCACATGGCCGAGATCGGCGACGCGGTCGGCATCATCGCCGCCCAGTCGATCGGCGAGCCGGGCACGCAGCTGACCATGCGGACGTTCCACACCGGCGGTGTCGCCGGCGCGGACATCACGCACGGCCTCCCGCGCGTCGTCGAGATCTTCGAGGCGCGAAACCCGAAGGGCGCGGCGACGCTTGCCTTCTCGGGAGCCAAGCTCGACGAGGTCAAGGAGGGGCTGCGTGGTCGGATCGAGATCGAGGACACCGACCGCGGCCCCAAGGTGATCATCCATCCTGAGGGTGTCAACGAGGACGGCGAGCCGCTGGCGCCGAAGGAGTACCAGCTGCCGCGCCGCACCCGGCTCCTGGTGTCCAAGGGCGACGTGGTCGAGCCGGGCGATCCGCTGCACGAGGGATCGCTCGCACCGGCCGAGCTGCTCGCGCTGCACTCCAAGTCGGGCAAGGGCTCGACGCCCACGGAGCTCTACCTCGTGGGCGAGGTGCAGAACGTCTACAAGTCACAGGGCGTGGACATTCACGACAAGCACATCGAGCTGATCGTCCGCCAGATGCTCAAGAAGGTGCGGGTCGAGAACGCCGGCGACACCGACCTGCTGCCGGGCCAGCTCGTCGACAAGCCTGTCCTCGAGCGGGAGAACCTGCGCGTGAAGGCCGCGAAGAAGGAGCAGGCGACGTTCGAGCCGCTCATTCTCGGCATCACCAAGGCCTCCCTGGCGACGGAGTCGTTCCTCTCGGCCGCCTCCTTCCAGGAGACGACGAAGGTGCTCACCGACGCCTCGATCGAGGGCAAGATCGACCGGCTGCTCGGCCTCAAGGAGAACGTCATCATCGGCAAGCTCATCCCGGCGGCCACGGGCCTCAAGAAGTACCGCGGCGTCGACATCAAGCCGAGCGACAAGATCCCGGCGTCGGCGTACGCGCGGCCCGAGACCGAGGAGCAGCTCCTCGCGGCGCTCGAGGAGATCGGCTCCGACGGCGAGAGCCTCGGCCTGCTCGACATGTCGTTCGGGAGCGACGCGGAGACCAACGGCGAGGGGCGCTCGACGCTCGAGGCCGAGGAGGTCCCCGAGGTCGACTCGCCGCTCGACGAAGAGAGCAGCTAGAGAACGTTCCGACAGCAGTGGCTCCGAGGGGCGCCGAAAGGCGCCCCTCGGCCTTAACCTGGGACATCGTGACGGTCGTGCTCTGGCAGGCCAGCGACGGAGGCAGCGAGATCTGCGTGCTCGAGCGCGCGGGCCGCGGCCGGCGCTTCCGCGGGACCGTCCTGACCCACGAGGCGAACGAGCCGATCGAGCTCCGCTACTCGGTGACCGTCGATGCCGCCTGGGCGACGACGGACGTCGAGGTGCTGGTTTCCTTCGCGGGCGGCGACCTGCGTGAGCCGGCCGCGCTCGGCAACCTGTGGTCCGGCAAGGAGCGTCCGCCCGAGTACCGGGACTGCGTGGACGTCGATCTCAGCTTCACGCCCGCGACGAACACGCTTCCGATCCGACGGCTCGGGCTCGCGGTCGGCGAGGAGGCCGACATCGCCGTCGCCTGGCTCGTCTGGCCCGATCTCCGCTTCGAGCGGGCGCACCAGCGCTACACGCGGCTCGCTGAGGACCGCTACCGCTACACGCAGGATGATTTCGAGGCCGAGCTGACCGTGGACAAGGAGGGCCTCGTCCTCGAGTACGAGGGGCTCTGGCGGGCCGTCGCCCGAGCATAGGAGGGTTCGGCGAAATAGTGGCGGTGCCGTCGGGCCGCGCTGCTCGCCCCGAGGACGGCGTCCTCAGTCGCGCCCGTATCTCATTCGATACGAACGCGGGTGGGTGGGGATGGCATCAGAAGGGTGAGTTCCGCGGAACTCACCCGTGCCTCGGAACGACCATCGCACCCCGACGGCGAGCACCATTCCGCCAAACCCTCCTAGCGGCGAGCATGCTCCGACGACCGCTCCCGGTTTTTCGCGCTCTTTGCGAGGACTTCGGTGGGCATCCCTCAAAAGGGGGATCGCAGTCGCCGCTCGCCGGGGCGTAGACTGGCCTCCGGCGTTTGGCGTGAGGGCGCGCCGCAGAGGCGACGCAGGCAGTTATCCACAACATCCACAGCGAGGTGGGGAGTACCGTGGCTGGTCCCGACGATTCCCAGCGTGCGCACGCACAGGAGCAGGTGACAACGGCGCCTCCCGGGCATTTCCTCTCCGACCAGCTGGAATCCGACTGCGCCCGCTTCCTCGAAGACGTCCGCACGCTCGTCAGGCGCCGCGAGCAGGATCTCGCGCGCGCCGGCGCCCGCCTCTAACCCTTTCGCGCGTGCCGCCCGCTAGGCGGTCGAGCCGTCCGCCTTGCGGACCTGGCCCTTGCCGCCTTCCTTCGCGCGGTACAGCGCTTCGTCGGTGCGCTCGAACAGCGAGATCGCGTCGTCCTCGGGCCTGAGCTCGGCGATCCCCGCCGAGATGCGGACGTTCTCCGCCGGGCCGGCCGCGCCGGAGCCGACGGCGAACTGGATACGCTGGTAGAGCAGCTCGGCATCCCGCGCGCCGGCCTCCGGGAGGATGACGGCGAACTCGTCGCCGCCGACCCGGCAAGCGATGTCGGCCCGCCGCACCGCCGAGAGCAGCCGCTCCGCGACGGCTGCGAGGACGGCGTCGCCGCCCAGGTGGCCCAGACGGTCGTTCGTCTCCTTGAAGTCGTCGACGTCGAGGATCACGAGCGCGAGGCGGCGCTCGTAGCGCTGCGCCCGGGCCGTCTCCCGGGCCAGCGTCTCGTGGAAGAACCGGCGGTTGTGGAGGGAGGTGAGACCGTCCACGTCGGCCAGCTGGCGTGCGAGGCGGAACTTCTGCGCGTTGCGAATCGCCGGCGCGCTCGTTCGCGCGAGCTCTTCCAGCGCCCCGATCACCCCGTCCTCGGGCACCTGGTCGGTCCCGCGCCAGAAGACGGCGAGGGTGCCGATCACGCCCGACGTTGTCCTCGCGCAGCGGGACGGAGACGCCGCCGCTGATCAGGGCCCCGTTCTCGTCGTCGTTGTTGGCCTCGTCCTCGGGGTCATACCGGTAGCTGATGCGAACTGCCCGCGCGCCGCCCGACGGCGAGGTGGTGACGGGCTGGCGCGATGCCTCTCTCGCCGTCATGCCGAACGTGGCCACGAGCGGCTCCTCCTCGTCCTGGCGCACGACCGCCATGGCCGCGTCGACGCCGGCTGCGTCGGTGGCGGCGGTGAGCGTGCGCTCGAGCACCGAGTCCAGGTCGATCGTCGCCGCGATCTCCGCCAGCCGCCGCGAACGCCGCGTCTCCTCGCGCGCGTCCACGAGGGCGAGCGAAGCCTCGTCGGGCACGGCCCGCAGCCCGGGCCCGCCCGGGACAGCAGCCGGCGTGGGCGCTTCCGCCCGGCCGCGCCGCACGACGTAGGTCAGGAGCGCGGCGGAAGCGGCCAGAGCAAGAACGGCCGCGCCGATGGCGAAGCCGACGGCGATCCAGGTGGCGGTGTCGGCGAGTGGCATTGCGCGTCGTCCCGCGTGAGCCGCAGTCGCGGGCGCATCATGACGATATGCCGTCCGTTCTGCGCGTCACAATCCCCCAAAGTCCAGGCTTCCGAAGCCTGGCGAGAAGGGCTTTCAAGCTGCTACGATGCCGCGAGGTTCGGCATGGGCCTAGCCCCATGTCGGCCTTTTGTTGCGTCTGGAAGCCGTCCAGGCACACCTCCGAAAGTCGAAGGATTCGAACCGCGTGCCAACCGTGAATCAGCTCGTGCGGAAGGGTCGCAAGACCCCTCCGACCAAGGTGAAGACACCAGCCCTCCGCGGCGCCCCGCAGAAGCGGGGGGTGTGCACGCGCGTGTACACGACCACGCCCAAGAAGCCGAACTCCGCGCTGCGCAAGGTCGCGCGCGTGCGCCTGACCAACCAGATGGAGGTCGGCGCATACATCCCCGGCGAGGGCCACAACCTCCAGGAGCACTCGGTCGTCCTCATCCGCGGCGGCCGCGTCAAGGACCTGCCTGGCTTCCGCTACAAGGTGATCCGCGCCGCGCTCGACGCCGGCGGCGTCTCCGAGCGGCGGCAGGGGCGCTCCAAGTACGGCGCCAAGAAGGGCTCGTAGTGCCGCGCCGTGCCGAGATTCCGGTCCGCGAGCTCGACGCCGACCCGCTCTACAGCTCGAAGCTCGTCTCGCAGATCGTCAACAAGGTCATGGTCCGCGGCAAGAAGTCGACGGCCGAGCTGATCGTCTACTCCGCCCTGGAGAAGGTCGGTGAGCGGACCGGCAAGCCGCCGGTCGAGGTGCTCGAGCAGGCGATCAAGACGGTGACGCCCGTGCTCGAGGTGCGCTCGCGCCGCGTCGGCGGCGCCAACTACCAGGTGCCCGTCGAGGTGCCTCAGCGCCGCGCGCGGACGCTCGCGGTGCGCTGGCTCGTCGGGTACGCGCGCGAGCGCCGCGAGAAGCACATGGACGAGAAGCTCGCCAACGAGATCATGGACGCGCTCAACCAGCAGGGCGGCGCGTTCAAGCGCAAGGACGACCTCTACCGGATGGCGCAGGCCAACAAGGCCTTCGCGCACTACAGGTGGTAGCCGTGAGCACCGTGAAGACAAGCGGGAAGGTCGGGCTCGACCACGTCCGCAACATCGGGATCATGGCGCACATCGACGCCGGCAAGACGACGACGACCGAGCGGATCCTCTACTACACGGGCCGCACCCACAAGATGGGCGAGGTCCACGAGGGCGCGGCGGTCATGGACTGGATGGCGCAGGAGCAGGAGCGCGGCATCACGATCACGTCCGCCGCCACGACGGCGTTCTGGCGCGACTTTCGCATCAACATCATCGATACGCCCGGGCACGTGGACTTTACGGTCGAGGTGGAGCGCAGCCTGCGCGTCCTCGACGGCGCCATCGCCGTTTTCGACTCCGTGGCTGGCGTCGAGCCGCAGTCCGAGACGGTCTGGCGGCAGGCCGACCGCTACCGCGTCCCGCGCATCGCCTTCATCAACAAGATGGACCGCACCGGCGCCGACTTCTTCGCCGCCGTGCAGTCGATGATCGACCGCCTCGGGGCCCACCCGGTCCCGGTGCAGCTGCCGATCGGGCAGGAGGAGCACTTCCGCGGGGTCGTCGACGTCGTCGAGATGTCGGGCACCGTCTGGGAGGACGACCTCGGCACCAAGGTCTCGACGATCGAGGTTCCCGAGGAGCTTCGCGAGCAGGCCGCCGCGTACCACCACCAGCTCATCGACGCCGTGGCCGAGTACGACGAGGAGCTGCTCGAGACCTACCTGACGGACGAGGACGCGGTCACGCCCGAGATGATTCGCCGCGCGCTGCGCAAGGCGACGCTCGCGATCGCCGTCACGCCCGTCTTCCTCGGCTCCGCCTTCAAGAACAAGGGCGTGCAGCCGCTGCTCGACGCGGTCATCGACTACCTCCCGAGCCCGCTCGACGTCCCCCCGATCCACGGCGTCGACCCGCGCACGGGCCACGAGCTCTCGCGCCGGCCCTCCGAGGACGAGCCGTTCTCGGCGCTGGCCTTCAAGGTCATGAGCGACCCGTACGTCGGCAAGCTGACCTACTTCCGGGTCTACTCGGGCAAGGTCAAGGCCGGCGAGCGCGTCCTCAACGTCACCACCGACAAGACCGAGCGCGTCGGCCGGCTCCTCCAGATGCACGCGAACCACCGCGAGGAGCGCGAGGAGATCGGCGCGGGCGAGATCGTGGCCGCGGTCGGTCTCAAGAACACGACGACCGGCGACACGCTCGCCATCGACACGGCGCCGATCCGGCTCGAGTCCATGGAGTTCCCGGACCCGGTCATCTCGGTGGCGATCGAGCCGAAGACGAAGGCCGACCAGGACAAGCTCGGCCAGGGCCTCGCGCGCCTCGCCGAGGAGGACCCGACCTTCCGCGTGCAGACCGACGAGGAGACCGGCCAGACCCTGATCGCGGGCATGGGC
Organism: uncultured Actinomycetes bacterium; assembly: GCA_963775395.1. Taxonomy (GTDB): domain Bacteria; phylum Actinomycetota; class Thermoleophilia; order Gaiellales; family Gaiellaceae; genus JAIBJN01. The sequence continues at coordinate 205,121 of CAVZIX010000014.1, forward strand.
GAGCTCCACCTCGAGATCATCGTGGACCGCCTCATGCGCGAGTTCTCGGTGGACGCGAACGTCGGCCGGCCCCAGGTCGCCTACCGCGAGACGATCGGCAAGGCCGTTGAGAAGATCCAGGGCAGGTTCGTCCGCCAGACCGGCGGCCGTGGCCAGTACGGCCACGTCGTGATCCACATGGAGCCGTCCGAGCCGGGCGAGGGCTACGAGTTCCTCGACCGCATCGTCGGCGGCAAGATCCCCAAGGAGTACATCCCGTCGGTCGATCTCGGCATCCAGGAGGCCATGGAGGCAGGCGTGCTCGCCGGCTATCCCGTGGTGGACATCCGGGTCGAGCTGGTCGACGGCTCGTACCACGACGTCGATTCGAGCGAGATGGCGTTCAAGATCGCCGGCTCGATGGCCTTCAAGGAGGCCATGCAGAGGGCGAAGCCGAAGCTGCTCGAGCCGATGATGGCTGTCGAGGTCGTGACGCCCGAGGACTACCTCGGGGACGTCATGGGCGACCTCAACTCGCGCAGGGGCCGTGTCGAAGGCCTCGAGCCGCGAGGCAACGCGCAAGCGGTTCGCGCCCGCGTCCCGCTTGCCACGATGTTCGGGTACGCGACGGACCTGCGGTCGATGACCCAGGGCCGCGCGACCTTCACGATGCAGTTCGACCGCTACGAGGACGCGCCGCAGTCGGTCGCGGGCGAGATCGTCTCGGCTGCGCAGGCCACGTAGGAACACCACCGGAGGAGCTGATGGGAAAGCAGAAGTTCGAGCGCACGAAGCCGCACGTCAACGTCGGAACGATCGGTCACATCGACCACGGCAAGACGACCCTCACCGCCGCGATCACCAAGGTGCTCTCGGAGCAGGGTACGAACACCGAGGCCGTTGACTTCGACTCGATCGACAAGGCGCCCGAGGAGCGGCAGCGCGGGATCACGATCAACACGGCGCACGTCGAGTACGAGACGGAAAACCGTCATTACGCGCACGTCGACTGCCCGGGGCACGCCGACTACATCAAGAACATGATCACGGGCGCCGCCCAGATGGACGGCGCGATCCTCGTGGTCTCGGCCGCCGACGGCCCCATGCCGCAGACGCGCGAGCACATCCTGCTCGCCCGCCAGGTCGAGGTGCCGTCGATCGTGGTCGCGCTCAACAAGGCCGACATGGTCGACGACCCCGAGCTGCTCGAGCTCGTCGAGCTCGAGGTCCGCGAGCTCCTTTCCAAGTACGAGTTCCCGGGCGACGACATTCCGATCGTCGCCGTCTCCGCGCTCAAGGCCCTCGAGGGCGACCCCGAGTGGGTGCCCAAGATCCTCGAGCTGATGGAGGCCGTGGACTCCTACATCCCGGAGCCGGAGCGCGACGTCGACAAGCCGTTCCTCATGCCGATCGAGGACGTCATGACGATCCCGGGCCGCGGCACCGTGGTCACGGGGCGCATCGAGCAGGGCAAGATCGAGTCCGGCAACGAGATCGAGATCGTCGGCATTCATCCCAAGATCGAGAAGACCGTCGTCACCAGCCTCGAGATGTTCCACAAGACGCTGGACTACGCCCAGGCGGGCGACAACGCCGGCGCGCTCCTGCGCGGCACCAAGCGCGAGGAGGTCGAGCGCGGCCAGGTCCTCGCCAAGCCCGGCTCGATCACGCCGCACACGCAGTTCAAGGCCGAGGTCTACGTCCTCTCGAAGGAGGAGGGCGGCCGCCACACGCCGTTCTTCAACGGCTACCGGCCGCAGTTCTACTTCCGCACCACGGACGTGACCGGGAACATCAAGCTCCCCGAGGGCCAGGAGATGGTCATGCCCGGCGACAACACCAACATGGAGATCGAGCTCATCCAGCCGATCGCCATGGATCAGGGCCTCCGCTTCGCGATCCGCGAGGGCGGCCGCACGGTCGGCGCCGGCGTCGTCACGGACATCCAGAAGTAGCGAGAACGACACTTGCCGCAGCAGAAGATCCGCATCCGTCTGAAGGGGTACGACCACACCCAGCTCGACCGGTCGGCGCTGTCGATCGTCGAGACGGCGCAGCGCACCGGGGCGACCGTGACCGGGCCGGTGCCCCTGCCCACCGAGAAGAACGTCTACACGGTGATCCGAAGCCCGTTCAAGGACAAGGATTCCCGTGAGCACTTCGAGGTGCGCACGCACAAGCGCCTGATCGACATCCACTCGCCGACCCCGAAGACGGTCGACTCGCTGATGCGGCTCGATCTGCCGGCCGGCGTCGACATCGAGATCAAGCTGTAGACGCGATGAAGGGAATCGTCGGAAAGAAGCTCGGCATGACCCAGGTCTTCGACCAGGAGACCGGTCAGCTGACGCCTGTGACCGTGATCGAAGCGGGGCCCTGCCCCGTGGTCGCGGTGCGGACCTCGGAGAACGACGGCTACGACGCCGTCCAGCTCGCCTTCGACGAGGTGCCCGAGCGCAAGCTCACGAAGCCCGAGCTCGGGCACCTGGCGAAGCACGGGGTCGGCCCGCACCGGGAGCTCGTCGAGATCCGGGGCACGAGCGAGCTCGTCCCGGGCGAGACGGTCACCGTCGAGTCCTTCGAGCCCGGCGACAAGGTCAAGGTGACCGGGGTCTCGATCGGCAAGGGCTTCCAGGGCACGATCAAGCGGCACAACTTCAGCCGCGGCCCCGTGAGCCACGGCTCGCACAACGTGCGCAAGCCGGGCTCGATCGGCGCCTCGGCGACGCCCTCGCGCGTCTTCAAGGGCATGAAGATGGCAGGCCAGATGGGCAACGAGACGGTGACCCAGATCGGGCTCACCGTCGTCGACCGCGACGTCGAGCAGAACCTGCTCCTCGTCAAGGGCGCGGTTCCCGGCCACCGCAACTCGGTGGTCGTCATCAGGGAGGACATCCGCTGATGGCCGCTCCGAAGGCACCCGTGCTGGACATGTCCGGCAAAAAGGCCAAGGACGTCACCCTCGCCGAGGCGGTCTTCGCCGCCGAGGTGAAGCCGCACCTCGTGCACGAGGTCGTGCGGTCCGAGTCGGCAGCCGCGCGCGCGGGCACCCACGCCGCCAAGAGCCGTGGGCTCGTGTCGGGCGGACGCTCCAAGCCGTGGCGCCAGAAGGGCACGGGCCGCGCGCGTGCGGGCTCGTCCCGGGCGCCGCAGTGGACGGGCGGCGGCGTCGCGTTCGCCAAGCAACCGCGCGGCTTCGACCTCAAGGTCAACCGCAAGGCCCGCCGCTCGGCGTTCCGCTCGGCGCTCTCCTACCACGCGTCGAAGGGCTCGATCGCCGCGCTCGACGCGGGCGGGTTCGACGAGCCGTCGACCAAGTCGGCCGCCGCGCTGATCCGTTCGTGGGGCGCCGACCTGCCGCTCCTGGTCGTCGCGCTCCCCGAGGAGGAGAACGTGATCAAGAGCTTCCGCAACCTCGACGGGACGCTCGTCCTCGAGCCGTCCGAGATCGAGGTCGGGGCACTCGTCTGGGCGCGCACTGTCCTCGCCACCGAGGGCGCGCTCGACCGGGTCCAGGAGGCGATGTCAAAGTGAGCCTCGACCCACGCCAGGTCATCCTCGCTCCGGTCGTCTCGGAGAAGAGCTACAGCCTCATCGAGGACAACAAGTACTCGTTCAAGGTGCACCCGCGGGCGCACAAGACGCAGATCCGCCAGGCCGTCGAGGAGCTCTTCGACGTCAAGGTGGTCGGCGTCAACATCCTCAAGGTGCGGCCGAAGCCGAAGCGCCGCGGGTGGAGCAAGGGCACCAAGCCCGGCTGGAAGAAGGCCATCGTCCAGCTGCGCGACGGCGACCGCATCGAGATCTTCGAGGGGGCTGCCGTCTAATGGCTCTCCGCAAGTACAAGCCCACGAGCCCCGGCCGGCGCTTCCGCTCGGTCTCCACGTTCGAGGAGATCACGAAGACCGAGCCCGAGAAGAGCCTGCTCGAGCCCGTGAATCGCAAGGGCGGCCGCAACAACCAGGGCCGTATCACCACGCGCCACCAGGGCGGCGGGCACAAGCGGCGCTACCGCGTCGTCGACTTCAAGCGCCGCAAGGACGGCGTCCCGGCCAAGGTGGCCGCGATCGAGTACGACCCGAACCGTTCCGCGCGGATCGCTCTCCTGCACTACGCGGACGGTGCGAAGGCCTACATACTCGCGCCCGCCGGCATCCGGGTCGGCCAGCAGGTCGAGTCGGGGCCAAACGCCGACATCAAGCCCGGCAACGCGCTCCCGCTCACGAACATTCCGACCGGCACGCTCGTGCACAACGTCGAGCTCAAGCCCGGCCGCGGCGGCCAGATGGCCCGCAGCGCCGGCTCCGGCATCCAGCTCGTCGCCAAGGACGAGGGCTACGGCGTCCTGCGCCTCCCCTCCGGCGAGATGCGCCGGGTGCCGCTCACGTGCCGCGCGACCGTCGGCCAGGTCGGGAACACCGACCACGAGAACATCTCCAGCGGCAAGGCGGGCCGCAGCCGGTGGCTCGGCAAGCGCCCGACCGTGCGCGGCTCGGCCATGAACCCCGTCGACCACCCCCACGGGGGCGGCGAGGGCAAGTCCAAGGGCGGCCGCCACCCGGTCACGCCCTGGGGCGTGCCGACGCTCGGCAAGCGCACGCGCCGCAAGCACAAGGAATCCGACAAGCTCATCGTCCGCGGCCGCCGCCGCGGGAAGGAGCGCCGCTAATGCCCGGAAAAATGCTGCGCATTTTCCCGGGGGTTGAGCTAGACCCATCGCTTCGCTCGGGTAGAGAACGAAAGGGAGACGAGTGAGTAGATCGTCGAAAAAGGGACCGTTCGTGGAGGAGCGGCTCTTCAACCGCATCGAGAAGATGAACGAGACGGGCGAGAAGCGGCCGCTTCGCACGTGGTCGCGGACGTCGACCGTGTTCCCCGAGATGGTCGGGCACACGATCGCCGTGCACAACGGCAAGGCGCACATGCCCGTGTTCGTCACCGAGTCCATGGTCGGCCACAAGCTCGGCGAGTTCGCCCCGACGCGGATGTTCCGCGGCCATTCGGGCGACCGCAAGACGGAGATCAAGCGCAAGTAATGGCCGCCGTCGAGACACGCTCCGAGGTCCGCGCCGAGGCGCGCTACGTGCGCGCCGCGCCCCGCAAGGCGCAGCTCGTCGTCGACCAGATCCGCGGCCGCTCCGTGCCCGAGGCGCGGACGATCCTCGCGTTCATGACGCGCGACGCCGCGCGCGACGTCGCCAAGGTCTTGAACTCTGCCGCGGCCAACGCCGAGGCGAACCACGGTCTCGACTCCGACGAGATGGTCGTCGCCGTCGCCTTCGTGGGCGAAGGCCCGACGCTCAAGCGCTGGCGCCCCCGCGCGCGCGGCCGCGTGGGCCGGATCCACAAGCGGACCTGCCACATCACTCTCGGCCTCTCGCTCCCGACCGGGGCCGAGCTGCCCGCGCTCATCGAGCGCCCGGCGCCGGTCACCCTGACGGAGGAGCCGGAGCCGATCGTGGTCGATGACGCGACCGGCGCGGTCGTGGGCGGCGAGGCACCCGTCGAGGAGGCGCCGGCCGAGGAGAAGCCGAAGCGCGCCCCGCGGAAGAAGAAGGCCGAGGAGGCGCCGGAGGTCGAGGCCGAGGGTGCCACCGAGCCGGCCGAGGAGACCGAGGAGAAGCCCAAGCCGAAGCGCACGCGCGCGGCCAAGCCGAAGGCCGAGGCCGAGGCCGAGACGGCGGAGGAGAAGCCGAAGGCTCCCGCCAAGCCGCGGGCCTCCCGCAAGAAGAAGACCGAGACGACAGAAACCGACGAGGGGAGCGAGAGCTAGTGGGGCAGAAGGTTCATCCCGGCGGGCTGCGCGTCGGCGTCATCCACGACTGGAAGTCCAACTGGTACACGGGCTCGAAGGAGTTCCCGGCGTACATCATCGAGGACGTCAACATCCGCGGGCACATCTACGGGAAGCTCGGCCACGCGGGCCTCTCCGACATCCTGATCCGCAAGGACAAGCAGCGGATCACGATCGACATCTACACGGCCAGGCCGGGGATCGTCATCGGGAAGTCGGGCGCCGAGGTCGACGCGCTGCGGCGCGAGATCCACGGCATGACGCACAAGAACGTCCAGATCAACATCAACGAGATCAAGCGGCCCGAGCTCGACGCGAAGCTCGTGGCCCAGTCGATCGCCGAGCAGCTCGAGAACCGCGTGAGCTTCCGCCGCGCGATGAAGCGCTCACTCGCTTCGGCGATCCGCTCGGGCGCCAAGGGCGTCAAGATCACCTGCGGCGGTCGCCTGGGCGGCGCGGAGATGTCCCGCTCGGAGACCTACTCCGAAGGGCGCGTCCCGCTGCACACGCTTCGCGCCGACATCGACTACGGCTTCGCCGAGGCGAAGACGACCTTCGGGCGCATCGGCGTGAAGGTCTGGATCAACAAGGGCGAGATCATGCCGGAGGGCTTCGACACGGGTGAGCGCGGCGCTGCCGGCCGGCTGGGCGAGCAGGACCAGGCGCGCCGCAAGGGCGGACGCCGCGACGGACTCGGCGCAGCCCGCGAGGGCGGGCGACGCGGCGGCGACCGCGAGGGTCTCGGCCCCGTCGGCCGGCCTCCGCGCCGCGGCCAGCGCCGCCGGCCCCAGCAGGGCCGCGACGGCGAGCCGCGCGAGGCGCAGCCGCCGAGCCCCGAGACCGAGACGCCGACGGCGGAGACCCCGCCTGCAGAGGCGCCCGAGGCTCAGACGCCCGAGGCCCAGGCCCCCGAGGCCCAGGCCCCCGAGGCCCAGACCCCGCCCGAGGCATCCGCCCCGGCGGAGGAGCAGGGGGGTGAGTCCTGATGCTGATGCCGCGCAAGACCAAGTTCCGCAAGCAGCACCGCGGGCGCAGACGTGGCGCAGCCAAGGGCCAGCAGCAGGTCAACTTCGGCGACTTCGGGCTCAAGGCGCTCGAGCCGGCGTGGATCACCAACCGCCAGATCGAGGCGGCCCGAATCGCCATGACCCGTCACATCAAGCGTGGCGGCAAGGTGTGGATCAACGTCTTCCCCGACAAGCCGGTGACGCAGAAGCCCGCCGAGACCCGCATGGGCTCCGGGAAGGGCTCGCCCGAGCACTGGGTGGCCGTCGTGAAGCCCGGCCGTGTCATGTTCGAGCTCTCCGGGGTGCCGGAGCCCCTCGCGCGCGACGCGCTGCGCCTCGCGTCGATGAAGCTCCCGGTCAAGACCAAGTTCGTGAAGCGGGAGGCTGATCTCTTTGAGGGCTAGGGATCTCAGGGACATGTCGGACGAGGAGCTCGTGAGGCGCCTCGCCGAGAGCAGGGAGAACCTGTTCAACCTTCGCTTTCAGATGGCGACGGGCGCGCTCGACAACAGCGCGCGCCTCTCGCTCGCAAAGCGTGACATCGCCCGGATCCTGACGGTCCAGGCGGAACGAAAGAACTCGTTGGAGAGAAGGTAGATGGCCAGACCGAGAAAGAAGGACGAGGAGACGCAGGAGCAGGTCGAGGAGACCCCGGTGGAGGAGCCGGAGGCCGAGGCGACCCCTGCTGCCGAAGACGAGGCTCCCGCCGAGGAGCCCGAGGCCGAGCCTGCTCCGGAGGAGGCCCCCGAGGAGGCCCCTGCTGAGGAGCCTGCTCCCGAGCCGGTCGCCGAGGAGGAGCCCACTGAGGAGCCTGCTGCTCCCGAGGAGCCGGCGGCCGAAGCCGAGCCAGAGCCCGAGGCGGCCGCCGAGGAGGCGCCTGCTGAGGAGGCTGCTCCCGAGGAGCCGGCCGAGCCGAGCCGCCGCCGAGGCGCCTGCCGACGAGCCCGCAACCGAGGCTCCGCCCGCCCCTGTCGCAGAGCCCAAGAAGAAGCGGAAGCGCGTCTCGCGCTCCGAGCGCCGCAAGCGCTCGAAGCCCGCGCGGGAGAAGCCGTCCCAGCGCAAGCCGATCGTGCGCCTGCCGAAGCCCGAGCACGCCCGCGGCACGCGCAAGGAGCGCCGCGGAATCGTCGTCTCCGCGGCGATGGACAAGACGATCGTCGTCCGCGTCGACATGGTGAAGCCGCACCCCGTCTACAAGAAGATCGTCAGGCGCTCGTCGAAGCTGCACGCCCACGACGAGGCCAACGTGGCCAAGCTCGGGGACGTGGTGCGCGTGATCGAGTCGCGCCCGCTCTCCAAGACGAAGTCCTGGCGCCTCGTCGAGGTCCTCGAGGAAGCGAAGTAGACCGATGATCCAGCAGGAATCCCGACTCCGCGTCGCCGACAACACGGGAGCCCGTACGCTCCTGTGTATCCGCGTGCTCGGCGGCTCCCACCGCCGCTACGCGCGCGTGGGCGACATCATCGTCGGGACGGTCAAGACCGCGACCCCGCAGGGCACGATCAAGAAGGGCGAGGTCGTGAAAGCGGTCATCGTGCGCACGAAGAAGCCGTTCGGCCGCGACGACGGCACTTCGATCGCGTTCGACGAGAACGCGGCAGTGATCATCGACGCGCAGAACAACCCGCGCGGCACGCGCATCTTCGGGCCCGTTGCCCGCGAGCTGCGCGAGAAGAACTTCATGAAGATCGTCTCACTCGCGCCGGAGGTGTTGTGACATGGCGCAGGCCATGAAAATTCGCAAGGGCGACGTCGTCCAGGTCCTGACGGGCAAAGACCGCGGTAAGCAGGGACGCATCATCGAGGCGGACCCGAAGAAGCGCCGCGTGATCGTCGAGAACCTCAACGTCGTCAAGCGGCACCGCAAGCCGCGCCCCATGAAGGACTCGAGCCGGATGGGGCAGACCCAGATCCAGCCCGGCGGCGTCTTCGACCTCTCGGCTCCGATCGAGGTCTCGAACGTCATGGTCGTCTGCCCGACGTGCAACCGCGCGACGCGCGTCGGCTACGAGTACCGCGAGTCGAAGGACGGGCGCGTCAAGGTGCGCGTCTGCAAGCGCGCGGACTGCGGGGAGGTGCTCGACCGCTGATGGCCACGAAGACGAAGCAGCAGAACGGCTACACCCCGCGCCTCAAGACGCGCTACGAGCAGGAGCTCCGCTCCGCGCTCAAGGACGAGCTCGAGTTCAGCTCGGTCATGCAGGTCCCGCGCATCGAGAAGATCACCGTGAACATGGGCGTCGGCGAGGCCAAGACCAACGCCAAGCTGCTCGACAACGCCGTCGAGGAGCTGACCACGATCACGGGCCAGCGGGCGCAGGTCACGCGGGCGAAGAAGTCGATCGCCGGCTTCAAGATCCGGGAGGGAATGCCGATCGGCGCCAAGGCGACACTGCGTGGCGTCCGCATGTACGAGTTCCTGGACCGCCTCGTGTCGATCGCGCTTCCGCGCATCCGCGACTTCCGGGGCCTGTCGCCGGCGAGCTTCGACGGGCGCGGGAACTATTCGATCGGGATCCGCGAGCAGATCATCTTCCCCGAGATCAACTACGACGACATCCAGGAGGTCCGCGGCCTCGACGTCGTCATCACGACCTCCGCAAAGACGGACGAGGAAGGGTTTGCGCTTCTGCGCGGGCTCGGCCTCCCGTTCCGCAACGAGGACTGAGTAGGAGGAGCATGGCCAAGAAGAGCTTGATCGCGAAGGCCGCCCGCCCGCAGAAGTACAAGACGCGGGCCTACAGCCGGTGCAACCGGTGCGGGCGCCCACGCGCTGTCTACAAGAAGTTCGGCCTCTGCCGGATCTGCCTGCGCGAGCTTGCGCACGAGGGCTTCATCCCCGGCATGACCAAGTCGAGCTGGTAGGGGGTGGAACGATGCTGACCGATCCCGTCTCCGACATGCTCACCCGGATCCGCAACGCGAACCGCGCGCTCCACGAGACGACGTCCATGCCGGCGTCCCGCATGAAGTCAGAGATCGCGCGCGTGCTCAAGGACGAGGGCTACATCAAGGACTACCGCGTCGAGCGCGGAGAGTCCTTCGATACCCTGGTCGTCGAGCTCAAGTACGGGCGGAGCCGCGAGCGTGTCATCACCGACCTACGCCGCATCTCCAAGCCCGGACGCCGCGTCTACGCCCGCAAGGACCGCCTCCCGCGTGTCCTGGGCGGCATGGGCACGGCGATCATGTCCACGTCCAATGGTCTCGTCACGAGCCGCACGGCGCAGGAGCTCGGCGTCGGCGGCGAAGTGGTGTGCTTCGTCTGGTAGTCGCCTGTGTCCCGAATCGGTAAGAAGCCCATCGAACTTCCGGCCGGAGTCTCCGTCTCGCTTTCCCCTGGGCGCGTGATGGTCAACGGCCCGCTCGGCGAGCTCGCGCAGCAGGTGCCGCAGCGCATCGTGATCGAGCAGAACGACGGTGAGATCGTGGTCACCCGCCCGACCGATCGCGGGGAGGACCGCGCGCTCCACGGGTTGACGCGCTCGCTCGTCGCGAACATGGTCGAGGGCGTGACGAAGGGCTTCGAGAAGGCCCTGGAGATCCAGGGCGTCGGCTACCGCGCGTCCATGCGCGGCACCGACCTCGAGCTGAACGTCGGCTACTCGCACCCGGTCGTCATGAAGGCGCCCGACGGCATCTCGTTCGACGTCCCGGTGCCGACGCAGGTGATCGTCAAGGGCATCGACAAGCAGCGCGTCGGCCAGGTCGCCGCCGAGATCCGCGCGGTGCGCCCGCCCGAGCCGTACAAGGGCAAGGGCATCCGCTACGCCGGCGAGTACGTCCGCCGCAAGGTCGGGAAGCGGGCCTGATGCCGACGCTGACCGTTCGCCAGGCACGCGAGCGCCGCCACCGGCGCGTTCGCCGCAAGATCGTCGGCACGGCCGAGCGCCCGCGCCTGGCCGTGTTCCGGTCGAACCGCGGCATCGAGGCGCAGCTGATCGACGACCTCGAGGGCAAGACGCTGGCCTACGCGAGCCACACCGGGCTCGCCAAGAGCTTCAAGGGGTCGAAGAGCGAGCAGGCGGCCGAGGTCGGCAAGAAGCTCGCTGCGGCCGCGACGAAGGCCGGCATCGAGTCCGTCGTCTTCGACCGCGGCGGCTACCTGTACCACGGGCGCGTGAAGGCGCTCGCCGACGGAGCACGCGAGGGAGGGCTCAGTTTCTAATGGCAATCAACGCCAGGCAGGTGCGTGACCGCGAGATCGACGCCCGCGAGCTGAAGGAGCGGGTCGTCGAGATCAACCGCGTCGCCAAGGTCGTGAAGGGCGGCCGGCGCTTCTCGTTCACGGCGCTCGTCGTGATCGGGGACGAGGTCGACCGCGTCGGCGTCGGCTACGGCAAGGCGCGCGAGGTTCCGCTCGCGATCTCCAAGGCCGTCGACGACGCCAAGAAGAACCTCTTCCAGGTGCCGAAGCACGGCCAGACGATCACCCACGAGGTGCTCGGCCGCTCGGACGCCGCGCGCGTCCTCCTGCGGCCGGCGAGCGAGGGAACCGGCGTCATCGCCGGAGGCGGCGTGCGCGCGGTCCTCGAGCTCGCGGGCATCCGCGACATCCTGGCCAAGAGCCTCGGGAACCCGAACCCGATCAACCTTCTCAAGGCGACCGTGAACGGGCTCAAGAGCCTGCGCCGCCCCGAAGAGGTCGGGCGGATCCGCGGGAAGCGCGTCGAGGACATCCTCTTCCCGGCGGTCAAGAAGAAGGACGAGCCCGAGGAGACGCCCGCCGCGACCGAGGCTCCGGCTGCCGAGCAGGCGCCCGAGGAGCCCGCCGCGGAGGCGCAGACGGCAACGGAAACGGATGACAGTGGCGAAGCTGCGGATAACACAGACGCGTAGCCAGATCGGCGAGACCCAGCGCCATCGCGGCACGCTGCGCGCGCTCGGGCTCGGCCGGATCGGCAAGTCCACCGAGCGCGATGACAGCCCGGAGACCCTGGGCATGCTCCGCAAGGTCCGCCACCTCGTGAAGGTCGAGGACGTCTAGCCATGCCTGAAGTAGAGCGAGACGACGAGCTCAGCCTCTCGAACCTGAAGCCGGCGCAGAAGCGCAAGGCGCGCAAGCGCATCGGGCGCGGGCTCGGCTCCGGCAAGGGGCGCTACTCCGGGCGCGGCATCAAGGGCCAGAAGTCCCGCGCGGGCTCGCACAAGATGCGGCCCGGCTTCGAGGGCGGCCAGATGCCGATCTACATGCGCCTGCCCAAGCAGCGCGGCCCGTACTCGAAGGACGCGATGCCCGTCGGCCCGCACCGCACGTCGACCGTGCCGGTCAACCTCCGCGATCTCGAGCGCGTCTTCGACGACGGCGCCGAGGTCACGCTCGAGGCGATGGTGGAGAAGGGCCTGATCAAGAACACGCGCACGGACGTGAAGGTGCTCGGGGAGGGCGAGCTGAAGAAGAAGCTCACGGTCACCGCGCATCTCTTCTCGGCCTCCGCGCGCGAGAAGATCGAGAAGGCCGGCGGCACCGCGAATGCGTTACGCCCGCCGCGCGAGGAGAAGAAGAAGCGCCCGCGCAAGAAGTCCGCCGAGACCTCAGCGGAAGAACCGGAGGCTCCTGAGGCAGCAGCAGGCGATGAGCAGGAACCGACCGCAGACGAGGCGACCGAGTCGCCTGAGAGCCCTAACCAGGAAAACGCGTAAGTGTTTTCCTGGTTAACGAACGCGTGGCGAGTCCCCGAGCTTCGCCGGCGCCTGCTCTTCACGGCGATGATCCTGGCCCTCTACCGGCTGGGCAGCTGGATCCCGGTTCCGGGCGTCGACTCCGAGCAGATCGAGGCGTACTTCTCGGGCCAGGGCGGCACGATCCTTGGGCTCCTGAACATCTTCTCGGGCGGCGCGCTGTCCCAGTTCGCCGTCTTCGCGCTCGGGATCATGCCCTACATCACGGCCTCGATCATCCTTCAGCTGATGACGGTCGTGATTCCCCGTCTGGAGCAGCTCCAGAAGGAGGGAGAGGCCGGGTACGCCAAGATCAACCAGTACACGCGCTACCTGACCGTCGTCCTCTCGGCACTGCAGGCCGCGGGCTACTCGTACCTCTTCAGCCGCCAGGGCGCGCTCGACCTGACCCCGGGGCGCTTCGTGCTCATCGTCGTATCGCTGACGGCCGGTTCGACGCTCCTCATGTTCATGGGCGAGCTGATCACGAAGCGCGGCGTCGGCAACGGCATCTCGCTCCTGATCTTCGCCTCGATCCTCTCCGGGCTGCCCGGCGGGATCCGCGCCTGGTGGGCGGGCGACGCGTTCGAGCGGCTCATGTTCCCGCTCATCGCGCTCGCGATCATCGTCGCGGTCGTCTTCGTCCAGGAGGGCCAGCGCCGCATCCCGATCCAGTACGCCAAGCGCATGGTGGGCCGCCGCATGACCGCCGGCGGCTCGACCTATATGCCGCTGCGCGTGAACATGGCCGGCGTCATCCCGATCATCTTCGCGGCGGCGATCATGGCCTTCCCGCCCACGGTCGCGCAGTTCTTCCCGCAGACGCAAACGTTCATCAACGAGAACTTCTCGCCGACCGCGCTGCCCTACCTGTTGCTGCAGGGCTTCATGATCGTGATCTTCACGTACTTCTACACGGCGGTGCAGTTCAACCCCATCGACCAGGCCGACAACCTGCGCAAGCACGGCGGCTACATCCCGGGCATCCGGCCCGGCCCGCCGACCGCGCAGTACCTCGACCGTGTTCTCACGCGCCTGACGCTCCCCGGGGCCCTCTACCTCGCGCTCGTGGCGACGCTGCCGACGCTCTTCATCCGCTACGGCGGGTTCTCGCAGGCGACGTCGGCCGCTCTCGGCGGCACGTCGATCCTCATCGTGGTGGGCGTCGCGCTGGACACCATGCGCCAGATGGAGTCACAGATGATGATGCGCCATTACGAAGGCTTCCTGAGGTAGCCCCGTTGGCGCTCAACATCGTCATCCTCGGCCCTCCCGGGGCGGGCAAAGGCACCCAGGGCAAGCTTGTCGCCAGGGACGCGGGCATCCCGCACATCAACACCGGCGACATCTTCCGCGCCGAGTGTGCGGCGGGCACCGAGCTGGGCCAGAAGGTCAACTCGATCATCGACGCCGGCGACCTCGTGCCCGACGAGCTCACGACCGAGATCGTCCGGGCGCGGCTGGCCCAGGAGGACACGGCCCGGGGCTTCGTCCTCGACGGGTTCCCGCGCACGCTCGCGCAGGCCGAGGCGCTCGACCGCGTCCTCGCCGATATCGACCGGGGCGAGCTCAGCGTCGTGCTCGACTTCGAGCTGCCGGACGAGCTGGCCGGCGAGCGGCTCCTCGGGCGTGCGTCGGTCGAGGGCCGCAGCGACGACGCGCCCGACAAGGTGCAGCACCGCCTCGACGTCTACCACCGGCAGACCGAGCCGCTCGTCGAGTACTACCGCGCGCGCGACCTGCTCGTCCCCATCCATGCCGACAAGTCCATCGGGGACGTGTCCGCCGAGGTGCAGCAGGTGCTCTCCGCGACGGAGCAGGCGAGCTCGTGATCGTCCGCAAGTCCAGGGACGAGATCGCCACGATGGGCCGCGCGGGCCGCGTGGTCGCCGAGACGCTGCGGAAGCTGGGCGAGCTCGCGAAGCCGGGCGTGACCACCGCCGAGCTCGACGAGGCCGCCGAGGAGTACATCCGCTCCGAGGGCGGCGTCCCGACCTTCAAGGGCTACCGCGGCTTCCCGGCCGCCATCTGCACGTCGCCGAACTCGATGGTCGTGCACGGGATCCCCGGCTCGTACCGTCTGGACGCGGGCGACCTCATCTCGGTCGACGTCGGCGTGACGCTCGACGGATTCGTGGCCGACTCCGCGTACACGTTCCCGGTCGGCGACGTCGACGCGGACGCCCGGCGCCTGCTCGACACCTGTCAGGCGGCGCTCTCGGCCGGCATCGCCGAGGCCCGCGCCGGCAACCACGTCCAGGACATCTCGGCCGCCGTCCAGCGTACGACCGAGGAGGCAGGGTTCTCAGTCGTCCGCTCGCTGGTCGGGCACGGCATCGGCCGCTCGATGCACGAGGAGCCCCAGGTGCCGAACTTCGGCAAGCCGGGCGGTGGTCCGCTGCTCCAGCCGGGGATGACGCTGGCGATCGAGCCGATGATCAACGCCGGCGGCCCCGACGTCTGGATGGCCGACGACCGCTGGTCGATCTCGACCGACGACGGCTCGCTCTCCGCGCACTTCGAGCACACGGTCGCGGTGACCGAGAACGGCCCGCTCGTGCTGACGAAAAGCGGGCCGGAATGATCGCCGTTGCTGCTACCATGCACGTTCGCGGCTCGTCCGCGCTTTCGCGTGGATGCCGCAATACCCCTGATTTCCCATGAAGGTACGCCCGTCCGTAAAGCCGATGTGTGACCGCTGCCGCGTGATCAAGCGGCACGGAAAAGTGCTGGTCATCTGCTCGAACCCGCGGCACAAGCAGCGGCAGGGCTAGGAGCTAGGAGAAGGAATTTGGCACGAATCGCCGGAGTGAACCTCCCCCGTGAGAAGCGGCTCGAGATCGCGCTCACGTACATCTACGGAATCGGCCAGGCGACCGCGCGCAAGACATGCGCGGAGCTCGGGCTGTCGAGCGACGAGAAGGTGCGCGACCTCACGGACGAGGAGATCACCAAGCTCCGCAACTACATCGACTCGAACCTCGAGGTCGAGGGCGAGCTGCGGCGCGAGCGCTCCCAGGCGATCAAGCGCCTGCAGGAGATCGGCTCCTACCGCGGCCTCCGCCATCGACGCGGGCTGCCTGTGAACGGCCAGCGGACGAAGACCAACGGCCGCACGCGCAAGGGCCCGAAGAAGACCGTCGGGCGCGGGAAGAAGGCCAAGGTCTAGTGGCGCCTCCTCGTCGACCGTCCAAGGGTCGCGCGCGCCGGCGCGTCAAGAAGAACATCGCGATCGGCCAGGCGCACATCAAGACGTCCTTCAACAACACGATCGTGACGCTGACCGACAAGGATGGCGCGGTGATCGCCTGGGAGAGCGCCGGCTCGGCCGGCTTCAAGGGCTCGCGCAAGTCGACGCCCTTCGCCGCCCAGGTGACCGCCGACTCCTGCGCCCGGAAGGGGATGGAGCACGGCCTGCAGAAGGTCGAGGTCTTCGTGAAGGGCCCCGGTTCCGGCCGCGAGACGGCCATTCGCTCGCTCCAGGCCGCCGGGCTCGAGATCCTCGGCGTCCGCGACGTCTCCCCGCAGGCGCACAACGGCGTCCGGCCCAAGAAGAGGCGGAGGGTCTAGCGTGGCGCGCCCACTCGGCCCCAAGTGCAAGCTCTGCCGCCGCGAGGGCATGAAGCTCTTCCTCAAGGGCGAGCGCTGCCTGACGGAGAAGTGCGCCGTCGAGCGCCGCAGCTACCCGCCGGGAGAGCACGGCCGCGGGCGGATCAAGCAGTCGGAGTACCTGCTCCAGCTGCGTGAGAAGCAGAAGGCGCGGCGCTACTACGGGCTGCTCGAGAAGCAGTTCCGCAACTACTACGACAAGGCCGCGAAGCGGTCGGGGATCACGGGCGAGGAGCTTCTCCGCATGCTCGAGACGCGCCTCGACAACGTCGTGTACCGCCTCGGCTTCGCAGCCTCGCGCGCGCAGGCGCGCCAGCTCATCCGCCACGGCCACTTCCAGGTGAACGGCCGCCGGGTGAACATTCCGAGCTTCCAGGTGAAGCCGGACGACGTCGTCGCCCTCAAGCAGGGCAGCCCTGTCGAGCAGGTCGTTCGCGACGCGACGGACCTGACCGCCTCGGTCTCGCCCTGGCTCCAGGCCGACCACGACAACCTCACGGGCAAGGTCTTGAAGCTCCCCGACCGGTCGGACATCGACACGCCGGTCCAGGAGCAGCTCATCGTCGAGCTGTACTCGAAGTAGAAAGGAAGCATGGCCACCAGAACGTCGCTCATGGAATTCCAGGTGCCCCGGATCACCCACGAAGAGGTGACCGAGGAGCGCGGGATCTTCGTCATCGAGCCGCTCGACCGCGGCTTCGGCTACACGTTCGGCAACTCGCTGCGGCGGGTGCTGCTGTCCTCGCTCGAGGGCGCGGCCGTCACCTCCGTGAAGATCGAGGGCGTCGCGCACGAGTTCACGACCCTGAAGGGCGTGCGCGAGGACGTGACCGACATCATCCTCAACCTCAAGAGCCTCATCTGCCTCCTCCACGGCGAGTCGCCGGAGGTGGAAGTGCGGCTGGAGAAGAAGGGCCCCGGCGTCGTGAAGGCTTCCGACATCGAGGCGCCCGCCGACCTCGAGATCCTCAACCCTGACCTCGAGATCGCCAACCTCTCCGACAAGGGCCGGCTCGAGATCACGCTGACGATCGGGCGCGGGCGGGGCTATGTCCCGGCCGAGCTCAACCGCGGCCCCGAGCACACGATCGGCGTCATCCCGGTCGACTCGATCTTCTCGCCCGTCCGCCGGGTGTCCTACGAGGTCGAGGCGGCGCGCGTCGGCCAGCGCACGGACTACGACAAGCTCACGCTCGACGTGACCACGGACGGCTCGGTCGCCCCGCGCGACTCGATCGCCGAGGCCGCCGAGATCCTCATCCGCCAGCTCGCGATCTTCACCGACATCGACAAGATCGAGGGCTTCGGCGAGGCGGCCGAGGCGGAGGCAGAGGCCCCGCAGGCCCACGGGATGGAGAACTTCCCCATCGAGGAGCTCGAGCTCGGCGTGCGCAGCTACAACTGTCTCAAGCGCGTCGGCATCGAGACGATCGGGGACCTCGTCTCCAAGACGGAGAGCGAGCTCGCCGCGATCCCGAACTTCGGCAAGAAGTCGATCGAAGAGGTCCGCGAGACCCTCCAGGCCCACGGCCTCACGCTCAGGGACGAGTAGTTGAGGCATCGGCGCGCAGGCAGGAAGCTGGGCCGGGACTCGGCCCACCGCAAGGCGCTCTACGCGAACCTTGCCTCCGCGCTGATCGAGCACGGCCGCATCAAGACGACCGAGGCCAAGGCCAAGGAAGTGCGGCCGATCGTCGAGCAGATGATCACGCTGGGCAAGCGCGGCGACCTCGCCGCGCACCGGCAGGCGGTGGCCTTCCTCCGCTCGAAGAGCATCGCGCATCTGCTCTTCTCGGAGGTCGCGCCCCGCTTCGCCGACCGGCCCGGGGGCTACACGCGCGTCGTGAAGCTCGGCCCGCGCCAGGGCGACGCCGCCAACATGGCCTATCTCGAGCTCGTGGACTACGTCCCCGAGCGTCGCGCCGCGCCCGCCGAGGCGGCCGCGGCATCGCGGCGCGCCTAGGCGGCTCGGGTCCGGCGGCCGCGCGCCTAGCGCGCGGCGGCTCGGAAGGGCCGCGGTGCGGCGAGGCGAAGCAGCCCTCGCAGGCGATGCCTGCGCGTGCCGGCCGCCGCCCGGCGAGTGCGAGGGCGTCCGCCTGTCGATGGAAGTCGGCAAGGCGCTCGGCGGCGAGCGGCGGGAGGTGTCCGGGTGCATCTCAGGCCTCCTTTCCGGCCTCGTCCGCGAAGATGCTCGAGCACGGTGCCCCAGCCTTCCTGGTAGCCGGCCATCCGCTCGCGGAAGTCGGGGCCGATGCGCTCCCAGCCGGAGTGGACGACGTCGACGCGCGTGCCGTCGCCCTCGGCCGTGAAGCGGATGTCGAGCTCCTGGGCCGTCTCTTCGCCGCGGCCCGGGTGCCAGGTCATCGTGAGCCGGTTCGGTGGATCCCAGGCGACGATCGTCCCCCAGACGCCCTCCTCGCCGCTCGTGGAGCGCTCGTAGACGCGTCCGCCGACGTGTCCCTCCCAGACGACGGTCCCGTTGGGGTCGTCGAAGAGGGAGTGGCCCTCGAGCGGGTACCAGTCGTTCATCCGCTCCGTGTAGACGTGGAACGCGTGCTCGGGCGTGCACCGCACGAAGATCGATCGCCGCACGGCGAGCTCATCCGTCCTCTGGCTCATCCTCGTTTCCTCCTTCGCTTTCTGCCGCGGCCTTGAAGGCTGCGAGCGTTTCGTCCCAGAACCCCTCGAAGTACTCGCGGAGGTCGGCGAGGCCGTCTCCGTTGACGCTGTAGTAGTTGCGCGTCCCCTCGCGCCGCTCCCGCACGAGCCCTGCCTGCTTGAGGACGCGGAGGTGCTGCGAGACGGCGGGCCGCGACACGGGCAGCCCGCGGGCCAGGTCGCCCACCGAGCGCGGGCCCTCGCGCAGCCGCTCGAACACGGTCCGCCGCGTAGGATCGCCGAGTGCCTGGATCGCATCTGAGTAAGCCATTACTTACCGTAAGCTAAAACTTACCGATCTCGTTGTCAAGCGGCCCCACGAACATCCCAAGTAACACTTTGTTACTTGCGCTCGTCCGCCCGCCCTCGTGACGACGGTCAGGCTCACGCTCGAGTACGACGGGACCGGCTTCTCCGGCTGGGCTGCGCAGCCGGGCCTCCGCACCGTCGAGAGCGAGGTGCGCGCGGCGCTCGACCGCGTCTACCCGCGCTGGAACGGGCTCGCTGTCGCAGGCCGCACAGACGCGGGCGTGCACGCGCTCGCCCAGGTGGCGAGCTTCGAGGCCGACGGCGGGCCGCCTCCCGGGCGCGCCGCCCCCGCGCTCAACGGCGTGCTGCCTGACGACGTGGCCGTCGTGGCGAGCGAGGAGGCCCCGGAGGCCTTCAACGCGCGCTTCTCGGCCACCGGCCGCTCGTATCGCTACCGCATCTGGCGCCGGGAAGCCCACTCGCCGCTCGAGCTGCGCCGTTCCCTCTGGTGGCCGCGGCCCGTCGACGAGGCCGGGCTCGAGGCCTCGGCCGCCCTCCTCGTGGGCGAGCACGATTTCGGCGCCTTCACGCCGACCGAGACGCAGCACGACTCCTTCGTCCGCGTCGTGCGCGAGACGGCCTGGTGGCGCGACGGCGACGTGCTCGCCTTCACGATCACCGCGGACAGCTTCCTGCGCCACATGGTGCGCACGCTGGTCGGGACGATGCTGGAGCAGGGCCCTGAGGCGATCGAGCGCCTGCTCGAAGGCCGTCCGCGCGACGAGGCGGGCGCGACCGCGCCGCCCTGGGGCTTGTATCTAGAGCAGGTCCACTACTAGATCGCCCGCATGCGGTTGTTGCGCGGGTTGTGCTCGAGCTCGGCGAGGCCGAGCTCCTCCATCAGCGGCGGGATGTACATCCCGAAGCGTCCGCGCAGGCCCTTCTTGAGGCCGTACCACCCGCCGACCGGGTTGTCGGGCGAGCGCCCCCACGCCTCGACCGTGCCCTCGGCGGCGGGCTTCTGCTCGTCCGCGCTCCCGAGAGGCATCCAGTCTCCGTGCTCCTTCAGCATCGCGTGGAGATCGTCGAGCGCGCGGAGCTGGTAGCCGAGCGTCGTCTTGCCGACGACGCAGACGAGCGCCGGCGGATCGGCCGACTCGTCTCGGTACATCTGGTACTCGGAGCTGCCCGGCGGGGTCTTCAGCACCCACGGCGACTCCTTCGTGCCCGCGCCCTGCGGCATGGGCGCGATCATGACACAGCTCGGCGGCGGGGACGAGGGAGGCCGTCGATACGATCAACGCGATGCGGTATCCGAACGTCCTCTTCGACCTCGACGGCACGCTGATCGACTCCGGCGCCATCATCCTCGCGTCCTTCAAGCACGCGACGAAGACCGTGCTGCGGCGCGAGATCCCCGAGGCTGAGCTGGCCGCACGGGTCGGCGGCTCGAACATCTACGACCAGATGCGGGCCATCGACGAGCTGCAGGTGGACGAGCTCGTGCGCGTCTACCGCGAGCACAACGAGCCGCTCCACGACGAGCTGGAGGCCTTCGAGGGGATCGAGCACGTCCTCGCCCGATTCAAGAGTGAGGGCCGCCGGCTCGGGATCGTGACCGCGAAGCGGCGGAAGACGGTCGAGCTCGCCTTCGCCGTCCTGCCGCTCGAGCCCTACTTCGACGCCGTCGTCACCTCCGACATGACCGAACGCCACAAGCCCGACCCGGCGCCGGTGCTCGCCGCGCTCGACCTGCTCGGAGCCGAGCCGTCGGAGGCGGCCTTCGTGGGCGACTCGCCCTTCGACGTCGGCGCCGGCAAGGCCGCGGGCGTCTTCACCGTGGCGGTGGCGTGGGGGAACATCCACCCTGTCGACGCCCTCGCGGAAGCCGACGTGCTGGTCGAGACGCCGGAGCAGCTCCTCGATGTCCTCTAAGAAGCCATCCAAAGCCGTCCAGAAGCGCGCGGCCGAGCTGCGCGAGCAGGTCGAGCACCACCTGTACCGCTACCACGTCCTCGACGACCCGGAGATCTCGGACGCCGACTACGATCGGCTCTTCGACGAGCTGAAGGCGATCGAGGAGGAGCATCCCGACCTCGTTGGACCCGACTCGCCGACCCAGCGCGTGGGCGCGACGCCGTCCGACAAGTTCCGGAAGGTCGAGCACCTCACCCCGATGGGGTCGCTCGAGAAGGTGACGACGGACGAGGCGCTCGAGAAGTGGGCGGACGACGTGCGCAAGCGGCTCGACTCGGACGAGCCCGTCGCCTACGTGACCGAGCCGAAGATCGACGGCTCCGCGGTCTCGCTCGTGTACGACGACGGTGAGCTCGTGCGCGGCGCGACGCGCGGCGACGGGCAGCGCGGCGAGGACGTGACGACGAACCTGCGCACGATCAAGGCGATCCCGCTCCGCATGCGCTCACCGGACGGCGAGCGGCACTCGGGGACGCTCGAGGTGCGCGGCGAGATCTACTTCCCCATCTCGGCCTTCAACCGGTTGAACGAGCGCCTCGCCGAGGAGGGCAAGAAGACCGCCCCGAACCCGCGAAACGCCGCCGCCGGGTCGCTGCGCCAGCTCAACCCGCAGATCACAGCAGAGCGCGACCTCTCGATCTGGGCCTACGGCATCGGCCGTGCCGACGGGACGCCGCTCGACTCGCAGTGGGCCATCCTCGAGTGGCTGCGCGAGCGCGGCTTCCGCACGAATCCGCACGCGAAGCGGCACGAATCGCTCGAGGACGTCGCGCGCGAGTGTGTCGAATGGGAGCGCAAGCGCATCGAGCTCGACTACGAGATCGACGGGATCGTCATCAAGGTCGACTCGCTCGACCAGCAGCAGCGCCTCGGCGCGCTCCACGGCCGGCCGCGTTGGGCGCGCGCCTTCAAGTGGGCGCCGATGACGGCGCAGACGAAGCTCGAGAAGATCCACGTCCGGGTCGGGCGCACGGGCGCGCTCAACCCCTGGGCGAAGCTCGAGCCGGTCGAGGTCGGCGGCGTCACCGTCTCGCAGGCCACGCTCCACAACGAGGAGGACATCAACCGTAAGGACATCCGCGAGGGCGACACCGTCATCGTCCAGCGCGCCGGCGACGTGATCCCCCAGGTCGTCGGCCCCGTCCTGCCGCACGCGAAGGGGACGAAGCCGTTCCGCATGCCGAAGAAGTGCCCTCTCTGCGACGCCGACATCGTCAAGCCCGAGGGCGAGGTCATGCACCGCTGCCCGAACAACGACTGCCCGTCGCGCGGGCTCGAGTCGCTGAACAACTGGGTGATGGGCGCCGCCGACATCGAGGGCGTCGGGGAGCAGTTCGTCCGGCGCCTCTGGGACCTGGGGCTACTGCGCTCGATCCCGGATCTCTACCGACTTACGAAGGAGCAGCTCGCCGAGCTCGACGGGTACGCGGACATCTCGGCGCAGAACGCCGTCGACTCGATCGCCGCCTCGAAGGACATCGCCTTCTCGCGCGTTCTCGCCGGCCTCAACATCCCGGACGTCGGCTGGGTGACCGCGCAGAACCTCGCGCGCCATTTCGTCTCCATCGATCCGTTGCTCGCCGCCGCCCAGGAGGACATCGAGGAGGTCGAGGGCATCGGCCCCGACCGTGCTGAGTCCATCGCCACCTGGTTCGCGGACGAGAAGAACCGGGCGCTGGTCGACGAGCTCCGCGAGCTCGGGATCAACCTGGAGCTGAGCCCCGACGAGCGTCCCGTCGAAGGCCTGCTGACCGGCAAGACCTACGTCATCACCGGGACGCTCGAGCGTCGTTCGCGCGAGGACGCGCGCGCCGCCCTCGAGGCCCAGGGCGCCAAGGTCACGGACTCGGTCTCGAAGAAGACGACCGGCGTGATCGTCGGCGAGAATCCCGGCTCGAAGCTCGACAAGGCGCGCAAGCTCGGCGTCGAGATCCTCGACGAGAACGCGCTCGAGAAGCTGATCTAGCTGGCCGCGCCGGCGAGGATCTGCGCGAAGCGGTCCTGCGCGCGCCGGGCGTTGATCCAGGGGATCCCCGGCCGGTTCTGGAGGATCGCGAAGACGTAGCGTGTCCCGGCGTAGCCCGCGAGGCCCGAGCTCGTCATCGTCGTCCCAGTCTTCGCGCGGACGCGGCCTCTGGCCGGGCCCCTCTCCATGCGGTCCTCGAGCGTCCCGTCGATGCCCGCCACCGCGAGCGAGGAGACGAACGCGGACTTCACCCGCGTGTCGAACCACGCGGACACGAGCAGCAAGGCGACGCCGCGGGCGGTCAGCTTGTCGTACGGAGAGAGCCCGGAGCCGTCGACGACCTGGACGCCCTGCAACGGGACGCCCCGCTGGTTGAGCTCGTTGCGGATCACGATCGCGCCGGCCCGCGACGTCCCGGCGCCGCGCTCCTTCTTGCCCAGGTGCTTCAGGAGCATCTCGGCGCGGAAGTTGTCGCTCATCTTGTTCATTGGCCTCAGCATGAGCGAGAGCGGGGAGGACTTGACCCCGGCGAGGCGGGTCGCGCCCGGTGGCGCCTTGCCGACCCGCGGCGGGTGGAGCACCCTGACCCCCGCCGCACGGAGCGCTGCGTGCAGAGCGTCGCCGGCCGCCCGCGCAGGGTTGTCGACCGTGCGCCCGTTCACCTTCGCGCGCGCGACCACGAGTGCGGAGAGCGGCGGCGACTCGATCTTGTACCAGGACGCTTTCCACCCCGGGCAGGTGCGGCGTGTGTCGTAGTACGACTCGTCGGCGATGACGCGGCCTGTTACCGTGCGGATCCCGCTTGCGCGGATCGATCGCGCCAGGGTGCGCATCTTGGCCAGGGTGAGGGTCGGGTCGCCGTAGCCCTTGAGCACGAGCCGCCCGTTCCAGGTGGCGCCGCTCCTGGTTCCGTCGCCCAGCACGTTCGTGGGGATGCGGTAGCCGGGGCCGAAGCGATCGAGCGCGGTCAGTGCCACGGTGAGCTTCTGGACGGAGGCCGGCTCGAACGCGCGCATGGCGTTGCGGCTGTAGACGAGGCGGCTCGTCTGGAGGTTGAAGGCAAATGCGCCCGTTTGCGCGCGGGTCACGCCCGGGGTCGCCAGGGCGCGGTCGAGCCGCGTGCCAAGGCTCTGACCCGAGGCAAGGGTCGGCGCGAGCGCGAGCAGCAGGAGGAGCGCCGCGACGAGCGCGACTCCTCGTTTTCCGATGACCCCTGGGTGATTCAAACGGCGGTGGACTAGGTCCTGCGGTCCCTCAGGATAGGTCGTTCGGCCCTTGGCTGGGCTTTCCAACGGCGATACGTTCAATTTCCTTTCAAATGACCGACGACCTGTTTCTCCTCATCGACCGTCTGCGCTTCCTCGTCGACCATCCGGGCCACGAGCTCGGAGCGGTCGAGCATACGCTGACCGACGGCTATGCCCGCGCGCTCGCGCTGGAGGCCGAGCGGCGCCGCGCCGAGGCCCGTGTGCGCGAGCTGGCCGGGGATGCGGACGCCCTCGCGGAGCAGCGCATCCTCAAGGTGCGCCTGGAGCAGATCGACGGGGAGCTGGCGGTCCTGCGAGGCCTGTTGGGCTCGCTCGCCGCGACCCTGAAGACACCGGTCTAGTTACGAGGCCCCGCCGGACCGCGGACTGTGCCGCCGGGCCGCGCTGCTCGCCCCGATGCAGCGTCCTCAGTCGCGCCCGTAGCCTCCAGCTACGAACGCGGGTGGGTGGGGATGGCATCAGAAGGGTGAGTTCCGCAGGAACTCACCTTGCCTCGGAACGACCATCGCGCCCCGGCGACGAGCAGCGTTCCGCCAGTGCCTCTAGCCGAGCGGTCTCAGACGATTCCGCTGCGGACGGCGTAGACCGCCGCCTGGATGCGGTTCTCGATCTGGAGCTTCATGAGGATGTTCGAGATGTGGTTCTTGACCGTCTTCGGGCTGATGAAGAGCTCGCGGGCGATCTCGGCGTTGTCCTTCCCGATGGCGATCAGCCGCAGCACCTCGAGCTCGCGCTCGGACAGCTCGGTGCGGATCGTCCTCGCGGCCGCCACGTCCGCCGTCTGCGCCCGCAGGCGCTGGAGGAGCTTCGCCGCGATGTGGGGGGAAATGAGCGACTCGCCGCCCGCCGCCGCACGGATCCCCGCGATCAGCTCGTCGATGGACGAGTCCTTCAGCAGGTAGCCGCACGCGCCGGCCATGACGGCGTCCATCACGTCCTCGTCGTCCACCGAGATCGTGAGAACGACGACTCGCGTGTACGGCGCAATGCCCGTCAGCTGGCGTGTCGTCTCGACGCCGGTCAGGCCCGGCATGTTGAGGTCCATGACCACGACGTCCGGTGCGAGCTCGCTCACGAGGCGCAGCGCCGCCTGGCCGTTGTCGGCCTCACCCGCTACCTGAAGGCCCTGCTCCTCGAGGAGGCTGCGCAGCCCGCTGCGGAAGAGATCGTGGTCGTCGACGAGAAGCACGCGCAGGTCTTCGAGCTGCTTCTCCGAGCGCCGATCCTCAGCGGCTGACGTCGTTGACCCCTTTCGTCGCTCTTGGCGGACCCGACGATTGTAACGGGCGCGGAACCTGGTGAAACCTACCGCGACTAGTGAATGGTGATCGTGACGACCTTGCGGCCCCACTCGAGCGCCTGCGAGCACGAGGGGAACCAGACGTCGATCATCGCGCCGCGCACCGCGGAGCCGGTGTCGGCCGCCACACCCTCCCCGTAGCCGGGGATGCTCATCCGCGTTCCGAGCGGGATGACGGAGGGATCGACGGCGACGACGCCCCAGCCGGTCGGGATGCCCGTGGACGTCCGGCCTCGGAGGCAGTAGCCCGTCGACGAGACCGTCATGCGCGTCCCCGGGGACGGCGGACCGGTCGGCGGCGGCGCCGGGGCCGAGACGGGTGTCGGAGTCGTGCCGCCGGACCCGCCGGCGCCCTTCCGCTCCGCGGCCGCGGCCTGGCCCGTCAGGCGGGCGATCGCCGCGGCGTTGAGAGCTTTCTGCCGCTCGAGGCCCGCGAGGTAGCCGGCACGCTCTGCCCGCGCGCCTGCGAGCGCGGCGCGCTGGGCGGCCGCGTCGTCGACGACTTCGTCGAGCGCCGCCTGGCGCTCCTTCAGCGCCTGGAGGGAGCGCTTGAGCTGCCCGCGCGCACGCCGTACCTGGTTGAGGATCGAGACGTCCTGGTCGGCGACGCGGCCGAGCCCGTCGAGCGCCAACAGCGCCTCGTCGAGCGACTCCGCCCCGAGGAGCACCGCGAGGGGGTCGACCTCACCTTCGACGTACAGAGTCTGGAGGCGACTCGCGAGGCCGCGCTCGGCCGCCCGCAGGCTGCTGCGGGCGATGGCCAGTTGACGCCTGGCCGAGGCTTCCTCGTCCTCGAGCCGCGCCTGCTTGCCCCTCAGCGCCGCCAGCCGGGCCTCGGCGCCGGCCAGCTGCGTCTCGAGCGCATAGAGCTCGAGGAGGACGGTGTGCGCCTGCGCGGCGAGCCCGGTGCTCTGCGCCCGGAGCCGCTCGGCTTCGCTGCGGAGCGATGAGGGGTCGTCGGCTCGCGCCGCCGAGGAGGCGATGAGCGCGGCCGTGAAGAGGAGAGCCAGCGCCGCGAACCGGGTCCATGGTCGTAAACCACCCGTGCGCACGAAGGGAGGCACCCTACCAGCGGCTACGGCTTGCCGCGGAGCCATCGGTCCGACACGCGAGTCCCCCATCTGTCGGGAACGAGATACCCCGTTTGCCCCTCGTCCAACAGCACTGTTACCATGCCCGGCTTGT
The DNA here is from genome assembly GCA_963775395.1 of uncultured Actinomycetes bacterium. GTDB lineage: Bacteria > Actinomycetota > Thermoleophilia > Gaiellales > Gaiellaceae > JAIBJN01. The sequence goes on from CAVZIX010000014.1 coordinate 231,775, forward strand.
GAAGGCGCCGGGCCGCTTGTACGCGCCAACACCGTCCCACGCCAGGGGCTAGGTATCCGACCGACGAAAAGACACTTCCCCCTCATCCTGCTGCTCGCGCTGGCGATGCTGCCGCTGGCGGAGCCGGCGGTTCCTCAGATCGAGGAGAAGCAGGCGGAGGCTCAGGAGGTCCTGGCCGAGATCCAGCGCCTCGACGCGGATCTCAGCCACGTTATCGAGGCATTCAACGCCGAGCAGATCGAGCTCGACCAGATCAAGGCCGAGCAGAAGGCCAACGACCGGCGCCTGAAGATCGCCCGCTCGAACCTCGGGACCGCGCAGGGGACCCTCGAGGCCCGGCTCGTCGAGCTGTACGTCAACGGGAGCCCGGACCTCGTCGAGATCATCCTCGGCTCCACGAGCCTGGAGGACATTCTCGACGGGATCGAGTCCGCGAGCCGCGTCACCGACCAGGACGCGCAGATCCTCTCGGAGGTCCGCCGCTTCAAGAAGGAAATCAAGCAGCGAGAGGCCAAGCTCGAGAAGGCGCGCAAGCGCCAGGAAGAGGTCCTCGCCGCGCAGGAGGAGAAGCGGAACGAGATCGAGGCGGCCATGCAGCAGCGCGAGGCGCTCTACAACTCGATCAAGGACCAGATCGCCGCGCTCGAGGCAGAGGAACGCCGCCGCCAGGCGCGGATCAACGCCGCCGCGCAGGCGCGGGTCGCGACCCCGGAGTCAGGCGGTAGCGACGCCCCGACCGGCGCGCCTCCCTCGCAGTACGGCGGCGTCGTCGGGATCGCGATGCAGTACCTCGGCGTCCCGTACCGGTGGGGCGGCGCCTCGCCGAGCGGCTTCGACTGCTCCGGGTTCACGATGTACGTCTTCGGGCGGGTAGGCGTCTCGCTCCCCCACAACGCGGCCATGCAGTACGGCTACGGGAGCGCGGTCTCGCGCTCCGAGCTCCAGGCGGGCGACCTCGTCTTCTTCAACGGCCTGGGGCACGTCGGGATCTACATCGGCGGCAACCAGTTCATCCACTCGCCGCACACCGGCGACGTGGTGAAGATCTCCTCCATCACCGGGTGGTACGAGGACACCTGGTACGGCGCCCGCCGGCTTTAGCCCTCAGCGGCCCGGCCTCACCCCTCGATCCCGTGCCAGGGGGTGACGATCACGGTGCGCGCCCGCGGCCTGCCGCCCAGGTGGATCAGGCGTGACTCGACGTTGTTGGTCATGTCCGCCTCGAAGAGCGTCCCGAGCGGGTTCACCTCGACCTGCGCGTAGTACCAGCCGTTCGGGAGGTTCGTGATGTCCCAGGACTGCCCGGGCACCGACTGGAAGTACGTGTCGCCCCAGCCGGCCTGCAGCACCTCGCGCACCCAGAGCGCCGAGCGGGAGCCGCACATGGTTCCGATCCCGTCGAACGGCGACCAGTCGGCGCGGTCGACGGTGATGTCGATCGGGTCCGTGGGCGCGAGGCAGAAGGCCTGCTTCCGGCTTCTGACGACCTCCATGTCGAGCGCGTCGTGGAGTGTGAAGGAGGCGAACTGGAGGAAGTGCCAGTGGTTGTGCGCGGGATGCGGGTGGAACCGCATGTCACCGACCAGCGAGCGGCCGACCACGTTGCCGCCGGCGTCCCGGAAGTACTGGTAGGCGTCCATGACCTCTTCGCCCGAGCGGCGGAAGCCCTCGACGACGAGCGGGGCCGGGCCTGCGTTCCAGGGCGTGGAGGCGAACTCGAGGTAGTCGCGGCCGCGGCTGGACATGGTGTTCATCGACCATGGCGGCAGCGCGACGAGGTCGGGCAGCGTGTCCGGGTCGGGATCGGCGATGTCGGGCGCCGCGGTCAGGGCGCGCTGCGCGGCTGTGGGCCGTGCGGCAGCGTGGCCCTTCCCCTCTCCGAAGCCACCGCGGCTGTTCTTGACCGTCGCCGTGAAGGTTAGCTGCGCGTCGGCCTCCGGGATCTCGAGCAGGTCGATGTAGCGCCGCGCGATCCGGATCGTGACCGTGAACGTCCCCTCGCGGCGGAGGCGTACCATGGGCGCCTCGAACTCGCTGCCGAAGGCGTGCGTCGCCCAGCCGCTGTCGATGCCCCAGACCATCCCCTTGGAGAACGGCGAGAAGGCGCCGCACGAGGTCGGGTAGCGCGGCAGGTCCGGGCCGGAGTCGTCCACGCGCTGGCGTTCCCAGCTGTTCGGGCAGAAGTTGAAGAGGCCCCCGGCTGCCCAGACGCCGGACGAGTTCCTGACGGTGACCTGGAGGAAGCCGCCGAGCCCGAACCAGTCGGCGAGGACGTCCTCGGGCAGGTCGCGCAGGACGACGCCCGTGTCCGGGTCGAGCTGGTCGATCCCAATGGGCGAGTCGTAGTCGGGCCGCGCGACACGTAACTCGAAGTCACCGCCGGTCGCGGCGACCCACGCGCTCAGGTTGAGGGGCACCCAGCCGCCGGTGAAGCGCGGCAGCTTGACAGCTCCGCCGGGCCCGGCGAGCTTCAGGCTCGGTGTGGACTGGGCGGACGCGCCCGCCGGCCACGCCATGGTGGCGACGAGCGCAAGGACGAGGGCGACGAGTGACAGACGTGTACGCATGAGTTCTCCTCCCACGGGGTGCGCCAACAGTACGGAGCCGGACTACGAAAGAACACTCCCCGGAGGTCCTGACCGGGAAGGGAACCGTTCAAGGAGGGAGAATTTCCCTGGTCCCGCTAGGCTTTCCTTCTTCTCATGCGCACCATCTGGAACGGCTCACTCAACTTCGGCCTGGTCAACATCCCGATCGGGCTCGCCGTGGCTCAGCAACGGAAGGATGTGTCCTTCCGAACGCTCCACCGCGAGTGCGGGACGCCGATCAAGCAGAAGCGCTGGTGCCCGGTCCACGAGCGCGACGTGGAGGCCGACGAGCTGGTCAAGGGCTGGGAGTTCACCAAGGGCCAGTTCGTCCTGGTGGAGGAGTCGGACCTCGAGGCCGTCGCCCTCACGCGTTCGCAGTCGATCGACATCGCGCGCTTCGTCTCGCTCGACGGCGTCGACCCGATCTACTTCGACCGTGCCTACTACCTCGCGCCGAGCGAGAGTGAAGCCCAGCGGCGGCCGTACGTCCTCCTGCTGCGCGCGATGCAGGAGGCGAACGTCGCGGCGATCGGCAAGTTCGTGCTCTGGGGCAAGGAGAACCTCTGCCTCATCCGCCCGCTCGGCGAGGGGCTCGCGCTCGAGACGCTCTACTACGCCGAGGACATCCGCCCGCGCGTGGAGATCGACGAGGCGGTGGCGGGGACCGAGGTGGCGGACCCGGAGCTCGACATGGCCCGGCAGCTCGTCTCCAGCATGGTCGGCGAGTTCGACCCGGAGGACTACGCGAACGAGTACCGCGGAGAGCTGCGCGCCATGCTCGACGCCAAGCTCGAGGGCAAGGAGATCTCCGTGCCCGAGCCGGCCGAACCCGCGCAGGTCATCGACCTCATGGAGGCGCTCAAGGAGAGCGTCTCACAGGCGCAGAAAGCCAAGTCCGCGGCCGGGAAGGCCAAGAAGGCGCCGGCGCGCAAGAAGCGCGCGGCGTCCGGTTCCCGCTAGTCCGCGGGCGGCGCCGGGGCCCCGGCCGCCAGGTGCGCCTGGAAGAGGGTCTTGTCGATCTTGCCCTGGTAGATCGGGATGGACTCCTCGTAGCACACACGGACGATCTCGTCGCGCTCGATCCCCAGCTCCTTCGAGAGCTCTTCGGGCGTCAGGTGGTTGGGCAATGAAGTCGCCTCCTTTGGCTCAGGGCGCAAAAAAGCCCGCCGGCAGGGCTCGGGCGGGCACGGTGCGCACACTCAATTTTTCGGCAACGAAGCTCAACGGCTTCGTGCTCCTTCGTCGACCATGCTCACAGGATACGTTTCCGGGGTGACCTCGGCAACGCTCCTTCGGGGGTTCGAGCGGAAGGTCGAGGAGGTCGCAGGGCTCCGGACGCGCTACTGGGTCGGCGGGGCGGGGCCTCCGCTCGTCCTCGTGCACGGCCTGGGTGGGGCGGCGTGGAACTTCACCGACCTCGCCCCGCTCCTTGCCCGGCGTCGCCGTGTGCTGGTTCCCGACCTGCCCGGCCACGGCGGGACCGAGCCACTGCCCGAGCTCGAGAGCCTGTCCGGCCTCGCGCTCCACGTCGGGGCCGTCGCCGAGCACGAGGACATGACGCCGGCGGCCTTCGTCGGGTACTCCATGGGCGGTCCCGTCGCGCTCCGGCTCGCCGTCGAGCGGCCCGAGGCGGTCTCCTCGCTCGTCCTCGTCGCGCCCGCCGGGATCGTCTCGACGACCAGGCGTGCGGAGATCTGGCTGGCGGCCGTCTCTGCGGTGCGTCCGGCGCGGAGGGTCGCCCGCTTCCGTTTTCTGCTGGCCCGGCGGCCGAACCTGCGCCTGCCGGTCTTCGGCTACTGGGGCGCAGACGACCCACGGCTCCTCTCGCCGGAGTCGGTGGTCGGCTTCCTCCAGGCCCAGCCGGAGCACACGGACGTCGAAGCGGGCGGCCAGGGCGCTGCTGCACGACGACCCGCGGCCGGACCTCGCTGGCGTGACGTGTCCGACAGCCGTTGTCTGGGGCGCGCGCGACCGGCTGATCCCGCTCGCGGACGGGTTCGAGTACGCGCGCCGCCTTCGCTGTCCGCTCCGCGTGCTCCCGGCTGCCGGCCACCTCGTCGTCGGCGAGTCCCCGGAGGAGCTCGCGACGGTCATCGAGGAGCTCCTCGGAACCAGGAGCGTGCCGGCGGTGTAAACCGCTGTGTGAGAGCCCTGCTCCCCCTCGTTGCCCTGCTCGCCCTGGCGGCGTGCGGAGGAGACGAGGAGAGCGCGCCCTCGACCGACGCCGAGACGACCACCGCCGCATTCGCTTCGGAGGGCTGCCCGATCGACGACCAGGCCGCGTGTGCGCGGGCCGCCGCGGCCGCGGCCGGCCTGGAGGAGGGCGACACCGCCCGCCTGGTCGAGCTGAGCTACGCGGACACGTTCATCTGTGACGACCTCCCGGCCGAGATGTTCCCCGACTGCTCGCCGGGCGCCACGCTCGAAGGCCACGCCGTGACCGGAGCCGACGGCAAGATCAGCGTTCTCTCGGCGGAGGACTACGAGGCGCGGCTGGCCGACCTCGGCGGGGTCACGGTCACCGGCGTCGGGACGTGCGGCCCGGACGACCCGGATCGTCGCTCGTATCACCTGGCCTTCTGGGCCGCGGACGAGGGCGGGTCGCTGGAGCTCGTCAGACGCGAGGGCGAATGGTCGATCGGGATCGTCTACGCCGACTCGCTCGGCGAACTGGAAGACCGTGTACGCCGATCCCAGAGACCGAGCTGGCCTGCGGCAACGTCCAGGCCTGGAACTAGACGGGGTTCGGGAGGTCGACGAAGTCCCAGGCGAGGTCGAAGCGCTCGGCGAGCTTCTCGGTCAGCGCGCGCACGCCCAGGGTCTCGGTCGCGTAGTGGCCGCCGGCGATGAAATGGACGCCGGCCTCCTTGGCGGCGTGCTTCGTCGGCTCGTCGGCCTCCCCGGTGACGAAGCAGTCGTATCCCTCCGCGGCGGCCTGTGCGAGGTAGCGCGCCGCGCCGCCGGAGCAGACCGCGACCCGCTCGACGACCTCGGGCCCGTAGGAGAAGACGAGGGGCATCCGGCCGAGCCGCTCCTGGACGCGCTCCGCCAGCTCGTTGACGGGCCCCGGGCTCGCGAGACGGCCGCCGAAGCCGAGCCCGTCCGCGAAGCGGCCGTCGCGCTCGACGCCGAGCTCCTCGCAGAGGAGCGCGTTGTTGCCCACCTCGGGGTGTGCATCGAGCGCGAGGTGGTAGGCGACGAGGCTCAGATCGGCGTCGAAGAGGGCCCGCAGCCGCTCGCGCATCACCGGCCCGACGACACGGGGCTCCTTCTCCCAGAAGAGGCCGTGGTGGACGAGCACGAGCTGTGCGCCGGCCTCCGCGGCACGCTCGAACAGCTCCCGGGAGGCGGAGACGCCGCAGACGATCTTGCGCACCTCCTCGGCCCCGACGACCTGAAGGCCCATCGGCCCGTAGTCGGGATAGGAGGCGAGATCGAGGTACTCGTTCGCCCAGGCTACGACCTCGTCGCGTGCGGGCATTCCGGGTACCCTATGGCGGGTTCGGGGTGTAGCGCAGCCTGGTAGCGCGCGCCGTTCGGGTCGGCGAGGTCCCCGGTTCGAATCCGGGCACCCCGACTGGGGAGGAGGGCCGCTGCGGCGGCCCTTCGAGCCTCAGGAGGCGAGTCGCGAGTGCACGATCGCTGTGCACTCGTCCTCGACGTAGTCGAGACCGGCGGCCTCCGCGATCGCCTTCGCCTCCGCGGAGACCACGCCTAGCTGGAGCCAGAGCGCGCCCGCGCCGGCGTCGACGGCCTGACTGGCGACATCGGGGCAGAACTCCGGCCGCCGGAACACGTCCACGAGGTCGATCGGCTCGTCGATGTCCGCCAGCGCCGCGACCCGCGGCTGCCCGAGGATCTCGGCAGGCCCGGCGGGGCGCACCGGGATGACGTGGTAGCCCTTCTCCAGGAGGTACCTCATCACGGAGTTGCTCGGGCGATGCGGCTTCGGAGAGGCGCCGACGAGGGCGATCGTGTTCGCCTGGGAGAGGATCTCGGCGGGTGTCCTGGCCACGCCCCAAGGCTATCCTTCGCCCATGACCGATCGTCTCCGCGTTGCCTGCATTCAGTTCTGCTCCTCCGGCTCGAAGTCGGAGAACCTCGAGCGAATGGAGCCGCTCGTGGCCCGCGCCGCGACGACCGGCGCCGACCTCGTCCTCCTGCCCGAGAAGTGGAACGGGATCGGGACGCACGAGATCATCCTCGAGGTCGCCGAGCCGCTCGACTCGGGCGAGACCGTGGGGGCGATGAGCGCGTGGGCGAAGCAGCATGGGATCACGCTCGTCGGCGGGTCGATCGTCGAGCGCCGCGAGGGGCGCGAGAAGCTCTCGAACACCTGCGTCGTCTTCGACGCGGAGGGCGAGATCGCGGCCACGTACCGCAAGATCCACATGTTCGACGTCGAGGTCGGCGGCCACGTCTACCGAGAGTCGGACAGCGAGGAGCCCGGCGAGGGCCCCATGAGCTGCGAGGTCGAGGGCTGGAAGGCTCGGCCTGACGGTCTGCTACGACCTGCGCTTCCCGGAGCTCTACCGCATCCTGGCCGTCGAGGGCGCCGAGATCGTCACCGTGCCGGCCGCCTTCACGCTCTACACCGGCAAGGATCACTGGGAGCTGCTCCTGCGGGCGCGGGCGGTCGAGAACCAGTGCTTCGTCGCCGCCGCCAACCAGTGGGGCGTCCACGAGGGCGGCAAGGCCTCCTACGGCCGTAGCTCGATCGTCGACCCATGGGGCGTCGTGCTCGCCCAGGCGCCCGACGAGGACTCGGTCATCTCCGCCGAGCTCGACCGCGCGCACATGGAGCGGATCCGGCGCAGCCTGCCGTCCCTGGCCAACCGCCAGCCCGCCGCGTACACGTGGCCAGCGGAGGTCTAGAGCAGGACGGCGGAGGTCGCGTCGAGGCGGTTCTCTTCGACGTCGACTTCACGCTCGCGAAGCCCGGCCCGCTTCTCGGCCCCGAGGGCTACCGCGAGGCCGGAGCGCGCCACGGCCTGACGCTCGACCCCGAGCTCTACCCACAGGCACGGGCCGCGGCGGTCGAGGACCTGCAGCACCACCCGGAGCTCGAGCACGACGAGGAGATCTGGGTGCGGTTCACGACCGACATCGTGCGCGGCATGGGCGGCGAGGGCCCGCGCGCCGAGGAGGTCGCCCGCGCGATCACCGATGGCTGGCTCCATTCGGCCAACTTCGAGCTCTACGAGGACACGCTGCCGGTGCTCGCGGAGCTCCGCGAGCAAGGCCTGCGCATCGGGCTCGTCTCGAACACGAGCCGCGACCTGGACGCGTTCGTCGCGCACTTCTCGCTCGACGTGGACGCCTGGATCTCCTCCGGCGTGCACGGCAAGGTCAAGCCCGACCCGTCCATCTTCCGCGTCATCCTCGGCCGGCTCCAGGTCGAGCCCCGTGCGGCGGTCATGGTCGGCGACTCGCTACTCGACGACGTCGAGGGCGCCCGGGCGCTCGGCATGCAGGCCTACCTGATCGACCGCGAGGGCCGCTTCCCCGACCGGGACGACGCCCTGCCGACGCTACTCGCCCTCCCGGCCCTCCTGGGCCTGGGCCCGGGCTAGAGACAGGGCGAGCGGCCGGGGACCATCAGGCCGAAGCCCCAGACCTGCTCGTCGTAGACGTAGAAGGCGCTCGTGGCCGTCGGGTCGTCGCGGACGAGCGCGATGTAGTCGAGGCAGTCCTCCTCGGCGAGCTCGCCGTAGGTGGCGCCGATCTCACCCGCCTGCTGGCCGAGCACGAGGCCCTCGGGCGTGCTCCACCCCTCGGGCTTCCAGACCGTGAAGACGTGCACGACGCGCCCGCCACGGAAGACGACGCCCACGCCCTCGGGCTGGAACGCGTTCTCGTTGAAGTACCACGTCGTCTGCCGGCAGTCCCGGCACTCGCCGTGACGCTCGCCCCACGTGTCGAGCACCTGGGCCCGCGTCATGCCGAGCTCGACGCCGGCCAGGCTCGATCCGGGAGTGAAGGTCCCGCCGGTCGGCGGCTCCGCTGCCGCCGTCGCCCCCACGAGGAGGATCGCCGCGGCGAGCGCGACGCCCGTCAGCGCGAGCGGGCGAGGAGCGCGGGCGCCCACGAGGCGAGCGGGGAAACGTCCCCGTCCCGGCCGTTGAGGTCGCGGTATCCGAGCGCGTGCTCGGCCTGCATCATCTTGTGGATCTGCGTCGTGCCCTCGTAGATGATCGGCGCGCGGGCATTGCGGAAGTATCGCTCGATGCCGTACTCGCCCGAGTAGCCGTACGCGCCGTGCACCTGGATGGCGAGATGCGCCGCCTTGAACGCGCACTCGGTCGCGTGCCACTTGGCGAGACTCGTCTCGCGGGTGTTGCGGACGCCCTGGTCCTTGAGCCAGGCGGCCTGCATGACGAGGAGCTTCGACGTCTCGTAGTCGAGCACCATCTGGGCGATCATGTCCTGCACGAACTGGTTCTTCCCGATCGGCTTGCCGAAGGTCTCCCGCTCGCGCGCGTACTCGACCGAGCGCTCGAGGCAGGCGCGGATGACACCGCAGGCGCCGGCCGCGACCGTGAAACGACCCTGGTCGAGGCCGTACATGGCGATCTCGAAGCCCTGGCCCTCCTCGCCGACGAGGTTCTCGGCGGGCACCTCGACGTTCTCGAAGAAGAGCTCGCCGGTCGAGCCGGCCCACACGCCCAGCTTGTGCTCGGTCTCCTGCGCCGAGAGCCCGGGCATCCCCTTCTCGAGCACGAAGGCCGAGATGCCCTTGTGCTTCGCGTCGGGGTCCGTCTTGGCGAAGACGAGCGCGTGGTCGGCGACGGCGGCGTACGAGATCCAGTTCTTCTGGCCGTTGAGGACGTAGACGTCGCCCTCCCTGCGCGCCGTCGTGCGCATCGCGGCGACGTCGGAGCCCGCGGCGGGCTCGGTCAGGCCGAAGCACGCGATCTTCTCCCCGCGCGCCTGCGGCGCGAGGTAGCGCTCCTTCTGCTCTTCGCTCGCGTAGCGGAGCAGCGAGAGCGAGTTGAGGCCGACGTGGACCGAGATGAGCGTGCGGAACGCCGCCTCGCCGCGCTCGATCTCCTCGCAGGAGAGCGCCTCCGAGACGAAGTCCATCCCGGCCCCGCCGTACTCCTCCGGCACGACGATTCCGAGGAGCCCGAGCTCGGCCATTCCCTCGATCACGGACATGTCGAGGTGGTGGTTGATGTCGTTCTCGATCGCGTTCGGAAGCACGCGCTCGTCCACGAACTGGCGGACGGTCGCCTGCACCTCGCGCTGCTCCGGACTGAGCTCGAAATTCACGGGCCTAGTCTACGCGCACGGTTGGTAGACTCGGACTCCTTGCGCGCGGAGGCTGGTGTCCGGCCTGTCCGGAGAGACCGTGCTGCCCGCTCGACGGGCAGACGGAGTCGCGTGGTCCGTCGAGTTGCCAGGATCTTCCTGGCAACCGCGCTGGTGCTCGTCCTCTTGGCCCTCGCTGCAGGGCTCGTCTTCGCCGGATCGGCGAGCCACATCGCGGCCGGTGTGGAGATCGCCGGGGTCAACGTCGGCGGCCTCACCGCCGAGGAGGCGCAGGCGCGGCTCGAGGCGACCGCGCGGCGCTACGAGTCCGTCCCGGTCGTCTTCACGGCGGGCGGCGCGACGTTCCCGCTGCGGCCCACCGACGTCGAGGCACGCGCGAACTGGGCCGCCGCAGTCGAGGAGGCGCTGGGTCGCGGCGACGGGCCGGTCCCGTTCCGTGGGCTCGAGCGCCTGTGGCTGCGCGCCATGGGCGCGGATGTGGAGCCCTCGGTCGAGGTCTACGAGCCCGCGCTCGACTACCGGCTCAACCAGGTTGCAACCGACGTCGACCAGCCCGCGCGGGAGGCCGCCCTGGTGCTGAACGGGCTCGAGCCCGAGGTCGTGCCCGGCCACCAGGGCCGGAAGCTTGACCAGGAGGCCGCCGCCGCGGTCATCGTCGACGCCCTCGGCGGGTTCGAGCGCGTAGAGACGCCGCTTCCGGTGGCCGTCGACCAGCCGGAGGTCACGCAGCAGGAGATGGCGGCCGTTGCCGCGCAGGCTCGCACCGTGCTCTCGGCGCCGATCGAGCTGACGTTCAGCGGCGCCGCGGTCGACGTCATGCCGAGACAGACGGCGCGGCTGCTCGACCTCCCGTCCGGCGGCGAGACGGAGCTGGCCATCAACCAGAAGGCCGCCGCGCGCCGTTTCCGGAACGTCTCGAGGGGCGTGGCGCGCCCGCCGCGGAACGCCGACTTCGCCGTCAACGCCAACGGGCGTGTGCGAGTCGTGCCGTCGCGTGCCGGCCGTCAGCTCGACGTTGCCGCCACGTCGACGGCGCTGCTCGAGGCGGCCTCGCGGACGACGAACCGCTCCGCCGAGCTCGTCGTCGTCGAGCGGCAGCCGCAGACCACGACCAGGGAGGCGCGAGCGCTCCGCATCGAGCGCCAGTTCGCCTCCTACGCGACGCTCTACTCGGGCACCTCCGACCGGATCCGGAACCTCCAGCTCGCGATCGGGCTGCTCGACGGGGCGCGCATCGCCCCCGGCGCGACCTGGTCGTTCAACGAGCGCGTCGGCCCCCGCACCGAGGAGCGCGGCTTCCGCTCCGCGCCCGTGATCATCGACGGCGAGTACGAGGAGGGCGTCGGCGGCGGCGTCTCGCAGGTGGCCACCACCGTCTTCAACGCCGCCTGGGAGGCCGGGATCAAGATCGCCGAGCGAACCGCGCACGCGCTCTACATCAGCCGCTACCCGACCGGGCGCGACGCGACCGTGAACTACCCGGACGTCGACCTCAAGCTGCGCAACGACACGAACCGCTGGATCGTGCTCAAGGCCGGCTTTGACGAGAGCGGGATCGTCGTTCGGGTCCTCGGCGGCGGTCGAGAGCGGCGCGTCGAGAGCGTCGCGGGCGAGCTCGAGACCACCGGCCCGCCGAAGGTGCAACGCATCCCCGACCCGACCCTCTTCGTGGGCGAGCGGGTCGTCGTCGAGGACGGGGAGCCGTCCCGCTCGGTCCGCGTCGAGCGGGTCGTCTACCAGGGCGACGAGGTGCTCTACCGCGAGAGCTGGTACACCGGCTACCGCTCCGAGAAGAAGATCGTCCGCGTCGGGACGAAGCCGCGGCCGGTCGTTCCGCCGCCGCCTGAGGACAAGCCCAAGGACGACGATCCACCCACGCAGCCCGGTGGCGGCGGTGGTGGCGGTGGCGGCGGGGGCCGGCGCTAGCCCTCGACGCCGGCGATAGCCTCGGCAAGCCAGGGGGGCATGCGCGTCGGGCGCAGCGTGTCGGCGTCCACGCAGGCGTGCCCGGTCCAGCCGTCCGCGACGATTCCCGGCGGATCGCTGGTGCGCTCGACGACGTACTCGAAGCGGAAGCGCGCGCCGCGTAGATCGGTCGCGCGGACGTGGATGCGCAGCTCGTCGTCGAAGCGCACGCCGCCCCGGTAGCGCACGGAGGCCTCGGTGGTCGTCGCGTCGACGCCCTGCTCCACGAGGCCCTTGTAGCCGCCCGGGAACTGGCCGAGATAGGCGACGCGCGCGATCTCGAACCAGACCAGGTAGACCGCGTTGTGGACGACGCCCTGCGCGTCAGTCTCGCTGAAGCGCACCGTCAGGTCCGTGGCGAAGCGATAGCCGTCCATCGAGCCGGAACTTTCGCAGCACCGCTCGTGTCCAAGCAACCGAGATGAAGGAGGACACGATGAGGAAGGTCTTGCTCGTACTGCTGGTCGGCCTGCTGGCGCTCACCGCCGCGGCTTGCTCGTCGGGAGGCGACGACGAGGCTGGTGATGCCGGCGCGGACGGGGGCGGCCAGGTCATGGAGGAGGCTGCGGCGGCCGATGTCGGTGCGGCCGAGGCGGAGTCGGGCGGCGGGGAGGACGCCGTCGCCGTCGCGCAGCAGGGCAGTTCGGTCCCGTCGGTCGGGCCACGGGTCATTCAGACGGCGTCACTCATGCTCTCGGTTCCAAGGAACGACTTCGAGGAGGTCGTCGCGCAGGCCCGGCGGCTCGCGATCTCGAGCGGCGGGTTTGTCGTTGAGTCCAGCGCCTCGCAGAGCGGCGGCGAGGGCCGGCTCGTCAGCGGAAGCGTCGTCCTGCGCGTGCCCGAACGGAGCTATGCGCGGGTGATGGAGCAGCTGTCCGGGCTCGGCCGCGTAGAAGGGCGTGAAGAGGCGGGCCAGGACGTCTCGCAGGAGTTCGTCGACCTCGAGGCGCGGGAACGCCATCTCGAGGCCGTCGAGGCCCAGCTCCTCAACCTGCTCGACGAGACGAACACCGTCGCCGAGGCGCTGACCGTCCAGTCGCAGCTCAACCAGGTGCAGCTCGACCTCGAGCAGGCGCGCGGGCGGCTCCAGTACCTCGAGGACCAGGTCGCCTTCGCGACGATCTCGCTCGACGTCCGCGAGCGGCAGGTGGCCGCCGCCGGAGACGAAGGCGGCCCGTGGAGCATCGTCGACGCATGGGGCACGGCTGCTCATGGGTTCGTGACGGTGGTCGGCTGGATCCTCGTCGCCGCGGCGACGATCGCTCCGGTCGTCATCCTGCTCCTCCTCGCGTTCCTCGGCGCCCGCGTGGTCTTCAGGCGCGGCGTGCCGTGGATCAAGAGGACGCCCAACGCATAGTCTTCGGGCCTCCCCGGTATCGTCTCTACGGCGAACGACCTGGGAGGCCCGTATGGCCAAGAAGAAGAAGGAGACGGACGCCGGCGCTCTCGGCCGCCTGTCCAAGCGCGGTGAGGAAGCGCTCACGAAGCTCATGGAGGAGCTCGGCAAGAACGAGCGCGTGACCGATGCGCTCGGCAAGGCGTCCTCGGCAAAGGGAAAGGCCGAAGACGCGTCTCGCAAGGCGCTGGGTCAGGTCGGCCTCGCCGCGTCCGACGAGCTCAAGGATCTTCGCAAGCACATCGAGCGGCTGGAGAAGCGTCTGGCGAAGCTCGAGGACGCTGCGAAGACCAAGCCGGGCGCGAAGACCTCCGCCAGCAAAGCCACCACACGGTCGCGGGCCAAGAAGACGCCCGCGGACACGCCGTCCCCTGCCCCCGGCCGCGCGGTCGGCGGCGGCACGGGCCGCGGCTCCGGCTCGGGAGGCGCGGCGGCGTAGCCGCTACGCCGGAACGCGGACGCGGAGAGCGCCGGGCACGATCTCGAACTCTGCGGGCGTCGTCCCCGGCTGCTCGCCGTCGAGGGCGATGGGGAGCGGGATCGCGGTCTCGACCCGCACCCGCCTCCCGCGCACGACCTCGGCGCGGGGGTGCGGCAGGTACGTCCCGCGGTAGATCTTCGGCAGCGTCCGCACGAAGTCGACCTTCGTCGCGTCTCCGATCAGCGCCACGTCGAAGAGCCCGTCCGAGGGATCTGCCTCCGGCGTGAGCCGCATCCCGCCCGCGAGCTCGCTGCCGATCGCCGCGATGACCTCGAGCATCTTCCCGGCGCGCCGCTCCTCGTCGATCTGCACCGTGTACTCCGAGTTCTTCCAGCGCATGAAGACGGTGCTCGTCGCCCAGAAGAACGAGACGCGCCCGCCGAGCGCCTTCGAGCTCGTGTTCGCACGCGCCGCCACCGCGCCGCTGATCCCGGCTCCTGCGAAGTTCGTGAAATAGGACTCGGCCGCTGAGCCGTCCCAGGCCTTGAAGGACGCGTGGCCGACGTCGACGACGCGCGTCGTCCCGCCTTGGGCCACCTGGAGGGCGCCGTCCACGTTGCGCGGGATCCCGAAGCTGCGAGCGAAGTCCTTGCCGGTGCCCCGCGGGATCGTGGCGAGCTCGGCGCGCCGCTCGGGCTCGACCTGCATGAGCCCGTTGGCCGCTTCGTTGACGGTCCCGTCGCCGCCGACTGCGACGACGAGCCTGGCGCCGTCCTCCGAGGCGGAGCGGGCGAGCTCCGCGATCTGCCCGGCCCGCTCGCTGAGAAGGGAACGCCCCGTGAGCCCGAGCTCGGCCGCGCGGTGCGCGATCTCGGGCCAACGCCGCCGCGTCGACCCGTTCGCCGACGCTGGGTTGACCACGAAGACGACGTCTTCGTCGGGCATCTCGTCAAGCCCTCCTTAGTGCTCGGTGCCAGTTGCGACAGCCAGCGCGAGCTCGGTCATCTGGTCGACGGCGGCCTTCATCTCCTCGTCGCTGATCCGGACGAACTCGCCCTCGATGACCACGTCGCTGACCGTGAGGAGGCATCCGGCCTTCACCTTGCGTAGCGCGCCGAGCGTGAAGAGAACGGCCGCCTCCATCTCCACGGCGAGGATGCCGCGGTCGGACCAGCGCTGGTACTGCCCCTGGTCGGAGTTGTAGAAGACGTCGCTCGAGACGATCGGCCCGACGCGCACCGGCTTCCCGAGCTCCTTGGCGGCATGGACGGCGCCGTGGACGAGGTCCCAGTCGGCGGTGGGCGCGTGGGGCTCGCCGACGATGTGCGTGGCGGTCGCGTCGGCGGGCACCGCGGAGATCGCGACGATGAGGTCGCCGAGCTTCAGGTCCGGCTGGAGGCCGCCGCAGGTGCCGATGCGGAGCATCCGCTTGACGCCGAGCATGGCCAGCTCCTCGATGACGATCGCCGCCGAGGGGCAGCCCATGCCGGTGGCCTGGACGGAAACGGGCTTCCCGCGGAAGGTGCCCGTGAAGCCGAGCATCCCGCGCTCCCAGTTCCGCTGGACGACGTCGTCGAGAAAGGTCTCGGCCACGTACTTCGCCCGGAGGGGGTCTCCGGGGAGGAGGCACGCCTCGGCGTATTCGCCGGGCTCTGCACGAACGTGAATAGGCATGGCGCTATCGTCCCCGCCGATGGCGCGCCTGGTCAAGCGACCACGGCTCACGCAGGTTCTCGCCTTCTGCGGGGAGGATCCGATCGAACGCGTTTTTCTCGAGGACGTCGCCCGCCGCGGGCTCGGGCGCTTCGCCGGCCTGCGCGACGGCGGGAAGCTCACCGCGCTCTGCCATCTGGGCGCGAACCTCGTCCCCTCCGGCCGCGACGTGGCGGCCTTCGCGGACGTGGTGGGGAGCAGCGACCCCCGCATGCTCGTCGGCGAGGAGCGCGCGGTGACCGAGCTGTGGGAGGTCGTGCGCGGGTTCCTGCCCGAGCCGATCGACGACCGGCCCGGCCAGCCCGTCTACGTCCTGGAGGAGCCCCCGGCGGCCGCGGACAGCGGCCTTCGACCCGCGACCCGCAACGACTTGGACGCGCTCGTCCCGGCGGCGGCCGAGGCCTACCGCGAGGAGGTGGGGGTCGATGCGTATGCACGAGACCCGTCGCTCTTCGAGTGGCGCACGCGCGTGCAGGTCGAGGAGGGGCGGAGCTGGGTCTGGCGCGAGGACGGGCGCATCCTCTTCAAGGCGGAGGCCTCGGCGTGGACCCCTCGGGCCGTCCAGCTCCAGCAGGTGTGGGTGGAGCCCGACCTCCGCGGTCGCGGCTACGGGAAGCGCGGACTCGCCGACCTCTGCCGCCTGCTCCTCGAGACGACCCCGGCCGTCTGCCTCTTCGTGCGGCCCGAGAACGCGCCCGCGATCGCGCTCTACGACTCCGTCGGGATGCGGCGCACGATCACGTACCGCTCGCTCATCTTCGGATGATGCGCCCGCCACGAATGGGTGATTGCACGGGTTCGGGCGCCCGCCAATCATTCGGTGGGAGTTGCGGAGGGTTGGCCTCACTGCGGCAGCGCTCATCCTCGCGTTCACGGCCGGTGGTTGCGGTCGTGCCGAGGAAACGTTCGCGCATTCCTGCGTCGCCACCGACAGGAAGTTTCTCGAGACCGCGAACCTGAACGTCACCGCCTTCAACGATCTCTCGGTCGATTTCCGGGCCGGCGAGGTCGCCGCGGAGGAGATCGCCGCCGAGGCGTTCTCCGCCGCGGAACGTCTGGGCAACGTGGAGCCACGCGATCCCTCGCTCAAGCAGGCCCAGAAGTACCTCGACTCCATGTTCAACGAGTACGGAGAGGCGGTAACGCTCCATGCAAAAGGCAAGAACCCAGGCGAGCGCATGCAGCGCGCGTACGGGCTCGCGAACTTCGCGCGCGATGTCCTGGCGGAGGCGCAACCGGCGCTGCAGGCAGAAGGCTGCGACGTCGCGCCGCTCCTGTAGCGGGCGGCGCCGGACGCACCCCTGGTAGCCGGCGGCGGCTTTCCGGCCATTGTGAACGGAAGGCAGCAGCGTTGCTGCTCCCTTCCTCCTTGTCTCATCCTTTGCCGCTGCGCGGCCGCTGAGACGAAGCCTTTGCCGCTTCGCGGCCGCTGAGACGAAGTACGATCAGGTGCGTGGACGCCGCCTCGCTCCGCGCGCGCATCGAGGAGCACGTCCGCCGGCACGACCTGATCCCGCCCGGCGGCGAGGTGACCTGCCTCGTCTCCGGCGGCCCCGACTCCACCTGCCTCTGGCACTCGCTCGGCGCGCTCGGCTACCGCGTGTTGGCGCTCCACGTGAACCACCGGCTGCGCGGCGAGGAATCCGAGGAGGACGCGCGCTTCTGCGTCGAGCGGCTCGGCGCACAGGTGCTGGTCGCGCCACCGGCGGCCCGCGCGACCGAGGCCGAACTCCGTCACCTCCGCTACGCCGTCAGCGCCGGGCGCCTGCGGGCGACCGGCCACACCGCGTCCGATCAGGTGGAGACGATCCTCTTCCGCCTCGCCTCGAGCGGGACGACGACGGGGATCAAGGTCAGCCGCGAGGACGGGGTCGTGCGCCCGCTCCTCGTCGCCTGGCGCGACGAGACCGAGGCCTACTGCGTTGCCGAAGGCCTCGAGTGGCGGGTCGACTCGTCCAACCCGGACACGGCGCGAGGGGTCATCCGCTCCGAGATCATGCCCGCGCTCCAGCGCCTGCATCCCGCCGCCGAGCGCAACGTTCTGGCGGCGCTGGCCGACGGCCCGCGGCTCCCCAGACGGGTCGAGAGAGCGCTGTTAGAGTTGCTCGCCTCTCGTGAGGGGTCAAAGCGTCTCGATCTGGGCGACGGCCGCGTGGCGGTGAGGGAGTACGAGAGCGTCTGGCTCGAGCGCGGCCCCGTGCCGCTCGAAGGGCGCGTGCACTGGGGCGCGTGGACGCTCGAGTCGTCCCGCCCGGGCCTCCAGGTGCGCGGGTGGCGCCCCGGCGACCGGCTCGCCGGCCAGGGCAAGAAGGTGCAGGACGTCTTCGTCGACGCCAAGGTCCCGCGTTCGGAGCGCGAGGCCTGGCCGCTCGTCGTCCGCGGCGACGAGGTCGTCGCCGTCCCCGGGATCACGACCGCCCCGGGGTACGAGGACGCGGTCAGCGGGGAGCGAAAATGAGTTCGGTCAACGAGCTCACCGCCGCGGTCTCCGAGATCCTCGTCGACGAGGAGACGCTCCAGAACCGCATCGGCGAGCTGGGTGCCGAAATCAGCGAGGACTACCGCGGGCGCGACCTGCTGCTCATCGCCGTCCTCAAGGGCGCAGTCTTCTTCATGGCCGATCTCATGCGGCGGATCGACGTGCCGTGCGAGGTCGACTTCATGGCCATCTCGAGCTACGGCGCCGGCGTCGACTCCTCGGGCGTCGTCCGCATCCTCAAGGACCTCGACATCTCGATCGAGGGACGCAACGTCCTGGTCGTCGAGGACATCATCGACTCGGGCCTCACGCTCTCGTACCTGCTCCGGAACCTCGAGGCGCGCGAGCCCGCGTCGCTCGAGATCTGCGCGCTCCTGACGAAGCCGTCGCGGCGCGAGATCGACATCCACTGCCGATACATCGGCTTCGAGATCCCGAACAAGTTCGTGATCGGCTACGGCCTCGACTTCGCCGAGCGGTACCGAAACCTCCCGTTTGTGGGCGTTTTGAGGGACGAGTTGGCCGCCCAGGCGGAGGAGCACACGTAACGAAAACCTCATCCATACGTCCTCGGGAGCCGAATAAGAGGCTGCTACGCTTCGTCCAAAGTCCGAGGTCTCCGTTTGAGCCGTTTTTTCCGCAGCGCACTTTTCCCCCTGATCGTCATCGTTCTGCTCGTCTACCTGGCGTCGCAGACGTTCCTGCCGCGCTCCGACGATGCGCCGAAGACCACGTACAGCGAGCTGAAGCAGAGGGTCGAGAACAACCCGGGGAGCATCCAGCAGATCGTCTTCAGCCCGAAGGGGCGCTCGATCGAGGCGACTCTCACCGACGGCCAAAAGCTGAAGGTCAACTACCCCAGCGACCAGTCGCAGATCGAGTTCGAGAACCTGCTCGACCGGCAGACCCCGGCCATCCAGTACGACTCGAAGGGCACGGGCCAGAGCGGCTGGTGGTCGATCCTCACGTATCTGCTTCCGTTCGTTCTCTTCTTCGCCTTCTGGATCTTCCTCATGAACCAGATGCAGGGCGGTGGCTCGAAGGTGATGAGCTTCGGGAAGAGCCGCGCGAAGCGGATGGCGCCCGACTCGCCCAAGATCACCTTCAAGGACGTGGCCGGCGTGGACGAGGCGGTCGAGGAGCTGCACGAGATCAAGGAGTTCCTCGAGAACCCGAAGAAGTTCCAGGCGCTCGGCGCGCGCATCCCCAAGGGCGTTCTCCTCTACGGACCGCCCGGCACGGGTAAGACGCTGCTCGCGCGCTCGGTCGCCGGCGAGGCCGGCGTGCCGTTCTTCTCGATCTCCGGCTCCGACTTCGTCGAGATGTTCGTCGGCGTCGGCGCGTCGCGCGTGCGCGACCTGTTCGAGCAGGCCAAGCAGGCGAGCCCCTGCATCATCTTCATGGACGAGATCGACGCGGTCGGCCGCCACCGCGGCGCAGGCCTCGGCGGCGGCCACGACGAGCGCGAGCAGACGCTGAACCAGCTCCTCGTCGAGATGGACGGCTTCGAGATGAAGGACAACATCATCCTGATCGCCGCCACGAACCGGCCCGACATCCTCGACCCGGCGCTCCTGCGGCCCGGGCGCTTCGATCGCCAGATCGTCGTCGACCGCCCAGACCGCAACGGCCGCCGCAAGATCCTCGAGGTGCACACGAAGGGCAAGCCGATCGACAACTCCGTCGACCTCGACACGCTCGCCGCGGGGACGCCGGGCTTCACCGGCGCCGACCTCGCCAACCTCGTCAACGAGGCAGCGCTCCTTGCAGCGCGCCACGGGAGGAAGACGATCGGCGAGCTGGAGCTCGAGGAAGGGATCATGCGGGTGATCGCCGGGCCGGAGAAGAAGACCCGGCTCCTCTCCGAGCACGAGCGCAAGGTCACGGCGTACCACGAGATGGGCCACGCGCTCGTCGGGCACTACCTCCCCAACTGCGACGCCGTGCACAAGATCTCCATCATCAGCCGCGGCCAGGCCCTCGGTTACACGATCTCACTGCCCGCGGAGGACAAGTTCCTGACGACCAAGTCGGCGCTCATGGACCAGATGGGCATGACCCTCGGCGGCCGGGCTGCCGAGGAGCTCGTCTTCCACGAGGTCACGACCGGCGCCGCGAACGACATCGAGAAGGTCACCACGGCCGCGAAGCACATGGTCATGCGCTACGGCATGAGCGAGAAGCTCGGCCCGCGGATGCTCGGCCGCAACCACGACATGCCGTTCCTCGGCCGCGACATGGGCTCGGAGCCGGACTACTCCGAGGAGATCGCGCGCGAGATCGACGACGAGATCCGCCGCGTGATCGAGGAGGCCCACGACCGCGCGCGCAAGGTGCTCGCCGAGCACATGGAGGAGCTGCACAACCTCTCCGAGCTCCTCATCGAGCGCGAGACGATCGACAAGGACCAGTTCGAGCGGCTGCTCGCGGGCGAGTCGCCGGAGACCGTCTTCCCGGAGGCCGAGAAGGCCCCGCCGGCCGAGGACGAGGCCGAGAAGAAGCCGCGGGCGGAGCCCAAGCCGCGGCCCTTCCCGCTCCCGGGCGCGACGATGCAGCCTCCGCCCGAGCCCGAAGGCGCGAACTAGCCCCGCGCGTGCGCCGCACGCTCCTCGTCCTCATCGGCGCACTGGCCCTGTCCGCCTGCGGCGGCGGCGAGACCACGACCGTCACCGAAAGCGAGACGCGGACCGAGACGACGACTGCGACGGAGACGGTCACGCAGACGGAGACGGTCGCGGGGCCTGCGGCCGGGCTGCCGCCCGCGGTCGCGGAGACGCACGCCGCCCTCCTGGCCGCGGCCGAGGCGGGCGACTACGAGGCGCTGCGCCCGCTCATCCCGGCCTCCGGCTTCTCCTACACGTTCGGCCTCCCGGCCGAGGGCGGCCCGATCGAGTACTGGCAGCAGGTCGAGCAGGAGTCGGGCGAGAGCCCGATCGAGGTTCTCGCCCGCATCCTGCGCATGCCGTACACGCTCGCCGGGGGCACGTACATCTGGCCCTTCGCCTACGACAAGGCCCAGGAGGAGCTCACCGACCACGAGCGGGAGATCCTCGGCGACCTCGCCGACGACTACTCCGGCGCGGGGAGCGGCTACCTGGGCTGGCGCGCCGGCATCGAGCCGGACGGCACCTGGCGCTTCTTCATCGCGGGAGACTGACGCAGGGCGGGTGCGCTCGCCCCGCCCTTCAGAGAAGCAGGTACCAGCGCCTGCGCTTCGACTTGCGCGGCGGCTCGGGGACGGGCTCGCCGGCCACGATCGCGCTCGGGGCTTCGACCGTGAGGAAGCGCGCGAGGCCCTCGTCCTCCAGGGCCTCGGCCGCCGCCGCGAGGCCGGCCTCCCGGATGTCGGGGGTGTGCGCGTCGCTCGCAAGGACGTGGGCGAGCCCGAGCTCGAGGAGCTTGTTGGCCGCCGTCTGCGAGGAGCGGCCGATGCGCCCGTCGAGCGAGGCCGCCGTCAGCTGCACGAGCGCCCCCAGCCGGACTGCCTCGGCGAGCCGCCCGGGCTTGGACTGCACCTCGCGGTTGCGCTCGGGGTGGGCGAGGATGGGGAGGAGCCCGCGGAGCCCGAGCGCGTAGACGGTCTCCTCCAGCCCGGCGGGCCAGCCCGTGTACGGGAACTCGAGCAGGAGATAGCGCCCCGACTGCGCGAGCGTGAAGCGGCGGAGCCCGTCGTCGTCGAGCGAGGCCAGCATGCCGAGGTCGATCTCCCCGCCCGGCAGCACCTCGACGTCGATCCTCTCCGCGAGGAAGTCCTCGCGCAGGCGCGAGACGCCGCGCTCCATCTCCTCCGCGCGCGTCGGATAGTCGCTGCGGACATGGGGTGTCGCGGCGATGGCCGTCACGCCGTCCTCGGCCGCCCGTCGCGCGAGCTCGCGGGCGTCCTCGACGGTGCGCGCCCCGTCGTCGAGGCCCGGGAGGATGTGGGAGTGGAGGTCGATCATCTTGGCGTCGAAGGCTCGTAGGATACGGTTGCCGCGTGAGACCCCCGCTCGAGCAGGCCTTCCCGCGGCCGTCCGTGCTCGGAGTGGTGAACGTCACGCCCGACTCCTTCTCCGACGGGGGCCGCTTCCTCCGCCCCGATGCCGCGGTCGCCGAGGCGCGCGGCCTTCTTGCCGAGGGTGCTGCGATCGTGGACGTGGGCGGTGAGTCGACGCGCCCGGGCTCCGAGGGCGTCACGATCGAGGAGGAGCTGGCCCGGGTGGAGCCGGTGATCGAGCGCCTCGCCGACGCCCCGCTGTCCATCGACACCTCGAAGGCCGAGGTGGCGCGGAGGGCTCTCGAGCTCGGCGCCTGCATGGTCAACGACGTGACTGCGCTGCGAAGCGAGCCCGAGCTCGCCGGTGTCGTCGCCGACGGCGACGCCTACCTGTGCCTCATGCACATGCTCGGCGAGCCGCGCACGATGCAGGACGACCCACGCTACGAGGACGTCGTCTCCGAGGTGAAGGCGTTCCTCGAGGAGCGCCTTGCCTTCGCCGTCGATGCGGGGATCCCGGAGCAGCACGTCTGCCTCGACCCGGGCATCGGCTTCGGCAAGACGGTCGAGCACAACCTCGAGCTTCTGGCACGACTGGACGAGCTCGTCGCGCTCGGGCGGCCCGTCCTCATCGGGGCCTCGCGCAAGCGTTTTCTCGGGCGCCTGCTCGGCGATCGCGACGCGCTGACCGGGCCGGTCTCGGCGAGCGTGGCCGTGGCAGTGCTGGCGCACGAGCGAGGTGCCTCGCTCTTCCGCGCCCACGACGTGCGCGAGCACGTGCAGGCACTCACGGTCGCAGACGCGTTCGCAGGGACGGTCGCATGAGCGAGGTCGTGATCGAGGTACAGGGGCTCGATCTGCGCGGCTTCCACGGCGCGCTCGAGGAGGAGCGGACGACGGGCCAGCAGTTCGTCTTCGACGTGACGCTCGTCGTTCACGACGCCGGCGTGCGCTCCGACCAGCTCGCCGACACGGTCGACTACACGGAGGTCGTCGATCGCATCCGCGCCGTCAGCGAGGGCCGGCGTTTCAACCTCATCGAGGCCCTCGCTGCCGCGGTCGCCGACGACCTGCTCGACAACTTTCCTGTCTCCGTCGTGCGCGTCCGGGTGCGCAAGCCGGAGGTCAGGCTCGACGCCCCGGTCGAGTACACCGCCGCCACGGTCGAGCGCGGCCCCCGCTAGGAGCGCCGTGAGGGCTTACGTCGGGCTGGGGAGCAACCTCGGCGACCGGGAGGCGACGATTCGGCAGGCCGTCGAGTTGCTCGGCGACCGTCCGGGGATCGACGTCGCTGCGGTCTCCACGCTGCGGGAGACGGACCCCGTCGGCTACGAGGACCAGCCGCGGTTCCTCAACGGCGTGGCTGCCCTCGACGTCGACGTCACCGCCCGTGCGCTCCTCGACGAGCTGCTCGCAGTCGAGCGCGAGCTGGGGCGCGACCGTTCGCAGGAGGCCCGTTGGGGGCCGAGGAAGATCGACCTCGACCTCCTGCTCTACGGCGACGACACGGTCGAGGAGCCCGGGCTCGTCGTTCCGCACCCGCGCCTCGCAGAGCGGCCGTTCGTCCTCGAGCCGCTGCACGAGCTGGAGCCGGACCTGACCCTGCCGGACGGCCGGCGGGTGCGGGAATTGGTTGCCCCGACGCTAGAATGAGGCGCATGTCTCACCTCGACGAGCTCGACGAATACGAGGCCGACCTCGAGCTACGGCTCAAGAAGGAATACTCGGCCGTCTTCAGCCTCTTCCGCTACTGCATCGTGACCCAGGACTCCACGTACCTCTGCAACAGGCACGAGCTCCGGGTCCTGCCGCAGACCACCTACCCCTTCTTCCACCTGACCATGGAAGACGTCTGGGTGTGGGACAAGAACCGCCCGACCCGGATCATCCCGCGCGCCGAGGTCTACACGTCCAGCGACGTGACGATCGAGGAGCTGCGCGGCGAGGGGGACGGGCCGGCGCTCACCCCGGAGGCCCTCGCGCAGAAGCTCGGCGAGACCCTCGGCGGGGAAGAAGACATCTCCTAGCGCCGCCGGCGCCCGACCATGCTCCTCGCCGTCGACGTCGGCAACACGCAGACGGTCTACGGGCTCTACGACGGCGAGCGGCTGGCCGAGCACTGGCGCGTCACGACCGAGGCCGAGCGCACGGGCGACGAGCTCGGCGTGCTCGTGGGGAGGCTGCTCGAGCTCCGCGACGTCGGCTTCGAGGACATCGGCGGCGTCTGCCTCTCCTCGACCGTCCCCCCGCTCGTGCGCGCCTACGAGGAGTTCGCGCGCGACTACGCGGAGGCAACGCTTCTCGTCCTCGGCCCCGGCACGCGCACCGGGATCCCGATCTCCTACGACGACCCGCGCGAGGTCGGCCCCGACCGCATCGCCAACGCCGTCGCCGCGCGCGAGCGCTACGGCTCGCCGTGCATCGTGGTCGACTTCGGCACCTCCACGAACTTCGACAT
Organism: uncultured Actinomycetes bacterium; assembly: GCA_963775395.1. Lineage (GTDB taxonomy): Bacteria > Actinomycetota > Thermoleophilia > Gaiellales > Gaiellaceae > JAIBJN01. The sequence goes on from CAVZIX010000014.1 coordinate 256,043, forward strand.
CGTCTCCGCGGACGGGGAGTACGTCGGCGGCGTCCTCGCGCCCGGGATCGAGGTCTCCATGGAAGCACTCTTCGCCCGGGCCGCGCGTCTCGTGAAGATCGACTTCACGCCGCCGCCCTCGGTGATCGGCAAGACGACCGTCACCGGCCTCCAGTCCGGTCTCGTCTACGGCTTCGCCGGCCAGGTGGACGGCATCGTCAAGCGCATCCGCGCCGAGATCGGCGACTCGGCGCCCGTCGTCGCCACGGGCGGCCTGGCCGAGCTGATCGCACCGCACGCCGAGACGATCGACAAGGTCGACCCGCTCCTGACGCTCGAGGGCCTACGGCTCGTCTGGGACCGGAACCGCTAGCGCTTGGCGCTCAAGGCGCTGCGGAGCGCCTCTGGATCTGTCAAGGGGCTAGACACAAGCGCCGCGGCAACATGGAGCCAGCGGTTCGGAGCGTGGAGGCCTAGTCCCGGAAGGCTGACTCGCCGTCGCCTGTGGCGGCGGCGCGCTCCCTGACCACGACCGTGTCCAGGTGGGCCCGGGAGAGCGGGCTCGCCCACAGACCTTCGATCCAGGGTCGCCGGAGGAGGATGGAGCGCGGGTAGCCGATGGGGAGGATGGCCGCGTGCTCGCCCACCCAGAGGTGGTCGACCTCGTGGTAGACGCGCATGCGCTCGCCCTGGTCCCGCAGCGAGCGGCCCCGGGCGAGGAGCTCGAGGATGTCGTCGTCGCAGTAGAACGGCCAGCCGTGCGTGAGGAGCCCTCGGAAGAAGCCGTCGGGATCCGGGTAGTCGGCCGTCCACCCGCTCCACCACATGTCGGCGTCCTCGATCACGTCGCAATCGACGTGCTCGCGCACCGGCGTGACCCTGACGCGCGCGCCGATCGGCTTCCACAGCTCGGCGATCTCGTCGACCGGCTGAAGCCAGTGCGGGACGACGAGGTGGATCTCGGGTAGGCCCTTGCCGCCGGGGTAGCCGGCCTCCGCGAGCAGCTCGCGCGCCCGCTCGAGGTCGTACTCGGCGCCGACCCGGTGGGAGTGGGCGGGCATCGCCGGCGGGATCGCGCCTCCGCGGCTCGCCGCGCGCGAGAGCGTGGGGAACGTCGTCAGCAGCTCCTCGCGGTCGACGGCATGCGAGAACGCCTTGCGCACGTGCTGGTTCGAGAACGGCGAGTGGTCCGCGGAGAACCCGATGTACTGGAGACCGAGCTCCGGGACGATGTCGCCCATCGTGTCCGGCTCCTCGTCGGCCACGGGGTCGTAGACGTGCAGGAGGTCGAAGCTCCCCTCCCGCCAGCCCTCGACCATCTGCGCGCCCTTGGGATAGAACGAGAAGTGGATCTCGCCGACGTTCCCGTGCGGGCCGCTCCAGTGCGGGTTCGCACGGAGCAGTGCCTGCTCGTCGTCGAACTCGACCAGCATGTACGGGCCGTTGCCGATGAGGTTCTCCGGCTTGGCCCATTCGTCGCCGAGCGCCTCGCATCGGTGCTTCGGCCACGGGAAGGCCCACGGCGAGCAGAGGATGTAGGGGAAGTAGCTCCGCGGTTCGCGGAGGCGCACCTCGAGCGTCCGGTCGTCGAGCGCCTCGGCGGCCTCGACGTCCTCCATCAGGAAGGCGGTGCGCGTCTTCAGCTCGCGCATCCGTCGCCAGGCGTAGGCATAGTCCTCTGCCGTCAGCGGCTCGCCGTCGCTCCACTTCGCGCCCTCGCGGATCCGGAACAGGTACGTGAGCCCGTCGGAGGAGACGCGGAAGTTGTCGGCCATGGCGGGCACGACGTTCAGCTCCGAGTCGACCATGAGGAGTCCGCGGAACAGCAGCTCCGAGAAGTAGCCGGCCTCGGTCGTGTAGACGTCGCCTGGCGCGAGCTCGCTCGGACGATTCGACGCCGTCTCGAGCCTCTCGGTGGCCGGCAGCCGCGGATCCTCGCCGACCCGGCACGAGAACGCCTCGTCGTACATCTCCTCCGCGCTCTCGAAGTCGAAGGCGAGATGGTAGGCGAGCGCCATCTTGAAGAGCGTGTCGCGTGCCCGGCGCTCGTCGCCGATCCGTGCCAGGAACCCGCGCGCCCTGCGGTAGTGCTCGAGCGCCTCCTTGTCCGCGTAGACGGCGCGGGCCGCGTCTCCGGCCTTCAGCAGGTAGTCGACGGCCTTCTCGGGCTCGTCGGCTTCCTCGAAGTGCCGGGCGAGGAGCCCGTAGGCCTCCTCGGGCGACTCCTTGTAGATCTCTTCGAGCGCCTCGCCCACCCGCTTGTGGAGCTTGCGGCGCTGCGTATCGACGAGGCTTGCGTAGGCGACCTCCTGCACGAGGCCGTGGCGGAAGCGGTACTCCGGGTTCGGACGCCGGCGCTTCTCGACGATCAGGTCGAGCCGCTGAAGGTCGGTGAGCGCCTGCATGAGCTCGTCGCGGTCCACGAGCCGCTCCAGGAGCGGCAGGCCGAAGGTCCGCCCGATCACGGCCGCGACCGAGAGCACCTCGCGCGTCTGCCGGTCGAGCCGGTCGAGGCGCGCCTGCAGCGTGCCCTGCACCACGGCCGGAATGGAGAGCTCGTCTTCGGACACCGCGAGCTCCCAGCCGCCGTTGCGGCGCTCGAGCACGCCTCGTTCGACGAGGTCGCGGAAGGCCTCCTCGAGGAAGAACGGGTTGCCGCCCGAGCGCTCGGCGAGCAGCTCGGCCACCGACTCGGGCAGCTCGCCCTCGGCGGCGTTGGAGACGAGCACGCGCGAGGAGTCGGCGGGAAGCGGGCGCACCTCGATCTCTCGGTAGCGGTGCGGGTAGCGTTGGCGCGCGAGCTCGCCGAGCCGCCACGAGCCGTGCTCGCGCTCCGGGCGGTAGACGAAGAAGAGGGCAACAGATGTCTCGTCCGTCATGCCGAGGATCGACTCGAGCAGCTCGAGGGTCGCCTCGTCGGCCCAGTGCAGGTCCTCGAACACGAGACACAGCGGCTCCTCGTCGGCGAGCTTGCACACGAGCTCGAAGAAGACCTCGAAGGTCCGGGACTGGATGCTCTCGCGGTTGAGCTCGCGGATCGCCTGCGCCGCCTCGGGCTCGAGTGTCAGGCCGACGAGGCTGGCGACGAACGGGTAGGCGTCGTCCGCCTCCTCGCGGCCGAGAAGGTGTGCCAGCTCGGCCTTCAGCTCGAGCCGGACGCGGGCCTCAGGCGTCGAGGCGCCGACGCCGAGCCACTCGCGCAAGAGCTCGCGGATGGGCCAGTACGGGAACGTCTGGGCGTAGGAGACGCCTCGGGCCTCGATGAAGCGGACGCGGTCGCGGTAGCGGTCGCGCACCTCCCAGACGAGCCGGGTCTTGCCGATCCCGGGCTCGCCCATGATGGAGACGATGGCGCCGCGGCCCTCGACGAGCGCGTCCATCGTCCGCTCGAGCACGGTGAGCTCGAAGTCGCGCCCGACGATCGGCAGGCTCGGCGCCGCCGCCTCCGCCTCGCGGATGCGCGAGACGCGGAAGACGTCGAGCGGCTTGCTCACGCCCCTGAGGTCCTGCGGGCCGAGCTCCTCCAGGTCGAAGCCGGCCTCGACCTGGCGCTTCGTCGTCGGCCCGATCAGAACGCCGCCCTGGTCGGCCAGCTCCTGGAGGCGGGAGGCGACGTTGACCGTGTCTCCGAGCGCGTTCCAGGGGTCGTAGCGGTCGTTGCCGTCCTGCTGGACGCCGACGACGACCGGCCCCGTGTTCACGCCGATGCGGACCGACAGCGGGACACCGTAGGCCGCCTCGACCTCCTGCGCGTACTGGGCCAGTGCGCGCTGGATCGCGAGCGCGGCGCGGAGGGCGCGCTCGGCGTCGTCCTCGTGCGAGACGGGAACGCCGAAGAACGCCAGCATCTCGTCGCCGACGAGCTGCGCCACGGTGCCGTCGAAGCGCCGGACCTGCTCGGTCATGATCCGCATGACCTCGTCGATCAGGAACTTCGAGCGCTCCGGGCCCAGCTTCTCCGCGATCGCCGTCGAGCCGACGACGTCCGCGACGAGAACCGAGACGATCCGCCGCTCGCCTGTTGCCACCGCCATAGGAGGAGTTATAGCTGTGTGCCGGTGGTAACTACCCGCCGCCGTAGGCGGAGATCGGGAGGTCGAGCAGGACGTCCTCGTCGGCGGGGAGCTCGCCCGCGAGGCGCGCGAGAACCTCGGCCGCGCGCGGAGCCGCCGCGAAGAGCCTGTCCTCGACCTCCGCGAGCGTCGCGAGCTGCACCAGCTCCTGCTTGAAGGGCTTCGGGAAGCGCCCGCGACCGAGGTACCAGCCGTAGAACTTCTTCAGGAAGCCGGTCGCGCGATGCTCTCCGAGCTCGTGCACGGTCGCGCGCATGAAGAGGACGAGCTCTGCGACGACCTCCTCCGGCGTCGGCTCCCCCGCCCCCGTGCCGGCGATCTCGCCGACGGCCCAGGGGTTCCCCTGCGCCGCGCGCCCGACCATGACGGCGGCGCAGCCGGTCTCGTCCAGGAGCTCCTGCGCGCGCCCGCGCGTGGTGACGTCGCCGGAGGCGACCACGGGGACGTCCACGAGCTGGACGAGCTCGGCGGTGAGGGAGTGGTCGGCGGTGCCGGTGTACATCTGCTTGGCCGAGCGGGGATGGAGCGTGAGCGACGCCGCGCCCGCCTCGACGAGCTGCGGCCCGACCGCGAGTGCCGCGCGCGACCCGTTGGCGAGGCCGCGGCGCATCTTCACCGTCACCGGGACGGAGACTGCCGAGGCCACGGCCGAGACGATGCGCATCGCGCGCTCGGGGTCCTCGAGCAGCGTCGCGCCCGCGCCGGTCTTGGTCACCTTGCGTACCGGGCAGCCGAAGTTGATGTCGACGATGTCCGCGCCAGCGTCCTCGACCATCCGGGCGGCCTCGACCATCACGGCGGGCTCGGACCCGAAGATCTGCACGGCGAGCGGGGCCTCCTCGCGGCTCAGGCGCAGGTAGCCGAGCGTGCGCTCGTTCCCGTGGCTGAGGCCCGCGCAGCTGACCATCTCCGAGCAGACGAGGCCGGCGCCGAACCGGCGGCCCTGGCGCCGGAACGCCTGTACGCTCACGCCCGCCATCGGCGCGAGGACGACGCGGCTCGGGATCTCGACGGGGCCGATCCGCCAAGGGGACTGGATGTCGACTGCCATGGCCAAGGAAATCGTAGCCGGGCGCCGAACGTTTCAGGCTTGACGTAGCGGCTACAATGCCGCCCACGGCGGCGCAAGGTAGCGCCGCATTTCCCTGTCTGGGGGCCTGGAGGACATGGTCGTGAAGGAAGTGATTCTCACTCCTGAGGGTCATAAGAAGCTGAAAGCAGAGATCGAGCATCTCTCGACCGTCAAGCGGCGGGAGGTCGCCGAGCGCATCAAGCAGGCGCGCGAGTTCGGCGACATCGCGGAGAACTCCGAGTACGACGACGCCAAGAACGAGCAGGCGATGCTGGAGCACCGGATCGCCATGCTCCAGGAGCGGCTGAAGAGCGCCCGCGTGATCGAGAAGAAGGAGATCACGACGGACGTCGTCAGCGTCGGCACGCTCGTGCGCCTGCGCGACGTCGACGCGAAGGAGACGATCGAGTACGCGATCGTCGGGTCGGCCGAGGCCAACCCCGCCGAGAACAAGCTCTCGAACGAGTCTCCGGTCGGCCGGGCGATCCTGGGCCACAAGAAGGGCGAGACGGTCGAGGTCGCGGCCCCGCGCGGGAAGCTCAAGTACAAGATCATGGAGATCAAGGCCGCGTAGCCCTGGGCTCGCGGCTTTCGATCACCCAACTCTCCCCGCGGGACAAGCTCCGCGGGCGCATCTAGACTCGCCGCCATGGCGAAGACGGCGCCCACGTCGCTGGCCAAGCGCTTTCCCGACCGGGACGAGGTCGCGGCCGTCCGTGCCGAGGCCGATGCGCTCGAGTCCGGGGCCGAGGGCGCGGAGACGCGCCGGATCGCGGGGCGCGTGCTCGGCCGGCGCGGGCACGGGAAGCTCGTCTTCCTCGACGTCGTCGACCGCTCGGGGCAGATCCAGCTCCTCTGCTCGGCGGACCGCACGGGGCCGGTCGAGCTCGACCTCGGCGACGTCGTCGGGGCGATCGGCAAGCCGGCGAAGACCCGCCGCGGCGAGCCCTCGCTGGCCGTCGACGAGCTCGTGCTCCTGGCGAAGATCAAGCGGCCGCTGCCCGACACCTACCACGGGCTCGTGGACGCGGAGACGCGCTATCGCAAGCGCTATCTCGACCTCCTCGTCAACGAGGACGCCCGCCGCGCGTTCATGCTCAGGAGCCGCATGGTCTCCTCGATCCGCCGCCGCCTCGACGAGGCGGGGTTCCTCGAGGTGGAGACGCCGGTGCTCCAGCCCCGCTACGGGGGCGCCTTCGCCGACCCGTTCGTCACGCACTCGAACGAGCTCGACGCCGACCTCTACCTCCGCATCGCGACCGAGCTGTACCTGAAGCGCCTGATCGTCGGCGGGCTCGAGAAGGTCTACGAGATCGGCAAGGACTTCCGGAACGAGGGCATCTCGTACAAGCACCAGCCCGAGTTCTCGATGCTCGAGTGGTACGAGGCGTTTGCCGACTACACGGACACGATGACGCGCATCGAGGAGCTCGTGGCCGCCGTCGCCGTCGATACGGTCGGCTCGACGGAGGTCGAGTTCCGGGGCAACCGCGTCAATCTCGCTCCGCCCTGGCAGCGCCTCAGGCTCACGGACGCGCTCGAGGAGCTCGGGCTCTGGACGCGCGACGAGGCCGACCTGCGCGCCCGCCTCGAGGAGCGCGGCGTCGACGCCTCCGCCGACCGCTCGTGGTCGCAGCTCGTCGACCACGCGCTCAGCCACTTCATCGAGCCGGAGCTGATCCAGCCGACGATCCTGCACGACTACCCGGTCGAGCTCTCGCCCTTCGCGCGGACGATGGACGACGACCCCTCCTTCACCGAGCGCTTCGAGTACTTCGCCGCCGGAATGGAGCTCGGGAACGCCTACTCGGAGCTGAACGACCCGGACGAACAGGCCCGGCGCTTCGCCGAGCAGGCCGCTGAGATCGGCGGCGTCCAGGGCGACCCGGACTTCGTCGAGGCGCTCTCGTACGGGATGCCGCCGACCGGGGGCCTGGGGCTCGGCATCGACCGCCTGGCGATGCTCCTGACCGGGCGGGAGACGATCCGCGACGTCATCCTCTTCCCGGCTCTCCGAGCGCGCGACGAATGAGCCCTCCGGGCGACACCGAGCCCACGGTCTCGGTCGTCGTCCCGACGCTCGACCGGCCCTTCCGCACGGCGGCGGTCGTGCGGGCGATCCTGGCCGGCGAGAAGCTGCCGTTGGAGATCGTCGTCGTCGACCAGAGCGCGGACGACTCGACGAAGCGCGCCCTCGAGCTGGTCGGCGACGAACGGGTGCGCCACGTGCCGCTCAGTCCGCCCTCCACCTCGGCCGCGCGCAACGAGGGCGCACGCCTCGCGCGCGGTGAGTACGTGGCTTTCCTCGACGACGACGTCGAGATCACGACGAGCTGGCTCGCGGCGCTGACCGAGGAGGTCGCGAAGCTCGGCCGCCCCGACGCGCTCTTCGGCGAGGTGCATGCGCCCGAGGGCTTCGCTCCCGATCGCAGCCACCTGCCCGTCAGCGTCTTCCACGTCGAGGAGGCACGCGTCTGGGAGAACGTCGTCCACCCGGCCCGCGTCGGCTACGCGGCCAACTTCGTCTGCCGGCGGGAGGTCTTCCTCGCCAGCGGCGGCTTCGACTCCCGCCTGGGGCCGGGCTCGCGCTTCCCCGGCGCGGAGGACATGGACCTCGGCTACCGCCTGCTCAAGTCCGGCTACCGGATCGCGTCCACGCCCGGCTTCGAGATCGTCCACGAGCAGTGGCGGGAGCCGAACGAGCTCCCGCGGCTCTTCTACGGCTACAACCTGGGCGGGGCCGCCTTCTGCGCGAAGCACCTGCGCTCGGGCGACCTGCGGCCGCTCCGCTTTCTGCTCGTCCAGGTGGGAGGCGACGCCCGCATGGTGCTGAGCGCCGTGCGGCGGCGGTCGCGCGTCCGCGCGCGTGTCGCCGCGGCCCGGACCGCGGGGACGTGGAGCGGGCTCGCGCTCGGGCTCAGGAAGCTCGGCGGCGAGTCCGCGCCAGACCCCGGTACTTCCCCAGGATCCCCGCCATCCGGCGGTAGTTGATCCGGTGGAAGAGCGCCGAATGGCGCTCGTCGGGAGGCGTCCACCACTCCTCGAGCGCGTCGCGGGCCCTGTAGGGCGGGAGCGGGGCGAACTCGGCCAGGCCGCGCGTCTCCAGCTTCTTGCGGCGGTACTGGAAGAGCGCGCCGCCGTCCCACTGGTGGGAGAGGTCGACCCAGAGCGCCGGGTCGTACGCGATCACCCAGCCCGCGCCGGTGACCCACATCGCCCATTCGCGGTCCTCGGAGCTCGTCAGCCCGGCGGCGAAGGGGTGCTCGCGCCAGAGCTCGGCGCGCCACGAGGAGGCGTGGTTGGAGAAGCCCCAGAGAAGGTGGGCCCGGACGTGCGCGGCGTCCTGGTAGAAGACCTCCTCGACCCTCGTCCCGTCGGGCAGCGTCTCGACCCCGTTCGTCGCGGCCACGTCCGCGCGCTCGTAGTGGCGAAGCGAGCGCTCGACCCAGTCGTCGCCCTCGGGGGCACAGTGCGCGGAGAGCGAGAAGTGAAACGGTGCGCGCGCCGCCTCGGCGCCGCGGTTGAGGCTGTAGCCGTACGTGAAGCTCTCGGCCGGGATCTCGACCAGCCGGTCGCACCAGCGCCTTGCGATCTCGACCGTCTCGTCGGTCGAGCCCGAGTCGACGACGACGATCTCGACAGGGACCGTCTGGCGCCGCAGCGCCTTGAACGTGCGCTCGATCCCGCGCGCTTCGTTCCTGGCGCGGACGATCACGCTTGCGCGCGGCTCCGGCATCGCTGACAGTCAGGATAGGACGGGTATGGAAGAAAAGGCCATACGCGGCATCCCCTGGACGTTCCTGACGCTCGCGGGGAGCCGCCTCGTCCAGATCGGGGGCACCGTCGTCCTCGCGCGGCTGCTCGTGCCGGAGGACTTCGGCCTCGTCGCGCTCGCGCTCACCCTCTCCATCTTCCTGGGCCTCGTGGCGAGCCTCGGGCTCGGCGGGGTCTTCGTCGTCGAGCAGGACCTCGACGAGCGCGAGAAGGGGACGTACCTGACGATGTTCCTGGTCATGGGCGCCGCGTTCGCGGTCGTGATGGCGGCGCTCGCGCCCCTGGCTGCAAGGGTCTTCGACGAGCCGCGCCTCGACGAGATCGTGCTCGCGCTCTCGGTGATGGTCTTCTTCAGCGGCGGGCTGAACTGGTTCTACGAGGCGTTGATGCAGCGCGAGCTCGAGTTCCGGAACCGCTTCGTCGCCCAGATGACGCAGGCGATCGTCTACACGGGGACGGGCGTGCTCCTCGCGGTCCTCGGCGCGGGGGTGTGGAGCCTGGTCGTCGGGCAGATCGTCTCGGCCGCCGCCTACGCCGTCGCGCTCGTCTGGCTCGCCCCCTACCGCGTCCGGCCCGCGTTCGACCGGGCGGCAGCGGCGCGCGGCGTGCGTGAAGGACACGGCTTCCTCGTCCAGACGGTCACGGGCTTCGCCGCGCAGAACGTCGACATCGTCGTGGTCGGCCGCGTCCTCGGCGCGGCACGGCTGGGCTACTACTCGATGGCGCTGCGGCTCTCCGAGCTGCCGAACTGGGTGATCGCCGAGTCCGTCGCCAAGGTGACCTTCCCCGGCTTCGCGCGCATGCGGAGCCGGGGCGAGGACGTGACGCCGGCGTTCCTGGCCGCCCTCAAGCTCGTCGCCTTCGCGACCTGCCCGTTCGGGATCGTCCTCTCGGGCGCGGCGGAGCCGATCACGCTCGTCGTCTTCGGCGAGCAATGGGCCGGGATGATCGGGCCGCTCGGCGTCCTCGGCATCTGGGCGGCGGTGAAGCCGGTGCGGGGGACGATCGCGTGGTTCCTGAACTCGATCGGCCACCAGGCGCTGCTCGGGCGGATCTCGCTCGTCATGCTCGTGCTGCTCGTCCCCACCGTGTACGCGGCGGCGCGCTTCGGCGGCGTGACGGAGGTCGCCTGGGTCGTGCTCGCCGAGTCGGTCGTGGCCACCGCGGCGCTCGCCTGGTTCGCGCGCACGCGCACGGGAGTCACCGTGGGCCGGCAGTGGCAGGCGATCGCGACGGTTGCGTTCGCCTGCCCGGTCGCGTGGGTCGCCTGCCGGGCGGTCGCCGAGGCGACCGCGGGCGCCGTGGGCATCGTCCAGCTCGGCGCGCCGCTCGCCGTCGGGCTCGGCGCCTACCTGGCGATGGTCCTCCTCGTCGACCCGAAGCTCCCCAGGCACGCCCTCGGCCAGGCGCGGCGGATGGTCGGCCGGACTGCGCTGGCGCCGTCGTGAGCCCGAAGCAGCCCGACGTCACGGTCATCGTGGTCGCCCACGACGTGCGCGACGAGGTGCTGGCCTGCCTCGCCTCCGTCGACGAGCACTCCTCGCCCCTGAAGGCAGAGGTCGTGCTCGTCGACAACGCATCCCGCGACGGCACCGCCGAGGCCGTGGCGGAGAGCTTCCCCAGGACGGAGGTCGTGACGCTGGCGGCGAACGTGGGCGTGGCCGCCCGAAACGCCGGGCTTCGGCGTGCCCGGGGCCGTCTGCGGATGTTCCTCGACAGCGACGCGCGCCTGTCCCCCGGCGCCCTGCCGGAGCTCGTCGGCTTCCTGGACGCCCATCCCGAGGTCGGCCTCGTCGGCCCGAAGCTCGTCTACGAGGACGGGACGCTCCAGCTGTCGGCCCGCCGGTTCCCGCCCCGCCTCCTGCCGCTGATGCGCCGGCCGCCGCTCGGCAGGCTCTTCGAGGACAGCGCGCCCGTCCGCCGGCACCTGATGGCCGACGAGCGCCACGACCGGACGCGCGAGGTCGAGTACGTCCTCGGCGCCTGCCAGCTCTTCACGGCCGAGGCCCAGACTGCGGCCGGGGAGATCGACCCGCGCATCTTCTTCGGTCCCGACGACGTCGACTGGTGCCTGCGCATCCGCCGTGCAGGGCTCCAGGTCGTCTACCACCCCGCCGCGACCGTGGTCCACGGCTACCGGCGCACGTCGGCAGCCACGCCCGCGTCCCGGATCGCCCTGCGCCAGCTCTCCGCGTTCGCGCGCTTCCAGTGGACGTGGCGACGCGAGCGGGCCCGGCTCGTCCAGGAAGGCCGCGAGATGGACGCCAGGGCTGGTCAAGTCCAGGGCCCCGAGTAGACTGAGCAGGGCGTCACTTGTCGGCGGATCAGCTCCTCATCACCCTCTGGAAGCGGAAGTGGATCGTCATCCTGACGGTCCTCGTCGCGACCCTGGCCACCTACGTGGTGAGCCGGAGCCTGCCCAAGGTCTACGAGGCCGAGGCGACCCTCTTCGTCGGCAATCGCAGCAACGCGTCCAACGACTTCGAGGCGATCCAGTCCGCCCAGGTCCTCGCGCGCACGTATGCCGAGCTGATCCAGAGCGAGAACGTCGCCGCCCTCGTCGCCGAGGAGCTGCCGGGTGACGAGACGGCCGGCGAGCTGCTCGAGCGGACGTCCTTCAGCCCGATCTCCGACACGCAGCTCCTCGTCGTCTCGGCCGAGGGCGACAGCCCCGAGGAGGCGGCCGACCTGGCCAACACCTACGCGCAGACCTTCGTCGAGTACGCGGACGCCGAGCTGTCCGCGGAGACGAACGGCGAGGTCTCCGTCGCCGACGAGGCGCAGCCGCCCGCCGCGCCCGTCCGGCCCAGGCCGACCCTGTATGCCGCGGTCATGTTCGTCTTCGCGCTCTTCCTGGGCGCCGGGCTCGCGCTGCTGCGCGACCGGCTCGACACCCGCCTCGGCAGCGAGGACGACCTCGCCCGCGAGCTGAACGTCCCCGTGCTCGCGCGCGTGCCGAGCATCGCGCGCCGCCGGCTCTCCAGGAGCCGCGAGCAGCGCTTCCTGGAGGCCTTCCGCGTCCTGCGGACGAACATCGCGTTCCTCTCGCCCCAGGAGCCGCTCTCGAGCGTGGTCGTCGCGAGCGCGGCGGCGGCCGAGGGCAAGTCCACGTGCTCCCTCGCGCTCGCGCGCGTGATGGCGGAGCAGGGGCGCCGCGTGCTCGTCATCGAGGGCGACCTGCGCCGCCCGGCGCTGGCGCGGATGTACGAGCTCTCCGACCCGGCGCTCAAGGGGCTCACGCACTACCTCGCGCTCGGCTGGCGCTTCGAGGAGGTCGTCCACGAGACGCCGGTCTCGAACGTCTTCCTCATGCCCGCCGGGGCCGTGCCGCCGAACCCGTCGACGCTCCTACGCCCGGACGCGCTGGAACACCTGCTCGCCGAGGCCTCCGAGTGGGCCGACTTCGTCATCGTCGACAGCCCGCCGCTCTCGGCCGGCGCCGACGCCACGATCCTCGCGCACGCCGTCGGCACGGTCATGTTCGTCGTCAACCACCGGCGCGGCTCGCGCGCGAAGGTGACCGCCGCGATCCGCCAGCTGCGCCAGACGGACGCGAACATCGCCGGCCTCATCGTCAACGAGGTCGCCGGCTCCGAGGACTACGACCGCTATTACGGGGACGCCGTGCCCGGAGACGGCAGCGCACTCGACCCGCTGACGACCGCGCCGCCCCCCTCGTAGTCATGATCGGAGGCGCGGCACGGCCCGCCCTGCCCCGGTGGTCGGTCGCCGGAGCGCTCGCAGCCGGAGCCGTCGCTGCCGCCGCCGTCGCGGGCGCGGTCTACGCGCTCGGCTCGTACCGGCTCGACGACCCGACCGTTCTCCCGATTGCGGCCGCCGGGCTCTTCGCGGTCGCGCTCGGGCTCTGGCGCCTGGAGTACGGCCTGGCGCTTCTGATCGTCCTCACGCCGTTCGCCGAGAACGCGCCGATCGCGGAGCCGGGGAACGCGAGGCTCCGGGTCGCGCTGGTGGCGTGGGCCATGGTGCTCGTCGCCATCCAGGCCGTCCGCTCGGTCGTCGGAGGGCAGAAGCTCGTCGCACCCCCGGTCTTCGTCGGCGCCATGGCCTTCCTGGGCGCTGCGCTCGCGGCAGTCCCCTTCGCACAGAGCGAGACGGCAGCCTCGGCCAAGTTCCTTCTGCTCGCCGGCTCGGTCTTCATCTACCTGCTGATCTCCCTCTTCCTGGACGACTGGCAGAAGCTCAAGCCGATCTTCGGGGCGCTCCTGGTCGTCGGGCTGATCGTGAGCGCGCACGCCCTCTGGCAGTACGCCACCGGAGACCTTTCTCGCGTCGGGTTTGTCAGCTCGACCGGCGCGGTCGAGTACCGCGTCTCCTCGTTCTTCCCGCACCCGAACCAGCTCGCGGGCTTCGTCGTCCTCTTCGTCCCGCTCAGCGTAGGGCTCTACAGCGTTTTCGAGAGCAGGATCGCCCGAGCCGGGTGCGTGCTCCTCCCGCTCCTCGCCCTGCCCGCCGCGATCCTCACGTACTCGCGCGGCGTGCTCGTCGCGCTCGTCGCCCTCGTGCTCGTCCTCGCGCGGAGCAAGCGCGCGTGGCCGGCGATCGCCGGGGCTGCGGCGCTGGTCGTCCTGCTCGCGCCGGCGGCCTGGCACGACCGCGTCGCGGATGTCGGCCGGCTCGACAGGCCGGAGATCGCCACGCGACTCGACTTCTGGGACGCTGCGCTCGAGATGTTCGAGCAGAACCCGGTCGTCGGCGTGGGGTTGAACAGCTTCGACGTCGCGTACGTCGACCTCGAGCAGACGGGCCGCAGCTTCCTCCCCGGAAGCGGGCTCGCGCCCCCCGAGACGGCGCACAACCTCTACCTCAACACCCTCGCCGAGCAGGGGCTCGTGGGCATCGCGGCCCTCTTCCTCCTCATCCTGGCGGCCGGGCGCATGATCCTCGCCCTCCGCCGCTCCGCCGACCCGCGCATCCGCGGCTTCGGGCTCGGCCTTATGGGCGCGGGGATCGCGCTGCTCGTCTCGAATCTCTTCGACGTGACCTTCGTGGACCCGAAGACCTCCATGCTCGCCTGGACGGTCCTGGGCGTCGGCGCGGCGCTCCAGCGCATCGACCAGCGCACGGTGACCTCGGCGGAGTGAGGGGCGACCTCCTCTTCTACTCGGACTTCCCCTTCGGCTTCCACAACACCGAGGCCGAGGAGAAGATGAGCCGCTTCGCCGCGCGCGGCTGGCGCGTCTCCTACGTGGAGCAGCTGGGCATCCGCAACCCCAGGCCTCGGCACGCCCTGCGCGCCCTCAAGCGGGCGAACGGGCCGGAGCGGGAGGCGCCCTTCGAAGTCGTCTCGCCCAAGCTCCTGCCGCCGCGCCGCGCGCCCGGTGTCGGCACGGTGAACCGCCGCTGGCTCGCCCGGCAGCTCCGGAAGCACGTGCGCGACCCGGCCGAGGCCGTGCTTTGGATCCGCTTTCCGACCCCGGAGATCATCCCGCTCGCCGTCGGAAGCCCGTGGCGCGCCGTGGTCTACGAGGCGGTCGACGACCACGCTGCTGGGCCCGGGATGACGGACCGCCTCCGCGCGCTCTTCGCCGAGGCCGAGGAGCGCCTGCTCGCACGGGCGGACGTCGTGTTCGCCTGGTCGGAGCCGATCCGCGCCGCGCTCGCCGTGCGCCATCCGAACGTGCACCTGGCCACGGCGGCGGTCGACCTCGACGAGCTCGAGCCCGTTGCCTCCGTTGCTGGCCAGGAGCGGACGGCCGTCTTCACGGGCGAGATGGGCTTCCGCTTCGACGAGCAGCTTGCGGCGCAGGTCGCCGGGAGGCTCCCCGACTGGACGTTCCTGCTCGCCGGCCCCGCAGGCCCCGAGGCGGAGGAAGCTCTCGGCGGCCACCGGAACGTAGTGCTCACCGGACGCTACGACCACCACGACCTGCCGCGGCTCCTCGCCCGGGGCCGTGTCGCGCTCGTCCCTTACCGGCAGAACGAGTTCACGGACACGCTCGTCCCCGTGAAGCTCGTGGAGTATCTGGCCGCGGGGCGCCCTGTCGTCTCGACGCCGATGCGCGCCGCCGAAGGCTTCGCGGACGCGGTGACCTTCGCGAGCGGCCCCGAGGCCTTCGCCGAGGCCGTCCGCTACGTAGGTGACGACTCTGCGGAGGCGCGCCGGCTACGCGTCGAGCGCGTCCGCTCGTACTCCTGGGAGCGGAGGATCGACGAGATGGAGGCCGCGATCGAGGCCGCCGTCCATGGCTGACCTGGCGGTCGTCGTCCCGGTGCTGAACGAGGAGGAGAGCCTTCCTGCGCTCCTCGCCGACCTCGCCGCGCAGGAGCCGCCCGTTGCGGCGATCGTCGTCGTCGACGCGGGCTCGACCGACGGGACGCCGGCGCTCCTCCGCGCCGAGGAGGAGCGGCTCCCCGCTCTGCGGGTCGTCGAAGCGCCGGGGGCGACGCCGGGCCGGGGGCGCAACGAGGGCATCCAGGCCGCCTCCGCGGAGCGCATCCTGACCCTCGACGCGGGCAGCCGCGTCGGCCCGGGGTTCGTCGCAGCGCTCGCCGCGGCGGCCGACGACCGCCGTGTTGCGATCGGCGTCAGCGAGCCGGACGCGCGCACCGCCTTCGAGCGCGCCTCGGGCTGGTTCACGCTGCGCGCCTTCAAGCCCGCCGATCAGCCGGGGCCGATCGCCGGCGAGCTCCTCCCGGCCGGGCGCAACGGGCTCTGTTTCACGCGCGCGGCCTGGGAGAAGGCCGGCGGGTATCCGCCGGAGCTTCCCTGGGGCGAGGACAAGGCTTTCGCGCGTGCGCTGCGTCGTGCCGGCCTCGAGCTTGTCGTCGTTCCCGAGGCCGTCGTTCGCTGGCGTCCTCGTGGCTCCCTCCGGGCGATCTACCGCCAGTACCGCAACTACGGACGGGGCGATGCGATGGCGCGGCTCGACCGTCAGAACGAGCTCGTCGCCTTCGGAATCTACGGCGCAGGCATCGCTCTTGCCGTGCTCTTCGCGCTCGGAGCGCGGACGGCCGGCGCAGTCCTCGCCGCCGGCGCGGCCGGGTATCTCGCGCTGTTCGTCCTCTCGGCCCGGCGCTCGCTGGGCGCCGATGCCGCGCTCGCGTGGGTTCCGGTGCTCCGCGTCGTGGTCGACGTGGCGAAGATGCAGGGTTTCCTCGAGGGCGTCATCCGGGGCGCGCGCCGGGCGTGGTGACAATAGTCGCTAGGGTGGTCAAGGTAATCGCCGTTTCCGCCGATCTTCCAGATCGTGGAGGACTGGAAGGCAGGGGGGTTGGTCAGCCGATCCGCATGCGCGCACGCGCCGTTCCGTGCGACGCTCGCGGCCCTGACGGCCGCGCTGGCTGTGCTCATGCTCGCCTCGCCCTCGCAGGCCGCCGAAGTCGGCGTGGTCGCGGACGTGACGTGGGGCCAGCCGCGCGCTGACATCGACCGGGAGATCGAGCTCCTCCGCGACGCCGGGGTCCGCTGGATCAGGGCGAACGCGAACTGGGCCGGCCTGGAGCCGGATCGCAAGGGCGACGTCAACGAGTGGCTCCTCGCCGAGTACGACTACGCGATCGACCGCGCGCACGAAGCCGGGCTCCAGGTTCTGATGCCGATCGCGGACGGCGTCCCCTACTGGGCGTCTGCCGACCCGGCCCGGCACGTCGACGGCGGCGGGACGCCGCGCTGGGAGGTCACCTACCGGCCGCAGCGCATGTCCGACTACGGCGACTTCGTCCGCTTCGTGGTCGGCCACTTCGCTCCGAAGGGCGTCCACACCTACATGATCTGGAACGAGCCCAACCATCGGCGCTTCTGGCCCTCGGGCCCCGACGCGGACGCCTACGTTCCCATGCTGCAGGCCGGCTACACGGCTGCGAAGTCGGCGAGCCCGGATGCGACCGTCCTCCTGGGCGGGCTCTCGAAGAGCGACTTCGCCTACCTCGAGGACGTCTACCGGGCGGGCGGCGGCGACTACTTCGACGCGGTCGCCGTGCAGCCCTACACCTACGGCGTCGACCCGACCGTCTCTTGGAACGGCGTCCACGACTGGGAGGATCCCGACCGGATCTCCAGCAACGCGTTCCCGGCCATCCAGGAGGTCAGGCGCTCGATGGTCGCCTTCGGCGACGAGGCCAAGGACGTCTGGCTGACCGAGTTCGGCTACTCGACCACAACGCAGGACGGCGGCGTCTCGGCCGCCACACAGGCCGCGTTCCTGGTCAAGGCCTACCGCTACGTCGAGCGCTTCCCCTGGGTGAAGGCGCTCTTCTGGTACGCGGCCCGCAACAGCCCGTTCTACGGAGACCGCGACGAGTACGAGGCCCGTTTCGGCCTCGCGACCACGAGCTGGAGCCTCAAGCAGAGCTACTGGGCCCTGCGCGCACATGCGCTGAAGCTTCCGGCGACCGGCCGCGTGGTGTTGCGCAAGGGCGTGCAGCGCAGGATCGCCTCGGGCTCCACCAGGGTCGCGCTCCGCGGGCGGGTCGCCCTTTCGCGTGGCGCCGCGTGGCGCATCGCCACCGCCCGGCGCAGCGTCCTGGTGCAGCGAAGGACGGCCCACGGCTGGGTCGTCGTCGCCCGCGTCCGCACGAGCTCGACCGGCGCGTTCCGTTTGCAGGTGGTCGCGCGTGGCAGCACCGTTCGCTATCGAGCGGTCGCCCGCTACGAGGGCCTGCGGGTCCGCTCGCGCGTCGTCCGGGTCACCGTAGGCCGGTAACCCTCCTAGACTCGCCCGGCGATGAGCTTGGCAACGCGGGCCTCGACCGCCCTCGTCGGCGCGATCCCACTCGGGATCTTCCTCCTCTGGGCCATTGTCGACGGCGGCTATCCCCCGACCCTCTGGATGCCCGGCGCGCTCGCGCTCCTCGGGCTCCTCGGGCTCCTCGTCTTCGGCGTGCCGCAGCTGATGCGGACGCTGCCGCGCGTGGCGCTCGCCGGCCTCTGCCTCTTCGCCGCCTACACCGTCTGGAGCGCGCTCTCGATCGCGTGGGCCGGGGACAAGGGCGAGGCCTGGGACGCCGCCAACCGGACGCTCCTCTACCTGGTCGTCTACGCCATCTTCCTCCTCTGGCCGTGGCGTGCCCGTCACGGCGCGATGCTCCTGGCCGCCTATGCGCTCGGTGTCGCCGGAATCGCCGCGGCGTCGTTCGTCACCGCGCTCCACTCGGACGACCCGTACGCGCTCTTCATCGGCGGCCGCTACTCGGAGCCGGTCGGCTACATCAACGCCAACTGTGCGCTCTTTCTCTCGGCGGTCTGGCCCGCCGTGTTCCTCGCCTCTCGGCGCGAGACGCCGTGGTGGCTCCGAGGGCTCTTCCTCGCCTCCGCCGGCTTCCTCCTCCAGCAGGCGGTTCTTCCGCAGAGCCGCGGGTCGCTCTTCGTCTTCCCGGTCGTCGCTCTCCTCTACCTGGCGCTCGTGCCCGGCCGCTCGCGCTCGCTCCTGGCGCTCGCGCCGGTCTGCCTGGCGACGTTCTTCGTCCGCGGCTCGCTCCTCGACGTGTACTCGGCTGCCCGGGGAGGCACCCTGCCCGACGCCCTCGGCGCGCTCGAGGAACCGCTCATCGGCTCGGCCGCCGCCCTCCTCGTCGTGGGCACGATCTACGGGCTCGTCGACCGCTACGCGCCGCTCCCGTCCGACCTCGCGCGGCTCGGCCGCTGGGTGCTCGGGATCGCGACCGGGCTGGCCGCGCTGATCGTCGCCGTCGTGCTCCTCGCGATCTACGGCAACCCGGTCTCGCAGGCCCAAGACGCCTGGGACGAGTTCTCCGCCGGCCAGGAGTTCGAGGACAGCTCCTCGTACTTCGGCGCCAACCTCGGGAGCAACCGCTACGACTTCTGGCGCGTCGCCATGGCCGAGTTCCGCGACTCGCCGGTGGTGGGCATCGGCGCAGGGAACTTCGCCACCCCGTACCTCCGTGAGCGGGAGAGCGTCGAGGAGCCCCTCTACCCGCACAGCTTGCCGGTGATGGTGCTCTCGCAGACCGGGCTCGTCGGCGGGCTTCTCTTCGGCGGCTTCCTCGGCTGCGCGCTCGCCGCCGTGTGGCTCGCGCGCTCACGACGGTCGCCGCTCGGCCACGCCGTCGCGGCCGCGGCAGTGGTCACGTTCGCCTACTGGGCGCTGCACGGATCGATCGACTGGTTCTGGGAGTTCCCGGGCCTCGCGGGGCCCGCGTTCGCGTGGCTCGGGCTGGCCGGAGGGCTCGAGCGCCCGGCGCCCGCGGCGGTGTCGTCCGCAAATTCCGAGAATCGCGTTTCCATGCCAGCCGCCGCGGGCTATACGCTGGCTCTGGTGGCGTCAGTTGTCTCTCTGGGACTCCCTTGGCTTGCGGCGCGCGAAATCGAGCGCGCCGCGGACACGTGGCGGTCCGATCCCGAGGATGCGTATTCGATCCTCGACCGGGCGCGTGCGCTCAACCCGTTGAGCGCCCGGCCCGACTTGGTCGCCGGCGCGATCGCGATGCGGCAGGAGGACTTCGGTCGCGCCGAGGATTCGTTCGAGCGCGCGCTCGAACGGAAGGGAGACGACTGGTACGCCGAGCTCGAGCTGGCGATCGTGGCGGCCCGCGAGGGCCGGCGCGAGGAGGCGCTGACCCGACTCGACCGCGCCGAGGAGCTCAATCCTCTCGAGGAGGCCGTGGGCCTCGTTCGCGAGGGGGTTCGCTCCGGCGAGCCGGTGGATCCTCACGTGATCGATCGGATCTTCCTCCAGCGTGTCGAGGAGCGAAGCAGCTAATCACCGGATGACACGAAGTTGACACCCTCGAAAGACCGCCGATACTGTGAGGTGAAGCCTTGTTGCGGCCAACTCAGCAAGGTTTAGCACTGCGGCACGAGAGGGAAGGGTTACAACCTGCGGTCAACAGATGTCCTCGTTCGGACGCGGCGGCGACCGCCGTGCGTCCGGGAAGGAGGACGAGGAAAAGGGAGGATCACGTGAAGCGTCTTGCGGCACTCGCAAGCGGGGTGTTCGCGTACCTGGTCATGGCGTCCGTCGCGCTGGCACAACAGCCGACACAGGACGGGTACGGCGGCACCGGAGGCAACATCCAGGGCGACGTCGAGGGGGGCGGTTCCCTACCGTTTACCGGTCTCGATCTGCTGCTCCTCGTGGGAGCGGGCGTCCTGCTGCTTGCGGCTGGGCTCACGCTCAGGCGAGTAGGGCGGGTCAAGACCTAACCGGAGACTCGCGCGTTGCTGGAAGGCTCCCGCGTGGAGGCTCGTGCTCTCCCGGTCCGGGCCCGTGCCCGGAGCGCCGTCGCACGCACGCGGCGGATCCAGGGCTGGACCCGTGCCTGCCTGGGAGTCGACGCCCTCATGCTCTTTGCGGCGGTCCTCGTCGCGGATCTCGGCGCCCCCCGGGCCGGCGTCCCTTCGACCCCTGCGCTCTGGCTGATCGCGTTCCCGATCCTGGCCTTCGTCTTCATGGCGATCCGCGGCATGTACCGGCCGCGGATCTTCCTGCGCGTGCTGGACGACCTGCGCATCGCGGTCACCGCGACGGCGCTTGCGGCGATGATCATCCTCTCGCTGCGCGTCCTGGTGCACGACGACCCCTGGGTGGCCGCGCAGACGGCCCGCATCTGGGCCTTTGCCACCGTCTACCTGCTGGCGGGGCGCGTCGTCCTCTCCTGGGGTGAGCTGCGGGCCCGCCGCCGCGGCGAGTCCGTGCGCCCGACCCTCGTCGTCGGCGCCGGCCACGTCGGTCGGCTGACCGCGAAGCGGCTGCTGGACCATCCCGAGCTCGGCCTGCGGCCCGTGGGATTCCTGGACAAGGAGCCTCGGGCGGTGGCGAACGACAACGGCCTGCCCGTCCTGGGCGCGAGCTGGGACCTCGACCGAGTCGTCGCCGAGCACGGCGTCAAGCACGTGGTCCTCTCGTTCTCGACCGCGCCGCGGAGCGTGCTCCTCAACGTGCTCAAGCGCTGCCAGGAGCTCGGCGTCGAGGTCTCGATGGTGCCGCGTTTCTACGAGAAGGTCGTCGGCCACATCGGGATCGAGTACCTCGGCGGCCTTCCGCTCATGACTGCGCAGCCGACGAACCCCCGCAGCTGGCAGTTCGCGATCAAGTACACGGTCGACCGGCTCGTCGCCGCGCTGCTGCTCGTGATCGTCTCGCCGGTGCTGCTGGCCGCCTCGCTCGCCGTCCGGGCGAGCATGGGGCGCCCGATCTTCTTCCGGCAGGCGCGCGCTGGCCTCGATGGCAAGGTCTTCGAGATTCTCAAGCTTCGCTCGATGCGCCCACCGTGCGCAGAGACGGGCGGCGCCGGCGAGCTTCTGCCGGACACGGCGCCCGGAGGCGTCGAGGGTATCGACAGGCGCACGCGCGTCGGCACCTTCCTGCGGCGGACGTCGATCGACGAGCTCCCGCAGCTCTGGAACGTCCTGCGCGGCGAGATGAGCCTGGTCGGCCCGCGCCCGGAGCGGCCCGAGTACGTCGCCCTCTTCAGCGACCAGATCGACCGGTACGGAGAGCGCCATCGCGTGAAGTCGGGGATCACCGGGTGGGCGCAGGTGCACGGCCTCCGCGGCCAGACGTCCCTGGCCGACCGCGTCGAGTGGGACAACTACTACATCGAGAACTGGTCCCTCTGGCTCGACGTGAAGATCCTTCTCCTCACGATCATCGCGATCGTGCGGCCCTCGCCGGCCGAGTAACCACACCAAGTAACAAAGTGGTACCTGCCGCCGGGGCGTTCGGCCTGGTCGGGTCTAACCCTTCGGTCAGTACCCAAAAGGGGTACGTGGCGCTTACGTGCGAAGCACGACCTGCGGCAAGGGGAGGCAATGAGGGGAATCGCTCGAACCGTGGTGCCGGCCGCGACGCGCGACATCGCCGTTGCGCCGGTTCTGCCGGCGCGCCTCAGTTCGCAGGAAGCGTGGGCTCCGCGCGTCCCCGCGCGACGACGCCCACGCGCTCGCCCGTCTTGCTGGGGTCGGGCGAGTCGCCACGGTTGGGGGGCGTCGCCGGCGGCTCGGGCGGCGTCCCCCTCCGTGGGCTCCTCGGCTTTAGGAGGGAGCTACGCGGCCCGGGCGAGCAGGTAGACGCTCGCCAGCCCCGCCCATTCGCCGTACGGCTCGAGGAGCTTGCGGGTGTCCTCCGTCTCCGCCCGCCGGCCGAGCAGCGCCGCGCAGAGCTTGATGAGGCTCAGGTCGCCGACGAGGCCGTGCTCGTAGCGGCCGAGCCCCTGGAGGCAGACGACGCCCGCCGACCACGGGCCCAGCCCGCGCTCGCGCTCGATGCGCGCGACCGCCGTGTGCGTCTCGACGCCGTGCAGGCGCTCCACGTCCCATTCGCGTGAGAGCCGGATGAGGGCGTTGGCCTTGCGGGCGACGAGACCCTCGCGCGCGAGATGCGACGGGGAGCTTCCGCCGAAGGTCGTCCGCGTCGGAGGTAGGAGGAGGTCTCCGCAGGGCGTCGCCGACCTGCGCAGGAGCCGCGCTTCCAGGTCCCGCGCTGCGCGTGCCTGGATCAGCTGGCCGCACACGGCCTTCAGGAGGGCGTGCGTGACCGTCGCGGTCCGCAGCGGCCGCAAGCCGCGGAGCCGTCGCACAGCCCGCCCGATGAGCGGGTCGTCGGCGAAGCGGCGGAGGAACGGCTCGTGGTCGTCGTCGACGGCGAGCACGAAGCGGAGCTTGGCCAGAGCAGCCTCCGGCTGTTCGCCTTCGATGCTGACCGCGAGCGTGCCGTCCGGCCTCTGGTGCACGCGGGCCAGCGCGGCACTGCCGTCGGCTTCGAGCGCAACCGTCAGGACACCGTCCCGGAGCCGGCGCGTCGTGTCGCTCCTCATCCTCGCCGAGAGCGCAAGGGAGTAGGGCGGACGCGGCACGATCGTCGTCTCGAACGGCACGCCGCGAGACTAACGAGACCGGGGGCCGGCGTCAGCTTCGGTGGCCGAACTCGGCCGCCACGATGGTCACGTCGTCCCAGGACCGGTAGTACCCGGCGGGCTCGTCGACGTGCACCGCGGCGACCCCGATGTAGCGCCACGCCGGGTTCAGGATGTTCGCGCGGTGCCCGGGGCTGTCCATCCAGTTCGCGACCGTCCGGCTCGCGGAGATGTCAGGGGCGCCCCAGGCGAGGTTCTCGCCGGCGCTCCAGGCGCGGTAGCCGGGGCCGGGCCAGTACCAGCGGATCCAGGTCGAGAAGGGCGTCCAGGCCCGGTCTCGCTGCGGCGTGTAGAGGTCGTGGCGGAAATAGCTCGACGCGCCCATCGACCGCGCGTGGCGGTTGGCCGCGTCGTTCAGGCGCTTCGCGACCGTGAGGGTGCGGAGACCGCGCGACGCCCGGATGGAGTTGATCCGCTGGACGATGCTCGGCTCGAGCGGGTTGCGCTCGCTGACCGTGACGGCGCCCGCCGACGGCGCGAGCGCGAGAACTGCAAGGGCAACAGCGGCCGCAGTGTAGACCTTCCCTCCCATACTCAAAAGATCGGTCGTTTCCAGGACTTCTGCGTCCCCCAACGGAGGCACCCCCAATGCACCGTTCGCCCCCGGTGAAATTGAGCCTCAAAAGCCTTCGTCGCAGAGCCGATACGGACCCCATGGCGCACTCGGGGAGTCCTGACCGGTTCGGTACCATAGGTCCGGCTGTCGACCGGAAAGGACGCTGAAGCTTGTTCGAACGCTTCACCGAGAGGGCCCGTCAGGTCGTCGTCCTCGCACAGGACGAGGCCAGAGCGCTGAAGCACAACTACATCGGCACCGAGCACATCCTGCTCGGCCTCCTGCGCGAGGAGGAAGGCCTGGCAGCGCGGGTGCTCGAGAGCCTCGACATCACCGTCGAGGAGGTCCGTGCCCAGGTCGCGCGCATCGTCGGCCAGGGCGACGAGGTGACGACCGGCCAGATCCCGTTCACGCCGCGCGCGAAGAAGGTGCTCGAGCTCGCGCTGCGCGAGGCGCTCTCATTGGGACACAACTACATCGGCACCGAGCACATCCTGCTCGGGCTCGTGCGTGAGAACGAGGGCGTCGCGGCGCGCATCCTGCTCGACTTCGACGCCGACGCCGAGAAGATTCGCAACGAGATCATCCGCATGCTCTCCGGCCCCGGCCGGCGCCAGCAGGGCGGCGGCGCCGCGGCCGGCGAGAAGACCAAGAGCTCCAAGCTGCTCGACCAGTTCGGCCGCAACCTGACCAAGCTCGCGGCCGAGTCGAAGCTCGACCCGGTGGTCGGGCGCCAGACCGAGATCGAGCGCGTGATGCAGATCCTGTCGCGCCGCACGAAGAACAACCCGGTCCTCATCGGTGAGCCCGGCGTCGGCAAGACCGCCGTCGTCGAGGGCCTCGCCGCGCGCATCTCGGCGAACCAGGTGCCCGAGCTCCTGAAGAACAAGCAGATCTACACGCTCGACCTGGCCGCGCTCGTAGCGGGGTCGAAGTACCGCGGCGAGTTCGAGGAGCGCCTGAAGAAGGTGATGAAGGAGATCACCCAGCGCGGCGACATCATCCTGTTCATCGACGAGCTGCACAACCTCGTCGGCGCCGGCGCGGCCGAGGGCGCGATCGACGCGGCCTCGATCCTCAAGCCGGCGCTCGCGCGCGGGGAGCTCCAGACGATCGGCGCGACGACGCTCGACGAGTACCGCAAGTACCTCGAGCGCGACGCAGCCCTCGAGCGCCGCTTCCAGCAGATCCGCGTCGACGAGCCTTCGGTGGACGACACCGTCCAGATCCTGCGCGGCCTCCGCGACCGCTACGAGGCGCACCATCGCTGCACGATCACCGACGAGGCCCTCCGCGCCTCGGCGGTCCTCGCCGACCGCTACATCCAGGACCGGCACCTGCCGGACAAGGCCATCGACCTCATCGACGAGGCGGCTTCCCGGATGCGGATCAAGACCATGACCGCTCCGCCGCGCTACCGCGAGCTCGAGGACGAGATCGAGAAGGTGCGCGAGGAGAAGGAGAAGGCGATCGAGGACCAGGAGTTCGAGAAGGCTGCGAACCTCCGCGACAAGGAGCGCAAGCTCACGCAGAAGAAGCGCGAGCTCGAGGAGAAGTGGCGCAGCTCAGAGGAGGTCGAGCAGCCCGAGATCGGCGAGGAGGAGATCGCCGACATCGTCTCCATGTGGACGGGCATCCCCGTCTTCAAGCTCACGGAGGCCGAGTCGCAGAAGCTCATCCGCATGGAGGAGGAGCTCCACAAGCGCGTCATCGGCCAGGACCAGGCCATCGTCGCCGTCTCCAAGTCGATCCGCCGCGCGCGCGCGGGGATCAAGGATCCCAAGCGCCCGACCGGCTCGTTCATCTTCCTCGGCCCCTCGGGCGTCGGGAAGACCGAGCTCGCGCGCACGCTCGCCGAGTTCCTCTTCGGCGACGAGGACGCGATGATCCAGGTGGACATGTCGGAGTACATGGAGAAGCACTCCGTGTCCCGGCTCGTCGGCTCGCCCCCGGGCTACATCGGCTACGACGAGGGCGGCCAGCTCACCGAGGCCGTGCGCCGCAAGCCGTACTCGGTCGTCCTCCTCGACGAGATCGAGAAGGCCCACCCGGACGTCTTCAACATCCTCCTCCAGATCCTCGAGGACGGGAAGCTGACGGACGCCCAGGGCCGGAAGGTCGACTTCCGCAACACGATCGTGATCATGACGTCGAACATCGGCGCGGCCACGATCTCCAAGAACCAGTCCCTCGGCTTTTCCGTGGGCGACGACACCGGCCTCTCGTACGAGGAGATGAAGGATCGGATCATGGGCGAGCTCAAGAAGGTCTTCCGCCCCGAGCTCCTCAACCGCATCGACGAGGTCATCGTCTTCCACAAGCTGACGAAGGACGAGATCAAGGTGATCGTCGACCTGATGATGAAGCGGCTGAAGGAGCAGATGGTCGAGCACGAGGCCGCCATCGAGCTCACGGAGCCGGCGAAGGAGCTGCTGGTCGAGAAGGGCTACGACCCAGCCATGGGCGCGAGGCCGCTGCGCCGAGCGATCCAGCGCTTCATCGAGGACCCGCTCGCCGACTTCGTGCTGGGGCGCTCGATCAAGCCCGGCTCGACGATCGTCGTCGACGCCAAGGAAGGCGAGGAGGGCGTCGACATCGCGATCGTCGAGGGCGAGCCTCCCGCAGAGCCCGAGAAGGTCACCGTCCCCGCCGAGGAGCCTGCGGCGGAGGCGGACGTCGACGAGCCCTCCGACGACGAGTAGCTGCTAGCGGTGGCTCGGCAGCGCTGGGTCCAGCAGTCCGCGTTCGTTCAACCAGCTCCTGAGCGGCACCTCGTCCTCGCCTGGTAGCCAGTAGCCGAGCTCGCTGGCGGCGTGGCCGAGGAGCTGCAGCCGCAGCGGGGAGAGGAGCGCGGGGTCGATGCCGTCTCGGCGGCCGTTCTCTCGGGGCCGGATCCAGCGGTAGGTGTAGCCGACGAAGAGCGCCTTGCGCGTCACGGCGGACGTGTTCTCCCCTCGTGCGTGCCAGAGCCTTCGGTCGAACACGACGGCGGAGCCCGACGGCGCCAGAACCGGCACAGCGCCCGGCGGCTCGTCGAAGCCGAGCTCGGGCCGCTCCGGCCGCGGGAGCGTGTTCCGTAGATGGCTCCCGGGAATGACAGTGAGGTTGCCGCGGTCAGCCTCGCTGAGGTCCGTGAGGAAGTACGCCACCTTGGCCGAGAGTCGCGGACGCGTCGGCTCGGTCTCGACTTCGAGGTTCTGGCGTCCGCCGTCCTGGTGCCAGAGCCAGCGAGGCCTGACAGGGTCACCAGCGGGCGGATGAACGTCGAGATGGCAGTGGTACGCGTAGATGTTCCACCCCAAGAGGCCTGCCGTCGCTGCGAGCGGCCCTGGGAGGTCGATCAGCTCCAGAAATGCAGGGTCCCGGTGGAGGAAGTCCAGGAGGTGGAGCGAGCCGTCCGGGCCAAGGCTTCCGGCGGCCCGCTCCTCCTCGTAGACCCGGTCGACCCCGTCCAGCAGCCGGTTCAGCAGTTCGCCTCCGAGCACGCCTTCCAGGACGAGAAAGCCGTCGCGTTCCAGTTCGGCGTGCATGCCGCTTCTACGGCGGTCGTCCGTTTCGAGGTCCCGGCGCGCGGCCTGTGGCAGACTCGCGTCATGCCGCTGATCGAGTACGAGGACGCCTCGCCCGAGGTTCGGGCCGTCTACGACGACATCATGGAGACCCGGCAGGTCGACTGGGTCAACAACTTCTGGAAGGCGCTCGCGGTCGACCCGGTCTCTCTCCGGCGCACCTGGGAGTCCGTGAAGGAGGTCATGGCTCCGGGCGCGCTCGACCCGCTGACGAAGGAGCTTCTCTACGTGGCCGTCTCGGTCACGAACGGCTGCGAGTACTGCATCGCCTCGCACACGGCCTCGGCCCGCAAGAAGGGCATGACCGACGAGCAGCTCGCCGAGCTCCTGGCGGTGGTCGGGATGGCGAACGAGACGAACGCGCTCGCGACCGGCTACGGCGTGCCCGTCGACGACGCCTTTCGCCGGGAATAGAGAAGGCGGCCCTTGCGGGCCGCCTTTCGTGTTAGCTCGTCCGCTCGTCCGGAGCGTCCGGCGGAGGTGTCGGAGGCTCCGCGGCGGGAGCCGGGGGAGGCGGCTCGGGCGACGGCGCGGGGGGAGGAGGAGTCGGGTCGGGCGCGCGGCGGAGGTGGAGTTGGGTCGGGCGCCGCAGGCGGTCGGGGTCGGCTCGGGTGCCGGCTCGGGATCCGGTGTGGTCGCGGTGGTCCCGGCCGTGCTCGTGGTGGCGGCGTCCTTCATGCCCGAGGCTTCGCTTCTGAGCGAGTCGACGCCGCCCGCCTCCTGCACGTTCATCCATGCCCCGATCGCGACGATCGCGGCCAGCACGAGCCCGATGTAGGCCCAGAAGGCGGTGTAGTCGTCGGCCAGAACCTTGATGAACGCGAAGACCAGGATGGTCGCTGCGATCACCGCTCCGAGCATGGCGTCCGAGATGGGCAGTCGAAGGTCGACGCCCGCAAGGCGCGCGACGAGCCAGGCGACGAGCGCGACGGTGAGGAGCCCGAGCAGGATGCCCCAGAAGCCATGCCACGCGTTCCAGCTGAAACCGGTGTCGATCGTCACGCCCTCCTCGACTTCGATGTCGAAGTCCTGCCAGGGGAGGAATGTGTCGACCAGCAGCAGCAGCCCGGCCACGAACATGATCTGACTGCCGCGCGAGAGCGCGTTGAACCTTTCCAAGGCTCGGCCTCCTTCTAGAAATGATGTGCGGAGCGGTTTTCCGTCAGGGACGGCCGAATCCTCCCTGCCTCGTGCATCTCGGCGCGGTCCAGCTACGAAACCGCGCGCTTCGGCGTCGGACCGCCTCCATAGACTGGTTCGCCCATGGCGAAGGCGGCCGTACAGCACGCGTGCTCGGAGTGCGGGTACACGACGGGCAAGTGGCTCGGGCGGTGTCCTGCCTGCGACGGCTGGGGGACTTTCGTCGAGGAGCGCTCGCTTTCGGCGGCCCCCGGGGTGCGGGGCGCGCCCGCGCAGGGCAAGCCGCTCCTGCGTCTCGTCGAGGTAGAGACCGCGGACGCCGAGCGGATCCCGACCGGCGTGCCCGAGCTCGACCGTGTCCTGGGCGGCGGGCTCGTCCCCGCCTCGCTCGTGCTCGTCTCGGGCGACCCGGGCATCGGCAAGTCCACGCTCCTGCTCATGGCCCTGCGATCGCTCTCTCACGAGCGGAAGGTCGTGCTCGTCACGGGCGAGGAGTCCTCGGCCCAGGTGAAGCTGCGCGCGGACCGCCTCGGCGGCGCCGGCGACGTGCACATCCTCGCCGAGACGAACCTCGACGAGGTCTGCGCGACCCTCGAGCGCGAACGGCCCGAGGTCTGCGTGGTCGACTCCGTGCAGACGCTCTACGCGCCCGAGCTCGGATCGGCTCCCGGCTCCGTGGGCCAGGTCCGCGAAGCCGCCGGCCGCTTCCTGCGGGTCTCGAAGGAGCAGGGCATCGCCACCTTCCTCGTCGGCCACGTCACCAAAGAAGGCGCCGTCGCCGGCCCGCGGGTGCTCGAGCACCTCGTGGACTGCGTGCTGCACTTCGAGGGCGACCGCTACCGCTCGCACCGTGTCCTGCGCGCGGTGAAGAACCGCTTCGGCTCCACGAACGAGCTCGGCGTCTTCGAGATGACCTCGGAGGGCCTGGTCGCCGTCGAGGACCCGTCGGAGCTGTTCGGGCGCCCCGACGACGAGCAGCCGGGCTCCGCTGTCGTCTGCACCATCGAGGGCACCCGCCCCCTTCTGCTCGAGATCCAGGCGCTCGTCTCGCCGACCGACCTGGCCATGCCGCGGCGCGTCGGTACCGGCGTCGACCCCAAGCGCCTGTCCATGATCGTGGCCGTCCTGGGGCGCCACGCCGGGGTCGCCCTCGGCCAGGCGGACGTCTTCGTCAACGTCGCCGGCGGGGTCCGCGTCGACGAGCCGGGGGCCGACCTGGGCGTGGCGCTCGCCATCGCCTCGGCCGCCCGTGGGACGTCTGTCAAGCCCGGAACGGCGTGCTTCGGCGAGATCGGGCTGACGGGTCGCGTTCGCCCTGTCAGTCAGGCGGAGCGGCGCCTTGCGGAGTGCGCGAAGCTGGGGTTTCGGGAGGTCCTCGTGCCGGACGGCACGGAGTCCCGTGGCAGAATGCGCCTGACAGCAGCGGCCACGCTGCGACAGGCGATCACGGCGGGGCTCGATGCGAGCGGATCCTCGGAAGGATAAGACCCTCCTCTCGGCGCTCAAGCAGGTGGCGCCGGGCACGCCCCTTCGCTCGGGGATCGACGACATCATCCGCGCCGAGCACGGCGCTCTCATCGTCATCGGCGACCCCAACGAGCTCGCCTTCCTCTTCTCGGGCGGCATGCGGCTCGACCTGCCGCTCACGGCCCAGCTCCTCTACGAGCTGGCGAAGATGGACGGAGCAATCGTGATCAGCCGCGACCTGCAGAAGCTCGTGTACGCCAACGTGCAGCTCATGCCCGACGCTGCCATCTCGACGAGCGAGACGGGAACGCGCCACCGGACGGCCGAGCGTGTGGCGAAGCAGACCGACGCGCTCGTGGTCTCGATCTCCCAGCAGCGGGAGACGGTCACGGTCTTCGTCGGCGACCTGCGCTACCAGCTCGGCGAGATCTCGGACACGCTCGCGCGCACGAACCAGGCGCTGGGGACGCTCGAGACCTACCGGACGCGCCTCGACCAGGGACTGACCCGGCTCACGGCACTCGAGTTCCAGAGCGCCGTCGTCCTCGACGACGTGCTCGTCGTCCTCCAGCGCGGGGAGATGACCACGCGCATGGCGGAGGAGATCGAGCGCAACTGCGTGGAGCTGGGCGAGGAGGGCCGGCTGATCCGGATGCAGCTCGACGAGCTCATGGAGGACGTCCCGCGCGAGAAGGCGGCGGTCGTCTACGACTACGAGGCCTCGGGCGACCCGGCCGCGTCGTCGACCGTCCTCGAGCGGCTCTCACAGATCGACTACGCGCACCTGCACGAGTTCGAGGAGCTCGCCGAGCTGCTCGGCTACGGGCGCGACACGAATCCGCTCGACCTCAGCGTGCAGCCGCGCGGCTACCGCGTGCTCTCGCGCGTCCCACGCCTCCCGGATTCCGTGATCCGGCACGTCGTGAGGGACTTCGGGAGCCTCGACGCGGTCGTGCGGGCGAGCCACCGCGAGCTCGAGGCGGTGGACGGAGTGGGCTCCGTGCGCGCCCGGGAGATCCGCGAAGGGCTACGCCGTCTCCAGGAGCACAATCTCGTCGATCGATACCTCCAGCTCTAGCCCCGCTCTCGGGGGCGCTTGCGCCGCCGCCAAGTCCCCGCCAGAGCCGAAAAGTTGCCGAAAGTTCGCTTTCCAAGCGGGTTTTCGGTACAATGAGATGGTTCCGCAGGTGTTCCGTAGGCGTCTCGGGCGCCTTTTGCTGCGCTCGCGCTCCAAGAGGAGGAGAGGTTGTACAAAGTCGGCGATAAGGTCGTCTACCCCCACCACGGCGCTGGAACAGTGGTGAAGAAGGAGTCAAGGACGATTCTGGGCCAGGAACGCGAGTACCTGACCATCAAGATCCTCCACAACGACATGACGGTCAACGTCCCGACCGAGAACGCCGACCGCGTGGGCCTCCGCAAGGTGATCGACGAGGAGATGGTCGAGCGCGTCGTCAAGGTGCTCCACGGCAACGGGACGAAGATGCCGAAGAACTGGAACCGGCGCTTCAAGTACAACCGCGACAAGATGAAGACGGGGGACATCTTCGAGCTCGCGGAGGTCGTGCGGAACCTCTCCCTGCGCGACCAGGAGAAGGGCCTGTCCACGGGCGAGAAGCAGATGTTCGTGAAGGCGAAGAAGATCCTCGCCTCCGAGCTGATGTACGCGAAGGCCATGGACGAGGACGAGGCCGCGGTCTGGCTCGACGAGGAGCTCGACTCGGTCGCCACGGTCCCGAGCTAGCTGCGCCGCCCCGCCACGGCTGCAGGCATCCTGTCCGGGTGCTGATCCGTGCGCTGCTCATCGCGTTTGTCGCCGTCGGGCTGACCGCCGCGTGCTCGGGTGACGATGACCCGGCGGAGGACGCGCCCGCCGCTGTTCCCTCCTCCTTCACGGAGATCGTCCGGGCCGAGCTCGTTCGTGCCGGCTTCGACGTCGAGCCTGGCACCGACCTGAAGCTCACGGCGGAGCAGGGCCCGAACAGCGTCGAGCTCGACCTCCAGGAGGCCTTCGACCGCGTCGAGGACGATCCCGACTCGAGGGACGAGATCGTCGACGAGGTCGTCGCAGACACTCAGGAGCGGTTCGAGACGGGAATCGGCGAGCTTTCGTTCGAGGACGCGCGTGAGAACCTCATGCCGCTCCTGAAGGCGGGCTTCCAGATCCGCAGGTTCGGGTTCGACGCGGCGGAGACCGAGCAGCCGGCGGACCTCGCCACCGTCTACGCCGTCGACTCCGACGACGCGTTCACGATCGTCACGCCCGAGGACGTCGAGCGGTGGGGCACGACCGTCGAGGAGATCGACGAGATCGCGCTCGACAACCTCACGCGCCAGACGAACGAGGACGAGCCGCTTCTCTGCGAGCCCTCCGGTGGCCAGCAGCTTTGCGGCTGGGCGTCGGGTGACGGCTACGACGCCACGCGTATGATCGTCCCCGAGCTCCGGCGGCAGATCCGCGCGGAGTACGGAGACAACGAGCCGGTCGCGTACGCCGTGCCCGAAGAGCACATCTATGTCGCCCTCCCGCTGAACACCCTGCGGCGAGCCGGGATCGAGCGGCCGTTCCGCCTCAAGCTGCAGCGCGACTTCCAGCAGTCCGAGGATCCGCTGAGCCCCGAGATCTTCGTCGAGGAGAACGACGAGCTCGTCGTGTTGAAGTGAGCTCCGGCACCGGCGTCTGGGCCGTCCTCGTGGCCGCCGGCCAGGGCGAGCGGTTCGGCGGCGACCGGCCCAAGGCCTTCGCCAAGCTCGGCGACCGACCGCTGCTCGCCGAAAGCCTCGAGCGCCTCGACCGCTCGGAGTGGGTCGAGTCGATCGTCATCGTCGCGCCGCCGGAGTGGGAGGAGCCGAGCATCCTCGTCGCCGAGGAGATCGCGGCGGACAAGGTCCGCTCGGTGGTCACGGGGGGCGCCACGCGGGCGGAGTCGGTCCGCGCGGGGCTCGAGGACGTCCCGGACGAGGCAGCGGTCGTGCTCGTGCACGACGCCGCGCGGCCGATCCTTCCCGAGCAGGTCGTCGGGAGGGTGGTCGAGGGGCTCGAGGAAGGCTGGGACGCGGTCGCTCCGGGCCTTCGGATCGCGGATACGGTCAAGCGGGCCGACGGCGACGCCGTTTCCGAGACGGTCGACCGCACCGGCCTCGTCGCGGTTCAGACGCCTCAGGCCTTCGCCGCCGAGGCGCTACGCCGAGCACACGCGGACGGGCGCGAGGCGACCGACTGCGCGGGGCTCGTGGAGGCCGCCGGCGGTCGTGTGCGCATCGTCGAAGGCGACCCGCGGCTGCTGAAGGTGACGACGCCGGCCGACCTCGAGCTCGTGGAGGCGCTGCTGAGGGTGGAGGCGTGATCGTCGACTACCACATGCACCTCCGAGGACCCGCGAACGGCCGCGAGGGGCCGGTCGAGCTGACTGTCGACACGGTCGAGCGGTTCGTCGACCAGGCCCGCGCGCGAAGCGTGGACGAGGTCGGGTTCACCGAGCACATGTACTACTTTCGCCAGACCGAGGCTCTGCTAGGTCACCCCTACCACCGGTCGCGCGTCGCGCACGATCTCGACGACTACTGCGGGGCGATCGTCGCGGCCAAGGAGCGCGGCCTTCCGGTCAAGCTCGGGCTCGAGCTCGAGTGGCTCCCGGGCCGCGACGGCGAGCTCGCCGAGATCCTCGAGCCCTACCCGTGGGACTACCTCCTCGGGTCCGTCCACCTGATCGACGGTGAGGCCGTCGACATGGAGCCGGGGCTCTGGGAGGCCATGTCCGTCGAGGAGGTCTGGCGGCGCTACTTCGAGTCCCTCGGCGACCTCGCGGCGAGCGGGCTCGCGGACGTGCTCGCCCATCCGGATCTCGTGAAGATCTTCGGCCGCCGGCCTGCCGCCGAGACGGTCGACGAGTGCCACGAGCGCGCGGCGGCCGCTATCGCTGGGGCCGAGGTCGTGGTCGAGGTCTCCACTGCGGGCCTGCGGAAGCCGGTCGGCGAGCTCTACCCCGACGCGGGCTTCCTCGCGCGCTGCCGCGAGCGGGGAGTCGGCGCGACGCTCGCCTCCGACGCGCACGTCTCGCAGGACGTCGGGCGCGATTTCGACGCCGGGCTCGACCATCTTCGCGCGGCGGGCTACGAAACGGTCACCGTCTTCGAGGGCAGGTCGTCCCGCCAGGAGCCGCTCGGATGAGCGACCTTCGGATCGGAATCGGCGTCGACGCCCACGCCTTCTCCGACGGCGCCGCGCTCGTCGTCGGCGGGGTGGAGATCCCCGGCGAGGCCGGCCTGGCGGGCCACTCGGACGGCGACGTCGTCGCGCACGCCCTCGTCGACGCCGTGCTCGGGGCGGCCGCGCTCGGCGACATCGGCAGCTTCTTCCCCTCCGACGAGGCCGAGTGGGAGGGCGCGTCGTCGCTGCTCTTCCTCGAGCGGGCGATGGCGGCCGTGCGCGAGGTGGGCTTCGAGCTCGTCAACGCCGACTGCGTCCTGATCGGCGAGCGCCCGCGCATCGCTCCCATGCGGACCGAGATGGAGCGGCGCCTCGCAGGCGCGCTGGGGGTCGACGCAGGGCGGGTCACCGTTCGCGCGACGACGACCGACGGCCTCGGCTTCACCGGCCGGGGCGAGGGCTTGCCGCGCAGGCGGTCGCGCTGCTCGAGCGCCGCTAGGCCGGAAGCCGCACGGAGCCGTCGACGACCGCGACGAGCCCGTCGCGCTCGAGCGAGCGGACCGCATCGGCATCCAACTCCCCGGCGGCGTGCGGCGCCGAGGCCACGGCGCGCAGAACGCGGGCGCGCCGCTGGCGGAACGAGCCCTCGAAGCGTCCCTGCTTTCGCAACGGCTCGTACCGGCGGCCTCGCGAGGGACAGCCCTCAGCGAGCGGGCAGACGCCGCAGCGCGGGATGCGGGCGAGGCAGACGGTCGCGCCGAGGTCCATGAGCGCCTGCCCGCACGCCGGCCCGAACCGGTGGCCCGTGCGCTCCTGCACGCGGCGGACGTTGGTGTCCTCGGGGACGACGGGCTCGCCGAGCGCGAAAGCCGCGACCGCGTCCGCCGTGTAGCGGCCAACGCCCGGCAGCTCCGTCAGGTCGGCGGGCCACCCGGCGTCCGCGATCCGCCGGGCCGCTCGGTGGAGGGTGACGGCGCGCCGGTTGTACCCGAGCCCCTGCCACTCGCGGATCACGTCCCCCGGCGCGGCGGCGGCGAGCGCCTCGATCGTCGGCCAGCGCTCGAGCCAGGCCAGGTAGCTGGGGATCACCCGTTCCACCTGCGTCTGCTGGAGCATTACCTCCGACACAAGGATGGAATACGGGTCCTTGGTGCGGCGCCAGGGCAGGTCTCGCCCGAAAGCCTGGAACCACGCCAGAAGTAGCTCATCCATCGGGTCGAGCCTAACGGCGCGCGCGGTCGTCCTCGAGTGTCTTGGCGAACGTGCGAACAGCCCGTGCGAACGGATGCGTGTCCACTCGTGGCGAATCGTGGCCACTCGCGAGCGCCATATCGCGGCCGGGAGGGCGGCCCTCATTCGGGCGGGATTCGGTCTAACGAAAAAAGTCGCTTCATGGTCAGGAAGCGGCCTCAAGACGCCCTACGTTCCTGGCATGGCGAGCACGATCGAACTCCTGACCAAGGCGACGTCCAACCCAAGGTGCCTAGAACTCAAGGGAGCGCTCTGCTCAGCGGGGCTGGGTCGCCTAGGATGGTGACGAGACTGCGGACGCTTCCGACCTGAGCGGGAGGATCCGAATGACTACCGACGCCCAGACGACTCCGCCTTCCTCGTCAGGCGGCCGTTGGAGTGCCGGGCGCATCGCGCTCGTTGTGATCGGGAGCATCGTTGCCCTTCTCGGCGCCGGGCTGCTGGCGGCGGGGGGCACCCTCCTCTGGGCCGATCGGACGCACCGGGACGACGACGACTTCCTGACCACTCCGACCGAGCGCTTCGAGCGGGATTCGTACGCGATCGTGTCCGACAACGTCGACCTGTTCGAGGGCGAGACGGGCTCGGACTGGATCCTGTCGGAGAACGTCCTCGGCGATGTGCGCGTCCGCGCCGCGAACGCTGAGTCTGGCGAGGTGTTCGTCGGCATCGGGCGCACGTCAGACGTCGAGAGCTATCTGGGCGGCGTCGAGCACGACGAGGTGACGGACATCGATTTCGATCCGTTTTCGGCGGAGTACCGCCGCCTGCCCGGGGGCGAGCCGGCTGCCCCGCCGACGGAGCAGACCTTCTGGGTGGCCTCCGCTGCGGGCACCGGGACCCAGACGGCCGCCTGGGAGCCGGAGTCCGGCGACTGGACGCTCGTCGTCATGAACCCCGACGGCTCTCGCGGCGTCGCGGTCGACCTCAGCCTCGGCGCGAAGGCTCCTGTCCTGCTTTGGCTGGCAATAGGGCTTCTCATCGCCGGCGCTCTGCTGCTCGGCGGCGGTGTGACGCTGATCGTCTTCGGCGCGCGGGGCGCAGCAGCCGCCGCGCCTACCGTGGCTCCTGCCGCGGCGATCTCAGGGGAGCCCCGTACGACCGTCTATCCGGTGGCCGTCCGCGGCGTGCTCGACGCAGAGCTGAGCCGCTGGCTCTGGGTCGTCAAATGGCTCCTGGCGATTCCGCACTACATCGTCCTCGCGTTCCTGTGGATCGCGTTCTCGGTCCTGACAGTGGTTGCGTTCTTCGCGATCCTCTTCACGGGCCGGTACCCGCGCGGGATCTTCGACTTCAATCTCGGCGTCTTGCGCTGGACGTGGCGCGTGGGGTTCTACACGTACTGGGCGCTCGGCACCGACCGCTACCCGCCCTTCACGCTGGCGCCGGTGCCGGACTACCCGGCCTCTCTCGAGATCGCCTATCCGGAGCGGCTCTCGCACTGGCTCCCGCTCGTCAAGTGGCTCCTTGCCATCCCCCACCTGATCCTCGTCGCGCTGTTCGTGGGCGGCTGGGGCTGGGGCTGGGACTGGGGCTGGGGGAACAACTTCTGGGGTGTCGGCTTCTCGGGCCTGGTCGGCATCCTCGTGGTGATCGCCGGCGTTGTTCTACTCTTCACCGGCAGCTATCCACGCTCGCTGTTCGACTTCACGCTGGGTCTCGACCGCTGGGTCTTGAGGGTCGCCGCGTACGTAAGCCTGATGCGAGACGAGTACCCGCCCTTCCGGCTCGACATGGGGCCGGACGAGCCCGCCGAGCCGACCGAGCAGCCTCCGTCACCGACCTGATCGTGCCAACGTCGCTCGGCTGTAGAGCGCTTCAGGGACGACGATTGACAGACGTCCAAGACAGCGGCGCGCCATCCCGAAGGCCTCGTGAGCGCGGCCGCTAGTGCCCAGCCGGTGCGCGAACGATGGCGAGCCCCGGTCATGTGGGGCCTGGTCGTTGGAGTCGCGCAGACGGCCACACCACTTGCCCTCTGGTGGCTCGACACAGCGACTGTCTACGCGCTCGGGCTTGCGGTGATCGCCGCGATCTACATCGGTTTCGCAGTCGCAGACGGACGCCCAATCGTCCTCGCCGTCGAAACGGGCGTCGCCAGCATGTTCGTCATCATCGCCGCCGCAGCGATCACCGGCACTCCGTGGCTGCTTGTCGTCGGGCTTGCCGGCCACGGGCTCAAGGATCTCTGGCAGCTCCGTCGTCAGTTTGTTGCCAACACACGGTGGTGGCCTCCGTTTTGTCTTGTGGTCGACTGGGTGGTCGCGGCCATCATCGCCGTCGAGATCGTCGCCGGCGTTCACTTTCACTCCTAGAGGCTTGGAGGATGGTGGAGAGGCTCTGAAGCGTGCCGCCCTGATCGACGACGGCGAACATCACGAGCGGGACTCCTAGCGCCCGCTTGGCATTACGATCGCCGGGTGGGCGAGATCCTCAGAGGCGCTAGGCGGTGTACGCCATGAAGGTCTGCGTCGTCGGCGCCTCCGGCAAGCTCGGGCAGTACGTGGTGCAGCATGCGCTGGATCGAGGGTACGAGGTCGTCGGCGTGTGCCGTGAGGAGAGCGTCCCGAAGCTCGACGCCTTTGCGGGGCGCATGACCGTCATTCCGGGAGCGACAGACGACCGCGAGGTCATCGAGCGTGCCGTGGGCGGTTGCGACGGCGTGCTCGTCGTGCTGGTCCCGCGCGGAGTCCACGGGTACTCGACGGGAACGGCTCAGGCGGTGCTCGACTACGCGCGTCCCGGGGCGCGCCTCGTGTTCTCGTGTGGGTGGCACATCACGCTCGACGGCAAGGACGTCTACTCGTGGAAGCTCAAGGCCCTTGTGAAGGTCGCCGGCCCGATCGCGCGTCTCGTCCGCTTCGCCGACCTCGACGACCAGGTGGAGGCGTGCCGGCGGGTCTTTGCGAGCGACACGCGCTGGACGGTCGTGCGTGGGAGCGACCTCGAGGAGGGCGAGAGCCAGGGCCTGCCCGTTTGGAGCCGGCACGTGGGCGACCCCATCCTCGCGAGCAACGTCACCCGCCGTGTCGACTTTGCCCTGTTCATGGTGGCCGCTCTGGAGAACGACGAGCTCGTTCACGAGGCGCCGGCGATCGTAGGCCGCCAGAGTCCGTCGGCGCTCTCGCACGCCACTCTCGGCTGAGCATTTGCGGCCGTTGCCCTTCCGCCGAACGTTCTAAGAGTCGTCGCGAGAGGCAATCTGCAGCGGCGGTCGCCGCAGGTGCACCGACAGGTAGCGAGCACCGTTAGTCCCGGCCGAGACGCGGAAGGCCACTCCCTTCTCGACCAAGACGGCGCGCCCGGCGCCGAAGGGATGGGGCGCGCCATCGAGGAAGACCTCGGCAGCGCCATCGATGCCGACGAGGAGTACGTCTCGCTCGTGGTTGACCTGCTCCGGCGTTGCCTGCTGTGCATCCCATGCGAGCAGAGTGGCGTTGACGTCTTCACTGGCCGTGCCCCAGAGCGGTCCGTTTCCGTGGCCGCCGGTTAGGTTGATGACAGGGCTTCCCTCCGTCACCGGGTCGAGCGTCCGCGCGGGTAGCGAAAGGTCTTCGAGCTCTGCTTCGGTCGCGATCCTCTCGATCAGCGGAAAGAGGCTGCGCTCCTCCAGTCTGATGTGACGTTCGAGCAGCTCGCCGAGTCGACGAAGCTGGCTGGCCTCGACCGACTCCTGGCGGATCAATTGACGAAGCTCGCCAGCAAGCGCACGAATTGTCGCGTGCTGGGCCGCGATCTCCGCCAGGAGCTCGCCTGCGGGGTCGGGGCGATCGGCGAGCAGAGGGAGTACGAGCTCCTCTTCATCGCGAAAGTGCCCGGCCCCTTCACTTGCAAAGAAGGTGAGGAACTCCGCCGCGGCCTGGAGGTGATGCGCACGGTCAGAGCCCTCCGCTGCACGCCGCAAGCGGCGAGCTTGCACAAGGCCGTGGTGGTGATCGTGCGAGAGCGGAACAAGTGCAGGATGTCGTTTCATTTGGGCGACGGGCCGTTCCAGCGCTTCTGCGTGGGTCGCTCTTCTCGAGTTGGGTGCGGACGGCTCATGACTCTGGCGCGGCCGAGCTGGAGGAGATGCCTCCGCGAGCCGGCTCGATCCGCTCTGTCATGTCCGCTCCGGCGACAAGCACCGGGCAGGGCGCTTGGGCGACGACCTCCGTGCTGACGCTACCGAGAAACAGTCGCCCGAGGGCACCGTGCCCACGAGATCCGACGACCACGACGTCATAGCTGCCCGTCGTCGCCTCGGCGACGATCTGCTCGGCGGGGTCGCCGGCGTCCATCTTCATCTCGGACGGGATGCCGAGCTCGCGCAGGTACGCGTGCGCCCTGGCCACGTCCTCGTGTGCGTGGGGGCGAAGCATCACGTGGCCTCCTGACTTCGAAGCGCGAGCATCGGGCGGAACGACGCTGAACACAGTGATCTCACTCTTACCGTCTGTCGCCAGCTTCGCCGTCTCCTCGAGCGCGTGTCGGCTGTGCTCGAAGCCGTCGTATGCAAGCAGGATCCTCATTCGGTGACTCCTCTCAGTGGAGCCCGGCGGAGTTTCCCCCGCCGGGCTCCTATGGCCTAGGCGGGCGACTCCGAAGGCACGTTGGCGGTCTTGACGACCAGAACCGGCCGCTTCGCCTCGTGGAGCACGCCTTGCGACACGCTTCCGAGAAGTGCCGAAGTGACAGCATTTCGTCCGCGGTTCCCGAGGACGATCATGTCGGCGTTCTTGGTGTCGGCGAGTGCGACGATGGTGTCGACGGTCTCGCCGGAGAACCGCTCGAGCTCGTAGGAAACGCCGGCCGCGTCGGCA
Source organism: uncultured Actinomycetes bacterium (assembly GCA_963775395.1). Classification (GTDB taxonomy): domain Bacteria; phylum Actinomycetota; class Thermoleophilia; order Gaiellales; family Gaiellaceae; genus JAIBJN01. The sequence continues at coordinate 295,706 of CAVZIX010000014.1, forward strand.
GCCTCTGCAGCGTCCTTCAACGCGGTCTCGGACTCGTCGATTTCTTCGCGATGTGTCAGGGCGTGGGCTCCGCCCCGGCCGCCGCGGATCTCCTCCACGGGGGTCACGTGCACGAACGTCACGTCGGCGCCCTGCTCCTTGGCGAGCTCGAGGCCGACGTCGACTGCCTCCTGCGCGGAGGGCGAGCCATCGGTTGCGATCAGGATCTGCTTCATGGTTCCTCCTCTTGACGTGGCTAGCCCAACGCTAGGTGTCGCTCATTCACCGGCCATCGGGGAATTCACCTCGCAGCGCTGCGGGAATCTGCTGATAATCCGCGTGTGCCCTCCCGGGAGCGAGAGTCTTCCTTCCAGGGTCTGGTAGAAGCCGGAATCGCGATCAGCTCCGAGCTGACGCTCGACGGTCTACTGCAACTCCTGGCCGAAACGGCAGCCGAGCTGACGGGAGCGCGCTACGCGGCGCTGGGCGTCATCGACGTGACCGGGCGCGAGCTCGAGCGCTTCATCACACATGGTGTCGACCCCGAGACGCACGCTGCAATCGGGGATCTGCCGCGGGGCCGCGGCATTCTGGGCGTTCTCATCCGAGACGCGCGCCCGCTCCGTCTCCACGAAATCGCCGAGGACGAGCGCTCAGTCGGCTTCCCGCCCAACCACCCGCCTATGAAGAGCTTCCTCGGGGTGCCGATCGTTCTGCGCGGCGTGGCCTACGGAAACCTCTACCTGACTGAGAAGGAGGGCGGGGCCGACTTCACGGACGAAGACGAAGAGCTCGTCACCCTTCTGGCCTCACAGGCTGCTGTCGCGATCGAGAACGCGCGTCTGTATGAGTCCAGTCGAGCCTGGGCGCACCAGCTCGAGTCGCTCGAGGAGATCACCGCCGCGATGCTCAGCGACATCGATCCCTCCCGGCTCCTCGACCTGATCGTGGAGCGGATGAGTGAGCTGATCGACGCCCGGTTCGTCGCGATCCTGACGCAGGCAGGGGAGGGCTGGCTCGAGATCGCCGCGGCCCATGGCGAAGGTGAGACGGAGCTCGTCGGCCACCGCATCTCTATCGAGCTCTCGAAGGCCGGCCGTGTGTTCCGCGAAGGAACGAGCGCGCGGGTGGACTCGGTTCTCGACGATCCCGAAGTGGATCCGGAGCTGATGCGACGTGTCGGCGCGCGGGCCGGAGTATGGGCTCCTCTCACGATTCGGGACGAGTCCATCGGCGTGATCATGGCCCTGGATCGTCGCCAGTTCGATCCACGCTTCAGCGATGCCGACCTTCGTCTCGCGCAGCGGTTCGCGGCGCGGGCGGCGGTAGCCGTCGACCTCTCGCAGCGGGTGGCGCGCACGACCGTCCAGCGCATCCTCGGCGGCCAGGAGCAGGAACGTCAGCGACTCTCTCGGGAGCTCCACGACGAGACCGGGCAGGCATTGACGTCGATCCTCCTAGGCCTGAAGTCGATTGAGGAGACGCAGGGAACCGAACGGTTTGCGACGGCGCTCGGCGAGCTTCGCGAGCTCGTCACGGTGACCTTGCAGGACGTGAGGCGACTGGCGGTCGAACTACGCCCGAAGGCTCTTGACGACTTCGGGCTAGCTCCGGCGCTCGAGCGTCTGACGACCACCTTCGCCGAGCAGACTGGAATCGAGACCCATCTCGAGGCGCAGCTCGGCGAAAGCAGGCTCCCGAGCGAGACCGAGACCGTCGTCTACCGAGTCGTGCAGGAGGCACTGACCAACATCGTCAAGCACGCACAAGCCGAGCACGTGAGCCTCGTTCTGCAGAGGAAGCCGGGTAAGGTCGCCGCAGTGATCGAGGACGACGGACGCGGCTTCTCGACCGATGAGGAAAGCGCTGACGGCTTGGGCCTCCTCGGCATGCGCGAGCGCGTTGGGCTGGTAGGCGGCCGCGTCGAGATCGAGTCTTCGTCCGCCGGAACGACGATCGTGGTCGAGGTTCCGGTCTGACGAGCTTCAAGATTGTCATCGTGGACGACCACGCGGTCGTCCGGTCTGGCCTACGGCTGCTCATCGACGCCGAGGATGACTTCGAGACCGTGGCAGAGGCCGGAAACACGCGTGACGCGATCTTCGAGGTGCGCAAGCACAAGCCCGACATCGTCTTGATGGACGTCGTGCTCCCGGACAGGACAGGGATCGAGGCGACGCCGGACGTTCTGAAGGAGGCTCCCGACGCCAAGGTGCTTGTCCTCTCGATGGAGGACGACCCGAGCTACGTGCGTGCGGCGTTCGCTGCTGGCGCCTTCGGCTACGTCCTCAAGGAGGCCGCAGACACGGAGCTCGTGACGGCCTTGCGGCAGGTTGCTGGTGGAGAGCGGTACGTCCATCCGGCCCTCGGTGCGCGAATGGCCGTCGCCGAGGCAGAGGCTTCCGCCCGCGCGGAAGAGGACCCGCTCTCGGACCGCGAACGCGAGGTTCTGCGGCTTCTGGCGCTCGGCCACACGAACCAGGAGATCGCGGCCACGCTCTTCATCTCGGTCCGAACGGCCGAGACCCACCGGGCACACATCATGCAGAAGCTCCGGCTCACCACCAGGGCTGAGCTCGTGCGCTACGCGCTGGCGCAGGGATTGCTAGAGGAGTGAGGCCGGCCCTCGCGGGCCGTACGCGAGCCCGGCGTGCTCGGCCAGGTATGGGCTGAGATAACGCGCCGCGATCTTTCCCGCTGGCCACCAGAGCGCGTCGGTATCTACGGTTGATGCGCGTCCGTGTCCACCGCTCAGCTCTGTCCGGAAGAAGCGAGGGGAGCCGCTCAGGAGAAGGCCCCGCAGCACAGGGTCGAAGTTCTTCGAGATTACGTCCGCGCCGGCGGCAGCGGCGATTTCGGTGGCGGCGACGTCCGCCTGTTGCGCCGCGATGCCTCCCTGTTTCACCGGGAATGTGGTGATGTCTCCGACTGCGAAGACATCCTCAAGCCCTTGAACGCGGCAGCTCGGGTCGATTGGAATGAACGATTCTTCGTCCTGCGGGACGCCGGCAACCGGGATGCCCTTAAGCCGGGGCAGGGAGACGACGGCGTCAACCCGCAAGGAGGGACCCGGGACGATTCGCAGTTCGCCCTTCGCAAAGGAGTCCGGATAGGTCATCGGGAGGTACCGGATCCCGTGCTCCTGCAGTTGGTCGGCGACGGTCTCGCTGGCGTGCCGTCCAAGGACGTGGAGCGGGGTTTCTTCGGGGCTGACGAGGGTGACCTCGATGTCCGCGCCCCGAGTGTGTTCGGCGGTCAGAAGAGCGAGCTCGTACAGCGGTAGCGGCCAGGTTACGCCTCCTGGGAGCGCGAAGGCCACCCGCTCGATCAGGCCACGGTCGATGTCCTCGAGCATCCCGTTGATCAGCGGCACGTCGACCTGGCCGCGGAATGTGATCGCCCCCGGTACCGCCTCGCGCGGTCGTGCACCTGTCGCGATCAGCAGGAGGTCGTACTCCAAGGTTGCGTTGTGACTCGTGCGGACTTCGTGGGCCTCGGCATCGACCGAGGTGAGAGTGCCGAGTCGATGTGTCGCACCGCATCCGCGTGCCAACGTCGGGAGGTCGAAGCGAAGCACCTCGGCTACGCCGAACGGCTCGCCCACCGAAAGTGGCCGATAGAAGAAATCGCGATCAGGAGAGATCAGCGCGACCTCGACTAGGTCGCCGGCCATCCGCCGCAGGGCAACCATCGCCTCGAGGGCCGCTACGCCGCCCCCGGCGATCAACACGAGCTTCCTTCCGCGGCTGGGCATGCCATCAAGGATCGGCGTTGACCTGCGCTGCGGCATCGGTGCGTCCGCTGAGACCGTTGCGGGAAAGCCGCAAGCTGAATCGGACAGCGCACCGATGTCGCAGCCAAGAACTGTGCCGACACTGCGAGGACGATGTTCCGAGAAAGCTACGCAGTCCTCTGGCGAGACGGTGATGGGCCGATTAGTGCGGGCAAGCTCGTACTCGGCCCGACGAGCCTTCTTCTCGAAGCCGGCAGGGGCGCGGGCCGCGTGTCATCGAAGGTCGTCCTCTACCGGGAGCTCACGAGCGTTGCGAATGCCGCGCCTGTCGACCGCATCCACTCACAACCGACTGCCGTTCTTGCTCGCAACAGAAGGGAGCGGATTTCCATAGCCGCGGTCGATGGCATGGGCTCCGGACGCGAGATCGTCGAGCGACTCACGAGTCGGCTCGCTCCAAGGACGGAGCCATGAGTCGGCTGGTCGTCGTCGTGCCTTTAGTCGAGGGTGCCAAGGATCAGGTGAAGGAACTCCTGAGTCAGGGCCCGCCATTCGAGATCGAAGCAACGCAGCTCTCACGGCACGAAGTCTTTCTCACTGACCACGAGGTCATCTTCGACTTCGAAACGCCAGGGAGCGAGCCGCCGATCGCGCTTTCTGCCGAGGATCCAGCACTCCATGCGGCTGGTGAGGCATGGCACGCGGTCATGGCCGGCGCACCGCGCAAGGCCGTGAAGGCCTTCGCTTGGCGACGCTAGACGAACACTCGGCTGCGAGCTAGCGGCCCGCGACGACGATGCCGGCATGCCAGCCTGGGGCTCGTCCGCCGGGAGGAGGATGGAGTTCCTCGACGTCGAGCCCACTGCGGACGATGAGCCAGGAGGTAAGCGAGTTCGAGTTCCACATCTCGCCGGCCCGCAACTCGTCGCGGCCCCAGACAGGTGTGGGCACTCGAGGCACCAGCTCGAGCAGGCGTCGCGCGCAGGTGAGATCGTCGCTAAGAAAGCGCGGGCTGTCGACTGCTTCGGCGATGTCGGGGATGACGCCTTCGCGCCAGCAGCGCACTTCGTACCGGAAGAGTCGGAAGCGGCCCGCGGCGCGTGCCCCAACCGCCCCTTCCGCGACGCCGCCGTGCTCCGCTTGGTTGCCGGCCCAGACTGGTGCCATCTCGATGACGTAGCGTGCTTCCGGGACGCGAACCTCCAGGGCGGAGTGGTAGAGATCGCATCGACCTCGCCGACTGAGCAGTGCTGCGCCCGCCTCGAAGAGACGCCCGTTTAGTCGGACCGAGTGACCCCCGGCGCCGAGCGGCAGCCAGTAGAGGTCGATGCCGGCGACCTCGGGCTCAGCCGTGGAGTGCTCTGAGCGCATTGAGGATCACGGCCACGTCGATTCCCTCTTGAAGCAGGGCGCCGTAGACGGGCGGGATGAAGCCGAATGCGGCAAAGCACATGGCGATCAGACTGAGCCCGATGCCGGCCAGGACGCTTTGGCGGGCGATGGAGAGCGACCGTTGTCCGATCCTCACGGCGTCGGCGACCCTGTCGATTCGATCCACGAGGATGACCGCGTCGGCGGTCTCCGAAGCTACGGTTGCACCTGCGGTTCCCATCGCGATTCCGACATCGGCAAGGGCCAGCGCTGGAGCGTCGTTGACCCCGTCGCCGACCATCACGACGGGACGTAGCTCGGCGTCTTGCTGGATAGAGCGGACGAGCTCCAGCTTCTCCTGCGGAGATTGCTCGGCGTACACGCGGTCGACGCCGACGGCGCGCCCGATCCCGTCCGCCACGTTCGCGCGATCGCCAGTTGCCATGGCGACGTGACGGATCCCCGTCTGTCTCAGGTCTTCCACGAGCTCCTTCGCATCCGGGCGAAGGTGATCGGCCATGACGATCGCACCTGCCAGGTGGCGCTCGACACCGACGAGGATCTTGGCACGACCGGCGCCGTTCGCCGTGTCGAGCCCAAGCAAGGCTTGGGGCGGTACGGGATAGCCGCGTCCCGTCAGCCAGGATTCACTCCCGACCGCCACGCGGCGTCCGTCCACCAGACCCTCGGCACCCTGGCCGGCCCCCTCATCGACCTCCTCGGGAAAGCTGAGGTCGAGACCACGACGTCGGGCGCCCAGGACCAGCGCTTCGGCAAGTGAGTGTGCTGAGAGCTGGTCGACGGAAGCGGCGAGTCTCAGCATCTCCGTCCCGTCCGATCCTCCCAAGGGCACGAGCTGTTCGATCTCCGGCGTGCCGAGGGTGAGAGTTCCCGTCTTGTCGAGGATCACCGTGCGGGCCTCTCCGAGCCGTTCGATCGCGGCGCCGCCCTTGACGATGACGCCGGCCCGTGCGGCGCGCGAGACACCCGAAAGGATCGCGACGGGCGCAGCGAGGATGAGAGGACATGGCGTCGCGACGACGAGCACCGCCAGCCCACGAACCGGATCGCCGCTCAGCGCCCACGCGAGCCCCGACGCGATCAGCGTAACGGGCAGGAAGAAGGCGGCATAGCGATCGGCCATGCGGATGTAGGGAGCCTTGTGACTCTCGGCCTCGCGCACGAGACGGACGACGGCCGCGTACGCGCTCTCGGATGCAGGTCGCGTCGCGCGCAGTTCGAACGCATCTCCGGCGTTCGCGGTTCCGCTGCAGACGGGTGCTCCCTGCTTGTACGAAACCGGCAACGCTTCGCCTGAGAGCGCCGACTCGTCGAGAACCGCCTCTCCGCTCATCACGAGCCCGTCGACGGGAACGACCTCGCCTTGTCGTACCAGCACGCGATCGCCGATGGACAGCGCCTCGACCGGAACTTCCTCGACTTTGTCGCCGATCCGCCGGTAAGCGACACGAGGTGCGCGCTCGACCAGTGACCTGAGCTCCTTTCGCGCACGGCCGGCCGCCGAGTCCTCCAGAGCGTTTCCGCCCGCGAGCATGAGTCCGACGACCGCGCCCGCCAGGTACTCCCCGAGCGCCAGTGAGGCCGCCATGGCGACGAGCGCGATTGTGTCGACACCGACGTCTCCACGAAGCAGGCTTCGCGCCACGGACCACGCGAGCGGCACGAGCACAACCGCCGTCGCGACGGCCCAGACGGCGTTTCCGGCTTTGGGCTCCGCGAGGAGGTGCAACAGCCCGCCGGCGCCGATCGCCGCGAGGACGCCGACGGCCAGCAGGCGGTTGCTCATGAGGAAGTCGGCGGTCTAACGACGAGGACGGAGCAGGGGGCCTTGTGCGCCACTCTCTCGCTGACGCTTCCGAGGGCGCGGACGCCGTGGAGGCCCCGGCTCCCCACGACGAGGAGGTCGCCCGGGCTCACGGCCGCGACGAGCATCTCGACGGGCTTACCGTCCTCGAAGCGGACGTTGTCTGCGATGAGATCGACTGCGGACTGATCGAAGTCCTTACCCTCGCGAATGGCCCGACACTGCATCTCGATTCCAAGCCGCTCCGCAAGTGCGGTCGCGACGTCGACTGCGGTGGCTGACTCGGGCGAACCGTCCACACCCACGACGATCGAGCGCGGGGTGTGACTTTCAGGCGCACCCTCGCGAGCAACGAGGACCGAGCATGGCGCCTCGTGGAGAACCGTGGTGGTCACGGTGCCGAGGGCGATTCCGACCGGTCGAGAGATCCCGTGCGTCCCGACGGCAATCAGCGTCGCACCCTGGCGCTTCGCCTCGGAGAGCAACACTTGGTCGGGACGCCCTTCGACGAGCCGGCAGGTCGCGCCCGGGGCTTCCGTCTGCGCGGCGCGCAACGCCGACTCCGTCTCGGCCCTCAGCCCCGAAGCGGCTGATACGGCCATCCAACCCGCGTGAACCGTCGCGTCCAGTTCGAGCACGGAGATGACCGTCAGGCTTCCACGCTCGCCCTGAAGCGCATCGACCTGGCGGGCGGCCTCAAGGCTTTCCGGCAGGGTGTCGACCCCGCAGAGGACGCGGCTGAAGACCTCGCGATCCGTTTCCGGACGTACAGCCTGGTGGTGTGAAGTCGTGTTCATCAGTCGACGACCAACACGTCGCAGTTCGTGCGATGCGAAACGCCGTCGCTGACGGAACCGAACAAGAGCCGCTCGAGGAGGTTCTTGTGCCCGTTTCCGACCACGATCAGGTCTGCGCCTGACTCCTTGGCCTGCTCGGTGATGACCCTGGCGGCGTCGCCCAGGCCTTCAACGGTCGTGGCCGCGATCCCTCTCTCGGCCAGATGACCCTTGGCCGCGTCCAACTGCCGATCGAAGTCCTCTCTCTCGACGGGGTCGAATCCCATGCCGCCCTTGCCTGCGAGCAGGTGAACCGCGCTAACGAGGACGACGGTCCCGCCATCGTCGATGAGCTCGGTGGCCCTGTCGAGGGCACGGTGGGCCGGATCGGATCCGTCATAACCAACAACGATGGTCTGCATGTCTCCTCCTTGGGGGTACGCCGGAATCGTCCCTCCGGACAGGCACGGCGCAATCGGTGGAGACGCTGAACCCTTCTGCGGAAAAGCCGCAGGAAGACTGCGCCGTTACCAGGTCTTCGGGGCGACTGGGAAGGTGGGCCGGCAGACCCGGACGCGCGCGTCGACCACCACGTAGCCGGTCGCGAGCCCAAGGACGGGGTTCAGGTCGAGCTCTGCAACCTCGGGGTGATCCTCGCCGAGGCGCGCAAGCCGGCCCACTAGGTCGACGAGCGCGCCGTCGTCAGCTGCCGGGCGCCCGCGGAAGCCGGCGACCAGGCGACCGGCTTTCCCCTCGGTGACCAACTCGCGCGCATCCGTGTCAGCGATCGGCGCGAGCCGGAACCGCGCTTCGCCGATGAGCTCTGCCGAGCACGCCGCCGGGCCCGAACGCCACGAGCGGCCCAAAGACAGGATCCTGAACCAAGCCAGCCAGAAGCTCGACACCCCCCTCGATCATCGGCTGCACGATGAGCGGCCCGCCGATTCGCTCGGCCGCCGTCCGCACCTCCTCCGGAGTCGCGAGGTCGAGCGCGACGCCGCCCTGCTCCGTCTTGTGGGCCCCGGGCTCGGCCGTCTTGACGACCGCGGGGAAGCCGAGTTCCGTGGCCAGGGCGTCTGCTTCGCCGGCATCGGCCGCGAGCCGCTCTGGAACGAGAGAGATCCCGTACGCCTCGAGAAGTCGCCGCACTTCACCAGGCGAGAGCCAGACGTCGTCCGCAGTGCCTACGGCCGCCGCGATTACTTCGGCAGCCGCGTGCGAATCGACTCCGTCCACTGTGAGCTCGGCTCCGATCGGGCGCCTGAGCCAGTCGGCGCGCTCGGCTGCACGACCAAGGGCCCGTGCGGCGGACTCTGGGTAAGGAAAGGAGCCCGGATGTCCGCCGCCCATGAGCACGGGAAGGACGGGTTTGGCCTGGTCGCGGGTCGCCCGCTCGATCGCCGCGCCGACGTCTGCGACCGTGACCGAGGCGGCGGGGACGAAGATCACGATGACGGCGTCGACCGATGCGTCCGCGAGGAGCGGTGGAAGGACGGCCTCGTAGAGGTCGGCCGAGGCGGAGCCCAGCATGTCGATCGGGTTCGCCGTACTGGCCTCCTGTGGGAGCACGGCCGCGAGGGTGGCTCGTGTCGCCTCCGAGAGCTGCGGGAGCTCGAGCTCGGCGGCGTCGCAGGCGTCTGCGCAGAGAATTCCCAGGCCGCCCGCGTTGGTCAGCACTGCGACTCGTGTTCCCTGTAGTGGTGGCTGGCTCGAGAAGAGCGCGGCGGCGTCGATGAGCTCTTCGAGGGTGTCGCACCGGGTGACGCCCGCCTGGCGGAAGAGCGCTGAGACCGCGGCCTCCGAGCCGGCGAGGGCAGCCGTGTGGGACGACGCCGCCCGCGAGCCCGCCCCGGTTACCCCGCTCTTCATCGCGAGGATCGGCTTGGTACGCGCGACTCGCCGCGCGATGCGGCCGAAGCGTCTGGGATTTCCGAACGACTCCAGGTAGAGCAGCACAACCGCGGTTGCCGGGTCGTCTTCCCAGTACTCGAGGAGGTCGTTGGACGAGACATCGGCCTTGTTCCCGATCGAGACGAAGGACGAGAACCCGAGGCCCCGGCCCTCCGCTTGGGCGAGCAGGGCGAGGCCGAGCGCTCCGCTCTGCGACGAGAAGCCGATCGAACCGGGCGGAAACGGGCGGGGAGCGAAGGTGGCGTTGAGGGAGGTCTTGGAGCTCGCGACGCCAAGGCAGTTCGGTCCGATCAGCCGAGCGCCGTGGCTTCGGACGAGTGCCAGGAGCTGCTCCTGACGTGCGACGCCTTCCCCTCCGATCTCGGCGAAGCCCGCCGAGATGACGCAGAGCGCCCGCGTCCCGTGTCGGAGCGCCGCTTTGCAGCCATCGAGGACGAGCCCGCCGGGAAGGCAGACGACGGCGAGATCGATGGAGGCGGGGATCTGATCAATCGCCTCGTACCCCTCGACTCCCGCGACTGGCTTTCCTTCGCGGTTCACGGGATAGGCTCGACCGTGGAAGCCTCCCGTCACGATGTTGCGGAAGAGGCCGCCGCCGATCGACCCGGCTCGAGGGGAAGCGCCCATGACGACCACGCTCTCAGGCTGGAAGAAAGACTGGAGCGACGCGACCACCGCTGTGTGAGCCCGTTCGTCGACGTGGGCGCGATAGACGTCAGTCGGGGACAGCGGAAACTCGAGCTCGACGGTTCCTTGGTCGAGTCTTCGCGCAACGTCGAACCCGGCGTCCGTGAACACGCTCAGCATGTGGCGGTTCTCGGGCAGGACTCGAGCGACGAAACGCTCGATCCCGTAGCGAGGAGCGATGTCCGCGAGCTGCTCAAGCAGACGCATCCCGATGCCGCGTCCTTGAAGGTCGTCGGCAACCGCAAACGAGACTTCCGCGGCGGTTGGGTCCCGTAGGCGCGCGTACGACGCCAGGGCGACGACCCGTTCTCCCTCTTCGGCGTCGAGCGTCCCGATCAGCGCGCCGCGCTCGTCCCAGTCGGACTTCATCAGCGGGCCGACGAGCGCCGGAGTCACCCCGGGCATCCCATGGAAGCGCAAGTGCAGGCTCTCGGGCGACAGTCCTCGAAACAGCTCCAGGACTGTGGAGGCGTCGGCCTCGCGCGGCGGGCGAAGCCGTAGCGTGCTCCCATCTCGCAGGATGACGTCAGCGATCTGAGGGTCGATGACCATCGCGCTCCATCTTGCCGTCGTTTCGACGGCTTGAGCTCCGTAGTTTGTCCGCATTCGAGATCGGCGTCGGCGCTGATGCGGCGGCCTCCTCTGCTCCGGACGATGAGAGCCGGAATCTGAACTCGGCTAGGAGGTCGAGATGAGTACTCACAGCAGCACCTCGGAGGGCAACGGTCGCGCGGGCGAGACGCGCCCTGGGCTCAAGCGTTCGATGGGTCTCTGGATGGCCACCGCCCTCGTCATCGGGAACATGATCGGATCGGGGATCTTCCTGCTTCCTGCCGCCATGGCAGGGACGGCCGGCCCCGTCTCGGTCGTCGCCTGGCTGTTCACGGGGATCGGCGCCATGCTGCTTGCGCTCGTCTTCGCGACGCTCGGGCGCGCCTACCCGAAGACCGGCGGGCCGTACGTCTACGCGCGCAAGGCCTTCGGCGATTTCATCGGCTTCCAGACCGCGTGGAGCTACTGGATCAACGCCTGGGTCGGGAACGCGGCAATCGCCATCGCCTTCGCCGGCTACCTGGCTGTCTTCTGGGGCGACGCCGCGACGAACTGGGTCGCCGTGCTCGTCGCAATCGCACTCATCTGGATCCTCACGCTCGTCAACATCGTCGGCGTGCGCGAAGCCGGGATCGTCCAGGTCGTGACGACGATCCTCAAGTTCGTCCCGCTGCTCGTGATCGGTGTGGTCGGCCTGTTCTTCATGGACAGCTCGAACTTCGAGCCCTTCGCGCTCGAAAGCGGCTTCGACTGGGGCATCAGCGCCGCAGCGCTTCTGACCCTGTGGGCCTTCATCGGCCTGGAGTCGGCGACCGTCCCGGCCGAGGAGGTCAAGGATCCCGAGCGGACAATCCCGCGGGCGACCATAATCGGCACGGCCGCTGCGTCGATCGTCTACCTCATCGCGACGCTGGCGCTCTTCGGGATGATCGCCAGCTCGACGCTCGCCAACTCGACCAGCCCCTTCGCCGACGGCGCGAACGTGATCTTCGGCGGGACCTGGGGTGGCAAGGCCATCGCGATCGTCGCGATGATCTCGATCTTCGGCGTCCTCAACGGGTGGATTCTTCTGCAGGGTCGGGCCGCCCTCGCGCCCGCCCAGGACGGCCTCTTCCCGAAGCGGTTCGCCCGGGTGGACGCCAAGCGAGGGACGCCGGTCTTCGGACTCGTGCTCTCGTCCGTCCTCATCACCGGGCTCCTGCTTCTGAACCTGCAGAGCTCCGGCTCGATCGTCGACATGTTCACCGACATCATCATTATCGCCACGCTCACGGCCCTGATTCCCTACATGTACGCCGCGGCGGCGCAGCTCTATCTCTTCTTCGCCGACCGCGAGTCGTTCTCGGCCGTCCACCTCGCCCGCTACTCGGTGATCGCGTTCCTTGCGCTCGCCTACTCGACCTGGGCGATCTGGGGCGCCGGCTACGAGTACATCGCCAAGGGCTTCATGCTCCTGGTCGCTGGCATCCCCGTGTACATCTGGCTGAAGTGGCGCCAGAGCCGGGAGACGCCGAGCGAGGACATCGTCGTGGACGACATGCTCGACCCATTCACCGCGCCGCCGATGGTTGGAGCCGGACGTGACCACTAACACGGAACAGGCCACGCGCCTGTACGTGGGCTCGGAGGTCGGGACGCTTCGGAGGGTCATCCTCCACCGTCCCGACCTCGAGCTTCGGCGCCTGACTCCACGGAACAAGGACGATCTGCTCTTCGACGACGTCCTCTGGGTCAAGCGAGCCCGACAGGAGCACGACGCCTTCGCCGATGCTCTCTCGGAGCGGGGCGTCGAGGTCCTCCTCCTCGAGCGTCTCCTCGCGGAGACGCTCGAGGACGGGGCTGTGCGTGAGGACGTTCTCGAGCGGACGCTCCGGGCCGCGAACCTGAAGCCGACGCTCAGTCCAGCGGCACGGCTCTGGCTCGAGTCGATGACTGCCGCCGAGGCGGCGCACTGGCTGATCGGTGGCCTCGCGTGGGACGAGCTTCCGTTCGAAGCCGAGTCGCTCGCAGCGGTCGTGGCGAGAGACCGCGACGACGGATTCGCGCTGCCACCCCTCCCGAACCACATGTTCACGCGCGACACCTCCGCGTGGATCTACGGCGGGGTGACGGTGAACGCGATGGCCAAGCCGGCCCGTGCACGCGAGTCGATCCACCTCGACGCGATCTACAAGCACCATCCGCTCTTCGCCGGCCGCGACTTCGAGCTCTGGAGCGATGGCTGGGCGTTGCCGCCGCACCTTGAGGGCGGTGACATTCTCGTGATCGGGAACGGAGCGGTGCTCGTCGGCATGGGCGAGCGGACGACTCCGGTCGCGGTGGAGCTGCTCGCGGAACGCCTCTTCGCCGCCGAGGCGGCGACCGAGGTGATCGCGGTGCTCCTCCCGGCGCAGCGTTCGTCGATGCACCTCGACACCGTCATGACGATGATCGACCGTGACGCGTTCACGATCTATTCGGACCTGCGAGGCGCGCTCGTCCCCTACGTCATCCATCCGGGCCGAAGCGGGCTCATGATCGAGAAGCGGGAGGATCTCTTCGTCGAGATCGCCCGCGCGCTCGACCTTCCTTCGGTTCGGCTCGTCGAGACCGGGGGCGACCGCTACGAGTCCGAGCGCGAGCAGTGGGACGACGGCAACAACGTCCTTGCTGTCGCGCCGGGTGTGGTCGTCGCCTACGAGCGGAACGTCGAGACGAACACGCGCCTTCGCCACGAGGACATCGAGGTCATCACCATCGCCGGGTCTGAGCTCGGACGCGGCCGCGGCGGGCCCCGCTGCATGTCCTGCCCGATCGAGCGCGATGCGCTTCCAGAGGCGTTCTGATGGCGAAGATCGTCGTCGGCGTCGACGGCTCGCCCGGCTCGGTCCGGGCGCTGGAGTGGGCTGTAGCCGAAGCCGGCCTGCGGACGGCTCCACTCCACGTCGTACACGCCTGGATGGTTCCGCTGATCGAAGCGATACCCGATGCCTGGGTGATCGGATCCCCAACCATCGAGCCGACCGATGAGGAGGTCTACGAGCACCTCGCCGCGGCTTCGAGAAAGGTGCTCGACCAAGCTCTCGACCAGGCCAGGGCGCTCGAGCCCAAGCTCGAGCTCGTAGGCGAGCTCGTCGAGATGCGGCCTGCGCCGGCGCTGATCGCGGCCGCGGAGGATGCAGAGCTTCTTGTTGTCGGCTCACGCGGCCGCGGCGGCTTCACGGGCCTTCTTCTCGGCTCAGTCAGCGCGCAGTGCGTACACCACGCGCCCTGCCCGGTCGTCATCGTTCCCGACGGCACGGACAACTGAGCGCCACGGGGGACGTGCTCCAGGCAGCCGTCGAGTGTGCGGTCCGTGCCCCGTCTACGCACAACATCCAACCTTGGAGCTTCCGCGAAGATTCGTCGCGGTCGCGGCCGGCACGTGCTGCCTCGCCGCCGGCTCCAAGGGCGTCGGCGTAGTCACGTTCGGGACTAGTCGAAGCCCCGCGGAGGCGGGGCTTCGATCGCTCAGGACATGGCGTTCGGGTACCGCGTCAGACGAAACTGCCGTTTCGCTCTGTGCCGATCTGCGCCCACCCGCGCCGGGACGTGCTCGCGCCTCTGTTCGACCTGAACTCGAAGCCGAACTCCTCGCCGGAGCAGGAGATCGTCGAGACCGCCGGGGCGATCCGCCCGAGGAAGGCGGCCGGATCGGTCGGGGGAACGCTGTCTCCGCTGCCGCGGGGGACCGCCGGGCCCGTCGCCTCCCATTCGGCGCGGAAGTCGACGAGGGCCGGCGCGTCGTTCGGCCCGAAGAACTGGAACGTGTCGATGACGGGCAGGTTCTTCACCTGCAGGACAGCGCGCCGACTGTCCATCTTGAAGTCGAGGGAGCTCCGTGCGTCGAACGTCCAGAAGAGACCTGACGGGAGGATGCCGCCGTTGAAGTCGTGCACCTGCGACCCCGTACCGGGGTCGAAGAGGTCGATTCAGATGAAGCCGAACGAGCCCCGGTGCCTGACACCGTCGACGATGTACGTGCCCTCGAACGCACGAATATCCGTCTCCAGGTTGTAGGTCTTGCCGTCGCTCCCTCGTGCGCTGCCGACATGGAACGCGACGGCGCTCGAGCCCTTGAAGTCCGTGACCGTGATCGGCTCGACGTTGAAGCCTCCGAGGGTCAGGCCCGTAAAGGGAAGGGTGACCGTGGGATCGCCCGGCGCGAAGACGTGCAGGACGCCGAGTGGCGGCCCGACATCGAAGGCGCCTCCTAGAATCGGGGTCGGGAGTGTCGCCACCCCACCCTTCGTGGAACGAGACGAAGCTGCTGACGTCAAAGGCCGACTGAGGGTCGAGAGCCCGGCGCCGACGACGACCCCGGCGGCTCCGACCACGAACCTTCGCCTGTCGAGAGCAGCTTCTTCAGGAATGGCCATGGCCGCTCCTTTCTACTAGCTGCTTGAGCGATTCGTCACTAGCCTAGAACACCTCACTCCTCGTGTCCAGCAGGCGAGCTTCTACCTGGTCGCCCCGCTTCTAGGTGCGCGGCAAGCGGGGTCGACCGTCGTGGATCTAGCCTGAGAGCTTGGACTTCGAGAGCTTCGTCGTCACACGGATTCCCGCCCAGGCGCGGGTCCTCGAGATCGGCTGCGGCACCGGCGACCTGGCCAGAAGTCTCGCCGCCGCCGATCACGCCGTCGTCGCAATCGACCCGGACGCCCCCGAGGGCCCGCTCTATCGCCAGGTGACGCTCGAGGAGCTCGACGAGCCCGCGCCGTTCGACGCCGTCGTGGCGAGCCGCTCGCTCCATCACGTTCCCGACCTCGACGTTGCCGTGGGGAAGATCGATTCGCTGCTCGTGCGAGGCGGTCTTGTCTTGCTCGACGATTATGCGAAGGAGCGTTTCGACGAGCCGACGGCTGCCTGGTATTACGCGCACCGCAGGACGATCGCCGCCGGCGGCGGGCCGGAGGCGCCTGCGTCGCTCGCCGAGTGCCTCTGCGAGTGGGAGCACGACGATTCCCACATCCACGGCGAGATGGAGATGAGGACAGCGCTGGCTCGACGCTTCCGGGAGCAGGTCTTCGCCCGTGTCCCCTACCTCTGGCGCGATCTCGAGGGCGCGGCGTCGTTCGCGGAGGAGCAGGCGGCCATCGATCGAGGCGAGATCGCCGCGCTGGGCTTCCGCTACGTGGGAGCTGCGCCGGCCTAGCCGGTCGCACGGAGCCTGCGTGTCCGGCAGCACTCCCGCGCGGCGCAGCGCCCCTCCAACAGCTGCAGGCGCGGGATCCAGTCGGCCGGGAGGTCTCGAATCGAGCTCTCGAAGTCGGCGACGAGCTCGGCACCTGACGCGTAGTGCTTTCTCACGTCGTGGTCGTCGCGCGCTTCCTCGACGAGCAGGCCAGCGGCGACCATCGAGTCGACCTCGGCAGCGGCGGGCTCAGCCGTCGCGAAGAGGGCGCCGCCCTCGATCTCGCAGAGATCCTTGCCGCCGTACTCGACGACCGGGTTCGGGCGGATCACCTGCAGATCGAGCATCAGTCCGCCAGCGGCTAGGACGTCTCGGAAGCGGCGCAGGACGTGCACGACGTCCTCGGGCTCCAATCATCAGAGCGACCAGGAGAAGACGACGATGTCGTACTGCGTTCGCGGGATCTCGATCTGTCTCGCAGACCCGACCTGAAAGGTCACCCGCTCGTCGTGCTCGGCTAGCTGGGCCTGCGCGGTCGCGACCGCCTCGGCATCGGAGTCGAATGCGAAGACGCTCGCGGCCTCTTCGGCGAGCCCTGCGGTCAGCCTCCCATCCCCGCAGCCGACCTCGATCACAGACGCGCCCGAGAAGTCGGCAAGGCGACGAAGCGAGTCGAGGTGCACGCCTTCCGGGTCGAGTACGGGCGCCACTGTCTCTAGCCCACGATCGCGGCCGCGTGGTGGGCGCCCTTGGCGCAGCGCGTCACGGTTGCCATGAAACGGCGCTCGCTCGGGCTAGGCGAGCGTCGCGCGAGGCGGGCAATGTGGAAGCGCCGCTCGATCCGTGGCTGACCGGCGAGGCGGAAGCACTCGAGCTCACCCCGCTCGACCTCCTCCGCGACTGCGTAGAGCGAAACGAACGCGATGCCGAGCCCTTCACGAGCCGCACGCTTGATCGCCTCGGACGAGTCGAGTTCCCAGACGCGCTTCGGCTCGACGCCTGCGGCGCGAAGCGCGCGGTCTGCAACCTGCTGTGTGCTCGAGCGCGCCTCGCGCACGAGCAGCGTCTCGGAGCTGAGCGCCTCCGGCTTGACCTTGCCTTTCGCCTTGCGCAGGAGTCCCGGCTTGGCGATGCCGACGATCTCGTCGGAGAGGAGCGGCTCGAACTCGACCCGCTCGTCGGCCGCCGCATCGCCGACGAGGGCAAGCTGGATCCGGCCGGCCAGCAGTCGCTCGATGATTTCGCCAGTGGATGCGATCTCGACCTCGATCGAGACGTTTGGATGGTCGCGCTGGAAGCAGCCGAGCGTGTCCGGGAGGAGGTAGACGCCGGGTGTCGTCGAGGCGCCGATGTGGATGGTTCCCGACTCGAGACCCGCGAGGGCGTGCAGCTCCTCCTCGCCGGCTGCGAGTGTCGCGAGCGCCTGGCTCGCGTGGGAGGCGAGCACACGCCCTGCCTCGGTCAGCTGGCTGGTGCGTCCGTTTCTCTCGACGAGCCGCTGGCCGGCGGCCGCCTCGAGGAGTCGCAGGTGCTCGCTGGCGCTCGGCTGTCCAATCCCGACCGCGCGTGCCGCGGCCGAGACGCTTCCCTGACGCTCAAGCTCGACGAGCAGCCGGAGACGCGTGGAGTCCCAGAGGAGCGAGAGAGTGCTATCGGCAGAAACGATGCTTACCATCGGGACTTTCGCCTAGCGCGATGCCAGCCTACACCCTAGGCTGGAACTCAGAATGATCCTGCGCCCGTCCCTCTATGACGAGACGGCCTGCGCGAGCTATCTCTTCGGCTGCCTCACGCACGCAACGCTCGCGGTCGTCGACCCACATGTGGAGCTCGTCGAGAGCTACCTCGAGGCCGCTGAGCGCGCAGGGTCCCCGATCACGGCCATCTTCGAGACACACGTGCAGGCAGACCACGTCTCCGGCCTGCCGGCGCTCGTCGAGGCGACCGGGGCAACGGCGTATCTCCCGGCCGAAGCGGGCGTCGACTTCGACCATGTCGGCTTGGCGGACGGCGAGGTCGTCGAGCTTGGGAACACCCTCGTCCGCGCACTTGCGACTCCGGGGCACGCGCCTGCCCACTTCGCCTTCGTTGTCGCCGATCGCCGGCGCGGCACCGAGGAGCCCTGGCTCGTCTTCAGCGGCGACTCGCTCCTAGTCGGCGACGTCGGCCGACCCGATCTCCACTCCGCCGGCGATCCGGAGCCGCTCGCCCGCGAGCAGTTCCGCTCGATCCAACGTCTGCTCGAGCTTCCCGACCATGTGCTCGTCTACCCGAGCCACTATGGCGGATCCGTCTGTGGGCGTGCCCTTTCGGGCAACCCCTTCTCCTCGATCGGCTTCGAGCGCCGTCACAACGAAGCCCTCGCGCAGGCGGACGAAGAAAGCTTCACGCGCGCACTCCTGCAAGACGTGCCGGCGCCGCCGGCCGATCAGGCGGCGATCGTCGCCGCCAACCGCAGCGGGCTCTCGCCGGCCCGCAGATGACGCCCGGCTCCGTTCGCCTCGGGCTTCGGGCGAACGCGGGTCAGTTCGCTCTCCTCGTTGGGCTGAACGCGTTCGTGGGCGCGATGGTCGGCCTCGAGCGGAGTGTCCTTCCGCTCGTCGGCGAGGACGAGTTCGGGCTCGCCTCGACGAGCGCGATCCTCTCATTCGTTGTCGCCTTCGGGATCGCGAAGGCGTTGGCCAACCTCGCCGCGGGTGGCCTGGCCGAGCGGGTCGGGCGCAAGCGCCTGCTTGTCCTCGGCTGGCTGCTTGCCTTGCCCTTGCCGCTTCTCATCGCCGTTGCACCGAGCTGGTGGGTGATCGTCGTAGCCAACCTCTTCCTCGGCCTGAACCAGGGCCTCGCCTGGTCGATGACCGTCGTGATGAAGATCGATTTGGTCGGGCCGAGGCGGCGGGGGCTCGCACTCGGGCTGAACGAGTCGGCCGGCTACCTGGGCGTCGCCGTTGCGGCGCTGGGAACCGGCGTACTCGCCGCGACCTACGCGCCGCGGACAATCGTCTGGGTCGGCGCCGCGGTCGTCGCGGTCTCTGGGACGCTCATCTCGTTCTTCTTCGTGCGCGACACAGGCGCGCACGTGGACGAGGAGCAGCAGGCACACGGAGTCAGAGATGCGCGCTCGTTTCGGAGCGCCTTCGCGCGCGGCACGCTGCGAGACCCGGTTCTCCGCGCGTGTTCGCAGGCCGGCATGGTCAACAACCTGAACGACGCCCTCGCCTGGGGCCTCGCGCCTCTCTACCTGGCCGCGAACGGTGCCAGCGTGACCGAGGTCGGCATCGTCGCCGGCGTCTACCCAGCCGTCTGGGGCGCCGGTCAGCTCCTGACCGGCTGGCTGTCCGACCACACAGGCCGAAAGCCGCTGATCGTCCTGGGGATGCTCGTCCAGGCCGGGGCGCTCGCGCTCTTGGTCGCCGGAGGCGGCGCCTTCGCGCCTGCCCTCGGCGCCGCCATCCTGCTCGGAGCAGGGACGGCCCTCGTCTATCCGACCTTGATCGCCGCGGTCTCAGACGTCGCGCAGCCGGTGGAGCGTGCTCAGCTCGTCGGCGTCTACCGCTTCTGGCGCGACTTCGGCTTCGTCGTCGGCGCGGTCATCGCCGGCGTCGTCGCTGACGGGTTCGGGGCCGACTGGGCAATCGCCGTCGTCGCGACACTCACAGCAGCGAGCGGTCTCTGGGTTGCGTTAACCCACTGGGCGAGGCACCCTCGTCCGGTGCGACGGTCGGTGGCCGATCTTCTCGCCGAGGCGCAGGAGCGGATCGCACCTCGCCTCGCTCCGAAAGACGCTCATCGTGCGATGGCCGACGGAGCTCTTCTCGTCGACCTGCGCTCACAGGACGAGCGGCGCCGTCACGGGGTCGTTCCCGGGTCGCTGCACATTCCACGCTCCGTGCTCGAGTGGCGAGTCGATCCTGACTCGGGCTACTCGAACCCGCACATCACGACTCTCGACTGCCGCCTCGTCGTCTTCTGTGCCCAGGGATTCTCCTCGAGCTTCGCCGCGGCGAGTCTGCGCGAGCTGGGCTGCAGCAACGCCACAGACATCGTCGGCGGCTTCGACGCATGGAAGTCGGCCGGACTTCCTGTGCGCTCCCTCGACGAGGATCAAGCACGGGATGCTGAAGAGCTTCCCGGGATGGGCGCGCCAGAGCCGCTCCTGTAGGGGTGGTCCGCGGTCTTCGCAGACCGTTAGGCCCGAGCCGGATGGCGATCGTCGATCTTCCACGCGATCGACGCCTCGACCGAGACGACGCCCGGCACCCGGAGGACGAGGCCTTCGATGACCTCCGCTTCGCTGCGAGTGTCGACCTGGCCGCAGAGTGCGACCATGCCACGCTCGACGTGGGCGGTGACATCCATCGGCGAGAGGCCAAGTAGGCGACCTAGAATTTCCTCGCGGATCTCGCGCGCGATCTCCTCGTCGGAGCGCGCGAGCCCGCGCAGAAGATCACTTCGCGTCACGATTCCGACGAGCTTGCCGGCACGGACGATTGGCAGCCGCTTGATCCCGTGATCCAGCATGTGTGCAGCCGCCTGTGTGACGGGGCAGCTTTCGTCGATCACCAGAGCCGGTGACGACATGGCCTCTCCGGCAGTTCTCGCGATCGTGTCCGGCTTGGCTGTCGCGCCCGCGAGGAGGATGTCGGCGATCTCACTCGTCACCGGTCGACTTGTAATCGTCGCCAGGATGTCCGCCTGCGAGACGACCCCGAGCACGTGGCCGTCCTCATCGACGACCGGCAGCCCGGAGACTCCTCGCGCCGTCAGCAGCTCAAGGACGTCTCGCAGCGAAGCGCCCGGCGCCGTCACCGCAACATCGGTGCTCATGACGTCTCGTACCTTCATCCCGGTCAGAGTCGCACGGGCAGGAGCGGCCGCCATCAGCGCTGGCGCTGATCGGCACTACGGGATAGTCCGCAAGCGATCTGCGGTGCCGCCCCGATGCCGCGAGGCCGAACGCGGGAGAAGGTCTCGGCATGAGCGACACACAGATCGATACCAGCGAGTTCCTCGTCGAGGCCCGCGACGTCCACAAGGTCTACGACACGGGCAAGATGAAGGTTCATGCACTGACCGGCGTCAACCTGGCGATCGGTCGCGGCGAGATGGTCGCGATCATGGGGCCGAGCGGGTGCGGCAAGACGACGCTGCTGAACTGCCTCTCAGGCCTCGACTCTGTCGACGAGGGAGACGTTCTCATCGAGGGGACGTCCCTGAAGTCCATGTCGGACAAGGAGCGCACGGACTACCGCGCTCTGCGCATGGGCTTCGTCTTCCAGTTCTACAACCTCATGCCCGTGCTGAACGCGGTCGAGAACGTCGAGCTGCCGCTCCTCGTTGCCCGCCGTTCGCAGAAGGAAGCGCGCGAGCGCGCGCTCGCGGCTCTCGAGCTCGTCGGTCTGACCGAGCGGGCGCATCATCTTCCCGACGAGCTCTCGGGCGGCCAGCGGCAGCGCGTGACCATCGCACGCGCGCTCGTGAACGATCCCGCGGTCGTCTGGGCCGATGAGCCAACGGGCGACCTGGACAGCGAGAGCGCCGCCGAGATCGTGGAGCTGATGCGGCGCCTCAACGTCGAGCGCGGGCTGACGTTCCTGATCGTCACTCATGACATCTCCGTTGGTGAGAAGACCGACCGGATCATCCAGATGCTCGACGGTGAAGTCGTCGAAAGCGCCGAGCGCGAGCTCGCGTACGCGTCGCGATGACGAAGCTTTTCGGTATTCCGGTCGACGCGCTCCTCATCGTCCTGCTTTCGGCGCTCGCCCTCGCCCTCGGGGTCATCGGTGTCCTGGCGCTGAGGCATCCCATCCTGGTCAAGCTCGGCGTCCGCAACGTGGGACGACGGCGCGGAAGGACGACACTAATCGTCGTCGGGCTGATGCTCGGCACGACGATCGTCGCGACCGCGCTGACGACCGGGGACACCATGAATCACACGATTCGCGGCACCGCGGTAGCGACGCTCGGTCAGACCGACGAGCTGGTGTCGGCCCGGGGTACTGAGATCAGCCTCGGTACGGGCCTCGGCTCGGCGACCGGGATCGAGTACTTCGACGAGTCGTTGGTCGACCAGATCGAGCGAGAGCTCGCCGGCACGAATCTCGTCGACGGCATCACGCCGGCCATAATCGAGCAGATCGCTGTCCAGGCGCCGCTGCAGAGGCAGACGGAGCCGCGAGTGACGATGTTCGCCGCCGACCCCGCGCGAATGGCCGGTTTCGGAGCGATCGTTGGCTCGGCTGGAGAGGCAGTGTCTCTGGATCAGCTCGGGAGCGGCCAAGTCTTCCTGAACCGGGACGCCGCCGAGGAGCTCGGCGTCGGAGCGGGCGATCGGTTGAGCCTGTTCGCCGGCGGCCCTGCTCTTCGCATCACGGTCAAGGACGTCGTTGACTACGAGGGTGCCGGCACGTCCGACTCTGCGCTCCTCATCCCGCTCGCCGAGGCCCAGGCCCTTATGGGACGGCCCGGCCAAGTGCGCCACGTTCTCATCTCGAACCGCGGCGACGAATGGTCGGGCGCGGGCGCCACCGACGAGGTAGTGGATCGGCTCGCTCCGATCCTCCGTCCCCTCGGACTCGACGTCGACCCGTCCAAAAGCGACGCCATCGAGGCGGCCGACGTTGAGGGAGGCGCGTTCATGGCCTTCTTCACCACGTTCGGCTCGTTCTCGATCGCCGCGGGCATCCTGCTCATTTTCCTCGTCTTCGTGATGCTTGCCGCCGAGCGCCGTGGGGAGCTCGGAATCGCGCGCGCCATCGGCACGCGCCGCGGGCATCTGGTTCAGAGCTTCACCTTCGAGGGCGCCGCCTACGACCTCG
Source organism: uncultured Actinomycetes bacterium (assembly GCA_963775395.1). Taxonomy (GTDB): domain Bacteria; phylum Actinomycetota; class Thermoleophilia; order Gaiellales; family Gaiellaceae; genus JAIBJN01. The sequence continues at coordinate 318,510 of CAVZIX010000014.1, forward strand.
TCGCCGCGCTCGTCGGAGCGCTGTTCGGAGCGGCAGTCGCGTTCGTGATGGTGTTCGTCATGGCGCGGGCCTTCGACGCGGCGATGGGCGAGAGCCTGAACATCGAGTTCGCAGTCACGCCGCGGAGCCTCGCAATCGCCTACGCGCTCGGCGTCTTGCTCACACTCGCCGTGGTGGCCTTCTCGGCCTGGCGCGTCAGCAGGATGACGATCTCCGCGGCAATTCGAAATCTTCCCGAGCCTCCTAACCCGCGGCGGCGCCGCCGACTGGCGCTCGCCGCGGTCGGGCTCGCCTTCGGTGGCCTGCTCACCCTGTCGGGGATCAGCGGCGACACGGCGACTCCTGCGATGGTCGGTATCTCGCTGATGATCGTCAGCCTCGTGCCCGTGCTCCGGGCTCTCGGTGTCTCGGAGCGGATCGCGTTCACGACCTGCGGGCTCACGATCGCCGTGATCCTCCTGCTGCCGTGGAGCTACTGGGAGGATGCACTCGGCCCGCTGTCGATGAACTTCTCGACCTGGATCGCTACCGGGCTGATGATCGTCATCGGTTCCGTCTGGGCGATCGTCTTCAACGCCGACCTCCTGCTCGGCATTGCAATGCGCGTGCTCGGACGCATCCGGCGCCTCGCGCCCGTCCTGAAGATGTCGATGGCCTACCCGCTCGCCAACCGATTCCGCACCGGGACGACGCTGGCGATGTTCACGCTCGTCGTCTTCACGCTCGTGACCGGCATGGCCTCGAACGGGTCGTTCCTCCACGCGATGGAGAACACCGAGACGTTCGGCGGTGGCTTCGACGTCCGCGCGAGCTCAGGAGGAGGGACGCCGATCCCGGACGTTCAGCGCGCAGTGTCTCAGGCGCCCGAGCTCGATCCCGACGACTTCACGGTCGCGGCGTCCCAGTCGTTTCTCCCTATCGAAGCGACGCAGGTTGGAACTGGACGCCCACTCGAGCCGTACGTGGTTCGCGGCCTCGACGCCTCGTTCCTGGGCCACACGACCTTCGACTTCGCGAAGATCGCTGAGGGCTACGGAACCGAGCGCGACGTTTGGGACGCCCTCGCCGCCCGCCCGCGGCTTGCCGTGATCGATAGCACGGTCGCCCCGCGCCGCGACAGTTTTGGCTTCGCTCCTCCGACCGACTTCAAGCTCAGCGGCTTCCTTCTTGACGAGGGGCCCATGCAGCCTGTCGAGGTGCAGGTACGCGACGCGCAGACCGGGAAGGACGTCACCCTCACCATCATCGGGATCCTCTCGGAGTCCGCGCCGCTTGAGATGGGGGGCATCTCCACCTCGCAGAAGACACTCGCAGAGGCCTTCCCCGGCCGTTCCTACCCGACGATCTTCTACTTCGACCTGGCTCCTGGAGCTGACGCCGCACAGGCGGCGACGCAACTTGGAGTCGGCCTTCCTCGCCAACGGCATGGAGGCGGAGTCCGTCGAGCAGGTCATGCGCGACGTCACCGCCGCCGGGGTCACGTTCAACCGGCTCATCCAGGGCTTCATGGGGCTTGGCCTTCTGGTCGGCGTCGCAGCGCTCGGGGTCATCAGCGCTCGCTCCGTCGTCGAGCGCCGGCAGCAGATCGGCGTCATGCGGGCCATCGGCTTTCGCAGGGGAATGGTCGAGGCCTCGTTCTTGCTCGAGTCCTCGTTCATCGCGCTGACCTCGATCGTCGTGGGGACGCTTCTCGGCCTGCTGCTCGCCTGGAACATCATCGCGGACACGCGGCAGCAGCCGAGCTGGGAGAACCTCACGCTCGTCGTGCCTTGGCTCAACCTCGCTGTGATCTTCCTCCTCGTCTACGCCGTCGCGATGATCGCGACGATCGCCCCCGCGAGGAAGGCCGCGAAGGTGGGCCCGGCCGAAGCGCTCCGCTACGAGTGATCTAGGGCTGCGGAAAACCCGCAGCACACTCTGCGGGAAGTCCAGCAACGGATGTGGTTGTGCCCGGACGTCGGTTGGGCGGCCGGCTCTTACCGTCGGATCAGACACTCGAACTGAGGAGAGAACCGATGGCAACGCACACCGCACCCACCTATCCCCACCGCCGCCGCGAAACGGACTCCGGCGCCTTCTTCAAGGTCGCCGCCGTCCTCCTCGGCATCCTCGTCTCCGTCCTCGGCATGTTCGCCCTCCTCATGTGGGCGGACGCGCGGAAGAGCGACAACGCGACGGAGGTCGCTGTCACCGCGCTGAATGAGGGCACCCAGACGCCCGCCGCGACGGGTCAGGCGACCGACCACAACACGGCGCTTCCGCTTGACAGCTTCGCCGGCGTCGTCCCTGAGAACGCCGCCGAGCTCGCGGAGGCGCATCCCGCGACCGACGCCGCGCTCCCGCCGGTTCCTGCCGGCGACCTCGTCAAGGTCGAGATGACCTTGAAGGACATGGTCGTCGAGGTGGCGCCGGGCGTGAAGTACAACACCTGGGCGTTCGACGGCCACGGCGCACCCGGCCCGGTCGTGCATGTCCGCGAGGGGCAGACCGTCGAGATGACGCTGGTGAACGGCGGCGCGATCCCGCACTCGATCGACTTCCACGCCGCGCGGATCGCCCCGAACGTGGCCTTCAAGGACGTTGCCCCGGGCGAGTCGTTCACCTTCCGCTTCAAGGCGGGCGACCCGGGCGTCTACATGTACCACTGCGGGACGAAGCCGGTGCTCGCGCACATCGCCAACGGGATGTACGGCGCGATCGTGGTCGACCCCGTAAAGCCGCTACCGAGGGCCGACAACGAGTACGTGCTTGTCGCGAGCGAGTGGTATCTCGACGGCGACGGCATCTCGAAGCCGGCGAGCCTGAGCATGGACAAGGCGCGCGCGATGGCGCCCGACTGGACGTCGTTCAACGGCTACGCGAACCAGTACGTCACCCATCCGCTGACCGCCAAGCCCGGCGAGACGACGCGCTTCTACGTCGTCGCCGCTGGCCCGACACTCGATACGGACTTCCACGTCGTCGGGACGATCTTCGACCGAGCCTGGGTCAACGCCGACGTCACGAACCCGCCGCAGAACGGCGTTCAGACCGTCTCCGTGCCTGCGGGTGGCGGCGGGATCTTCGACGTGAAGATCGACGAGCCCGGCCTCTACCCGTTCGTCAGCCACGCCTTCGCGCACGTCGATCTCGGCCAGGTGGGACTGCTCAAGGTCGGCAAGGTGGACGGCGCCGCATCGCACTAAAGCTGCCGTTGCCATCGGCAAGACAGGAGCCGCCCCCGGGCGGCTCCTGGCGTTTGTTCGGTGCCCGGAAGGGTGCGGGAAATCCGCAGACAAGGTCGGCGCCGACCCGGATGGCGCGGACGCCGCGTGACGCCAAGCTCTCTTCATGCCAACTAGGAAGGAGAGCAAGATGTCCAAGCGCAAGATGTTCGAGTACGGAGGGCTGGCCGCGGGGATCGTGCTGATCGCGTTCGGCATCGGCGCCCTCCTCATGAGCTTCGATGCTCGGAGCACGACGAGGGACGAGATCGCACGTGAGCAGATCGTCGGCTCGGAGGACATGAGCCCCACGGCGATCCAGGCAGGCATCGACGAAGCCGGCCTGACCGGCGTCGAGGCTCCGTCGTGCGATGTCGCCGGGCAGCCGATCGAGACGGGTGAAGACGCCCGCTGCTTCTCGCAGTACCTCCGCATCCATGCCCTCGAGTCCTCGGGCGGCCTGACCTACGCACAGATGGGCAGGTTCCTCGCGGCTGACGATCCGGAGAACCCGGCCGGCACGAGCGACGAGGAGGCCGCGCTGACCGACGAGGAAGGCAACCCGGTCCCGAACGCTGCGCGCAACTCGTGGGTGACGGCGACGTCGCTCTCGACCGCGCTCAACGTCTCTTACATGGCCGAGCGGCTCGCCCTCTTCGGCATCGTCGTCGGGATCGCACTGATCCTGACCGGCATCGGCTTCCTGGTTCTCGCCATCGGTGGCGCGCTGCGCCACGCGAAGGCGGAGGCCCCGGCAGCCAAGAACGCGGCGCTCGCCTAGGCGCCGCCAACCTGGCCGACAACGCCGAGCTGCCATTCCCTCCGGCGGCTCGGCGTTTCCGTGCGAGAGGATCCCCGACCAAAGGAGGACACCGTGACACTCATCTGGCTCGTAATCTGGTTCGTCTTCAACCTCGTCGGAGACAAGGAACCGCTGCTCTTCGATCCCGTGAACGTCTGGACGGGCACGCTGATTCTCGCTCTCGCGCTCGACCTGGGCAGCCTGCGGGCCGTCCCCGCCGGGCGAGCCAAGCGTCGATAGGCTCCATCCCTCCGCGAGCATGAGCCAGGCAGTCCTTCAAGACACCGAGCTCCAGCTGCTCGACGCGTACTGGCGCGCCGCCAACTACCTCTCGGTCGGTCAGGTGTACCTGCTCGACAACCCGCTGCTTCGTGAGCCGCTCGCACCCGAGCACGTCAAGCCGCGGCTGCTGGGCCACTTCGGCACAACGCCTGGTCTGAACCTCATCTACGCGCACCTCAACCGCGCCATCCGAGCGCGCGACCTGAGTGTGCTGTACGTCACCGGGCCTGGACACGGCGGCCCGGGGCTCGTCGCGAACACCTACCTCGAAGGGACGTACACCGAGCGATACCCCGCGATCACCGAAGACGAGGCCGGCATGCGCCGCCTCTTCCGCCAGTTCTCGTTCCCCGGCGGGATCCCGAGCCACGTGGCGCCGGAGACGCCGGGATCGATCCACGAGGGCGGCGAGCTCGGCTACTCACTCTCACACGCCTTCGGGGCCGCGTTCGACAACCCCGATCTGATCGTCGCCTGCGTCGTCGGCGACGGCGAGGCCGAGACCGGCCCGCTCGCGACCAGCTGGCATTCGAACAAGTTCCTCAACCCGGTGACGGACGGTGCGGTTCTGCCGATCCTGCACCTGAACGGCTGGAAGATCGCGAACCCGACCGTGCTCGCCCGCATCCCGGAGGACGAGCTCCTCGCTCTCCTCTCCGGCTACGGATGGGAGCCGCACGTGGTCGCCGGCGAGGAGCCCGAGCTCGTTCATCGAGAGTTTGCGGCGGCGCTCGACACCTCGCTTGACACGATCTCGAGCATCCAGCTGGCGGCGCGGACGAAGGGCAACGGGCCGCGACCGCGCTGGCCGATGATCGTCCTGCGGACCCCGAAGGGATGGACGGGCCCGCACGAGGTGGACGGCAAGCAAGTTGAAGGGACCTGGCGCTCGCACCAGGTGCCGCTGACTGCGGCGCGCGACGACCCAGATCACCTGCAGCGTCTTGAGGAGTGGATGAAGAGCTACCGACCTGAGGAGCTCTTTGACGAGGGTGGGGCGCTAGCGCCGGAACTTCGAGCGCTCGCGCCCGAAGGCGACCGCCGAATGGGCGCGAACCCGCACGCGGTCGGAATCCTCCGCGACCTCAGACTCCCGGATTTTCGCGACTATCGCGGTCGACGTCGAGGAGCCCGGCGTGAAGCTGAGCGAGGCGACCCGCGTGCTCGGCAGGTATCTGCGGGAGGTCATCGCGCTCAACCCGGACTCGTTCCGGATCTTCGGGCCCGACGAGACCGAATCGAACCGTCTTGGCGCTGTCCTCGAGACGACGGCCAAGACCTGGGTCGCGGAAACGTCGCCGCTCGACGAGTCTCTCGCGCCCGACGGGCGCGTGATGGAGATGCTCTCGGAGCATCAGTGCCAGGGCTGGCTCGAGGGCTACCTGCTCACGGGCCGCCACGGCCTCTTCAACTGCTACGAGGCGTTCATCCACATCGTCGACGCGATGTTTAACCAGCACGCCAAGTGGCTGAAGGTCTCGCGCGAGATCCCCTGGCGTCACCCGCTGCCCTCGCTCAACTATCTCCTGAGCTCGCACGTCTGGCGGCAGGATCACAACGGCTTCTCGCACCAGGACCCGGGCTTCATCGACCACGTGGTGAACAAGAAGGCCGAGATCATTCGCGTCTACCTGCCGCCGGATGCCAATTGCCTGCTCTCGGTCGCCGATCACTGCCTGCGCAGCCGGCACTACGTGAACGTGATCGTCGCGGGAAAGCAGCCGACGCTCGACTTCCTCTCCATGGAGGAGGCGATTCTGCACTGCACGCAGGGCGCCGGCATCTGGGAATGGGCCTCGAACGACGAAGGCACCGAGCCGGACGTCGTCCTTGCCTGCTGCGGCGACGTGCCGACACTCGAGACGCTGGCCGCGGCCGCGATCCTGCGGGAGCACCTGCCCGAACTACGCGTCCGCGTGGTGAACGTCGTCGACCTGATGCGGCTGCAGCCCGAGAGCGAGCACCCACACGGCCTCTCCGACCGCGACTTCGATGCGCTCTTCACCAGGAACAAGCCCGTCGTCTTCGCCTACCACGGTTACCCGTGGCTGATCCACCGGCTGACCTACCGGAGAACCAACCATCACAACCTTCACGTCCGCGGCTACAAGGAGGAAGGGACGACCACGACGCCGTTCGACATGGTCATGCTCAACGACCTCGATCGCTACCACCTAGTCAAGGACGTGATCGACCGTGTCCCCGGCCTCGCCGAGCGGGCCGCGCATCTGCGCGAGGACATGAGCAACCGTCGCCTGAGCGCGCGGGCCTGGACGAGGGAGCACGGCGAGGACCACCCCGACGTCAGCGGCTGGACCTGGCCGAACTGAGTGGGCGCGGTCCTCGTCGTCAACGCCGGCTCGACGAGCCTGAAGCTCTCGCTGGTCGCCGAGGACGAGGCGACGGAGCGGGTGGAGTCGCTCGAGGCCGTGGCGTCCGCCGACCTGGACGCAGTGGCGCATCGTGTTGTGCACGGAGGAGAGACGTTCAGAGAGCCGGTGGTCATCGACGGCTCCGTCCGTCGGGCGATCCACGAGCTCGAGAACCTTGCGCCGCTGCACAACGCGCCCGCGCTGCGAGGAATCGAGGAGGCGTTGGATGCGCATCCGGACGTGCCGCATGTGGCGGTCTTCGATACGGCGTTTCACGCCACCATCCCGGCCGAGGCGGCGACGTACGCCGTCCCGGAGGCGTGGCGAGAGGAGTGGGGGATCCGGCGCTTCGGCTTCCACGGGCTCTCGGTGCAGTGGGCGGCCGAGCAGGTCCCGGTGCGCCGCCTGGTCGTCTGCCACCTCGGCGGTGGCTGCTCGGTGACGGGGGTGCTCGACGGCCGGTCCGTTGACACGACCATGGGCTTCACGCCACTCGAGGGGGTGCCGATGTCGACGCGCTCTGGATCCGTCGATCCGGGTGCGCTTCTGTATCTCCTGCGCGAGTCGTCGCTCGATGGGAGAGCTCTCGATCACGCGCTCAACTTCGACTCGGGCCTCGTCGGCCTTGCGGGCTCAGGAGACATGTCGGAGCTCGAGTCGCGGGTCGAGCAGGGAGATCCAGTAGCCGAACTGGCCGTAGACGTCTTCGCCTATCGGGTGGCCGCGGCGGTCGCGGGGATGGCGGTGGCAACGGGAGGGCTGGACGCCCTCGTCTTCACCGCCGGCATTGGAGAGCGTTCTCGCCTCGCGCGCGCGCGAGTATGCGACCGGCTCGAGTTCCTCGGAGTCGCGCTGGACGCCGGCCTCAACGAAACCGCGGAGCCTGACGCAGACGTGGCCTCGACGGACTCGAGCGTTCGCATCGTCGTGCTCGAGGCGCGCGAGGATCTCGTTGCAGCCAGGGCAGCGCGGGCGCTGCTTGCGACCGACTGACATGACGAGCTGCGGAAAACCCGCAGCCGAAGTCCGTACGCGGACCGATGCTGTGGGCAGCCGACACTTCGATAATCACCACATGGCGATCGACCAAGAGCCTTCCGCGCGAAGGGCCGACGGTGCTCGCGTGCCCCGGTCCAGCGGCAGGGCGCTTCTCGCGATCGCGACGTGCCTCGCCGCGCTCGTTGCCGCGAGCTGCGGTGGCGACGAACGACAGACCACCCCGACCACAGAGCCGACCCAGACGACGGAGCCCGCGAGTCCGACCACAACCACCCCCGAGCCGACCGGGTTCGAGGAGCGTTTCGCCCAGTACGAGCCGGCGCCCGAGCCGAACGGCGACCTCAGCAAGGTCGTCTGGCCCGACTACGTGCTGAACGCGCCCGCCCGAGGTGAAGGAGCTCTACGAGTTCCAGGTCACGCACGGCGACCTCATGCGCTGGATGCCGTGCTTCTGCGGCTGCGGACGGACGGCGGGCCATCGCAGCAACCGCGACTGCTACATCCGCCGCGTGAACGCGGACGGCTCGGTGGTCTTCGACCCGATGGCCCCGACCTGAGGCGTCTGCCTCGGAGTCACGCGTGCCGTGATGGACATGCTGGAGCAGGGGATGAGCCCGAGAGACATGCGGATCGCGATTGACACGGCGTACGCGAGCCAGATCGAGCTCTCGACACCGACCCCTTACCCGCCTGCCTAAGACCCTCGCCGGCGCTTGAGACGGAGGGAGTCGTAGATCGGGTCTAGCAGTGCAGGATCCGTCCGCGCCGCCTCGATGACGGTCCTGCTCTGTACTCGGTGAAGTAGTCGTTGGGGAGACCGAAGTCCTCCGCGATTCTCGCAGCGGCGCCCTTCGCCAGCGGGGCTTTCGTCAGGTAGGCGGTACTGGCTCGAACCAGTGACCCCAGCTTGTCGAGCCGGGCAGAGTGCGAACATCCGGCGAACAGCCTCCTGGTCGCGTGACGCAATTTGTGCTACGAATTGGGCCGCGTAGACGGCCTGGTTGAGCCAAAAACAGCCCTCTGAGCGTCTGCTGGAGCATCACCTCGGAAACGAGGATCGCGTACGGATCGCGCGTCTGCCGCCAGGGGAGGTCGCGCCCGTTGGCCTCGAACCACGCCAGGAGCCGGTCGTCCACGAAGGCGAGCGTAGAGGGTGGGAGGGATGTCCCGCGCGCTTCTCGCCGGCGAGGGCAACTCCGCCGCGCCTGGCCTAGACTCGGCGTTGCCGAGCCACTGACGGCACGGCGGAAGGAGGTATCCCCCCGTGAACCCTGACTCCGTACTTCTCGATGACCTCAGCGGGCGCGTCTCCGGTCGCGTCCTACGCCCCACCGACGATGGCTACGAAGCGGCGCGCCGGGTGCACAACGGTCTGGTCGACCGGGCTCCGGCCGTGATCGTGCGTTGCCGGAACGCGGCCGACACTGCCGCAGCCGTACGCTTCGCACGGGCCGCGGGGCTCGACATTTGCGTGCGCGGAGGAGGCCACAACGTCGCCGGCCGGGCGGTTGTCGACGGGGCGGTGATGATCGATCTCGCCGAGATGAAAAGCGCGAGCGTCGATACCGACGCCGGCACGGTGCGCGCGGAGGGCGGGCTCAACTGGGCGGAGCTCAATGCGGCCACTGCCGAGCACGGTCTCGCGGTGACCGGCGGCGCGATCTCCACCACGGGCATCGCCGGGCTGACCCTCGGCGGCGGGCTCGGCTGGCTGATGGCGAAGCACGGCCTCGCCGCCGACAGCCTTATCGCCGTCGAGCTCGTCAACGCCGAAGGGGACGTTCTCGAGGTCACCGAGGACTCGGATCCCGATCTCTTCTGGGCGCTCCGCGGCGGCGGCGGCAACTTCGGCATCGCCACGACCTTCACGTACCGCCTGCATCCGGTGGAGATGGTCACCGGCGGGCTGATCGCACATCCGGTCGAGGCAGCGCCTGAGCTGCTCCGTTTCTACCGCGACGCGGTGGCGGGCTGTTCCGACGACCTGACGGTGTTCGCCGCGCTCGCGCATGCTCCCGACGGGTCGGGAGCGAAGCTGGCCGCCTTGATCGTGTTCCACACGGGAGACGAGGAGCAGGCCGAGACCGACCTGGCGCCGTTCAAGTCGTGGGGCTCGCCGGTGGTCGTCGACGTCGGGCGGATGCCGTATTCGGTGATGAACACGCTCCTCGACGACGGCTTTCCCGCCGGGGCCCTGAACTACTGGCTTTCGAGCTTCGCGCAGACGTTTTCGGACGGGCTGATCGACCAGATGGTCGAGCGTTTCGCGTCGGTGCCCTCACCGATGAGCGCGATCATCATGGAGCACTTTCACGGCGCCGTGACGCGCGTCGGGGTGACCGACACCGCAGTGCCGCATCGACAGGAGGGCTGGAACATCTTCATCCCGTCGGTCTGGACCGATCCAGCAGCGACCGACGAGAACGTCGCCTGGACGCGGGAGACCCACCGTGCCCTCGGTCCGCATCTCGAGGACAGACGGTGGCTCAACTACCTCGGCGACGACCAGGGCGGCGACGCGGTGCAGGCCGCCTACGGGCCGAACTACGAGCGCTTGGTCGAGCTCAAGCGACGCTACGACCCGGAGAACGTCTTCCGCCACAACCACAACATCGACCCGAGCTGAGGCGGCTCGGGAAGAAAAAGGCGCGTCCGGGCGTCGAGTTGGAATGGAGCACGTCGAGGTCGCGGTGATCGGCGCCGGGCCGGCGGGGCTCGCCGCCGGGCGGCAACTGCTGGACGCTGGTATGGAGCACGCGGTCCTGGAACGGGCTCGGGTCGGCCAGACCTGGAGGGACCGCTGGGACGAGTTTCGCCTCGTGACGCCCAACTGGGCGACGCAGCTGCCCGGGCGTCCCTACGATGGGCCCGACCCCGACGGCTTCATGCCGCGCGACGAGGTCGTGGAGTACCTCGAGCGTTGCGCTGCCGATCTCGGAGCCGCCGTAAGGGAGGGCGTCGAGGTCGAATCCCTGGAAGCGCGCCCCGGAGGCGGCCTGACGCTGCGAACCTCGACGGGCGACATGCGCGCGGACGCGGTGGTCGTGGCCACAGGCACCTACCGCCGCCCGCACCGCCCTCCGGCCGCAGCGGCGCTGCCGTCCGGACTGCTCCAGCTGGACGTGGTGGACTACCGGAACGAGAGTGAGCTCCCTCCAGGGGCTGTACTGGTCGTGGGCAGCGGGCAGTCCGGCTGCCAGCTCGCGGAGGAGCTGCACGATGCCGGACGCGAGGTCGTCCTGGCCTGCGGGAAGGCGCCCTGGGCGCCGCGGCGGGTGGGCGGCCGCGATTTCGTCTGGTGGGCGGCCGCGAGCGGCTTCCTGGACGCCGGCCTCGAGTCCCTGCCGAGCCCGGCCGCGCGGCTCTTCGGCAACGTCCTGGTGACCGGGCACGGGGGCGGTCGCGATCTCAACCTCAGGACCTTGCGCGAGCGAGGTGTGACCTTGGCGGGACATTTCATCGGCGCGACGGGCCGTCATGCCCGCTTCGCACCGGATCTGGGCGAGACCGTCGCCTGGGGCGACGAACGCTACGAGCAGTTCATGAATCTCGTCCGCAAGGTCGTCGCCGAGCGCGGACTAGAAGCATCCGAGCGCGACCCGCCGATGCCGTTCGACCCGCAGGCGCCCGAGGAAGCCGACCTCACCGGCTTCGGCGCGGTCCTCTTCGCCGGAGGATTCCGCCCCGACTACGGCGGGCTCGTCCCCTGGCCGGAGGCCTTCGACGAGCTCGGCTTCCCGCTTCAGCGGGACGGCGAGAGCGCGGTCGTCCCGGATCTCTACTTCATGGGCGTCCATTTCCAGCGCAAGCGCCAGTCCGCCACCCTGGTCGGCATGGCCGAGGACGCCGCGGTCGTCACGGAGCGCATCGCGGCTAAGCTGGGCGTGCCTGCCTGAGCCCGGCTAATTCCAGCGCAGGTCGCGGAGCTGGGAGAGGTCGATGTTCCCGCCTGACAGGACACAGACGACCTTCGTTCCCGGCGGGGCGTGGACGAGCCCTTGCCGCAGCGCGGCCACCGGCGCGGCCGCGGCGCCCTCGACCACGAGCTTCGTGTGCGCCATCGTCCAGAGGACGTTCTCGAAGATCGTCGTGTCGGGGACCGCGACGATCTCGTCGACGAAGCGCTGCACGAGGTCGAACGTGATCTCTCCTGCCCGCTTGACGCGGAGCCCGTCGATGATCGTGTCGCACCGGTCGAGCGTGACCAGCTCGCCGGCCTCGACGCTCGCCTTCATCGCCGCCCCGTCCGAGGACTCGACCCCGACGATCCTGATGTCCGGGCTCTCCTGCTTGAGGGCGGTCGAAACGCCTGAGATGAGCCCGCCGCCGCCGATCGGGACGACAACGACCGCGACCTCGGGCCAGTCTTCGTAGATCTCGAGGCCCACGGTGCCTTGGCCGGAGATGAGGTCGACGTCGTTGAACGGGTGCACGTAGGTGAGCCCTTCCGACGCGACGAGCTCGCGCGCCTTCGCATCGGCGTCGTCCCAGATCGTCCCGTGCAGGACGACCTCGGCCCCGTAGCCGCGCGTGGCTGCCATCTTCGCGGGCGTGGCGTTCTCGGCCATGCAGACGACGGCGCGCACGCCCAGCATCGCCGCGGCGAGCGCGACCCCCTGGGCGTGGTTCCCCGCCGACGAGCAGACGACGCCACGGTCGCGCTCCTCCTGCGTGAGCCGCGTGAGCTTCACGAGCGGCCCGCGGATCTTGTACGAGCCCGTGCGCTGGAAGAGCTCGGCCTTCAGGCGTACGTCGAAGCCGGTCTCCTCGCTGAGCGTCCGGGAGGTGAGAAGCGGCGTGCGGTGCACGTGCGGCGCCACCAGCGGCATCGCGGCTCGCGAGTCGGGCGTCGTCGTCACGGACACGTGGCGTGGAGCGTACTCGGGGCAGGCCGCGCGGGCGACCGAGGCGCGGTAGAGTCCGGCCCCGATGGCGGTCGACTACTTCCTCAAGATCGACGGCATCCCGGGCGAGAGCGCGGACGCCAAGCACAAGGACGAGATCGACGTCCTCGCGTTCAGCTGGGGTGTGAGCCAGACGGGATCTTCGGGGCCCGGCGGAGGGGGCGGTGCGGGCAAGGCGGTCTTCGAGGATCTTCTCGTCGTCGCGCGCACGAGCAAGGCGTCGCCGAAGCTCTGGCTCGCCTGCGCGAGCGGGCAGCACATCAAGACAGCAGTCCTCACGTGCCGCAAGGCGGGCAAGGCTCCGCTCGAGTTCCTGAAGATCACTCTCTCCGACGTGACCGTCTCGTCCTACGAGATCGACGGCTCGGAGGAGGAGGAGACTCCCTCTCGACCAGATCGCGCTCGCGTTCGCCAAGGTCGAGACGGCCTACACGCCGCAGGACCCCACCGGGAAGGCGCAGCCGCCCGTCAAGGCCGGCTGGGACGTCAAGCAGAACAAGAAAATCTGACGTATGCCTCCCGTGCGGGTGCGCTTCGCGCCGAGCCCTACCGGGTCGCTGCACCTCGGCGGAGCGCTCACGGCCGTCGCCAACCGCCGGTACGCGGACGAGCATGGCGGCGCGTTCGTCCTCCGCATCGATGACACGGATCCTGCGAGGGTCGTGGCGGGCTCCGAGGAGGAGATCCTCGGCGAGCTCGAGTGGCTCGGGGTCGGCTGGGACGAGGGGCCGTTCCGCCAGAGCGAGCGCGCCGAGCGCCATCGCCAGGCGGCCGAGGCAATCGGCGAGCCCGACGAGGAGGGGGCGCTCCGCTTCGCGGGCATCACCCTCGTGCGTGCCGACGGGCGTCCGACCTACCACCTCGCCTCGGTTGTGGACGACCTCGACCTGCGGATCAGCCACGTGATCCGCGGCAAGGACCTCCTCCCGAGCGCGCCGCTCCACGAGGCGATCGCGCGTGCCCTCGGCGCCGAGCCGCCGGAGTACATCCATCACGGGCTGCTCGTCGGCGACGACGGCCGCAAGATGTCGAAGCGGGGCCAGGCGGCCTCGCTGGCGGGCCTGCGCGATCTGGGCCTCCCGCCGGAGGCGGTCAAGGCCTATCTCGAGGAGCTCGGCCTCCCGCGCGGCGACGTGCGCTTCGACGGCGCCCGCCTGCGCCGGCTGGCGGTCGAGGCCCTCGGAGCACTTGACGACGCGGAGCTGGCGGCCAGGGTCGGCGCTCCCCCGCGGTTCGGCCCGGCGCTTCGCGGCGCGCGCGACCTCGCCGAAGCGCGGGCGATCGCCGACGTCCTCGAGCACGCTCCCGAGCAGCCCGCGACGACGTCGCCCGAGACCCTCGAGCGCTTTCGCGAGTTGCGCGCGGCCGGTGCCGAGGAGCTCGACAAAGACGGGGCGAAGGCGATCCTGCGCGAGCTGAAGGCGGTGGGCGGCGACCTCCGCACGCTCCGCCTCGCGCTTACGGGCGGCGGGCGCGGGCCGGAGCTCTGGACGATCCTCGTCGCCCTCTCACGCGACGAGGCCCTGCGCCGCGCGGACGCTACGAGCGGCTGAGCTCCGGCTGCATCTCCCGGAGCGTCGAGAGGAGCGACTCGACGGCGCCACCCGGGGCTCCCCGGTCGCGCCGTCGGATGGCCACGATCTGGCGGCGCACGGGCTCGGCGTCCTCGACGTCGACCTCGACCAGCGTCCCGGCCTCGAGCTCGGCGGCGACGGCGGTATGGGGGAGGAGCGCGACGCCGAAGCCCTCCTGCACCATCTTCTTCGCCGCGTCGATGTTGTCGAGCTCCATCACGCCCTCGGGCTGGACGCCGGCGCCGCGGAAGAGCGCGTGCGTGAGCTCCGTGTAGCTGGAGGTCCGGTCGAAGAGCACGAGCTGCTCGCGAGCCATCTGGTCCAGGTGGATGCTCCCGTGCGACGCGAGCCGGTGCCGCGGCTCGGCGACGAGGATGAGACGGTCCTCGTAGAGGGGCGTCGTCGCGATGTCGGGGTGGCGGAGGGCCCGCACGAGCCCCAGGTCGACGCTCTCGCGCAGCACGAGCTCGAGGATCTCCTCGGAGTGGCCGGTCTTGACGCTCACGTTGACCCGTGGATGGCCGACCGCGAAGCGCTTGAGGATGGACGGTAGGACGTAGGTCGACACGGCCGGCGCGGCGCCCAGGGCGAGCCGCCCGGCCCCGCCGCGCTCGAACGAGTTCACGATGCGCCGCCCGTCGGCCAAGCTGTCGAGCGCCTTGACGGCGTGTGGCAGGAAGACCTCGCCCGCCTCCGTCAGCTTCATCCCGCGCGGCGTCCGCGCGAAGAGCTTCGCGTCCAGCTCCTCCTCGAGCTTCTGCAGGCGCGCGGTGAGGGCGGGCTGCGTCACGAAGAGCGCGTCGGCGGCCCGGCTGACGTTGCGCGTGCGGGCCACCTCGATGAACGCCTCGATCTGAGCGAGGAGCAGTGACATAGAAACAGTTTATAGCGAGCATCGAAAAAAACGATTTTGTAAATACCGGGATGCGGGCATACCCTCTGAGTGAGGGTAATGAGGAGCGCAGCGATACAGACGGGGGAGTACCAGCGCGACGACCGTCGTGAGGCGGCGCACCGGGAAGCGACGGTGATCGTCCTGAGCTCGGCCGAGCTGGTCGAGTGCAACTGCCCGGACGCCTGCGACCGCGACCACGATCGCGACTAGCCGAGGGGCCTTGGGAACCGAGGTCTCGGCTGGGGTTGAGCTTCGCGCGCCCATCGAGGGGCGCGACGAGGAGATTCTGAGCGCGGACGCGCTCGCCTTTCTCGCAGAGCTCCACCGCCGCTTCGACCCCACGCGCCGCGAGCTCCTCGCGCGCAGGGTGGAGCGCCAGGCGCGCATCGACGCCGGCGCGCTCCCGGACTTCCTCCCGGAGACGCGCGAGATCCGCGAGGGCGACTGGGGCGTCGCTCCCGTCCCCGCCGACCTCCAGGACCGGCGCGTCGAGATCACCGGCCCCGTCGACCGCAAGATGGTCATCAACGCCCTCAACTCGGGCGCCCGGTGCTTCATGGCCGACTTCGAGGACGCGAACGCGCCCACCTGGCGGAACTGCCTCGAGGGCCAGGCGAACTTGGTCGACGCGAACGACCGGACGATCGAGCTCGACACGGGCGAGAAGAGCTATCGACTGAACGACGACCCGGCCGTCCTGCTCGTCCGCCCGCGCGGCTGGCACCTTCCCGAGCGCCACCTGCTCGTCGACGGCGACCAGATCGCCGGCGGCCTCTTCGACTTCGGGCTCTATCTCTTCCACAACGGCAGGCGCCTGCTCGACCGGGGCAGCGGGCCGTTTCTCTACCTCCCGAAGCTCGAGAGCCACCTCGAGGCGCGCCTCTGGAACGAGGTCTTCGACTTCACGGAGGCGGAGCTCGACCTCCCGCCCGGCTCGATCAAGGCGACCGTCCTGATCGAGACGATCCTCGCGGCGTTCGAGATGGAGGAGATCCTCTACGAGCTGCGCGACCACGCCGCCGGCCTCAATGCCGGGCGCTGGGACTACATCTTCAGCATCATCAAGAGGTTCAGGGAGAGATCGGAGTTCGTGCTCCCCGATCGCGCGCAGGTGACCATGACGGTTCCGTTCATGCGCGCCTACACGGAGCTCCTCGTCAAGACGTGCCACCGCCGCGGCGCCCATGCGATGGGCGGCATGGCGGCCTTCGTCCCCAGCCGGCGCGACGCCCAGGTGAACGAGGTCGCGCTGGCGAAGGTGAGGGACGACAAGCAGCGCGAGGCCGGCGACGGCTTCGACGGCACGTGGGTCGCCCACCCGGACCTCGTCCCCGTGGCGACCGAGGAGTTCGACAACGTGCTCGGCTCGCGGCCGAATCAGGTCGAGCGCCTGCGCGAGGAGGTCGACGTTGCGGCGGCCGATCTTCTCGACGTGCGCGTCCCCGACGGTGAGGTCACCGACGAGGGCGTGCGCGGGAACGTCAGCGTCGGCCTCCGTTACCTGGAGTCCTGGCTTCGGGGGACGGGGGCCGTCGCACTCGACAACCTCATGGAGGACGCGGCGACGGCCGAGATCGCGCGCTCGCAGGTCTGGCAGTGGATCCGCCACGGCCGGATCGAGCGAGAGCAGGTCGTCGCGTTCGAGGAGTCGGTGCTTGCCGAGGCCGGCGAGGGCCGCTGGAGCGATGCGCGGGCCGTCTTCGACGGGGTCGCGCTGGGGGAGGAGCTCCCGGAGTTCCTCACCGTCCCTGCATACGAGTTGATCGACTAGGAGGACTGCGGCAATGGAACGATGGGAAGGAATCGAGAGGCCGTATACCGAGGAAGATGTTGCGCGGCTCCGCGGCTCGGTGCAGGTGGAGCACACGCTGGCCCGTCTGGGAGCCGAGCGGCTGTGGCGGCTTCTCGAAGACGAGCCCTACGTCGCCGCCCTGGGGGCGATGACGGGCGGGCAGGCCGTGCAGATGGTGAACGCCGGCCTGCAGGCGATCTACCTCTCCGGCTGGCAGGTCGCCGCGGACGCGAACGCCGCGGGCGCCACCTATCCGGATCAGAGCTTGTATCCGTCGAACAGCGCGCCGGCGCTCGTTCGCCGGCTCAACCAGGCGCTGCTACGCGCCGACCAGATCGAGCACTCGGAGGGCAACGGCACCGGGCGGCACTGGCTGGCCCCGATCGTCGCGGACGCGGAGGCCGGCTTCGGCGGCGCCCTCAACGCGTTCGAGCTGATGAAGACGATGATCGAGGCCGGCGCCGCGGGCGTGCATTTCGAGGACCAGCTCGCGTCGGAGAAGAAGTGCGGCCACCTCGGCGGCAAGGTGCTCGTCCCGACCGCGCAGTTCGTCCGCACGCTCGCGGCCGCCCGGCTCGCCGCAGACGTCTGCGACGTCCCGACCGTCCTGGTCGCGCGGACGGACGCGCTCAGCGCCACGCTCATGACCAGCGACGTCGACGAGCGCGACCATCGGTTCCTGACCGGCGAGCGCACGCCCGAGGGCTACTTCCGCGTCGAGGGCGGCATCGAGTCGGCGATCGCGCGCGGGCTCGCCTACGCGCCGTACGCCGACCTGATCTGGTGCGAGACGTCGACGCCGGATCTGGGCGAGGCGCGCGAGTTCGCGGCAGCGATCCACGAGCAGTTCCCAGGCAAGCACCTCGCCTACAACTGCTCGCCGTCGTTCAACTGGCAGCGCCATCTCGACGAGGAGGGCATCGCGCGCTTCCAGGCCGAGCTGGGCGAGCTGGGCTACCGGTTCCAGTTCATCACGCTGGCGGGCTTCCACGCCCTCAACGAGTCCATGTTCGAGCTGGCGCGCGGCTATGCCCGCGAGGGCATGACCGCGTACGTCGAGCTCCAGCAGCGCGAGTTCGGGCTCGAGGAGGTCGGCTACACGGCGACGCGCCACCAGCGCGAGGTCGGAGCGGGGTACTTCGACCTCGTCGCGCAGGCCGTCGCGGGCGGCGAGAGCTCGACGCTCGCGCTCAAGGGCTCGACCGAGGAAGCCCAGTTTCACGGGTAGTAGCGGCGGTAGAGGGAGCACCCGAGCGGCTATAACGCCCGGGTGCTCCTCTACGACTCGCTGACGCGCGCCAAGCGCGAGCTGCCTCCTCCGCCCGGCCCGATCCGCATGTACGTGTGCGGGCCGACCGTGTACCAGCGGATCCACGTCGGGAACGCCCGGCCGTACGTCGTCTTCCTCTGGCTCAAGCGCTGGCTCGAGCACCAGGGCTACGACGTCACGCTCGTCGAGAACGTCACCGACGTCAACGACAAGATCTACGAGGCGGCGACGAAGCAGGGGATCGCCAGCGCCGAGCTCGCCGCGGAGGCGACCCGCTGGTACTTCGAGGACACGGACGACCTGGGGATCGGCCGTCCCGACCACGAGCCGCTCGCCAGCGAGACCATCCGCGAGATCGTCGCGCTGATCGAGGAGCTGATCGAGCGCGGCCTTGCCTACGAGTCTCAGGGCGACGTCTACTTCCGTGTCGCCGACTACCCGGACTACGGGCAGCTCTCGGGGGCGAAGCTCGAGGACATGGTCGCCCAGGAGCCGAGCGACCTGAAGGCCGACCAGCGCGACTTCGCCCTCTGGAAGGCGACGAAGCCGCACGAGGACACGTCCTGGGAGTCTCCGTGGGGACTCGGTCGCCCCGGCTGGCACATCGAGTGCTCGGCGATGGCCGAGAAGCTCCTCGGGCCCGGTCTTCGAGGTCCACGGCGGGGGGATCGACCTCCGCTTCCCGCACCACGAGAACGAGCTCGCCCAGTCGCGCGGCGCCGGCCGCGAGTTCGCGCAGCTCTGGGCGCACAACGGCATGCTCGAGCTGGCGCAGGAGAAGATGTCCAAGTCGCTCGGGAACATCGTCTCGCTCCGCGACGCCCTGGACGAGCACGGGCGCGAGGCGATCCTCCTCCTCTTTCTCGGTGCCCACTACCGCAGCCCGGTCGAGTACTCGGACGACGCCATGGAATCGGCAAAGACGCAGGCCGGAGACTTCCGCACCGCCTTCCGCGTGGTCGAGCGCACGGAGGGCGCGCCCTCTTGGGACGACTTCGCCGCGGCGCTCGACGACGACTTCAATACGCCGCTCGCGCTCTCGATTCTCCACGCGTGGCGCTCAGCAGGGGAGCTCGAGCTGCTCACGGGAGGCCTGGCGGTCTTCGGCCTCGAGATCGAGGAGGCGGGCGCCGCTCCGCCCAAAGCCGTGGCGCTCGCCGAGGCGAGGCGGGAGGCACGGGCCGCGGGCGACTACGCTCTTGCCGACGAGCTGCGGGCGGAGATCGCCGCCCTCGGCTGGGAGGTCCAGGACGGCCCCGAAGGCTTTCGGCTGATCCCCAAGCCGTGACGCGCGACCTCGTCTATGGCCGGCGGCCGGTGCGGGAGCTGCACCGCGCCGGCAAGCGCCAGATCCTCGAGCTGCTCGTCACCGAGCGGGCGCTCTCGGCGGAACCGTGGTTGCGGGAGGTGCCGGGCCTGCGGCTCCAGGTCGTCCCCGAGCGGCGCTTGAGCGACGCGGCGAACACGCGCGACCACCAGGGGGTCGTCGCCTTCTGCGAGCCGTACCGGTACGCGGACGCGCATTCGCTCGTCGAGGGCGAGCGGTCGCTCGTCGTTTGCCTCGACCAGGTCACCGACCCGCACAACCTGGGCGCCGTCGTCCGGAGCGCGGAGGGCGCCGGGGCGAGCGGCGTCGTCATCACCGAGCGCAACGCGGCCCGGGTCACGCCCGCCGTCGCCAAGGCCTCGGCGGGCGCAGTCGAGCATGTCCCGGTCGCGGTCGTCGTCAACCTCGGGCGGTACCTGGAGGAGATCAAGGGCCCGGCCCTCTGGACCTGGGCTGCGACGAGCGACGCCGAGACGCCGGTGTGGTCCGCGGACCTCACGACCGGTGCGGCGCTCGTCTTCGGCGCGGAGGGCCGAGGGCTGCGGCCCGGCGTCCGCCGGGCATGCGACGACGCGTTCACCATCCCGCTCGCAGGCAGCGTCGAGTCCCTGAACGTCAGCGTCGCCGCGGGCGTCGCGCTCTTCGAGGCAGCCAGGCAGCGCCGCTCCGCGTGAGGGCGCGGGGCCCGCTCCTCGCGTTCTTCGCGTTCGGCGCCTTCTGGGGCGCGTGGGGCGTGCTCCTCCCAGACGTGAAGGAGGACGTCGGCGCCTCGGTGTCGCAGCTCGGTGTTGCGCTCCTCGCCCTCGGCCTGGCCGCCCTGCCCGCGATGCTCGTGGCGGGGCGCATCGTCGACCGCGTCGGGCCGCGTGCGACGCCCTTGGCGCTCGTCTTCTTCGCGATCGCGGGCGTTCTGCCCGCGTTCGCGGGCTCCGTCCCGGCGCTCGCGGTCGCCCTGCTCCTGCTCGGGGCCGCTACGGGGGCGCTCGACGTGGTGATCAACGCCGCCGCCACGTCTGTCGAGGTCTCGACGGGGCGCCGGATCATCCAGGTCGCCCACGCCCTCTTCTCGGGGGGCTTTCTCGCCGGCGCGATCGGCGCGGGCATCGCCCGGGGCCTCGGGGCGGGGCCGTTGCCGGTTCTGGCCGGCGTTGCCGCTCTGGCCCTGGTCACCGCCGGGGTCAATCGTGGGTTCCCCGCGGTTCCCCGGCGGGTCTCCGAGCGCCGTTTTGCCTTCTCCAGGCGCCTGCTCGTCCTCGGGGCGCTCTGCGCGGTCGCATTCGTGGTCGAAGGGGGCATCGAGAACTGGAGCGCGCTCTTCCTGGAGACCGAGCTGGATGCCTCACCCGCCCTCGCGGCGCTCGGGCCTGCCCTCTTCGCTGCCGCGATGGTGACCGGGCGCCTCCTCGGGCAGTGGCTCGAAGTGCTGCTCGGCGATCGCCTGCTCTTCGTCGTAGGCACCGCCACGGCCGGAGGAGGGCTCGTCCTGGCCGCGCTCGCCCCTACGCTGCCGCTCGCGCTGGTCGGCTTCGCCGCGGGAGGCGCCGGGATCTCCGTGGCCGCGCCGATTGTCTTCGGGGCGGCGGGCCGGGGCGCCGACGACGAGGAGCGTGGGAGCGCCGTCGCCTCTGTCACGACCATCTCGTACCTGGGCTTTGTCGCCGGGCCGCCGCTCGTGGGCGCGGTGTCCGGCGCGCTCGACCTTCGCGCCGGCCTGGGCCTCCTGGCTGGAATTGCGCTGCTCCTGTCGCTCGCAGCGGCATCATTCGGAGGCGATGCTCTATCTGTTCGACGGCTACAACATCCTTCACGCGGGTGACTTCGCCGGTAGGCGGGAGCTCGTGGACGCCCTGGCGAGCTTCGTCGCCGTCCGCGGGGCGCGGGGGATCGTCGTCTTCGACGGCGTCGGGGAGGACGCGTCCTACGGAGCCCTCGACGTCTGCTTCGCCACGCCGGCCGATCCCGTCATCGAGCGGCTCGCCGCCGAGCACCGGCGCGCCGAGGAGGTCTGGGTCATCTCGTCCGACCGGGCCGTGCGCGGAACCGCCGGGCAGGAGACCCGCCGCCTCTCGTCGAACACGTTCGTGCGCGAGCTCGCCGCCGAGCTGAAAGGCAAGCCCGCGCCGGACGCAGGCCCGGGGCGCTCCCAGATCGAAGACGCCCTCGACGCCGAGACGCGAGAGCGGCTCGAGCGCTTCCGCCGCGGCCGTTGAACTTTCGGTAGGTCCCTGCTACGATCGAGACCTCAACTTGAGGGTTAGGGTTTGCGGAGAGGCCTCCACGGCTCCCCGAAACCGCCGATCAGGAGGAACGCCGTGGCCCGCCGTCAGCTCGCTACAGCTCGGACCCCGGAAGAGCGCAGCAAGCGAGAGCTCGAAGACCTGCAGCTCGTCATCCGGGCGCGCAACGGCGACCAGGTCGCCCTCGACGCGTTGATCCGGCGCTACACGGGCTTCGTCCGCCTGAAGGCCAGCTCGTACTTCCTCGCCGGCGGCGAGTCCGACGACCTCATCCAGGAAGGGCTGATCGGGCTCTATAAGGCGGTGCGGGACTTCCGTGCGGACAAGGAGACCTCGTTCCGGAGCTTCGCCGAGCTCTGCATCACTCGCCAGATCATCACGGCGATCAAGACGGCGACCCGGTTCAAGCACGCTCCACTCAACACGTACGTCTCCTTCAGCCAGACCCCGGCGGGCCAGGACGACGGCGAGTGCACGCTCGGCGACGCCCTCCCGGGGCCCGGCGTCGACGACCCGGCGGTCTGCGTCATCTCGACGCAGGAGCTCCAGAGCCTCGTCTTCTGCCTGGGCACGGGCCTCTCGCCGCTCGAATCCGACGCGCTGCGCTACTACCTCGAGGGCAACTCGTACGAGGAGATGGCCGAGCTCCTCGGCTGCGACACGAAGACGATCGACAACGCCCTTCAGCGCGTGAAGCGCAAGGTGCTCCAGCACCAGAGCGAGCGCCAAGTCATCGACTCGTAGCCCGCTACGATTCGACTCTGCCGCCGGAGTAGCTCAGCTGGTAGAGCAACCGCCTTGTAAGCGGTAGGTCGTGGGTTCGAGTCCCTCCTCCGGCTCTCGGGATAGTTCTCTGTTCGGTTCTCATGTGCCGAGCGAGGGCTCGCCAGCGGGTTCGTCTCCCGCCGCCTCCACTTTTCGGCTCAACTGGGCCGTTCTAGAGGTCAGCCTTGTCCGGCACCAGCCGGAGCATTTCAGGCTGGACTTGGCCGCAGCAACGCGATATACAAGCGGCGCGGGACGAGAGGAGATCACGTGACCGTACGCCGCGCGGTGGGCCTGTTGGGCGCGCTGTCGCTGTTCGCGTTTGCCGGAACGGCCTCGGGCGACGGCTCGCGTATCTCGACGACGGTTCTCGACATCCCTGAGGGCTTCAACGTGGCCGAGCCGCATCTGGCTGTGGCGCCGGACGACCCCGACCGCCTGTACGCCGTCGCGAACGTGACGGGTGAGGAGCTGGGCCTGGGCCTCGTGTGGAGGACGGCCGACGCCGGCCGCACGTGGAAGCGCTCGCCGCTCATCGGCGGAACCGGGGCCACGCCGAGGGGCTTCGACGCCGATGCGGTGCTGGCAGCGGGCCGCAAAGGCCTCCTCCTCTACACCTCGCTGGCGCTCGACATCGACGAGGTCGCCGAGACGGCGCCGATCCACGTCGGCACCCGCGTCTCGACGGACCGCGGCGCGACGTTCAGCGCCTACGGCAGCGCCGACATGGTGACGCTGCCGCTCTGCCTCTTCTTCGGCTGCCCGCCGCCGCCCGACCTGCAGGGGCTCGACACGCCGTGGCTGGCGGTCGACACGACGACCGGCCGGTTCCGCGGCTCCTCCTACCTGGTCTGGGTTCACGACCGCGCCGACGGCCGGCACGAGCTGCGATTCGCCGCCTCGCGCGACGGCGGCCGTACCTACGCGGCGCCGCTCGTGCTCGACAGGACGACCGCCGAGCAGCTCGACGGCCTGGAGGAGCTACCGCACCTGGTCGTACGGCCCGACGGCCGCGTCGACGTCGCCTGGAACGCCGCCCGTGCCGGCGGCCCCGTGATCCTTCACGCGACCTCGACGAACGGCGGCTCGAGCTTCGGCGCACCCGAGCGGGCGGTCCGGCTCAGTCCGACCGGGAGCCGTCAGGGGATCTCGACGACATTCGCCGTCTCCCCCACAGGGCGGCTCGGCCTCTGCTGGGCGCAGGCCGCCTCGCTGGACATCGACACCGCCCGCGTGAGCTGCAAGACGACACGGCGCGGCGGGCGCTGGGAGGTAGGGCGCCGGATCCTGCCCGAG
Source organism: uncultured Actinomycetes bacterium (assembly GCA_963775395.1). Lineage (GTDB taxonomy): Bacteria > Actinomycetota > Thermoleophilia > Gaiellales > Gaiellaceae > JAIBJN01. The sequence goes on from CAVZIX010000014.1 coordinate 342,228, forward strand.
AGCCGTGACCGCCAGTACCTGCCCGCCGCCGCCTTCGAGGGCGAAGAGCTCTGGGTCGCGGCCTACGTCTCGGACGAGAGGTCGACCCGGCTGGTCGCCGTCCGCTCGGAGCGACACGGCTTCTCCGACCCGCTCACGGTGAACCGCTGGCGGGTCCCCGGCTCCCGGATCTGTTCGCCGCAACCTCCGGAGTGCACCGAGGACCAGACGTTCATCGGCGACTACATCGGCCTCGTCGCGACGCCGCGGCGCGTCACGGCTGCCTACATTGCCCCCTCACCGGACGCCTCCCAGCCGAACCAGGTCCTCGTCTCCTCGTTCCGCCCTTAGGCCCGAACACGGAGGTCCTCGAGCGTGACGTGGACGCGCTCCTCGCGGCCGCCGAGGAGTTCGACCTCGACGCGCCGTTCCAACGACCCCCGCCGGCCGTCCAGCCCGAGACGACGCTTCGCGAGCAGATCGAGCTCGCAATCGCGCGGCTGGAGGGCGAGTGCTCGCCCGAGCACGCGGAGCAGCTCCGCGACGCGATCGACTAGCGCGCGGCGAACGGCTCCGAGACGTACTTCGGCACGACCATCGCCCAGGCGTTGAGGACGAGCTCGCGCATCTCCTCCTGGTCGATCGCGTCCAGGTGGACGCAGGCCCACTTGAACCGCATGTCGGACTCGCCGGGCAGGAAGAACTTCTCGGGCTCGTTGTCGACGAGCGCCTGGCGCCACTCCTTGGGGAACCCGAAGCCCATGTCTCTCTCGTCCTTCGAGAAGGCGACGAAGACGATCTGGCCGACTCTGAACTTGATCCGGCCGCGGACGAAGACCTCGTAGGCACGCGGCAGGGTGAGCACGTACTCACGGACGTCGGCGACCGTGACGCCGGGCATGCGGCCACTCTAGAACGCAAGGGGCCGCCGGGTAGTCCGGCGGCCCTTCGGATACGCGTCTGTCTAGCGAAGCGAGATCGCGACCTGCTCCAGGAGGTCGAAGGCGTCCTGCATGCCTGCCTCCATGCCCGAATCGACGATCGCGTCCCGAATCTCCCGGCTCGGGCACTGCACGAGGATGGTGACGGTCGTGCGCCCGTCCTCCTCGGCGAAGGTCATCGTGTTGACCGTTGCGTTCTCGTCGGCGTTCGGGACGCCTTCGTACGCCTCGGTCGAGACGAGCCGGTCGTACGGCTCGATCTCGCGGTACTCGCCGTGGAACGCAACCTCGAAGCCGCCCTCGGTCGTGATCGAGACGTAACGCCACGTCCCGCCGACCCGCAGGTCGATGTCGCACACCGTGACCTCGCCGCGGTTCGCGTGCCACCACTGCTTCACGAGCTCCGGCGTGGTCCACGCCTTCCAAACGAGCTCCTTGGGGGCGTCGAACTCCCGCGTGATCAGGATCTGATCCTCCGCCGGAAGCGTCACCGCCGCCGTTCCGCTACTTGCCACTCCCACCATCTCCTTCCTCCTTCTCTTTGAGCTCTTCCAACACGACATCCAGCTGGTCGAACCGCTCCGACCACGTTTGCTCGTAGCCCTGGACCCAGTCGTGGATGGGCTTGAGCGCGTGGCCGTTCAGCCGGTACAGCCGTTGCCGTCCGTCCTTGCGCACGTCGACCACTCCCACCTCTCGCAGCACCCGGAGGTGCTTGGACACCTGTGGCTGAGCCAGCCCGAGCAGACTCACGAGATCGTTCACGGGCCGCTCGCCCCCGGCGAGGGTGTCCAGGATCTGCCGCCGCCGGGGCTCGGCTACCGCGTTGAACGCGTCTGCGGTGGTCGCTGCTCGTGCCATGGCCGGCATCATACATGCCTATATAGGAATATGTCAAGCAGAGGCCTCCGGGCGGCGATACTCTCGGCCGCGTGGGCAGGTTCGCGGTGATTCGGGAGGCCGGTCCGGGCTGGGATTCGTCGAAGCCTCTGCGCGGGCAGGAGGCCTGGCCCGAGCACGCCGCCTTCATGAACGCGCTCGCGGACGAGGGCTTCGTCGAGCTCGGCGGGCCCGTCGGAGGCGGGCCCAAGACGCTGCTGATCGTGGACGCGCCGGACGAGGACGCGATCCGCCGGCGGCTCGACGCCGACCCCTGGGCCCCGCTGGGGCTGCTCACGGTAGCCAGCGTCGAGACCTGGGACGTGCTCCTCGGAGAGCGGCCGTAGTGGCGGTCTTTGCCGTCACCGAGGTCGCCGGCCCCAACTGGGACCCGTCCCGCCCGAGGCGGGAGCAGATCGGCTGGGACGAGCACGCCGCGTTCATGGACGCCCTCGTCGACGACGGCTTCGTCATCCTCGGCGGCCCGATCGGCGACGGCGAGCGGGTCATGCTCGTCGTCGAGGCCGCGGACGAGCGCGAGGTCGAAGCGCGCTTCGCGCCGGATCCGTGGCTGCCGGCAGGGGTCCTGGAGATCGCCACGATCGAGCCCTGGACGATCTGGCTCGACGCCCGCAAGTCCTAGTCCAGCGACGGAATGACGGCCTGCGGGGACTCGTTTAACAGAGTGACATGCGAACCATTCATGACATCCGGGATGAGCTCGAGCGGGCCGTTGACCGGCGCGCCGAGCTCTGGCACGAGCTCGGTGACGGCGTCAACCCGGCCAAGTCGGCCGAGGCCGCCGAGCTCTCGCAGAAGATCGACGAGCTCTGGGCGGAGGCTCGCGCCCTCAAGGCGTACTCCACCTTCGGCCCGTCTGACGCCATCCGCGCGCGTGCGCGGGCCGAAGAGCGGCTCGAGCGCGACTCGCGGCGACTGAAGGCGGCGTAAGCGAACGACAACCGAGAAGGCGGCCTAGGCCGCCTTCTCGTCTGCTGGGGTCACGCGGTCGGCCGCAAGCGGCATGAGGTAGCCGCAGCGGGTGCAGACGACGACGATCGCGGCGATGGAGTCCTTGGTGCCGTTCGCCGAGGCGATCGTGCAGGGATGCTGGCCCACGCCGAGCTGATCCACCGCCTTGCAAAGCGGGCAGGAGATCGCATAGCGCGCGAGGTGTGCCTCGACGACGGCGACGTCGACGCCGGTGGCCGCAGATTTCGCCATGCTTCGACGGTAGCGGTGCCCTCTGGGTCGGTCACCCCCGGTTCGGGGGATAGTGCCAAAAGTCAATAATGCGCATTCTCCTCGTCTCTCAGATGTATCCGGGGCCGGCCGCGCCCGACCTGGGCGTCTTCGTCGCCGACCTGGCCTCGGCGCTCGAGCAGCGCGGCCACCAGCTCGCCTACGCAGTCATCGACGGCCGCGGAGGGTCGCGGGCCAAGTACCTCAGACTCGGCCGCGACGCCGTGCGAGAGGCGCGGCGCTTCCGCCCGGACGTCGTGTACGGCCACTTCCTCTTTCCGGCGGGCGGCGCCGCGGCCGCGGCGGCGCGGGCGTCAGGAGCCGGCCTCGTCGTCACCGCCCACGGGCAGGACGTCCGCAACCTCGGCTCGATCCCCGGCATCACGACGGCGACCAGGATCGCCACGCGCCGCGCCCGGGTCGTCGCCGTGTCGGAGTTCCTCCGCCGCGAGCTCGTCGCCAGGCTTCCCTCGCTCGAGGGACGAATCGAGGTGATCGACTGCGGCGTCGACCTCGAGCGCTTCCGCGGTCGCGACGCCGCCGAGCTCCGCGCCAGGCTCGGCTGGGACGGCGACCCGCCGTTCTACGTGCTCGTCGGCTCGCTGGTGGAGCGCAAGAACCCGGCGCGGCTGGCGGACGCGTTCGCACGCCTCGACCGGGGCAGCCTCGCGGTCGTCGGGGACGGCCCGCTGCGCGGCCAGCTCGAGGGACGGCCTCGTGTCCGGGTGGTCGGCCGCGTCCCGCACGAGTCGGTCGCCGACTGGATCGGCGCGGCCGACGTGGTCTGCCAGCCGAGCCTCGTCGAGGCGTTCGGGCAGGCCCTCCTCGAAGGGCTCGCGAGCGAGCGCTCGGTGGTCGCGACGCGCGTCGGAGGGCCGCCGGAGTTCGTCCCGCCCGAGGCCGGTGTGCTCGTCGACCCGACGAGCGTGGACGCCATCGAGGCGGGGCTGCGCGAGGCGGCTGCGCTTCCGAGCCCGAACCCGGCTGCCCGGGCCGCGGCCAAGGAGCACGACGTGCGGCTCCAGGCGGAGCGCGTCGAGCGGGTGCTGCAGGAGGCGGCGGCACAATGAGTGGGATGCACCATCACCACCACGGCGGCGCCCAGGCGACCGGGGCGGCCGACCGGCGGCTGCTTGGCCTCTCGCTCGGGCTTCTGCTCGTCTTCATGGTCGCCGAGGTCGTCTTCGGGATCCTCGCCAGCTCGCTGGCGCTCCTCGCGGATGCCGGCCACATGCTCACGGACGCCGCGGCGCTGGCACTGGCGCTCGTCGCCGCCTCCATCGCCACCCGCCCGGCAGGCGGCCGGTGGACCTTCGGGTTCGGGCGCGTCGAGATCCTGGCGGCCCAGGCGAACGGCCTCACGCTCGCGCTCTTCGGGATCTGGATCGTCACCGAGGCGGTCCGTCGGCTCGTGTCTCCGCCCGACGTCGATGCGGGTGTGGTCGGCGTCGTCGCCCTGGTCGGCATCGTCGTGAACCTGGCGGTCGTCGCGCTCCTCGCGCGGGCCGAGCGCCAGAGCCTCAACGTCCGCGGCGCCTACCTCCACATCGTCACCGACCTGGCGGCCTTCGTCGGCACGGCCGTCGCGGCCGGTCTCATCCTGCTCACCGGCTGGGACCGCTTCGACCCGGTGGCCTCGCTCCTCGTTGCGGGGCTCATGTTCGCGGCCGCCTGGTCGCTCCTGCGTGAGTCCGGCCGCATCTTCCTCGAAGGCGCTCCGGCGTCGGCCCCGCCCAGCGACGTGGGCCGGGCGATCGTCCGCCACCCCGGCGTCGTCGAGGCCCACGACCTCCACGTCTGGACGGTGACCGACGGGTTCCCGGCGCTCTCCGCGCACGTGCTCGTCCAGCCCGGCGCGGACTGCCACGGGATCCGGCTGGAGCTCGAACGGCTGCTACACGAGAGCTTCGGGATCGACCACACGACGCTCCAGGTGGAGCACGTCGGAGCGGCGCGCGGGCTCGAGATCAGCCGGTCGAGTCGCGCGCAGTAAGGTCGGCTAGCCGAAGCTCGATGAGCGGCCCTACCGTCTTTTCCATCCCAGCCTCGCGCGCGAGCTCGAGCGCCTCGGCGTAGGTCTCCTTCGCCTTCGCCGGGAGACCCTGCTTCAGGCGATTGTCGCCGAGGACGATGAGCTTTCGGATCCGCTCGTCGGCCTGCATCGGCGGGCACCGTAGCACGGGTCGGTTCGAGGGGTTGCTGCTAGCCTGAGCGCGTGCTCCAGGTCCTCGCGGTCTTCCAGGTGCTGCTCTCGGCGGTCCTCATCGCCCTGATCCTCATGCACTCCGGCCGCGACACGGGCTTCGGCGGCCTTGGCTTCACGCCGGCCTCTCAGGGCGGTCAGCACGTCGTCGAGCGGAACCTCACGCGCCTGACCGTGGCCGTGGCGATCATCTTCGGCGTGAACACGGTGCTGCTCTTCTACCAGTTCGACTAGGCCGTCAGCCGCCCGCAATGGCGGCGACCAGCCTGATCGTCTCGCGGCCGTCGAGCTTGGTGTCGACCCCGTCGCGCTCGCGCACGTCGATCCCGTCGACGTAGACGTTCACGAGCGGGCGGAGCTCACCGCGCTCGTCGAAGACGAGGTTCGCGACGGGGAGGGCCCGAAGCGCATCGCCGACCGTCTCGGCGTCCGGCTCGAAGCGGTGTGCGCCGCCCGCTTCGGCCGCGAGGATCGACGGGAGGAGGACTACCGCCATTCCGCCGCCTCCACCGAGAGAATCGGCGGAAGCTGGGAGGCGGCCTCGACCCACGTCTCGCCCGCGTCCGGGGAGACGAACAGCGAGCCGCTCTGCGTGCCGAGGTAGATCCCGGCCGGGTCGAGGCGGTCGGAGGAGAAGCCCTCGCGCATCACGGCGCCCCATGCAGGCTGCGGCAGCCCGCCGGCCAGGAGCGACCAGGACGCGCCGCCGTCGTCCGTCCGATAGACGCCCAACCTCCCGTCGCAGGTGACGCGGTTCTCGGCGCCCTCCTCGGGGATCACGAACGCCGCGTCGGGACGGCGGTGGTCGAGCGCGAGCGGGAATCCGAACCCGCTCGGCAGCCCGTTGCCCTCCAGCCGCTCCCAGTGCTCCCCGCGGTCGTCGGAGCGGTAGACGCCGCAGTGGTTCTGCTGCCAGAGGCGCTCCGGCTGTGCGGGATGGACGAGCAGCTTGTGCACGCACTGGCCGAGCTCCGGGAACGGGTCGGGGAGAAAGTCGGCCGCGGTCCCCGAGTTCGCGGGCGTCCAGGTCCCGCCGCCGTCCTCCGTCCGGAAGACTCCCGCCGCCGAGATGCCGACGTACATCCGCTCGGGCTCCTCGGGGTCGAGCGCGATCGAGTGGCAGCACATTCCTCCGGCGCCGGGAAACCAGCGGTCGCGCGTCTCGTGCCGGACGATGCCGTCGACGGGCTGCCAGGTCGCGCCTCCGTCGTCGGTGAGGAAGAGGACTCCGGGCGCGCCGCCGAGCCAGAGCCTTCCGTCCTCGCCTTCGCGGCCCGGCTCGACGTGCCACGTCTTCTCCAGGGTCAGCCCGGTGTCTTCGGGCAGCCCGAGCTCCTCTGCGCGCGTCCACGTCTTACCGCGATCGGCCGAGCGGTGCGTGGTCGCGCCGTAGACCTCGTTGTTCGTCGCAGCGTGGATCGTCCCGTCCCGCGCGTCGAGGACGGCGTGAAAGACCGACCAGCCGGTGAGGAGCGGTCCCTCGAGCGACCAGTCCTGGCGCTCCTCGTCGCTCTCGAGGAGGAACAGTCCCTTGCGTGTGCCGGCGAGGACGAGGACGCTCATCAGAGGCCCGGGCCGGAGCCCGTGCCCACGATGGTAAACGCTTCGGTCGCGGCTGCCGGAACCAGTGTCCCGAACGGGTAGCGCTCGTCGTAGAAGTCGCTGCGGTTCACGAGCGTCACCTCCTCGGTCAGCCCGAGGAGACCGGCCGCGAGCGCGGGGAACGACGTCGTGAAGCGGAGATTGACGAGCGGCGTCGTCACCTTCCCGCCTTCGATGCGGAAGGTCCCGTCGCGTGTCATCCCGGTGATGATCCCATCGCGGGGGTCGACGACGCCCAGGTAGTGCAGGCGCGTGACGTAGATGCCGTCGCCGACGCGCTCGGCGAGCTCGTCCACCGAGCCTGCGTCGCCCCCGGCCAGCGACAGGTTGAAGGGAACCGGGCCGAAGGCCTGCGCCGGAGCGCTCAGTCCGTGTCCCGTCGACTCGCGCCCCGCCTGCTTCGCGGTGCGGCGGTCCCAGACCACGTCGCGGGCGACGCCCTCCTCGACCATGAGCACGCGCTGCTTGGGCACGCCCTCGAGGTCGAAGGCCTTCGGATACCCGCGCGGGTCGAGCCCGTCGTCCCAGAGCGTGAAGCCGTCGCTGAAGAGCTTCTCGCCGAGGCGGCCCGACAGATAGCTGCGGCTCTCGAGCAGTGCGAGCGCGTTCAGAGAGGTGAAGCCGAAGTAGAAGAGGAGCTCGGACACGGCGTAGGGCTCGAGCACCGCGCGGAAGGTTGCCGGCTCGATCTGGCCGGCGTCCTTCGTGCGGGCGGCCTTCTCCGCCGCCTCGCCCGCGACCGCCGCGGGGTCGATCTCGGACGCGCGCCAGGAGGTCGCCTCCGCGTAGCCGGAGACGTCCTCGCCCGCCGCGAGGGTGAGGACGCTGACGTCGGTCGTCGCCTGCGCCACCCCATGACCGGTCGTGGAGGCGACGCCGACCTCGGTCGCGCCGCTCGTGTAGTAGCCGTAGAGCCCGAGGCCGGCGGCGCCACCGATTGCCGCCGCGGCTCGCTCGGCCTGATCCTCGGGCGTCTGGGCGGCGGTCTCCTCGTCGAAGCCCTCGACGTCGGGGACGGCCGCCGGCGGCTCGAGCCCGGGGAAGCCGGGATCGACGGGAGAGCGCTCGGCCGCCTCGCCGGCGCGCCCGGCGACCGCTGCCAGGCCTTCGTCGTCGGTCCGGTTCGTCGTCGCGCAGCCGACGCGCCCGTCGCGGACGACGCGGACGGTGACGCTCTCGTCACGGATCAATGTCGGTTGGTGCACCGCAGACGCGGCGAAGCGCGCGAACCCGGAGCGCTCGACGTGAACGGAGGCGTCCGCCTCGTCACCCTCCGCCGCGCGCACCGCGCGTTCGGCGAGGTCGAGGGCGCGGCTCACGGGCCGCTTTCCGGCCCGTGAGGCAGTGGAGGGTGTGTGAGGGAACCGGGAGGTTCTCGCATGGGGGAACCCCTGGTTCCCCCATGAGCCCCCTCCTCAGAAGGGCTGAAGAAGGGGGCACGCGGGGGAAACATGGTTTCCCCCACGGGAGCGAGCCGAAGGCGTGCGACGCTCACGAGCGCACGCCCACCTGCACGTCACGGAAGCGTGCCGGAGACGTGCCGTGAGAGACGTGCGCGTGCTGGCCGGGCTGGCCTTTGCCGCAGTTCGTGAGGCCGTACATCGTCCACTCGTCCGGGCCGGCGACGGCATCCAGCCGGCCCCAGAACTCCGGGGTGACGCCCATGTACGTGGGGTCGCGCAGCATGCGGCCGAGCTTGCCCTTCTTGATCTCCCAGGCGACCTGTGTCCCGAACTGGAAGTTGAGCCGCTTGTCGTCGATCGACCAGCTCTTGTTCGTGCAGAGGTACAGGCCGTCGTCCACGTCGGCGAGCAGGTCCTCGAGCGACCCGGCGCCGGGCTCCAGGTGGAGATTCGACATGCGCACGAGGGGCATGCGGCTCCAGCTGTCCGCGCGCATGGACCCGCCGAGTTCGCGGCCGATCAGGGCGGACGTCTCACGCGAGGCGAGGTAGCCGGTGAGGATCCCGCCCTCGACGACGGGCTGGCGCTGGGCGGGTGCGCCCTCGTCGTCCCAGCCGAAGCTCCCGAGCCCGAGCGGGGTGGTCGGGTCGGCGGTGATGTTCATGTGCTCGGAGCCGTAGCGCAGGCTGCCCAGGTCGCCGGGCTTGAGGAAGCTCGTGCCGGCGTAGGCGGCCTCGGTGCCGTAGACGCGGTCGAGCTCGGTCGGGTGTCCTACCGACTCGTGCACCTGGAGCTCCATCTGCTCGGCGTCGACCACGATCGTGGTGATGCCCGCCGGACAGGCGTCGGCGGACAGGAGCGCGGCCGCCTCCTCGCCGATGCGCGGCGCCTCGCGGTCGAGGCCGAGCTGCTCGACGTACTCCCAACCGCCCTGCCCGCTCGAGCCGCCGTGCGCGCTGGGGTAGCTGCGGTTCTGGACGCGGCCGTCGTCGGAGACGGCCAGCGCGTCGATGCCGCCGCCGCACTCGACGAAGCGCTGCGTGATCCGCGCGCCCTCGGACGAGTGGAAGACCCGCTGTTCGCGCATGGCGCGGACCGTCGCCTCGGTGATCTTCACCTCGGGCCTGCGCATGCCCTCCTCGGCGCGCAGGCAGAGGGCGATCTTCTCCTCGAGCGGCACCTCGACGGGGTCGCGCTCGACGGGCGCCTCGTACTCGCCGGTGGCCGGGGGCACGGGGGCGAGCTCCACGCGCACGCGCGCGCGAGAGGCGCTCGCGCGGGCGAATGCGACCGCCCGCACGGCGGCGTCGCGGGCGCCCTCCTCGGAGAGCCGTGGGTCGCCGGCGAAGCCCCAGGCCCCGTCGACCAGCACGCGAACGCCGATGCCCTCGGTCTCGGAGTCGGAGACGGAGTCGACCTCGCCGTTCTTCGTGGAGACGTGCTGGGCGCGTCGCTGCACGACGCGCGCGTCGGCGTAGCCGGCCCCGGCGGAGAGGGCGGAATCGAGTGCGTTTCCGGCGAGCTCGTTCACGGGCCGACGTAGATTACTGACGCCGGTCATCGGCGCGGCGCGCTCCTGAACGACGAAGGGCGCCTTTTCAGGACGCCCTACGATGCGCTGGAGAGGACTTGAACCTCCACGGCCCGTTCGGGCCACAAGGCCCTCAACCTTGCGCGTCTACCAATTCCGCCACCAGCGCGTGGACGGGCGCATTGTAGCTGCTCCCCATCGCTTGACTCCGTCCGAGACCCTCGCTACCTTGTACGAACAAATGTTCGACTAGGGAGGGAGGCAGATGCTCACGCAGCGTCAGCGCGAGGTCTACGAGTTCGTCCTCAGCTACGTGGATTCGCACGGGTATCCGCCCACCGTGCGCGAGATCGGTGAGGCGGTGGGACTGGCGTCGCCGTCGACCGTTCACGCCCATCTGGCCAACCTCGAGCGCGCCGGGTACCTGCGGCGCGATCCGACCAAGCCGCGTGCGCTCGAGCTCACGCGCCGCGAGCGCTCTGCGGCCGGGGCGACGGTCTCGGTGCCGGACGTCGGCGAGGTTCGTGTGCTCCCGCTCGTCGGTGAGATCGCCGCCGGCGGGCCGCTCCTCGCGGAGCAGAACGTCGAGGAGCACCTGGCCGTGCCCGACACGCTCTCTCGCGGAGGCGAGGAGTTCCTCCTGCGCGTCAAGGGCGACAGCATGATCGAGGCGGGGATCCTGGAAGGCGACTACGTCGTCGTGCAGCGCCAGCAGACTGCCAGGGACGGCGACATCGTCGTCGCGCTTGCCGGCCAGGACGAGGCCGCGGACGAGGCGACCGTGAAGACGTTCTACAAGGACAAGGGCCGCGTGCGGCTGCAGCCGGAGAACTCCAGCATGGAACCGCTCTACCCCGACCACGTAAGCGTTCTCGGCAAGGTTGTCGGTGTCTTTCGGAGGGTGGGCTAGCGCGACGATGGAGGTCGTCACGCTCAACCGCACCCTCGACCAGGAGCTCCTGGCGCTCATGCGCGGCGCGAGCCTCGAGTGCCCGGCGTGCGGAGAGTTCGTGCTGCACAAGGACGGCTCGGTGATGTGCCCCGAGTGCGGTTCGGGGCTCCGGAGGCAGGGAGAACCGGCGCTACACTTGGACGTGCAGGCCGGGTGACCGCGGGCCGCGCGAGCGGCTCGAGGAAAGTCCGGACACCGCAGGGCAGGACGCTGGGGAAATCCCAGGCGGCGAAAGCCGACGGAAAGTGGCACAGAAAGGAGACCGCCACCGGCGAACGTCTCTCTCCGGAGACGCCGGCGGTAAGGGTGAAAAGGTGGGGTAAGAGCCCACCAGCGTCGTGGTGACACGGCGGCTGCCAAACCCCGTCCGGTGCAAGGCGAACAGGCTCCGCTCAGGTTGCCCGCCGAGGAGCCGGGTACGCCGCACGAGCTCCCGGGAAACCGGAAGCCGAGATGGATGGTCATCCTCGACAGAATCCGGCTTACAGGCCTGCTAAGGAAACCCCTGCAAATGCAGGGGTTTCTATTTAACGTTCATCACCGGTGCCGGTCAAACGAGCGCGCGTGCTTGTCGAAGTAGCGACTTGTCGGAGTCATCGTCGACCGCGGGATAGACGTCGCGGACGGGAACGAGCCGGAACCGTGCGGCTGCTTCGCGGAGCCGAGGCTCGATCAGAAGGCGCCGGGTGTTCTGCCACACGTACCTCCAGGTCTCGCGGATGCGCTCCCGGCTGGCTGCGCGCCGAGGGAGGCCGATGCGCAGGGACTCCGGCGCGAACTCGTAGGGATGGAAGTAAAGAACCGGGAGCGCCGTGCGACGGCTGACGTCGTCGAGCGCACGCCGAAGGATTGCGCTCGGCAGGACGCGCCAGTACGCCCCGCCGCCCACCGGAAGCACGAGCCTGCCCCAGTGGCACACGGCCAGCGGAAACTCCCACAATGTGTCAGCGTCGCCGCGGACGCCGTACGGGTGCAGGGGGATCGGCTGGATCCGGTTCGGGATGCGCGGTGAGTCGAAGAGGCTGGAGTCGTAGAGGAAGCCGAGGTCGCGCAGGACCTCGTGCGCCCACTGCGACTCCCGCGTGATGGAACACCACGGCGCCCGATACCCGACCGGCGTCACCCCACAGATGCGCTCCACGACGTCCACACACCTGACGACGTCGCGCCTGAACTCGTCGCGCGTCTGCTCGTACACCCTTACGTGCTCGTGGCCGTGGCAGCCGACCTCATGGCCCCTCGCGACGACGTGACCGAGTGCCTCCGGGTGACGCTCGGCGGTGACGCCGGTGACGAAGAACGTCGCGTGGACGCCGAGTTCGTCGAGGACGTCGAGGAGCCTCGAGATGTGCCGCGGGAACGCGTCGTCGCCGGTCCGCCAGTCGGCTCGTCCGATCTGGTGATAAACGAGCTGGTGCCAGTCCTCGAAATCAAACGTCAGCAAGAACGTCTTCCGACCGGCTTCCGTCGGGGCCGCCGTGCTCATGCCACGATTGCCGGCGACTCGGCGACCTGGCGCTCGGAGGCGGAATGCATCTCGGCGAGCGCCGCGCGCACGCCGGTCGCGGAGGCCCGCGCGACGTGGCGCGCGAGCACGGACAGCCAGCCGTCCAGCCAGGCTCGATCGATGGTACGCACGCTCGAGCGCCAGACGCGCTCGCAAGGGGTCGCGGCGATCTCGTCTCGGCTCGAGAACAGCCGTTCGTGGAGCCGTTCTCCTTCGCGAAGGCCGATGAACCGAACTCCGATCTCCCGTGATGCGGCTTCGGCGACGCGCGCGGCCAGGTCGACGATCGTGACGGCCGGCCCGCACTCGAGCCAGAAGATCGCGCCTCTGTCGGCCAGCCCGCCCGCGACGATCGCGAGCTTCGCGGCCTCGTCTGCGGTCATTAGGTAGCGCGTCGCGGCCGCGTGCGTGATCGTGAGCGGGCCGCCACGCGCAACCTGCTGCCGGAAGAACGGCACGATGCTTCCGGTCGAGTCGACGACGTTCGCCAGGCGCACCGACGTGTACCGTCCGCCCGTCGGCTCGCATCCGGCCGTCGCGACGATCCATTCGGCAACGGCCTTCGTCCGACCGAGGATGTTCGTCGGATCGACGGCCTTGTCGGTCGAGAACAGGACGAAGCGGGCGACGCGTGCTCGCCGCGCCCCTTCGACGACGTTCTTCGTCCCGAGAACGTTTGTCGCGACGCCCTCTACGGGCGACGCCTCGAGCAGAGACACGTGCTTGTACGCCGCCGCGTGGAAGACAACGTCCGGGCGATGCTCCTCGAAGACCGCGGCTGTTGCCTCACCGCTCTTGATGTCGGCGAGGACCGGCACCACGTGCGCGAACCCGAGATCGTCGGTGAGCGTTCTCGCCACCGCGACGAGCGAAGCCTCAGCCTGATCGACGAGGACGAGACGGCCGACGCCGCGCCACACCAGCTGCGCACAGAGCTCGCCGCCGACCGAGCCTCCGGCGCCGGTGACGAGGACGGTCGCGCCAGCGAGGTAGGCGCCGAAGCGTTCGACATCGACGTTCACGACCGGCCGACCGAGCAGCGAGACGACGTCGCCGTTAGGCGCATGACCGTTCAATGCGGCCGTCCGCACCGAGGCTGAGCCGGACGCCTGACCTCGCTCCGCCCTCGCCACGATGCCCGGTCCCTGACGCATCGGCGAAGGCTTGTCAACCACAGCTGTCAGGCGGTTGCGAGCGCGCGAACCAGCGCCGCGACGACGTGTTCCTGCTCGCCGGGTGTGAGCCCCGTGTGGAACGGCAGCGCGAGCCCCTGCGCACCGGCCGCCTCCGCGACCGGGAACATCCCGGGCACGAAGCCGAAGCGGTCGCTGTAGGCCGGCTGCAGGTGGATCGCGGGCAGATAGGGCTTCGATGCGATCCCCTCGGCCGCGAGTCGCGCCATGACCGTCGATCGCTCGGCCGGCGGGTCGAGGAAGACGACGCACACGAACCAGGAGCGCCGGTGGAGCTCGTCGTTCGGGCAGAGCAGCCGGACGCCTTCGACGTCGGCGAGCAGCTCGTCGTACCTGGCCGCGACCTCATCGCGAAGGCTGAGGATGCGGTCGAGCTTGCGGAGCTGCGCGACGCCCAGCGCGGCCGACAGCTCGTCGAGGCGGTAGTTGTAGCCGATGCGTTCGTGCGCGAACGTCTCACCCCTGTCCGTCCGGCCCTGATTCGCGAGGCTCTTCACAAGCGCCCACTCCTCCTCCGTGCCGACGACGACCGCGCCGCCCTCCCCGGTCGTGACTTGCTTGTTCGGATAGAACGCGAACACGGTGGGGTTCCCGAACGACCCGACCGGCCGTCCGCGATAGGTGGCACCGAGCGCCTCGCAGGCGTCCTCGATAATCGCGAGCCCGTAGCGCTCCGCGAGCGCCTGAAAAGCATCGATGTCGATCGGGTAGCCGAAGAGATCGACCAGCACGAGGGCTTTCGTCCTCGGCGTAATCGCCGCTTCGACGGCGCCCGGGTCGAGGTTGAGCGTTTTCTCGTCGACGTCCACGAAGACCGGGGTGCCGCCCTCGTAGACGATCGCGTTCGCGGAGGCGATGAACGACAGCGGCGTCGTCACGACCTCGTCGCCCCGCGAGATCCCGGCGAGCTTGACGCAGAGGTGTAGGCCGGCTGTGCCGCTCGACAGCGCGGCGGCGAAGGGTGCCTCGACGCGCTCGGCCAGCGCGGCCTCGAATTGCTCGATCATCGGCCCGAACGCAAGACGCCCGGAGCGGATGACCTCGAGGACGAGTTCCTCCTCGGCCTCGTCGACGTACGGCGCCGAGAGCCCGATCGTCTGGAATGCGGTCGAGCCGCTCACTCGAGGCCGCATTCTGCCAGAACCGGCGAGCACGGGCCTCTGTGATCATGAGGTCGACCAGTGTTGCTGGGTGGACGGCAGGCGTTTTGCGGCCGTTCGTACCCCTCCTGTTCGGGCGCAGGTTGGCGGTCCCCCACCGACACGGCGGCCGTGCGGAGAGCCCCGTCTCGGCGGGGTTCTCTATCTCTAGGCGCCACGGACGGCGTGCGACGCCGTGTCGGGCTCGACGAACCGCACGAGCCGCTCCGCCTCCGGGCGGAGGCTGCGCTTGGTGGCGGCGCGCAGGCGCTCGAACGGAGACAGGACGAGCGTCGCCTTCTTCTTCGTCGCCTCGACGCTCCACTTCCCGGCGACGGCGCCTTCGACGAGGAAAGTCGGCGTGGAGTGCGGCGTCTTCGTGTCGAAGACGAGCGGCCGGAACTTCTCCGGGAGGATCTGGGTGCTGCGCGCGTGGACGAGCAGTGTCGCGTCCCAGGTCGGCAGGAAGCGCGGCGGCGCCTTCACCGAGCCGCCTGGGAGCGGAGCGCGCGGCAGGTCGACGAGCTCCCGGCCCTCCTCGTCGCGGAAACGGCGCAGGCGCAGCCCCTCCGCGGCTTCCTGGATGGTGGTCGGGGCAAGCCCCGCCCAGTTCGCGGCGTCGGCGAGGCGCGCGGGCCCAAAGCCGGTCAGGTAGCGGCGCAGGAGGATTTCGACGCTCTCCTCCGAGGTCACGGTCGGAGGCTCGAGCCACTCGTCCGCCAGGGCGTAGAGGTCGGCTCGGCGCCGCTCCCACGTCCCGCAGGGCGGCGCTCTGACGAGCTCGATCCAGGCGGCAAGCCCGTTCCAGAGGTGCGTTGGGCGCTCGGGATCGCGCTTGCGCGCGAGGTCGAGGAGCTCGTCCCGATGCAGCACCTTGCCCGTGAGGATCTTCCGCAACTCCTTTGCCGCCGCGGTCAGGTCTGACTTGGAGAGCCGCTTCTTGTCGAAGCGGAGCCACGCCTCCTGCCGTGCGGCCCGAGTCCCGACGGCGAACGGCCAGTAGTCGCCGGCCGAAACGAGGTGAATCGTCGAGCGTAGGAGTGTCCCCTGCACGACTTTCCGTCGTTCGAGCGCCTTGGTGAGGTCGGCGAGCTCGAAGCCCTCGAGCCGGCTCCACAGTCCGATGTAGGACGACGGTGCGTACTGCGCCTGGATGCCCGCGATGCGGTCGAGCGTCCGCGGCAGCGAGAGGCGGGAACGCTCGAGCAGGAACTGCCGCGCGAGCAGCGCGCGGTTGAGGTCGGCGGTCGTGAGCACGCGCTCCGCGATAGCTCGACGGTAACCGACTGTGAGGGATCGGGCTTCGGAGCGGACGAAAGATGCATCGAGGGCGCTGGGGAGCGCCCTCGATGCGGGGGCTCGGCTCCATGGACGAGAGCCGGCTCGGCCGCCGGCCTGCCGAGGCGTTGAGGGATCGCCTCGAGCGCGTCGCGCACGGGTCCTCGCCCGTCTGAACTAGCCCTGTCCCGGAGCCGGCAGTGCCCCCCTTTCGTCCGGGGCCACCCCGTGCCTCCACCCACTATGAGCGTAACCAGGTCGGGCGCACGCGTGGTGCGCGGAAGGTGTCGGGAGCGTGACGAGTAGTCCACGGGCTGCCGCGGCGCCCGGAGCGGTGGATGTCGGCACAATTAGCGGATGGGTAAGACGCTCTTCGAGCACGTCTGGGAAGCGCACCTCGTCGCCGACCCGGAAGACGAGTCGCCGCTCCTCTTCGTCGACCTCCACCTCGTGCACGAGGTCACGTCGGCGCAGGCATTCGAAGGCCTGCGCATAGCCGGTCGCCGCGTGCGGCGACCCGAGCTCACGCTCGCGACGATGGACCACAACGTCCCGACGGACGACCGGCCGGCCGACGATCTCGCCGCCGCACAGCTCGAGGCGCTGCGGCGCAACTGCGGGGAGTTCGGCGTGCCCCTGTACGCCACCGGGAGCGGGCGCGAGGGGATCGTGCACGTGATCGGGCCCGAGCTCGGGGTGTCCCAGCCGGGGATGACGATCGTCTGCGGCGACAGCCACACGTCGACTCACGGGGCGGTCGGGGCTCTCGCCTTCGGGATCGGGACCTCCG
Organism: uncultured Actinomycetes bacterium; assembly: GCA_963775395.1. Classification (GTDB taxonomy): domain Bacteria; phylum Actinomycetota; class Thermoleophilia; order Gaiellales; family Gaiellaceae; genus JAIBJN01. Next base: position 358,867 of record CAVZIX010000014.1, read on the forward strand.
AGGTCGAGCACGTGCTCGCGACGCAGACCCTCCCGCAGCGCAAGCCGAAGACGATGCGGCTCGAGCTAAGCGGGTCGCTGCCTTCGGGCGTGACTGCGAAGGACGTCATCCTCGGCGCGATCGGCCACATCGGCGTGGCCGGCGGGCTCGGGCACGTGGTCGAGTACGCCGGTGAGGTCGTCCGCGGGTTGCCCATGGCCGGGCGCATGACCATCTGCAACATGTCCATCGAGGCCGGCGCCAGGGCCGGCATGATCGCGCCCGACGACACGACCTTCGCCTACCTCGAGGGACGCCCCGCCGCGCCGAAGGGCGCCGACTGGGAGGCCGCGCTCGAGCGCTGGCGCGGGCTTCCCTCCGACCCGGACGCGACCTACGACCGTGTCGTCGAGCTCGACGTCGGCGAGCTGGCTCCCCAGGTGAGCTGGGGAACGAACCCCGGCATGGTCGTCCCGGTGAACGGGGTCGTGCCGGATCCCGCCGACTTCGCCGACCCCGAGGAGCGCAAGGCGGCCGAGCGGGCGCTCATCTACATGGCGCTCGACGCCGGGACGCCGATCCAGGACATCGAGGTCGACCGCGTCTTCATCGGCTCGTGCACGAACGCGCGCATCGAGGACCTGCGCGAGGCGGCGAGCGTCGTCGCCGGCAAGCAGGTGCACCCTCGCGTGCGCGCGATGGTCGTGCCGGGCTCGGCCGGCGTCAAGCGCCGCGCAGAGGAGGAGGGCCTAGACCGGATCTTCGAGGCCGCCGGCTTCGAGTGGCGCCGCGCGGGCTGCTCGATGTGCCTCGGGATGAACCCGGACATCCTCCAGCCGGGCGAGCGCTGCGCCTCGACCTCCAACCGCAACTTCGAGGGTCGCCAGGGCCGGGGCGGGCGAACGCACCTGGTCAGCCCCGCGATGGCCGCCGCGACCGCGCTGGCCGGGCACTTCGTCGACGTCCGCGAGCTTGCGCTGGAGCCGGTGGCGTGAAGCCGTTCCGCCGCACCACCGGGCGCATCGCCGTCCTCGACCGCGCCGACGTCGACACCGACCAGATCATCCCGAAGCAGTTCCTGAAGCGCATCGGGCGTTCGGGCTTCGGCGAGTTCCTCTTCTTCGACTGGATCAAGGACCCCGACTTCGAGCTCAACCGCCCCGAGGCCGCGGGTGCCACGATTCTGCTCGCCGGCCGGAACTTCGGCTGCGGCTCCTCGCGCGAGCATGCCGCGTGGGCGATCCAGGACTACGGGTTCGAGGTCGTCATCGCCCCGTCGTTCGGAGACATCTTCCGCACGAACTCGCGTAAGGTCGGCCTCCTCCCGGTCGCGCTTGCCGAGGACCAGGTCAAGGAGCTCATGGCCGCCGGGTCCGGCGCCGAGCTGACCGTCGACCTCGAGGAGCAGACCGCGGGGAACTACCCGTTCGAGATCGACCCGTTCGAGCGCAGGTGCCTGCTCGAGGGTCTCGACGACATCGCGGTCACGCTGAGCCACGAGGACGAGATCGCCGCGTTCGAGGCGGCGCACCCGTCGCCTATCGCGACGACAGCTCTCTGAGAACGGCGTCCGTAAGCTCGGCGGTCGTGGCCGTGCCGCCGAGGTCCGGAGTCGGGGTCGTGAGCAAGGCCGCGTCCACCGCTTCCTCGAGGCGCTGAGCCTGCTGGGGCTCGTCGAGCCCGTGGGCGAGCATGAGCGCGGCCGAGCGGAGCATCGCGGCCGGGTTGGCGACGCCTTTGCCCGCGATGTCGGGCGCGGAGCCGTGCACCGGCTCGAAGATCCCGGGCCGGCCGTCGCCGAGGCTGGCCGAGGCGGCGAGGCCGAGCCCGCCGGTCACGCCGGCGGCGACATCGGAGAGGATGTCGCCGAAGGTGTTCTCCGTCAGGAGGACGTCGAACTGCCCGGGCGCGAGCACGAGCTGCATGCCGCAGTTGTCGACGAGCATGTGCACCAGCTCGACGTCGGCGTAGTCGGGCGAGACGCGCTCGACGACCTCACGCCAGAGCCGCGACGTCGTGAGGATGTTTGCCTTGTCCACGGAGGTGACGTGGCTCCGGCGCGTGCGCGCGAGCTCGAAACCGCGCCGAGCGATCCGCTCGACCTCCTCGGGCCGGTACTCCATCGTGTCGTAGGCGGTCCCGTCGTCGCGGACGCCGCGCTCGCCGTAGTAGAGGCCGCCGACGAGCTCGCGCACGACGAGAAGGTCGACGCCCTCGCCGCGCGCCGGGCGCAGGTTCGCGTAGACGTCGAGTTCCCCGCGCAGGCCGATGAGGCCTTGCTCCGGCCTGACCTCGGAGCGGTCGAACTCCGGGGAGCCGACCGCTCCCATGAGCACCGCGTCGGCGCCCCGGCACGCGGCGAGTGTCTCCGGCGGCAGCGGTTCCCCGGTCTCGCGGATCGCGGCGCCGCCGAAGGGATGTTCCTCGAGCTCGAGGTCGAGCGGGAGCTCCGCCAGCACGCGTGCCGCGGCCGCGGCGACCTCGGGGCCGATCCCGTCGCCGGGCAGGAGGACGATCTTCACAGCGGCGCGCTCGTGACGGCGCCTTCGGACGCCGAGGAGACGAGCGCCGCGTACTTGGCGAAGACTCCGCGCGTGTAGCGGGGCGCCGGCCGCTCCCAGGCCGCAAGCCGTTCGGCCAGCTCGTCGTCCGAGAGCTCGGCCCGCAGCTCGCGGGCCTCGACGTCGACCACCACAGAGTCCCCGTCGCGGATCGCTGCCAGCGGCCCGCCGTGGGCCGCCTCGGGGGAGACGTGCCCGACCATGAGCCCGTGGGTGGCCCCCGAGAAGCGGCCGTCGGTGACGAGAGCGACGGAGTCGCCCAGTCCCTCGCCGACGAGCGCCGCGGTGACGTGCAGCATCTCGCGCATGCCGGGCCCGCCGGCAGGGCCCTCGTAGCGGATGACGACCACGTCGCCCGCCTCGATGCCCCGGCCCTTCACTGCCTCGAAGCACGCCTCCTCCGAGTCGAACACGCGAGCCGGCCCGCGGTGCAGGAGGCGCTCGTGACCCGCGAGCTTCACCACGCACCCCTCGGGGGCGAGGTTGCCGTAGAGGACCGCGAGCCCGCCGGTCGGCTTCAGGGGAGTCTCCAGCGGGACGACGACCTCCTGGCCCGGGCGCTCTTCGACCGCCGCGGCGATCTCGCCGAGAGAGCGCCCGTCGACGTTGCGCGCGCCGGCGTGGACGAGCTCCCGCTTGAGCAGCTCGCGCGCGACCAGGGCGACGCCGCCCGCCTCGTAGACATCGGTCGCCACAAAGCGCCCGCCGGGCTTGAGGCTCGCCACCACGGGCGTCCGGGCGGCGATCCGGTCGAAGTCGTCGAGGGAAAGCTCGAGGTCGAGCTCGCGTGCGATCGCGAGCAGGTGGAGGACACCGTTGGTCGAGCCGCCGGTGGCCGCGATCGAGGCGATCGCGTTCTCGAGCGCCTCGCGGGTGATCACGTGCGACGGCCGCACGTCGCGCCGGAGGAGATCCATGACGAGCCGCCCCGCCTCCTCGGCGGCCTCGTTCTTGCCCGGCGCGAGCGCGGGAATTCCGTTCAGACCCGCCGGGCTGATGCCGAGGAAGTCGAGCGCGGTCGACATCGTGTTCGCCGTGAACTGGCCGCCGCACGCTCCGGCGCCCGGGCAGGCGACGCCTTCGAGCTCGTGCAGCTCGTCCGGGCTCATCCTCCCGACGGCGTGGGCGCCGACCGCCTCGAAGACGTCCTGGATGGTGACGTCGCGGCCGCGGAACCGCCCCGGCGCGATCGAGCCGTTGTAGAGCACCAGCCCAGGGAGGTCGAGCCGCGCCAGCGCCATCACCGCGGCCGGAATCGTCTTGTCGCAGCCGACCAGGCACACAAGGCCGTCGAGCAAGTGCCCGCGCACGACGAGCTCGATCGAGTCGGCGATCACCTCGCGTGAGATGAGCGAGGCGCGCATGCCCTCGGTCCCCATGGAGACGCCGTCGGAGACCGAGACGGTGTTGAACTCGACCGGAGTCCCCCCGGCGGCGCGCACGCCCGCCTTCACGTGCTTCGCCAGCTCGCGCTGGTTGAAGTTGCACGGCATCGTCTCGATCCAGGTCGTGGCGACGCCGACGAGCGGCCGCGCGAGATCGTCGTCGGTGAGGCCGATGCCCTTCAGCATCGCGCGCGCCGGCGCGCGCTCGGGCCCGTCGGTGAGCGCGGCGCTCTGCCGCTTGGCCGGGTCGGAGGGGCGTGCGTACGGATCGCTCACGTGACTTCCGCTCCTTTCGCCGAGACCTTGAGCCACAGCACCTCGACATCGGGGAAGCGCGAGGAGAGCGCCGCCGCGCAGTCGCCGGCCGAATGCTTCTCCGCCCACACGATCACCGTCGGGCCCGATCCGGAGATGGTCGCGCCGCGGGCGCCGGGAGGGAGGTCGGAGCGCACCTCCTCGAGCAGCGGCGCGTGCTCGGCGCGATAGGGCTCGTGGAGCCGGTCGGTCAGGGACATGGCAAACAGGTCCTCCGACTGGGTGGCGAGCGCGGCGCCGAGCGTGGCGGCGCGGCCGACGGTGAAGGCGGCGTCGCCGAACGGCACCTGCTCGGGCAGGGCGGCACGCGCCTCCGCCGTCGCCACCGTGGAGGTGGGCACGAGGGCGATCGGCGCGAGCGGGACGTCGTCGGCCAGGTGCTCGATCCGCCCGCCGACGGTGAGGCAGGCCCCGCCGGCGAGCGCGGCCGCGAGGTTGTCGGGGTGGCCCTCCAGCCGCAGGCCTTCCGAGAGGAGCCACTCCGGGTCGGGCTCCCGGTCCGCGATGTGGGCGGCTGCGAGGAGGCCCAGCGCGATGATCGACGCGCTCGAGCCGAGGCCCCGCTCGCGGGGAATGCGGTCGAACCACTCGAAGCGTAGGCCGTCTGCGGGGTCGATGCGCTCGAACGCCTTGACCCCAAGGTGCTCGCGGTCAGGCGTCCCACCGTCGGTGATGACGACCTCGTTCCAGAGGTCGAGCGCCACCGCAGCGCAGTCGAAGCCTGCGCCGAGGTTCGCAGTGGTCGCGGGCGCGCGGACGGTGACCTTCACGACGCCGCCTCTGCGATGGCGTCCGGGTCCGGCGGAACGGAAACGGGCGGCGTGGAGAGGCGGGCGGCGGCCTCCTGATCCTTGAGACCGTGTCCGGTGATGACGCAGACGACTCGCGTGCCGGGCTCAGGCGACTGCTTGGTCACAGCGGCCAGGCCGGCGGCGGAGGCCGGTTCGCAGAAGAGGCCCTCGAGCTCGGCCAGCTCGCGCCAGGAGGCGAGGATCTCCTCGTCGGAGAGCGACACGATCGCGCCGCCGGAGCGGGCGACGACCGCCTCGGCCTCGGCCTGGTGCGCGGGCTCGGCGATCCGGATCGCGGTGGCCATCGTGAACGCGCGGGCCGACGACTCGCCGGCCAGGAAGCGGGGCCCGTCGCCGGTCGCGTCGAAACCGAGCCCGAACGCGCAGGTGTTCCCACCGCCGCCGTAGGGCAGCGCGAGGACGTCGGGCGGACCGTCCAGGGCCTCGACGATCTCGAAGGCCGCCGTTTTCTGGCCCTCGAGCCGATGCGGGTTGAGGGAGTTCACGAGCGCGTGCGTGCCGCGGCGGGCGAGCTCGCGCGCCGCCGACAGGGCTGCCTCGAAGGGCCCCTGCACCTGGAGCACCCGCGCGCCCACCGCCTGCGCCTGGACGATCTTCCCGCGGGCGACCGCGCCTGCCGGCTGGAGGATCACCGCCGTGATCCCCGCCCGCGCCGCGTAGGCGGCCGCCGAGGCGGCGGTGTTCCCCGTCGACGCGCAGACAACCGCGCCCGCTCCCTCCTCCAGCGCTTTCGAGACCGCGATCGTCATGCCCCGGTCCTTGAAGCTCCCCGTCGGGTTCGCGCCTTCCCACTTGAGCCAGAGCTCGACGCCGAGCTTCTCGGAGAGCCGCGGCGCGCGCAGGAGGGGAGTCGAGCCCTCGCCGAGCGTGACCACGGGAGTCGCCTCTGTGAGAGGAAGCCGGTCGCGATAGCGCTCTGCGAGCGGAGTCACGCCCAGCCGAGGCCTGCGATGCCGCGGTCCGAGATCACCGGGAGCGCAGACGGCGTCCCGCGCGTCTCCGGCAGCGACTCGATCTCCTGAAGCGCACTCCTGAGGTCGCCCTCGGCGCCCTCGTGCGTGACGACGTGCAACGTCGCGCCTCCGTCGCGCTGGTGCTGGACGAGCCGTGCGACCGAGATCCGGTGCGCGGAGAGGCGCAGGGCGATCTGCGCGAGGACTCCGGCGACGTCGTCCACCTCGACGCGCAGGTAGTAGGGCGAGCGCGCCTCGCCCTCCGGGAGCCGGTCGAGCTGGCGCCAGCACGCGTCGTTCTGGAGGAAGCCGGTTCCGGTCGTGCCGATGATCGAGACCATGTCGGCGACGACCGCGGAGGCCGTCTCCATCCCGCCGGCGCCCGGGCCCTCGAGCGTGATCTCGCGGATGGCGTCGCCCTGGAGCATCACCGCGTTCATGGCCCCCTCGACGGCGGCGAGCGGATGGTGGCGGTCGACGAGCGCGGGCCCCACGCGGACGTCGATTTTCCCGTCCGTGAGCGTGGCCGCGCCGATGAGGCGCACGACCATCTCCATCTCGCGCGCCGCGCGGACGTGCTCCGAGGTGACTTCCTCGATCCCGTCGAACGCCACGTCGCCGAGCGTCGTGCGCGAGCCGAACGCGATCGTCGCCAGGATCGCCATCTTCGCCGCGGCGTCCGCGCCGTTCACGTCCTCGGTGGGATCGGCCTCGGCATAGCCGAGCCGCTGCGCGTCCGCGAGGGCGTCCGCATACTCGGCGCCCTCCTCCATCTTCGTGAGGATGTAGTTCGTCGTCCCGTTGACGATCCCGAGCACGCGGTGGACCGTCGTGGCGACAAGCGCCTCGCGCAGGATCTTGATCACGGGGATCGCGGCGCAGACGCTCGCCTCGAAGCGGAGCTGGACGCCGGCTTCCGAGGCCGTGTGGAAGAGGTCGGCGCCCTCACGTGCGATGAGCTGCTTGTTGGCGGAGACGACCGGCTTACCCGCGCGCAGCAGCTCGAGGACGTAGTCGCCGGTCGGCTCGATGCCGCCCATCACCTCGGCGACGAGCGCGATGGACGGGTCGTCTCGGATCGAGGCGAAGTCCGTGGTGAGGACATCGTCGGCGGGCGGGTCGGGCCGCTCCTTGGACGGATCGCGCACGAGCGCACGCACCACTCGGAGGCGGTGGCCGGTGGCGCGCTCGATGTCCTCGGCGTTCTCGCCGAGCAGCCGGTCCACCGCAGAGCCAACCGTGCCGTAGCCGAGCAGCGCAACAGGGACGTCGATCATCGGCTCAGATCATGGCTGTTGCGGCGAGAGGCTGCGGAGCCGGACGGCTCAGGTGCCGACGACGCGCGCCTCCGCACCGAGCAGCCCCTCCTTGCCCGCGAGCTCGCGGAGCTCGCCGCCGACCGACTCGACGGGATGGCGGGCCGCCATGCGCCGCAGGGCCGTGAGCCGCGGCCGGCCGGCCTCCTCCTCCGCGATCAGCTCGCGCGCGAAGGTGCCGTTGCGGATGTCCTCGAGGAGATGCCGCATCGTCGTGCGGACGTGCTCGTCGATCACGACCTGGCCCCGCGTGAGGTCGCCGTACTCGGCCACGTCGGAGATCGAGTGGCGCATGTAGGCAAAGCCGCCCTCGTAGATCAGGTCGACGATCAGCTTCAGCTCGTTGATGCATTCGTAGTAGGCGATCTCAGGCTGGTAGCCGGCGTCCACGAGGATCTCGTAACCGGCCTGCATGAGCGCCGTGACGCCGCCGCAGAGGACGGCCTGCTCGCCGAAGAGGTCGCTTTCGGTCTCCTCTGCGAACGTCGTCTCGAGCATTCCCATGCGGCCGCAGCCGATGGCGGTGCCGTAGGCAAGCGCGAGGTCGAGGGCGCCTCCGCTCGCGTCCTGCGCCACGGCCACGAGCCCCGGGGTCCCCGCGCCCGCCTCGAACAGCTGGCGGACGCGGTGCCCGGGCCCCTTGGGAGCGACCATGATCACGTCGTGCCCCGGCTCGGGCTGAATCTGCCCGAAGTGGACGTTGAAGCCATGGGCGAAGAGGACAGCAGCGTCCGGGTCGAGATTCGGGGCGACGTCGTTTTCGTAGACGCCCTTCTGGACGTGGTCGGGGAGGAGGACGGCGACGAGCTGCGCGCCGCGCACCGCCTCCGGGATGGTGCGGACGGTCAGTCCGGCGTCCTCGGCGGCAGCCCACGAGGAGCTTCCGTCGCGCAGGCCGACCTCGACGTCGACGCCCGAGTCGCGCAGGTTGAGCGCGTGCGCGTGACCCTGACTGCCGTAGCCGATGACGGCCACCTTGCCGGAGAGGAGATCGATGGTGCCTTCGCGGTGGACGGTCGCTGCCATGGGGTTCGGTTCCTTTCGTGCTAGCGGAGGACGTGTTGCGGACGGGGGGCGTTGTTGGTGGAGGCGCGGGCCAGGCCGATGCGGCCCGTGCGCGCGAGCTCGGTGAGTCCGTGGGGACGGAGGACCTCCTCGAACGACTGGAGCTCTTCGGGCGTGCCGACGACCTCGAAGATGATCGCGTCGGGGCCGAGGTCGGCAACGCGCGCGTCGAAGACGCCGGCGAGGGTCATGAGCTCGACGTGCCTGCTCGGGTCCGCCTTCACGCGCAGGAGGGCGAGCTCGCGCTCGACCGCCTCGCCGGCCTCGAGGGTGGAGACGCGCAGGACGTTGACGAGCTTGTGCATCTGCTTCTCGATCTGCTCGAGCAGATCGGCGGGGCATTCGACGGTGAGCGTGATGCGGGAGACGTCGCGTCGCTCGGTCGGCCCGACGGCGAGGCTCTCGATGTTGAAGCCGCGCCGGGCGAACATGTTCGAGACGCGAGCGAGCGCGCCCGGCTTGTTCTCGACCAGGACCGACACCGTATGGGTCACGCCTGGACGGCCTCCTCGGAGAACTCGAGGACGTCGGTCGCGGCCGCGCCGGCGGGGATCATGGGGAAGCACTTCTCGGCCGGGTCGCAGCGCGCGTCGACCACCGCGGTACGGCCGCAGGCCAGGGCCTCCTCGAGCACGCCCTCGAGGTCGTCGTCGGAGTCGACGGTGAAGCCGGCAGCGCCGTAGGCCTCGGCGAGCTGCGCGTAGTCGGGGACCTGGTGGGTGAGATGCGTCTGCGCGAAGCGCTCGTCGTAGAACATCTCCTGCCACTGGCGCACCATGCCCAGCCAGCCGTTGTTGACGATCACGACGACGATGGGCAGGCCCTCGAGGACCGAGGTGGCCAGCTCCTGCGAGGTCATCTGGAAGCAGCCGTCACCGTCGATGCAGACGACGGTTGCGTCCGGCCGCGCCGCCTTGGCGCCGATCGCCGCGGGGAGGCCGTAGCCCATCGTCCCGAGGCCGCCCGAAGTGATGAAGCTCCTCGGCTGGTCGCAGACCAGGTACTGCATCGCCCACATCTGGTGCTGGCCGACGCCGGTCGTCCAGACGATGTCGTCGCGGTCGCCGGCGAGGTCGCGGAGGGTCTCGACGACCGCCTGCGGCTTCAGGAACTCGCCGTCGCGCCGGTAGCGGTACGGGTAGGCGTCGCGCCACTCGTCGAGCTGGCGCCTCCAGGCGACCGGGCCCTCGTTTCCGGGCTCCGCCTCGGCGCGAACCGCGTCGCCGAGCTCGGCGAGCGCCAGCTTGAGCGGCCCGGTCACGGGGATGTCGGCGTGCCTGAGCTTCCCGATCTCCGCGGCGTCGATGTCGAAGTGGATCACCTTCGCACCGGGTGCGAACTCCGACAGCTTGCCGGTCACACGGTCGTCGAAGCGTGCGCCGACGGCGACGATCAGGTCGGCCTTGTTCAGCCCCCAGTTCGCCCATTTCGAGCCGTGCATGCCGGGCGGGCCGTAGCAGAGCGGGTGCGACTCGGGAAATGCTCCCTTGGCCATCAGGGTCGCGATGACGGGGATCCCGGCCGTCTCGGCGAGCTCGCGGAGCTCGTCGCAGGCGTCGCCGTTGATCGCTCCGCCGCCGACGTAGAGGACCGGCCGCGAGGCGGCGAGCAGGGCTCTCGCCGCCTCGCGAACCTGTCGTGGGTGGACGCTGGCAGGCGGCTTCCACCCGGGAAGATCGACTTGATGGGGGTAAGTGAAGTCGATCTCCGCCTCCTGCACGTCCTTGGCGATATCCACGAGGACCGGGCCGGAACGGCCGGTTCGGGCGATGTGGAAAGCCGCCTTCAGAACGTGCGGGAGTTCTTCGACGTCCTGTACGAGCCACGAGTGCTTGACGATGGGGAGCGTGATTCCGGTCGCGTCGGTTTCCTGGAACGCGTCCGTGCCGATCAGGCTCGAGCGCACCTGGCCGGTGATGCAGACCAGGGGTGTCGAGTCCATCCAGGCGTCGGCGATCGGGGTGACGAGGTTCGTCACCCCTGGGCCCGACGTGGCGAGCGCGACCCCGACTCTGCCCGAGGCTCGCGCATAGCCCTCGGCCATGTGCCCGGCGCCTTGTTCGTGCCGGGCGAGGACGTGCCGGACGGTCGTGCCGCGCGCGAAGCCGTCGTAGAGCGGGAGGATCGCCCCGCCCGGGATGCCGAAGACGACGTCGACGCCCTCGGCCTCGAGCGAGCGGAGGATCGCGTCAGAGCCGATCATCCTCATGCAAACGCCCTTGCGAACTCGGCGTCCGAGCGGGCGGAGGGAAGGGTCGCCAGCAGCGCGTCGGTGAACTCGCGCGTCGTCGCGCCGGCACCCGAGGAGACCATGTCCGGGGTGCACACGCCGGTCTCGAGCATCTCCACGACGCCGCGCTCGAGCGTCCGCGCGGCGCTGCGCTCGCCCAGGCCCTCGCTCAGGAGCAGGGCGACGGCGAGGAGCATCGCGCTCGGGTTGGCGACTCCCTGGCCGGCGATCTCGAGGGCAGAGCCGTGCGTTGGGCCGAAAACGCCCTTGCCGTTCGGGCCCACGCGGCCGGAGGCGACCAGGCGCTCGCCCTCGTGGGCGAACGCGGCGGTCGACGCCAGGGCCTCGGCGAACGGCTGCTCACTCGCGATCACGTCGTAACGCGACGGGTCGCGGAGCAGGCCGGTGACGGCCGCCTCGAACCGTGCGTGCTCGACGTGGACGCCCTCGCGGCGCTCTGCGGCTGACTCGACCGCGGCCCGCCAACGTTCGCTGGCGCCGACCGACGTCAGTCGCGCGCGGCGGCTCACCGCGAGCCGGAAGGCGCGGTCGACCGCCAGGTCGGCGGCGTGGTCCACGAGTGGGCTCACGACGGCGAGCTCGCTCCCCCGCGCACAGACGCGGGTGATACGCCACGAGAGGTCCAGCTCCGCCTTGACGACCTCGAGCGCGGGCTCGCGGGTCGTCGCCACGAGCACGGCGTCCGCCTCGGCGCAGGCCGCCCGGGTGAAGGAGGGGAGCGGGTGCCCGAATCGACGCACGGCGTCGCCGCCGAAGGGCACGTGCAGCTCCTCGACGCCGAAACCGTGCATGCCCGAGACGGCGAGGAGCGCGCGGCTCGCCTCGGCCGTCATCTCCGGCCCGATGCCGTCTCCGGAGAGGAGGGCGACCGTGTAGCGCTTCTTCCTCATCGCACGGTCACCTCCTCGAACACATCCAGCAGGGTCACGTGCTTGCGCGTGTCGGCGAGCTCCTTGAACCGCGCGAAGGCCTCGCGGAGGGCGTCGGCATCGAGGTCCATGCCGGCGGCGGTGCAGGCCCGCGCGAACGCGTGGCGACCCGAGTGCTTCCCGAGCGGGAGCGTCATCTCGAGGCCGAGCTCGGTCGGGTCCATGATCTGGTACGTCTCGGCGTCCTTGAGCATTCCGTCCTGGTGGATGCCTGCCTCGTGGGCGAACGCGTTCGCGCCGACGATCGCCTTGTTGCGCTGGACGCCGTAGCCCGTCAGCTCGGAGACCAGCCGCGACGTGCGGCCGATCTCGCCGATGGCGACGCCGGTCTCGCACTCGAAGGTCGCCTCGCGGACGTGCAGGCCCATGACGACCTCCTCGAGCGCGGCGTTGCCGGCCCGCTCGCCGAGCCCGTTGATCGTGCACTCGATCTGGGTCGCGCCGGCCCGAACGCCGGCGAGCGTGTTGGCGACCGCGAGGCCCAGGTCGTCGTGGCAGTGAACCGAGAGCGTGACGTTGAGGAGCTGGAGGCAGCGCGAGCGCACGTCGCGCAGGAAGGAGGCGTACTCCTCCGGCAGGCAGTAGCCGACCGTGTCCGGGAGGTTGATGGTCGTCGCGCCGGAACGCACGGCCTCGCGACAGACCTCCGAGACGAAGTCCGGGTCGGAGCGCGTGGCGTCCTCGCAGGAGAACTCGACCTCGTCCGCGAGGCTGCTCGCGTAAGCGACGGCCCAGCGGGTCTGCTCGAGGACCTCCGCCGGTTCGAGGCGGAGCTTGCGTTCCATGTGGATCGGGCTGGTGGCGAGGAAAACGTGGATGCGCGACCTGCGCGCGTCGGCGAGTGCCTCGGCGGCGGCGTCGATGTCCTCCTTCTTCGTCCTGGCGAGACAGGCGACCGTGGGACGCTCGACTGCGGCGGCGACTGCGCGGACGCCTTCGAAGTCTCCTGTCGAGGAGACCGCGAACCCTGCCTCGACGACGTCGACTCCGAGCCGCTCGAGCTGCGTCCCGATCTCCGCCTTCTCGTCAGGCGAAAGCGCGATGCCGGGCGACTGCTCGCCGTCGCGCAACGTCGTGTCGAAGATCGTGATTCTGCGGCTCACTGCTCATCCTCCTTGCCTCCAATACGGAGGCGTACTACTCCTGTGATTCGGTCGGCGTATGCGCCCTGAACGGCGCGTGAGCGTTTTCTCCCCCTAGAGGGGGAGAATGCCGAGGAGAATGACGACGAGGCCGCGCGGCGACGTCTCGGCGGAGCCGATGACGCGCTCAGGTGTGACGGCGGCGCTCGTCAACGTGTGTGCAGTGTGGTGAAAGGCGCACCGCCTTGTCAAGCCCCTATGTGACCAATCGGTGCCGAAGTCGTGCCGGGGTTGCGTGCAGGATCGTTCGCGCATAGCCTCGCTCGCCGTGGAGGACACCCACTTCGACGCCGTCGTCGTCGGTTCCGGGTTCGGGGGCTCCGTGCTCGCCTACCGGCTGGCCGAAGCGGGCAAATCCGTGTGCGTTCTCGAGCGCGGGAAGCCCTATCCGCCCGGTTCCTTCCCCCGCAGCCCGAGGGAGCTGGGGAAGGCGTTCTGGGACCCGAGCGAGGGCCTCTACGGGATGTTCAACCTCTGGTCGTTCAAGGGGATCGGGGCGCTCGTCTCGAGCGGCCTCGGCGGCGGCTCGCTCATCTACGCCAACGTGCTCCTCCGCAAGGACGAGAAGTGGTTCGTCCAGGAGGACCTGGCCAAGGGCGGCTACGAGCACTGGCCGGTGACGCGCGCCGCTCTCGACCCCCACTACGACGCGGTCGAGGAGATGTTGAACGCGCAGCGCTACCCGTTCGAGCACGAGCCGTTCGACCGCTCGTCGAAGACGGCCGCGTTCAGGGAAGCGGCCGGGAAGCTCGACCGCGAGTGGATCCTCCCGCCTCTGGCCGTCACCTTCGCGAACGAGGGCGAGGACCCGGCCGTGGGGGTGCCGATCCGGGAGGAGCACCCGAATCTCCACGGGCTTCCGCGCTACACGTGCCGGCTGACCGGCGAGTGCGACATCGGCTGCAACTTCGGCTCGAAGAACACCCTGGACTACAACTACCTCTCCGCCGCGAGGCGGCACGGCGCCGAGATCTGGACGCGCCGCGAGGTGCGCTCGTTCGCGCCGCGCGAGGGTGGCGGCTACGTCGTCCGCTACGTCGAGCACGACGTCGCCGACGAGGGCCGGAAGGTCGACACCCGCAACCCGGGTGTACGGCCCGTGCGCGAGCTGACATGCGACCGCCTCGTCCTCTCGGCCGGCTCGATCGGCTCGACCTACCTGCTGCTGAAGAGCAGCCGCGCCTTCCCGGGACTCAGCGCGCGCGTGGGCTCGCGCTTCGGCGGCAACGGCGACCTCCTCACCTTCGCGCTGAAGGCGCGCTACCCGGACGGGTCGCCCCGTCGGCTCGACGCGGAGTTCGGCCCGGTGATCACGAGCGCGATCCGCGTCCCGGACGCTCTCGACGGCGGCGAGGGGCGCGGGTTCTACGTCGAGGACGCGGGCTATCCGCAGTTCATGAGCTGGATCCTCCAGACGACTCAGGGGCCGGGCGCGCTGTGGCGCTACAGAAAGGTCGCCGCGCGCATCATCCTGAGCCTCCTGCGGCGCAAGCCGGAAGGTGACCTATCCGCCGAGGTAGCCGAGCTCCTTTCCGACACGCGGCTCTCGGCCGGCTCGCTCCCGCTCCTCGGCATGGGGCGCGACATTCCGGACGGGACGTTCGCGCTCACGGACGACGAGAAGCTCCAGCTCGACTGGGTGAAGGGCAAGTCGGGCCCGTTCTTCGACCGGCTCGGCGACTTCTCGCACGAGATCGCCGAGGCCCTCGGCGGCAAGTTCCAGCGCAATCCGACCTGGTACCTGGGGCGGCTCATCACCGTCCACCCGCTCGGCGGCTGCCCGATGGGGCGGACTGCCGACGAGGGCGTCGTCGACGAATACGGCGAGGTCTTCGGCTACCCGGGCTTCACGATCGCGGACGGCTCCGTCATGCCGGGGCCGGTCGGCCCGAACCCGTCGCTGACGATCGCTGCGCTCGCCGACCGCTTCGCCGAGCGGGCGACGCGCTAGCGGAAGCGCCTGACGAGCGTGCGGGTGCCCGCGGCGAGCAGGAGCGCGCCGACGGCCAGCGCCATGAGCTCGCCGATCGCCGTGGCGGCGTCCGGTGAGGCGGTGCGATCGAAGAGTCCGCTCGCGACGATGGCCCCTCCCCAGAGGACCCCGACCGAGCCGAGGATCGTCGCGCGCACGGTCCACTCATCGGCGCTCTCAACCGCCGTCTTGAGAGCGGATTCACGGATACTGGCGCCGTGGCGAAGGAGACCGGCAAGGACGGCAAGCCGATCCTCCAGCTCGCCTCGCCGGAGGAGTGGGAAGAGTGGCTCGACGCCGAGCACGCGACGTCGGATGGCGTCTGGCTGAAGTTCGCCAAGAAGGGCTCCGGCGTCACGACCGTCGTCTACGCGGAGGCCCTCGACGTGGCGCTCTGCTTCGGCTGGATCGACAGCCAGGTGATGACGCTGGACGAGCGCTTCTACCTGCAGAAGTTCACGCCGCGCCGCTCGAAGAGCAAGTGGTCGAAGATCAACGTCGAGAAGATCGAGGCGCTCACGAAGGCGGGCCGCATGAGGCCGGCGGGCCTCGAGCAGGTGGAGCTCGCGAAGGCCGACGGGCGCTGGGAGGCGGCGTACTCGTCGCCGGCGAACATGACCGAGCCGCCCGACCTGAAGAAGGCGCTGAAGGCGAACCCGAAGGCGGCCGAGTTCTGCGGCGCAGCTGAACAAGTCGAACCGCTACGCGATCATCTACCAGCTCGAGGACGCGAAGAAGCCGGAGACGCGTGTGCGGCGGCTCGAGAAGTTCATGGGCATGCTCGAGCGCGGCGAGAAGCTCTACTAGGCGCCGCGGGTCGCCGTGAAGCAGAACTGGGCACAGGCGAAGAAGAACTCTCCACGCTCTGCGAGCTCGCGTTGCTCGGCCGCCCAGGCCTCCGTTTCCCCGCCGAAGTCCTCCCGCCCGGCCAGGTAGCGCTCGATGAGCGGCATGAGCGCGGCGCCGTAGGTCTCGGGCTCGAGGTCCGTCGAGACGAAGGTATGGCTCTCGACCCGGACGGTCTCGAACCCGGCGGCGCGGAGCTGCGCGGCCAACGTCCGCGGAAGCGCGGGGTGGGACAGGTGAGCGTCCCAGGAGGTCAGAGCGCGCTTCATCCGGTCGGGATTCGCCGAGTGCCAGGAGACGGTGCTCCAGTCGACGTCCCAGATGACGACGCGCCCGCCTGGCCTCAGCACCCGCCTGAACTCGGCGAGCACCCCGGGGATGTCCGCGACGTACTCGAGGACCTGGACGCACAGAGCCGCGCCGAAGTCCTCGTCACGGACGGGCAAGGAGGTCACTTCGCCCTCGCGCAGCTCGACGTTAGCCTGCGCCTCCGACACGGCGGGTGGCAAGGGCCAGCATCTGCGGGCTACGGTCGATGCCGACGACCGATCCGTTCGGCCCCACGTCCTCGAGCAGTTCCGCGACGTAGAAGCCCGGCCCGCACCCGGCGTCCAGGATTCGCTCGCCGTCCTGGGCCGCGAGTGCCTCGCGGACCAGCTTCCGGCGGCGGAGGACGTCGCGCGTGTTGTAGAGAAACTCGAGCTCCTCGCCGAGCTTCTCGTCGAATTCCAGCTGGCCCATCCGGCCGCCGCTCAGGGGTGGACGCGCGGGCGGATGAACATGTGCGTCTTGTCGCTGCCGGTCAAGGCCTTCTCCGCCTTGTTCTCGTTCAGCCAGTCCTCGTGGGGCGCGAGGGCCTTCGGCCATTTCTCGTTGCCGAGGTCCTTGGCGTGGCGCTGCAGCGCGATCTCCGCCATCAGGTAGCCGTGGTTCTCGAGGACGGCGATCTCACCTTCCGAGAACACGTCCAGGTCGATGCGGATCGGAGCGATGTAGTCGCGGATGAGGTTCTCGGAGTAGGCGGTGTGCTCCGCCTCCAGGCGGTAGTTCCTGGGCTTCGACGCGATGCCCCAGTACGCGCCGCGGAGCTGCCCGGCGAGGAAGTTCGAGACCAGCCAGCGCTTGCGCACCTCCGTCGCCTGCTCGAGGAGGATGACCCCCTGGCGGAGGGCGCTCCAGAGCCAGCCGACCTCCGGGTCCGGCTTGAAGGACGGGGCCGCGTCGGCGACGAGGACGGTCTGGTGGTCCTGCCAGACGGGCTCGACGCCCAGGTTGTCGAACATGCCGCCGTCGGAGAGGTCGATCTCGCGGACGAGCTCGTCCCGGTCACGCTCCGTGTAGGAGCCGCCCGTCAGGGACGAGGGCTCCTGCTTCGCCTTGACGACGCTGAACGCGCCCGGAACGCACGAGGACGCTGCGACGGCCTGCGCGAGCGTCCACGTCCCGAGCGGTCCATACCCGGCCGCCGAGCTGCCGACCAGGCGCTTGCCCGTGTCGAAGACCCACTGGTCGCGGAAGCGCATATCGCTTGCGAGGAACACGAATCGCGGCGCGTCGGGAAGGTCATCGAGCCGTCCGGGCGCCGGGCCCTGCGCATACGCGGCCGCGAGCGCCTCGCTCTGCGCGCCCGGCGTGAACCACTTGTTTGGCTTCAGGCGGGCGAGGGCCGCGCCCGTGCGGGGGTCCGCAGCTGCGAACTTGCGCATGGGCTTCGCGACCCCCTCATCGAAGCCCTCGATCGGCTTGCCGGGCTCGCGCTTCGCGCCCTGCATGAAGGTGGCGAGCTGGGCCGCCATGATGCTGCCGCCCGACACCGACGTGAACGTGTCGATCCTGGAGAGGATCCCGAGCTCATTCATGCGGCGCAGGGCGCCGAGGTGGAAGAGCGCCGCGCGGTCGCCGCCCCCCGACATGCAGAAGGCCAGGCCCTTTCGCGGCCCCTCATGTGGGAGGTACGGCGAGATCCCGTGCTCGGCGGCGGTTTCGGTCATGCGGCGGGAGCGTAGACGGACATGATCTCCGCGACCATCTCATCGCGGGATCCGTAGCGCCGCTCGTCGTAGCAGCCGAGCGGATGCTCGAGGACGTTGTAAAGGCACTTGTTGCAGTACGTGCACGGACGCGGCGGCAGGTCGTGCCCCGCCCTGAAGAGCTCGACGAGGTCGTTGTTGGCGACGAGCCCGCGCGCGATGGAGACGGCGTCGCAGTCCCCGCGCTCGATGGCGCCGGCGATCAGGGATGCCTGCTGGAACCCGCCCGTGACGATGACGGGGATGCCGACCGCCTTCTTCACCGCCGCGGCGTCGGGGAGCGAGCGGGCGGGAACGGTTGCCGGGTCGCGCTCCCAGCGCTTCTGCATGACGCGGTTCGCCGGCCAGAGCCGGAAGAGCAGGTAGTTGCGGAACGTGTGGACGCCGCTCGAGAGCATGACGTCGTAGCTGTGCACCATGTCGTCGAGGGCGAACTCGCCGGCGGGGTTCTCGGGGTGGGGGAAGGTGCTGCCGGACGAGACGTGGATCGCATCGGCGCCCGCCTCCTCGACCCAGCGGCAGACCTGCACCGAGTCCTCGATCGTGTTCCCGGCGCCCAGCCACGGGAGGAAGGCGTTGGCGTGCTCGGTCGTGGAGACCTTCACCTGGACGTGGAAGTCGTGCCCGACCTCGGCCCTGATCGCCTTGACGGTGTCGAGGAGGAGCCGTGCGCGGTTCTCGAGCGGCCCGCCGTACTCGTCCTCGCGCTCGTTGATGGCCGAGGAGAGGAACTGCGTGAAGAGATAGCCGTTCGCGCCGTGGATCTCGACGCCGTCGAGCCCTGCCTCCCGGGCGCGGCGGGCCCCTGCGGCGAACGAGCGCTTCACCGCCTCCAGGTCGGCCCGGGTCGCGCGCTCGGCCTCGAAGCCGTGCAGCGGGTCGGGCTTGCTCGTCGATGAGATCCCCTTGTCATGCGTGAGCGTGGGGATGTCGCGCTGGCGTCCGGCGTGCGCGAGCTGGACGACGTACTTGCAGTCGTGCTCGTGGACGCGCTCGCCGAGCTCGCGCCAGAACGGAATCCGCTCGTCGTTCTCGATGCCCGCGAAGCTGGGCACGATCTTCCCGCGCTCGTCGACCGCAGTCCAGGCGGACAGGATCGCGCCGACGCCGCCGCGGGCGAACTTCAGCTCCCAGTTGATGCGCGTCTGCGAGCCGCTGCCGTCGTAGTCGTCGAAGCGGCCCGAGATGTTCGAGCGCAGGACCCGGTTCTTGATCTCGAGATTGCGGAAGCGCAGCGGCTCGAAGAGGACGTCACGCGTCATCGGGCAGCGGGCTCGTGGTAGATCGAAAGGAGCTCCTCCAGCATCTGCTCGCGCGAGTCGAAACGGCTCTCGTCGTAGCAGCCGAGTGGGTTCTCGAGGAAGTTCGCGAGGCACTTGTTTACATAGGTGCAGGGTCTCGGCGGCCGGTCGTGTCCCTGGGCCCAGAGCTGGACGAGGTTGGGGTTGGCGAGGAGGGAGCGGGCGATCGTCACCCCGTCACAGGCTCCGCTCGTGATTGCGTTGGCGACGACCGACGCGGTCTGGAAGCCCCCGCCGCAGAGGACCGGGATCGAGACGGCCTCCTTGACGGCCCGCGACTCCGGCAGGTTGATCCCCTCCGCTCCGAGCCGCCGAACCGGGCGCTCCCACTGCCAGCGGAAGACGCTGCTGAAGGGCCACGTCCGGAACGCGACGTAGTTGCGAAACGTGTACCGGCCGCTCGCCGCCATGGTGTCGTACGTGGCAACGAAGTCCTGCACCGGCATTGTGCCTGGAGGGTTGCGCGGGTGGGGGAACGCCGCTCCGGCCGTGATGTGGATCGCGTCGACCCCCGCTTCCTCGAGCCACCTGCAGATCTGGACGGACTCGGCGGGCGTGTTTCCGCGCCGGAGCCACGGAAAGACCTCGTTCATGCATTCGTCCACGCTGATCTTGAAGCCGACGTAGAAGTCGCGGCCGACCTGGGCCCTGATCGCGCGCACGATCTGCAGCGCGAAGCGCGCCCGGTTCTCGAGCGAGCCCCCGTACTCGTCGTCGCGGTCGTTGATCGCGGAGGAGAGGAACTGCGTGACGAGCACGCCGTTTCCGCCTGCCACCTCGACTCCGTCTAGCCCGGCTTCGCGCGCGCGGCGTGCGCCCTGCGCGAAGGCATCCACGGTCTCCTCGATCTGCGGCAGGGTCATGCGCTCGCATTCGAACCCGTGAATCGGCTCTGGTCTGTCGGTGGAGCTCAAGCCCTTGGGGAACTCAAGGTCACCGATGTCACGGTGCCGGCCGGCGTGGTTGAGCTGCACGATGTACTTGCAGTCGTACTCGTGGACGCGCTCCCCCAGCTCGCGGAAGAACGGGATGCGGTCGTCGCGGTCGATGAGCGCGAAGCCGGGGACGAGCCGGCCGCGACGGTGGACGGGCGCGTTCGAGGAGATGATCGCGCCGATCCCGCCGCGCGCGAACTTGAGATCCCAGTTGATCCTCACGGGGGTTCCCGACCCGTCGTAGTTGTCGAAGCGGCCCGCGAGGCTGGAGCGCAGGACACGGTTCTTCAACGTCAAGCTCCCCAGACGAAGCGGCTGGAAGATGACGTCCGTGCTCACTTGAGCTCCGACGGGAGCGGGGCGCCCTCGTAGACCGACAGGATCTCCCGCACCATCGCCTCCCGCGAGGGGTAGCGGCTCTCCTCGTAACAGCCCAGCGGATTCTCGACGAAATTGATCAGGCACTTGTTGCAGTACGTGCAGGGCTGCGGTGCGCGGTCGTGGCCCGCCTGGAAGAGGTTGGGCAGGTCGGGGTTGGCGATCAGCGTGCGCCCCATCGTCACGCCGTCGATCGACCCGTCCTCGATCGCCCTCGCGATCACCGACGCGGTCTGGAACCCGCCCGCGCAGAGGACGGGCACGTCCACCTCGCGCTTGATCGCCTTGGCGAGGTCGAGGTTGATGCCCTCGACCCCGAGCTTGCGCACGCGCCGCTCCCAGGCCCACGCGAAGCCCTTGTTGATGGGCGGCGTGCGGAACATGAGGTAGTTCCGGAACGTGTTCTTGCCGCTCGAGAGCATCGTGTCGTACGAGCGGATCACGTCCGCGATCGGGAACACGCCCGCCGGGTTGCGCGGGTGCGGGAAGAGGTAGCCGGAGGAGATGTGGAGCCCGTCGACGCCGGCCTCGACGAGCCACTTGCAGACCTGGATCGACTCCTCGAGCGTCGTGCCCTCCTTCGCCCACGGGAAGAGCGCCTTGCCGTCGTCGATCGCGCTGATCTTGAACTGGAGGTGGAAGTCGTCGCCGATCTGCCGCCCGCATCGCGCGCACGATCTCGAGCGCGACCCGCGCGCGGTTCTCGAGCGAGCCGCCGTACTCGTCGGTGCGGTCGTTGATGGCCGAGGAGAGGAACTGGGTGATGAAGTAGCCGTTGCAGCCGTGGATCTCGATGCCGTCGAGCTCGGCCTCGCGCGCGCGGCGGGCGGCCTGGGCGAACGAGTCGACGACCTCGGCGATCTGCTCGCGCGTCGCGCGCTCGCAGCGGAAGCCGTGAACCGGGTCCGCCTTGTCCGTCGAGGAGAGCCCGGTCTCGTACTGGACGCTCGGGATGTCGCGCTGGCGACCCGAGTAGGCGAGCTGGACGATGTACTTCGCGCCCGCGTCGCGCACGCGCTTGCCGAGCTCCTTCCAGAACGGGACCTTGTCGTCCGAGTCGAGGTGCGCGTAGTTCGGGACGATCAGCCCGCGCGGGTGCACGGGAGTGTTCGAGGAGATGACGGCGCCGATCCCGCCGCGCGCGAACTTCACGTCCCAGTCGATCCGCGTCTCCGTGCCCGAGCCGTCGTAGTTGTCGAAGCGGCCCGAGATGCTCGAGCGGAAGAGGCGGTTCTTCACCTCGAGGTTCCGGAACTCGAGCGGCTCGAAGATCGGCCGCGCGGCGGCCGGGGCCTGGCTGGTCTTGTCGCTGGTCTTGCGAGAAGCGCTGGACGGCACGCTGGTCACCTCTCGAACAGGAGCAGCCACGCTACGACTCCTGTCCCTTGGCGTCAAGAAATGCGCTGCTTGACACAAGAAAACGGCCTCGCTAGCGTCGGGCGGCCGCCAGTGGAGATCGCTGCTCTGACCAGCTTCCTCGCGCCGTTCCTGCCCTACGTCGTGCAGGCCGGCCAGAAGGTCGCGGGCAAGGCCGCCGACGCGATCGGCGAGGAGGCGGCGAACTACGCGCAGAAGCTCTGGGAGAGGATCAAGCCCGGAGTCGAGCAGAAGCCCGCCGCGCAGGAAGCGGTCGAGGAGGTCGCCGCGCACCCCGAGGACGAGGACGCGCTCGGGGCATTGCGCATCCAGCTCCGCAAGCTGCTCGAGGAGGATCAGGAGCTCGCGGCCGACCTGACGAAGATCTGGCAGGAGGCCCAGGCGGCGAAC
Organism: uncultured Actinomycetes bacterium; assembly: GCA_963775395.1. Taxonomy (GTDB): domain Bacteria; phylum Actinomycetota; class Thermoleophilia; order Gaiellales; family Gaiellaceae; genus JAIBJN01. The sequence goes on from CAVZIX010000014.1 coordinate 380,804, forward strand.
GTCGTCACGGCCTCCGGCGAGCGCTCGGTCGCGGTGGGACGCGACGTCTCCGGCTCGACGATCATCACGGGAGACCAGGTCAAGACGGACGGGCCCTGATGGCCGCGCCGGGGGAGCGGAGCGTCGCCGTCGGCGGCGACGTCCGCTCGAGCGTCATCGTCACCGGCGACAACGTCAACCTGCAGGTCCAGCTCGAGGGCGTCGACGGCGCGCTGCTGCACCGGCTCAGTGAGGTCGGCAACCCGGTCGCGCTGCCCGTTCCGATCGACTCGAGGCCGCGCCGCCACCCGGAGCACGTCGATCGCGAGATTGAGGCCGGAGTCGCGCTCGCCGCCGCGGCGGAGGGCGGGGTCGTCAACGTCTACGGCGAGCCGGGCATCGGCAAGACGCACCTCCTCTCCCACGTCGCCAACGACCCGGCTGGAGGCGCGCTCCCTGACGGGATCGTCCACGTCGACGCGCTGGACGCCCCGCTCGACGACGTCCTGCAAGCGCTCTTCGAGGAGTTCTACGACTGCGGCAACCCGGCCGTGCGGCCCTCGCGCGGCAGCGTGCGACGGGCGTTGAAGGATCGGCGCGCGCTCGTCGTCGTTGACGACCTCGGGCTCCAGCGGGAGGAGGCGCAGGTCGTTCTCTCGGCGGCGCCCGGCTGTGCGTTCGTCGTCGCCTCGACGCCGCGGACCCTGTGGGACGGCGAGGCGATCCAGCTCGCGGGTATCCAGCTCGAGTTCGCCCTGGCGATCGTCGAGCAGGAGATCGGACGTGCGCTGACACCCGACGAGCGTGCGGAGGCCGAGTCGCTCTGCACGGCGCTCTCGGGGCATCCGTGGCGGATCCGCGAGGCCGTCGCCCGCGCACGCGACGAGGGACGCTCCCTCGCCGAGGCGTCCCGCTCGCTCGATCCGGCCGCCATGCTGGCCGCGCTGACGAGCGGCGAGGAGAGCGTGCTCGCCGGCCTCGCGGCCATGGGCGGAGGCCCGGTCGGGCTCCAGCACGTGCGGGAGCTGAGCCCGGTGGAGGACGTCGACGAGGTTCTGGAGGCGCTCGAGCGCCGCCGTCTGGTGCTCTCTCACAGCCCTCGCTACAGCCTCCCGGGTCCGCTGGCGGAGGAGATCACGCGCCGCACGGACCTCGACCCGCTTCGGATGCGCGCGATCGAGCACTTCACCGCGTGGGCCGAGCGCGAGCGGGATCCGGCGGCCGTGGCCGCCGAGCGGCCGGCCGTGCTCGAGCTCCTCCGCTGGGCGAGCCGGACGGGGCGGGACAAGGACGCGATCCGCCTCGCCCGCGCGTCCGAGGCAGCGTTCGCCGCGACGGGCCTCTTCGGGTCGTGGGGCGCCGCGGTCGAGACCGTCCTCGCCGCCGCCCGCCGGCAGGGCGATCTCTACGAGGAGGCCTGGGCTCTCCACCAGCGCGGCACGCGGACGTTCGCGCTCGACGAGAGCAAGGCCGCGCTGCCCGACCTCGAGCGGGCGCGCGACATCCGCCGGCAGATCGGCGACCAGCGCGGCGAGGCGGCGAGCCAGCACAACATCGACGTCATCCAGGGCGGCGTTCCCTGGTACCGATTCGGAGACGGCAGTAAGTGGTGGCTCCTCGCTCTGGTCGCGATCGGGCTCGCCCTCATCGGGGCGGCCGTCGGCGGCGCGCTAGCGTTGCGGGACGACGACGACGGGCCGACGACTACGACCGGCGGGCTCGTGGTCGTGCCGCGGGTCGTCGGCGAGTCGCTCGAGGACGCGCGAGCCGCGCTCGAGGACGCGGGGCTTCAGGTCGCCGTGGCGCAACCGCCTCCGGAGGATCTCGACCCGGTTGTCACCGAGCAGGACCCGGCGGAGGGAGCCGAGGTCGAGCCCGGCTCGGTCGTGAACCTCGTCGCCGTCGCCCGGTCGGCGCGCGTGCCGGACGTCCGCGGGCTCGGAGAGGGCGCCGCGCTGAACGCCCTGGCGAACGCCGGTCTCGTGGGACGCGCGACCGAGAGGGCGTTCTCGGATCAGGTGGCCGCCGGCCTTGTCTCCACCCAGGACCCGGAACCGGAGGCCATCGTTCCGCTCGACTCGGTGGTGGAGCTGACGGTGTCGAAAGGCCCGCCGCCGGACTTCGCGGTCCAGATCGACGACCTCGTCCAGAGCTGCAACGGCACGTGCGAAGTGACGGTGACGTTCACCGTCACGACGGTGAACGACGCTCCGGTGCGCGAGCCGTTCGAGGTGCTCATCGAGGTGAGCCCGGACAACAGCGTCACGATCGAGATCGGCGGCCTGGAACCGGGTCAGCCGGTGACGCGCTCCGAGACCCTCGAAGGCGACAACTGCTTCGACCCTGAGTGCGTGGCCATCGTCACGGTCGATCCCGAGGAGCGGATCGAGGACCCGAACCGCGAGAACAACCGGGCCGAGTTCACCGACTCGGGCGTCGACCTGACCTGAGCTACTCAGCCGTGACGTAGGCGGCGGTGAGGCCGCCGTCGACGAGGAACGTCGTCCCGTTCACGTACGAGGACTCATCGCTCGCCAGGAAGAGCGCGCCGAGGGCGATCTCCTTCGCCTGCGCGAGGCGACCCATGGGGAGGTGCTGGAGCCGGCGCTCGAGCGCCCCGGGGGTCTCGGCGAACAGGCGCATGAGCAGCGGCGTCTCGACCGGCCCCGGGCAGATCGCGTTCACGCGGATCCCGCGGCGGGCGAACTCGACGGCGAGCTCGCGGCTGAGCGAGAGCACGGCGCCCTTGGATGCGGTGTAGGAGATCTGGGACGTCGCCGCGCCCATCAGCGCGACGAACGAGGCCACGTTGATGACCGAGCCCTCGCCGCGCTCGAGCAGATGCGGGATCCCGTACTTGCAGCAGAGGAAGACGCCCTTTGTGTTCACGTCCTGGACGCGCTGCCACGCATCCGGCTCCGTGTCCAGGATCGACGCATCGTCCCCTGGCATGATCCCGGCGTTGTTGTAGAGGACGTCAATGCCGCCGTAGCGCTCGGCCGTGGCGGCGTACATCGCCTGAACGCTCTCCGCGCTCGAGACGTCGACCTCCTGGAAGAAGCCCTCGCGGCACTCCGAGGCGGTCTGCTCGCCGGCCTCGCGGGACATGTCCGCGACGCACACGCTGGCGCCTTCCTCGGAGAAGAGAAGCGACGCCTCGCGGCCGATGCCGCTCGCGGCGCCGGTGATGACGACCACCTTGTTGTCGAGCCGGCCCATGCCGGCCGGAAGACTAACGCGCCGTGAGCTTCTGCATCAGGGCGTCGAGCCGATCCCAGCGCGGGTCGGTTCCCGGCTCCGGCTTCTCGTTCCACCACGTGAGGACGACGTTCGGGCCGTACTGCTTGTTCGCCACGTACGACTTGGCAGCCTCGTCGAAGTCCCAGTGAATCCCGTCTGCGGACTCCTCGAGGGGCTGAGCCGTGTCCTTGTCGGAGAGGAGCGAATCGACCGCCTCAGTGCGCTCGGGCTTGACGACGTAGATCGTGAAGATCCCGTACTGCCGCTGCTGCGCCGGCGTCGGGTTGAGGCCGAACCCGAGCTGCTCCCAGGCCGCGTCCTGGACGGCCGTCTCCTCGAGCTGCGCGCCCTCGTCTGACTCGAGGAACTGCTCGACGACCTGTTGCGCCGCGATCGGGGCAGCTTCCTGCTGCGTCGTGTCTGTGTCGACGGCGTCGTCGCTCTCGGCGTTCGCGCCGCAGCCTGCGGCGGCGAGCGCGAGGAGGAGCAGGGGGATGAGGGCGATGCGTCTCATCTAGTCCAAGAGTACGTGCCCGTTCCGACGCAAACAGTATCCCGACCGGTTGTAAGCGTTGTTTTGGCCTCAGCGCAGGCGCTTCTCGAACCAGTGATTCGCGTACGGATCGTCGTTATAGCGGGCGATCTCCTCGTAGCCATTGGCGCGATACATCGCCTTCGCCTCCCCGAGCGACCGGTTGGTGTAGAGCCGCAAGCGCTCGTGGCGGAGCGATACCGCCTCGTCTTCAAGGGCGGTCAGGAGGCGCTTGCCGATCCCGAGACCGCGCTGGGCTCTGTCGACCCACATGCGCATGAGCTCACCGACACCCGGGCCTAGCGTCCGCAGCGCGCCGCAGCCGGCCGGCTGGCCGTTGATGCGGGCGAGGAGGAAGGCACCCTTGGGCGGCAGGAGCTCCTTGCGGTCGGCCGGCAGCGTCCGCGCGGGATCAAACGGCTCGTCGAAGCGCTCGCAGAGCTCCGCGAAGTAGTGTCCGAGGCACCAGCGCGCGTCCGCCGAGGCCGGGTCCTCCAGCTCGATCGAGACCATCGAGACCGCCAGCAGCCGCATGACCTCCGCCTGTGCGGTCAGCAACCGGCTGCGCTGCTCGTCGCTCAGCGGCGCGAGCGCCGAGGCCGCGAGCTCGTCGGAGATGCGGTTGAGCTCGCCGAGCTCCGCTTCCCCCGCGTGCGTGAGGCGGAGCTGGGTCGTCCGGCGGTCGCTCGGGTTCGGGCTGCGCTCGATCAGGCCCTCGCGCTCGAGCGAGCCGAGCAGCCGCGAGAGGTAGCCCGAGTCGAGACCGAGCCGGGCGCGCACGTCGCGTGGGGTGGCGCCGTCCACCCCGATCTCGAAGAGCACGCGGCCCTCGCCGAGCGGCCGGTGGCCGAGGTAGCGGTCGTTCAGCACCCCCAGTTGGCGCGTCAGCAGACGGTTGAAGCTGCGCACGCGCGTGACGTCGGCGGATCTCGGCATCTCTGACCTAAGTCAGAGAATACAGCGAGCTGGCAAGTCCAGCACAGCCCTATCAGCCCTATCAGGCGTAACGAGTACACCACTCGGGTCGTTAGGACCCGATGAAGCTCGCCGCGCGACTCACCGCGCTCGCCGTGCTCGTCGCAATGGTCCCTGCGGGCTGCGGCAACGGGGGCGACGAGGCCGAAACCACCCAAGCGGCGGCCAGCAGCACGACTGCGGCGCAGACCACGGTCGACGCGGCGACGAAGGACGAGTACATCGCTCAGGGGGATGCGATCTGCGCCGACGTCCAGTCGGACGCCGCCGGGCTCCAGCGGCAGGCGCAGGAGCTTCAAGCCCAGAGCGACGAGCTCCCGAAGGCAGAATTCCTCGAGCGGGCAGCGAGCTTCTGGGGCGAGCAGATTCGCGTAACCGAGTCGTTTCGAGACCAGCTTGCGCAGCTCGATCCCCCACCGGGAGACGAGGAGCGGGTTGGGCAGCTCCTCGCGAGCATCGACGACGGGCTGGCAATCGCACGCGAGATCGAGGCGACGCTGGATGGCGGCGACGACATCGCCGCGAGCACGGTCGAGGAGTACGGCAAGGCGGTGGCTCGGGGGAACACGCTTGCTCAGGCCTACGGATTCGAGGTCTGCGGGCGAACCGGCTAGGACCGACCCGGTTGAGGCGCCCGTACTGTTGAGTATTCCGCCGAGACGTACACGATCCGAGGGGCGGTGTACGTATCTCAGACTGCCGCTAGCGTTAAGGCGTGTCGGAGGGCTCGGGACAGCTTGTCCTTCGCGAAATCGAAGATCGTGATCTCAGCGTGCTGTTCGAGCACTCAACGGATCCCGACGCGATCCGGATGGCCGCATTCACTTCGCCGGATTCCGATGATCGACCCACCTTCGACCGACGGTGGGGGCGGCTGAGGAGCGACGCGTCTACCACGAACAGGGTCGTCGAGGTCGACGGTCGAGTCGTGGGTCACATTGCGAGCTTCGACTTGGAGGGTCACCGCGAGGTCACCTATTGGATAGGCCGTGAAGATTGGGGCCGCGGCTTTGCCACGCGTGCTCTACAAGAGTTCTTGCAGTTGGAGGCAACCCGGCCGCTTTACGCGCGCGCCGCGAGCGACAACGCCGCGTCGATCCGTGTGTTGACGAAGTGCGGCTTTCGTATCGTCGGCGAGGGGCGCGGGTTCGCCCACGGGCGCAACGAGGAGACGGACGAGGTCGTGCTCCGACTCGATGCATGACGCCAACTGCCCTCACCTGGGCCAGCGTTCGGGAACGACGCCCGAGGGGCTCTCTCGTCGCGAAAGTTCAACCCGCTAGCCGATCTGCTCGGCCAGCCCGATGAGGATTCCCTCAGGGCCTCGGACGTAACAGAGCCGATACTTATCCTCGTACTGCGCCACTTCACCAACCAACTCGGCTCCGTAGGGGCGGAGCCGGGCGAGCGTATCGTCGATGTCCTCCACGGCGAACATGATCCGTAGGTAGCCGAGAGCGTTCACCGGGGCGTTCCGGTGATCGGCGACCGCAGGCGGCGTGAGAAATCGCGAGATCTCAAGCCGGCTGTGGCCGTCCGGCGTGCGCATCATGGCGATCTCGACGCGCATGTGGCGCAGGCCAGTGACGCGCTCTGCCCAGTCTCCTTCGATCGTGGCTCGCCCTTCGAGCTCGAGGCCGAGCTCGGCGAAAAAAGAGATAGCGGCATCGAGGGATTCCACCACGATGCCGACGTTGTCCATCCGTTGAAGCGTCACGCGGCCCACTCTAGTCCTCTGGTCGCTTCGACACGCCCACCGGAGGGCGCACCGGCTGACGATTGCGCCGTCGGCACGATGGCTTCGTTGTTCGTTCTCTCCCGCTGACGTGCGCCAGTGTTCGGGAATGTCCCCCGACGCGCGCCCAACAAGCCGACGCCGCTCGGCAGGGGTTTCTCGTTAGCGGAGCGAGCGGAAGAACGCTCGGATCTCGGCGGCGAGAGTCTCGGGCTGCTCCATCGCGGCGAAATGTCCACCTCGAGGCATCTCGGCCCATCGGGTGATGTTGTAGGAGCGCTCGGCGAAGGACCGTGGGGGCCGGGCGATGTCGCGCGGGAACACGGCCACTCCGCATGGAACCTCGATCGGGACCCATGGCAGTGGGCTCGCGTTGTTTCGGCTGTCCCAGTACGGGCGAAAGGAGGAGCCGATCGTGCCGGTCACCCAATAGATCGTGATGTTGGTCAGAAGCTCGTCTTTGCTGAACACGCTCTCGATGTCGCCTCCGCAGTCGGACCACGCCCGGTATTTCTCGACGATCCAGGACGCAAGTCCCGCCGGCGAATCCGCGAGCCCAGCTGCGAGCGTCTGCGGCCGCGTCCCCTGGATGGCGCCATACGCACCCTCGGTCCGTTCCCACTCTTCGACTGCGGCGAGGTAGCTGCGCTCCTCGTCGGTTGCGGATCCGTGGGACACCTCGCCGTAGACGTTCGTGACGTGGATCCCGGCGACCGCGTCGGGGTGGAACTGTCCGAGACGTGCGGTGACGCCGCCGCCGAGGTCGCCGCCGTGCGCGCCGAACCGGTCGTACCCTAACCCCCGCATCAGCTCGGTCCAGATCTGCGGCACACGCAACGACGCGAACGGCTCCCGCGGAATATCTGAAAAGCCAAAGCCCGGAAGTGACGGAACGACGACGTCGAAGGCGTCCGCCGGGTCGCTGCCGTGCGACGCCGGATCCGTCAGCAACGGGATCAGCTTCGCCAGCTCGAAGAAGCAGCTCGGCCAACCATGTGTGAGTACGAGGGGGAACGGCTCAGGGCCGTTCCCACGCGCGTGGACGAAATGGATGCCGAGTTTGTCGACCGTCGCCCGGAACTGTGGAAGGGCGTTCAGCTTGCGTTCCTGTTTGCGCCAATCGAAGTCGTGCTCCCAGTAGCGGCAGAGGTCTCGCAGATAGTCGAGGCTGGTTCCGTCGTCCCACGCTGGTACGGCCACCGGGGTCGGCCACCGGGTGCGGGCGAGCCTGCTTCGCAGGTCGCCGAGTTGGTGCTCCGGGATGTCGATCAGAAATGGTTCGACCGCGTTCACCGTCTGGTCACCACTTGGGAAACGTCGATGGAGTCAGCCTTCATTCGCGAGAGGATCGCACGTGCGGTGGTCTGGACGGCCGAGCAGAGCTCCACGCCGCGAGGAGAGCGCCGAGGTCTTCCACGTCGACGATCCGATCGAGCTCCGGAATGTCACCCACGTCACGGCTGGGTCGACTTCCAGAGAAGGGGAAACTCGGCTGTGCGAGCGTGCGGGATTGTCGCTTGAACGGTTCGGTAACGGTTCCGCCGACCGCCTGACGCTGGTCGATGCGGGCGCCCTGCTGCCCCGCCCGGGCAACCTCTGCGATCATGCCGCCACATGCCCGTCGTCGAGATTCGCGATCTTCACAAGCGGTTCGGAAAAGTGGAGGCGGTCAAGGGGCTCAGCTTCGAAATCGAAGCCGGGCGCGTCACGGGTTTCCTCGGGCCGAACGGCGCGGGTAAGAGCACAACGCTCCGCGCGTTGCTCGGGCTCGTGCGGCCGACCGCGGGAACGGCGACCTTCGGCGGTCGTCTCTACCATCAGCTCGACCGGCCGAGCGCCCAGGTTGGTGCCGTGCTCGAGGACGCCGCCTTTCACCCGGGCCGAACGGGACGCAACCACCTACGCGTTCTCGCCGCTGCAGGCGAGCATCCCGACGAGCGTGTCGACCAGGTGCTCTCCACCGTCGGGCTCAGCGACGCAGGCAACCGGCGGGTGAAGGGCTACTCGATGGGAATGAGGCAGCGGCTCGCGATCGCCGCGGCACTGCTCGGCGATCCGGAGGTCCTGATCCTCGACGAGCCGACCAACGGCCTGGATCCGCCCGGGATCAGCTGGATGCGTGGGCTGCTCCGCGAGCAAGCGGGCAAAGGGCGCGCGGTCCTCGTCTCGAGCCACCTGCTCGCCGAGGTCGCCCAGTCCGTGGACGACGTGGTCATCATCTCCCACGGAGAGCTCCGCGGGCAGGGCACGCTGGAGCAGGTTCTTGGCGGCAACGACGGCCCGGCAACAGAGGTGCGAACGCCCGACCCGGAGCGGCTGACCCAGGCGCTGCGAACGCCGGGGCTACACGGTCGAGCGTGAAGGCGACGTTCTGCTCGTCCTCGGCGCCGACCCTGAGCAGGTTGGCCCGATTGCGGCGGAGGAGCAGGTCACGATCCTCGGCCTCGCACCCAGGATGCGCTCGCTCGAAGCAGCCTTCTTCGCGCTCACGGATGACGGATCGTGAAGGCGCTGCTGCACGCCGAGCTGATCAAGCTGCGCACGACGCGGACATTCGTCGTGCTCACCGCCGCGGCGCTGGCGATCTCGCTCCTCGTCGTCGTACTCACCACGACGCTCCAAGACGAGTGGACCGAGGACGACGCGCGCGATCTCTTCGCCACGGACTTCACGGGCCTCTTCATCTTGTTGCTCGGCGTGATGGGCATGGCCGGCGAGTGGCGGCACCGAACGATCACGAGCACTGTCCTTGCAGCGCCGAGGCGGCTGCGGCTGCTCAGCGCGAAGACGATTTCCTACGCGGTCGCGGGCATCGCGATCTCGCTCATCGTCACCGTCACGATCATGGCCATCGGCATACTGATCCTGTCCGCCCGAGACCTTCCGACCGTCGGTCTCGGAGACCTGGCCGATGGCCTGTGGCGCAATCTGGTCGTCGCTGCCTATCTAGGCGCTTTCGGGGTTTGCATCGGGGGGCTCATCCGGAACCAGATCGTGGCTATCGTCGGACTGCTTCTGATGACCTTCGCGATCGAGCCGGCGCTCATCGGGCTGGCGTCCGAAGTAGGCAAGTTCGGACCGACGGTGGGCGCACCGAACGGTTTTATCGGGCTCGAGGATGTCTTCGGTGAGGGTGAGGAGCAACTCACGCCCGCCGTCGCGCTCCTTGTGATGATCGGCTGGGTAGGGCTAGCGTTCGCCGCAGCCGCAGCGCGCCTCGAGCGCCGCGATCTCGTCTAGGAACTCAAACTCCGCGGAGCCGGCTCAACCGGGCGTACGAACAGGGGCCGGAACAGCACGGTCGCGTGCGCGAGCGTGCGGGAATATTCCCAGAGGACTAGTACACGTGTCCGGACGTTCTGGTTGTTAGGCCGCGAGCTGCAGGCTGGGCTGGCGGTCGGCGATCTTGTCCAGGACGGGGGCGAGGTCGTCGCGGGCGAACGTCCAGTAGAACGGTTGGGCGATGCTGCGGTAAGTGCTAGCCGAAGTCCATGAGGTGGCGCGCGAGTTCGGGCAGGGCGGCGTAGTCGTTGGACGCCAACGCCGGCGTCCATAGGGTCTAGAGCAGCGCGTCCATTTGCCCGACGGCCTGGCGCAGGCCCTCCTCCATGCCCATATTCAGCATCTCCTCCATCTGCTCGAGGGTGGGGAACTGGTCGTGCAGCTCCATCCGCGTGCCCCCCTCGTGCTCGAAGAGGCGCATCCGTAGCTGACCGGTCCTGTCGGTGAGCGGCCGGCCGTCGGCGTCCCCGAACCCGTCCTCGATCGTCAGCTCGCGCGGTGCGTCGACTGTCCCGATCCGCCACCAGCCGTGGTGCTTGTCGCCCTCCGGGCTGGTCATGAAGTAGGTGACCAGCGCGCCGGGGGTGAGGTCGTGCTTCACGAACGTCGCGGGATACCTCGGCGGGCCCCACCAGCGCTCGAGCTTGCGCGGATCGGCCCACAGCTCCCACACCGCCTCCACCGGCGCCGCGAAGACGGCGATCAGCGTGAGGGTGAGCGCCTCGGTGTCCTTGTCGATCGTGGTGACGGTCATCGGTCCTCTCCTCGGGTGGGGGTGGTCAGCAGGTCGGCCATGCGGTCGACGCGTCCGCGCCAGGCCGCTTCGAGCTCGTCGAGCGCCTGGCGCGCGCGCCCGACGGCGGCCGGGTCGGTGCGCACGAGCTGCTCACGGCCATGGCGCGCCTTGGTCACGAGGCCGGCGCGCTCGAGCACCGCGACGTGCTTCTGCACGGCGGCGAAGCTCATCGCGTAGCCGTCGGCCAGCCGCGAGACCGACAGCTCGCCGTCGGCCGAGCGGCGCAGCAGGTCGCGCCGGGTGGCGTCGGCGAGCGCGTGGAACAGGCGGTCGAGCTCGTTATCTACAACCATCTGGTTGTACGTTATCAGCTGCGGCTAGTAAACGTCTCCGAAGTTCTGGTTGTTAGGCCGCGAGCCGCAGGCTGGGCTGGCGGTCGGCGATCTTGGTCCAGGACGCGGGCGAGGTCGTCGCGGGTGAACGTCCAGTCGAACGGGGGTGCCGGTCTTCCTATAACCGGGAGCGCGCGGTGGGCGAGCATACTGTCGCTCGAGAGTCAGTCGGGGATGTTGAGCTATTCCGTCGAGACGTACACGTTCTTGACCTCGGAGTAGCCCTCGAGGCCGTGGAGGCCCAGCTCCCGGCCGAAGCCGGACTGCTTGAAGCCCCCGAACGGTGTCGAGACGCGCACTGAGCTGTTCGAGTTGACCGAGAGCACGCCCGACTCGAGCCCGCGGGCCATGCGCAACGCCCGCGCGCCGTCGCGCGTCCAGATCGAGCCCGACAGGCCGTACGGCGTGTCGTTGGCGAGCCGGAGCGCCTCCTCCTCGTCCGCGAACGGGATGACCGCCGCGACGGGCCCGAAGACCTCCTCGCGGGCGACGCGGTCGTCGTTCGTCGCCTCCACGAGCGTGCACGGGAACCAGAAGCCGGCGCCGTCGGGCGTCTCACCCTGGAACGCCACGTTGCCGTCCACGAAGGACGCGACCGTCTCGCGGTGCGCCGCCGAGATGAGCGGGCCCATCTCCGTCGCTTCATCCTCTGGATCGCCGACCCTGACGCCGCGTGTCGCTTCGACCAGCAGCTCGAGGAACCGGTCGTAGGCGGAGCGCTCGACCAGGATGCGCGAGCGCGCGCAGCAGTCCTGGCCCGCGTTGTCGAACACGGCGTAGGGCGCGGCGGCGGCGGCCTTCTCGAGGTCGGCGTCGGCAAAGACGACGTTGGCGGATTTCCCGCCCAGCTCGAGCGTGACGCGCTTGATCGTGGCGGCGGCGCCCTCCATCACGCGGCGGCCGACCTCGGTCGAGCCGGTGAAGCCGATCTTGGCCACGTCCGGGTGCTCGACCATCCGTTGACCGACGACCGAGCCCTTCCCCGCCACGACGTTGACGACGCCCTCCGGGATCCCGGCCTCGAGAACGAGGTCGGTTAGGCGGAGGGCCGAGAGCGGCGTCAGCTCGGCGGGCTTGAGGACGACGGTGTTCCCGCACGCGAGCGCGGGGCCGAGCTTCCAGCTCGAGATGTTGAGCGGGAAGTTCCAGGGGACGATCAGCCCGACGACCCCGAGCGGCTCGCGGAAGGTGAGGTCGACGCCGCCGGCGACAGGGATCGTCTCGCCGTGGTGCTTATCGACCGCGCCCGCGTAGAAGTGGAAGACCTCCGCGACCATGCCGACCTCGCCGCGGGCTCCCGCGATCGGCTTCCCCACGTTCTGGGACTCGATGCGCGCGAGCTCCTCGTGATGCTCCTCGACGAGCGTCGCCAGCCGGCGGAGCAGGCGGGCGCGGTCGGAGGGCGCGACGGCGCGCCAGGCGGGGAAGGCAGCCTTCGCCCGGGCGACCGCGGCGTCGGTCTCCTCGACGCCGGGCTCGGGGAGCTCCGCGATCGGCTCCTCGGTGGCCGGGTTGAGCACGGTGATCATCCCCGTTCCTCCCGGTAGCGCTTGGCCTCGGCGACGAGCGCCTCGAAGAGCGCCGCGTCCTCGCCTTCCTCCGGGTGCCAGAGGACGCCGAGGGCGAAGCGTCGCGACGGATCCTCGATCGCCTCCACCGTGCCGTCGTCGGCGCGTGCGGCCTCGCGCAGCCCTTCTCCGAGGCGCCCGTAGCCCTGGTGGTGATGGCTCTTCACCGGCGCGTGCTCGCCGACGACCTCGTGCAGGCGCGTTCCCGGAAGGATCTCGACGCCGTGGTCGGCGAAGACGCCGGGCGTGTGCTTGTGGTCCTGGTGGCCGACGACCTCCGGGAGGTGCTGCACGAGATCGCCGCCGAGGGCCACGTTCAGCACCTGGCTTCCGCGGCAGATCGCCAGCACGGGCATGTCGCGCGCGAGCGCTCCTTCGAGGAGCGCGAGCTCGGCGCTGTCGCGCTCGGGCCGCGTCCCGTTCGTCTCCGGGTGCGCCTCGGCGCCGTAGGACTCTGGGTCGAGGTCGGCCCCCCCGGAAAAGATGAGCCCATCGAGTGCGTCGAGCGTCTCGTCCACGCCCTCGGCGGACGGCGGGACGAGCAAAGCCCGTCCGCCGGCGCTCTCCACCGCGCGCACGTACGAGAGCGGGATGAGCGCGGCCGGCAGCTCCCAGACGCCCCAGCGGGCCTCCTCCGCGTAGCTCGTGATCCCGACGATCGGACGCACGGCTACGAGTCTACGTAGCGGAGCACAACCCGCCAGCCGTCCGGGTCCTCGAACGTGAGGTCGTCATTCCAGTACGGGTTCTCGGGCTCGACCGGGCCGTAGCCGAGCGCGCGCATGCGGCTCTCGATCGCCGCGATCGTGTCGCGGTCGTTCATGTAGAAGACCAGCAGGTTGTCGCGCGTCGGCGCGGGCCCGGGGCTCCCGTCCGCGTGCGTCGTCAGCTCGAGGTGCACCTCCTCGCCCGGGAGCCCGAGCATGACCCCGCTGTAGCCCGCGTGGTCGTCGAAGGCGTCGATCCGCCTGAGTCCCAGGCCCTCCTCGTAGAAGCGGAGGACGCTCTCGAGCTGGTCGGTCGGCCGGGCGAAGCGGAGGGCGGCGACGGGCAGGCTAGCCGCGCTCATACATGCGCTCGCGCTCGTAGCAGGTGACCGCCTCGTCGAACAGGCGCTGCTCCGTGCGCGCGTAGTTCAGATAGTGGTCGACGACGTCGTCGCCGAGCGCGGCGCGCGCCATCGTCCCCTCCTCGAGCGCGGCGATCCCCTCACGCAGCGAGTGGGGGAAGCGCTCGGCGTCGGACTCGTACGCGTTGCCCTCGAGGGCCGGCGGCAGCTCGAGCTCGTTCTCGATCCCGTGCAGCCCTGCCGCGAGCAGGGCGGCGAAGGCAAGGTAGGGGTTGGCGTCCCCTCCGGGGATCCGCGTCTCGGCGCGCAGGGCTGGGCCGTGACCGACGATGCGGAAGCCGGACGTGCGGTTGTCGTGTGCCCACGCGAGCGTCGTCGGCGCCCAGCTCCCGGCCGCGAAGCGCTTGTACGAGTTGATCGTGGGCGCGAGGAAGATCGCCAGCTCCTTGAGGCAGGCGATCTGGCCGGCCAGGTACTGCTTGAACGTGTCCGACTCGCCGGCGAATGCGCTCTCGCCGTCGCGCCAGAGGCTCGAATGGATGTGGCAGGAATTCCCGATCCACGTGTGGTCGGGCTTGGCCATGAAGGTGATCGAGCAGCCGTTCAGATAGGCGATCTCTTTCGCGCCGTTCTTGTAGACGGTGTGGTTGTCGGCCATCGTGACCGCGTCCGCGTAGCGGAAGTTGATCTCCTGCTGGCCGGGCCAGGCCTCGCCTTTCGAGGTCTCGACCTTGATCCCGGCGCCCTGCATCCCGTTGCGGATCTGGCGGAGCAGGGGCTCGTCGTAGGTGGTGGCGAGGATGTGGTAGTCGAGGATGTACGGCACCGACGGCGTCAGGTCGCGGTAGTGCTTGGCGTGGGCCTCCTCGTAGCTCTCCTTCAGGAGATAGAACTCGAGCTCCGATCCGAACATGGGCGTGAAGCCGAGCTCGGCTGCCCGCTCGACCTGGCGCCTCAGAACTTGACGCGGCGAGGGCGCGAGGGGGCGTCCGTCCTGCCAGGCGACGTCGCAGAGCACGAGTGCGGTCGCTTCCAGCCAGGGGATCCGGCGCAGCGTGGCCACGTCCGGCTTGAGCGCGAAGTCGCCGAAGCCCTGCTCCCAGCTCGCGATCTCGTACCCGGGGGTCGGGTCCATCTCCATGTCGAGCGCCATCAGGTAGTTGCAGCCCTCGACCCCGTGGTCGGTGATGTGCTCCTCGACGAAGAACTCCCCGTGGAGGCGCTTGCCCAGCAGCCGCCCCTGCATGTCCGTGAAGGCGACGATCACGGTGTCGATCGAGCCGTCGGCGACCGCCTTCGTGAGCTCGTCCAGCGTCAGCATGGGACGGGGAGTCTACGCGCCTGCCGCAGGCTTGACAGGAACTCCCCGAGGGGCGTAGAAACCCCGCCCAGGCCGCCGACACAGGAGGCGAAATGAGCACACGGCCCGAATCGGGGGGCTACCACACGTCGGAGGACGAACAGATCCTCCACAAGCTCGGCTACGCCCAGGAGCTGTTCCGGGCGATGGGGGGCTTTCGGAACTTCGCGATCTCTTCACGATCATCTCGATCCTCGCGGGGTGCCTGACCTCGTACTTCGTCGGCCTTCGAGCACGGCGGCCCGGTGCGCGGTCACCTGGGGCTGGCTGCTCGTCGGCATCATGGCGACGATCGTCGCGCTCGCGCATGGCCGAGATCGCATCCGCCTATCCGACCGCGGGCGGTCTCTACTACTGGGCCTCGAAGCTCGGGAGCCCCGGTTGGGGCTGGGCCACGGGCTGGTTCAACCTGATCGGTCAGATCGCGGTCACCGCGGCGATCGGCTACGGGCTCGCGATCTTCGCGCAGGTGCTCTTCACGTACTGGTTCGACTACGGAGGGCGGATGGACGACGCGGGCGTTTCGTACAACGCCCAGGTCTACATCCTGTACTCGCTCTTCCTGGCGCGCCGCAGCGCTCGATCAACCTCTTCAACATCCGAATCACGTCGGGCCTGAACATGATCTCGGCGTGGTGGCACATGCTCGGCGTCGTCTTCATCGTCATCGTGCTGATCATCGTCCCGAACAGCCACCAGTCGGTCTCGTACGTCTTCACGGAGAGCGTGAACGCGTCGGGCTACGGAGACGGGGCGACCGGCTTCGGCAGCCCCATCTTCTGGTTCGTGTTCGGTCTCGGCCTGCTGATGGCCCAGTACACGATGACCGGCTTCGACGCGTCAGCGCACACGGCCGAGGAGACGAACCAGGCCTCGCGCATGGCGGCGACCGGCATGTGGACGTCGGTGTTCGTCTCGATGATCTTCGGCTGGATCCTGCTGCGTGGCGGTGACGTTCGCGATCCCCGACACTCAGGGCGCGCTCGACAACATCGGCGCCGGTCGTTCGCCTGGATCTGGACCGAGTCGATGAGCCAGAACTGGGCCGAGGTCCTGCTCTTCATCTGCGTCGTCGCTCAGTTCTTCTGCGTCACCGCGTCGATGACGTCGGCGTCGCGGATGATGTTCGCGTTCTCCCGTGACCGTGCGGTCCCGGGCCATCAGCTTTGGCGCCGAGTGTCCCGCCGACAGGGTTCCCGTGTGGTCGGTCTTCGGGATCGCGCTCTTCTCTGCCATCCTGATGATTCCCGCGGTCTGGAACTACTTCGTTGGCTATGCGGTCGGCACGGCGATCTCCGTGATCGGCCTCTACATCGCCTTCATTCTCCCGGTCATCCTCCGCCTTCGCCTCGGCGACAAGTGGCAGGAGGAGCGGGCCTGGAGCCTCGGGCGCTGGTACAAGCTGATCGACTCGATCGCGATCCTCTGGGTCGCGCTCGTCACGGTCCTCTTCATCTTCCCCCTCTACAAGGCCGGGCTTCCCTGGGAGAGCGACTTCTACGTGGGAGCTGACGAACTACACGATGATCTGGTTCGCAGCCATCGGGCTCGTCTTCGGGGGCTGGTGGTTCCTCTCTGCGAAGCGCTGGTTCAAGGGCCCTGTGCGCATGGGCACCGAGGAGGAGTTGGAACGCTACGAGGAGGAGTTCGAGCGGAGGACCGGGACGGCCTCCGCAGCCGACAGCTAGCGCGAAAGCGCGCGGCGCACGGCGTCGAGATTCAAGCGCCGGAGCGAGCTCGTCCGCCAGGGCGAGCCGCTCCGGCGCATGCGTTCCCGGGACCGCCACGCAGTACATCCCCGCAGCCTTCGCGGCCGCGACCCCGGCCTCGGTGTCTTCGAAGACCGTCACCTCCGCGGGGTCGAGGGAGGCGTCGAGCTGGTCGAGCGCGAGCAGATAGCCGCCCGGATCGGGCTTGCCCGCGCCGACGTCCTCGATCGTGACCACGACCCGCGCCGCGGTCGCGAGCCCGGCCGCCGCGAGTGCCGGCACGACCTCGTCCCGGTGGGCGCCGGACACGACGGCAACCGGCACGGTCTCCGCCGCGTGCAGGAAGGCCGCGCGCGCGTCGGGCCCGATCGTGGAGCCGTCCCCGACCTGCGCCCGGTAACGCACGACCCGCTCGGCCAGCACCGACTCGACCGCGGGGTGGTCGGCGCCCAGCCAGCTCGCGGACGATCTCGGGATCCGAGCGGCCGGCCAGCTGCCCGTAGTAGACGTCTTCCGAGAGCGGCTTCCCCTGCTCGGCGAACAGGTCGCTCAGGATGGCGAACAGCAGGGGCTCGTCGTCTGAGAGCGTCCCGTTGAAGTCGAACATGAGGGCGCGTGCAGCCACGGCGCCCGCAAGTCTAGGGAGGTTGGACTCATGCCCGGTGAGCGCGGCGGAGCCCGCCCTTCAGCAGACGCTGGACCGCCAGGAGAGCGATCAGGAGCGCGGCAGCGATCCCGGCGACCATGAGCCACGGGACGCTGCTCGGATCGGTCTCGGTCGCCAGGGCGTCGGGATTCACGGCAGCCGGAGCGTCGGTGACCTCGTTCGTCTCCGTGTCGACCAGGGCGACCGGCTCGTCTCCGAGGGCAACTGCGATCGACCCGCCGTCCGGCGAGACGTCGAGCTTCAGCTCGCCGAGACGCTGGAAGCCCATGAGCCCGTGGAGGTCGATGCAGCGCGCGCTCTTCTCGACCGTGTCGAGGGCGTGGATGAACGGGTGCTCGCCGGCGCCGTCGTAGAGCGTGTAGGCGAAGCGGCCGTCGGGGCTCGATGCCCGCGTCACCGGCATGCCGCGCATGACGTCGCCGACCTCGCGCGGGTCGATGATCGGATCCGGTAGCAGCCGGTGTCGCTGCATGTCGTACAGGCGGACCAGGTAGCGAGTGGGATCCCGCGGCGCGAGGTACTCGACGAGGTAGAGCCAGCGTCCGTCGGGCGAGATCGCGTCGACGCTGAAGTCGCCCTTGAGCGTGAAGCCGTCCCGCGCCCGAAGCGTTCTCGTATTGAGGACTGCAAAGGTCGTGTCAGCGCGTGGGAAGGACCGGCGCGGCTCGATGATCACGAGGGTTCTTCCGTCCGCTGAGAGCCCGGACGCGGAACCGTCGTAGGCAACCAATGGCACGGACCAGCGAGTGCGGAGAAAGCGTGAGTGGAGGATCTCGCCGGTCGTCATCCTGACCTTGGCGAGCACCGTTCCCTTCCGCGCAGGGATGGTCATGTAGCGAACGTCGTCGGCCGGAGGAGTTGTGACGCCGTACCACGCCACGGCGTCGTCGAGCACGGGAAGGCCGTCGGCGCGGGCGGGGGCAGGGACGAGGGCGATCAGGAGGAGCGCGAGTGGGAGCAGACGGGTTCTCATCCCTCCGAATACGGAGGCGGTCGTCCGAAAGGTCCAGAGTAGGGTTACGCGGTGCGCGATAGGGCCCGAGCGGTCGTCATCGGTGGAGGCGTCGGCGGGGCCTCCGTCCTCTACTGGCTGGCGCGGCTCGGGTGGGAGGACGTCCTCCTCGTCGAGCGCGCCGATCTGACGAGCGGCTCGACCTTCCACTCCGCCGGTCTCGTCGGTCAGCTGCGCGGCTCGTTGAGCCTCACGCGGATGATGATGAACTCGGTCGACCTCTACCGGACGCTCGCGGACGAGGTCGGTCTCGAGACGGGCTGGCACGAGGTCGGCTCGCTGCGCCTCGCCTCGAGCGAGGAGCGCATGGAGGAGCTCGCGCGCCAGGCCGGCTGGGCGAAGACGTTCGAGCTTCCACTCGAGCTGATCTCGGCCGAGGAGGCGCAGAAGCTCTTCCCTCCGATGTCGACGGACGGCGTCCTCGGCGCCGCCTACCTCCCCACGGACGGCTACATCGACCCGAGCCAGCTCACCTTCGCGCTCGCGGAGGGCGCGCGGAAGCGCGGCGCCGAGATCGCGACGAACACGCGGGTCACGGGCGTCCGGGTCGAGAAGGGCCGCGCGGTCGGGGTCGAGACGGACAAGGGCAACGTGGCGACCGAGGTCGTCGTCAACGCCGGCGGCATGTTCGCCGGTGAGATCGGGCGGCTCGCGGGCGTGAACGTCCCGGTCATCCCGATGGCCCACGAGTACCTCGTGACCAAGCCGGGCGGCGTCCCGCTCGCCGTGCCGACGATGCGCGACCCGTCGCTCCTCGTCTACTTCCGCGGCGAGTCCGGCGGCCTGGTCATGGGCGGCTACGAGCGGAATCCCGCGCCCTGGGGCCTCGACGGGATCCCGCCCGACTTCAACGGGCAGCTTCTCGCGGAGGATTGGGAGCGCTTCGAGGAGCTGATGACGAACGCGGTCGTCCGGGTACCCGAGCTGGAGGAGGCCGAGGTCGTGAAGCTCGTCAACGGCCCGGAAGCGTTCACGCCCGACGGCGAGTTCATCCTGGGGGAGTCGGACGTGCGCGGCTTCTGGGTCGCGGCGGGCTTCTGCGCCCACGGCCTCGCCGGCGCCGGCGGCATGGGGCGGCTCGTGGCTGAGTGGATCGTCGAGGGAGTCCCGAGCCTCGACGTCTGGGAGATGGACTCGAGGCGCTTCGGCGCGGCGTACGCGAGCCAGGCCTACACGCTCGCGCGCACCGTCGAGGTCTACTCCACCTACTACGACGTCAAGTACCCGGGCCACGAGCGGGAGGCGGGCCGGCCTCTGCGGCTCTCGCCCGCCTACGGGCGCCTGGCCGAGCTCGGCGCCGCCTTCGGCGAGAAGTCCGGCTGGGAGCGGGCGAACTGGTTCGAGCCCAACGCCGAGCGCGGTGACGAGTCACTGCGGCCACGCGGGTGGGCGGGGCGCTTGTGGTCGCCGGCGATCGGCGCCGAGCACCGCGCCTGCCGCGAGGCGGCCGCGCTCTTCGACGAGACCTCCTTCGCCAAGCTGGACGTCGTCGGCGAGGGTGCTGCCGGCTTCCTCGAGCGGCTCTGCGACAACAGCGTCGCGCGTGACGTCGGCGCGGTGACCTACACGCAGATGCTCAACGAGCGCGGAGGGATCGAGTGCGACTTCACCGTCACGCGCCTCGCCGAGAACCGCTTCCGCATCGTCACCGGCACCGCCTTCGGGCAGCACGACGCCGCCTGGATCCGCTCGCACGCGCCCGACGACGGCTCCGTGTTGGTCGAGGACGTGACGTCGCGCTTCGCCTGCCTCGGCCTCTGGGGCCCGGCAGCACGCGAGCACCTCCAGCCGCTCACCGAGGCCGATCTGGGGAACAAGGCCTTCCCTTACATGCGCGCGCGGCAGCTCACCGTCGGGCCCGTCCCGTGTCTCGCCGTCCGCGTCACGTACGTCGGCGAGCTCGGCTGGGAGCTCTACTGCCCGGCGGAGTTCGGCCGGCGCCTCTGGGACACGATCTGGGACGCGGGGGCCGACCATGGCCTGGTCGCGGGCGGCTACAAGGCGATCGACTCCCTGCGGTTGGAGAAGGGCTACCGCGTCTGGGGCGCCGACATCACGCCGGACGAGACGCCGTACGAGGCCGGGCTCGGCTTCGCGGTCAAGCTCGACAAGGGCGACTTCATCGGGCGCGAAGCGCTCGTGGCCGCCCAGCAGGAGCCACCTGAGCGGAAGCTTGCCTGCCTCGTCCTCGACGACCCGCGCTCGGTCGCCCTCGGGTCGGAGCCGGTGCGCATGGACGGCGAGGTTCTCGGGCGCGTGACGAGCGGGGGCTACGGCTACACGGTCGAGCGCTCGATCGCCTACGCGTACGTCCCCGCCGGGTCCGCCGAGATAGAACGGGAGGTCGAGGTGGAGATCTTCGGCGAATGGGTTCCGGGCAAGATCGCCGAGGAGCCGCTCTGGGACCCGGCCGGCGAACGGATCCGCGCGTGACGGGCCCGGAGATCCTCGACCTCGCGCCCGGACTCTGGATCTGGCGCCTCCAGCATCCGGACTGGTCGCCGGACGCCGACTGGGAGCCGCCGGTCACCTCGACCTGCGCCGAGTCCGGCCGCGAGATCGTGCTCATCGACCCGCTCGCCCCGCCCGACGACGCGACGGAGATCTGGGAGCGACTCGACGCACGCCCGCCGACCGTGGTCGTGATCCTCAAGCCCGACCACGTCCGCGATGTCGACCGCTTCGTCGAGCGCTACGGCGCGCGCGCCTACGGCCCGTACCTCTTCTGGCGGCACGACATCCCGCGGACCGAGCTGGAGGGAATAGAGCCGGGCGACGCGCTTCCGGGCGGGCTGGTGGCGCTCTACGACGGGCGTGGGCGCGCCGAGACGCCGGTTTGGCTCCCCGAGCAGCGCACGCTCGTCTTCGCCGACGCGCTCACGGCGCCGGACGGCGAGCTGCGGGTCTGGGCGACGCCGTGGCACGAGCAGCGGGTGCTGCCTGCGCTCCGCGAGCTGCTCGACCTGCCGTTCGAGCGCGTGATCGTCTCCCACGGTGCCCCGGTGCACGACCGGGCCGCCTTCGAGCGGGCGCTCGAGCTCCCGCCCTTCTCTTAATCCCCCTCGAGCTCCTGGGCGAGCACCCCGGCGACGTAGGCGCGCCACGCGACGTCGGGAGCGTCGACGAGCCCGTGCAGCGCCTCGCTCACGTGGGCGAGGCCCTCCGCCTGCACGCGGAGCTGCTTGACGCCCTCCTCGAGCGCGATCTGGCGGTCGACCGTGCGCAGGTCGTCGGCCATCGAGGTCACGGCCCGGCCGTGCAGGTCGAGGCCGCGGCCCGGGTCCCCGCCGGTGCTGAGGAGTAGAAGCGCGCGGCGGGCCGCACCGCGTGCCTGGTCCGGGTCGAGATGGACGCTACGTCCCGCGACGGTGGCGAGCACGACCAGCCCTGTCGCCAGCGTCTCCGTCCCCTCGTCCTCTGCCAGGGCCCGCTCCAGGTCGAGCAGCCAGGACGCCGGGCTCAACGGTCGAGCTCGGTCCCGGCGCCCGCCGCGCGAGCTCGCTCGAGGACGACGTTGGCGAAGGCGGCGTCGAGAGCGCCGATGCCGAGATTGCAGCAGAGGGCCCGGTCGGGCGCCCCGTCGCGGGCGAGGCCCTCGCCGACGTTGCCCTGCGGCTCGGGCCAGCCCTCGAAATGGCCGAGCTCGCGGTAGTACTCGAACTGGCCCACGTCGTCCGCGAGGAAGACCTCCGCGGCGGCGACGGTCTCGGGCCGGAAGTAGAAATCGAAGTCGATTGGGAGCGCGAGCCAGCGCTTGCCGAGATGGTCGGGCCGGATCGATGGGTCCGGGTTCTCGATGATCGGTCCCGCGGTGACGACGATCTCGGCGTCCTCCAGCGCCTCCTCCCAGCCGGAAGCGCCCTGGGCGAGGTCGCCCATCAGCTCGACCCGCTCAGGGTGGGGATCCCACGCCCAGATCTCCACCGCGGGGTTCATCGCGTGGAGGAGCGCGGCGTGAAACCGGCCCTGCTCGCCGCAGCCGAGGATCGCGGCTCGACGCCAGCCTTCGGGTGCGAAGCGGCGCACGCACACTCCGCTCGCCGCGGCGGTGCGGGCGGCCGTGATCTCGGCGCCGTCCATGATCGCGAGCGGCAGGCCGGTCTCCGCGTCGTTGACGACGACGAGCCCGGTGATGTAAGGGAGGCCGCGTGCCTTGTTCGCCGGGTAGCCGCCGACCCACTTGAGAGCGACGACGTCCTCGTCACGCAGGTACGCGGGCATCGCATGGAGGAACGAGTCCTTGCGTGGGTGCACGCCCGGCTTGGGCGGCAGCTCCACGCGCCCGGCGGCCAGCGAGCGGTACGTGTGCTCGACGAGGTCGAGCTGCTCGGTGACCTCGGGAAGAAGCGCTGCGACGTCGGCGCGGCTCAGGTAGAGCAGGCCGCTCAACGGATGGACACCGGCTCGACCACGACCTTGACGCGGGACTCGCCCGGCTTGTGCCCCTGATACTTGTCGTTCCCGGTGTATTTCTTCGAGAGGCGGTCGATCTGCCGGTCCGCCTCCTCGCCCTCGATCATTTCGGCAACCCGGCCGCGTACCACCACGCGTGCGTAGTCGTCGTCCCGGTCGACGACGGTGAGGGCGATCCGCGGGTCGCGGCGCATGTTCCGCCACTTCACGCGGCCCGTCGCCGTGTTGAAGGTGATCGTGTCGCCATCCCGCTCGATCCAAACGGGCGTCACGTGCGGCGACCCGTCGGCCATGACGGTGGCGACGAACGCCAGGTTGGGCTTGTCGATGATGGCCTTGGCCTTGTCGTCCAGCGTTGCCATTGCGGCTCCTCGCGGTTGGTGAGTGTACGCGGCGACGTTTCGAGCAATACGGTACGCGCGTGCCGCTGCTCTCCGGCATCAGAGTCCTCGCCTTCGAGAATGGCCTCGCCGGACCGCTCGCGTCGCGGTTGCTCGTCGACCTCGGCGCCGACGTGATCAAGGTCGAGCGCCCCGGCAAGGGCGACGTCACGCGTGGCTGGGACACGGTCGCAGCGGGGCTCTCGAGCGGCTTCGTGTGGATGAACAGGGGCAAGCGCAGCATCGCCCTGAACGTGAAGGATCCGGCCGACCGGCCCGCGATCGAGCGCCTGATCGAGCGGAGCGACGTCTTTCTCCAGAACTACGTGCCGGGCTGGGCGGACCGGGTCGGGCTCGGCGAGGAGGCGGTGCGGAAGCTCCGGCCCGACGTCGTCTACGTGGACATCTCCGGCTACGGGCCTGACGGGCCGTACGCGAACAAGAACGCCTACGACCTGGTCATGCAGGGCGAGACCGGCCTCATCGCCGTCACCGGAACTCCGGGCGAGCCCGCGCGCGTGGGCATCTCGGCATGCGACGTGGGCGCCGGGAGCTATGCGGCAGTGGCCACGCTGGCCGCGCTCGCCCGCCGCGCGGAGACGGGCGAGGGCGCGCGGGTCTCCGTCTCGCTCTTCGACACGATGGTCGACTGGCTCGGCTACTTCCCCCATCTCTGGTGGCACCGGCAGGAGGCGCCGCCGCGAACGGGCATGCGCCACCCGCACTTCTGCCCGTACGGCCCGTTCCCGGCAGGCGACGGGCGGTTCTTCGGCTTTGCCGTCCTCTCGTCCGAGCACTGGCGCGCCCTCTGCGCTGACGTGATCGACCGCCCCGACCTGCTCGACGACCCTCGCTTTGCCTCGAACGAGGCCCGGGTCCAGAACCGCGGCCTGCTCGAGCCGCTCCTCGAGGAGCTCTTCGGCGCACTCTCCGCCGACGAGTGGCTCGGCATGCTCGAGGCGGCGCGCATCCCTTGCGGCGCCGTCAACGAGGTCCCCGACGTCGTCGAGCACCCGCAGCTGGCACACAACGGCCTCGTCGTGGACGTCGACTCCGAGGTCGGGACGCTGCCCGTGATCGGCAGTCCGTTCCTGGTCGACGGCGAGCGCCCCCCGTCGG
Source organism: uncultured Actinomycetes bacterium (assembly GCA_963775395.1). Lineage (GTDB taxonomy): Bacteria > Actinomycetota > Thermoleophilia > Gaiellales > Gaiellaceae > JAIBJN01. The sequence goes on from CAVZIX010000014.1 coordinate 404,972, forward strand.
GCGCTGTTCCTGCGCTCGGTGAGCACACCGCCGAGGTCCTGGAGAGACATCGGCTTCTAGCCCGCCAGCTCCTCGACAAGCTGTCGCTCGTCGGGGCCGAACCAGGGCGGGGAGCCGGCGACGGCGTTCTCGCGCGCGTGGTCGGGGCTCGTGGTCGCCGGGATGACCGCCGTGACCCGCGAGTCGGAGAGCGCCCACTTGATCAGCGCCTGCGCCCAGGTCTCGACCCCGAGGAGCTGAGCCGGCCCGGGTCGGGGCCGGGGAGGGGCGAGCCCTCGCCGCGCGGGCGCGTGACGATCACGCCCAGGCCGAGCTCCTCGGCGAGCGGCAGGGTATCACGCTCGACGTCTCGCTCGTCGGGCCCAGGGGGATCGGATCGCGTCGATCTCACCCGGTCGCGCCATGACGCGCGCGGCTCGTCGAACGCCCTCGCCGGTACCGGGTCACGCCGAGAGCCGACTCGGCCCGCCTCGCGCTTCGGCTCGAGCCAGTCCAGATGCTCGCGCCACGCGTCGAGGTCTCCACCTGCTCCAGGCGATCACCCGTCGTAGGTCCCGAGCTGGCGTCGAGCTGTCGCGCCGCCGTCGTCGACGGCGTCCAGGTCTTCGTGGCGACGAACGCCTCATCGCGCCGGTCCGCGAGCGCACGGCCAGCACGCGCTCGGCCCGCCCGTACATCGGCGGGTCGACGAGTCGGTCCCGCCTCGACGGCCGCCTCGACCACATCGTCGGCCACGTCGTGGCGCCCTTCGTCGAGGTCGAGGGTCGTCCACGTGCCCCGGCCCACGACGGGGAGGTCGACTCCAGCGCGGCCAGAGGTCGCCACTCCATGCTGTCCCTCCACCATGGCGCGGGCGAGCCTCTGGACGCCCCGGCTCACCGCCGCCCGGGTCGACGGCGCACCTCGGGCGAGCTTTCCCGTCGTCTCCGTCTCGCGCCCCGCTGCACGCCGCCGCACCTCCGTGCGCTGTACCGCCTCGCGCGGCTCGTCGACAACCTCGGCGACGAGGCGAGGCCGACTGCTCGGCGCTACTGGACGCGCTCGGCTCCAGCTCGACCGCTCGCCGCGCACCGAGATCATGCGACGGCTGCACGCGACGATCGCCGAGCGCAGGCTGTCGCTCGAGCCCTTCCACCGACTGGTCGCGGCGAATCGCATCGACCAGGGCGAGGGCGCTACGAGACCTGGGACGACGTGCGCTCGTACTGCACGTACTCCGCCGACCCGGTCGGCCGTCTCGTGCTCGGGATCTACGGCCGCGCTGGCGAGCCGGACCTCGTCGCGATCAGCGGCTCGGTCTGCACCGGCCTGCCGCTCGTCGACTTCATCCAGGATCCCCCGCGCGACCTCGCGCTCGGGCGCGTCTACCTTGCCAGAGGGGTGTGCGTCGCTTCAGGTCGCCCGACCGCGGTCTTTGCGCAGCCATTGACGGAGCCATAGCACACTTCCTCCGCTTCGAGGGCGGCCGCGCAGTTGGGCTGTGCGGTCGGGAGGCAGGGCTTCCACTTCGATCCGCGCGCTCGAAGGGCTGGCCGGGTTCTGCGGTCGCACTTCTACGCGGGGGTGGCCTCGCGGCGCTTCGACGCGCTGCCGAAGGACGGCAGAACAACATCTTCACCGGACGGACCAGGCCCCGACCGCATGACCTTCGCTCGCCTCACGTTGCGCCGAGCTCTTGGCCGGGCGATGAAGGTCGAGGATGCCTGTGCGGAGACGCACGTCCTCACGCGCGCGAGGCACCGAACTTCGCCTGGGCATCACCGTTTCCTACCGCGTTAGCGACATCTCCGTGGCGGCCTCTACGCCTTCGCGCGCAGGGTCGACGACATCGCCGACGATACCGGCTTGCCCGTTGCGGAGCGCCGCCGGCGGTCTACGATCCATGTCGCTGCGGGCGGTCGAGGCCCTCGCCGATCGCGCCTCCCGGACGATCCCCGTGCTGGTGGCGCTGGCCGACGCCACCACGCGCTACCCCGTGCCCCCGACGCGCTACCTCGACCTGGTCGCCGACAGGCTCATGGACGCGGAGAGCGATCGCTGCAGGAGCTGGGAGGAGCTGCGCTGTCTGCCGCTGCGTCGCGGGCGGTCGGGCTGGCCTGCGCCGCCATGCACGCGGCCCGGACACTGAGCTCGCCGCGCGCCGAGGCCCTCGGGCTCTCGCTCCAGCGGATCAACATCATGCGAGAACATCACCGACTGGCGCCTCGGACGCGTCTACCTTCCTGCAGGACTCAGGCTCTTGGGCTTGTCCGCATCGGGCGAGGGCCGACATCGCCGCCGACCACGCGTCAACCCCACCTGGCAGGGCCTGATGGACTCCAGCAGGCGGGCGCGCGCGGAGTCGCTGCATCCGGAGCAGCCTCGAGCTCCTCCCGCTGCTCAAGCACGTCGCAGCACGCTCTCCGTCCGTCCCTTCGCGGGGATCTACCGCGGGCTGCTCGTGCAGATGCGCGGCCGCGGCTACGACGTCTTCTCGCCGCCGGCCGCAGCTCTCGGCGGTCGGCAAGGCTGCGGGCGGTGGCCGCGCGGTGAAACGGGTTCAGAGGTCGGTGGTGGCGGGCGGGGGGCTCGCGGGGCTCGCCGCGGCGCATCGAGCTGGCCGACGGCGGGCACGACGTGACGCGTGCTGGAGGCGCGGCCGACGCTCGGCGGCGCCGTGCAGACGCTGCCTGCCAGCGCGAGGGCGACCCCGGCGCCCGCCGCCGGACAACGGCCAGCACGTCGCGCTCGGCTGCTGCACCGAGTACCTCGCGTTCCTCGGCGCGCATCGGACAGGCTGCGCCGGCTGCCGGCGCGAGCGGCTCGCGCTGCCCGTGATCGCGGAGGACTGGGAGCGTCGCCAGGATCGCGCCCAGGCGCGCTCGCGCTCGCTCCGGTACCGGACACGTCTCCCTGGGCGAGCGGCTGGCGATCGGCGAGGGTTGACGCGGCGCCTCGGGCGGCTGGATCCCGGCCGACGCTTGACGGCGAGACGTTCGCAGCCGCTGGCCTCCGGCGGCTCGGGCCAGGCCGAGGCGGCGGTCGACGGCTTCTGGGACGTGTTCATCCGCCCGGCGCTGAACCTGCGTTGCCGAGGAGGTGAGCGCGGCACGCGGCGCTCTTCACGGTGCAGACGGCGCTGCTCGGGCGAGCGTGACGCGAGCGACGTCGATCCTCCCCGGCGGAGCCGCTCGGCGCGATGCACGGCGAGGCGGCCGGCGCGCCGTGCTCCGCGAGACGGGGCGTCGCAACCGTGCGAACGGGCGCGCGCGTCGCGGCGGCCTCGCGCGAGGACGCCGTCGTGCTCGGGGACGGCGCGCGGCATCGCGGCGGATGCCTGACCGTCGTGGCCGTGCCGTCCCGACGAGAGCGCGCGCCTGCTCGGACGAGCGGTGACCCCCGGCCTCGAGGACTCGCCGATCGTGAGCGCGCACCTGCTCTTCGACCGGCCGATCCTGCA
>CAVZIX010000015.1:0-101705 GCA_963775395.1 uncultured Actinomycetes bacterium
GCAGAGTTCCGGGAGTGGCGACGCTGGCAGACCTCGACGACCTCGCGCTTTCCCTTCCCCATGCGACGAAGGAGCTTTCGGACGACGGGCGGCCGTCGTATCTCGTCCACGGCAAGTTCTTCTGCTTCCACCGGAGCCGCCGCCGCGACGCCGTGGATCCGGAGACCGGGGAGCGTCTCGACGACGTCCTGGTGTTCCGCGTCGAGGATCTCGGCGTGAAGGAGCTCATGCTCGCCGACGACCGCGGCGTGTTCTTCACGACGCCTCACTTCGACGGCTACGCGGCTGTCCTGATGCGCATTCCCGACCTCGCCCGGATCGAGCGCGAGGAGCTCCGGGACGTGGTCGTCGAGGCATGGCTCACGAGAGCGCAGAAACGAGTCGCGAAAGCGTGGCTCTCGGAGCACGGCACCTCCCCTGATTGAATCCGGGCGTGCGCATCTGCCTCATGATCGAAGGGCAGGAGGGGGTCGAGTGGGAGCAGTGGCTCGAGCTCGCCCTGGCCGCCGAGGCAGCCGGTCTCGAGGGGCTCTTCCGCTCGGACCACTACCGCTCGATCGTGCGCGGCGAGCCGGCGGGCTCGCTCGACGCCTGGGCGACACTCGCGGCGCTCGCAGCCAGGACAGAGCGGCTGCGGCTCGGCACCATGGTCTCGCCGGTGACGTTCCGGCCGGCGTCGGTGCTCGCCAAGTCGGTCGTCACCGTCGACCGGATCTCAGGCGGGCGGGCCGAGCTCGGGATCGGGGCCGGCTGGTTCGAGGAGGAGCACGACTCGTACGGGTTTCCGTTCCCGGGTGTGCGCGAGCGCCTCGACGAGCTCGAGCGCCAGCTGGCGGAGATCAACAGACAGTGGACGGAGGCGGAGGACGTCGAGCCGAAGCCGCTCCAGCGGCCGAGGCCCCCGATCATCGTCGGCGGCCGCGCGAAGCCGCGAGCCGTCCGTATGGCCGTGCGCTACGCGGACGAGTACAACACCGTGTTTCCAACCCTGGACGAGGCGCGCGAGCGCCGGCAGATCGTCGCGGAGGCCGCGGAGGCTGCCGGTCGGCCGCCGCTGCGGTTCTCGATGATGATCGGCTGCGTTGTCGGCCGCGACGAGGCGGAGGTGGGCGACCGTCTCGCACAGCTGCCGCGAGCTGACCGGCGAGACCGAGCAGCCGCTCACCGGCACGGTCGAGCAGGTCGCCGAGCGGCTCCGGGAGTACGAGGCGGTCGGCGTCGAGCGGGCGATGCTCCAGCACCTCGTCCACGAGGACGTCGACATGGTCGGCTTGCTCGGCGAGCTGGCCGCCGCGCTCCGCTAGCCGGACGCCACGTGGCGCCATCATTTTCGACCAGGGTGTCCTTTCGGCGTCCCGCCGCTCGTCTCAGAGGCGACCATTCGGACAAGGAGGAGCCATGAAGTACCTGCTGCTGATCCACCAGGGCGACACCCCGCTGCCGGGGACGCCCGAATGGGAGCGCCTCTCGGAGGACGAGCAGAGGGCGGTCTACACCGACTACCAGGCGGTCAACGAGACGCCGGGCGTCACCCCCGGAGCCTGGATGGAGCCGCCCGAGATGGCCACGACCGTCCGCGTCGAGAAGGGCGAGACGCTGACCACCGACGGTCCGTTCGTCGCCGTCAAGGAGGCGCTGGGCGGCTACCTCTTCTTCGAGGCCGACGATCTCGACGCCGCGATCGAGCTCGCCTCGCGCATTCCCGCGGCCCGGCTGGGCGGCGCGATCGAGGTCCGCCCGCTCAAGGAGGGCTAGCGATCCTCGAGCAGGTCTTCCGCGACGAGTGGGGACGCGTCCTCGCAAGCCTGATCGGCTTCCTCGGCGACTTCGACCTCGCCGAGGAAGCCGCCCAGGAGGCGTTCGCGATCGCGGCCGAGCGCTGGCCTCGTGAAGGGACTCCCGACAACCCGCGCGCGTGGCTCGTGGCGACGGCGCGGAACCGGGCGATCGACCGCATCCGCCGGGATCGCACGCTCGCAGAGAAGACACGCCTGCTCGACCGGCCCGAGGCCATGGAGGACACCATCGACGAGACCGAGATACCGGACGAGCGCCTCGAGCTCGTCTTCACGTGCTGCCATCCGGCGCTCGCTCTCGACGCCCAGGTTGCGCTCACGCTGCGGACGCTCGGCGGGCTCACGACCGAAGAGATCGCGCGCGCCTTCCTCGTCCCCGACGAGACGATGGCGAAGCGTCTGGTCCGGGCCAAGCGCAAGATCAAGGCGGCCGGGATTCCGTTCCGGGTCCCCCCTGCCCACCTGCTCCCCGACCGGCTCGCGGCGGTGCTCGCGGTCGTCTACCTGATTTTCAACGAGGGCTACAGCGGGCGCGGAGATCTCGCCGCCGAGGCGATCCGGCTGGGACGGGCGCTTGCCGAGCTGATGCCGGACGAGCCCGAGGTGCACGGGCTGCTGGCGCTGATGCTGATCAACGACGCCCGCCGTGAGGCGCGGTTCGCCGACGAGACGATCGTGCTCCTGCGCGACCAGGACCGGACGCTCTGGGACCGAGAGCGGATCGCGGCCGGCCGGGAGACGCTCGACCGGGCGCTCGCCCTCGGGGGTCGCGACCCGTACGTCGTCCAGGCGGCGATCGCGTCGCTCCACGCCGAGGAGCCCCAGGACTGGCCGCAGCTGGCGGCGCTGTACGGCGAGCTCGCGCGCCTCACCGGCTCTGCAGTCGTGGAGCTCAACCGTGCGGCCGCACTGGCCGAGGCCGGCGAGGTCGAGGCCGCGCTCGAGCTGGCCGACGGCCTCGAGCTCGAGCGCTACCACTACCTCCACGCGACCCGCGCCGAGCTGCTCCGGCGCCTTGATCGGGTTGCGGAGGCTCGCACGGCCTACGCGCGGGCACTGGAGCTCGTGCACTCGGACGCCGAGCGACGCTTTCTCGAGCAGCGCAGGGCCGAGCTCGACTAGACGGCCTTCGTGTAGCGGTGGCAGGGGACGACGATCGGCCCGCCCTCGCCGGCCGCCGTGTAGTCGAACGGGCCATCGTCGCGCCAGCCTGCGCGCTCGTAGAAGGCTCTCGCCCGTCCGTTCCAGGCCACGACCGCGAGCCACGCCCTCTCATGCCCGTTCGCCCGCACCTGCCGCTCGGCCTCCGCTATCAGGAGGCCCGCCACGCCGGTCCCGCGATGGGCAGCCGAGACGTAGACCTGCTCGACCTCGTCGCCCACGACCATGATGAATCCCGCGACCGCCCCGTTGACCGTGGCGACCGTCGTGTCGGGAACGCGGTCCGCGGCGCGTGTCCGGAACGACTCGTCGGTGCGCGCCGTCACCAGCTCCTGAGGCACGAAGCCCTCGTGGCCGTCGCGCCACCCGAGGCGCCAGATCTCGGCGATGTCGTCCGCGTCTCCGGGGCCGGCGCTGCGGAGCTCGACGGCGGCACAGCCGGAGAGGAGCCGCGAGCCCGTCCGGCTTTCCGGCTGGTGCGCGTCGAGAAGCGCGACGAGGTCGCCGGCGGCCGCCTGGACGTCCTGCGCAGCGGTGTCGTGCTGGCCCTCCACGACGATCAGCGCCTCGGTGGTCGAGGCGCTCGTCGCGCTCTGCGTGCTCTGCCGCCAGCACCAGCGGCGGGCGCAGACGACGTCGTCCTCGTCGACGAAGACGACCTCGCCGGGCTCCGGGTGGGTCACCTCGGTCGAGCCCAGGTCGGTGAACGGCTCGTCGCCGCGCGCGAAACGCACCGTGATCGAGCCCGCGACACCGGCCCGGTCGAAAACGGCCACCGGCGTCGCGTAACGGATGGAGACGAGGTTCCCGAGGTCGACGAGCGTGCTGATGGACGGGATGTCGCCGTGCTTGTCGAGCCGGCGCAGGAGCGCCTCCGCCGCGTTGCGGTACTGGGTCGGCTTCGCCCCGAATGCCGTGAAGGCTCGCCGCCAGGCGACGATCGAGGGTAGGTCGGCGAGCGCGGTCGCGCTCAGCCGCTCGGAGGCGGCGCGCTGCTCGGCGCGATACTCGTCGAGCAGCGCCGGTGAGCTCGGGCCGTTGGCGAGCCCCGTCGCGTGGACGAGGCCCGCCCGGATCCCCGGATAGCGCTCGGCGACGTCGCGGTCGTACGCGAACACGCCGAGACGCTACATCGCTACCGCCGCACCGTGAACGACGCCGTCAGCTCGGCCTTCGAGCTCGATCCCGCGTAGACGTCGATCTTGCCCGCCTCGACCACGAACTTCCCGCGGTTGTCGTAGAAGCCGAAGTCGCTCCGGTCGAGCGTGAACGTGACCGTCTGCATCTCCCCCGGGCCGAGCGTCACGCGCTCGAACCCGCGCAGACGGCGGACGGGCTGCGAGATGGTCGCCACCGGGTCGTGGATGTAGAGCTGGACGACCTCGTCGCCCGCGACGCTGCCGGTGTTCCGCACGTTCACGGAGGCCTTCACGCTGCCCTTCGACGAGACCGACGACGAGCTGAGGCGGAGGTCGGTGATCTCGAACGTCGTGTAGCTGAGCCCGTGCCCGAAGACGAACTGCGGATCGCAGCTCGGGATGTCACGGTGACGTGAGTTCCACTTCACGTCTGGGTTGCACGGTCGTCCCGTGCGCTCGTGGTTGTAGTAGATGGGCGTCTGGCCCAGCCGGCGTGGGAACGTCACGGGCAGCTTGCCGCCCGGGTTGACCTTGCCGAAGACCACGTCCGCCACGGCCGGGCCGGCCTGCACCCCGGGGAACCACGCCTGCAGGATCGCGGGCGCGTCTCCGACGATGTTCTCGAGCGCGAGCGGACGGCCGCTGAAGAGCACGACCGCGAAGGGCTTGCCGGTTGCCTTGATCGCGGCGATCAGCTCCTCCTGCCTGCCCGGCAGGTCGAGAGTGCTGCGCGAGTTGGCCTCGCCGCTCATCTCCCGCGTCTCGCCGAGGGCGAGGATGACCTGGTCAGCGGCAGAGGCGACCGCAACGGCCTCGGCGAAGCCCGCGTCCGTCCCGCAGCCCTCCGGGTCGGCATGCGGTGCCTCGGTGTTGGAGAGCGTGCAGCCCTGGGCGAAGGTGGTCGTGCCGGTGTTCTGCTCGTCGACGCCGTCCAGGACCGTCACGACATCGGCATCCCGTCCAGCGCCCCACCAGGGCCCGAGCATGTCGTGCTGGTTTCGGCCGAGCGGCCCGATCACGGCCGTGTCGAGCGAGGCATCGAACGGCAGAACGCCGCCCTCGTTCTGGAGCAGGACCATCGAGCGGCCGGCGGCATTCCGCGCGGCGGCCAACGCGTCGGGCTTCAGCATCTGGGCTTCGGTCTCCGCCGGCAGGAACGGGGAGAACGGGTTCTCGAAGAGCCCGGCGCGGAACTTGACGCGGAGGATCCTGCGGACCGCGTCGTCGATCCGCTTCATGCTGATCCGCCGCTCCCTGAGCAGCTGCTCGCCGTGGTCGCGGATGAGCGTGCTCGTCATCTCGGAGTCGACGCCGGCGTTCAGCGCGAGCGCCGCAGCCGCGGGCCCGTCCTCGGCGACGCCGTGGCCGCACTCGCCGGAATCCGGATTCTTGGGCGGGCAGGCGCGGAGCTCGGCGACCGCAGTCCAGTCGCCCTCCACGAAGCCGTCGAAGTCCCACTCGTCCTTGAGGATCTCGTTCATCAGGTAGTCGTTGCCGCAGCCCGGCACGCCGTTGAGGGCGTTGAACGAGCACATCGCCGTGTCCGCGCCGGCGTCGATCGCCGCCTTGAAGGGCGGCAGGTACAGGTTGCGGAGCCGGTGCTCCGACATGTCGGTCGTGTTGTAGTCGCGGCCCGCCTCGGGCTGGCCGTACGCCGCGAAGTGCTTCGGGCTGGCGACCAGCTTGTCGCGCTCGCTGTAGTCGCGCCCCTGGGTGCCCTTGACCCGGGCGGCGGCGAGAACGGCGTTCAGGTACGGATCCTCACCTGCGGCCTCGGCGATCCGGCCCCAGCGGGGCTCGTGGGACACGTCGACCATGGGGGCGTACGTCTGCTTGAGCCCGACGGCGGCCGACTCGCGCGCACCGAACGACGCATCGTCGAAGGCGACCTGCGGATCGAAGCTCGCGCCGACGCCCAGCGGGATCGGGAAGACCGTGCGGAAGCCGTGGATCGTGTCGAAGGCGAAGAGCAGCGGGATCCCCAGCCGCGAGTCCTCGACGGCGATCTCCTGAAGCTCCCTGATTCGGGCGGGGTCGGTGACGCTCAGGACGGAGCCGAGCCCCGCGGCCACCTCCTCCTCCGTGACGAGGAAGTCGGGCAGGAGCTGGATCTGCTCCAGCTTCTCCTCCAGCGTCATCTGCGAGAGCAGGCGGTTCACCCGCGCCTCGACGCCGCGATCCGCCGGGCCTCGGGTGGCCTGGAGCGCCTCCTCGTCGCTCGGCGTGTCGGCTGCGACCACGCTGCCCGCCACTGCAGTACCGAACGCCACGGTCGCAAGCGCGACCGCGACGATGAGCTTCGAGCTCCACATGGTGTCCCCCTTCGGCGCGAACCCTGACGCTCGTGCGCGTACCCTCTCCGCTACGGCATGAAACGCGCGGGCACAGGTTGACGGGCGTCCTCCTCGCGTGCATCGCCGGGCTGTTCCTCGGGGCCCTGAACATCACGACGCGGCGCGGCCTCGCGCGGTCACGGGACATCGAGGCCGGCTCGGCGGTCATGACGCTCGTCGCGTTCGCCGTGGTAGCGCCGTTCGCGTTCGCATCGGGCGATGCGTTCGAGGCCGGCGAGCTCTGGCCGTTCCTCGTCCTGGGAGCCTTCGTCCCGGGCGTCTCGCTCCTCATGGTCGTCCATGCGGTGCAGGCCGCCGGGGCGTCGCGGGCCGGGATCCTCTTCGGGATGGCGCCGCTCTTCTCGGCGCTCTTCGCCGTCGTCCTCTTCGGGGAGCCCTTCGAGCTGGCGCTCGCGGCGGGCACGCTGCTCGTGGTTGCCGGCGGCGTGGTGCTCGCACTGGAGGGCGAGCGGCCGGCCGACTACCGCGCCTACGGCGCTGTTCTCGCGGTGTCCGTCGCAGCCGCCTTCGGCCTGCGCGACAACGTCGCGCGCGCGGTCGGCGAGGACGTCACCGCCGATCCGCTCGCACAGTCGACGGTGGTCATGCTCGGGGGCTCGATCCTCCTCGTCGCGAACCTCCTGCGGCGTCCCTCCCCGTTCCGGCGCCTCCGGGAGGCCTTCCTCCCCTTCGCCTCGTCGGGCGTCGTCCTCGCGATCGGTCAGGGAGCGCTCTTCGAGGCGCTCGACCGCGCCCGGGTGACCGTGGTCGCGCCGCTCACCGGAACCGGCGTGCTCTGGACGGTGGTGCTGGCTGCGATCTTCCTCGGGCGCAGCGAGCTGATCGGCCGCCGTTTGGTCGTCGTCGCGCTGCTCGTGGTGGCAGGCGGGACGCTCGTCGGCGTGACGCGCTAGACCGCTGCCGCGGCCCGCTCGAGGCCCTCGATCTCGATCTTCTTCATCCCGAGCATGGCCTCCATCGCCCGCTGGGACTTCTCGGGATCGGGATCCTCGATGAGCTCGTACAGGCGGCTGGGCACGATCTGCCAGGACACGCCGAACCTGTCCTTGAGCCAGCCGCAGGGGCCTTCCTCGCCGCCCTCCGAAAGCGTCTCCCAGTACATGTCGACCTCTTCCTGGTTCTCGCAGACCACCTCGAGCGAGATGGCTTCGTTGAAGGTGAAGTCGGGGCCGCCGTTCAGGGCGATGAACGACTGCCCGTTGAGCTCGAAGGTCACGGTCATGACCATTCCTTCGGTTCGCGGTCCGGCCGAGCCGTAGCGTGTCACGCTCACGATCTTCGAGTTCGGGAAAACAGAGGTGTAGAACTCCGCCGCCTCTTCGCCCTGGGTGTCGAACCACAGACATGGACTGATTGGCTTCATGTCCGCTCCTTTTCTTTGGGTCTCCTTCTCTCTGAGACCGTAGCGGCGGCGGAAATTCATCGCCGCCGCACGTAGCCGCCGCTACCCCTTCACGCTCGCGACGTAGCCTCGCACGTCGGCGGCCGGCTCGGTGTAGGCCTCGCCGAGGGCGTCCTCCATGTTCCCGATGTAGTCCTCGGCCCACGACGGGAGGTCGTAGTCGATGGCGCGGAGGAACTCGAGGGTCGCCGCGAAGCGCATGTCGGCGATCGACGGGTTGTCGCCGCCGATGAACTTCCGGCCGGCGAGGAAGAACGTGTTGTAGACGTCGAGCGGCCCCGCGAGCGCCGCCTCGGCGTCCTTTGCAGCCTTCGCTTTGACAGCGTCGTCGGCGTCAGAGGTCGCCGCCTCGCCGGCGTACTGCGGGAAGCCCAGTGTGGGATAGGTCGCCCGCGCGAGCAGCGGATAGACCGTTCCGATCAGGTAGAACATCGCGCTGTCGACCATCGCCCGCTCGCCCGGATCGCGCGGGTAGAACTGGTCGAGGCCGTGCTTGTTGCAGAGGTACTGCATGATCGCGCAGCTCTCCCACAGCGCGCCCTTGGGTAGGCCTTCCTCCTCGAGCAGCGGCGTCAGGTCGGCGGGGTCCTTGGAGAGGAACTCGGGGGTGCTCTTCTTGCCCCAGACGTCCAGCTCCTCGAACTCGAGCCCGGCGGCTCGGACGAAGATCCGGACGGTCAGGTTGTTGACGCTCGGCTTCAGGATGCTCAACGTGTGGCCAGCCATGGGTCCTCCCAATCTCTAGTACGGGTGCTTGGGCGATCGGTCGTCCGAGAGCGACGCTCGTGATCGCCTGACGAGCGTCTCGATGGCATCGGCCAGATGCTCCTGGTCGATGTTGTAGTCCCCGCGCTCGACTCGCAGCTTGTGCGACTCGAGCAGGACCTCCGCGTGCGTGAACCCGACCGGCGGCTCGAAGCGGTACGAGGCGAGCTCGACCAGCAGACCGAGCGGGTCCTCGAAGTAGATCGAGTCCATGAATCCGCGGTCCTTGGGCCCGCTGTGGCGGATGCTCCGCTCGTCGAGCCGCTCGACCACCTGTTTGAACGTCGCCTGCGAGACCGCGAACGCAACGTGGTGCACGCAGCCGATGTCGGTCGAGGTGCGGGTCGGGTCGGGCTCGCGCTCCTCGTTCGTGAAGATCGTGATCAGCCGTCCGTCGCCGGGGTCGAAGTAGAGATGGCTCTCCGACTCGTTGTCGAGGTTCGGCTGCTCGAAGACGAACGGCATGCCGAGCACGCCCTCCCAGAAGTCGATCGACGTCTGCCGGTTGGCACCGACGATCGTGATGTGGTGGACGCCCTGGCTCTGGAGCTTCCGCATCTCGCCCATCTCAGAGGCCCAGCTCGTCCCTGACAAGTCGCGCGCCGGCGACCATGGCCTCGAGCTTCTCGAAGGCGAGCGGGCGCGGGAGGTACTTCATTCCACAGTCGGGCGCGACCGAGAGCCGCCCTGGCGGGACGACCTCGAGCGCGCGGCGGATACGCGTCGCGACGTCCTCCGGCGTCTCCGCCTCGGCCGAGCCGAGGTCGAGCACGCCGAGGATGATCGCCTTGTCCTTCACGCCCTCGAGCACCTCCGGGTCGAGGTCCGGCTGCGCCGCCTCGAGGCAGAGGGTCGTCGCCGCGCAGCCGCTCAGCTCGCCGAGGAACGGGTAGCCGGAGAGCCTGTCCTTGACGATGTGCGCGTAGCCGAAGCATGTGTGGAGCACGGTCTCGCCCTCGATCCCCTCCAGCGCGCGGTTGATCGCCTCGACGGCGTAGGCGCGCGCCGGCTCCGGACGCGCCTGGAGATACGGCTCGTCGATCTGGACGACGTCGGCTCCGACGGCCTTGAGGTCGTGCAGCTCCTCGTTCACGGCCTCGGCGTAGGCGAGCGCCAGGCTCCGCTCGTCGCCGTAGTGGTCGTCCTGCGCCTGCTGCGTCATCGTGAACGGCCCCGGAACGGTGATCTTGATCCGCCGGTCCGTGATGCTCCGGAGGAACTGGACGTCGCGCACCTCCACCGGGCCCGTCCGCCGCACGGGGCCGACGACCCGCGGGACGGGGTTCTCGTGGCCCGTCCGGTCGAGCGCGACGCCGGGGTTGTCGAGGTCGACGCCGTCGAGCGCCGTGGCGAAGCGGTTCGAATAGCTCTCCCGCCGCATCTCGCCGTCGGTGACGGTCTCGACCCCCGCCCGCTCCATGTCCTGCACCGCGAGGCGGGTGGCGTCGTCCTGGGCCTCCTCGAGGAGCGGCTCCGGAACCCGCCAGAGCTCCCGCGCGCGGACCCGCGGCGGGAGACGATCGCCCAGGCGCTCCCTGTCGATCAGCCAGTCCGGCTGCGGATAGCTGCCGACGACGGTCGTGGCCAGCACGCCGGACACCGGCCTAGCGCTCAAGGAGCTTCGACTTGTACTCGCTGCGCTGGAGGCTGCCCCACGGCACGAGCTCGACCTGCGTTTGGACGACGAGCACGGCGCGGATCCTTTCACGGATTGCTTGCGCGAGCAAAGGATCGTCGTTCGCGTCGCGCGCCAGCTCGACGGAGACGGGAAGCGGCGGCTCCTGCTTGACCCCGGGCGCCTGCGGCCGCACGAGGACGTTGCCGCTGACATCGGGTGCGAAGCCGTTGACGACCTCGCGGACTGCCGACGGGAAGACGTTCACGCCGCGCACGATCAGCATGTCGTCGGTGCGCCCGACGCACCGGACACGCGGGCCGGTGCGGCCGCAGGCGCACAGGCTCGTCCGCACCTCCACGTGGTCGCGCGTGCGGAACCGCAGGAGCGGCGCCGCCTGGTGGCGGAGGTGCGTCAGGACGAGCTCGCCGGCGGCGCCGTCTTCGAGCTCGAGAGCCTCGCCGGTCCCGGGGTCGATCAGCTCGGGATGGACGAAGCCGCGTGCGCCGAGGTGCATCCCGTCCTGCTCCTCGCACTCACCCCAGAGCGAGGGCCCGATGTCGCCGATCCCCATCGCCTCCGTGACCCGCGCGCCCCAGGCCTCCTCGAGCTTGGCGCGGAACGCCGGCTCTCCACCGCCCGGCTCGCCGGCGACCAGGACGCGCTCGACGCTCGACTCCCGCAGTTCCGTCCCCCGCTGCAGGGCCGACTCGACGAGGTAGGCGGCGTAGGAGGGCGTCAGGACGGCGGCCTCGGGCCTGAGGAGCTCGATCGCCAGCAGCAGGCGTTCCGTGTTCCCGGTCCCGACCGGGACGTGGCAGAGGCCGATGCGCTCGAAGGCGGTCAGCGCAACGCCGGCGACGAACGGGCCGGCGTTGTACGTGGAGACGATGCGCTGTCCCGCGGCGACACCTGAGGCCGCGTAGCTGCGCGCCGACCCGGTGACCCAGTTCTCGAGGTCGGCCGCCGTCAGCGGGAGGTAGCTCGGCGTCCCGGTCGTCCCGCTCGTCGAGTAGATGCGGACGATCTCGGTGGGGTCGGCACAGAAATGTGCGCCGAACGGGTTCTCCGCGCTCGCGGTCGCCTTGAGCTCGCTCTTCTCGGTCAACGGCAGGCCAGCGATGTCGGCGAGGCCTCCGGCGTCCTCGGCCGACCCGACCCCGGCGGCGGTCAGCTTCTCGCGATAGAAGGCGGAGCGCTCGAAGAGATAGGCGAGCTGCGCACGGTAGCTCTGGTCGTCGAGCGCGAGCTGCTCCGCCCAGGGGCGGGCCTCCACCTCAGGCGCGAGCATCCGGCGGTTCGTATTCGACCGCTTCCTCCGCCTTCCCCGCCATCAGGAAGCCGAGAGGGCGCTCCTGCTCCTCCGCCAGGTGTGCGAGCAGGCCGGCGGTGCGCGCGAGGATGGGGACGGCCTTCACGACGTCGGCGGAGAACCCGAGATCGAGCATGACCGCGGCGATGGGCATGGCGACGTTCATCGTCAGCGGCTTGCCCGAGATCTCGTGGACAGCATCGCGAAAGGCGCGCGCGAGCGCGACGTGCGACCCGCTCACGCCGCGGGCGTCGGCAAGCTCGAGGATCCGCTCGGCGCGCGGGTCGACCGGGCGGTGCACCGGGTGCCCGAAGCCCGGGACCTTGTTGCCGGCCTCCGTCATCTGCCGGACCATCGCGGTCACGAACGCCTGGGGCTCCGCCCCGCGGTCTACCTGATCCTTCGCGGCGAAGAGCAGACGCGCGCACTCCTGCGACGTGCCGAGGACGACCGGACCCGCGCCGAGGATCCCGGCAGCGACCGCGCCCTGCAGCGACTCGGGGTCGGCGGCGAGCGTCATCCGGGCCGCGACGTTCGTGGGCATCATCCCGTGCTCGGCGATGGCCACGAGGAGCACGTCGAGGAAGTAGCACTGCTCCTCGGTGGCGTCGTTGCCGGTGAGCAGCAGGTGGAAGTACTCGGTGAAGGTGACCTCGCCCATGAGCTCCGTCGCGAGGTCGCGGCCGCGCACCTCCACGCGGTCGGGATAGGCCTGGCTGATGCGGCTGACGGGGTCGCCGGGCTTGCCGATCTGCATGCCCGGCAGTCTCACATGTCGACCGAGGTCTAGGAGGGCACGCGGTAGCGCAGGTGCGTGGCGAGCGGCGTGTCGACGACCTCGACGAGCTCGAGCTGGCTCTGCTCGCCTTCCTCGAACAGGGGCGTCCCGCCCCCGAGGAGCACCGGGACGAGGTTGATGCTGATCTCCTCGACGAGACCCGCGGCGAGGTACTGGCGGAAGGTCAGGGCACCTCCCCCCAAGGCGACAAGCTTGTCTCCGGCCACAGCCTCGGCCTGCTGCAGCGCATCCTCGATGCCCGCTGACGAACGTGTAGACGCTGCCGTCCGGTACGTCGTCCGGGGCCGAGTGAGTGAGGACGAAGACCGGGACGCGCAGCTCGCCCGTCGGGCCGTCGGCGCCCCACCACGGGACGGAGAGGTCGTACGTGCGCCGCCCGGCGATGATCGCGCCGGCCTGCACCGACTCGAGCACCTCGCGGTTCTTCTCGTTGCCGTTGAAGACCCACTCGTGCAGCAGCTCGCCGCCCCTGCCGAGCCCCTGCTCCGGCGTGACGTCGGGCCCGTTGATGTAGCCGTCGAGGGACATGCTGATGTTGAAGCTCACCTTGCCCATCCGGTACCTCCTGTCGCCTGACCCTTGAGACCCGCCGGATGGTCGGAACTCATCGGCGGAGCCCTCTGCGAGACTCTCCCGCGCCGTGAGCCACGTGCACGATCAGACCAAGGGCCCGGGCACCGTGGGCCAGGCGCTCGTGTTTCTGTACGGGTTCTTCGCCGTCGCCGCGGGGGCGCGCTCCCTCTACCAGCTCGCCACGCGGTTCGACGAGGCGCCCTTCGCCATCCTCCTCTCCGTCACGGCGGCCGCAGTGTACGTCGTCGCCTTCACGCAGCTGCGCCGGCGCGACCCGCGGGCGTGGCGCATCGCCGTGGGCTGCGTCACCTTCGAGCTCGCGGGCGTGCTGGTCGTGGGCACGCTCAGCCTCGTGGAGCCCGACTGGTTCCCGCTCCCGACTGTGTGGTCGTCCTTCGGGATCGGCTACGGCTTCCTGCCGCTGCTCCTCCCCGTCGTCGGGCTCGTGTGGCTCCTGCGCCCGACGACGCGAGCGGCGTACGCCCGCTAGCCCCGCAGCGCCGGCACGACTTCACGCGCGAAGCGCTCCAGCTGCTCCACCGGGCTCTCGGTGGGCCAGAAGACGAACGTGTCGAAGCCGAGGTCGGTTGCGAGCCCGCTCAGCATCTCGACCCAGTGGTCGGGCGGGCCCTCGATGAGGTCGCCGACGGGGCCGTCGGTGACAAGGCCGTTGACGTTGAGAAGGCGGCGGATCTCCGACGGGTCGCGCCCTGCGGCGGTCGCAGCCTCGTCGATCCGGCGCTGCATGTCCGGAACCAGGTCGGGCGTGGCCCACGAGAGGGACGGCACCCAGCCGTCTGCGAGCCGCCCGGTGAGGGCGAGCGCCTTCGGCTTGCCGACGCCGAGCCAGATGTCGATCGGGTGCACCGGAGGCGGGCCCGGGTGCAGGCCCTTCACGGAGTAGTGCTCGCCCGCGAAGGAGATCGAGCGCTCGCCGCTCCAGAAGAGGCGGATGATCTCGATCGCCTCCTCGAGAGACTTCAGCGCCTCGCCGCCCGAGCGAACCGGCCCGCCCATCGCGCGGATGGGATCCCAGTACGCGCCCGCTCCGAGGCCGAGCTCGAAGCGCCCGCCGGACAGCACGTCCAGGGACGCCGCCTGCTTCGCGATCATCGCCGGGCCGCGCAGCGGCAGGTTGGCGACGTCCGGGAAGAAGCGCACGCGCTCGGTCCTCGCGAGCAGATCGGCGATGAGCGCCCACGTCTCGAGGTAGCGCCACTGGTACGGGTGGTCCTGGATGCCGATCAGGTCGAGCCCGAGCTCGTCGGCGATCGCAGCCTGCTCCCGCGCCACTCCCAGGTCGTCGCTCGTCGGAATGACGAAGACGCCGAGCTCGAGCGGGCGGCCGTAGCGGGAGCGCACGCCCCGTAGCTTCCATGATTCGCCCCATGCGGCGCGGGGAACGCGAGAAACAAACGGAAGCTGGGAGGGAAGCGATGAAGGTCACGATCGTCGGTGCAGGGAACATGGGACGCGCGATCGGCACCCGCGTCGTCGCGGGAGGGCACGAGGTGGAGATCGTCGATCGCGATCCGACCGAGGCGGGTGCCCTGGCGGGAGAGCTCGGTGGCTCGGCGTCTGCGCTCGACACCGGAGCATCGTTCGGCGGCGAGGTCGTCGTCTTCGCCGTCTACTACCCGGGCATCAAGGACGCCGTCGGCCAGTACGCCGACCACATCGCCGGAAAGGTCGTCGTCGACATCACGAACCCGGTCGACACGAACACATGGGACCGTCTGGCGACGGCGCCCGGCAGCTCGTCCGCCGAAGAGGTGGCGGCCCTCGTGCCGGACGGGACGTCGGTCGTAAAGGCGTTCAACACCAACTTCTCTCCAACGCTCGTCGCGGGAGAGGTGGGTGGGCAGCCGCTCGACGTCTTCATCGCCGGCGACGACGAGGCTGCCAAGCAGAAGGTGTCGCAGCTCGCGTCGGACGGAGGGCTACGGCCGCTCGACGTGGGGCCGCTCGCCCGCGCGCAGCAGCTCGAGCAGCTCGGCTTCCTTCACATCTCCGTCCAGCAGCCGCTGGGCCTCGGCTTCGCGAGCGCGATCAAGCTGCTCTCGTAGCGGCAAGTCGGCCGTTCAGTCACAGGCGCAACTGCCATCTGATCGCCTCGCGAGCTCGTATGCACGGGTGAGGTTGGTTCCCGGCGGGGACCGGGAACCACGCCGTCAGACCAGGGACCAGGGAGGTTCACTTGACCGTGTTTCGCATCCTCAGCGTGCTGGCGGGGGCGCTCGTCCTCGCCGCGACACCCGCGTCCGGCGCCCGCACGTGGCCCGACGTCATCCCCCTTCCGACCGGTTTTCAGCCCGAGGGCATCGACATCGCCCAGGGCCACACGTTCTACGTCGGGTCGATCCCGACCGGCGCCGTCTACCGCGGCGACCTGCGCACCGGCAAGGGCGAGGTGCTCGTGCCGGCGCAGTCCGGCCGCGCCGCGATCGGCATCGACGTCGACGGCCGCAAGCGCATCTTCGTCGCGGGCGGGCCGACCGGCATGGCCTGGGTCTACGACGCGCGCACGGGCGCGACCCTCGCGTCGTACCAGCTTGCCGCAGGCCCGCCGACGTTCGTGAACGACGTCGTCGTCACGAAGGACGCCGCGTGGTTCACGGAGTCCCAGAAGGACGTGCTCTACCGCGTGCCCATCGGCCCCGGCGGGGAGCTCGGATCGCAGGCCGACGTCCAGCGGGTGACTCTCACCGGCGAGTTCACGATGGGGCCCGGCTTCAACGTCAACGGGATCGACGCCACGCCGGACGGCGAGACGCTCGTGATCGTCCAGTCGAACCTGGGCCGGCTCTACACGGTCGAGGCCGACACCGGCGTCGCGAGCCTCGTCGAGCTGGCCGGCGGCGACGTCATGCAGGGCGACGGCGTCCTGCTCGACGGCCGGATCGTCTACGTCGTCCAGAACCGCATGAACCGCATCGCGGTGGTCAAGCTCGCGCGCGGGCTCGGCTCCGGGACGATCACCGGCCATCTCACCGACTCGGACTTCGACGTCCCGACGACGATCGCGCAGTTCGGCAAGTACCTCTACGCCGTGAACGCGCGCTTCGGAACGCCGGACCCCGGCTCGGCGGCCTATTCGGTCGTCAGGGTCGAGACCTAGGTCGAGGCGGGCGGGCCCTGCGTGCGCGGGGCCCGCCCGTCGATTCATCTCGGCGGCAGCGGCGGCGGGCCCTGGATGTCCGGCTCGCCGAGCACCTCGGCGACCGGGCTCTCCGCGGCGACCGTCGCCCCGCCCGACACGCTGCGATGGATCAACACGGCCAGGATCGCCCCCAGCGGCGGCGCGATCAGGTAGATCCAGATGCCGTCCCACTCGCCTCCGATCAGATCCGGCCCGAACGTCCGGGCCGGGTTCACGGAAGCACCGCTGAACGGAATCGCGGCGAGGTGCACGGCGACCAGCGCCAGCGGGATGGCGAGGAGCGCGCTGCCTCCGAAGCGCCCGCTCACGCTCGCCTGCAGGATGACGCCCACGAAGATCGCCGTGAAGACGAGCTCCATGAGGAAGGCGCTCCCGTTGCCGAAGACGCCCGGAACCGTCGTCGTGGCGGCCACGTCGTCACGTGACGAGACGATCCAGAGCGCGATGGCGGCCAGGATCCCGCCGGCGAACTGTGCGATCCAGTAGCCGATCAGCTCGTTGCTGGGCAGGCGCTTGTCCAGGAACATCGCCAGCGAGACGGCGGGGTTGAAGTGGCCTCCCGAGACCTCGCCGAAGGCGTACAGGCCCGCCAGAAGGGCCAGGCCGAAGGCGAGGGCGGCCACGATGAGGACCGGTGCGGGTTCAAGGCCCGCGGACACAATGGCTGCCGACCCCCCGAAGACGAGGACGAACGTGCCGAGCAGCTCCGCCGCAAACTTCTGCCACCTATCCATGCGGGACCTCCAGGACTGGGACGGCGAACCGTCGTGTACGCCTGAAGTTTCCTGCTGACTTCGGACGACGCGGGCTCAGCGAGCCGCGTCGCCGAGCACCGTCGCGCGAGTCGCGGCCGACCGGCCCCGGAACGTGGCGACGACCCCGCCGTCGGCGCGCATGACGTCGACGTCGTAGACGCCGTTGCGTCCCTCGAGCGACCGCTCCTGCGCGACGGCGACGAGCTCGTCCCCTTCGGCGGACGGGGCGAGGAACTCGATCGAGCACCCGGCGGCGACCGTGACGCACGTCGCGCGAGTTGCAGGCGAAGGCGAACGCCGAGTCCGCGAGCGCGAAGACGAGGCCACCGTGGCACGTCCCGTGGCCGTTCAGCATGTCGCTCCGCACGGTCATGCCGACGCGCGCGTACCCGGGCCGCACCTCCTCGAGCGTCATTCCGAGCGCCTGCGAGGCGCTGTCCCGCGCCCACATCGCCTCCCCCACCCTGGCGGCGAGCGCTTGCTGCGGCGAGGTCAAATCCGCTCGACGAGCTCCTCGAGCGGACGGCGGTTGGCCCGCTCGCTCCACTCCTCGGCACTGTGCTTCGCCGGGTCTCGCTTCCGCGCCGGGTAGCCGAACGTGAGCACGATCGCCGGGCTCTCACCCTCGCGCACCCCGAGGATCTCACCGGCGGCCTCCCGGTCGGGCATCCCGTTCGGGGAGCCCCCGACACCCTTGTCCCAGGCGGCGAGCAGCATGTTCTGCGCCGCGCGCCCGGCATCGAACGACGTCGGGCCCTTCCCGGACACGACGACGGCGACGATCAGCCGCGCGCCGCGCACGTTGCCGGGCTGCGAAGACTGTCTCCGCCAGGCGCTCGCGGACCTCCGGGCTCTCGACGACGAGGAAGCGCCACGGCTGCTTGTTCTGGGCGCTTCCGGCGAGCCGGCCGGCGTCGAGAATCGCGCGCTCGACGTCCGGCGGGATCGGCCGCTCGTCGTACCTCCGTGTCTCCCGCCGCGAGGCGATCGTCAGGGCCGTCTCCACGAGCGGGCATTAATAGCGCGGATTTCCAGGAATAACCTAGTTTGCGGGCCGCAGCGGGGGGAATCAGAGATCATGAAGCGCAACCAGCAGAAGCGACCCAGGATTCCGCCGGAGCGGCACGTCAACGGGTCGAAGCGCGAGGAGAAGCTCAAGCCTCGCGAGCGGCCGGCTTGGATGCGCGATGCGGAGCTCGAGCGCTCCATCAACGCTGCGGTGCAGGACGGCGACTACTCCGACGAGCGCTGAGGCGTCCTCGCGAGCACGCCCAGCACGGCGCCGAAGAGCGCGTGCACGGCTACCTCGTACCCGAACACGCGGGCGTTCGAGACGAGCGGCGGCCACGCCCCACTCCGACGGTCGGGGTGCAGACGGTCGACGATCGCCATCGCCGGCCAGAGCGCGAGGTTCTCGGCCTGGGCAGCGGCGAGGCCTTGCTTCCAGCCCCGACCGCCCGCGCGGGCGAAGACCGCCCCGAACACGGCGCCGTTCACCAGGTGGGCGCCGAGACCGACGGCCCGCCAGCCCCGCCCCGGGGTCACTAGCGCCCCGAGCATCCGCACGTCAGAGTAGCCCGCCGGCGGCCGAAGGACCCTCGCGGCCAGGGGCTCGGCTGCGGCCCACACAGCCGCCGCCGCGATCCCTGCGAGTGCCCCGCGCCTCACCGCCTCAGCGTATCCTCCGGCCGTGGAGACGCTCGGCCTCGAAGCGCGGAAACGGCTGACGCTCGCCGCGACCATCCTCGGCTCGTCGCTTGCGTTCATCGACGCGACGGTCGTCATCGTCGCGCTCCCGACCATCGAGGAGGATCTCGGCCTCGGCCTCACGGGCCAGCAGTGGGTCTTCCTCTCCTATTCGCTGGCGCTCGCGTCCCTCTACCTCGTCGGAGGCGCCGTGGGAGACCGCTACGGCCGGCGGCGCGTCTTCATCGCCGGCGCTGCGGGCTTCGCGCTCGCCTCTCTCCTCGCGGGCGCGGCGCCGGACGAGGCGACCCTGATCATCGCGCGGACGCTCCAGGGCGTCGCGGGCGCCTTCCTGACGACCAATTCGCTCGCGCTCCTCCGCGGCGTGTACGGCGCGGACTCGGGGCGCGCGATCGGGCTCTGGACGTCGTTCACGAGCGTGGCCACGATCGCGGGGCCGCCCGCGGGCGGTGCGCTCGTCGAGTGGGTCTCGTGGCGCTGGATCTTTCTCCTCAACCTCCCGTTCGCGGCGGCCACGGTGTTCCTCGCCCTCGCCGGGCGCTGCAACGAGACGCCGCCGGACAAGCTCGGCCGCCTCGACCTCCCCGGTGCGGCGCTGGCCGCGTCCGGGTTCGGGCTCCTCACCTACGGGCTGGTCGAGGGCGCGGAGCGCGGTTTCGGGGCAGTCTGGTGGGCGTTCGCCGGCGCGGTGCTCGCGCTCGCGGCGTTCGTCGTGGTCGAGCAGCGCGTCGCGCAGCCGATGCTCCCGTTCGAGCTCTTCCGCGTCCGCAACTTCGCCGTCGCGAACGCCCAAACGTTCCTCGTCTACGCCGGCCTCTACGGCTTCTTCGTGTTCTTCACGATCTACCTGCAGTTCATCGGCTTCACGGCATTCGAGGCCGGGCTGCTGAACATCCCCTCGAGCATCATCATGATCCTGCTGGCCGCCCGTTTCGGCACGCTCGCGGACAAACAGGGGCCCCGGCTCTACCTGACGGTCGGGCCGGCCTTGATCGGGACAGGCACGCTCATCTTCATGCTCGTCGACGACAAGTCGGAGTTCTGGACCGCGGGCATCGTCGGCCTGGCCGTCTTCTCCCTCGGCCTGGCGATGATGGTCGCGCCGATCACCGCGACCGCGCTGAAGTCCGCGCCCGAGCGCTACGCCGGCATCGCCTCGGGCGTCAACTCGACGGTGTCTCGCCTGGGGAGCCTCATCGCCATCGCCCTGATCGGCCTCGTGATCACGCTCGTCTTCGAGTCGCGCACGAACGACGCCGACGCCGTCCCGCTCGCCAGGGACCCGGGGTCGCAGGAGCTCTACGACGCCTCCGTCGACGCCTTCCGAGCGGGCATGGCGCTCGCGGCCGCGCTCGCCTTCGCAGGCGCCGCGGTCGGCGCGATCGGGATCTCGAACCGCGAGGCCCGCGGCGAGGGAGCGCCCGCGGTCAGCGAACAGGCGCCGGCGCCAGCCGGAAGTTGAGCGCCCGAGCGCGCTCGCGGCAGCCCGCGACGGCTTCGTCGCGCGTCTCGCCGACCCCGTAGAGGATCGCCAGCCGGTAGCTGTGCGAGTCGTTGACGCCCTGCTCCGAGAGGTAGAGCCCCGGCCGCACGAGCAGCTCCACGGCGGGGTCGGGATCGGGGACGGCGGCGACGAACGAATCCTCGAAGACCCGCAGGACGTAGCTCACGGCCACGCCGTCCGGCTCGCAGGGGCCCCACGCCGGATCCTCGCCGAGCGCCAGCCGGAAGAGCGCGTCGTAAGTCGAGCGTCCGTGCACGGCCTGGACGAGCGGCGCGAACTGCGAGGCGATCCGGCCGTTGACCTCGATGATCTGTGCCGGACCGTCCTCGGGGACGAAGAACTCGACGTTGAAGAAACCGCCCTCGAACCCGAGCGCCGGCAGCACGCGCGAGGAGATGTCGGAAAGCTCGTCGAGCCGCTCGCGCGGCAGGGCGCTCGGGTACTCGAAGCTCTCGAAGCTGAACGTCCCCGGGTACTTGATGGAGTCGGTGACCCCGATCGTCGTCACGCGGCCGCCGTGGACGTAGCCCTCCAGCGTGACCTCGGCGCCCGTGAGGAGCTCCTCGGCCATGAAGCCGTGCGCCGCCGCGGGGTCCGCGCCGGCCAGGGCGGCGATCTCCGCGTAACGCGTCGTGTAGCGGTCGATCTCGTGCAGGTCCTGCAGGTCGTCGGGGTCCTCGATCCGGAACACGTTCTGCGACAGGCGTCCGACGACCGGCTTGACGAAGAACGGTACGTCGAACGGCGGGGCGCCGTTGATGACGGCGAACCGCGGCGTCGCCTCCGGCGCGACCCGCTCCTGGATCTCGCGGGCGGTCGGCTTGTGCTGGCAGGCGACGAGCGCCTGCGGGCTCGGCCCGGGTAGCCCGCGCCTCTCGGCGAGGAGCGCAGCGAGGAGCGCCGACTGGTCCTTCGTGCCCAGAACCGCGTCGGCCGGGACGGCTTCGCACTCGTCGAGGAAGGCTTCCGGATCGAAGTCCTCGAGCTGGTCGAGATCCGAGCCGGCGAAGTGGACCCGGTAGCGGTCTTCGAGGCCCGCTGCCCGAATCGCCTTCAGGTCCCGCTCTTGCGGGCAGAGGACGAGGATGTCTCTCATAAAGCGAAACCTGCGCCGGAAATGCTACCGGTAGGCATACGCTACCCGCGTGCTCGCCGCCCGAACCGACGTGGTCGGAAGCCTTCTGCGCCCGCCGGCGCTCCTGGAGGCCCGCGAGCGCTTCGAGGCGGGCGAGCTGACCCGCGCGGAGTTCAAGCGCGCCGAGGACAGAGCGGTCGACGAGGTCCTCGCGCTCCAGGAGGACGCGGGGCTCGAGGTCGTCACCGACGGGGAGATGCGCAGGCTGTCGTTCCAGAGCCAGCTCCCGGCGGCCGTGGACGGGTTCGGCAAATGGGACATCGACGCATTCCTCTGGGGCGAGTGGCACTCGGAGGAGGTGGGCGACCTGACGATCGAGCGTCCGCCCATCGCGGTCGTGGGGCCGCTGAGGCGCCGCCGCTCGCTCTCCGGTGAGGAGCTCGCCTACGCCCGCAGCCGCACCGACCGCGTGCTCAAGGTCACGCTCCCGAGCCCCAGCCTGTTCGCCAACTTCTACGACCCCGAGCGCTCGCGCGAGGCCTACGCCACGCTCGAGGAGTTCCTCGGGGCGGTCGCCGAGATCCTGCGCGAGGAGGTCGAGGAGCTCGTCGAGCTCGGGGCGACCTACGTCCAGCTCGACGCGCCCCACTACCCGCTGCTCCTCGACCCCGGCTACCGCGACTTCTACGAGAGCCGCGGCTGGCCGGCGGACCGCTGGCTCGAGCTCGGCCTCGAGCTCGACAACGTCGTCATCGGAGACCATCCGGGCGTGACGTTCGGGTTCCACCTCTGCCGCGGGAACCAGGCGAGCCGCTGGCTCGTCGAGGGAGGCTACGACTGGCTTGCGGGCCGCCTCTTCGGCCGCGTGAAGGCGCAGCGCCTCCTGCTGGAGTACGACGACGCCCGCTCGGGCGGCTTCGAGCCGCTTGCCGAGGCGCCCGAGGACACGATCTGCGTCCTCGGGCTCGTGACGACGAAGACGCCGCGGCGGGAGACGGTGGACGAGCTGGCCGGCCGCATCCGGGAGGCGGCCAAGGTGGTGCCCCTGGAGCGACTCGCCCTCTCCCCGCAGTGCGGCTTCGCCACGTCGATCCTCGGCAACGCGCTGACGATCGAGGACGAGCGCGCCAAGCTCGCGACCATCGCCGAGACGGCCGCGGAGGTCTGGGGCTGATGCCAGTCGTGCTCGACGGCGGCAGCCTGACGCTGGACGGGGTCGTCCGCGTCGCCCGCGAGAACGCGCCCGTCGAGCTGGCACCCCACGCGGTCGAGCGCATGCGCGAGGCACGGGCGCTCGTGGAGCGCTCGCTCGAACGCGGCGACGAGGTCTACGGGATGACGACGGGCGTGGGCGCGCGCAAGAAGGTGCGGGTCGCCCCGGATGAGATCGCCTCCTTCAACCGCGCCCTGATCGCCAACCACCTCGTCGGCGTCGGGCCGGACGCGCCGGTCGAGATCGTCAGGGCGACGATGCTCCGACTCGCGAACGCCCTCGCCAAGGGCACGACGGGCGTGCGCCCCGAGATCGCGGAGCGCATCCTCGCCGCGCTGAACACGGGCGAGCACCCCCGGATGCGCATGCTCGGCTCGCTCGGCCAGGCAGACCTCCCGGCGATGGCCGACCTCGCGCACGGGCTCTTCGCCGACGCCGAGCTGGAGGCGAAGGAGGGTCTCGCCCTCATGAACTCGAACGGGTTCGCCACCGGCATCGCGGCGCTGGCGGTCGCCGACCTGGAGCGGCTGCTCGGCGCGCTGGACGTCGCCGGCGCGCTCGACCTCGAGGCCTTCGCCGCCAACCTGACGCTCCTCCATCCCGCCATCGGCCAGGTCAGGCCCTACCCGGGGATCGTCGAGTCGCTCGCCGCGCTGCGCGGCCTGCTCGAGGGCAGCTCGCTGTGGGAGCCCGGCGCCGCGCGGAACCTCCAGGACCCGCTCTCGTTCCGCTGCCTCCCTCAGGTGCACGGCGCCCTCCGAGACGCGCTCCGCTTCGGCCGCGGGCAGCTCGAGATCGAGCTGAACGCGTCGCAGGAGAACCCGCTGCTCATCCCCGACGAGGACCGCATCGTCTCGGTCGCCAACTTCGACATCTTGCCCCTGTCCGCCGCGCTCGACTTCCTGCGCATCGCGCTGGCCTCGGCGCTCACGTCCGCGTGCGAGCGCACGGAGAAGCTCATGCAGGGACACCTCACGGGATTGCCGGACTTCCTCGCGCCGCGACAGGGACTGGCCGAGAACTCGCTGGGCGAGTTCGGCGTCACCGCGCAGGGGCTCACG
The DNA here is from genome assembly GCA_963775395.1 of uncultured Actinomycetes bacterium. Taxonomy (GTDB): domain Bacteria; phylum Actinomycetota; class Thermoleophilia; order Gaiellales; family Gaiellaceae; genus JAIBJN01. The sequence continues at coordinate 23,392 of CAVZIX010000015.1, forward strand.
GCGGAGGCTCGGCTGCTCGCCCAGCCGGTCTCCTACGAGGTGGTCACCTCGACGCATGCGGAGGGCATCGAGGACCGCATGACGATGGCCCCGCTCTCCGCGCGGAGGCTGAGGGAGATGGTTCGCCTCGGCGAGGCGATCGTCGCCGTCGAACTCGTCGTCGACTGCCAGGCCGTCGATCTTCGCCGGCCCTCCGCGCTCGGAGCGGGCACCGGACGAGCCCATGCGCTCGTGCGCGAGGTGGTTCCCTTCCTCGACGAGGGCGACAACCTCGTCTCCGACCTCGAGCCCTTGCAGGAGCTGGTCCGCACGGGCGCGCTCTCCGCGTAGGTGGCCTTCCGGCTCGGAATCGTCGGCTGCGGGAGCGTCTCCGAGCGGCATGCCCGCGGCGCTGCCGCCTCGTCCGAGGTCACGATCGTCGCCTGCGCCGACCGACGGCTCGACGTCGCGGAGGACTGGGCGAAGCGGCACGGCTGCGAGCGCGCCTACGGCGACTACGCGCGAGATGGTGGCCGAGCACGACCTCGACGGCGTTCTCCTCGCGACCTGGCCGAACCTCCACCGCGAGCAGGTGCTCGGCTGCCTCGACGCCGGCGTCCGGGCGATCCTCTGCGAGAAGGCGCTCGCCCTCAGCGGGGCCGAGGCGCTGGACATCTGGGCCGCCGCGAACGAGGCAGCCGCCCTCGTCACGGAGGGCTACATGTACCGCCATCACCCGGCGGTCGCCCGCATCGACGAGCTCCTCGCGGCCGGCGGGATCGGCCCCGTCGACAGCATCCACGCGGCGTTCAGCATCTTCGACCCGGAGGAGAGCCCTCCCGACGACGCCACGCGCGACTGGCGCCAGCGGGTCGAGCTCGGCGGCGGCGCGCCGTACGACATCGCCTGCTACTGCGTCGATGCCTGCAACCGCTTCGCCGGCGCAAGGCCGCTCCAGGCCCAGGCGGTCACGAGCACGAGCGAGCGCTACGGCACGGTCTCCCGGGTCTTCGGGCTGGTCGAGTACGAGAACGGCGTCGTCGGCACGATCGAGAGCTCGATGCGGGCGGACCTCAACCACGAGCTGCGCATCAACGGCACGCTTGGCCAGGTCCGGCTGCCGGTCGCGTGGCGGATCGACTTCCCGACCGAGGTGGTGGCGAGCCGGAGCACCGGCTGGGGGCTCGTCGAGGAGGAGCGGTTCCCGGCGCCCGCGGTCGACGCGTACCGGCTCGAGCTCGAAGCGTTCGCCGCTGCGGCGGCGGGCCGGGTCGAGCCGGCACCGACGCTCGCCGAGTCCGTCGTCACAGCCTTCACCGTCGATGCGCTCCTCGCCAGCGGGCGAGACGACAGAGCGGTCGCCGTCGACGTCCCCGAGGCACGGTCGTCGCATGATCCCCGTCCTCGTCGACTGCGACCCGGGCCAGGACGACGCAATCGCGCTGCTGCTCGCCCTCGCCAGCCCCGAGCTCGAGGTCCTCGGCGTCACGACGGTCGCCGGAAACCAGACGATCGACAAGGTCACCGCCAATGCGCTGCGGGTGCTCGAGCTCGCCGGACGCGGCGACGTTCCCGTCGCGGCGGGCGCGGACCAGCCGCTCGTGGGCGAGCTCGTGGTCGCCGCGGACGCACACGGCGAAAGCGGCCTCGACGGCCCCGATCTCCCGCCGGCGCGGAGCAGCGCCGTCGAGCAGCACGCGGTCGAGTTCCTCGCCGAGCGGCTCCTCGCCTCCGCCCGGCCCGTCACGCTCGTTCCACTCGGCCCACTCACCAACGTCGCGCTCCTCCTCGCCGAGCGCCCCGAGGCGGCCGAGCGCATCGAACGGATCGTCCTCATGGGCGGGGCGATCGCCGAGGGGAACATGACCCCCTCGGCCGAGTTCAACATCTGGATCGATCCGGAGGCGGCCGCACACGTCTTCGCGAGCGGCCTCGACGTGACGATGGTCGGCCTCGACGTCACGAACCGGGCGGTCCTCACGCCCGCGCACGCCGACGTGCTCCGCTCCCAGGGCCCGGTCGGGGACGCCGTTGCCGCGATGCTCGACTTCTACGGGGCCTTCTACCGCGAGGCCTACGACCACGGCGGGTGCCCGGTGCACGACGCGCTGGCCGTGGCGCACGTCGTCCGCCCGGAGGTCGTCAGCACGCTCGAGCGGCACGTGCAGGTCGACGTCTCGGACGGCATCTGCCGGGGCCGCACGGTCGTCGACATGCGCCGCCGAACCGTCCTCCCGGAACCCAACGCGAGGGTCGCGGTCGACGTCGACGTCGAGCGCTTCGTCTCCCTCCTGCTCGAGCGTCTGCCCCAACTTCCGGCCCCGGGCACCGTCTGAGCCGATGAGGAGCCGAGAGCGGCACGATTGATTGTGTCCGGGCGATGAGCTATTAACCACCGCTTACCCGCTGCACCGCTTCGGGGAAGGAGCCGACATGGATGAAACACAGCGCCGGATCGACGAGGTGCGTCGCGAGAGCACCGAGCTCGAGAACCACCTCATCGACGAGTATGTGCTCGGCAGGATCACCCGACGTGAGCTGGTGCGACGAGGGACGGTGGTCGGCATGTCGGTGTCGGCCCTCTCCTTCATCGCAGCGGCCTGCGGCGGGGACGACGACGACGGGGGAGCTCAGACCGGAGGCGGTGAGACAACCGCGGGCACAGTCCAGCCCGGCGGAACCGTCCGCGTCGCCCTGATTCAGCCGACCACCGAGCCGAACCCGCTCCTCGTCCAGGACGAGGGCGGCGCGGGCATGCTCGGATCGACCGGCGAGTACCTGTCCTTCTCCGACGAGAACCTCGCCCTGCAACCCCGCATCGCGGAGAGCTGGGAGCCGAACGAGGACGGATCGGTCTGGACGTTCACGATCCGCTCCGGCGTCACGTTCCACAACGGCCAGGCCCTCACGTCGGAGGACGTGGTCACGACCTTCGACAAGCTCATCAATCCCGACGGGGGCTCCGCGAACGCGCAGTCGGCGCTCGGCGGCGTGCTCTCGGCCGGGAACATCGAGGCGCCCGACGACACGACCGTCGTCTTCAACCTCGACGCCCCGAACGGCAACTTCCCGACGCTCGTCAGCTCCGCGAACTACAACGCGATCATCATCCCCGCCGACCTCGACCCGGCCGACTGGGGCCAGACGTTCGAGGGCACCGGCCCGTTCAAGCTCCAGAGCTTCACCCCGCAGCAGGGCGCGACCTTCGTCCGCAACGACGCGTACTGGGGCGAGAAGGCCAATCCCGACACCATCGAGGTCAAGTTCTACGCGGAAGAGCCGGCCATGGTCGTCGGGCTCCAGGGCGACGAGGTCGACTTCGTCGAGCACTTCTCCGTGGCCGGCGGCAAGGCGCTTCTGGACAACCCCGACGTCCAGGTCATTGCCATCAGCACCGCCACGCACCGCCAGCTGCACATGCGGACGGACAAGGAGCCCTTCACGGACGCGCGTGTGCGCCAGGCGATCGCCCTCGCGATCGACCGCAACGCGCTCGTCGACGGGCTCTGGGAGGGCCGGGCTGAGATCGGCAACGACAGTCCGTTCGCGCCGCTTTACCCCTCGACCGACACCTCGGTGCCGCAGCGGGAGCAGGACATCGAGCAGGCGAAGCAGCTGCTCGCCGACGCGGGCGCAGAAGGCTTCACGGTGCAGCTTGACACCTGGGACGGGTTCGAGATCCCCGACCTCGCGCAGCTCGTGAAGAACGCGGCGGCGGAGATCGGCGTCACGATCAACCTGAAGATCACCGACGCCGCGACGTACTACGGCGACGGCGTCTTCGGCAACTCGACGTGGCTCGACTCCGTCATGGGCATTACCGACTACGGCCACCGGCCGGTGCCGAACGTCTACCTGACGGCCGCACTCGCGGGCGATCCCAAGCTCGGCGTCTGGAACTCGGCGCACTTCAAGAACGACGACTACGACGAGCTGGTACGGCAGTATGTCGCCGCGCTCGACGTCGAGTCCCAGCGCGGCGTCGCCAAGCAGATCCAGGAGCTCCTGCTCGAGGAGACCCCGATCATCTTCCCGTACTTCTACAACTTCCTCAGCGCCGCCGTGCCGAACCTCCAGGGCGCGGTGTCGGCGGCGACCGGCCAGTTCGATCTCTCCAAGGCGGGGTTCACCGCCTGAGCGAGGACACACACCGGACGGCCGAGGCGACTCTTGCTTCGGCCGTCCGGGTCTAGGGTCTAGGAGCAGCCATGGGTCGGTTCCTCCTCAAGCGGCTGGGCCTCGCGGCGATCACGCTCTTCCTGCTCAGCGTGATCGTCTTCTTCGGGACGCAGGTGCTGCCCGGGAACGTCGGACGGCGCATCTTGGGGCCGTTCGCCGACCAGGCGGCGGTCGACGCGCTCAACGAGCGGCTGGGCACCGACCGCGGGCTCCTCGTCCAGTACTGGGACTGGCTCACCGGCCTCTTCACCGGCGACTTCGGCACCTCGCTCGCGCAGAACGTTCCAGTCACCGAGCTGATCGGCAACGCGCTCGTGAACTCGCTGAAGCTCGCCGCCTTCGCCTTCGTCCTCGTCGTCCCGCTCGCCATCGTCGGCGGCGTCTTCGCGGCGCTCAGGCGGGACAGGCTCACCGACCGCGTGATCACGCTCGGCGGCGCCTCGCTCTCGGCCGTGCCCGAGTTCGTCTCCGGGATCATCCTCATCCTCGTCTTCGGCCTCTGGCTCGACGTGCTCCCCGTCAGCGCCCGGGCGCCCGAGGGAAGCAGCATCCTGACCCAGCTCGAGTACCTCCTCCTCCCCGCCCTGACGCTGGTGATCCTGCTCTTCGGCTACATCGCCCGGATCACACGCGCCGGCACGATCGAGGCGCTCGACGCCGACTACACGCGGACCGCGGTGCTCAAGGGCCTGCCGCGCCGCGAGGTGTTGCGCCGCCACGTGCTGCGCAACTCGCTTCTCCCCACCATCGCGGTCGTCGCCACCCAGACCGGCTACCTGATCGGCGGCCTCGTCGTCGTCGAGACGCTCTTCAACTACCCGGGCATGGGGCGGCTCATCTTCACGGCGGCGACCCAGAAGGACATGCCCCTGCTGGAGGCCGCCGTCATCATCGTGGGCACGATCTTCCTCATCGCAATGCTCTTCGCCGACCTCCTCTACTCGCTCCTCAATCCCCGCATCCGCTACTCGGGCGCCGAATGACGACGACGATCGAAGACCCAGGATCCCCGATCGCCATCCCGGTCCGCGACGAGGCGACGATCGCGCGCGGGGAGCGCATCCGCCTGCTGTCGCGCTCGCCGGGGTTCATCGTCGGTGCCATCCTCGTCGGCTTCTGGGTGATCTGCGCCATCTTCGGGACGCTGATCGCGCCGCAGGACCCGCAGGCGGACGACATTCTCAACAAGTTGGGAGCACCCTCGGGCGACCACCTCTTCGGCACCGACCGTCTCGGCCGCGACGTGCTCTCGCGCGTCATCGTCGGCGCGCGGGAGATCCTCATCACCGCCCCGCTCGCAACGCTGCTCGCCACGGTCGTGGGAACGGCGATCGGCCTCGTGACCGGCTTCTTCCGCGGGCTCCTCGACGACATCGTCATGCGCATCGTTGACGCGATGCTCGCCGTGCCGGTGATCATCATCGCGTTCCTCGCCATCGTCGCCCGCGGCGCCTCCAGGCTGACGATCATCCTCGTGATCGGCTTCGTCTTCTCGATGATCATCGCGAAGACCGTGCGAGCCGCGGTGCTCAGCGAGCGCGAGCTCGACTACGTGCAGGCGGCGCGTCTTCGCAACGAGCGGTCGCCCTACATCATGTTCGCGGAGATCCTCCCGAACGTGATGGGGCCCATCGTGGTCGAGTTCACCGTCCGGCTCGGGTACGCCATCTTCACGATCGCAACGCTCGCCTTCCTCGGCTTCGGCGCCGACCCGTCGATCCCCGACTGGGGGCGCGACATCGAGCAGCATTACGCGTTCATCAACGGCGGCATCTGGTGGGCCGTCCTCTTCCCGTCTCTCGCGATCGCGACGCTGATCGTCGGCATCAACCTGATCGCCGACGCTATCGCGCAGACCTTCGAACGATGAGCACCGGCGAGCCCGCTATCCAGCTGGAGGATCTCGAGGTCGTCTACCGCGTCCGCGGCATTGACCGGCCCGTGCTCCGGGGGCTGTCGATCACGGTCGGTCAGGGCGAGTCCTACGGGCTCGTCGGCGAGTCGGGCTGCGGCAAGACAACGGCCGCGTTCACGATCATGCGCTACCTGCCGCGGAACGGCCGCGTCGTCTCCGGCTCCATCTACGCGGACGGCGAGGATCTCCTCGCTATGAGCCAGGCCGAGGTGCGCCGGTTGCGGACCTCGACGATCTCGATGGTCTACCAGAACCCTGGCGCGGCGCTGAACCCGGCTATTCGCGTGGGCGAGCAGATCGCCGAGGTCTTTCGCCTCAGGGGCCACGACCGGGCGGAGTCACTCGACCGGGCGCGCGAGATGCTGCGGAAGGTCCAGATCTCCGATCCGGCCGGCGGCATGCGCCGCTACCCGCACCAGCTCTCCGGCGGCACTCAGCAGCGGGTCGTCATCGCCATGGCCCTCGCCTCCGACCCGACGCTGCTCATCCTCGACGAGCCCACCACGGGCCTCGACGCGACCGTCGAGGCCGAGGTGCTCGACCTCGTCGCGGCGTTGCGCCAGGAGTTCGGCACCAGCGTCCTCTTCATCAGCCACAACCTCGCCGTGATCAGAAAGATGTGCGAGCGCGTCGGCGTCCTCTACGCCGGACGGCTGGTCGAGGAGGGCGAGGCGGAGACGGTCTTCACCGAGCCACGCCATCCGTACACCGTCGGGCTCTTGCGCTGCATCCCCCGCGGCGGGCTCCGCAAGGATCGCGACCGGCTCGACACGATCCCCGGCTACCTGCCCCAGCTGGGCGCCGACCTTCCGGGCTGCGTCTTCGCCGACCGCTGCGGCCTCGTCCAGGAGATCTGCCGCACCGACGAGCCGCCGCTGCACCCCCTCGGGCACGGCCACTCGAGCCGCTGTCACTTCCACGACAAGGCCCCCGAGGTTCCGTACACCGCGAGCTCGATCCCCGCCGAGGCGACCGGGAGAAACGGCGAGGGCCTCGTCAGACTCGAGCATGCGAGCAAGACGTACTCGCACGAGGGGAGCACCGTGCGCGCGCTCGTCGACGTCGACCTCTCGATCGGCACCGGTGAGACCTTGGGCCTCGTGGGCGAGTCGGGCTCCGGAAAGTCCACGCTCGCGCGCGTCCTGCTCGGCCTGACCGCGCCGGACGCCGGCGCGGTCGTCGAGCTGGACGGCGAGCCCCTCGCACCCCGAGTGGTCAGGCGGAAGACCCAGCAGGTGCGGGCGCTCCAGACCGTCTTCCAGAACCCCGACTCCGCGCTCAACCGGCGCTTCTCCGTCCGGCGGATCATCGGGCGCGCCCTGACGAAGCTCGTGGGCGCCCGCGGCGAGAAGCGCGAGCAGCGCCTCCGTGAGATCGCCGCGTCGGTGCGCTTCGACGAGCGGCTCCTGAGCGCACGGCCCGTGCAGCTCTCCGGCGGGCTCAAGCAGCGCGTGGCTATCGGACGGGCGTTCGCCGGCGAGCCGCGGGTCGTCGTCTGCGACGAGCCGACCTCGGCGCTGGACGTGTCCGTGCAGGCCGCCATCCTCAACCTCCTCGCGGACCTCCAGGCCAAGGAGGGCGTGACCTACCTCTTCATCTCCCACGACCTCGGCGTCGTCCGCTATCTGGCCGACCGCATCGCTGTGCTCTATCTGGGCCGAGTGATGGAGGTCGGGCCGGCGGAGACGGTCTTCAACGCTCCGCACCACCCGTACACGGAGGCGCTCCTCTCCGCCGTGCCGACGCTCGAGGGCGAGGAGCGTGCGCGGATCCGGCTGGAGGGAGAGATCCCGAGCGCGGCCGACCCGCCGTCCGGCTGCGTGTTCCACACGCGCTGCCCGCGCTATCTCGGCGCAATCTGCGAGGAGCAGGAGCCGCCTCTCGCCGAGGTCGAGCGCGGGCACCTCATCCGCTGCCACATCCCGGTCGACGAGCTCAGGCGGATCCAGGCGGAGCCTCCGCCGCCGCGCGTGCGTCAGCCGGCCGAGTCGAAGACGACGAGCTGACGCACAGCCTCGCCCGCGCGCAGGCGGTCGAACGCTGCGGGCAGGTCGGCGAGCGCGAGCCGGTCGCTGACGAGCTCCGCCAGCAGGAGGTCGCCTTTCGAGTAGAGGTCGATGAGCCGCGGGACGTCCTCGAAGATGCTCGCGGAGCCGAGAAACGAGCCCTTGAGCGTCTTCTCGTTGATGAAGCCCCAGGCGTCGACCGCCACGGTCGTGCCCTTGGGAGGGATGCCGAGGACGACCGCGGTCCCGCCCGGGCCGACCGCGTCCCAGGCGTCACGGATCGTCTCCTCGCGCCCGATGGCCTCGAACGCGTAGTCGGCGCCACCCCCGGTGGCGTGGCGAATGCGCCGCGCAGTGTCGGCGGTCGGCTTCGCCTGCACGGTTGCGGTGGCACCCAGGCGCTCGGCCAGCTCGAGCTTCTCCGGGCGCGTGTCCACCGCGACGATCGGGTCAGCGCCGACGATGCGCGCGGCCTGAATCACGGAGAGCCCCACGCCTCCACAGCCGATGACGACCACGCTCGCTCCGGCCTCGACGCCGGCCGTGCGCGTCACGCCTCCCCAGCCCGTCAGCACCGCACAGCCGATCAGAGCGGCGAGATCGAGCGGCACGTCCTGCCTGATCGGCACCGCGACCGACTCCGGGACGACGGCGTGCTCGGCGAACGAGGAGACGGCGTTGAAGTGGCGCAGGTCCGTCCCGTCGACCGAGAGCCGCGAGGTGCCGTCGGCGAGCGTCCCTGTCGACGCCATGCGGGCGCCCTGCTCGCAGAAGTTCGGCCGCCCGGCACGACAGCTCTCGCAGTCGCCGCACGAGGGCACGAGCGCAAGCACGACATGGTCGCCAGGCTTCACGCGCCCCACCCCCGGGCCGACCTCGGTCACGACGCCGGCCGCCTCGTGGCCGAGCACGAGCGGCAGAGGCTCCGGCAGGTCGCCGTCGACCACGTGCAGGTCGCTATGGCAGACCCCGCAGGCCGCGATTCGGACGAGCACCTCCCCGGCCTGCGGCGGCGCCAGCTCGACGTCGAGGATCTCCACGGGGCGACCCGGCTCCCATAGCACGGCGGCCTGCATCCGCATCCGAGCGAGCCTACCGCGCCCCGAACCCCGTGGACGTTGCCTCGCGCGCGTCCCGCCGCCGTAGAATCGCGCGCATGCGTGCCGCCGTGCTCCGCGAGATCGGGCAGCCTCTGACCGTCGAGGACGTCGAGCTCGCCGAGCCGGGGGCCGGCGAGGTCACGGTCCGTATCGCCGCGAGCGGCGTCTGCCACAGCGACTGGAACGTGATCACGGGCGCGACGCCGAACCCACTCCCGGTCGTGCTCGGCCACGAGGGCGCCGGGGTGGTCGAGGCGGTCGGCGAGGGAGTGACGACGATCGCCGAGGGAGACCACGTGATCCTCTCCTGGCTCCCCTCCTGCGGCGAGTGCTTCTACTGCGTCCAGGGCCGAGGCGTTCTCTGCGACGTGGCCATGGCCGACATGTTCGAAGGGACGCTGCCGGGTGGCACGCTCGCCCTCTCCCAGAACGGCACTTCGCTCTACCACTACTCGTACCTCTCCACGTTCGCGGAGCGCTGCGTCGTCCCGGAGAGCTGCTGCGTCAAGGTGCGCAAGGACGCGTCACTCGAGATCGCGGCCCTGGTCGGCTGCGCCGTCATGACCGGATTCGGCGCGGCCGTGCTCCGGGCCCGCGTCGCGCCCGGAAGCACCGCGGTCGTCTACGGCGCGGGCGGCGTCGGGCTCTCGGCGATCCTCGGCTGCCGGCTCGCCGGCGCGCGGGCGATCGTCGCCGCCGACCCCGTCGCGTTCAAGCGTGAAACCGCGCTCGGCCTGGGCGCCACGCACGCCGTCGATCCTGTCAACGACGACGTCGGCGGGCTTCTACGCGAGCTCACCGACGGGCGCGGCGCCGACTACGCCTTCGACACGGCCGGCGCGCCGGGCGTCGTCGCGCAGGCGTACGACGCGGTCAGGCGGGGCGGCACCGTGGTCGCCGTCGGGATTCCCCCCGTCGGCGCGACGGCGGACCTCCCGGGGCCGGAGCTCCCGCGGGAGGAGAAGGTCGTCACGGGCAGCTTCTACGGCTCGTGCCGGCCGCACGTCGACATGCCGCTCGTGATCGACCTGTACATGGAGGGCCGGCTCGACCTGGACGCGCTCGTCTCGCGACGGTACGGGCTGGACGAGATCAACGAGGCGTTCGCGGCCATGAACGCCGGCGAGGTCGCGCGCGGGGTGATCGCCTTCTGAGGTTCGCGGAGCGCACGCTCCTGGGCGAGGGCTTCGCCGGCAGCGGTCCGAGCGCTGCCCACGTGAACACCGTGCTCGGCCGCAAGGGCGGCCCCGTCGAGACCGCGTGGGCGACGGCGCTGGCGACGCCGCGCCAGGGCCACATCCCCTTCGTCGCCGTTCTGCGGCCGAACATGCCGGTCAAGCCCGCGACGCTCTTCGTCAACAAGGCCGACATCCGCGGCGACCGGCATGCCGAGCTCACCTGGGGCGCCGCCCAGGCCGGGGTCGCGCAGGGCGTCCTCGAGGCCGTGGCCGACGGCACGATCCCCGCCGGGGAGGTCGACGACCTCGTGCTCATCGCCGCGGTGTGGGTCGACTGGGCCGCCGACGACGAGGAGGCCATCTACTCGGGCAACGTCGAGGCCACGCGCGAGGCCCTCGCCGCGGGCGCCGAGGGGCGCCCCGCCATCGAGGAGCTGCTGGGCCTCAGGGGCGAGCCCGCCAACCCGTTCTTCCGGCGCTCGTGAGGATCACGGCCATCCGCCTCCGGCGGTTGCGCCTCCCCCTCGATCCGCCCTTCGAGCCCGCGTGGGACCCGGAGCCGCGGCATTCGTTCGAGGCGACGCTCGTCTACGTGGAAACCGACGAGGGCCTGACGGGCATCGGCTCCGGGGACACGATGGACGGGTTCGAGCGCTACGCCGACCTCTTCGTCGGGCACGACCCGCTCGACATCGAGCGCCACGTCCGGGTGCTCGAGTCGGTCACCTTCCATGCCGGCCGCTACTGGCCGCTCGAGGCCGCGTTGTGGGACCTGGCCGGGAAGGCGCAGGGTGTGCCGACGGCGCAGCTCCTGGGCGGCGCGCTGAGCGAGATTCCCGTCTACGCGTCGACCGCCGGCCGGCTGGCTGCAGCCGCGCGGGCCGAGTCCGCGCTCGCCTTTCGGGAGCTGGGGCTGCGCGCGCTCAAGGTCAGAATCGAACGGACGCAGCCTGAGGCCGGCCTCGAGGCGGTCGCGGCCGTCCGCGCGGCCGTCGGGGCAGACCTGGAGATCGTGGTCGACCTCAACCAGGGGTGGCGCATGCCGGGGGACGTCGCGCCGCTCCTGGGCTACGAGGCCGTCGCCGCGCTCGCGGAGCGGCTTGCCGAGCTGGACGTCTTCTGGCTCGAGGAGCCTCTGGCCCGCGAGGACGTCGACGGTCTCGCGCGGCTGCGCGCCGAGTCCGGGCTGCGCCTGGCCGGCGGGGAGATGGCCCGCACGCCCGGCGAGCTGGCGGCGTACGTCGACCGCGGCGCGCTCGACGTTCTCCAGCCGGACGCCGTGCTCGCCGTAGGGATCCATCGCGCCCGCGAGCTCGCGGAGCGCGTCCTCCCGGCAGGCCTTTGGTTCACGCCCCACACGTGGACGAACGGGATCGGGCTTCTCGCCAATCTCCACCTGACAGCCGGCGTCGGCGGCGGGCCCTTCCTCGAGCTTCCGTTCGACCCGCCCGGCTGGACGCCGGAGCGCCGCGACTTCATGCTGGCGAAGCCCCTGCGGCCCGACGTCGACGGCGCCCTCGCGCTCCCCGACCGCCCCGGTCTCGGCATCGAGCTCGACGAGGAGGCCGTCGACCGGTACACCGTGAACTGACCGTGCCCGCCTACGACGTTCACCAGCACCTCCTGCCCGGCCCGCTCGTCGATGCGCTCCGGGCGCGGAGAGACCCACCGCGGATCGTCGGCAAGTCGCTCGAGCTCGGCGAGGGCACGTTCCCCTTCGACGAGCGCACCAACGACCTCGGCGAGCGCATCGCGCTCCTCGACCGCGACGGCGTCGACGTCGCCCTCGTCAGCCTGGCTCCCACCATGGACACGGAGGGCCTGCACGACCTCGAGGACGCCTACAACGACGGCATCCGCGAGATCGTGGCAGCCGCGGATGGGCGGCTGCGGGCCTTCGCCGCCGGCGCGTGCCTCGACGGGTTCGCCGGAGTCTGCGTGTCCGCGCAGGCGGTCGTTCGCGGCCTTGGCGCCATGCCGGACGAGCTCACACGCGCCGGTCAGGTGCTCTTCATCCACCCCGGCCCGCCGGGGCTTCCCCCTGCCGACGCGCCTGCGTGGTGGACCGCGGTCGTCGACTACCCGGCGCAGATGCAAGGCGCCTACTTCGCCTGGCTCGAGCACGGGGTCGAGCGCTACCCGGACCTGGACGTCATCTTTGCCGTCCTGGCGGGCGGCGGCCCGATCCAGCTCGAGCGGCTCCGCTCGCGCGGCGGCGATCCCGGGCGCGCGCGCCACCCGCGTATTCACCTCGACACCGCCTCGTACGCCGCCCGTGCGCTCGGGCACTGCATGGAGGCTGTCGGGACGTCGCAGCTCGTGTACGGAAGCGACCGCCCGGTTGTCGACCCCGCCGCGACCTTGGAGGCCCTCGCGGGGCTCGGCCCCGACGTCCTCGATACCGTCCGCACCGAAAACCCCGGCCGTCTCTTCGCATGACCGAGCACACCCCCACTCCGCTCGAGCCCGCCCCGGCCTCGCTGGGCGGCGGTCGTCCGCTCTTTCTCAAGCGCGAGGACGTGCACGAGCTCGGCGCGTTCAAGTGGCGCGGCGCGTTGCCGGTCATCACGGGGTACCAAGCTGCCGGCGCGGACACAGTGGTCACCGCGTCGACGGGAAACCACGGCGCGGCGGCGGCCTGGGCCGCCCAGCGGCTCGGGCTGCGGGCGATCGTCTACGCGCCCGAGGGCGCTACACAGGCCAAGATCGCACTGATCCAGGGACTGGGAGCCGAGATCCGTCTCGTCGGAGCCGACCTCGACGCGGCGAAGGACGAAGGTCGCCGCCACGCCGACGAGCACGGCCTCCCGTTCTTCGAGGACGGCGCCGAGATGGCCCAGTACGAGGGGTACGGCTCGATCGCGGACGAGATCCTCGACCAGGTCGAGGAGCCGCCGTCGGCGATCGTCGTGCCCGTCGGGAACGGCGCGCTGCTCGGCGGCATCGGCCTGCACGTCTGCGCCCGCGCGTCCGACACGCTTCGCATCGGCGTCGCGGCGAAGGATGCGCCCGTCATGGCCGAGTCCTGGGACGCCGGCGGCATCGTCGAGAGCGACCGCAGCGCGACTTTCGCCGACGGCCTCGCCGTCCGCGTCGCCATCCCGCTCGCCGTCGATGTGCTCGGAGAGGTTGCGAGCCGGATGCTCCTCGTCACCGAGCGCGACATGGCACGCGCGGTCGGCTCGTACGCCGAGGCCGGGATCCGCGTGGAGGGCGCAGCCGGCGCCGCACTCGCCGCGCTCCCCCAGCTGTCCGACGTCGACGGCGCGGTCGTCCTCATCGTGACCGGCCGCAACATCGACGACACGCTGCACAGGAGGGCCTGCGAGGACCCCGGGTCCTTCCCCGCGTAGGCGCCGCCCTCCTCGGGCACGGTATTCAGTTGTCGTTCACGAGCGGACCACTCGCGGAGGACTACGCCCGGTCGCCCGACGATACACGCCGTCGGCGGCCGCGATGAGGCCCGTGAGCTCGAGCTCCGTCAGTACCGCGGCAACCTTCGCGGTGCCGATCTCCGTGGCCCGCACGAGCTCGTCGAGCGTCCGCGCGCCATCGGAGAGCCGCTCGAGCACTGCCCCGGCCTCTGGGGAGAGGTCGTCGGGAACGACCTGGGGCACTGCCTCGAGGCCGAGAGTCTCGAGCACGTCCTCGGGGGACAGCAGCGGCGTCGCGCCCTGGCGCAGCAGGTCATTCGTCCCCGCGCTGAGGGCCGAAGTGATCTCTCCCGGAGCCGCGAAGACCTCGCGCCCGAGCTCGAGGGCGAAGTCGGCGGTGATCAGGGCCCCGGAGCGCTCGCGAGCCTCGACGACGACGGTCGCTCTCGCGAGCCCGGCGATGATTCGGTTACGGGCCGGAAAGCGCCACGGGGACGGCTCGACCCCCGGCGGGTACTCGGACACGATCAGGCCGCTGTCGGCGATCCTGCGCGCGAGCTCCGCATGCGCACGGGGATAGTCGCGATCGATGCCGCAACCGAGCACTGCGACCGTGAGACCGCCGGCGGCGAGCGCTCCTCTGTGCGCCTCGGCATCGACGCCGCGAGCCAGCCCGCTCACAACGACCACGCCGGCCGCAGCGAGCGACCGCGCCAGCTCGCGGGCGACCTGCGCGCCATACGGCGAGCAGCTGCGCGCGCCCACGACTGCCACGGCGGGCAACGCAAGGACCTCGGGCGGACCGCCGCGCAGGTAGAGCCGCGCGGGTGGATCGTGCAGCTCGGCGAGCAGGGGCGGATAGCCCCGTCGCCGCGTCACGGAGGGGTACGTCACGTCGCCAGCTCCCGCGGCGCCCGGTAGGAGAGAGCCTCTGCGACGTGGGTAGCCGCGACTTCCTCCTCGGCGGCCAGGGCCGCAATCGTCGCGGCCACGCGCGCGACGCGGGCGCGTCCGCGCGCCGACAGCGGGAGCGTGTCGACGGCTCGCGTCAGAAGCGCACGGGCCTCCACCCCCAGCCGGGGTCGCCTCCGGCCGAGCTGCTCCGCCGCGGGCTCGACACGGGCACGCACGCGCCTGGACGCCTCGCCCGGTCGCGTGTCGAGCTCGCTGCCACGGGGTCGCGGCATGTGCACGACGAGATCGAATCGGTCGACGAGCGCGCGCGAGAGCTTCCCGCCATACGCAGCGAGCTTCTGCGGCGTACACGTGCACTCGACGGCGGGATCCCCTCGGGCGCCGCACGGACAGAGGTTCATGGTGCCGACGAGGACGAACCGGGCGGGGAAGAGCGCCTGCCCGGCGGCCCTGGCGATCGAGACGACGCCGTCCTCGAGCGGCTGGCGGAGCGCTTCGAGCACGGGTCGGTGGAACTCGGGCATCTCGTCGAGCAGCAGAACACCGTGGTGCGCCAGGCTCACCTCCCCGGGGCGTGGCCCTGGCCCTCCGCCGACGATCGAGGCGGCGGAAGCAGTGTGGTGCGGAGCACGGAACGGCGGCCGATCCACCAGCGGGCGCCCGGCCGGCAGCACGCCGGCCACCGAATGGATCCGGGTCGCCTCCAGCGCCTGGTCGAGGGTAAGCGGCGGAAGGATCCCCGGCAGGCGCCGCGAGAGCATCGTCTTGCCCGTCCCCGGCGGCCCGGCGAGCAGGACGTTGTGCCGCCCGGCGGCCACGATCTCGAGGGCGCGCCGGGCCCGCTCCTGGCCCCGCACGTCCGCCAGATCGAGCCCGCCTCCATTCGAGGCGCTTTTCGCCGGCTCGACCGCATCCGGTTGAAGGCGCCCGCCGAGGTACGCGCCGGCCTCGGCAAGGTGCCTGAGAGGAACGGGCTCGATCCCGGCGAGCGCAGCCTCCGGAGCGGATTCGTGGGCACAGAGCAGGCGAACGAGACCTGCGCGCCGCGCAGCCTCGGCGGCGACGATGACGCCCGGCACGGGCCGGACGCGGCCGTCGAGAGCCAACTCGCCGACTGCGGCATGCTCGGCGAGCCGCTCCGGCGGAATCTGGTGGGAGGCTGCCAGAACGGCGAGAGCGATGGGCAGGTCGTAGCCCGAGCCCTCCTTGCGGAGGCCCGCGGGCGCGAGGTTGACCGTGATCCGACGCAGCGGCCACTCGAGCTCGGCGCTCGCGATGCCGCTCCTGACGCGCTCCTTGGCCTCCTGACAGGCCTTGTCCGGCAGGCCGACGATCGCGAAGGCCGGGACGCCACGTTGGAGGTGGGCTTCCACCTCGACGCGACGCGCCTCCAGGCCGACGAGCGCATGAGTCACCGCACGTGCGAGCACACCTCGACGCTAGGGCGGAAAACCGCACGCATGTCGCACCGAATGCGTCGGGGTTGGGACGGATCAGTCGAAAGGGACGCGCCGGATCCGGCGGCCGTGCACCGCGACCGCCTCGAGCCGGACGTCGAGGCCTGCGAGCTCGGGCCGGCCCGCGAGCCAGGCTTCAGCGGCCTGTCGCACCCGACGCGCCTTCTCCGGCCCGACAGCCTCGAGCGGGTCGCCGTATCCCGTCCCGCTGCGGGCCTTCACCTCGCAGACGACGACCGTGCCCCCACGGCGGACGACGAGATCGAGCTCGTAGCCGCCGACCCATGCGTTCGCGTCGAGGATCAGGTAGCCGCGGAGCCGGTAATGGCGGCGAACGCGCCGCTCGGCTTCAGGCCCGAGCCGCCGCGAGGGCGACCGACTCGATTGCCGCTTCCTCCAGCTCCGCATAGCAGCGCGCATCGAATGACCGGCGGTGGATCGCACTCGGCCCGCGGCGGCGCACGATCGCCGAGTGCCCCGGCGTGATGTATCCGACGTGGGAAGCGAAGCCGTAGCCCGGGAAGACCGCGTCGAAGCGGCGCATCGCGCGATCGCGGACGACCTTGGCGACGATCGAGGCGGCGGCAATCGCAGCGCTCTTGGTGTCCCCGTCGACGACCGCCTGGTGCTCGGGCGCGAGCGGCCCGAGCCGGAACCCGTCGACGAGGCAGGCCTCGGCCGGAGGCGCGAGCGCGGCCAGCGCCTCACGAAGCCCGCGGAGGTTCGAGCGGTGCAGACCGTCGCGGTCGATCGCGGCCGGCGGGATCACGCGGACGGCGATGCGGGTCGCACACCGCGTGACTGCGCGGAAGAGCTCCTCTCGGTCGGCCGGGTTCACCTGCTTCGAGTCGTTGAGGAGCGCCAGCGGCCGAACGCGGTGGTCGCGGAGCCGCTCGTAGTCGAACAGGACGCCCGCCGTGACGAGCGGGCCGGCGAGGCTTCCACGTCCCGCCTCGTCCGCGCCCGCCACGAAACGCACGCCCAGGCGTCGGTCGTATGCGAGGAGCTTGCGGCCCGGACGGCGGACTGTCGCCACGGGCGCGAGGATATCGACTAGGTCCGCTGCTTCTCGCGGACGCGCGCCTTCTTGCCCACTTTGGAGCGCAAGTAGTACAGCTTGGCGCGGTTCACGTCGCCGATCGCGCCGACCTCGATGCGGTCGATCTTCGGCGAGTGGAGCGGAAACGTTCGCTCGACGCCCACGCCGAACGAGTTCTTGCGGACCGTGAAGGTCTCGCGCACGCCGGCGCCCTGGCGCTTGATGACGATGCCCTCGAAGACCTGGACGCGTCGGCGCTGGCCCTCGATCACCTGGAAGTGGACGCGAACGGAGTCGCCGGCCTTGAACTGCGGGATGTCGTCGCGCATCTGCTTGCGCTCGAGGATGTCGATGGGCGTCGTCATGAAAAGGGCGGCCGAAGCCGCGCGGGAATGCTAGCGAAACCTCGCGGCCATGGTGCGACCAGCCAGGTGGGCACGGCCTCCGCGGACATGTCCTTGGAGGGGCCGCCGCGGGCCTCCCTCCGCTTCGAGCGTAACCAGGGCAAACGCGCGCGTGGCGCACGAGACGTGCCGACTCCTGCGCGCAGACGTGAAGGAAGGCGCCTAGCGGAACCCGATGCGCTGCGGCGGCCAGTAGAGCGCGAACACGGGGCCGATGAGGTTGTCGCGGGGCACGGCGCCCCACTCGCGGCTGTCACATGACTGCAGCCGGTTGTCGCCCATCATGAAGTACCGGCCCTCGGGAACCGTGATCGGCCCGAACTCGTCGCCGACTTCGCCGCCGAAGAGGTACGGCTCCGGATACGGCTCGCCGTTCACGTACAGCTGGTCTCCGCGGATCTCGAGCTCGTCGCCGGGGAGACCGATCAAGCGCTTGACGAAGACGCCGCCCGGGCCCGGGCAGATGCTCGCCGCCTCCGGCGGGGTCTCGAAGACGACGATGTCGCCGCGGTCCGGCTCGGTGAACCGATAGATGAAGCGGTTGGCGAGCACCCGGTCGGACCTCGCGGCCTGGCACCCGGGCTCGGGCGCGGCGCAATGGAGGGTCGGCTCCATCGACGACGACGGAATCCGGTACGGGTTGACCACCCAGGCCTTGATGGCGAGCACGGCCGCGATCGCGATGGCGATCGTGAGCACCCAGTCGATGACGGTCGGCCAGGGTGCAGGGAGCGATTCGAGCCGGTTGCGGAGGAAGACGGCCTCCTGCTACCGCAGGCCGAGCCGCGTCAGCGGCCAGTAGACGGCAAACACCGGTCCGATCAGGTCGTCGCGACTCACAGGTCCCCAATCGCGGCTGTCGCATGACTGGCCGCGGTTGTCGCCCATCATGAAGTATTCGTCGTCGGCGAGCCGCCGCTCCGAGAAGTTCGGGCCATTCGGGCCGCCGTTCAGATACGGCTCGGCAACGGCCTCCCCGTTCAAGCGCAGGACACCCTCCTGCTGGCTGATCGTGTCGCCCGGGAGGGCGACGAGCCGTTTGACGAACGTCCCGGAGGCGCCGCACTGCTCGAGGGCGCGCTCGGGGACCTCGAAGACGACGATGTCCCCGCGCTCCGGATCGCGGAAGCGGTAGATGAACCGGTTGGCGAGCACCCGATCGGACGCATCCGCCTGGCAGCCGACCTCGGGCGTGGCACAGTGGAGCGTCGGCTCCATCGACGACGACGGAATCCGGTACGGGTTCACGACCCATGCCTTGATGGCGAGCACGGCGGCGACCGCGATCGTGATCGTCAGGACCCAGTCGACGACCGTGTCCCACGGCGCAGGGAGCGACCCCGTGATCCGTTCGAGCGGCCCCCTCACGTAACCGACCGCTCCTTGCTCCGCTCGCGGCGCCAGCGCTCGATGAGCGCGTGATTCCCGGACAGGAGAACGTCCGGGACGCGCCACCCGCGGAACTCGGCCGGCCGGGTGTAGTGCGGGAACTCGAAGCCGCCCTCGAGCGCCTCCGAGAAGCTCTCCACGGCGGCGCTCTCCTCGCGGATCGCCCCCGGCAGCCGCCGAGCGACCGCGTCGAGGACGACCATGGCCGGCAGCTCCCCGCCGGAGAGGACGTAGGGCCCGATCGAGACGACATCCGTCGCCACGTGCTCGAGGATCCGCTCGTCGAAGCCCTCGAAGCGGGCAGAGAGAAGCGTCAGCGCGTCCTCGCCTGCCAGCTCGTCGACGAGGCCCTGGTCGAGCGGGCGACCCTGCGGCGAGAAGGCGATCACCCGCCGGTCGCGCTCCATGCCGTAGACGGCCTCGAGGGCCGCGTAGACGACGTCGACGCGCAGCACCATGCCCGCACCGCCGCCGTAGGGCTCGTCGTCGACCTGCCCGCCGGTAAGCGGCGTGAAGTCACGGTAGTTGAGGAGCTTGAGCTCCAGCTCGGAGCCGAGCACGGCGGCAAGCGGCCGCTGCTCGGTGAGCCATGAGAAGGCATGGGGCAACAGGGTGAAGACGTCGATCTGCATCCGCGTTCGAGATTAGCTTTCGGGCACGAAGCCGGGAGCGACGACGATCCGGCCTTCCTCCAGATCGACCGCACGGACGCAGTCCTCGACCATCGGAAGGGCGATCCCGCCCTCGAGCTCGAGCACGTCGTTCGCCACGCCCGGTGTCACGTCCTGCACCCGGCCGAGCACGCGGCCTCCCTCCTCCTCCACGATCAGCCCGACGAGCTGGTACACGTAGAACGCGTCGTCACCCGCCGGCGGGAGCTCTCGCTCCGGCAGCTCGAGCGCGGCCCCGCGGCGCGCGGCCCGGTCGAGGCGGACGACCACGCGCCCGCCCGCCGTCTTCGACTCGATCACGGTCGCAGGCTCGCGCTCGACGTAGACCGTCGCGCCTTTCTTGAAGCGCTCCGGCTCCTCGCTCGCTCCCTCGACCACGAAGGCGCCCGCGAGGCCGTGCGGGCGGCCGACGCGGCCCACCCTCACCCAGCGGTCGCCGCCCGCCTCGTCAGCGAGCGTCAACGATCTCGAGGAGCGCGCGCTCCTGGCGCCGCCCGCCGCTCGCGCGCACGAGCGTTCGAAGGGCGCGCGCGATGCGACCCTGCCGGCCGATCACCTTGCCGATGTCCTCCTCCGCCACGTGCAGCCGCAGCACGACGGCGCCGTCGCGCTCCGTCCGCTCGACGCGCACCTCGTCCGGCCGGTCGACGAGGTTCCGCGCCAGGTAGGCGAGGAGCTCCTCCACTAGATGCCCTGGGTCTTCATGAGGCGCTTCACCCTATCGCTCGGCTGCGCGCCCTTGGAGATCCAGTCCTGGATCTTGTCCGTGTCGAGGTCGATCGTCGACGGGTCGGTCTGCGGGTTGTAGCGGCCCACGATCTCGATGAAGCGGCCGTCGCGCGGGGAGCGTGCGTCGGCGACGACGACCCGGTAGATCGGGTTCTTCTTCGAGCCCACGCGGGCCAGTCTGATGCGAGTTGCCATTCCGTCCTTTCGTTCCGTGTCAGCGCCGCCGCTGCGAGGCCGCGAGCGACTGGATGTTGGGCATCTTGCCCTTCCCCATCTGCTTGACCATTTTCGCCATCTGCTTGCGTGCGTTCAGGAGCTGGTTGACCTGCTGCACGGTCGTGCCGCTGCCCTGGGCGATCCGGGCGCGGCGCGTGCCGTTGATGATCTCGGGCCGGCGGCGCTCGTCGGGTGTCATCGAGAGGACGATCGCCTCCA
Source organism: uncultured Actinomycetes bacterium (assembly GCA_963775395.1). Taxonomy (GTDB): domain Bacteria; phylum Actinomycetota; class Thermoleophilia; order Gaiellales; family Gaiellaceae; genus JAIBJN01. The sequence continues at coordinate 44,162 of CAVZIX010000015.1, forward strand.
CGCGGCCCAGCTCCCGGTCGTCGACGTTCACGCCCTGGAGCTGCTTGCCGAGGCCGGGAATGAGGCCGACCACCGACTTCAGCGAGCCCATGCGGCGCATCATCCGGTAGCTCTGGAGGAAGTCGTCGAACGTGAACTGCCCGGCGCGGAGCCGGCGCTCCATCTCCTCCTGCTCGTCCACATCGGCCGCCGCCTCGGCGCGCTCGATGAGGGTGAGCACGTCGCCCATCCCGAGGATCCGCGACGCCATGCGGTCGGGGTGGAAGTACTCAAGCTGGTCGAGCTTCTCCCCGGTCGAGGCGAGCTTGATCGGCTTCCCCGTGACCGCCTTGACGGAGAGCGCCGCGCCGCCGCGCGCGTCACCGTCGAGCTTCGTCAGGACGACGCCGTCGAATTCGACGCGCTCCGCGAACGCCTCCGCCACGCCGACAGCCTCCTGGCCCGTCATGGAGTCGAGCACGAGCAGCACGTTGTGTGGCTTCACCTGCTTGCGGATCGCGGCGAGCTCCTCCATCAGCGGCTCGTCGATCTGGAGGCGGCCCGCGGTGTCGACGATGACCACGTCGCGCCCCTGCGCCTGGGCCTGCTCGATCCCGTGCCGCGCGACGGCGACCGCGTCCTTCGTCGTCCGGTCGAGGAAGACGGGAATCTGGATCTGCTTGCCGAGCTGCTCCAGCTGGTCGATCGCAGCCGGCCGCTGCAGGTCGGCGGCGACGAGCGCCGGCGACTTGTTCTCGGTCTTGCGCAGGAGTAGGGCGAGCTTGGCGGCAGCGGTCGTCTTCCCGGAGCCCTGGAGCCCGGCCAGCAGCACAACCGTGGGCGGCCGCCCCGAGAATGCGAGCTTCGAGCCGCCCGAGCCCATCAGCTCGGTCAGCTCCTCGTGGACGATCTTCACGACCTCCTGGCCCGGCGTCAGGCTCTTCGTCACGTTCGTGCCGACGGCGCGCTCCTTCACGCGGGCGACGAACTCCTTCACGACCTTGAAGTTGACGTCCGCCTCGAGCAACGCGAGGCGAATCTCGCGCATGGCGCCGGAAAGGTCCTCTTCGGTGAGGACGCCGCGGCTTCTCAGATCGCCGAGAGTCGCCTGCAGCTTGTCGGAAAGCGTGTCAAACATGGGCCGGCGGGAAGTGTAGCCGTGTGGTTTTTCCAATCCGACCCAAGGAGGAGCGAGCAATGTCCGATATCGCCAAGGTCATCACCGTGATCGGAAGTCACCCGGAGAGCTTCGCCAAGGCGGCCGACGTGGCCGTGCAAGGAGGCGGCGAAGACGGTCCGGGGCATCACGGGCGCCGACGTCGTGTCGATGAGCTGCGAGGTCGAGGGCGACAGCATCACGATGTACCGCACGACCGTGAACATCGCGTTCGCGATCGAGCGGTAGACGCGTCGGCAGCTCCGCCCGTTCAGGCCAGGCCCTCTCCGCACCCGGCCTGAACGGTCGGGGCGCCCCCCGGTCCGAGCCTATCGCCGAAGTTTTCGCGGGTGGTGCACGGGAGTGCGCCGAGAGTGTGCCTACTCGGCGCCGACGAGCGCGCGCGCGAAATCGGCGGGGTCGAACGGCTGGAGGTCGTCGAGCGTCTCGCCGACGCCGACGAGCTTCACCGGCAGGCCCAGCTCCTGGGTCACGGCCACGGCGACGCCGCCCTTGGCGGTGCCGTCGAGCTTCGTCAGGGCGACACCGGTCAGGCCGACCGCCTCGTCGAAGAGCTTCGCCTGCCGGAGGCCGTTCTGGCCGGTGGTGGCGTCGAGGACGAGGAGCGTCTCGTGGGGCGCGCCTTCCAGCTTGCCCGCGATCACGCGCCGCACCTTCGCCAGCTCCTCCATCAGGTTCGTCTGCGTGTGGAGGCGCCCCGCCGTGTCCACGACGACCACGTCGCGCCCACGCGCCTCGGCCGCGGAGATGGCGTCGAAGGCGACCGCGGCGGCGTCCGCCCCCCGCTGCGAGCCGACGAAGTCGGCGCCCGCGCGGCCGGCCCAGATCTCGAGCTGCTCCTCGGCCGCCGCGCGGAACGTATCCGCGGCCGCGAGAACGACCGACCGGCCCGACTCGCCGAGCCGGTGCGCCAGCTTCCCGATCGTCGTCGTCTTGCCCGTCCCGTTCACGCCGACGACGAGCAGGACGGTCGGCTGCCCGTCGAGCGCCAGCCGCTCCTGGCCCTCCACGGTGACCATGTCCGTCAGGACGTCCTCCAGGCCCTCCAGCAGGTCGGCTTCGCTCGCCGGCTCCCTCGCCTCCAGCTGCCTGACGATCTCGACCGTCGCCGGCACGCCGCAGTCCGCCGCGATCAGGGCCTCCTCGACCCGCTCCCAGGCCTCCTCGTCGCTGGGGTCGAAGAGGAGCTCGCGGGTCAGCGCCTGGCGGCTCGACGAGAGCGACTCGCGCAGCCGGCCGAACCAGCCTCTGCCCTTCTCCTCGTCGGCGGCGGGGGCGACCTCGTCGTCGCCCAGGAACTCCGCCCAGGTGCGCGTCACGCGCTGAGCGCCTGCGCTTCGGGCTCGCCGGCGAGGCGCTTCGACACGACCTGCGAGATCCCGTCAGCGCCCATCGTCACGCCGTAGAGGATATCCGCGGCCTCGATCGTCCTCTTCTGGTGGGTGACCACGATGAACTGGGCGCGGTCGGCGAAGCGGCGCAGCAGGTCGGTGAAACGGCTGATGTTCGCATCGTCGAGAGCCGCTTCGACCTCGTCCAGGAGGTAGAAGGGGCACGGGCGCGCGAGGAAGAGCGCGAACAGGAACGAGATGGCGCCCAGCGCCTTCTCGCCGCCCGAGAGAAGCGAGAGCCGCGTGACGCGCTTGCCCGCGGGCTGGAGCTCGATCTCGATTCCCGGCTCCTCGTCCTCGTCCCCCTCGACGCGGATGATGCGGCCGCTGCCGCCCGGGAACAGCGTCGCTGCGACCTCGTCGAAGTGACGCTCGACCTCGCCGAGCGTCTCCTCGAAGCGCCGCTCGACCGTCTCCGAGAGCTCGTCGCGAAGCGCTTCGAGCTCGGCGAGCGAACGCTCGAGGTCCTCGCGCTGCTCCGTCAGCTCCTCCAGCCGCGCCTTCTCGCGGGCGTGCTCCTCCGCGGCCAGCGGGTTGACCTGCCCGAGCGCCTCGCGACGGCGCTCGAGCCGCTCGAGCTGGGAGCGGAGCACGTCCGCCTCGTCATCCTCCAGAGCCTCGGCCTCGGCGTTCTCGGGAAGGCGCCGGAGCACCTCCTCCCGCTCCGTCTCGAGCCGCGCGCGCTCGATGCCGATCGCCGACACGCGCTCGGCGGCCTCGGCGGCGGCGCGGCGCAGCTCGGACTCCCAGCCACCGAGGCGGCGCAGCTCCTCGCCGAGCTCGCCCGCCCTGCTGCCGCCCGCGTCCACGCGCGCCCGCAGCGCCGGCTCGAGCCGGCCGGCGCCCTGCACGCAGGCGCCGAGGGCCTCGGCGGTGCGCTCCGCAATCCCGGCGAGCGCCAGCAGCCGATCCTCGCGCGACGTCTGCTCGGGCTCCGGGGCGGCCGCGGCTGCGTCGGCCGCGAACCAGCTCTCCCCGCCCGAGAGGGCGACGAGGGCGTCGCGGCGCTCGCGCTTCGCCTGCTCGAGGCGCGCGATCGCCTCCGCGAGCTCGACCTGCTCCGGCGCCCAGGCGCCCGCGGCCGCGAGAGCCCGCTCGTAGCTCGGCGGCTTGGGCGCCGCCCGCAGGCGGGGGCGCTCTGCGTCGGCCTGCAGGCTCGCCGCGGTCTCCTCCGCGCGTTCACGCCTGAGCTCGAGGCGCTCGACGGCGCTCCGCAATCGGTAGAGCGCCGCGGTCGCCTGCTCGTGCTTGCCGGCGGCCTCCGCCAGCCCGTCCTCGGCCTTTCGCCGCTCCTCGAGCACGCCTTCCAGTCGCTCGTCGTGGCGACGCCGGTCCTGCGTGGCCGAGGTCATCCGCTCGTCCACTTCGGCGAGCCGGCTCTCGATCCGCTCCAGCTCGGCCGCGGCAAGGCGCGTCTTCAGGGCCTCGATCTCGCCGGCGAGCTTCTCTGCGCGCTCGGCGGCGGTCGCCTGCAGCGCGAGGGGGCGCAGCCGCTTGCGCACCTCGTCCTCGAGATCGCGCGCCCGCTCCGTCTGCGTCTCGACCCGCGCGAGCTTCAGCTCCGCCCGGTGGCGCCGCCGCTTGAACTTCCCGAGGCCGGCGGCCTCTTCGACGAGCGCGCGCCGCTCGTGAGGCTTCGAGGCGAGGATCTCCTCGACGCGGCCCTGGCCGATGATGGAGTGCTTCTCTCCTGCGAGCCCGATGTCCGCGAGCAGCTCGACGACGTCGGTCCGGCGCACACGGGCCCGGTTGACGAGGTACTCGCCGTCGCCGCCGCGGTGCAGCCGGCGCACGACCGAGAGCTCCGCGACGTCGAGGGGCCCGTCGCCGGCCTCGTTGTCGAAGAGCAGCTCGACCTCGCACCAGTCGGCGGCAGGCTTGTTCTTCGTCCCCGCGTAGAGGACATCGTCCGGGCGCTCGGCGCGCAGCTCGGTCGGGCTCAGGCTTCCCGCGGCCCAGACGATGGCGTCGGCGACGTTCGACTTGCCGGACCCGTTCGGGCCGACAACGACGGCGACGCCCGGCTCGAGGCGCACCTCGACCGGGTCCGGGAATGACTTGAAGCCCCGAACTCTGACGGAACGGAGAAACAACGCGCCCGAAGTCTGACGATCCGGACGGACGGGGCGCCGGGTTAGGCGCCCGTGCGCAGCTCCAGGCAGCGCACCCCGCTCGGATCGAGCCAGACCCGCTCTTCGGCGTGCACGATCCGCAGGAGCACGGCGTCGCATCCGGGGCAACGGAAAACGGTCCCGGGTGCGTGGACGTAGACGCTGAGCGCACCCATCTCCCACACGGCGCCGCACGATGCGCACGTCGCGCGCACGATCGTCATCTCGGCGCCGAAGATCTCTCGCAGCTCGCCTGCGGCGGCGTTGCCGTCGAGCTTCAGGTCGGCGTTCTCCATCTCTTACCTCCCGGTCGGGCCGAAGCGCTCGGTGCGAACGCGGCCCGGCTCGTAGCCTAGGCCGACGAGGGCGTCGGCGGCCACCTCGACGAAGCGCGTGGGCCCGCAGACGAACGCCGTCGCAGCCGGGTCGGGGCCTCCGAGCACCTCGGAGAGCATGTCGCCGTCGATGCGGCGGCCATAGCCCGTCCAGCCCGGCGGCTGTTCACGCGTCAGCGTGTACGTCAGACGCAGCTCACCGTCCTCGTGGGCGAGGCGGTCGAGCTCCTCCCGGTAGATCAGGTCGCCGTCGGTCCGCGCCGAGTAGAGGAGCGCCGCGGGCCCGGCGGAGCCCAACACCGCGCGGTGCCGCAGCATCGCCATCAACGGCACGATCCCCGAGCCACCGGCAACGAGGTGCAGCGGGGCGCCGTCGGCGCCGTCCCAGACGAAGTAGCCGCCGATCGGCCCGCGCAGCTCGATGCGGTCGCCGACGAGCAGCTCATCGACGAGAAACGGCGAGACCTCCCCGTCCTCGAGACGCTCGACGGTGAGCACGACGCGCTCGCCGTCCGCCGGAGCCGCGATCGAGTAGCTGCGCTGCGCCTGGTAGCCGTCCTCGGCGGTCAGCCGGACGTCCACGTGCTGGCCCGGTCGATGGCCCGACCAGCCGGGAACCGTGAGGACGAGGCTCTTGACGCGCGGGGTCTCGGGGACGAACTCGACGACCTCGGCGAGAAGCCAGGTCAGTCGCCCCAGTACCGCTGTTCCCGCCACGGGTCGCCGTAGAGGTGGTAGCCGAGCGACTCCCAGAAGCCCGGCTCGTCGTCGTCCATCAGGCGCAGGCCGCGCACCCACTTCGCGCTCTTCCAGAAGTAGAGGTGCGGGACGAGGAGCCGGGCCGGACCGCCGTGCTCGGGGTCGAGCGGCTCGCCGTCGTAGCCATAGGCGATCCACGCCTTCCCGTCGGTCACGTCCTCGAGCGGCAGGTTCGTGGTGTAGCCGCCGTCCGAAAAGGCGGTGACGTACGCGGCGTCGGTCTCCACGTCGGCGAGCAGCGTGTCGACGGAGACGCCCTCCCAGGTCGTGTCCAGCTTCGACCACTTGGTGACGCAGTGGATGTCGACCGTGACCGTCACGCTCGGCAGCGCCTGGAACTCGTCCCAGCTCCAGCGGGCCGCCTCCTCACCGGTCTCGGTGAGGATCGTGAAGGTCCACTCCTCGAGCGGCGTGTGCGGCGTCGGGCCCGCCGAGAGAACGGGGAAGTCGTCGGTGCGGTACTGGCCCGGCGGGATGCGCCCGCCGTCGTCGTCCGGGTCGCGGCGACCACGGAAGCCACGGGTGACGAAGGCCACGGCCGAACCGTACTCGGTCAGACGGCCGTGCGCTCGACCTCGCCGCCGCGCCCGATGAGGATCTCGGACACGAGCTCGGGGCTGAAGAGGCCGTGCTCGACGACGCCCGGCGTCCCCGACAGCCGGGCGTCGAGCGCGGCGGGGTCGCCGACCGGCCCGAGGTAGTCGGCGATCAGCCCGCCGTCCGGGCTCGGCGGCACGTCGCGCAGCTCCGCCGGGCCGAGCCGGGCGAGCGTCGCGGCGGCGCCGTAGGCGAGGATCTCGACCGGGACCGGCGCCGAGATCGTCTCAACGACCTTGTCCGACGACGCGATGACGACGAAGCGCTCCGCGGCCGCCGCGACGACCTTCTCCCGCGTGTGCGCCGCCCCGCCTCCCTTGACGAGCCAGCCGTCGGGAGCGACCTGGTCGGCGCCGTCGACGGCGAGGTCGAGGCGCTCGAGCGCGTCGAAGGGCTCCACCGGCAGGCCGAGCTCGCGCGCCGCACTCTCGGTGCGCAGCGACGTGGCGACGCAGCGGATCGTCGGCCCTCGGCGCGCGAGCGCCGCCAGGAAGTGGTCGACGGTCGTGCCGGTGCCGAGGCCGACGTACATGCCGTCCTCGACCAGCGAAGCGGCAGCCTCGGCCGCGAGGCGCTTTTCGTCCTCGACGCTCACCCGATCAAGCGTAGGATCCGGGGAGGATGTCCTCCGACGCCGAGCTCGCAGGGAAGGTCGCGCTCGTCACCGGCGGCGGCCGCGGGATCGGCCGCGGGATCGCTATCGAGCTCACGAAGGCGGGCGCGCGCGTGGCCGTGTCCGCGCGGACGCGCGCCCAGGTCGAGGAGACGGCGGCCGAGACCGGTGGGATCGCAATCGAGGCGGACGTCTCGAAGCGGGAGGACGTCGAGCGGATGGTTGCCACGACCGAGGCGGAGCTCGGGCCGATCGACGTCCTCGTCAACAACGCGGGAATCGCGCTCTGGGAGGACAAGGGCTGGGAGCTCGAGCCCGAGGAGTGGTGGCACGTGCTCGAGGTCAACGTGCTCGGCGTCTACCTCGGCTGCCGGGCGGTGATCCCCGGCATGATCGAGCGCGGCGGCGGCCGTATCGTCAACGTGGCAAGCGGCGCGGCCTATCTCCCCGGGAGCACGTCGACCGCGTACAGCGCGAGCAAGGCCGCCGTGCATCGCTTCAGCGAGACGCTCGCCAACCAGCTCGCCCGGTACGGCATCCCTGTCTTCTCCATCAGCCCCGGCCTCGTCCGGACGGATCTGATCGGGGACAACTTCGGCGACGACGCGCCGTGGACGCCTCCCGAGCTCGCACCGAGGCTCGTGCTTGCGCTTGCTTCGGGCCGCCTGGACGCGCTCTCCGGCCGTTACCTGCATGCCGAGCACGACGACATCGACGACGTCGCCGCCCGCGCCGCCGAGATCGCCCAGCAGGACCTGAACGCCATCCGTCTCCGGCGCTGAGCCGGTGACGTCCTTCCGCGCCGGCGTCGACCTCGGAGCAACGAAGATCCAGGCCGTCGTGGTCGGCGACGACAACACCGTCCTCGGCGACGCCAAGACCGAGACCCCGACCACGGGCGGCCCTCCCGCCGTCACCGCCAAGATCGAAGGGGCCGTTCGCGAGGCGGCCGAGGCCGGGGGAGTCGCGGTCGAGACGCTACGCGGCACCGGAGTCGGCTCGCCGGGCGCGGTCGACCGGGAGGCGGGCACGGTCGCCCACGCCCGCAACCTCCCCGACTGGGACGAGCCCTTTCCGCTCGCGGCGACTCTGGGGGATGCGCTCGGAACGACCGTCCGCGTCGAGAACGACGTCAAGGTCGCGGTCACGGCTGAGCTCGAGCTCGGCGCGGGCAGGCCGTACGGGTCCTTTCTCGGCGTCTGGTGGGGAACGGGAGTCGGCGGCGGCCTCGTTCTCGACCGGCAGCTCTGGCGCGGTCGGGGCGCGGCCGGCGAGATCGGCCACATCGTGATCGTGCGCGACGGCGCGCGGTGTCCGTGCGGGCGGCGCGGCTGCCTCGAGGCCTACGCCGGACGCGGGGCCATGGAGGCGCACGCGCGCAAGCTCGTCAAGGACGGCCACAAGACCCACCTGTTCGAGCTGATGGAAAAGAAGAAGCGCGACCGTCTGACGAGCGGGGTCTGGGCCGACGCGCTCGAGCGGGGGGACAAGATGGCGACGAAGCTCCTCGATCGCGCGGTCGCTGCCCTCGGGGCCGGCATCGGCTCGGCCGTCAACCTGCTCGACGTCGAAGCGGTGATCGTCGGCGGCGGGCTGGGAACGCGCCTGGGCGAGCCCTTCGTCGAGCGGATCGCGGAGGCCGCCCGGCCGCATCTCTTCGTCGACGAGCGCCCGCCCGAGATGCTCCCGGCCGCGCTCGGCGACCTGGGCGGCGCGATCGGCGCCGCGCTCCTGGTCGAGAACGTCTAGGAGGCTTCGGGCGCCGCGTAGCGCTCGAGCGCCTCGCGTGCGGCGACCTGCTCGGCGGCCTTCTTCGAGGCGCCGTGCCCGGTGCCGACGGGCACGCCGTCGATGTTCGCGGCGCAGGTAAAGCGGCGGTCGTGCGGCGGGCCCTCGACCTCGAGGACCGTGTACGTGACCGCGAGGCCACGGCGGGCGAGCTCCTCCTGGAGCTCGGTCTTGTAGTCCACGTGGCCCTCGAGGGCGTACTCGACGCGCTCCTGGAAGGCCTCCACGATCGGGGTGCGTATCGCCTCGAACCCGTGCTCGAGGTAGAGCGCACCGAGGCAGGCCTCGACCAGAGCCGCGAGGACGTTGCGATTGGCGGCGAGCCGGAGCAGCTCGTCGCGGTCGACCTCGCCGGCGTGCCCGGCGAACAGCTCCCCGAGACCGAGCTGGCGCCCGACGATGGCGCAGCTGTGCCGCGAGACGACGTGCGCGCGGATCTTCGCCAGGGCCCCCTCCGCCTCGTCCGGGAAGCGCTCGTAGAGGTCCTCGGCGATCGCAAGGCCGAGGACGCTGTCGCCGAGAAACTCGAGGCGCTCGTAGGAGTCCGCCCGGCGTCGCGCCCAGGAAGCGTGCGTGAAGGCGTGATGAAGGCGCTCGGGCGGTAGCGCCTCGATCAGGTCGAGCAGCGAGCCCCCCGGGGTCTCGCTACTGGTGCGACGAGATGTAGTCGACTGCCTGGCCCACGGTCTGGATCTGCTGAGCGTCTTCGTCAGAGATCTTGATTCCGAACTGGTCCTCGAGCTCCATGATGAGCTCGACGAGGTCGAGGGAGTCAGCGTCGAGATCTTCCTGGAACGAGGCCTCTTCCGTGATCTCGCTCTCTTCGATCCCGAGCTGCTCGACAAGAACGTCCTTCACTCGCTCGGCGATCTCTTCGCGCGAAGCTGCCATCTGGTTTTTCTCCCTGCCTTTCTCTGTCTCGGACACCCAGCGGGAACGGCGCAGGATGCTACCACGCATCGCGCGGCGGTTTAAGGGGCGGCCGCCTCGCTGACCCCGGCTGCAAGCCGATCGGCGACCCGATCGACGACGCCTGCGACCACGCCGCGGCCGCCGTAGCCGATCGCGTTCGCGATCGCGGTCGAGGACGAGTTCCCGTGCGCGATCACGACCAGGCCGCGCAGGCCGAGGAGATAGGCCCCGCCGTACGTGTCGGGATCGAGCCGGGCTCGCAGCGTCCTCGCGGCGGGCCGGATGAGGAGCCCGCCGAGCTTCCCGCGGGTCGACGCGGTGATCTCCTCCCGGAATGCCTCGAGCGTCGTGCGGATCGTGCCTTCGAGGAGCTTGAGGGCCATGTTCCCCGTGAAGCCGTCGCAGACGACCACGTCGGCGGCCTTGCGGAGCAGGTCGCGCCCCTCCACGTTGCCGACGAAGTCGAGGCCCGGCTCGGCCGCGAGCGCCGTGTGGGCTTCGCGGACGAGGCGGTTGCCCTTCTCCGGCTCTTCGCCGATCGAGAGCAGGGCCACCGTGGGTCGTGCGATACCCGCGATCTCGCCGGCGAAGACCGCGCCCATGTGGGCGAACTGGACGAGGTGCTCGGGCCGGGCGTCGGCGTTCGCACCCGCGTCGATCAGGATCGACACGCCGCCGATCGCCGGCAGCGGCACGGCGATCCCGGGACGGTGGACGTCGGGCAGGCGGCGGACCTCGACGAGCGCCGCCGCGAGCATGGCGCCGGTGTTCCCCGCGGAGACGACCGCCTCGGCATCTCCTTCGGCCACCGCGCGGCACGCGAGGAACATCGAGCTCTCGCGCTTCTCGCGCACGGCTTCCGACGGCTTGTCGTCCATGGCCACGACCTGCTCGGCGTGGACGATCTCGAGGCCGCCTGCGAGCGGCTCCAGCACCTCACGCGGGCCGTAGAGGACCGGTGCGACGTCGGGGGACGCGGCTGCGCGAGCGCCTGCGACGATCTCCTCGGGCGCCCGATCGCCGCCCATGGCGTCGACGGCGACCCGGACGGGCGACGCCATTTAGGAGGGGTCGGCGGAACGTTGCTCGTCGCCGGGGCGTGATGGTCGTTCCGAGGCAAGGACGCAGGGAGCGTTCGTAGCGAATGAGCTACGGGCGCGACTGAGGACGCCGTCCTCGGGGCGAGCAGCGCGTCCCGGCGACACAGTCATCGTTTCGTCGAACCCTCCTAGGGCGCCGGCGTGCGGAGCGGCTCGACTTCGCGGCCCTTATAGGTTCCGCAGGTCGGGCAGACGTGATGCGGCCGCTTCGGCTGGTGGCACTGCGGGCACTCGGTGACCGCAGGGATCGAAAGGGTGTGCGTGGCCCGCCGCTTGTCTCGGCGGGACTTCGAGGTCTTTCGCTTCGGAACGGCCATCGCGGCGGTCGAGTATAGCGGCTGCTAGAGCCGGTCCTTGAGGTCGGCCAGCGCGGCCCAGCGCGGGTCGGTGGCCTCGCCCTCGTGCTCGTGGGGCTCGCGGTTGAGGTCGCGCCCGCAGACCGGGCAGAGGCCCGCACAGTCGTCCCGGCAGAGGATCTTGTCCGGCAGGGCGAGCGCGACGGCGTCGTGCGCCCAGGCGGAGAGGTCGAGACGGTGCTCGACGAGGTACGGGGTCGTCAGCTCGTCGGACTCCCCCGGGCTGGTCGCCTGGTACTCGCGGCTCTGCACGTGCAGGGAGACCCCCGCGTCCGCCAGGCAGCGCACGCACGGGCCCACCATCCGTACCTCCAGCTCGAGCTCGAGCACGAGGCCGGAGCTCGTCTGCGTGAGGGTGATCGCGGCCTCCGGGCTCTCCGGGATGGGGACATACCGCTGCCCGCCGAGCTCGAGCGGCTCGAGGTCCACGCTGCGCACGTCCCGGAACTGCTCTCCGGCGCGCAGCTTGACGGTACGGACGTTGAAGGTCGTCACGCCTTCACCGTAGCGCAGCTATGGAGGGGTTCAGACGGGCTGTTGCTCGTCGGTCGCGATACCCGCGACGACCGACTCCTGCGAGCGCTCGTGGAGACGCTCGCGCCCCCTGCGGACTGCGCCCAGGAACTTGTCCAGGTTGACCTCGAGGGTCGAGAGGATCGAGTCCGCCCAGTCCTCCATCTCGAGCCGCGTCTCCCGCGCCTGCCTCCGGGCTTCCTCGACGATCTCCTGCGCCTGGCGCTCGGCGAGCTTGGCGATCTCGGTCTGCGATGCCTCGCGCACGGCCTGCTCGCGCGCCTCGCCGAGGATCCTGTCCGCCTCGCGCTTGGCCTCGGCCAGCATCTCCTGGCGCTCCTTCACGATCCATCGCGCCTGCTTGATCTCCTCGGGGATCGTCGCGCGCATCTGATCGAGGATGTCGTAGATCTCCTCGCGGTCGATTCGCACCTGGTCGGTCAGTGGGACGGCCTTCGCGTTGTGCACGAGGTCGTCCAGCTTGTCGATGAGAACGAGAACGTCCATGCGATCCAGTCTACTCTTGAGGGCTGACAGGTGCGCCGGGCTTTCCCCGCGGGAAGAGCTCGCGAAAACGGCGCGCAACCTGCTCGGGAACGAGGTCGTCGACGTTCCCGCCGAACGAGGCGACCTCCTTCACTCCGGACGAGGAGAGGAAGCTGTACTGCGGGCTCGACATGAGGTACATCGTTTCGACCTCGGGGGCGAGATTCCGGTTCAGGTGGTGCATCTGGAACTCCCACTCGAAGTCCGAGATCGCCCGCAGCCCCTTCACCATCGTGCGCGCGCCGAAGCGCCTCGCGAACTCGACGACGAGGTCGGAGAAGACCTCCACCTGGACGTTGGGCACGTCCGAGAGCGCCTCGGCGATGAAGCCGACGCGCTCCTCCACAGTGAACATCGTCGCCTTGTGCTGTGGGTCGCGGACGACGCCGACCACGACTTGCTCGAAGATCCCGGCGGCACGGCGGATGATGTCCAGGTGCCCGAGCGTGACCGGGTCGTAGCTGCCGGGGCAGATGCAGGTGACCGGCTGCGAGTCGCTCATCCGGCGGCCTCGAAGACCGTGACCCGCGCCGAGCCGTAGCGGCGGCTCGTTCGCTTCGGCAGCGGCAGGTCGGGCTCCTCGCGGGCGTCCGACTCGACCACGGCGATGCCGTTCTCCGCCACGACGGCGGGCAGGTAGGCGGCCAAGGTCGGAAGGGTACGGGCGAGCATGCTGTAGGGCGGGTCGATCAGCACGAGATCGTAACGCTTGCCTCCCGTCGCGTCGGCGGCCAGCTTGCGGCCGGCATCCTCTCGCAGCACGACGGCGCCCTCCAGCTTGAGCTTGTCGAGGTTGCGGAGGATCGTCTCGGAGGCCTCGCGGTCGGACTCGACGAACGTGACGCGCTCGGCGCCGCGCGAGAGAGCCTCGAGGCCCATGGCGCCCGAGCCCGCGTACAGATCGAGCACCTCCGCCCCGTCGACCGGCCCTACGAGATTGAAGATCGCCTCGCGGACGCGGTCGCCCGTCGGGCGCGTGTCGAACCCCTTGGGCGCCGCGATACGGGCGCCCTTACGCGAACCCGCGATGATCCTCATCGAACCTCCCCGCCTCCGCCCGCAGCGGCCCCAGCGTCGCCTCGTCGGCGTCGTCGAGCTCCTCCGACCAGCGGCGGGCCCTGGCGATCAGCTCGCGGTCGCGGGTCAGGCGCGCGAACTTCAGGTCCGAGTAGCCGGACTGGCGCACGCCGAGCAGCTGGCCTTCGCGGCGCAGCTCGAGGTCGACCTCGGCGAGCTCGAAGCCGTCCGACGTGGCGACGAGCGCCTCGAGACGGCGCGTCGCCTCCTCCGTCAGCTCCTCCTTGGGACGTGAGACGAGCAGGCAGTACGACTGCTCGGCGCCGCGGCCGACGCGGCCGCGCAGCTGGTGCAGCTGGGCCAGCCCGAAGCGGTCGGCCTCCTGGACGATCATGATCGTCGCGTTGGGGATGTCGACGCCGACCTCGATCACCGTGGTGGCGACGAGGACATCGAGCTCCCGGCGCTTGAAGGCGTCCATCACCTCGCGGCGTTCTGCGGTCTTCAGCTTCCCGTGCAGGCAGCCGACGCGGAAGCCGCGCAGCTCGGCGACGCGCAGGCGGTCGGCCTCCTGCTCGGCCGCCCGCGCCTCGATCGTCTCCGACTCGGAGACGAGCGGGCAGACGACGTAGGCCTGCCTGCCGTCCTCGAGGTGCCGACGCAGGCGCGTGTACGCCTCGCCGCTCCGCTCGTGCCCGACCCAGGCGGTGATCACGGGCTTGCGGTTCGCGGGCGGACGGGCGATCTCCGTCACGTCCAGGTCGCCGAAGACCGTCTGCGCGAGCGTGCGCGGGATCGGGGTCGCGGTCATGTGCAGGACGTGCGGCGTCGTCCGACCGAGCGCACGCCGCTGCTCCACCCCGAAGCGATGCTGCTCGTCCACCACCGCCACGGCGAGGGAGCGGAACTCGACCTCCTCCTGGATGAGCGCGTGCGTCCCGACCGCGAGGTCCGTCTCGCCGCTCGCGAGCCGGTCGCGGACGGCGCGGCGCTGCGCGGCAGGCACCGAGCTCGTCAGGAGCTCGCAGCGCACGCCGAGGTCGTTGCAGATCCCCTCGACGGTGAGAAAGTGCTGCTCAGCAAGGGTTTCCGTCGGCGCCATGAGCGCGCCCTGGTGGCCGTTCTCCACGGCCCGGAGCAGCGCGTAGAGCGCCACGACCGTCTTCCCCGAGCCGACGTCGCCCTGGAGCAGCCGCTGCATCGGGCGCGGCTCGGCGAGGTCGCCGCCGATCTCGTCGACGGCCGAACGCTGGTCGGGTGTGAGCTCGAACGGGAGGACGCCGTAGTAGCGGCCGATCAGCTCGCCTTCCTCGGCCAGCTCCGGCGCGCTTGCCTGCTCCTCGAGCGCACGGCGGCGGTCACGGAACCCGAGCTGAAGCGTGAGGAGCTCTTCGAACGCGAGCCGGCGGTGCGCGGCATCGGTCTCGTCCCGGTCGCGCGGGCGATGCGACGCGGTGAGCGCGTCCGCGCGGAGCGGCAGGCCCTCCTCGTGGCGGACCCTGGCCGGGAGCGGGTCGGGCAGGAAGCGGGCGCGCGGAAGGACGCTGTCGACCAGCGCCCGCAGGCGGTACGACGGCAGGTCTTCGCTGGCGCGGTACTCCGGAACGAGCCCGACGGTGTGCAGGCCCGTGCCTCGGACCTCGGTGCGCGCGACGCGGAATCCGCCTGACAGCTCCCGGCTCCCGTGCAGGAGGAGCTCCGTGCCGGGCGCGAGCTTGGCCAGGTACGCCTGGTTGAACCAGACGGCCGTCTCCCGCACGCCCTCCCCGTCGACGACGACGCCCTCGACGAGCTTCAGGTTCCGCCGCCGCGTGGGGCGCACGCGGATGCGCTCGAGCGTGCAGCGCACGGTCGCCTCCTCGCCCGCGGAGAGGTCGCCGAAGCTCGCGACCTGCTCCCAGTCGAGATAGGCGCGCGGGACGTGCTCGGCCAGGTCTCGCACGCTGCGGATCCCGAGGCGCTCCAGCCGCTCGGCGACCTTCGGGCCGACTCCGGCGACGGTCTCGACCGTGGCTTCGGGGTCGACGCGCGGCCGCCGGGGGACCGGCGGGCCCTCGCCCGCCCCCGCGAACCCGCTCGGCGCGGCGGTTACGGCTCGCCGTCCCAGTAGCCCAGGGGCTCGATGCGCCCGATCACGCCGACGCCGCGGAAGGAGATCTTGCCCGACCGCGGGTAGAAGCAGATGTCGTTGGGCTCGCGCGTCCCGTACGCGAGATAGACGAGGTCGGACGCACCCGCGCGGAACGAGTGCGAGACCCTGGTTCCGGGCGGCCGCCCGACGACGTGACCTGGTCGCACGGCGTGCTCGTCGTCGCCCAGGAGCAGCGTTCCTTCCCCGCCGAGGACGATGAAGATCTCCTCCTCCGCCGAGTGGCAGTGCGGCGGGCAGCCCTCGCGGCCGGCGGGGATGGTCACGTGGACGATCCCGGTGCGCACTGAGCCGACGGCGTCGCCCAGGAAACGCTCGACGAACCGCGAGACGCCGTGCTCCATCTCCTCCGGCTCGAGATCGCGCACGTTGACGATCGAGGCCGGCCGTTCGGCGGGCTCCCCCACCTCCGGCTCGCCCGCGGCTGCCTCGCGGAAGTACGGGCCCTGCCCGGGGCCGACGAGCGAGACGTCGGCAAACCCCGGGTACATCCAGGCGACGCCTGCGCGCGGGAGCACCGTGTTCCCGTGCCGCACGCGGTGCCCGAACGCCAGCACCCGCAGCCCGTCCGGCCCGGCGCGGAGCGTGTGCGCCTCGCGGTGCGGCAGATGGACGAGGCAGTCGCCCTCGCCGACCTCGTAGACCTCCCCGCTCTGCCACGAGAGGCCGCTTCCCCCGAGGACGTAGAAGAGCTCCTCGGACGCGCCCTCGACGTGCGCCGGCGTCGACCACTTGCCAGGGTCGACCTCGATCAGGGCGACGCCGACGCCCTGCGTTCCGGTCGCCGTCCCGAGGTCGCGCCAGGTGCCGCCGATGTGCCCGGCCTCGCGGCGATAGCCCTCCACGTCGTCCCAGTGCGCCAGGTGCTGCACGGCGGCCAACGATACCGCCCGGCCCAGCGGCGAAGCCGCGCCACGTCCCCTCCGACCACGCCCTGGGGTCTGACCCCGGTCGTGTCCGCCGGGGACATGGCCACGACGCTCTCATGCGGGATCGCGAGGCCGGGCATGGCTGTTGGAGACATGGCCAGGTGCCTGGCACCTGGCCATGTCTGGGGTCAGACCCCGGACGTGGCCGCCGAGGACGGTGTCGGCGGCCGCTAGGCCGGGTCGTCCTGGAACCAGAAGAGGCCCAGCGTGCCCGGGCCGCCGTGCGTGCCGATTACGGGGCCGAGCGTCGTGACGATGTCGAGCGAGGCGTGCGGGCGCGCGGCGCGCATGCGCGCGACGAGGGCCTCGGCGTCCTGCGGGGCCGCTGCGTGGCCGACGCCGACGTGCAGGTCGGGCGAGTCCTCGGTGCCCTCGAGGAAGAGGCGCTCGAACTCGGCCAGCGCCTTCGCGCGGCCGCGGACGCGCTTGAGCGGGGCGACCTCGCCGTCGTCGAAGGCGAGGATGGGCTTGACGGAGAGGAGCTGGCCCGCGAGACCGGCCGCCTTGCCGACCCGGCCCCCGCGGACGAGGTACTCGAGCGTCTCGACGGTGAAGAGGAGTCCGCGAAGCCGCTTGAAGCGCTCGACGAGCGCGTCGATCTCCTCCATCGTCGTCCCGGCCTGGAGCCGACGCTGGATGGCGTCCGCGAGGATGACCGTGCCGCCCGAGGTGACGCCCGAGTCGATGACGGTGACGCGCGAGTCGCCCGCTGACTCGGCTCGCCAGCCGGGCACTCTCGCACGTGCCCGAGAGCTTCGACGAGAGCATGACTGCCAGGACGTGCTCGTAGCCTGCGAGCTCCTCGTAGACGGCGGCGAAGTCGGCCGGCGTCGGCTGCGAGCTCTTGGGCGCCTGCGAGGCGTCCCTCAGGCGGGCGTAGAACTCGTCCGGGGTGATGTCGACGTAGTCACGGAACGTCTCGTCCCCGAAGCTGACGTACAGCGGCACCATGCGCCAGTTGGGGTGCCGAGCCCGCGCGTCCGGACAGTCGGCCGTCGAGTCGAGGACGATGGCGGTGTTCTCAGCGGAGAGCTGCACCGCGCCCCGCGGCGTCCCTCACGGCGCCGACGATCTCGTCCAGCTCGCGGTCCTTGGTGAGGCAGGCGACGGCGCCGGCCTCGTAGAGCGCATCGATCTCCTCCGTCTCCGC
The DNA here is from genome assembly GCA_963775395.1 of uncultured Actinomycetes bacterium. Classification (GTDB taxonomy): domain Bacteria; phylum Actinomycetota; class Thermoleophilia; order Gaiellales; family Gaiellaceae; genus JAIBJN01. The sequence goes on from CAVZIX010000015.1 coordinate 61,584, forward strand.
CGTGGCCGTGAGGACGACGACGGCCGTCCTGGGACAGCCCTCGCCGATCGCAGCGGTCGTCTCGACCCCGTCGAGCTCGGGCAGCCGGTAGTCCATCAGCACGACGTCGGGCTTCAAGCGCAGGCAGACGTCGAGGGCACTGCGCCCGTCACCGACGGCGGCGACGACGTCGAGATCGGGGACGAGGCCGAGCAAGAGCTCGAGCGACTCGCGGAAAACGTCGTTGTCCTCCACGAGGACGACAGTGATCGGATCCTGCACCTCGGGCACAGTATGGGTCTATTCGGCCGCGAACAGAAGGGGATAGTGCGGCTGCCCGCCGTCGTGCACCTCGACCTCCAGGTCCGGGTGCGCCTCCTGCACGTAGGAGAGCAGGTCGTCGACCCCCTCGGCCTGCTCGCCGACGAGGATCGTGAGGATGTCGGCGCCCTCCTCGAGCAGCCGTTCCACGACCTCCCGGGCCACGGGCTGCAGCACCGGGCCCGTCGTGACCGGCTCGCCGTCCATGAGTCCGAGGTACTGACCCTCCTCCACGGTGAGATCGCCGACGACGGCGTCGCGCGAGGCTTTCGTGACCGCCCCGGCGCGCACGCCTGCGGCGGCTTCCTCCATCTCCGCGGCGTTCTCCTCGGCCGAGCGGTTGCCGTCGAAGGAGACCATCGCGCCGAGCCCGGCCTGCACCGAGCGCGTAGGGACGAGCCGTGTCGGCTTCGCAGTCGCGCCGACGGCCTGCTCGGCGGCGAGGATGACGTTCTTGTTGTTCGGGAGGACGACGGCCTCGGACGCCGGCAGCGCCTCGACTGCGGCCACGATGTCGGCGGTCGCCGGGTTCATCGACTGCCCGCCCTCGACGACCGACGCTCCGAGGCTCTCGAACAGCTTCCTCGTCCCGGCGCCCGCGGCCACGGCGACGACGCCCGTGAGCGTGGTCTCGACGGCCAGGAGCCGCTCTTCGCGCTCGGCGGTCTGGACGTGCATGTTCTTCACGTCCACCTCCTCGATCACGCCCACGGACGTGGCGAGCGCGAGCGCCGCGCCGGGGTCGTCCGTGTGCACGTGCACCTTGACCGCCCCCGGGCCGCCCACGACGAGGAGCGAGTCGCCGAGCTTCAGGAGCTCCGCTTCGAGGGTGTCCGGGTCGACCGCGTCTCCTTCGACGAAGAACGACGTGCAGTAGCGAAAGGCCGAGAGCTCCAGGTGGACGGCCTCCGTCGGAACGTGCTCGAGGATGGGCGCAGGCTCGGGGAGGTCCTCGCCGCGAACGTGGGACGCGACGCCGCGCACGATCTCGAGCAGGCCGGCCCCGCCCGCGTCGACGACGCCCGCCTGCTTGAGGACGTCGAGCTGCTCGGTCGTGGCCTCGAGCGCCTTCTCGCCGTGCGCGACGAGGTCGCCGAGCGCGTCCTCGACGGATGCGTCCGTGCCGGCGAGCTCCTCCGCGCGCTCGGCCAGCGCTCGCGCGACGGTCAGGATCGTCCCTTCCTGTGCGTTGCGAACGGCGCCGTAACCTGCGTCGCTCGCCGCCCGCAGAGCGCGCGCCAGCGCCTCCACGTCGAACGTGCCGTCGTCGGGGACAGCACTCAGGAAGCCGCGCGCGAGCTGCGACAGGATCACGCCGGAGTTCCCGCGTGCGCCCATGAGGATCGCGCGCCCGATGTCGGCGCCGGGGTCGCGGTCGAGCGCGTCGACGACCGCCCGCACCGTGAGGGTCATGTTCGTCCCCGTGTCCCCGTCCGGAACGGGGTACACGTTGAGGTCGTCGATGCGCGCGCGGCTCGCCTCGAGCGCGGCAAGCGCCGCGCTGACGAGCGCTACAGCGCCTTCTCGACGCGGCCCGACTTCAGGCACCGCGCGCAGACGTAGCTCCGGCGCACCGCTCCGTTCACGAGGATGCGAACCCGCTGGAGGTTGGGGTTGAAGCGGCGCTTCGTCGCCACCATCGAGTGGCTTCGGTTGTGACCGAACGACGGGCCCTTCCCACAGACTGCGCAGACCTTGGACATCGGCGGATGAGTATAGCGACAGCTACTGCGGCGCCCGGGCGCGCAGAAGGCCGAAGACATCGGCCATCTCGAGCGCGGAGCGGGCAGCCTCGGCGCCCTTGTTGCCGCGCGCTCCGCCGGCGCGCTCCTCGGCCTGGGCCTTCGTCTCGGTCGTGAGGACTCCAAAGCTCACGGGGACGCCCGTCTCGAGCGCCGCGAGCTGAAGACCGCTCGCCGCCTCGCCGGCGACGTAGTCGAAGTGCGGCGTCTCGCCGCGGACGATGCACCCGAGCGCGACGATGCACGCGTACTGGCGGGTCTTGGCGAGCGCCATGGCGCCGAGCGGGAGCTCGAAGGCGCCGGGAACCGGAACGACGTCGATGCGGTCGCGCTCGACGCCCGCCTCCTCGAGCGCCGCGATGGCACCGTCCAGAAGGCGCGAGGTGATCTCGCCGTTGAAGCGGGCGACGACGATCCCCACCGCGCGGCGCGCGCCGTTCGGCGATCCCGCGATGACGCCGACGCCCTCGGGAAGCCGCAGCCGCCCGACGGCGTGCTCGGAGACGCGCAGCTCCTCGTTCATAGGTCTTCGCCTGGCTCCTCGAAGCGCTGTTCCTGGTGGTGGAGCCGGTGCCCGAGCTTGTCGCGCTTCGTCTCCAGGTAGTGCTGATTCTCCAGGTTGGGCGGCACCTCGATGGGCAGCTGCTCGACCACCTTGAGGCCGAAGCCCTCGATGCCCGTGATCTTCCGCGGGTTGTTCGTGAGGATGCGGATCGTCGTGAGACCGAGATCGGCGAGGATCTGCGAGCCGATCCCGTACTCCCGCGCGTCGGGCGGGAAGCCGAGCTGCAGGTTCGCCTCGACCGTGTCGAGCCCGTTCTCCTGGAGCTCGTAGGCCTTCAGCTTGGCGAGGAGCCCGATGCCGCGCCCCTCCTGGGACATGTAGAGGAGCACGCCGCGTTCCTCGGCGGCGATCCGCTGGAGCGCGAGCTCGAGCTGCTCGCCGCAGTCGCAGCGGAGGGAATGGAAGACGTCGCCGGTCAGGCACTCCGAGTGGACGCGGACGAGCACGTCCTCCTCTGCGTCCACCTCGCCCCGGACGAGCGCGACGTGAGTCTTGTTGGTGAGCACCTCGCGGAAGGCGACGGCCGTGAACTCGCCGTAGGCGGTCGGCAGGCGGACGGCGGTCATGCGCTCGACGAGCTTCTCCGTGCGGCGCCGGTACTCGATCAGGCCCTCGACGGTGACGAGCTTGATCCCGTGGCGCTCGCAGTAGGGGATCAGGTCGGGCACGCGGGCCATCGTCCCGTCCTCGTTCATGATCTCGCAGACCACGCCGGCCGGGTTCAGGCCCGCCAGGCGTGCGAGGTCGACGGCGGCCTCCGTCTGGCCCGAGCGCTGGAGGACGCCGCCGGGGCGGGCGCGCAGCGGGAAGACGTGGCCGGGCTGGACGAGGTCGTGAGGGCCCTTCGTCGGGTCGATGGCCACCTGGATCGTGCGCGAGCGGTCGGCCGCCGAGATCCCCGTGGTCACGCCTTCGCGCGCCTCGACGGAGATCGTGAACGCCGTCTCGAAGGGCGTCTCGTTGTTGTACGTCATCGGCTTGAGCCCGAGCTCGTCGCAGCGCTCCTCGGTGAGGCACAGGCAGATGAGCCCGCGCGCGTGCGTGGCCATGAAGTTGATCGCCTCCGGCGTGGCGAACTGGGCGGCGATCGTGAGGTCGCCCTCGTTCTCCCGGTCGGCGGCGTCGACGACGACCACCAGCTTCCCCTGGCGAATGTCCTCGATTGCCTCTTCGATGGTGGCGAAGGGCGCCTGTGTGTCCACCGACGCGCTCATGTCTCCCCGTGATCGTATCCCGGCCCCGTCCGTCACCGGTCGAGCAGCCGCTCGACGTGCTTGGCGAGAAGGTCGACCTCGATGTTCACCTCGTCGCCGGGGCCGAGCGCGCCGAGCGTCGTCACCGCCCGCGTGTGCGGGACGAGCGCGACGGTGAACGCATCGTCGGAGAGGCTCGCGATGGTCAGGCTGACCCCCTCGACCGCGACCGAGCCCTTCTCCACGCAGTAGCGCAGGATCTCGGGCGACGCCTCGATCTCGAGGCCCTCCTCGTCGGCGCGGCGGACGCGCGCGACCCCGTCCACGTGCCCCTGGACGATGTGGCCGCCGAGCGGCTCTCCGGCGCGCAGCGCGGGCTCGACGTTCACCGATGATCCCGCGGCGAGCCGCCCCAGCGAGCTGCGCCGGAGCGTCTCCGGGACGGCATCGAAGGCGAGCACGCCGTCGTCGGCCCCGACCGCGGTGAGGCAGACGCCGTTGACGGAGACGGAGTCACCCACGGACGTCCCCGCGGCGGTCTCCGGAGCCTGGACGCGCAGGCGCGCGCCGCCCTCCGACTCCTCCACGGCCTCGACAGTCCCCAGCTCGCGCACGATCCCGGTGAACACGGCGCGAACGATAGTCGCCGGGCTCAGGGCTCCCGCAGGTACGCCGTCACGAGCACATCGTCGCCGACTTGCTCTGCGGTCTGGTGCAGGAGGTCCAGCGGCCCCGTGACCTCGCCCATGAAGCGCGGCCCCGAGCCCGAGATCGTCGGGGCGACGAAGAGCATCAGCTTGTCGACGAGGCCGGCCGCGAGGAACGAGGTCGCAAGCGTCGGCCCGCCTTCGAGGAGGAGCGACTGAACCCCCTCCTCCGCAAGCCGCGCGAGCTCGTCGTCGAGCGGCCCGCTGACGAGCTCGAGCTCCGATCCGTCCGGAAGCGGGCCGCTCCCGAACGCGAGCCGACGCGGCTGGCGTGCGGCGTCGACGCCCCGCGCCGTCAGCTGCGGGTCGTCCGCGCGGACCGTGCCCATGCCGACCGCCACCGCGTCCACCCCGGCGCGCAGCTCGTGGACACGGCGGCGGCTCTCCTCGCCGCTGACCCAGCGCGAGCCGGGAACCGTCACGCGCCCGTCCAGGGTGACGGCCGCCTTGTAGACGACGAACGGCCGCCGCTCCGCCACCCAGACGCGGAAGGCTTCGTTCTGGACGCGGGCGCGCCACTCGAGCACCCCGCCCGCGAGCTCGACCTCGACGCCCGCGGCCCGGAGCCGGTCGAGACCCGCGCCGTTCGTCTTCGGGTTCGGGTCGCCCACCGCCACGACGACCCGCGCCACGCCGGCCGCCACGACGGCGTCCGCGCATGGCGGCGTCCTGCCGTGGTGAGCGCAAGGCTCGAGCGACGCGTAGAGCGTGGCGCCGCGGGCGGCTTCTCCGGCGGCCTCGAGCGCGACGATCTCGGCGTGCGGCCCGCCGACCCGCTCGTGCCAGCCCTCCCCCACGACGGCGCCGTCGCGGACGAGCACCGCGCCGACCACGGGGTTCGGCGCCGTCCCGCCCCGGCCGCGCTCCGCGAGCTCGAGCGCGCGGGCGAGGTGCTCGGAGCCCGTCATTCGCCGGCGAGCTCGCGCACGAACTGGAGGTACGCGCGGTTCAGGTCCTCCCGCCCGAAGATCGACGTCCCGGCCACGAAGGCCTCGGCGCCGGCCTCGTGCGCCATGCGGACGTTCTCCTGCGTGATCCCGCCGTCGACCTGGACGACGACCCGCTCATGGAGCTGCGCTCTGAGCTCGCGGATCCGCGGGAGCGAGTCGAGCATGAACTCCTGGCCCGAGTAGCCGGGATGGATGCTCATGCAGAGGACCAGATCGGCCCCGAGCGAGGCCTCGAGCGCGGCCTGCACCGGCGTCTCCGGATTGAACGCGACGCCGACCCCGAGGCCGAGCGAGTGGGCCCAGTTGATCAAGTACCACGGCTCGTCGGTCGCCTCGACATGGAAGGTGACGCTGTCTCCGCCCGCCGACTTCATCTGCTCGAAGTGGTGCTCCGGGTTCGAGACCATCAGGTGCACGTCGATCACGCCTCCGACAGCGTGGATCGCGAGGCGCGATCGCGCGCAGGACGACCGGGCCCATCGTGATCGGCTCGACGAAGTGCCCGTCGCCGACGTCGAAGTGGAAGATGCGCGCGCCGGCGTTCAGCAGGTGCTGAATCTGGTCGCCGAGATGCGTCATGTCGGCCGCGTAGACCGACGGCTCGACCTCGACCGTGCGCATCCACTCTCCCCAGGACACGGGCGAAGCTTATGCGCGCATCCGGGCCACGAAGAACCCGGAGGTGCCGTGAACGTGCGGCAGTGTGAGCAGGAACTCGGGGCGGGCGGGTGGCAGTACTCCGGCCACGCCGAGCCGAGGTCCTCGACCCGCAGGCCGAGCGCGTCGACGACGGCCTCGTTCTCGGCGCGGTTGACCGTGCAGACCGAGTACGTGACCGTCCCGCCGGGGCGCACGCGCTCGACGGCCGCGCGCACGAGCGCAAGCTGGAGGTCGGGGAGCGGCTCGGCGCGCCAGCGGAGGTCGGGGCGCGAGTTGAGGACGCCGAGGCCCGAGCAGGGCGCATCGACGAGCGCGCGGTCGAACTCGCGCAGGCCTTCCGGAAGAGCCAGCGCGTCCTCGTTCGCGACCGTCAGCTCGACGCCGAGCCGGCGCGCGTTCTCCTCGAGCTCCCGCGCGCGGCCCGGATGCCTTCTCGACCGCGACGACCTCCGCCCCCGCCGCCGCGAGCTGGGTCGCCTTCCCTCCCGGCGCCGCGCAGAGGTCGAGCACGCGCTCGCCGCCCCGCGCTCCCACCGCTGCGCCCGCGAGCTGCGAGCCGCGGCTCTGCGGCCACGCGTAGCCGCTCTCCAGCCAGTCGGGCGGGATGCTCTCGACGACCTTCGGGCCCTCGGGCGTCCGCACGGCGGTCTCGGGCGGCTCGTTCTGGCGCCGCATCAGGGCCAGGGCATCTTCCGGGCCGAGCTCGCGCCACCACGTCTCCGCCACCCAGTCGGGATAGGAGTGCATGAGCGCCGCCGCGGCGGGCGTCTCCTCGTGCAGGCGGCCCAGCACCTCGGGCAGACCCTGCGAGAGCCGCCGCAGACACCGCGTTCGTGAACGCGACCGCCCGCTCGAGCCCCGCGCGGCGCACGAGCTCGACCGACTCGTCGACCGCGGCGTGCGCCGGAACGCCGTCCATGAACGCAAGCTGGTAGGCCCCGATTCGCAGCGCGGCGCGGACCGGAGGGTCGAGCTTGCGCACCGGCCGCCGGCCGAGCGTCTCGATCGCATGGTCGAGCGTCCGCACGCGCTGCACCGTGCCGTAGGCGATCTGCATGGCGAACGCGCGGTCGCGCGCGTCGAGGCCCTCCGCCGCGCTCCTGAACGCGCGATCGGCGTAGGCGTCTTCCTCGAAGACGCGCGTGACGACGTCGAGCGCGACCCGCCGCGGAGACTTCACTTGCGCAGGCCGCGCAGGTACTCCTCCGCGGTCATGCGGCGCCCGCCCTCCCGTTGCACCTCGAGCGGCTCGATCCCGCCGGCCACGAGCGCAGCCTCCGGGCGCGCCGGCCGGGCCTTCCAGACGATCAGGCGGCGGCCCTCGACGAGGCCCCGCGCACCGATGTGGGGCGAGAGCGCCCGGATCTTGTTCAGGTTCTCCTCCGGCGGAAGCGACCAGTCGAGCTCCCGGTCGGCGGCGGTGATCTTGTCCGCGTAGGTCACGCCGACCTCGGGCTGGGGGACGAACGTCGGCTCGGCGAAGACCTCGTCGAGCAGCTCGAGCGCCACGCGCGTCGCGCGGTCGAACACGACGGCGGAGTCGTCGTCGGGCCCGATGGGGAAGCGACGCTGAGCGGCGATCGGCCCGGCATCCAGGTCGGCGGTCGTGCGGTGGACGGAGACGCCGGTCTCGCGGTCGCCGGCCATGATCGCGCGCTCGACCGGCGCCGCTCCGCGCCAGCGCGGCAGGAGCGACGGGTGCACGTTCAGCCAGAGCCGGTCGGCGAGCAGCTTCTCGGGGATCAGCACGCCGTAGTCGGCGACGATGACCACGCGCGCGTCGCCGGGGAACTCGTTCAACCGCTCGGGCTGCTCGACGGTGAGCTCGTGGCGCAGAGCGACCTCCTTGGCCGGCGGCGCCAGCTTCTTGCGGCCGCGGCCCTGCGGCTTGTCCGGCTTGGTGAGCAGGAGGTCGATCTCCCGGCGCGCGGCCAGCCCGTCGAGGATCGCCGCGCCGAAGTCCCCGGTCGCAGCGACGGCGATCGTCAAGCCGAGAGCGAGGTCGCGGTCATGCGAGCGGCCCGAGGATCGGTTGCGGCCGGAGCTGAGCGAGCGCATCCCGCCGCTCGTCCGGAACCGTCCGGTCGACGATCAGGACGCCGTCGAGGTGGTCGAGCTCGTGCTGGATCACGCGCGCTTCGAGCCCCTCGACCTCGACGGTCAGCGGCTCGCCGGCCGGCGATGTCCCCTCGACTGTCAGCGAGATCGCCCGCTCGACGGGAACGACGACCGTCGCGGCGCCGAGGGAGAGACAGCCCTCCTCGGCGGCCTCCCGCTCCTCGGAGGTCGAGACGACCTTCGGGTTGACGAGCGCCACCACGGGAGCCTCGTCCGTGGTCTGGTAGACGAGGACGCGCCGAAGCACCCCGACCTGGGGCGCCGCCAGGCCGACTCCGCGGGCCTCCTGCATGAGCGCGGTCATCCGCTCGACGAGCGACGCCACGGAGTCGTCGAAGTTCTCCACCTCGTTGGCACGCATGCGCAGCACCGGGTCCGGGTACTGGCGGATCTGCGCCAGCGCGGCGCGGCGCCGGGCTTCACGCTCGGCGTCGAGGTGCTCGCTTCGAACCTGGCCTTCGACCTCGCCCACGAGGAGAAAAGTCTATAGACCTCTCCAGTTCTTAACCACGCAATCCCGCTCTGGGAGCGGGATTGCGGGGCTTGCGCGCTGAAAACCGCCTAGATCGGTCTCGTCGTCCTCCGGGCACCGAAGACCGCACGGTAGATGAGGAGGATCACGATCGAGCCGATGATCGCGCCGAGCCAGGTGCTCAGGTCGAAGAACTCGTCGATCGGGTCGCCGAACCCCAGCGCCTGCGTGATGAAGCCGCCGGCGAGCGCGCCGACGATGCCGAGCAGCGTCGTGATGATGATCCCGCCCGGATCTTCACCGGGAAGGATGGCCTTGGCGATCAGACCGGCGAGCAGGCCGAGGATGATCCAGCCGATGATTCCCATGCAGCCCTCCGTTGGTTTTGCAGGGATTCTTTCCGGCTCGGAGTTCGTGGAAACCTAGGAAAGCCCTTGCGGGTCCACGTCGACGGAAGCGGTGAGGTCGTCGCGGCGCATCGCGGGGGCCGCCGCGGCGAGGAGACGGGCGGCGTGGGAGGCGACCGCGCGAGGTGCGTCGGTCTTCGCCAGGAGCTGGGCGCGGTGGCGGCCGCGGAGCCGGAGGAGGGGCGCCGGCCCGAGGAGGTCGGCCTCCGCACCGGTGCGTGCAAGCTCGGCGCGCAGCTGGTCGAGGACCCTCGTCGGGGCGGCGGCGCCGGGCCCGGAGACTGCGACGCGGACGAGGTGGCGGAAGGGCGGATAGCCGAGCTCCTCGCGCCGCTCGAGCTCGCCGGCGAGGAACTCCTCGACGTCGTGACGCGCCGCCAGGATGATCGGGCGGGCGTCGGGCTGGTAGGTCTGCACGAGCACGCGTCCGGGAGCGTCACGCCCGCTTCGGCCCGCGAGCTGCGTCACGAGCTGGAACGTGCGCTCCTCGGCACGGAAGTCCGGCAGCCCCATCGCCGTGTCGGCGTCGACGACCGCGGCCAGAGCGACGCCCTCGAAGTGGTGGCCCTTCGCGACCATCTGCGTCCCGAGCAGGACTCCCCGCTCGCTGGCCCCGAAGCGGTTCAGGACCTCCGCGAGCTTTCCGGGATGCCCGACCGTGTCCGCGTCGAGCCGGAAGCGCTCGAGCTCGGGCAGCTGCTCGGCCAGCGCCTCCTCGAGGCGCTCCGTGCCGGCGCCGAGCCGGGCTACCTCGGCAGCTCCGCAGGCAGGGCAGAGCTCCGGCGCCGGCTCGCGGCGCCCGCAGTGGTGGCAGTGCAGCCGGCCGTCGCCGTGAAGCGTCAACGAGACGTCACAGGAATCGCAGCGCAGCGTGAGGCCGCACGCGCGGCAATGGAGCGCCGGCGCCACGCCGCGGCGGTTGAGGAGAAGGATCGCCTTGCCCCCGCGGTCGGCGACGGCGCCCAGCTCGGCGAGGAGCGGCGCCGAGAGCGGATAGCCGGCCTCGCGGCGCAGGTCGACGATCTTCACCGGGGGAAGCGGCCCGCTCAGGCGGCCTCCCAGCTCGATGCGCTCGAGCCGTGCCCAGCTCTCGGGCCTCGGCGTCGCGCTCCCGTAGACGGCGACCGCCCCCTCGAGGACGGCCCGCTTCGCCGCGACCGTGCGTGCGTCGTAGCGGGGATCGGACTCCTGCTTGTAGGAGGCGTCGTGCTCCTCGTCGACGCAGATGAGCCCCAGCCGCGCGACGGGGGCGAAGACCGCCGAGCGCGCGCCGACGACGATCGGCGCCTCGCCGGAGACGATCCGCTCGCGCTCGTCGCGGCGCTCTGCCTCGGTGAGCGCCGAGTGGAGAACGGCGACCCGGTCGCCGAAGCGGGCGCGGAAACGGCCCAGCGCCTGCGGGGTGAGGGCGATCTCGGGCACGAGCACGATCGCCCCGCGGCCGCGATCGAGCGCCTCCTCGCAGGCACGGAGGTAGACCTCGGTCTTGCCGCTCCCGGTCGCCCCGTAGAGGAGCAGCGCGCCTCCATCCTCGTCCAGCGCGGCCGTGATCCGCTCCAGCGCGACGGCCTGCGTCTCGCTGAGAGTCGCCGGCGCATCCTCGCCCGGAAGCGCCTCGTCGCGCGGACGTCGCTTGGCCCCGGCGCGCCGGGCCGGCGAGGCCGGAGCGACGAGCGCGAGGGCCCGCGCCGGCGTGGAGCCGTAGTAGTCGGCGAGCCAGAGCCCGAGGTCGACGAGCGGCTCCGGGACGGCCCCGATGACCTTTTCGACCGCGACCGGCTCGACGTCCGGCGGCGCCTCGTCCTCGAGCCCCACCACGATGCCGCGGCGCCGCATCCGGCCGAAGCGGACGGAGACCACAGCGCCCTTTTCCAGCCCGTCGGCCAGGTACGTGTACGGCCCTCCGACGGCGCGCGCCGAGACGAGGGGGACGACCGAGGCGAACCTGGGCATGGATAGAATCATCACGAAGATGGCGGCTGGGCACACTGTCGACGACTATCTCGAGACGATCTATTTCCTGGCGTTCCCGATCGGGGAGTACAAGCCGGACACGAAGGGATCGCCCACGCTCGCCGTTCGCGTCGCCGACATGCTCGGCGTGTCGCGAGCCTCTGCGGGCGAGATGCTGAAGCGGCTCGAGGGCGAGGGCCTGGTCGAGCGCGGCGAGCACAAGGAGGCCATCCTCACGGCGAAGGGCCGTGAGGTCGCCGAGCGCGTCGTCCGCAAGCACCGCATCATCGAGCGGCTCCTCACCGACTTCATGGGCTACACGGCGGCCGAGGCCCACGTGCAGGCCGACCTGCTCGGGAACACGTTCACGGAGGACATGGTCGAGCGAATCGAGAAGCAGCTCGGCAACCCCGACCGCTGCCCGCACGGCTGGCCCGTCGACGTCAACTTCGAGCAGGCCGAAAACCGGGAGCTGAAGCCGCTGAACGACCTCGAGGAGGGGCAGAGCGCCGAGATCGTCCGCCTCGCGGAGCACGACGGCGACCTCCTCCACTGGTACTACGACGAGGGGCTCGTCCCGGGGACGAACGTCGAGCTCCGGCGCGCCGAGCCTGCCGCCGGACAGTTCGCCCTCACCGTCGACGGCGACGAGCGCGCCATCGGCGAGAAGGCCGCAGCGGGCCTCTTCGTCCGCCCCGCGGCGTAGCGCTTCTCTAGGAGGCCGGGACTTCGGCGCCGAGGCCGGCGGCGGCGCGGAGCGCGTCCGCCTTGTCGGTGCGCTCCCAGGTGAAGTCGTGCTCGGAGCGGCCGAAGTGACCGTAGGCGGCCGTCTTCGCGAAGATCGGACGGCGCAGGTCGAGGTCCCGGAGGATGGCGCCGGGGCGCAGGTCGAAGTGCTCGCGGACGAGCTCCTCGATGCGGGAGAGCGAGAGCCGCTCCGTGCTGAAGCAGTCGACCTCGATCGAGACGGGATGCGCGACGCCGATGGCGTAGGCGACCTGGAGCTCGCAGCGGTCGGCGAGACCGGCCGCGACGACGTTCTTCGCCACGTAGCGGGCGGCGTAGGCGGCCGAGCGATCGACCTTGGTGGGGTCCTTGCCGGAGAAAGCTCCGCCGCCGTGGCGGGCGGCGCCGCCGTAGGTGTCGACGATGATCTTCCGCCCGGTCAGGCCGGTGTCCCCCATCGGCCCGCCGACGACGAACTTGCCGGTCGGGTTGACGAGGACGAAGTCGCGCTCCTCGAAGCGGCGCTCGTCGTAGAGCTCGCGCGGAAGGATCGGGTGCAACACGTGCTCGATCAGGTCGGGCTTGATGAGCGCCTCCTCGTCGAGCCCGTCGCGGTGCTGCGTCGAGACGAGCACCCGGGCGACCTCGACGGGCGTCTGGCGGCCGTGCTCGTCGACCTCGTAGCGGATCGTGACCTGCGACTTCCCGTCCGGGCGCAGGTACGGGAGGATCTGCGCCTTCCGCACCTCCGACAGCCGCTTGGCGATCTTGTGGGCGAGCATGATCGGGAGGGGCATCAGCTCCTCCGTCTCGGTGCAGGCGTAGCCGAACATCATCCCCTGGTCGCCGGCGCCGACCCGGTCGATCGGATCGTCGTCGCCGTGCTGCATCTCGTACGAGGTGTCCACGCCCTGGGCAATGTCCGGCGACTGCTCGTCGAGCGCGACGATCACTCCGCAGGTGTCGGCGTCGAACCCGTACTTGGCACGGTCGTAGCCGATGTCCTTGATCTTGTCCCGCACGACGCGCGGGATGTCGACGTAGGTCTCCGTCGTGATCTCGCCGGCCACGACGACGAGGCCCGTGGTGACGAGCGTCTCGCACGCGACGCGCCCGTTCGGGTCGTCGGTGAGCACCTGGTCGAGGATCGTGTCCGAGACCTGGTCGGCGACCTTGTCGGGGTGGCCTTCGGTGACCGACTCGGACGTGAAGAGGAACTCGCGGGCAGCCATTCGGCCCAAAAGGCTAGCGACAGCGGCTATTCGACGCCGAGGAAGAGCGTGAAGCTCGCGGTCTCGTCGTCCTGATCGCCGTAGAAGACGAGGCTCTGAAGCGGGTCGAGGTAGGCCTGCGTCTCCGGCATCGAGCTCACATCCGGCCGCACCGCCGCGTAGCCAAGGAAGAGCGGGACGACGCTCTGGAGGTCGACGTAGCCGAAGCCCTGTGTCTCGTCGGGCACGCCGGCGCGGTCGAGTGCGTCGTCGAAGGCCTCGCTGTCGGAGAGCCGGTCGCTCTCCTGGCGCAGGGCGACGATGCCCTCCTGCGAGCTCGTGACGACGAGCAGCCCGTCGAAGGCCGCGTAGTAGATCGACATGGGCGGAGTCAGACCGGCAGCTCGCGCGCCTCGACGCCGTCGATCTCGACGGTCTTCGGGTTCCCGAGGCGCGGCTCGAAGCCGGCTGCGGCCTGGACGATCTTGTCGAGCGTGTCGACGGCCTTGTCCTCGTCCTCGATCTCGGTCACGAGCGTGACCTCCGGGATGATCGCGCGCCGCCGGACGTAGACCGCGCCCTCGCCCGAGAGCAGCGGCAGCACGTCCTCCTCGAGGGAGACGCCGAGGAACGCCTCGGCCATGCCGAGCTGGCGCTCGGCCTCCGGGTCGGTCTCGGCCGCGACGTCGCGGAAGCTCGAGAACGCCGACTCTCGAGGTCGTTGAACGAGAGGTAGGCGAGCACGTCGCCGGGAACGCGCTCGGGAAGGTCGGCCGAGTACGACTCCGTCGCGAACGGGTTCTCGCCCGGCGAAGACCGCGCGGCCGTCGACGCGGGCCGAATCGGACTCAACGTCGAACGTCATGCCGAACGAGGGCAGCTGGCCGCCCGGGAGGAGCGCGTCGACCGGCGGCTTCTCCGAGGATTCGGCTTCGTACGCCTCGCTCAGCTCGGCGCCGTTGACGAAGACGCGCGCCAGTGCGCCGCTCTCGAGATCCTCCATCGCGCGCTCGAAGTCCTCGGAGCTGTCGAGGCGCGGGCCGTCGAGGCCTGCACGGAAGGCGTCGAGCGACTCCTGGTCCTCGGCAACAACTGTCCAGCCGTCGACTTCATCGGTCAACGGCGGCTCGTCCTCGCTCTCGAGGAGACGCTGGAAGGCGGCGTCGTCGTCCGGCTGGAGCAGGATGACGAACTGTTCCTCCGTCCCGTCGGCGAGCGGGTCCTCGGCCGGCGCGTCGAGGATGACGTACGCGACCTCGTCGCCGAGCGCTGGCTTGACGTCCGTCTCGAAGTCGATGCCCTCCTCCGACGAACTGACGTCGTCTGCGAGCCGCTGGAGCAGGTTGTCGCCCCCGGGGAAGCGCGCCGCGAACTCCTCGAGCGCGGCCCAGCCGTCGCCGTCGAAATCCGTGTCGACGGAGGCGTAGACGAAGACGTCCGCGGGCACGACGTCCGCGGCGCCGCCGACGTCGCTGCCGCTCCCGCAGCCGGCGAGCACCGGCAGGAGCGCGGCCACGAGCAGGACGGGGATGTAGCGCACCGACTTCACTCTACTCATCTGTCGGCGTCCGGCTCATCAACCCTGAGACCAGGTCGAGGGCACTCGTTCCGCCGAGCACCTCGCAGATCGCCTCGGTGATGGGCAGCTCGACTTCGACCCTCCGCGCGAGCTCGCGCAAGACGGGAGCCGTCGTGAGCCCCTCGACGACCATGCCGATCTCCGCCTCGGCCTCCGCAGGCGTCCGCCCCTGCGCGATCAGCTCGCCGGCGCGGCGGTTGCGGCTGTAGCGGCTGAAGCACGTGACGATCAGGTCGCCCATCCCGGCGAGCCCCGAGAAGGTCTCTCCGCGCGCGCCGCACGCGACCCCGAGCCTTGCCATCTCCGAGAGCCCGCGCGTGATCAGCGCCGACTTCGCGTTGTCGCCGAAGCCGAAGCCGTCCACGCCGCCGGCGGCGAGCGCCATCACGTTCTTCGCGGCCGCGGCCAGCTCGATACCGACGAGGTCCTTGTTGACGTAGACGCGGAAGCGAGCCGAGATGATCGCGTGCTGGAGCCGGACGGCGAGCTCCTCGTCGGCGCTCGAGATCACGGCCGCCGCGGGGAGCCCCTGCGCGATCTCCTCGGCGTGGTTCGGGCCCGAAAGAACGGCCACAGGACGACTGTGCACCACGTCCGAGAGCCTGGAGCCGGTCTCGGGGTCGAGCCCTTTCGTGAGGCTGAGGACCGGTGCGTCCCCGGCGAGCGAGTCCGCGATCGCTCGAAACGAGCGGCTCGGGACGGCGAGGACGACGAGCTCGGCCTCGGCGATCGGCGCCTCCTCCAGAGCAGTCGCCGCGACGGCGGATAGGTCGGCGTCCGGGATGTAGCGCGGGTTGCGGCCGGTCTCGGCGATCGCGCGGGCCTGCTCGGCGTCACGGCAGGCGAGCGTGACCTCGTGGCCGCGCTCGGCGAGGAGCGCCGCGAAGACCGATCCCCACGAGCCGCCTCCGACGACGACGACCCGCAGCGGCGTCACGACCGGCGCACGAAGTCGATGATCACGGGAACGCCCTGAAGCGCGAGGCGGTCACGGAGCTGATTCTCCACCCAGTAGCCGTAGTCGCGGGTGAGCAACCCCGGGTCGTTGACGAAGATGCGAAAGCGCGGCGGGCGCGTGGAGACCTGCGTGCCGTAGAGCAGGTTCAGCCGGCGCCCGTTCTTGTTCGGCCCGGGGCGGGTCTCACGCAGGTCCTGGAGGATCCGGTTCAGCTCAGCGGTCGAGACGCGCGCCGTGTGCTTGGCGAAGAGCTCTTCGACCCGGTCCAGGACCTTGCCGACGCCTCGGCCGGTGGTCGCCGAGACCGCCGCCACCGGGGGTCTCTGCCGCAGGCGCTTCTCGATCCGCGGGCGGACGTCCTCGATCCCCACCTGGGCAACATCCCACTTGGAGAGGACGACGAGAGTCGCGTCTCCGGCCGTCCGTGCCACGTCGGCCACGGCCAGGTCCTGGTCGACGAGCCCCTCGCTCGCGTCCACGAGCACGAGGGCGACGTCGGCCCGTTCCGCCGCCTTGATCGCGCGCAATTCGGAGAAGTACTCGATCCCCTGGCGATGGCGGCGCTTGCGGCGCATGCCGGCCGTGTCGACCAGGACGAACGTCGTGTCGCCGCGGCGGAGCACGGTGTCGATCGCATCGCGCGTCGTCCCCGGCTGGTCGGAGACGATCACGCGCTCCTCGCCGACGATCGCGTTGACGAGGCTCGACTTGCCGACGTTCGGACGGCCGAGCACGGCCACGCGGATCGCGTCTTCGTCGACCTCCTGCCGTCCCTCGCCCGGCAGGCCGGCGACGACGAGGTCGAGCAGGTCGCCCGTCCCGTGCCCGTGGAGGGCCGAGATCGGGACCGGATCGCCGAGGCCCATGCGGTGGAACTCGAGCGCCTCGTCGTCCCGCCGTGGGTCGTCGATCTTGTTGGCGACGACGATCACCGGCTTCCCCGAGCGGCGGAGGATGTCGGCCACCTCCTCGTCGCCCGGCGTGATGCCCGCCTTGGCGTCGACGACGAAGACGACGAGATCGGCCTCCTCCACGGCGCGGCGCGCCTGCTGCGCGACCTGCTTGGTCAGCGGCGAAGGGTCGGCGACGTCGACCCCTCCGGTGTCCACGAGCACGAACCGCTTCCCCGCCCACTCGCAGACGACGTCCTTGCGGTCGCGCGTCACGCCGGGCGTCTCGAAGACCACCGCCTCCCGCGTTGCGGTCAGACGGTTGACGAGGGTCGACTTGCCCACGTTGGGAAAGCCGACGACGGCGACGGCCCCCAGAAGCGGCGCGTCGGTCACGTCGTGCGAGAGGGCACGTTCTCGCGCCGCGGCGGCGTTGCGTCGCGTGGGAGCCCGAGCTCGTGCATCCGCCCGAGCCACTCCCACAGCCGGCGGATCTCCGCCTCGATCTCGCGCGTCGCCGCCTTGTAGCCCGTCGAGTTGCGAGGGAGATCGGCGAAGCGCATCGGCTCCCCCCAGGCGAGGGACACCGGGCTGCGGCGGCCGGGCTTCCAGTCGGCGGAGCTGTGGATGGCGACCGGTACGACCGGGACTCCCTCCTGGATCGCGACCATGGCCGCGCCGGGCTTCGCCTCGCCGGGCTCGCCGGAGTGCTGGCGCGTCCCCTCGACGAAGAGCCCGAGAACGCCGCCGTCGCGCACGGTCTCACGCATCCGCCGGAGCGCGTCGCGATCGGACTCTCCGCGGCGGACGGCGATCGTGCCGTGTGCGCGGATCAGCTGCGAGAGGCCCGGATAGTCGAAGAGCTCGGTCTTGGCGACGTACGCGATCCGACGGGGACAGACGGCTCCGAGAATAGGGACGTCGATGAACGCGGCGTGGTTGACCGCCACGACGCAGCCCCCTTCGCGTGGAAGTCGCTCGGTGCCGTACGAGCGGATGCGGACGAGCGCGCGCGTGGCCGTGGCGAGAATGCCCTTCCCGACCGTCCAGTAGACGAGGTCGACGCCGTTCACGCGCCCGCCCTCGCCTGGACGAGCTGCTCGATGCGGTCGAGGACTCCCTCGACCGTGAGCTCGGTCGTGTCGATCGTGTGCGCGTCGGCGGCCGGCTGCATCTGCGCCGCGTCACGCTCGTCGCGGAGGCGCAGGTCGGTGGCGAGCGCCTCCGCGCCGATCTCGGGCCGGTCGGAGAGCCGCCGGCGCGCCCGTTCGGTCGGGTCGGCGACGAGGTAGACCTTCACCTCGGCGTCCGGGCACACGACGGTCCCGATGTCACGGCCTTCGACGACCGCGTCGCCGGCGTCGGCGAGCTCGCGCTGGCGCTCGCGCATGATCACCCGCACTTCGGGATGACGCGCCACCGCCGACACGACCCGGTCCACGCTCGGCGAGCGGATCGCCTCGGTCACGTCCCGTCCCCGCACCCAGACGCGGTCTCCTTCGAAGCGCACGAGGTTGTCGCGGGCGAGCGCCGCGAGCGCCGACTCGTCCTCGAGCTCGGCGCCGTCCTCGAGCGCGAGCAGCGTCAGCGCCCGGTACATCGCGCCGGTGTCCAGGTAGCGGAAGCCGAGCCGCTCCGCGAGTCCGCGCGCGACCGTGCTCTTCCCGGAGCCGGCCGGGCCGTCGATGGCGACGATCACAGGCGCTCCAGGTCGGTTATCGGAGGGCGAGGGAGTCGAGCATGGCGAAGAAGTCGGGGAAGCTTACAGCGACGGTTTCCGCGCCCCGGAGCTCGACGCCCTCGCGGGAGACGAGCCCGGCGACCGCCCCCAGCATCGCGATCCGGTGGTCTCCGGCGGCTTCGACCACGCCCCCACCCTTAGGGCGGGTGGGGACCCCACGAACCCGGAAGCCATCGTGACGCGATTCGATGTGCACGCCTAGTGGCCGCAGCGCATCTTTCACGCTCTCGACACGGTCCGACTCCTTCACGCGCAGTTCTTCGGCGCCGGTGACGACGCTGTCGCCGCGCGCCATCCCGGCGGCGAGCGCGAAGAGCGGCAGCTCGTCGACGAGCGACGGCACCTCCTCCGGCCGCACCTCGGTGGCCACCAGCTCGGCGGGCTCCACCTGGAGGTCGGCGACCGGCTCGCCGCCGACCACGCGCCGGTTGAAGACCGCGATCCGCGCGCCCATGCGCTCGAGCACGGCGAGAAACCCCGTACGCGTCGGGTTGAGCCCTACGCCGTGTAGTCGCAGCTCCGACTCGGCGAGCAGCGTCGCGGCCACGATGAACGGCGCCGCCGAGGAGAAGTCCCCGGGCACCGAGGTGTGGAGCGGCCGCAGGCCGTCCGCGGGCGAGACCCCGGGTTGACCCGGCTTTCGTTGCACGCGCGCGCCCATCGCCTCGAGCATCCGCTCCGTGTGATCCCTCGTCGGAGACGGCTCGACGACGACCGTCGGGCCGCCCTCCGCGTAGAGCCCGGCCAGGAGCACCGCCGACTTCACCTGCGCGCTCGCCACCGGGAGCTCCCAGCGGACGGGCGCGAGCGCGCCACCCTCGACGACGACCGGCGCGTGCCCGTCCTCGGTCTCCACCCGCGCGCCCATGGCGCGCAGAGGCTCGGCGATCCGCTCCATCGGCCGGGTGGAGAGCGACTCGTCGCCGACGAGCTCGAAGCGGCCCTCCTGCCCCACGAGGATCCCCGGAAGGAGCCGCATGAGCGTGCCCGCATTCCCGCAGTCGAGCGGCCCGCCGGGCTCCTTCAGCCCGCGCAGCCCGACGCCCGCCACGCGCACGCGGTCGCCGTCCACCTCGACTCCCGCCCCCAGCGCCCGCACTGCCGCGGCGGTCGAGAGCGTGTCCTTGGAGGCCCCGAAGCCCTCGATCTCGCTCTCGCCGTCGGCGATCGCCCCGAGCAGGAGCGCGCGGTGGGAGACGGACTTGTCGCCCGGGACGGCGATGTCGCCCCTCGATATCTCCCCGCCGCGCGCGCACGCCAGAGTCCGCACTCGACCGAAGGCAGGCTGAGAAGCCTTGGTGAGGGCGAGGGTGGCTCTGGCGCCGCGTGATCGCGGGGCAGGGCGGCGGTGCCGAGACGATCGACGCCGAGTAGCCCTGCGCCTCGAGGAGGTCGGCCGCCTTGCGCGCGGAGTCCTCGCCGGCGACGAGCACGTCGAGCGTGCCGCCGCGCTCGGGCGTGAGGTGGTCGAGCTCGAAGTCCTCGATGTTGATCTTCTCGGCGCCGAGCGCCTGCGTGATCCCCGAGAGCACGCCCGGCCGGTCGGGGACGTGCACGCGCACGCGCTGCATCGCGCCGGGATCCTCGTAGGCCTCCGCCAGCAGGCGGCGCCGGTTGCCGCCGGCCTCGCCGATCCAGCGGGCGAGCCAGCCCGCGTCGCGCGCCTCGAGCGCCCGCTCGAGCTCCTCGACGCGGCGGCGATGCTCGACGAGCGAGGCGCGGAGCTCCTCGGCGTTGTCCAGGAAGATGTCGATCCAGATGCGCGGGTTCGCCCCGGCCACGCGCGTCATGTCCCGCATGGAGCCGCCGGCGGAGCCGAGCGGCTCGTGGCCGTCCACGCGCACGGAGCCCGCGTGGTTGAGGACGACGTTGGCGAGCGCGTGCGGCAGGTGGCTCGTGATCGCCAGCAGCCGGTCGTGGGCGGTCGGGTCGATCGCCACGGGAATGGCGCCCAGCGAGGAGACGAAGCCGTGCAGGAGCCGGTAGCGCTCGGGCTCCGTCTCCGCCACCGGCGTCAGGAACCAGGTCGCCCCGACGAAGAGCTGTTCGCTGCCGCTCGCGGGGCCGCGCGCCTCCGAGCCACACACCGGATGCCCGCCGATGAAGCGCACGCGGTCATCCACCGTGGCGCAGAGCGCGGACTTCGTCGAGCCGACGTCGGTCACGGTCGAGCCGTTGGAGGCGGCCGCCAGCGCCTCCCCGATCCGCTCCTCGAGGGACGCCACGGGCGTGGCGACGACCACGAGGTCGGCGTCCTCGACCGCAGCGACGAGGCTTTCGGCGGGCTCGTCCAGCGCACCCCTCTCCGCGGCGACTGCGAGGAACTCGGGATCCGCGTCGTAGCCGACGACCTGCTCGACCCCCGCCCGCTTCGCGGCGAGGCCCACCGAGGCGCCGATCAGCCCGGTGCCGACGATGCCGAGCCGGCGGACTGGCACTACGTGTTCCGGCGCATGAGCTCGGCGAGCCGGAAGGCGAGGTCGAGCGATTGGCGCGCGTTCAGCCTCGGGTCGCAGAGCGTCATGTAGCGCATGTTCAGCTGCTCCTCGATGACCGCCTCGGAGCCGCCGAGGCACTCGGTCACGTCCTCGCCGGTGAACTCGAGGTGGATGCCGCCTGGCCAGACGCGTTCCTTGCGGCAGGCGGCGAAGAAGCCCTCGATCTCGGCCATGATCGCGTCGAAGCGCCGCGTCTTGAACCCGGAATCGGTCTTGAAGACGTTCGCGTGCATCGGGTCGGACGCCCACAGGACAGGATGCTCCGACTCGCGCACCGCGCGCAGGATGGGCGGCAGGAGCTCGTAGACCTGGTCGGCGCCCATGCGCGCAACGAGAGTGAGTCGGCCTGGAATGCGGTCTGGATTGAGCCGCTCACAGAGCTCGAGCACCTCGTCGGCGGTCGCGGTCGGCCCCACCTTGAGGCCGAGCGGGTTGTGCACGCCCGAGAAGAACTCCACGTGCGCACCGTCGGGCTGGCGCGTGCGCTCCCCGATCCAGAGCATGTGGGCGGAGCAGTCGTACCAGTCGCCCGTGGTCGAGTCGCGCCGCGTGAGCGACTCCTCGTAGTCGAGCACGAGGCCCTCGTGGCTCGTCCAGATGTCCACCTGATGGAGCTGCGACTCGGCAGAGAGGTCGATCCCGCAGGCGGCCATGAAGCGAAGGGCGCGCTCGATCTCGGATGCAAGCTGCTCGTAGCGCCGGCCCTCGGGCGAGGAGGCGACGAACTCCTGGTTCCACTCGTGGACGCGCATGAGGTCGGCAAAGCCGCCCTTCGTGAACGCGCGCAGCAGGTTCAGCGTCGCCGTCGCGTGGTTGTACGCCTGCACCATCCGGTCGGGGTCGGGGATCCGGGCCTCAGGCGTCGCGGCGTCGTCGTGGATCATGTGGCCGCGGAAGGACGGGACCTCCTGGCCGCCGACGTCCTCGGTGGGCGACGAGCGCGCCTTGGCGAGCTGCCCGGCGATCCGGCCGACCTTCACGACCGGGAGCGTCGCGCCGTACGTGAGGACGGCCGCCATTTGCAGCATGATCTTCAGCTTCTCGCGGATGTGGACGGCCGAGAGATCGTGGAACGACTCGGCGCATTCGCCCGCCTGGAGCAGGAACGCTCGACCCTCGGCCGCCTCGGCGAGCATGGAGCGGAGCTGGCGCGCCTCGCCGGCGAAAACGAGCGGCGGCACGATCGCGAGCCGGGCCCGCGCGGCCTCGGCCCGCTCCTCGCTCGGCCAGTCCGGCTGGTGGAGCGCCTGATGCGACCGCCACGAGGAGGGCGTCCAGGAGGGCTTCGTCACTGCCATCGGAATTCAGTCTAGTTAGGGATAATCGGCGACATCGTGCGCGTGCTCTCCGGGATCCAGCCGACGGGCGAGAAGCACCTCGGCAACTACGTCGGCGCCATCCGCCGCTGGGTGGCCCAGCAGCACGAGGTCGACGCGTTCCACCCGATCGTCGACCTGCACGCGATCACGGTCCCGCAGGACCCCGAGGAGCTGCGCGAGTCGACGCTCGACCTCGCCGCGCTTCTCATCGCCGCCGGCCTCGACCCCGACGCCTGCACGCTCTTCGTCCAGAGTCACGTGCCCGAGCACCCGCGCCTCTCGTGGGTGCTCGAGTGCATGACGCCGCACGGGGAGCTGCGCCGGATGCCGCAGTTCCGGGAGAAGTCGGCCGCGCAAGAGAGCTTCTCCGTAGGCCTCATGACCTACCCCGTGCTTCAGGCGGCGGACATCCTCCTCTACGACGCCGACGTCGTGCCGGTCGGCGAGGACCAGCGACAGCACCTCGAGCTTGCCCGCGACATCGCGCAGCGCTTCAACCAGCGCTTCGGCGAGACGTTCGTCGTCCCCGAGGGAACCTACGGCGAGATCGGCGCCAAGATCATGGACCTCCAGGACCCGACGAGCCGCATGTCCACTTCCCTGAGCGCGGAGCTCGGCATCGTCAAGGTCCTGGACCCGCCCGACACGATTCGGCGCAAGCTTCGCTCGGCGGTCACGGACTCCGGCCGCGACGTCGTCCGCGCCGAGGACAAGCCCGGGATCGCCAACCTGATCGAGATCATGGCGGTCGCCACCGGCGAGTCGCCCGAGGCGATCGAGGCCCGCTTCGACGGCGCCGGCTACGGGCACTTCAAGGAGGCGGTCGGCGAAGCGGTGGTCGAGCTCCTCGACCCCGTGCGCCTGCGCTACGGGGAGCTGCGCGGGAATCCGGACCGGCTCCGCGAGATCCTCGCGCAGGGCGCCGCAAAGGCGCACGGCATCGCCGCGGCCACGCTCGCGCGCGTGCACGAGCGCGTCGGCTTCGTCCCGCCCTGAGCCCATGTTCCTTGCGCCCGACGGCACCTACTCGGCCATGTACCCGAGCGTGGCCCGCCGTCTCGCGGCAGGCGCGATCGACTGGTCTCTCTGCGCGGTCCTCTACCTGCTCGGCTCGATCGTCGGCGGGGTCTTCCAGGCAGTCGGGCTGACGAGCTGGGACGCGGGCGACCTCCGCGGGATCCCGGGCGCCACGCTCCTCGCGATCTCCCAGCTCCTGGTCGCCGCTCCCGTGGTCGCGTACTTCGCCGCCTACTGGCGGACGGGCTCGACTCTCGGGATGCGCGCGCTCGACATCGAGCTCGTCCGCGAGGAGACAGGCCTGCCGCCCGGCTGGGGCCGCGCCGTCGCGCGCGCGTGCGTCGCGTTCGTCCTCGCCCTGGCGGTGAACAACGTGTACCTCGTGTTCGGCGGCGATCCGCTCGAGGGCTACACGACGGCCCAGCGCGTCGTCATCGTCGTCTCGTTCGCGCTCGTCGCGTTGCTGCTGGCCGCCAAGGCGACCATGTTCCTCGACGAGCGGCGGCGCTCGCTCCTCGACCGGGCGTTCGGGCTCGTCTACCTGGAGGAGGTCGTCTTCACCCGCCTCGACCAGGGGCCCTGGCCCTGGGCGCGGGGCGTGCGGTAGCAGCCCGGAGCGCATCGACCTCTGCGGCCGTCAGCTCGCGCCACTCCCCTGGGGCGAGGTCGTCCACCTCGAGGCCGGCGTACTCCCGCCGGTGGAGGCGCCGGACCGGATGGCCGACCGCCTCGCACATCCGCTTCACCTGGTGCTTACGCCCTTCGTGCAGCGTGAGCTCGAGGCGTGAGGGGCCGAGGCGACGAACCTGTGCCGGGGCCGTGAGCCCGTCGTCCAGCTCCACCCCCTCCGCCAGCCGGCGAAGCGCGTCGTCGTCCGGGTCGCCCTCGACCTCGGCCTCGTAGACCTTGTCCACCTCGTAGCGCGGGTGGGCGAGCCGGTGGGCGAGCGGCCCGTCGTTGGTGAGGACGAGCGCACCCGTCGTGTCGGCGTCGAGCCGGCCGACCGGGACGACCCGCAACGCGTGGCCCACCAGCCCGACCACCGTCGGCCTGCCCTGCGGGTCGCGCGCGGTGGTCACGACTCCCGCCGGCTTGTGCAGGAGCAGGTGCGCGAGCGGCTCGGGCGCGAGCTCCGCCCCGTCGAGCTCGACCCGGTCGCCGGCCTCGACGAACGTCGCCAGGCCGGCGACCTCTCCGTTGACCCGCACCCGGCCGGCGCGGATCAGCTCCTCGGAGCCCCTGCGCGAGGCGATTCCCGCACGCGCGAGGTAGGCGTTCAGGCGCACCCCGCCATTATCCGCGCCGGCTAATCACCGCCTGCGGCGTAGCGGACGACGAGCGCGGTCACGCGCCCCGCGCGCGTGCGCGCGAGGAGCCCCGGGTACGTGCCCGGCCCCGTCGCGTTGCGCCGCGTCACGAGCCACCAGCCTTCGCCGCCGAAGCCGTCAGCGGCGTATCTCGCGCCTGGGTAGAGGGTGCGCAGCCGCGAGACGCGGTCGCCGATCGCCAGGCCGTTCCCGGTCCGCCACTGAGCGCCGGTGATCGCGGCGTTGGAGAAGTGCCCCGTCGCACGCCCGCAGGGAGGCTGCCCGCCGAGGTTGTAGAAGCCGATCCGCAGTCCGAGCCGAGCCCACGTCACCGAGCACGTCTGATCCGACGTGCGCACCGAGCGGCTGGGGACGCCGAAGGCGTTCCTGGCCCCGCCGAGGGTGCCGTCGGTCTTGACGCGAAAACTTCCGATCCGCTCGTCGCTGCGGACGACCGTGTCCGCGGCGGCGGGTGCGGGAAGCGCCGCGACGGCGGCGCCGATCAGGGCGAATGCGAGGGCAAGCCTCATCGATCTCCTTTCGTCGCTGTCCTAAGCTTCGACGCCGCCTGCAGGGGATTCCTTCACCGCGAGCCGCGACCGGTCATGATCCCTTCGTGCCGATCTACATCACCCTCATGAAGTTCACCTCGCAGGGCATGACCGGCATTCCGGCCTGGCGCGACCGGGTCGAGGAGGGGGAGCAGGCGATCGAGGCGCGGGGCGGGCGCCTGGTCGACGCGTACGTGACCCTCGGCCGCTACGACGTCGTCGAGATCTTCGAGGCGCCCGACGACGAGACGGCGTACCAGATCCTCATTGAGCTCGGCAAGCACGGCCAGGTGACCACGGAAACGCTGCGCGGGTTCACGCGCGAAGAAGCAGAGCGGATCGTCAAGGGCAGCTAGCCGGCCTCAGGCCGGGCGGCGCGCGACGTCTTCGAGGCGCGTCCGAAGGTCTTCCACGTCGCCCGCGAGCTCGTCGAGCTCCGGGAGCGCGGAGGCGTCCTCGAGGCCGAAGACGCGCTCGAAGAGCGGCGTCGTCTCGTAGCGCACGGCGCCTCCCTCCGCCTCGCGGCCGGCCTCGGCGATCAGGCCGCGCTCGAGGAGGCCTGCGACGGTCGAGTCGGCGGCGACGCCGCGGATCCGGGCGATCTCCGGCCGGCTGACCGGGCCGAGGTAGGCGACGATGGCGAGCGTCTCGAGCGCCGCCTGTGAGAGGCCGCGCTGCACGGGCCGCTCGACGAGACGGCCGCAGGCGTCGGCGGCCTCCCGCGCTGCCCGGTAGGCGTAGCCGCCCGCGACGTGCTCGAGGACGATGCCGCTGCGGCCCTCGCGGAAGCGGCCGGCGATGAGCCCGAGCGCGGTCTCGACGCGCTCCTCTTCCTCCTCGGTCGCGGCCGCCAGCTCGGCGACGGAGAGCGGCTTGGAGGCGATGACGAGCAGCGCCTCGATCGTCCGCGCGAGGCGGTCGACGGGGTTCTCTACGAGGCGGAGGCGTTCCATACCGTGATGGGCTCGAAGGGGCCTGCCTGGGCGATCTGGGCCTCCCCGCGCTTGCGGAGCTCGAGGAGGGCAAGGAAGGCGACGATCTGCTCGATGCGCGAGAGCCTGTCGACCTCGTTGTCGAAGGCGAAGCGGCCACGCGCCCGGAGGAGCGTGCGGAAGCGGTCGAGGAAGCGCGAGAGCGGCGGGTACGAGAGGACGAGATGGCGGAGCGACGGCTCCGGCGGGACCGCGGCGAGCGAGCGCAGCGCGACGACGAGCCCAGCCGGATCCTGCCGGGCGAGCGGGCGCGAGGGCGCTGGGGCAAGCGGCGCCGCGCCCACGCGGAAGTAGCGGTCGGACTCCGCCTCGAGCCGCTCCTCCAGCCAACCTGCGGCCGTGCGGAAGCGCCGGTAGGCGGCGAGGCGCTCGGCCAGCTCCTCCGCGGCCTCCTCGGGGTCGAGCCCCTCCAGGTCGAGCTCCTCGTCGGGAAACAGCCCGCGTGCCTTCAGTTCGAGCAGCGCGGCAGAGAGAACGAGGAACTCGCCGCACGCCTCCAGGTCGAGCTCCTCGCGCTCGGCCAGGCGCTCGACGAAGGCGAGGACGATCTCGGCGATGTCGACGTCGCGCAGCTCGAGCTCCTCGCGCAAGACGAGGGTGAGCAGGAGGTCGAAGGGCCCCTCGAACGCATCGAGGTCGAGGGGAAGCTCACGCACGGCCGTCGCCATGGCCGCGATGCTAGTCGTGCTACCGGACGCGGCCCTTGGGGATCGCCATCGTCGGCCCCTCGGGCGGCGGCGGCGGCTCGCTGCGCTTCTGCGGCCGGCCGCCCTCCGTGCGCCGCTGCGACCACACGAACGCGATCAGCGCGAGCACGAAGACGACGACCGACACCCAGGCGTTGAGGCGCAGCCCGAGGAACTCGTGCGCCTCGTCGATCCGCAGGAGCTCCATCCCGAAGCGGCCGACGCAGTACCAGAGGACGTAGAGGCAAAAGAGGCCCGGCGCCCGGACGTTGAAGCGCTTGTCGATGAGGAGCAGGACGCCCACGCCCAGGAGGCACCAGAGCGACTCGTACAGGAACGTCGGGTGGAACGTCAGCGCGAGATCCTCGACGTCCGTGTACTCCTGCGGCCGGTTCGTCGGATCGATCTCGAGCCCCCAGGGCAGGTCCGTTGGCTTTCCGAACAGCTCCTGGTTGAAGTAGTTGCCCCACCGGCCGATCGCCTGCGCCAGCAGGAGGCCCGGCGCGACCACGTCCATGAAGGAGAGCACGCTCTCGCCGGAGCGCTTGACCACCCAGGCGCCCACGAGCACGCCTCCGGCGATCCCGCCCCAGATCCCGAGGCCGCCCTCCCAGACGGCAAACGGCTCCCACCACTCCTCGTCGACGGTGCTCCAGCTCGTGACGACGTGGTAGATGCGCGCGCCGACGATGCCCCCGAGAACGCCCCACATGGCCACGCGGAAGACGAGGTCGCCGCGCGGATCGCGCCAGAAGGCCCACCGGCCGGTGTAGCGGCGGCCGGTCAGCCAGGTCGCCGCGATGATGCCCAGGAGGAGCATCAGCCCGTAGGCGTGCACCTGCACGGGGCCGAGCTCGATCTCGCCGCTCGACGGGCTCGGGATCGAGCCGATCAGAACCCCCAGCACTGCCACGGGGCGAGAGACTACCGGCTCACCAGGCGGGATTCAGCGGCAAGGCCGCCGATCCCGCGAGCACAAGCTCTAGACGAGGATCCGGAGCGCGAGCTCGGGAGTGCAGCCCTGGCGCACGAGGTCCGTGGCCAGGTGCAGGTCGACGTAGTTCAGGTCGGCCAGCTCCTGGGCGTGCTCCGGCGTGTATCCGGCACGCACGAGCTCCTCGATCCGCCAAGCGCGCACCAGCTCCGCTTCGGGGTCAATTTGGATTTCGAGTTCAACCGCAGGCATTTCCTGTTCCTTCCGCTGATGTATCTCCTGCTTCGGTTGTAGCGAATCCTTGGTTGTCCCCCGAGCGGGGGAATGGGCTCTCCTAACGCATGCTTAATACGCGTTTCATACCGACGGGAAGATTTGGGGCGGCACAGCCGTCAAGTAGGCATGAAACCTCGCCGCCACGACATGCTCGACTACCATCCGGCCGCGGTCGTCGGCTCCTTCTTCGGCGGAGACCCGTACATCGAGGCCTCCCCCGTCGACGCCGAGCCGGACACGACGGCGCCCGAGCCCCGAGCGCTCGGTCGCCTCTCCGCCAAGCTGCGCCGCCGCCGCGAGCGCGCCGCCTCCTGGGCCCGTGCCCAGAGCGGCCGCCTCCCGTCGTAGACGCCTAGCGGATCGCCGCTTCGCCGAGGAGGGCCTTCACCTCGGCATAGAAGTCGGGCTCGGGCCGCACTCTGAACTGCGCGCCGAACGCGTAGGTCTGCGAGCCGACGGACGTCTCCAGCTCGAGGACGACCTCGGACTCGCCCGGGAAGCTGCGCACGACCTCGGCGAGCTCCCTGATCGTCCCGGCCGGCGCCTTGCGCGCGTCGAGCCTCAGGCGAACCTCGCCTTTGTCGGCGGAGGCCTCGAAGGGGGCGATCTCGAGCGCGATCATCTTCGTCTCGCCCTCCTTGTGGTCGACGCGGCCTTTGACCACCAGGATCCGGTCGGCTTCGAGCAGCTCGCGCGCGGCCGCGTAGACCGAGTTGAAGACGACCGTCTCGAGCGAGCCTGAGAGGTCGTCCAGGCGGAGGAAGACCATCGGCTCGCCCTTCTTCGTCGTCAGCTGCTTGATCGCGCTGACGATGCCGCCGACGGTTACGACCTCGCCGTCGCGGCGCCGCTCCACCTCGGCCATGCGGCAGTCGGTCTTGCGTCGGAGCTGGTCCCGCACCGAGTCGAGCGGGTGCTCGGAGACGTAGAGGCCGAGGCTCTCCTTCTCGAGCGCGAGGAGATCGCGCTTCTCGAACTCCGCCGTCGAGATCTGCCTGTGGTGCTGGCGCCGGTCCTGCTGCTCCTCCCCGTCGCCGAGGTCGAAGATCGAGCTCTGGCCGGCGATGCGGTCGGCGATCAGGCGGCCGCCCGAGACGAGCGCGTCCTCGAGCACCTCGAGCATCCCCCGGCGCGTCGAGCCGGTCGAGTCGAGCGCGCCTCCCTTGACGAGGCTCTCGAGCGCGCGCTTGTTCACCTGACCGGGGTCGACGCGCTCGCAGAAGTCCCAGATCGACGCAAACGGTCCGCCCTCCTCGCGCGCGGCGAGGATCGAGCGGACCGCGCTCTCCCCGACGTTCTTTACGGCGTTGAGCCCGAAGCGGATCCTGCCCTCGACGACGCGGAAGTCCTCGACGGAGACGTTCACGTCGGGCGGCTCGACCTCGATCCCCATCTCGTCGCAGGCGGCGACGTAGAAGGGCACGCGGTCCTTCGTGCTCATCACCGAGGAGATCAGCGCGGCCATGTACTCGGCGGGCCAGTGCGCCCTGAGGTAGGCGGTGCGGTAGGCGATCAGCCCGTAGCAGGCGGCGTGCGACTTGTTGAAGGAGTAGTCCTGCGCCTGCTCCATGTCCTTCCAGAGCTGCGTGGCGACCCCGGGCGTGACCCCGTTGGCCGCGCAGCCCTCGAGGAACTTGTCCTTGAGGGACGCCATCAGCTTGTGGATCTTCTTGCCGATCGCCTTGCGCAGGTCGTCGGCCTCGGCGGGCGTGAAGCCGGCGAGCTGCTTGGCGATCTCCATGTACTGCTCCTGGTAGATGCAGATGCCGTAGGTCGGCTCGGTGATCGGCCGCAGGCGGTCGTCGAGGAACGTCACCTGCTCGCCGCCGTGCTTGCGCTTCCCGTAGATGGGGATGTAGCCCATCGGCCCCGGGCGGTAGAGCGCGACGAGGGCGATCAGGTCCTCGAACTCGGTCGGCTTCACGATCTTGAGCGCGTCGCGCATGCCCGAGGACTCGAACTGGAAGACGCCCGTCGACTCCCCGCGCGCGAGCATCTCGTACGTCTTCGGGTCGTCGAGCGGGATCTTGGCAATGTCGACGCCGCCGACGAGCTCGACGGCCTTGTCGATGACGTCGAGGTTCCGCAGGCCGAGGAAGTCCATCTTCAGGAGGCCGAGCGACTCCACGTCCTCCATCGCGAACTGCGTCACGACCTCCTGGTCGGCGCCCTTCTGCTGGAGCGGCAGGTACTCGGTCAGCGGCCGGTCGCCGATCACGACGCCGGCAGCGTGGATCGAGTCCTGGCGGACGAGCCCCTCGAGCGGCTTCGCCAGGTCGACGATCTGGCGGACGATCTCGTCGGCGTCGTAGGCCTGCTTCAGCTCCGCGCCGGGCTTCATGCAGTCGTCGAGGTAGACCTTCGGGCCCTCCGGGATGAGCTTCGCGACCTTGTCGACGGTGCCGTACGGGATGTCGAGCACGCGGCCGGCGTCGCGCACAGCCGCGCGCGCCATCATCGTCCCGAAGGTGATGATCTGGGCCACCTGGTCGCGCCCGTACTTGTCCGACACGTAGTTGATGACCCGGTCGCGCCCGTAGACCGAGAAGTCGATGTCGATGTCGGGCATCGACTTGCGGCCCGGGTTGAGGAAGCGCTCGAAGAGCAGGTCGTACTTGATCGGGTCGATGTCGGTGATCTCGAGCGAGTAGGCGACGATCGACCCGGCCGCCGAACCGCGCCCCGGCCCGACGCCGATCCCGTTCGTCTTCGCGAAGCGGATGAAGTCCCAGACGATCAGGAAGTAGTCCGCGAAGCCCATCTCGCGGATCGTCTTCAGCTCGAACTTGAGACGGTCCTGGAGCTCCGGCGTCACGGTTCCGTAGCGCTTTTGCAGGCCTTTTTCGCACAGCTCGACGAGGTAGTCGAAGGCGTCGCGCCCGTCGGGCGTCGGGAAGTGCGGCAGGTGGATGACCCCGAGCTCGATCGCGACGGCGCAGCGCTCGGCGATCTCGAGCGTCCGCCGGACCGCCTCCGGGTAGTCCGCGAAGTCCTGGGCCATCTCGGCCGGCGTCTTGAAGTAGAACTGGTCGGTGTCGAACTTCCAGTGGTTCGGGTTGGCGAGCGTGTCCCCGGACTGGATGCAGAGCAGCGCCTCGTGCGCGCGCGCGTCCTCGTGGCGGAGGTAGTGGACGTCGCCGGTGGCGACGAGCGGCAGCCCCGAGGACTTGGCGATCTCGGCGAGCGAGGCGTTGATCCCCTTCTGCACCTCGAGCCCGGCGTCCTGGATCTCGAGGTAGACGGAGTCCTTCCCGAAGATGTCCGCGAGCCGCGTGACCTCCGCTTCGGCCTCGGGTCGGTTCCCGCTCTCGAGCGCCTTGCACACACGCCCCGAGAGGCAGCCGGAGAGCGCGATCAGGCCCTTCGAGTGCGAGCCGAGCAGGTCCCAGTCGACGCGCGGCTTGTAGTAGTAGCCCTCGAGGAAGCCCGCCGAGGCGAGCTTGATCAGGTTCGCGTAGCCCTCGTTCGTCTCCGCGAGGAGCGTGAGGTGCGCGTAGCCCTTCTTCTGCGCCAGCCGGTCCTCGGCGACGTAGACCTCGCAGCCGAGCAGCGGCTTGACGCCGTGCTTTCCGGCCTCCTTGTAGAGCTCGACCGCGCCGGCGAGGCTCCCGTGGTCGGTGAGCGCGACGGCCGGCATCTCCAGCTCGGCGGCGCGTGCGGCAAGCTCGGGAATCCGGCAGGCCCCGTCGAGGATCGAGTACTCGGAGTGGACGTGGAGGTGAACGAACTCGGCCATGCGCGCCGCGCCAGACTACCGAGCCGGTCCGACGGTTCCCGCCGCGTGCGACCGGCACCCGCCGAGTGTCTCAGACGCGTGACCGGCTGACCACATCCGCCTTCACCCCGTGCCGCGAGAAGGCTTCGACGGCGTCGGCCACGGCCTGCTCGGACGGAGGCCGATCCAGGCGAAGGACGAGTTCGTGCCTACGGGCCGTGGGCCGCTGAAGACGCCGGACGATGGGCTGGAGCAGCGTCGCGAGCAGTGCGGCGATCGCCGTCGCGGCCATGAGGCGCACGCCGCCCTCGGCGTCGCTCTCCTCCCAGACGGCGATCGAGATCATCAGGGCGAGCCCGACGGTGAGTGCGATGCCGATCCAGTAGAGCCAGATGACGGCCGGCCCGTCGTCCGGCGAGAGCGGCCAGGTCGTCGCGGCGGCCTGGGCGCCGGCGAGCGCCACGAGCCCGAGGATGAGCGCGAGCTTCCAGGCCGGTTCCTCGTCGACGCTCCAGAGCGCGAGCTCGGCGAGGACGAACGCCGCGGCAGACGCCACGATGACCGTCCAGGCGAGCAGCGGCGCGCGGCCGTGGTCGAGCAGGACGCCGGCCGGAAGGGCGAGCAGGCTGGCAAGGGAGAGGAACGCCGTCGTGGCGACGAGGTTGCCGCCGTTCTCGTCGAAGTCGCCGAAGAGGAGCGTCCCGATCGCGAGCGCAGCGGTCAGGCAGAGCGAGACGACGAGCGAGAGCAGGAACAGCCGCCTGCCGAAGGTCACGCCCCGATGCTAGGCCTCCCGGTGGACGCCGACCCCGCCGACGACGAGCGCCACGCCGAGGATCTCCGGCAGCGTCGGGATCTGCGCCAGCACGACGATCCCGATCACGGTCGCCGTCGCCGGGAGGAGCGAGACGAGCAGCGCGTAGGTCGCCCGCCGCATGCGCGCCATGGCGAGCTGGTCGCAGACGTACGGGATCACGGAGGAGGTGATGCCGACGCCGATGCCGGCGGCGAGCGCGACCGGGTCGACGAGCGCGGGCACAGCGTCCCAGCCGCCGAGCGGCGTGGCCACGACCCAGGCGATCAGCATCGCGGCCGCGAGCCCGTCGATGCCGCTCATCCCCGGGTGCTGGGCGACCCGGTGGGCGAGGACGATGTAGAGCGCGAAGAGCGCCGCGTTGGCGAACGCGAACGCCATCCCGACGGGCTCCGACGGTCAGCTGGACGTCGGTGAGCAGGTAGACGCCGCCGACGGCGAGGACGAGCGCCGCGCCGTTGCGGAGCGTCCGCGCGCCGATCGCCGCGAGCACGATCACGGGCAGGAACTCGATCGCCGCCACGGTCCCGAGCGGCAGCCGGTCGATCGAGATGTAGAAGCAGACGTTCATGAACGCGAGCACGGCGCCCATCGCCAGCACGAGTCGGCGACCGGAGAGGTCGAGCGCCGCGAGCGTGCGCCAGGGCCGCCGCCAGAGGGCGAAGACGAGCGCGGCGCTCGCGATCCGCAGCCACGCGACCCCGAGCGGCTCGACGAGCGCGAAGAGGAGCACGGCGAACGCCGGGCCGAGGTAGTGGAAGACCGCGCTGCCGACGAAGTACGTCGCCGGCGGGACGCTGTCGACGCGCCGGGTGAACCGTCCGGGATGCGCCATCTCCATGGAGAAATTGTCGCCGCAGAGCTACGATTCCGGAATGGCCGACCGAAGGTGTTGGCGGCCAGCTGCCTGCAAATGGAAGGACTTGTGAGTCCATGGCTTACGAAAACCAGCTTCTGGACGAAACCAACCGTCGGATCATCGAAGAGCTCCAGGCCGAGGCGCGCCTGACGATGGCCGAGCTCGGCCGCCGCGTGAGCCTCTCTCCGCCCGCCGTGGCCGACCGCGTGCAGCGCCTCGAGCGCGCCGGCGTCATCACCGGCTATCACGCGACCGTCGACCCGAAGGCGATCGGCTATCCGCTCGCGGCGGTCGTCCGGGTCCGCCCCGCCTCGCGCCAGCTCCACAAGATCCCCGAGGTCGCGCGCGACGTCCCCGAGGTCGTCGAGTGCTACCCGGTGAATGGTATCTCATCGTGCCTGCCTCGGAAGTGGAGGCGCTCGAATCCGCACTCGAGCACGGTCTGAAGACCGGAGCCACCGGAACGGTGCTCGAGCTGGTCGGCGCCCGGTTCAGCGCATCCGAAGAGGCGCCGAACCCGTTCGAGGAGATCAAGGCCTTTCTAAGTCGGTTTGGCATCCCATGGACATTCGATCACTGGTAGCGTCGCGGCGTGCTCGCGCGTCCATCCCGGCGCGACTGAAGAAGGATTGCCCTGAGGCCGATCCGGGCTTGCCGCGCCGCCGGCGAGCGGCCATAAGGCGCGCCTGTTTCCCCCGATCCGGCGCGCCGCCCATGTCCCGCCCTTCCCCCACCGTCACCATCATGATGGACGCCGCGCGCGCCGCCGGCCGCGCGCCTGCTGCGCGACTTCGGCGAGGTCGAGAACCTGCAGGTCTCGCGCAAGGGCCCGTCCGACTTCGTCTCGCGCGCCGACCAGAAGGCGGAGGAGATCATCCGCGACGAGCCTGAGAGGCCCGCCCCGGCTATGGCTCTCGTGCGAGGAAGGCGGCGAGGTGAAGGGCTCGGACAAGACCCACCGCTTCATCATCGATCCGCTCGACGGCACGCCAACTTCCTGCACGGCATCCCGCACTTGCGATCTCGATCGCCCTCGAGCGCGACGGCAAGCTGCGCGCCGGCGTGGTCTTCGATCCGATGCGCAACGAGATGTTCTGGGCCGAGGAAGGCCAGGGCGCGTGGCTCGAGAACAAGCGCCTGCGCGTCGCCTCGCGCCAGAAGCTCTCCGAAGCCGTCGTCACCACCGGCATCCCGCAGCTCGGCGTCGACGGCGCGGAGAAGTTCCTCGATGACTCATCGCCGTGCGCGCACGAAGTCGCCGCCGTGCGCCGCTTCGGCTCCGCGGCGCTCGATCTCGCCTGGGTCGCGGCCGGGCCGCTTCGACGGCTTCTGGGAGCGCGGCCTTTCGCTCTGGGATATCGCCGCCGGCTTCGTGCTGGTGCAGGAAGCCGGCGGCGTCGTCGGCACGATCGAGACCGACGGCGACCTCCTCGCCGGCCAGGGCCTCGTCGCCGCCAACGCCAACGTCTTCGAAGCCGTCCGCGGACCTCCTCCGCGCCGCCTAGAGCCCCCGCGCGGAACCGCCGCGCGTCTAACCGCCCGTAAAAAAGTGGCAAGCCGAATCCAGCCACTTTCCAAAAGCGGCCTTTCCAGCAATTTTGCCACCTTTGCGCCAAGCCGATGATCGTCTCCCCGGGACGCGCAGGCCGATTTCGCCGAAAAACCCGTCAGCCGACCGTCTGCACCCGCGCCTCCCCTGCGGTCAGCTCGCCGTCCGCGCGGTCGAAGCGCAGGTAGGCGAGGCCGTGGCCGTCCGCCGCCGAGGTAGAGCGTGCCGGCCACCTTGCCGCCGGCCAGGATCTCGGTGCCCGGCGGCGGCGCGGGCCCTCCACTGCGGACGCGCACCAGGCCCTTGCGCAGCTCGGTCTTGTGCTTCATCCGCGCGGTCACCTCCTGGCCGACGTAGCAGCCCTTGCGGAAATCGACGCCGTGCAGCCGCTCGAAGCCCATCTCGAGGATGTAGCTGTCATCGGGCAGCACTCGACGCCGGTCTCGGGCACGCCGAGGGCGATCCGGCGGGCCGCGAGGCCCCCGGCGCCAGTGGCCCCATCGCCGGCGAGGGTCGCTCGCCCGGATCGCGCCACCGCATCCGCGCCATCCGACCTCCGGGTGGCGCGGGTCGGCGAAGGCCGTCCAGGCGGCGGGCCGCCGAGCCCACCGCCACCGCGAGACCGGTCGGCTCGATCGCGACCTTCGCCCGCAGCCGGTACATGCCCAGCCGCTGCGCCAGCGCCCCGGCTCGGTCGGCCTCGACGTCGATCAGCACGTTGTCGCCGTCCGGCACCAGGAAGAAGTCGAAGGGTACGTGCCCTGCGCCGTAGCAGCGCCGCATAGACCGCGCCGGCGTCCAGGCCACGCACGTCGTTGGTGACGAGGCTCTGCAGGAATTCCCGCGCGTCCGTTCCGGATACGCGAAGGACGGCGCGGTCGGCGGCGTGAGCCCGGTCGTCATGGCACTACTCCCCGGCGCAGGAAATAGGCGCGCCGGCGCGCAGGGACCGCCTCAGTCGGGGCCCTTCGGGAGGTAGGGGATAGTGCCCGCGATATCGGTGTCGTCGATCACGTAGAAGTTGCTGACGCTCCCAGCCTCTGCGCCCGTCGCCGTGCGGCCTGTAGTCGGGATCGTTCGCGAAGGCCTCGACCGAGGCGACGGTCCGGGAACTCGATCAGCGCGATGAGCTGGTAACGTCGGGCGCCTCGCCCTCGATGGTGTGGATGTTCCCGCTCCGCGACAGGTAGCGGCCCGCCCTGCTTCTTCGCGATGTCGTGCACCGCCGCCGCATATCCCGGGATCCAGGCGTCGTCGGTCACCTTCACGTTCGCGATGAGATAGACAGGCATTGGCCTCCTCCCCTTGCTTGGTGCGGTTCTGGCCTGCCCCCATTCGGTGGCCCGGTTCAAATCTAATGCATGTGGGCTTTGCGACCATGGTTGATGATCGCGGCTCAGCCGGCCAGAGCATGGCGGGGGGCGCCGGCGGCTTGTAGCCCAGCGAGGAGTGCGGCCGCACGCGATTGTAGTGCTGGCGCCAGCCCTCGATGACGATCTGCGCCTCCTTAAGTGTCGTGAAGATCTCGCCGTTGAGCAGCTCGTCGCGCAGCCGCCCATTGAAGCTCTCGACATAGCCGTTCTCCCACGGGCTGCCGCGCTCGATGTAGGCCGTCTGTGCCCCGACGGCGCCGATCCAGCTCTTCACGGCTTCCGCAATGAACTCCGGTCCCTGATCCGAGCGGACGTGCGCCGGCACACCACGCAGCAGGAACAGATCGGCCAGCGTTTCGATAACGTCCATCGAGTTCAACTTGCGCGCCACCTTGATCGCCAGGCACTCGCGCGTGTACTCGTCGACAATGTTGAGCATGCGATACTTCCTCCCGTCAGAGGTACGATCCTCGACGAAGTCGTAGGCCCACACATGGTTCGCCCGCTCCGGTCGCAGCCGGATGCAAGAGCCGTCAGCCAGCCACAGCCGGCGCCGCTTCGGTTGCTTCACTGGAACCTTCAACCCCTCGCGTCGCCAGATGCG
Source organism: uncultured Actinomycetes bacterium (assembly GCA_963775395.1). Lineage (GTDB taxonomy): Bacteria > Actinomycetota > Thermoleophilia > Gaiellales > Gaiellaceae > JAIBJN01. Next base: position 98,250 of record CAVZIX010000015.1, read on the forward strand.
GGCCACCCGCGATACGCTCGCATCCCAGCCTGCCTCGTTCAGCAGAGCCGTGATCCGGCGATAGCCATAGCGGCCATAGGCGCGAGCCAGCGCGATGATATCGGCTGTCAGCCGGGCCTCGTCGGCTCTGCCCCGCGGCGCCTTGCGTTGCGTCGAACGGTGCTGCCCGAGCGCCGCGCAGGCACGGCGCTCGGATACCTGCAGCTCTCGTTGAATGTGCTCGACGCATTGACGCCGGCGTGAGGGGCTTAGAAGTTTCCCCGCGCAGCTTCCTTCAGAATCAGCTTGTCCAAAGTCAGATCCGACACCGCCTTGCGAAGTCGAGTGTTCTCGACCTCCAACTCCTTCAGGCGCTTCATCTGGTCGAGCTTCATGCCGCCATACTCGCTGCGCCAGCGATAGTACGTAACCTCAGTCACACCGATCGAGCGGACCGCATCCGCCATCGACGTACCCTGGCCGGTCATCACCTCGACCTGCCGCAACTTAGCGATGATCTCTTCAGGCTTGTGCTTTTTCTGCGGCATTCCTGGCATCCTCCAAAGGCTGAAAAGCCTACTTCAGGGAGGGCCACTTTCCAGGGGGCAGACCAGCCAAGCTGATCGGCGGCGCATTGGGGACGATGCTGCCGGCGATCACCGGAGTGCTTTGGCTGCTCGTGCTGCTCACCCTCGCTTACGAGTTCGGCTGGCTCAACTTCCTCGCCCGCGTGCCGCTCGTGTCGGAGCTGCTCGGCTGGCTGTCCGCCCGGCCGGCGGCGGTCGCGCTCGGCGGCCGCCGGCGCAGCCGCGGCGCCGCGTGGAGAACTGTTCGGCCTCGGACCGCAAGCGGCTCCGCGCCGAGGGCTTCGCGCGAAGTCCTCGATGGCCTGCAGGGGCTCGAGGCGACCCGCGATCAGATCGTCCAGCGTCTCCTCGATCCGGCGGAGGCGAATCCGTCGGCGCCCTTCGGCACCAACGCGCCGGCGGTGGTGGCGCTGTTCGCCGGCCCGCGTGGCGTCGGCAAGACCACCGCCGCGATGGCGACCGCACAAATCCTGGCCGGCATGGGTGGCCCTGAAGACCGGTTCGATCGTCGCCTTGCGGGGCACCCATCCGCACGGGCGCTTTCCGGTCGGCGGCGGAAATGGGGCAGTCAAAGGCACGCGAGGCGATCGGCGGGGTGCTGCTCCTCGACCAGGCCGACTGGCTGCTGGCGCCCGACCCCTACGGCGGCGGCGACACCCCGGGGGTGGACCTCGGCCTTGCGATCCTCGATGCGGCGCAACAGAACCCGCGCAGCTTTCTCGTCATCGCAACCATGAGCGACACCGCCGCCGGCCGGCTGGCACAGGACCCGGGCCACGCGCGCTGGCTCGACAAGCTGGCACGGCGGATGATCCATTTCGGCCATCTCGATGACGACACGCTGTTGCAATTGGTCGAAGGCTCGCTCGACCGAGGCGGATGGCGGCTGAAGGACGACGCGACTTCAACCGCATCAGCCGGCTGATCGCCGAGGCGCGCAGCCGTGCGGGCGAGAACTTCGACAATGCGGAGGCGTGCCGGCGCCTGGCCGAGGCCCTGATCGAGGCTGCACGAGGAACTGAACCCGGCGGCGCGCGGGAGGTCGATCGCGGGGCGGTCAGACGCGTCGATGATCAGCTCGAGTGAGAGGGACAGGGATGGATGCCTCGTACCGCCGGCGGCGAAAGGAGCGACGAGCTGCTGCGCCAGGAGAAGGCGACGTGCTGACCCGATCCTCCGCGAGATCGACGACCTGATCGGGCTGGAATCGGTCAAGGACAATCTTCTCGATCACCGATTTCGCCCGCGTCGTCGCGCTGAAGGAACGCGACCTGCCGGTGTCGAGCCTTACCTTCCACATGGTATTCACCGGTCCGCCCGGCACTGGCAAGACCACGGTGGCGCGACTGATCGGCAGGCTTCTCTACGAGCTGAAGCTGTTCGTAAGGACAAGCTGGTGGAAGTTGACCGCTCGATGCTGGTGGGCACGCATCTCGGCGACACGGCCCGGCTCGTGCAGGACAAGGTCAAGGATGCTCTCGACGGCGTGCTGTTTGTCGACGAGGCCTACACGCTCGCGGCCTCGACGGGGCGACGGCGGACCGACCTATGGTCAGGAGGCGATCGACACGCTGCTGAAGTTCATGGAGGACAACCGCGCGACCGCCTGGTGTGATCGTTGCCGGCTACGCGTCGAGATGCGCCGCTTCGTCGAAGCCAACCCCGGCCTCAAGTCGCGGATTTCGCGTACGGTCGAGTTTTCCTCCTACGACCAGGACGGACTCAACGCGATCTTCCTCGACCTGGTGCGCAAGAACGGCTTCGACCTGACCGAAGGGGCGGCGCGAGGCTCGCAAGGTGATCGCCGAGATGGCACGCTCGGCCGACGAGAGCTTCGGAAATGCTCGCGAGGTGCGCCAGTTCTTCGAGGCCGTCCAGCCAATCCAGGCCGAGCGCCTGGCAGATCATCTGGACGAGGTGGGCGATATCTCGGAAATCTCGAACGAGATGCTGATGGAGTTCGGGGAGGAGGACATCCGCCGCTACGTGGACCGGAGCTAGGAGCTCGCGCGGATGTCGATCTCCCGCCTCGCCCTCGGCCTGTGGCGCCGCTCGCGGCCTTTCAGGATCCTGACCATCGCGGTGGGGATGACCGGGCTCACGCTCCTGTCGGGGCAAGTGCCGCGCGGCGGGCAGGCTCCGTCCCAGGCCGGATCGACGCAATCTTCCGCAGGCGGCGGTTGCGGCGCCGGCACCCGTCGCGAGCACCAGGGCGGGGAGCCACCGCCGCAGTTCCCGCGCACTGCGGTCCTGCCGGGGCCGGTCTGCAGGCGCCCTTGGTAGCCGGAAGCCAGGTGCCGGCCAACGTCACCGCCGTCACCGGACCGCAGACCGGCATGCCGCTGGACACCCAGGCGCGGTTCAACCACTTCCTTCTCCTCGTCGATGCGGCTGCGGGGGAGCCACAGCTCGGCGAGCATCGGCGCCGGAGTGCGGATCCGATCTCGCTGCTGGAGCCGCAGGACTACGCATATGCCGACTGCTTCCCGGACGGCTCCGCGAAGCTCGTGCAGGCGCAGAAGTGCGCCCAGAGACTCGCGGCGTCGCAAGCGCGCTTCACGCGCCTTGTCGACGCCGCGGCGGCGGCGGCTCGCGATGGGTCGGCTCCCCAGGTCGAGAAGCTGGCCCAGGTCCGGGTGGCGCTCGTTCCGTTTGACGAGACCCGCGAACGCTGGAAGGAGGTCGCGGAACAGGTCGCGGCGGGCGACCGTGCCGTGAACGAGATCGCGGGGTCGGACGCGCAAATCGCCGGAGCTGGAGCGGGCCACCGGCGCCGCGGCAGCGGGCGGCGACGCCGCCGGGATCGCGTCGCTCGCGAGGGCGGCGGCGCTGAAGCCCTCGACCTCGGGCGGCTGGACCCTGCGCAGAAGGAGGCTCTCGAGACGGCGCG
>CAVZIX010000016.1:0-107200 GCA_963775395.1 uncultured Actinomycetes bacterium
AGGTTCTTCCGTTCAAGGACCCGTCCCGTCGCAGCCGCCTCGTCAAGGTGGCTGGATGGCTGCTCGGGACTACGGTCGTGATCGTCCTCCTCCATCTCCTCGGGATCGACGTCATCGGCTGGCTCGAGAACCTCTGGGACCAGATCAAGGAGGTCCCGGCCGGCTACATCGTCGCCGCATTTGCCGTCCAGACCGCCCAGACGGTGCTCGCCGGGCTTTCGTACTACGGCATCCTCCGCGCGGCGTACCCCGGCGAGGTCACGCTGGCCCCGATCGTGACCGCCTACGCGGTCGGGGTGGCCATGAACAACTTCCTGCCCGCGAACATCGGCACGTTTGTGACGCTGCTCATGTTCGTGGCCATCATCCCAGCCTGCACGTTCGCCGGCGCGTTGGCGGCCTACCTCGTCCAGAAGATCTTCTTCACGCTCGCCGGGACGTTCGTCTACCTCTATCTCTTCCTCTCGGTGCCCGGCTCATTCGATGAGAGCCTGGACAGCATCGACAACAACCCGGCGATTGTGCTCGCCGTCCTCGCAGGTGGCGGGTTCCTGATCGTCCTGGTCGGCCGCATCTTCTGGCGCCAGGTCAAGAAGCTCTGGGCGCAGGCGAAGGCCGGCGGGGCGATCCTCTCGACGCCGCGCCGGTACGCGATTCACGTGTTCCTGCCCTCGCTCCTCTCATGGCTCTGCAAGCTGGTCGTGATCGGGATCTTCCTGGCCGCCTTCGCGATCCCGGTCACCTTCGAGTCGATCATGTGGGTGACCGGCTCGGGCTCGCTCGCGAACGTCGTGTCCGTGACCCCCGGTGCAGTCGGGATCACCCAGGCGACCAACGCCCTCGCCCTCGACTCCTGCTGCGACGTCCCCCAGTCCACCGCCGTCGCCTACTCCACGGCCCAGCAGCTGATCATGACCGCCTGGAACGTCCTCCTCGCGATCGTCCTCGTCGTGTGGACGTTCGGCTGGACGGGCGGAAAGCAGCTCGTCGGGGAGTCGTACACGGACGCGAAGGTCAAGGTCGCCGAGCAGAAGGAGCAGCGGGCCGAGAAGAAGCAGGCGAAGCGGGCGCAACGCGAGGCCGAGGGAGGCGAGCTGCTCGACCGCTTCCGGCGCCGCCAGACGGAACAGGACGACGAGCCGTCGGTGGCTCGAGCTCGCCATTCTGCATGCTGGTGTGCTGCGTCGGCGTCTTCGCCGGCCGGTCTCGCATCCTCGGCCGCTGAGAGCCGTCTCGCTCTGCAGCTGCCTGCTCGGCTCGTCGGCTCATCTCGCCTCGGCTGGCGCTGGCGTCGGAGGTCGAGTCGGCGGCAGGTGGTGGAGCGCACGCGATCGGCGATACTGCGGCCAGACCTGATGAGCTGTCGCAGCGAGTCGCTCGAGCTGCTGGTGCGGTCACGGCGTAGCATCCGCTCTCGGCCGCCGTGCCGGCAGCGACAGGGACCCGCATCGCCGACGGCGATGAGCTGCTGTCGAGCTGTGGCTCGCGAGAAGCTCTCGACCGGCGCACCGCAGCGCTCCGCGGCTGTCGTCGAGACCTCACGAGCATCGAATGCAGACGTCGGTGGCAGGCCTCACACGTGTCGGCGTGGTCCTGGCTGAGGTGGCGGCGCGGCGATCGCCTCGGCTGCTCGCGTCTACCTCGCGCTCGTCGCCGCGCGTCTCCGGTGGTGCTCGCTGCGCGCTCGTGCGCTGCTCTCGTCACCTCGCTGCCGCGCTATGCGTGTGCGCCGTGGCGCCCGAACCGGCACCTCGGACGGTGGAGGCGCAGACCACAGCTCGCTTCGCCGAGCCGCTGACCTGGCACCCCGAGCGGCCGCGCATCCGCCCCGCCCGGCTGGTAGTGGCCTGGCTGATCGCGGCGCTGGCGCTCCTGGCTGCCGCCTACGTCGTCCCGGGCGCAGAGGTCGAAGGCTTCTGGGGCGCTCTGCTCGTCGCGTTGGTCGTCGCGGTCCTGAACGCGATCCTCCCGCCCTTCATCGCCGCGCTCCGCCTCCCGTTCACGCTCGCGCTCGGCTTCGTGCTCGTCCTGCTCGCGAACGCGGCGATGCTGATGATTGCGGACAGCCTCACGGAGGGAACGATCCAGCTCGACTCGTTCTGGATCGCCCTCCTCGTCGCGCTCGTGGCGGCGGCCGTCAGCATCGCGCTCCAGGTCGTGGTCGGGGCGAACGACGACGACACCTACTCGCTGCGATCGATCCAGCGCATCGCGCGCCGGTCGGGCGAGCGCGTCGCCACCGACGAGCCGGGCATTCTCTTCCTGGAGATCGACGGGCTCGCCCTGCCGGTGCTGCGAAACGCGATGCGCGACGGCAACGCGCCGACGATGGCGCGCTGGCTCGCCGATGACACACATGGGCTCAGCGAGTGGGAGACGGACCTCTCCTCACAGACGGGCGCGAGCCAGGCCGGCATCCTCCTCGGCTCCAACGAGGACATCTCGGCGTTCCGCTGGGTCGAGAAGGAGACCGGCACGCTGATGACGTGCTCGGCGCCCGCGGACTGCGCCGAGATCGAGCGCCGGCGCGGGACCGGGATCGGGCTGCTCAGAGACGGCGGGGCGAGCCGCGGCAACCTCCTCTCGGGTGAGGCCGACCACCTGATTCTGACGGTGAGCAGGCTCGAGGCCGAGAAGAAGGCGAACCCCGGCTACCGCGCGTTCCTCGCCAACGGCTTCAACGTCACCCGGGCCCTCGTCCTCTTCTTCTGGGAGGTGTTCCTCGAGATCACGGCCTCCGCCCGCCAGCGCCGGCGCGACGTCCGACCACGAGGCCACCGGGGCGGGATCTACCCGTTCCTGCGCGCCGCCATGTGCGTCGTCGTCCGCGACCTGATCGTCTACGGCGTCCTCTCGGACATGATGAAGGGGCGCCCCGCCGTCTACGCGACGTTCTCGAGCTACGACGAGGTCGCCCATCATTCCGGCCTCGAGCGCGCGGACACCCTGGAGGCCCTGCGGAAGCTCGACGAGCAGTTCGGCCGCATCGACCGCGCGCGCAGGTACGCGCCGCGACCGTACGAGATCGTCGTGCTCTCGGACCACGGGCAGACCCAGGGAGCGACCTTCAAGCAACGGAACGGCTACGGGCTCGACGAGCTCGTCGAGCGCTCGCTCTCCGGCGGGTCGGTCACCGAGGTGGCCGGCGGCGACGAGCAGAGTGCGATGGTCGGCCACGCGCTCGGCGAAGCGACCGGTCGCACGCAGAAGAAGAAGCGGGCGAAGAACGACGTGAGCGGCGAGACGGCGGTCGTCCTCGGCTCGGGGAACCTCGGCCTCGTCTACCTGATGGAGGAACAGCGCCGGCTCACGCTCGAGGAGCTCGACGCGCGCCATCCGGAGCTCGTGCCCGCGCTGCGCGGGCATCCTCACGTCGGCTGGCTGCTCGTGCACTCCGAGCAAGACGGGCCCGTAGCGCTCGGGCCCCGCGGGGCCCACTACCTCGCTGACGGCCGGATCGAGGGCGAGGACCCGCTCGCGCCCTTCTCCCCCACGGCTCCGCAGCACCTCCTGCGCACCGACGGCTTCCCGCACGTGGCGGACATCATGGTCGGGAGCTTCTACGACCCCGAGCTCGACGAAGGGTGCGCCTTCGAGGAGCTGATCTCGTTCCACGGAGGGCTCGGCGGGCCGCAGACGCGGGCGTTCATCCTCCATCCGGCAAGCCTCCCGGTTCCCGAGGGGCCGATCCTGGGTGCGGCCGCCGTGCACGCGATCCTGCTCCGCTGGCGAGAGGCCCTCAAGACACGAGGAGGTCAGGAGTGATCTACGCGCTCTTCACCGCGGTCGGAGTCGTCGCTCTCGTCCTGGCGATCGCGACCATCGTCAGCGTCCTCCGCAACCCCCGGGTCTCGGGCGGCGAGAAGGCCGTCTGGGTGGTCGCCGCGGTCGTCTTCCCGATCTTCGGCGCGATCGTCTACTTCACCGTCCGCCGGGACTGGTGAGCCCCCGCGGCCGCGGAGCCGCGTCGCCAGAAGGCCCGCGCCGAGGAGGAGCGCCTCGACGATCGTGATGGCCAGGCGGTTGAGAACGGTCACGCCCAGCGCGGCCCCGGAGGGCACGATGAGCACGAGCAGGCCGTACATGGAGGCCTCGCGTACGCCGAGCCCGGAGGGCGCAAAGACGACGAGCACCGCGACGATCGCCCCCACCGCCGCTGCTCCGCCCAGATAGGGGATGGTCGCGATCCCGGGGTCGGCGTCGAGCGAGCGCAGGAGCAGGTAGAGCGCCAGCCCGCCGACGAGCCACGTGAAGCTGTAGTAGACGAGCAGGCTCACGAGGGAGCGGTACGGGAGACGCGGCGGCTCGGGGGCGTCGAAGCGGCGGAAAAGCGCGCGGGCGAGCGCCGTGAAGACGCGCGGGTGGAGGAGCACCGCGAGGAGTGCTCCGAAAGCGAGGAGCGGCCAGAGCGGCGTGTCGATCTCCTCCACGGCCGTCAATCCGGCGACGAACACGAGGATCCCGGCCACGGCCGAGAGCCCGGCTTCGAGGAGGATCGAGCTGAGGACGAACGACGTGTCGTGGATGCCGCCCGCGCGGCGCAGCCAGACGATGCGGGCGAGCGGCGTCCAGACGCCGCCCGGGATGTACTTCGCGAGCATCGAGGCCATCTCGGCCTGGAGCGCGAGCCGATAGGCGACGCGAATCCCGAACGCGGCCAGGATCCACTGCCAGCCCACGACGAACAGGAGGTAGTAGGCGGCGAGGACCGCCAGGGATGCGAAGAGGAAGAGCGGGTCGACGTCCTCGAGCAAAGGCAGCGCCTCGGCCCAGGTGTCGCGAACCGCGTAGGCGAGGAACGCCAGCGCTGCGACGAGGAAGGCGACCTGCAGGCCGACGAGCACGCGCCGACGGCGAAGGAACGCGGGAAGCCGGCTCGCCACGCTTCCACTCTATGAATGTCGCCAGACATGCGAAGGGCGGGCCCGAGGGCCCGCCCTTCGCGCTCGGTCCGGGTACCGGCACGTGGTTAGTGCCAGCGCCCCTTGTCCCGGTCGTGCCTGTCGTCGTAGTCGCGATCGTCCCGACCCCAACCGCCGTTCCAGTGATCGTCCTTGCAACGATCCCGGTCGTCGTCGTCGTCACGATCGTGGTCGCGGCAGTCGTCGTCCCGGCCGTACCTGTCCCGGTCGTGACCGCCGTAGTTGTCGTCCTTGTCGCACCTCCGCCGGCACGGGACGGACGACGCGCTTCAGCGTGCGTACACTCGGGGGGTGAACTACGACGCGATCGTCGAAGCCGACGAGGTGCTCGCGGGCAAGCCGTTCACAGACCCGGAGAACACCGAGCGCGAGGTGGGCGTGATGCGCCAGATGCTCGAGCACGAGCGCGAGCGCGCCCGGGCCTGGCGGGAGGCCGGCAATGGCGGCGAGCACATCGTGCGTGAGCACGACGAGCACGGGCACCGGCATCTGATCGTCGTGCCAAACACGCGCTCGCTGATCGAAGCCGAGAACGTCACCGCGGTGGGCTTCTTCGCGCGGCCGCGCGAGGAGGTCGACCACACGATCCTCTTCGACCTCGAGGACGAGCTGATCGAGCGCATGGAGCACTACGGCGAGGTCGGCCTCTTGAGCTACTACGACGTCGAGCTCGTGAAGGGCGCCTACGGCAACCTCATCCTCTTTTCCACGCCCGACGTTCCCCCGGAGTGGTACGGCGACCCGGTGCACCGGCGCGCGACGGAGGTCTCCCCCCGTCACTACCACGAGGTGCGCCTCCACAAGGGCTCGATCGCTGGCCCCCTCCTCGGGTCCGGCAGCATCGTCGTCGAGCGGACGAAGTACTTCGACTTCAAGACAGCTCCGCCCTGGCTCGGGCTGCGACGCTTCGCCTCGACGAACTGACGTCCGGTGCGAGCCGCGTTCACCAGATCTTGACCTGAAACGTCCCGCGGAAGTCTGGAAGCGTCTATAACCTGCACCGCGACTGTACGGCCGGGCCGCCCAGACCCCGGCGCACCGCGACCGATGAGTCCAGCGTCGTCAGCCGGTCTGTACGTGAAACCCCCCGTAACCAAGGAGGCGATCAGGCGATGACGGATGGACGAGACGTGGAGCGGCGCCTAGCGCACGAACGCCTGTCCACGGGAGCATTAGCACGCTGGATGCGGGCGTGCGCCACGCACCCGGGGAGAGTGTTCCTGGCCTGGGGCGGGATCATCGTCCTCCTGGTCATTCTCGTCATCGCGGTCGGGGGAGGTCTCAAGGACGAGTTCTCGATCCCGGGCTCGGACACGCAGAGAGCCACCGACCTGATCGAGTCGGAGTTCGCGGCCGAGCAGGGCGCCGTGCTCAACCTCGTCTTCGCCGCGCCCGAAGGCGAGACGCTCGACACTCCCGAGCGGCGCGACGCAATCGAGGGAGCGATCGCCGAGCTCCAGACGGACGAATTCGCGCCCACCGAGGACGAGGCCGGGATCGAGAGCGTCGGCGACCCGTTCAGCGAGGAGACGTTCTCCGATGACGGGCGCATCGCATACGCCGAGGCGCAGTTCAGCGAGACGATCGAAACGGAAGATCGGGAGACGGTCGTCGCCGTCCAGGACGCCGTCCGCGAGCAGGTCGAGCCGGCAGGGGTAATCGTCGAGTTCAACGGCGACGCCGAGTTCCCGCCCATCGAACAGGGGATCCAGGAGGTCCTTGGCCTGCTCATGGCGCTCGTCGTGCTGCTGCTCGTCTTCCGAGCGCTCGTATCGGCCGCGATTCCACTCGTGCTCGCGATCGTGGCCGTCGCGACGGCCTTCATCCTGCTCTTCATCGTCGCTGGCTTCACCGACGTCAACACGATTACGCCGCTCCTCGTGTCGATGATCGGGCTCGGCGTCGGGATCGACTACTCGCTTTTCATCGTCACGCGGTTCCGGCAGCTCCTGCACGAGGGGCTCTCGCCCGCGGATGCGGCCGCAGAGGCCGGCGCCTCCGCGGGGCGCGCGACGCTCTTCGCCGGGCTCACGGTCGCCATCTCGGTCAGCGGGCTCGCGTTCTTCGGGCTCGACTTCGTGACGAAGCTCGGCGTCGGCTCCGCACTCGGCGTCCTGACGACGGTGCTGATGGCGAACTCGCTGCTCATCGCCGCGCTGGCGAAGCTCGGACACCGGACCGACCGCATGAGCGCCGGGTTCCACGTCGTGCTCTTCGTGATCACGCTCGGCTTCTACGGCTGGTACTGGGTCTACAGGACCCATCGCGAAGCCAGGCACCAGACCGGTCAAGGGCTCGGAGGCGTCCTCGGCCTGCTGCTCTGGATCCTCCTCCTGCCGGTCAGCGCGTTCGTCATCCCGTCGGAGGTTCGGCGGATGTACGAGAAGGCCGGTCGGGAGGCGCCCGTCAGTGGGCGGACGGGGCTTTGGCTCTTCCCGTTCGGAGTGCTGATCGTTCCCGGGATCATCTGGTTCGTGAAGATCCACCGGGCCCTCGAGCGTTTGGAAGTGCCCGCGGCGCTCAAGCCGATCGACGATTCGGAGGCAGCGCGCGAGCGGACGCTCATCGCGCGCTGGGGACGGTTCGTGACACGGAACCACAAGCCGGTGTTCGTCGTCTTCCTCGTCGTCGCGCTCCTGCTCGCGACGGGCTCGGCGCTCGTCCGGCTCGGCGCCTCCGACCAGGGCACGCAGCCGACCGACCAGACCGCGCGGCGGGCGTACGACCTGCTCGCGGAGGGCTTCGGCCCCGGCTTCAACGGACCGATCCCGATCGTGGTCGACGTGAACGGTGACGAGCAGGCGCCGCAGCGCGTCTACGACGGCGTGCGCAACCTCGAGGGCGTCGCGTCGGCCGGCGAGCCGCAGTTCAACGACGAGGAAACGGTGGCGATCGTCTTCGTGACGCCGGACTCGGCACCGCAGGACAAGGAGACCGAGGAGCTCGTCGATCGGCTGCGCGGCGACGTGGCCCCTGCGGCGACCGAGGGCAGCGACGCTGCCGTGTACGTCTCGGGGCTGAACGCGGCGTTCATCGACATCGGCGACCGGATCATGGAGCGGCTGCCGCTGTTCCTGCTCTACATCATCGGCGTGACGTTCCTCGTGCTCGCGATGGCGTTCCGCTCGATCGTTGTCTCGCTGACCGCGGCAGTGACGACGATCCTGTCGGCGTTCATCGGCTTCGGTGTGCTCACGCTCGTCTTCCAGGAGGGCTACCTGCTCGATGTCATGGGGCTCGACCGCACCGGCCCGATCGAGACGTTCGTGCCGCCGATCGCTTTCGCGATCCTGTTCGGCCTCTTCATGGACTACATGGTCTTCCTGATGAGCCGGATCCGGGAGGAGCACGTCCACGGCCTGAACACGCGAGACGCCGTCGAGCACGGCATCGCGGCGATCGGGCGGGTCATCGTTGCCGCGGCGATCATCATGGGCACCGTCTTTGCCGCCTTCATCCTCACGTCCGACCGCATCTCGAAGGAATTCGGGCTCGTGCTGGCGGTCGCGATCCTCGCGGACGCGCTGGTCGTGAAGATGACCCTCGTGCCGGCGTTCTTCACGTGGCTCGGGGAGAAGACGTGGTACATGCCGCGCTGGCTCGACCGCCTGCTTCCGAACATCACGGTCGAGTCCCCGCACGAAGGCCAGGCCCCGCCCCCGATCGAGCCTGAGCCGGCCAGGGCGGGCGGGAGCTAGGAACCTGCTGAGGGCGGCGGCACGCGCCGCCGCCCTCGCTCTCTCGGAGCTCACGTGAACGCCGCCGACCTGAAGCAAGCGCTGTCCGGCGAGGTGATCCTCCCGGACGACTCCGGCTTCGACGCCGCACGCTTGGGCTTCAACGCATTCGTCGACCGTCGCCCCGCAGTGATCGCCCGGTGCCTCGGGGCCGACGACATCGCAACCGCCTTCGCGTTCGCGCAGTCGAACGGGCTCGAGGTCGCGGTGCGCGGAGGCGGCCACAATCCGGCCGGGCATTGCGTTCTCGACGACGGGCTCGTGATCGACCTCTCGCAGATGCGCACCGTCGAGGTGGACGCCGAGACGCGGATCGCGCACGCGGGCGGCGGCTCGACCTGGCTCGACTTCGACACGGCGACGCAGGCCCACGGCCTCGTCACGCCCGGAGGCATCGTCGGGTCCACGGGGGTCTGCGGGCTGGCCCTGGGCGGTGGCATCGGGCACCTGACGGCGCAGTACGGCCTGACGTGCGACAACCTCGTCGGCGCGGAGCTCGTGACCCCGGACGGAAGCGTCGTGCAGGCCGACGAGGAGCTCCTCTGGGGGCTGCGCGGCGGCGGCGGGAACTTCGGCGTCGCGACGCGTCTCGATTTCCGTCTCCATCCGTTGGACGGCGTCGTCGGCGGTCTGCTCGCCTATGGTGGAGTCGGCGTCCGCGACGCGCTCCGTGTCTTCCGGGACCTGGTCGCAAGCTCGCCGCGCGACCTGAGCTGCCAGGCCGTGCTCGGGCTCGACGACGAGCTGACGCCGGCGCTGGTTGTCATCCCCTGCTACACGGGCTCGGACCCGGACCCAGCGGAGCTGCGCGAGCTGCGGGCCGCCCCCGGCCTCGTCGACGACGGGGTGCGCTCTCGCCCCTTCACCGAGCAGCAGAGCCTCATCGACTCGCCGTACGGCGAGCAGCGCCACTACTGGAAGGGGCACTTCGTCAACGAGCTCCCCGATGAGCTCATCGACGAGCTGCTCCTGCGCGTTGCCGCGCTGGGGCGACCGCCGGGGGACATCCTCATCGAGTCCCTGCACGGCGCCCCGAAGGACGTCGATCCCACCACGAGCGCCCTCTCCTACCGAGGCGCCGCGTTCAACGTCAGCGCGATGGCGACCTGGCAGGATCCAGCGCTCGATGCGGAGCACATCGCCTGGTCTCGCGAGACCGCGGCTGCGATCCAGCCGTGGGCGGTCAGCGGCGGGTACGCGAACTACATGCAGGCGGACGAGCCGATCGAGCGCGTCCGGGCAGCTTTCGGCGACGAGGCCTTCGACCGCCTCCAGGCGCTCAAGCGCCGCTACGACCCCGGCAACGTCCTGCGCCGGAACCAGAACATCCCGCCGGGCTAGGCGCGCTGATCTGTTCGCGTTTCGTAAAGGCCCGTGGGGTTTCCCGTGGACGGAGCGTCTGTGCTCGTAGACGGCACTCCCCTCGCCGTCGCAAGCAACGAAAGGTGTACACGTGAAGCGAATCCTCTCCCTCTCTGCCGTCGTACTCGCCGCCGTGGTCGTCCCGCTGGCGTCTGCAGCCCTGATCAAGGGGACGGCGGGCAACGACACGCTCACAGGGACAAGCGCCCGGGACTACATCCACGGCTACGCCGGCGACGACACCATCGTCGGCAGCGCAGGGCGCGACTACGCCTGGGGCGGAGCCGGGAACGACAGCGTCACCGGAAACGGGGGTACCGACCGCGTCTGGGGCGGCCCTGGAGACGACACGGTTGCCGGCGGGAACGGCGCCGACGTCTGGGTTGCGGGCGGAGACGGCAACGACACAGTGACCGGGGGCGACGGCGGCGACCGCCTCTTCGGGAACGCAGGCAACGACACGATCACTGGGGGGAGCGGCAACGACCGCATCTCCGGCGGCCGTGGGCAGGACACCATCACCTGCGGGGATGGGATGGACACCGTGCATGTCGACCGCACGGACACCGTCGCAGCTGACTGCGAGCGGAAGCTTCCCGCCAGGCCGTAGGGGAACCGATCGAGATGCCCGGGCTGCTTCCTCGGCCCGGGCATCTCGAGTCTCTTTCAGGAAACGCGCACCGCTCCCGGCCGGCCGTCCTCGACCTCGAACGAGGCGAACGTCTCGACGGGGGCCTCGGGCCGGCTGACGGTCGAGACCATGCGCAGGTCGGTGCGCCAGGTCTCGCGCTCGACCAGGCAGCGCACATAGCCCCGCCGGTCACCGTCGAAGAACTTGATGTGCGGGTTGGCCGGGATCATCGGCCCGTAGTACGGGCCGTAGACGGGACCGTCGCCGTTGGACGAGATCGAGGTACCGGAGAACTCGGTCGCGACCGTCGGCGAGGACGGGTCGGAGAAGTTGCGCTTGATGTCGCTGACGAAGGTCGAATGCCAGTCCCCGGTGATCACGACCGGATTGCGCACGCGGCGCTGCTCCAGCCCGTCGACGATGCGCTGCCGCGCAACGGGATAGCCGTCCCAGGCGTCGTGCCAGTAGATCCGCGGGTCGCCCCGGTTGTGATCGAGCTGCGCCATGAGCACCTGCTGGGCGATCACGTTCCAGCGGGCACTCGAGCTCCCGAGCCCGTGCATGAGCCAGCGCTCCTGCTTCTCCCCCAGCAACGTCACCCTCGGGTCGAGCGACGCCTCGCAGCGGGGGAACTCGCCGTCCCCGCACGGCTGGTTCGAGCGGTACTGCCGCGTGTCGAGGAGGCTGAGCTCGGCTAGGTCGCCCCACGTGATCCGCCGGTAGATCTTCAGGTCGTCGAAGCCCGGGAGCGAGGTGACGCGCAGCGGGATGTGCTCGTAGAACGCCTGGTAGCCGAAGGCGCGCCGAGCCGCGAACTCCGGGTTCGGCTCGCCCCCTTCCGGCGCCAGCCCCGCGTAGTCGTTTTGCACCTCGTGGTCGTCCCACACGATCATCCACGGGAAGAGCCGGTGCGCCCGCTGGAGGTCGGGGTCGCTCTTGTAGAGCGCGTGCTGCAGCCGGTAGCGGTCGAGCGTCGTGCAGTCGGGACGGAACTGGTCCGGGACCGGCACGTTCCGGAAGCCGCCGTTCGCGTCGATGCCGTACTCGTATGTGTAGTCGCCGAGATGGACGACGAACTCGATGTCCTCCTCGGCCATGCGCCGATACGCCGAGTAGTAGCCGCCGTCCCAGCTCTGGCAGGAGGCGAAGGCGAAGGCGAGCGAGGAGACCCGCTCCCCGTACGGCGGCGCCGTCCGCGTGTGCCCGACCGGGCTCAGGTCGTCGCGATAGTCGAACTGGTAGTAGTAGTCGCGCCCGGGCTTGAGACCGTAGAGCTCGACGTGCACCGAGTGTGCGAGCTCCGGCAGCGCCACCACTCTCCCGCGCCGCACGACGTTGCGCATATCGGCGTCGGTGGCCAGGCGCCAGCCGACCGGCACCTTGCTCTGCGGCATCCCGCCGTCGGGCTCGAAGATCTGCGGCGCGAGCCGCGTCCAGAGCACGACGCCGTTCGGCAGCGGGTCGCCCGAGGCGACGCCGAGCTGGAACGGATCCGCGCCGAGGCTCGGGGCTGCGCCGGCGAGGTCGGCGCGGAGCTGCGAGAAGGCGGCGGCGCCGGCGAGCGCTCCCGTGAGCTGCAGGAAGCGGCGGCGGTCGAAGCGGGCGGTCGAGTTCTCCAGCAGGTCCTGTGCTCGAGGCATAGCTCTCCCCCTTGTAGTCAGCGCACGATAGACGGCCTCGCGAATCGCGGCGCCCGCGGATTCACTCCGGTTGCATAGGCGAGGTCCGTGTTCCGGTGCGGTGACGCGGTGGTGGCGAACTGGCGGTCGGCCTCTGACGAGGCCGCTAGGAGGGGCCAGCCTCGGTCCAGGGGTTTCCCCGAAGAGACGGCGACCCCTCGCGAGCGACCATCGAGCCAGTCATCGAGCAACTGCTCGCAATCCGACTGGCAAAGGGGAAGAGGATGTCTGCATACACACACAGGGAGCCGCGCTCGGGCTCGGGCGGCCACGCGTTGGCGCGCCTGATCGCCGTCGTCGCGGTTCTTGTCACCGTGCTCGGCATAGCGGCAGAGCGCGCGCACGCCGGCTACTCGGCGCGGGTCAACAACGGAACGCTGACGCTCACGGGCAACGGAGCGAGCGATCAGCTCGCCCTCCGGCTGCAGGCAGGAGTCCCGACCACGCTTCAGGTCGACGTCGGGGACAACGGCTCGGCCGACCTCAGCTTCGACCGCGCCGCGTTCGACAGGATCGTCGTCAACGCGGGCGGCGGCAACGACCGCGTCAGGATGGACGAGGCGAACGGTGTCTTCACGGACACGGAGACGACCTCGATGAACGGCCAGGACGGCTACGACACGCTGCTCGGCGGCGCGGGCGCCGAGACGTTCCTCGGCGGGGCGCAGAACGACCGCGTGGACGGCAACGCCGGGGCCGACATCGGAATCCTCGGCACCGGCCACGACACGTTCGTCTGGGATCCCGGCGACGGCAGCGACATCGTCGAGGGCCAGGGCGGCACGGACAGGCTCCTCTTCAACGGCTCCGGAGGCAACGAGAACTTCGACTTCTCCGCCAACGGCAACCGCCTCCGCTTCTTCCGCGACCTCGGCAACATCACCATGGACACCGACAACGTCGAACGGGTCGACCTCGAAGCACTCGGCGGCGCCGACAACGCGGTCGTCAACGACCTCACCGGCACCGACGTCACGCTGGCGAACATCGACCTCGAAGGCGTCCTCGGCGGCGGAGCCGGCGACGGACAGCCCGACACCATCACCGCCAAGGGCACTGCGGGCGCGGATCTGATCAACGTGGCCTCCGCCTCCGGGGCGATCGCGGTCGACGGCCTCGCCGCCGACGTGCTGGTCCGGCGAGCGGAGCAGGGAAGCGACCTGCTCACGATCGACGGGCGCGGCGGCGGCGACCTCGTGAAGGTGTTCGGCTCGGCGGCATGGGATGTCATCGACATCGCCCCGTCGCCGGTGCCCGGCAACGCACGGGTGACCGCTTCGAACATCCCCGCCTTCGTGGACGTGGCGGGCGCCGAAACGCTCGCCGTCAAGGGCCTCGACGGCAGGGACACGATCTCTGGCGCGAGCGGCCTGGCGGCATTGCTCGAGCTCCAGCTGTTCGGCAACGACGGCTACGACACGCTCAACGGCGGCGACGGCCCGGACGCGCTCGTCGGCGGGGCGCAGAACGACCGCGTGGACGGCAACGCCGGGGCCGACATCGGAATCCTCGGCACCGGCCACGACACGTTCGTCTGGGATCCCGGCGACGGCAGCGACATCGTCGAGGGCCAGGGCGGCACGGACAGGCTCCTGTTCAACGGCTCCGGAGGCAACGAGAACTTCGACTTCTCCGCCAACGGCAACCGCCTCCGCTTCTTCCGCGACCTCGGCAACATCACCATGGACACCGACAACGTCGAACGGGTCGACCTCGAAGCACTCGGCGGCGCCGACAACGCGGTCGTCAACGACCTCACCGGCACCGACGTCACGCTGGCGAACATCGACCTCGAAGGCGTCCTCGGCGGCGGCGCCGGAGACGGACAGCCCGACACCATCACCATGAACGGCACGAACGCCCGCGACGACTTCCGAGTCCGCCGCGACGGCGACATCGTGGACGTGACGGGCATTGCTCCCCGCGTGCGGATCGCGCACTCGGAGGCGGCCAACGACCGGCTCATCCTGAACGGCCTCGGCGGCAACGACAGGTTCTTCGTCGGTGCCGGCCTGGGTGCCTTGATCCAGCTCACCGTCAACCAGTAAGCCGAACGTACCACCGCAGACAGGGGCCTCCTACGGGAGGCCTCTGTCGTTCTCCTACGAGGCGGCGGAGGCCGTCGCCGGAGCCTCGGTGGCGAACCGCCTGATCAGCTCCCCGCGCGCGCGCAGGTTCAGCTTGCGATAGATCCGCCCGAGGTGGAACTCGATCGTCTTGTGCGACAGGAACAGGGCTGCGCCGACCTCGCGGTTCGTCATGCCCCGGGCCACGTGAAGAGCGATCTGGAGCTCCTGCGGCGTCAACTCGTCCTGCTCCCACGCCTTCCGGCGGCGGAGCTTTTGACCGGTTGCCCGCAGCTCCGCGCGCGCCCGTTCTGCCCAGGCCTCCGCACCCATCTCCTCGAAGGCCTCCAGCGCAACCTTGAGCTGCTCGCGCGCGTCGACGCGCCTCGCAGCGCGGCGCAGGCGCTCGCCGTAGCAGAGCCGCGTTCGCGCGAGAGCCCAGCGATCGTCCGAGCGCCCGTGCTCGGCGAAGGCCTCTGCGAAGCAGCCCTCGAACCTCTCGTCGGAGGCGAGCAGCCCGCGGCCGCGGGCACCACCCGCGAGCCCAACCGGGCTCTGACACTCGAGGGACGTCCCTAGGGCGGCGAGCGCACTCTCCGCTTCCGCGCCTCGCCCCGCGCGCGCATAGACCTCGACGAGCTCGGCCCGCGGGATGATGACGCGGGAGTGAATGCCGAGCTCCTCGAGCCCGCGCGCCGCAGCTTCGAGATCGTGCGCCGCCTCGTCGAGCTTTCCGAGCACGAGCTCGAGCAGCCCGAGCGACTGCCGGAGCCAGACGCGGTAGCCGCGCAGCCCGGCCTCCTCCAAGGGCTCCTCCAGTTCCTCTGCGTAGCGCCGGCACTCGCGCTCCGCCCCTCGCTTCGCCGTGATCGCGGCAAGGATGAGCAGGGCCTGCACGCGCGGAAGCCAGAGATCCATCTCTCGGGCCAGCGCGAGAGCCTCGGACGCCGCCGCGTACGCCTCGCTCAGAAGCCCGGCGCGGTTCGCATGCCAGGCCTGCTGGTAGAGCAGGTACGGCAGCAAGCCGACCGCACCCTGCTCCCGCGCCCGGTCGACGTCACGGGAGGCGTATGCAAACGCGTCGTTCGATCGCTCCAGCCACTCCAGCGCGACGCCGATGCGGAGGAGGCTCAGCGAATCAAGCTGCGCGTCGAAGTCCTCCGCGGACTCCACCGCCCGCTCGAGCAGGGGCGTGCCCTCCGTCGAGCGCCCGACATAGCAGAGGACCCAGCCGAGCGTGAGCGACACGCGCCGGCGGATCTCGTCGTCGTCCGACTCGGCGGCAAGCGCGTGGGCGCGCTCGGCGGCGGCGAGCATGCCCGGAGCGTCCCCGATGCCGAGCCTGGCGCTGCACGCCTCCGTGCAGATCTCGACCGCGAGCCGAGGATCCACGTCTTCGAGCAAGACAGATGCCTCCACGAGCAGGTCGCCGGCACGCTTCGGCCTGCCGGCGAGGTACTCGATCCGCCCCTGGAGCCTCAGCGCCTCGGCCTTGAGGCGCGGCTGGCGGTCCGCCTGGAGCGGTGCCGCCAGGAGCGCCAGGGCGTCGTCGGCACGACCCGCGTGCAGCGCTGCGTCGGCGGCCGCAGCGAGTCGCGGCAGGCGCAGCTCCTCGTCGGCCGTCAGGCTCGCCGCCCGCTCCAGCGCCGCAGCCGCGGCGGCGTAGCTCGAGCGCGACAGAGCCTGCTGCGCGGCGAGCTCGAGGGCAGCTGCGGCCTCCTCGTCCACGCCCAGAGCGGCCCAGCCGAGATGCCAGGCCCGGCGCTCCGGATCGTTGCGATCGCGCATCGCGTCCGCGAGCGCCCTGTGCGCCTCCCGGCGCTCGGACGGCGGAGCGCCGTGGAACACTGCCGATCGGACGAGGGGATGGCGAAAGTCGATTCGTCCGTCGGCAATGGCGATCAGCCCTGCGTCCTCGGCCGCTTCGAGCGCAGCGCTCTCGATCCCGAGCGCCTCCAGCGCTTCCGCGACCGGCGCCAGCTCCGTCGAGAGGGAGACGGCGGCAACAAGCAAGGCGCGCTGGGAGTCGGCGGGGAGCGTCTCGGCGCGCCAGGTGAACGCTCGCTCGAGCGTCGCACCCGCGGGGACGGGCTCGGGCAGCGGCTCTCGCCCGCTGAGCTGCTCGGCGTCGAGCAGGCTCTGCACCTCGAGCAGGGCCAGCGGGTTCCCCTGCGTCGCCTCCCACAGCCGCTCGACGACCTCGGAGGCGACGGCCGGTCCGTCACAGCAGGCGAGCAGCTGCACCGTCTCGTCCGCTGTGAGCCCGCCGAGCTCGAGACTGTCGATTCCGGGCGCTGCGAAGCCTCGGCCCTCACCCTCGCGAACGGCGAAGAGGATCGCCACGGAGTCCGCGTCGAGCCGCTTCGCCGCGAACAGAAGGGCGTCCGTCGTCGCGCAGTCGAGCCACTGCGCGTCGTCGACGACCACGAGCAGCGGGCTCGATTCGGCCGCCGCAGCGAGAAGGCTCAGGGTCGCCGCGCCGATCGTGAAGCGGTCGTGCATCTCGGGCTCGCACAGGCCCAGGGCGCTGCGCAGCGCCTTCGCCTGCTGCGATGGGATCTGCGGAAGGTGCTCGAGAAACGGGCGGAGCAGCTCGAGAAGGCCCGAGAACTGCAGCTCGGCCTCCGACTCGACGCCGAGAGCGCGCACGACGGTCATCCCGTCGGCTCGCTCCGCGGCATGCCCGAGCAGTGCTGTCTTGCCGATCCCCGCCTCCCCCCGGACGACGAGTGCGTCACTGTGGCCGCTCCGGGCTTGCTCGAGCAGCTCGTCGATCCGGGCGCGCTCGCGCTCCCGGCCGACCAGCACGGACGCGACAGATCCCAGGCCTCCCGCCCGCGGCAACGCGATCGCCATCACACCTCGCCGATCTTCACCTGGGCGTCTTCCTGGCTGAGCTCCGACAGCGTTCCCTCCAGCTCGGGGTGCGATGAGCCCGTCGATTCGCTAGACGCCGATCGCGGGGCCCGTCTTCCCTGCGGCCACGCACGTAGTGTTTCCAGGGTCACCCCCAGCGAGAAGGGAGCCGCTATGGCAACCGCGCCGAACCGCGACCGGACTCCGCTCATGCTGATCCATGGAGCCTGGCTCGCGGCCAACAGCTGGAACAACTTCGCCGACTACTTCGAGGGCCGAGGCTTCGCCGTCTCCGCACCCGAATGGCCGCGCAAGCACGGTGGGGTCGAAGAGCTCCGCGAGGACGCCGAGGAGATCAAGGGCCTCGGCCTCGAGGAGATCTTTGACCACTACGAGGAGAAGATCGGTGCGCTCGACGAGCCGCCGATCCTCATCGGCCACTCCTTCGGCGGGCTCATCGTCGAGGTGCTGCTCGACCGCGGCCTCGGCCGTGCAGGCGTCGCGATCAGCCCGGCTCCTCCCAAGGGCATCCTCGTGCTCCCGTTCTCCTCGCTGAAGGCCGCCGCGCCGGCGCTGGCGCATCCGACGACGAGGAGAGGCATCGTCCCGCTCACGCTCGAGGAGTTCACGTACGGGTTCGTGAACACGTTCACGCCGGAGGCCGCCGCGGCCGCCTACGAGAGCTACGCGGTCCCGGAAACGGGAAGGATCTTCTACGAGGCCGGCTTCGCGAACTTCCACCTCGACCCGCCGAGCGAGGTGCACTTCAAGAACGCCGAGCGCGCGCCGCTCCTCATCGTCGGGGCGGAGAAGGACCACACGGTGCCGGCGTCGCTCGCCCACAAGCAGTACGAGAAGTACGAGCGCTCGCCCGCCCGGACGGATTACATCGAGTTCGAGGGCCGGCCGCACCTGATCATGGCCGCGGATGGCTGGGAAGAGGTCGCCGCCGCGATCGACGGCTGGCTCGACGAGGTCCTCGACGTCACGGTCATCCGGTCGCAGGAGACCTCGGCGTAGAGATCGGAGCCTCGCAGGTCGGGGCGGCAACGGGTCGCCCCGACCGGCTCCTACATGCCCATGGAGCGGCACGAAGACACATGGACACGACGGTGAGTCGACCTCTGGGGCTGATCGGAGTCCCTACCAGCGCCGGTGCCTTCGCTCCGGGCCAGGAACAGGCACCGCGCGCGCTCCGCGACGCGGGCTTGGTCGAGTCGCTGCGCCGATGCGGCGTTCTCGTACACGACCACGAAGATCGAGAGGAGTGGCGTTGGCGCCCTGACCACGACAGCCGGCACGCCCAGAACCTGAACAAGGTGGTGGAGATCGTGAGCGACACCGCCCGTCGCGTCGCCGAAGCTGTCAGTGCGGGAGAGGCCACTCTGGTGCTCGGAGGCGACTGCACGATAGGCATCGGCACGGTCGCTGGGCATCTCGCAAGTGGAGAACGGCTCGGACTGGTGTACTTCGACACGCACGCCGATCTCAACGTCCCAAGCAGCGTGCGCGAAGGCGCCCTGGACTGGATGGGCTTGGCCCACATGCTGGGCGAGGAGGGAGCCGCGCCGGAACTGGTGAACGTGGCTGGCCGCACCCCGCTGCTCGAAGCCGATCAGGTGGTCCTCTTCGCCTGGGGAAATGAGCAGGCGACGCCGTTCGAGCGCGCGGTGATCGACCGCCGCGACATCGCGGTGGTCCCGGTCGACGAGGTTTCCGCCGGCCCGGAACGGGCCGCGCTTCGAGCGCGAGAGCGAGTCGAGGACCGCTGCGATCGACTGCTCGTGCACTTCGATGTCGACGTCATCGACTTCACGGACGTGCCTCTCTCAGAGAACACGGGCCGCAACGAAGGGCTCGCCTTCGACGACGCCATGAGTGCACTCCGGACTCTCCTGGCGAGCCCGCGGCTGGCCGGAGTGACGATCACCGAACTGAACCCCGACCATGCCGAGCAAGGCGCACAGAGCGTCGAGCGCTTCGCCGCGGCCATTGCCTCGAGCCTTGCAAGCTCGCCGGCGATCACGCACCAGCACCCCTAGCAGCAGTCGCCATCGACTCTCTGGCCGGCTTTAGGCGGAGGAGCCCGGCGACTCCATGATCGCTTGGAGCCGCTCGAGACTGGCGGCCGGCCACAGCGCCTTCGAGTCGTAGTACACGTCGAACGCGGGCGCTGAGTCCGGGAGGGTGATCCAGGGCAGCTTGGACCTGCTGAAGATGTGGACATCGGGCTCAACACTCGATGGCTGGTCGAGCGTGCCGCCGCGAACGAATCGCACGCCTGGGTGTCCGTACTGGCTGAAGACCGCCACCTGGCAGGTTGGACAGCGGAAGATCTGCTGCGTGCTGCCGTCGTCGCGAGGCACGTCGACCGGCTCAGGGACGCTTGCCAAAAGCTCTACTCGGTCGGCCTCGATCAGCAGATTGATGACGAACGCGCTTCCCGTCTGCCTCTGGCAATTCAGGCAATGACAGCAGTGCGTGAAGAGCGGATCGGACGTAAGCCGGTAGCGAACCGCTCCGCAAGCGCAGCCACCCTGACGTGGGACGCTCATGATCTCCTCCCTCGAGAACGGCGACGGAGTCTGAAACTGTAGTCCGCTCCCGTCGTGCAGATGCGCGACCACAGCGGCCGCGCACCCTACGGCCGCGCGAGACCGGCTAGGCCCGAAGGACCCGCACCGCGAGCGACGCGTCCCGGCCTCTCACCGAGAGCTCGCGCCGCTCGAGGTCGCCGAGGTCGGAGCCCGATGCGGTGTAGGCCGCCTCGCTGATCAGCGCCTCACCCGCGCCCGCGACCGACGCCAGCCTCGCCGTGACGTTGACCGGGTCGCCGAGAGCGGTGAAGTCGGCGACGGTCGAGTCGGAGCCGACGGCGCCGACGTACGCGACGCCGGTGTGGACGCCGGCACCGACCGGAACGAAGTCGGCCGTCGCGCGCAGCAGGTCGACCGCGGCCTCGACCGCCTTTCGTGTGTGGTCAGGGCCGATGGCGGGCACGTAGAGCGCGACGACCTCGTCGCCGACGATCTTGTCGACGAGCCCGTCGCTGTCGATGACGACGCGGTTCGCGCAGTCGAAGAAGCGGTTCATCAGCCTGCTGAACTCGGTCGGTCCCATCTGCTCTGCGAGCGTCGTTGACCCGCGCACGTCGGCGAACAGCATCGAGATCTCGACCTCGGCGCCGCCGGGATGCGTCCGCACGAACGTCTCGCACACGTCGCAGTAGTTCGGGTTCTTCGCGGACGGGCGGCGCTTGAGGACGAGGCGGACCATGGGTGCCGCCGGTCCGCCGAGCGGCACGAGGCATGTCTTGCAGCGAGGGGCGCCAGGGATGCGCCGATGTCGCCGACGCTCGCGTCGCATCGCGCCCGCGTCGCCCGTGACGATCGCGCGCCAGAACTCCTCGTTATCGGTCACGCGGCGATCGTAGAACGATGGGGCCGCCTGTGCTGCCCCATCTCCGCGGACGTGCCAGACGAACGCGGGCTCTCCCGAGGCCCGCGGCGCCCCCTACATACCCATCGCGTGGTAGCCGGAGTCCACGTAGAGCGTCGTGCCGGTGATGTTCTTCGCCTCGTCCGAGAGGAGGAACGCCGCCGCCTCGCCGACGTCGTCCGCGTCGATCGGCCGGTGCAGCGGCGCGCGCTCCTCGACGATCGCCTCCATCGTCGGGAAGCCGGCGATCGAGCGCGCGGCCAGGGTACGCACCGGGCCGGCCGAGACGGCGTTCACGCGGATGTTCTTCTGGCCCAGGTCCCACGCGAGGTAACGGACCGACGAGTCGAGGGTCGCCTTGGCGACGCCCATGACGTTGTAGTGCGGGACCGCGCGCTCGCCGCCCAGGTAGGTCATCGTCATGATCGAGCCGCCGCCGGCCGCCTCCATGCGCGGCTCGGCCAACCGCGAGCAGGCCACGAGCGAGTACGCGGAGACGTCGAGCGCCAGCCAGAAGCGATCGCGCGGCGTGTCCGTGAAGCGCCCCTCGAGGTCGCGCGCGTCCGCGAAGGCAACCGAGTGGACGAGCAGGTCGAGCTTGCCGCCGAAGGCCTCGTCGACCTCGCCGAAGACCCGCTCCAGGTCGTCGTCAGAGCGGACGTCGCACTCGGTGATCAGCGGCGACGACACGCCCTCGGCGAGCTCGCGCACGTTCTTCTCGATGCGCTCGCCCTGGTAGGTGAAGGCAAGGCTGGCGCCTCCGTCGGCGAGGCGCTGGGCGATCGCCCACGCGATCGAGCGGCGGTTGGCGACTCCCAGAACGAGCCCGGACTTTCCCGCGAAGCGGTCGCTCACAGCGCGGAGAGTCTAGTCTCGCGGGCGTGAAAGCGTTCGCGCACGACGTCTTCACCTACCCGCTGCCGGACGGGCACCGCTTCCCGCTCGGGAAGTACCGGCTCGTGCGCGAGGGTGCGGAGTCCTCGCCCGACATCGACGTCGCTGACGCCCGCGCCGCCACCGATGCCGAGCTGAGTCACGCGCACGGGCCCGACTACCTTCGGCGTGTTGCAGCGGGAGAGCTGGCGCGGAGGGAGGTGCTCGCGCTCGGGCTCCCCTGGTCGCCGGAGCTCGTCGAGCGGTCGCGCCGCTCCGTCGGCGCCACGCTGATGGCGGCGGACGCCGCGCTCGCAGACGGCGTCGCAGCGAACGTCGGCGGCGGCACGCACCACGCGTTCGCAGACGGTGGCCGCGGCTTCTGCGTCTTCAACGACGTCGTCGTGACCGCGAAGGCGCTCAGGCTCGCCGATCGCGTGCGGACCGTGCTGGTCGTCGACCTCGACGTCCACCAAGGCGACGGCACGCATGCGGCCTTCATCGACGATCCCGAGTCGTTCACGTTCTCGGTCAACGGCTTCCGTAACTACCCGTTCCGGCGCGTCCCGGGCGACCTCGAGGCCGACCTCCCCGACGGCACCGAGGACGAGCGCTACCTCGACGCCGTGGCACGGCTCCTCCCCCAGGCGCTCGCCCGCTCGCGGCCCGACCTCTGCTTCTACCTCGCCGGGGCCGACCCGTTCCGAGGGGACAGGCTCGGACGCTTGTCCCTGACGAAGGCCGGTCTGGCCGCCCGCGACGCGCTCGTCCGCGACAGCCTCACCGCGGCGGGCGTCCCGGTGTGTCTCACGCTCGCCGGCGGTTACGCCGACCCGATCGCCGACACGGTCGAGATCAACCTGGAGACCCTGCGGACATTCGCGTCGCGGTCGTAACCGGCGGGTCGTCCGGCATCGGCGCTGCGACCGCGCGGCTGCTCACGGCGCGCGGCTGGCGCTGCATCCTCCTGGCCAGGAACGCCGAGCGGCTCGAGAGCCTCGCGGCGGAGATCGGCGCCGAGGCCGAGGCCTGCGACGTCACCGAGCTCGCGCAGCTCGAGGCGACGGCCACGCGGATCGCCGAACGTCACCCCGCCGTGCACCTGCTCGTCTCGAACGCCGGGATTCCCGGCGGCGGCGGGTTCCTCGACCTCACGCCCGAGAAGATCGAGGCCGTGATCCGGACGAACTACCTCGGGAGCGTCTGGGCCCTGCGCGCCTTCCTGCCCCTGCTGGAGGCAGGAGCGCCCTCGGACGTCGTCAACGTTGCGTCGATCGCGGGCGTGTACGCGAGCGGCGGGGCGTCCGGGCCGTACGCGGCCTCCAAGCACGCTCAGCTCGCGTTCTCGCGCGGCGTCACCGCCGAGCTCGCGCCGCGCGGGATCCGCGTCCACGCGGTGAACCCCGGCCCGGTCCGGACCGAAGGCTTCCCGCAAAACCGGCTCAAGGGGACGAAGCTCGACCGGTTCGTCCTCCCGCCCGAGCGCGTGGCCGAGGCGATCCTACGCGCGGTGGAGCGCAACCGGCCGGAGTCCTACGTCTTTGGCGCCTACCGGATCGCCGGGCTGTTGCAGGCGGCCATCCCGGGGACCCTGAGCCGTCTCACTGCCCGCAGGCGAAGGCCCCGCTAGCGCGCCAGGCGAAGCGCGACCCCGGCGATGGCCGCGCCCGCGACGGCGTCCAGCACGTAGTGGTTCGCCGTGACGAAGACGACCGCCGCCACGAGCGGGGGGTATGCCGGCGCCGCCGCGCGGAGCAACGGGCTCTCGCTCGCGGCGACGACTCCGGCTGCGGTGACCACCGCGTAGGCGACATGGATGCTTGGCATCGCCGCGAGCGGGTCGTACAGCTGCGCCACCACCCCGGTGTCGAGATCGACCCCGGTTACGTCGGACATCGTGTCCACGAATCCGTCGAGCGAGCGGGGCGGTGCGCAGGGGAAGAGGAGGAAGACCGGCTGGGCGATTAGCGTCGTCAGGACCGCGGCCCGCCGGAAGCGGTGAAACTCGGGATGGCGCTTCCCATAGAGCCGCATGAGCCAGCCGACCGTCAGGGCCGCGTTCGAGAACACGTACGCGACATTGAGGACGGCGAGCAGACGGCGGTGCGGCAGCAGGCTCGCCTGGAGCCGGGGCTCGACCTGGATGCCGAGGCGCCTCTCGAGCGCCAGGACGCGCTCCGCGTTCACCGCAGCTCGTGCGCGTCCGCGCTCGTCGCGCTTGCGCCGGCTCGCCAAGAGATAGAGCGCATAGACGCCCAGGCCAATCGCAACTTCGCGCCGGCCCGAGAAGCGGGTTCCGTTCGGCGTTCGCCAGGGCATAGCCGCATACTTACTGCCATGGGCAAGTGGCGACGCAACCTGGCCCGTATCGCCGTGGGATCCGCTGCCACAGGAGCGTTCCTGTGGCTCTTCCTGCGCGAGGTCGACCTCAGCGAGGCCTGGAACGAGATCGTCGCCCTGCCGCCGTGGACGATGGTCGCCGCCGTCGCCCTGGTGGTCGCGAACGTCGTCATCATGGCCGTTCGCTGGCGCTACCTCCTCGACGGCGCGGGGTACCGGCTGGGCCTCTGGAAGCTGATCTCAACCGTGGCGGTCGGCCGCGGCGCGAACAACATCCTCCCCGCGCGAGGCGGCGACTTCTTGCGCATCGAAGCGCTGCGCGAGCGGCAGGTGCCGGTCTTCGTCACCGCGGGGACGCTCTTCGCCGAGCGTCTGCTCGACGGCGTCATCCTCTCCGCGTGGATCCTCTTCGGGGCGCTTGCCATCGGCGCAGGGAGGCCCCATGCTGCTGACCGGCATCGCGCTCTCCGCCGGGGCGGCGCTCGGGGTCGCACTCGTCGCCCTCGCCGCGCGCGACGCCGATCGCGCCGAGCGCTTCGCCTGGCGCGCGACCCGGCGGCTGCCACCGCGCTGGCACACTCGCTTCACGCGCGCGGCGGCGCACTTCGTGGACGGGCTCGGAGCGTTCCAGGGCCGGACGCGGCTCGTGGCCATCTTCGGCACGTCGGCGGCGATGTGGCTCGCCGACGTAGCCATGTACTACGTGGTCGGCGAGTACGCCTTTGCGCTCGACCTTCCGATCGGCGCGTACTTCCTGCTCGAGGGCATCGGGAACCTGGCACTCGCCGTCCCAGCGACGGCCGCGGGGATCGGCACGTTCGACTACCTCACCCTGCTGGCGGCCAAGGGGATCGACGTCCCGGTCGACAAGGCCTCCGCTTATGTGATCACCATGCACGCGCTCGCGGTGCTGCCGGTGACGATCATGGGCGCCATCCTCATCAGCCCGGCCTTCCCGCGCCTGCGGGGCCGCAGACGTGAGGAGCCCGCGCAGGAGCCCGGCTAGCCGGGCTCGTGGGCGCTCGCGTGCTCGCGCGCGAGGAACGGAAGGTCGCGTGACCGTCGCGGGGCGATCGCCAGCGCCTCGGCCAACCTGCGGCGGCGCCCCTCGGGCGTCGTGAGCCCAGGCTCGACCTGCCGCCCCGCGGCATGCGCGAGCGCAACCGCGTCAGCCAAGTCGCGCTCGAGTTCGGTCGGATCCGCCTCGGCTCCAGCCTCGAGCCGTGCGGCGACGACCTGGCCGCAGGTCAGCGGCATCGTGCGCTCGAGCAGCGCGAGGACCTCGGCGTCTACGTCGGCGGCCGGTGGATCGACCGGCTCTCCGAGAGCGAGGTGTACGCGCGTCCGCCCGCGGACGAGCGGGTCGTAGGCGATGCTGAGCGGGCGCAGAGCCGCGGGACGCCCGCGCCTGACGAGCGCGCCGATTCCGGGGCGAATCGGACCGATCTCGCCGTCCGGCGACGGCCGGCCCTCCGGGAAGACGACGAGCACCCTGCCGTCCCGGAGGAGGCCGACCAGGTGGCGGAAGTCGCCTGCAGCCCGGGCTGCACGGCGGCTCCAGAAGTCGTCGAGCTCCCCCGTCACCCCCTCTCCGGGCGAAACCGGCGTCCAGAGAAGGTCGGCATAGGCGCCGCGCAGCGTGTCGCCGGCGCGTGTCGGCGCCGGTCGCCCGGCCGAGGCCGCACGGACGCGGAAAGCGTCGACCGTCTCCTCCGGCACGAGCGCGTCGAGCGGCTCGTCGGGGCGCTCGGCGAAGACCTCACCGAGCCGCGCCACGCTCGCACTGCGGATGGGGAAGACGTTCACAAGCGGGAGCCAGCGCCCGACCCCGATCGGGTAGAGAAGGCGTCGGGCCAGCGGCGCGAGGTCGGGCGGGAAGCCTGCGAAGAAGCCCGGGAGGAACATGTCGTCGCGGGCGGCGAAGTGGAGGCGGTCCGTATGGTTGCGCCGACCGCCCATCCCGAAGTAGAGCGGCGGGCAGAGAATGGGCACGTCCGTCTCGCGGCGGTGCGTCGCGACGATCAGCGTCCCAGGCTCGGGCGCGAACCTCCCCGCGCTCAGCGTCGTGACGCGAAACGCGGCGCGCGAGTACGCCCACATCCCGTGGCCGACAGCGTCGTAGAGATCGGGCACGTCTATATCCTTGCGCCATGGCAGCGCTCAGGCTCGGAGACCCTGCTCCCGAGTTCTCGCTGCCGGGGACTGACGGCGGCACGTACGGCCTTTCGGACTACCGCGGGCAGCCCGTCGCCGTCGTCTTCTCGTGCTGCCACTGCCCGTACGTCGTGGCCTGGGAAGACCGCCTCAACGACGTCGCGCGCGACTACGCGGGACGCGCGGGGCTCGTCGCCGTGAACCCGAACGCCGGCTATCTCGGCGATGGGCCGGAGGACATGCGGCAGCGGGCCGAGGAGAAGGGCTTCGTCTTCCCGTTCCTCTACGACGAGACGCAGGAGACGGCCACCACCTACGGCGCGGCGCGCACTCCCGAGGTCTTCGTCTTCGACGCCGACCACAGGCTCGTCTACCACGGCGCGCCCGACTCGGACCATACGGACCCGGGTGGCGCCGACCCGTACCTCCGCCCCGCCCTCGACGCAGCTCTCGCGGGATCGACTCCCGCCGTGCAGGAGACCCCACCGGTCGGCTGCACGGTGAAGTGGCGCTAGCCCGGACTCCCAAGTAACAAAGTGTTACTTGGACGTCCTGCGCCTCCGGGTCGGCCGCCCGGGTGGCAGGGTGCCCGCCAGGTGCGCGCCGATCGCGTCTGGCGGCCGGACACGGAAGGCGACATCGAGGAGCACGTCTGCAGTCGACGGCTCCAACGCGCGTTCGCGTGCCTCGTGGACCAGCAGCCTCACTCGCTCGTAGCTCGGCCGCGGCAGTCCGTCGTCAGCCGCCTTGGCACCGACCCGACGCGTGATCTGCGCCGCGGTGAGCCGCTTCTTGCTCAGCCGGACGATCTCGTTCATCAGCCGAGGATGCAGGCGAGGCGCAGAGGGCACCATCTCCCAAGGCTGACTCCGCAAGGCGCGCGGCTGTGCGGCGAGGCAGCGCCAAGACGATCCCAAGTAACACAGTGTTACTTGGGATCGTCGGCCCGCTCGCGCGAGACGAGCTCGAGCGCCTCGTCCCTGCTCGCGATCGTCCCGGCGGCGCGCTCCTCGGCGACCAGCTCGAGCAGACGGCCGATCTCGGGGCCCGGCGCGACGCCCAGCTCGAGCACATCATCGCCACGGAGCAGCGGCTCGGGCGGCTCCGCCGCTCGGGCCGTGCGCACCGCGTCGTAGAGATCGGTCGCGCCGAGAAACGCGAGCGCGCTGAGCGCCCACGGCTCGGTCCGCCTGCGGAAGCGGTGGATCGCGCGCGGCGAGCCGTCCGCCGGCCGAGCGGCCGCCAGGAGCGTGCGGGCGAAGCGCCGCAGCTCGTTGGAGACCGGCAGATCGAGGAGCCGCTCGCCGAAGACCACGACGAGGACGAAGCCCGGGGTGTCGACGAGGTCCACCCGGCCGAGCCGTCCGAGCTCGCCGCCGAGCGAGGCGAGTAGGCCGAGGTCGCCGGCCCGGCGCAGCCCCTCGGGAGACATGCGCTCGAGCTCTCCGAGGATCCGCTCGCCGGCGGGATCGGCGGCACGGGCCGCAGACTCGCGCACGAGCCTTTCCGTCTCCTCGTCCAGCCGGAAGCCGAGCTCGTCCTCCATGCGGGCGGCGCGCAGGAGTCGGAGCGGGTCGTCCTCGAAGACCGAGGGCGAGACGGCGCGGAGCCGGCGAGCTGCAAGATCCTCTTCGCCGCCGAGCGGGTCGACGAGGTCGCCGCCCTCGAGCGGGCGCGCCATCGCGTTGACGGTGAAGTCGCGCGTGGCGAGGTCGTCTTCGATCGTCTCGCCGTGCAGCGGCGTGAAGTCGACCGTGTTCCCCGCGCGGAACGCCACCCGCCAGGCGCCGTGGCGCTCCGAGAGCGGGAACACGGCGCCGCCAGCCAGCCGCGAATAGAGCCGCGCCGCCAGCTCGGGGTCCGCGCAAGCGACGTCCACGTCCACGACCTCGCGCCCGACCAGCTCGTCGCGCAGTGCGCCGCCGACCACCCACGCGGGCGCGGAACCGACTGCCTGGCGGATCCGGTCATCCATCGACGACCCTCCGCAAGGCCCGCCGCGGGTCGCGCGCGATGCCGCACGTGATCTCGTAGTTGATCGTGCCGAGGAGGCGCGCGTGCTCCTCGGCGAGGATCCCGTCGCCGATCAGCGTCACCGGCGTCCCAACAGGCTCGTCCCCGAGCTCCACGGCGAGCGAGTCCATCGAGATCGTCCC
Organism: uncultured Actinomycetes bacterium; assembly: GCA_963775395.1. GTDB lineage: Bacteria > Actinomycetota > Thermoleophilia > Gaiellales > Gaiellaceae > JAIBJN01. The sequence continues at coordinate 28,215 of CAVZIX010000016.1, forward strand.
GACCACCCGTCTCCGCTCGCCCCCGACCAGGACCTCCGCCCCGGTCAGCCCTCGCCGGAAGCCGTCCGCGTAGCCGACCGGGACGATGCCGATCCGCGCAGGCGTCTCGGCCACGAAGCGGCGCCCGTAGCCCGTGCTCTCCCCAGGGGCGAGCGCCCGCGTGAGAGCGACGTGGCTCCGCCAGGAAAGGACGGGCTCGAGACCGTGGCCCGCCGGGTCGTCCCCGAAGGGCGAGAGGCCGTAGACCGCGATCCCGCAGCGAACCGCGTCCAGCCGAGCCTCGGGGAAGCGCAGGGCCCCGGCGCTGTTCGCGAGGTGCGCCGGGACGCCGGGAAACGCGCGCCGCGCCTCCTCGAATCTCACGATCTGGTCGCGCGCGAAGGACTCGTCGGGCTCGTCGGCCGTGGCGAGGTGGCTCATGACGCCGACGAGGCGATCGCGCGGAAGGGCGAACGCATCCGCGAGGCTCATCCCCCACCGGCCCATGCCGGTGTCGATCTTGAAGTGGACGTCGAGGCCCTCCGGAACGGGCGGAGCCGAGAGGGCGACCTCGAGCCGCGCTTCGCGCGCGCGGGAGTCCTCTCCTTCTCCGAGCGGGCTCATGACCAGGATGCGCGTGTCCGGAAGCGCCGCCCGCAGCTCCTCGCCCTCGGCCACGGTCGCCACGCAGAGCCCTGCCGCACCGCCGGCGACAGCCGTCCGCCCCGCGTCGACGGCTCCGTGACCGTAGGCGTCGGCCTTCACCACCGCCCAGACCTCGGCGGGCGCCGCCGCCTCGCGCAGGCGTCCGACGTTGTGCCGAAGCGCGGCGAGGTCGATCGTGATCTCGGATCGCGGCACCGCGCCTCCGCTCACCCGGACAACGCAGGCGAGAGCGCCTCGACGACGTCGCGCGCGATCATCCCCGCCTCGCCGTGCCGCTCGGCCGCAATGTGCGAGGCGACCCCGCACGCGGCTGCGGCGGCCACGGCCGCGCGACCCGCTTCCATGCCCTTGGCGAGGAACGACGCGACGACGCCCGTGAGGACGTCGCCGCTGCCCGCAGTCGCGAGGCCTGCGTTCCCGAGGTCGATGACGACGGGATCCCTGCCTGGGCCGGCGACGAGGGTGTCGACGCCCTTGAGCAGGACGACCGCGCCCGCGTCGTCGGCGCCCGCCTGGACGGCGTCGAGGCGGTTCGCGGCCACCCAGTCGGACGAACGCCCGAGCAGACGGCTGAGCTCACCTGCGTGGGGCGTCAGGACCGTGGCCGCCTCGCGGGCGAAGACCCAGTCGAGGTGGCCCGCGAGGGCCCAGAGGCCGTCGGCGTCGAGGACGATCGGCTTCTCCAACCGGTCGAGCAGGAAGCCGACGAGCGCCCGCGCTCCCTCGGTCCGGCCCAGGCCGGGGCCGAGCGCGACCGCGCCCGCTCGCTCGGCGGCGGCGAGGATCTCGTCCGCGGCTTCCGGCGTCATCGTCCCGTTCTCGTCCGGGCACGGCCTGGTCATGACCTCGACCAGGCGCTGCTCGAACACGAGGTTCAACGACGCCGGGACGCAGGCAGTGACGATGCCCGCCCCGGCGCGGAGCGCGGCCTCGGACGTGAGCGAGGGTGCGCCGGTGAGGCCGAGCGACCCGCCCACCACGAGCACTGACCCGGCCGAGTACTTGTTGTCGCGTTCGCTCCGGCGCGGCACGAGCCCGAGCGTCGCCCGATTCGCGCGGCGAACTCGCGTCGACCCGCGCTCGAGGCCGATGTCGGCGACGACGACCTCACCCGCGTGGAAGCGGCCCGGCGCGACGACGTGGCCGACCTTCGGTGCGTGGAACGTGACCGTGACGGCCGCCTGCACCGCCGGGCCCTCGACCTTGCCCGTGGAGGCGTCCACGCCCGAGGGTAGGTCGACGGCGACGATCGGCACGCCGGCCGCGTTCACCTCGGCGATCGCGCGCGCCGAATCGAGCCGCGGCTTGCCGCGGAAGCCCGTGCCGAAGAGCGCGTCAACGACGACGTCGGCGGGTGTCTGCTCGTCGACGAAAGCCACACCGGCGTCCCGAGCCCGTCCGAGCATGACCGCCGAGTCGCCCGCGATCTTCTCCTCGGAGCCGACGATCCGGACGACGGAGCGCTTGCCCGCGCGCGCGAGCTCCGCGGCGACGAGGAGACCGTCGCCGCCGTTCGCACCCGTGCCACAGCAGACGGCGACCCGCTCGGCGTCCGCGAAGCGGGAGAGCACCTCCTGGGCTACGGCCGTTCCGGCGCGCTCCATCAGCTCCAGCGTCGAGCCCGTGTACGCCGCCTCGGCGGCGCGCATCTCCTCGGCCGTGTAGAGAGGCTCGGTCCAGGTCATTCCGGAACGACGGCGACGCAGACGGCGGCAGCGATCCCCTTCGAGTGCGTCATGGAGAGGTCGAGCGACCCGGCGCCCAGGCGCCGCGACCAGTCCTCGACCTGACCCGACAGCCGCACGGAGGGCTTGGGCCGGCCGGCGATCTCGACGTCCTTCCACGCGAACGCCCGGGCGACCCCGAAGCCGAGCGCCTTCCCCACCGCCTCCTTGCCGGCGAAGCGGGCCGCGTAGTGCTGCGCGGGGTTGGCGCGCGAGTCGCAGTAGGCGCGCTCCGCCTCGGTGAAGCAGCGCTCGCGAAAGCTCGGATAGCGCTCGAGGGTCGCCCGGACGCGGTCGATCTCGATCACGTCGAGGCCGACCTTCACGACTCGTGCTCCCGCAGATAGCCGGGGACGCCCGCGATCGACTCCACGACGCCGTCGGGCTGCGGGTCGGCCGAGGCTAGCGCCTCTTCCCTGAACTTGCCGGTGCGCACCAGCACGCCGCGCAGGCCGGCGGCCTTCGCGCCGCCCACGTCGGACTCGACGTCGTCGCCGACCATGACCGCCTCGTCCGGCGAGGCGCCGAGCTCCGCGAGCGCGGCCTCGAAGTAGGCGCGGCTCGGCTTGCCCACGACCTCCGCCTCGACGCCGGCCGCATACTCGAGCCCGGCGACGAAGGCGCCGGCATCCAGCATCGGGCCGCGCGACGTCTGCCACCAGCGGTTCCGGTGCAGGCAGACGAGACGCGCGCCCGCGTCGAGCTCGGCGAAGGCCCGGTTGAGGTTCTCGTATCTGAAGACCCGCCCGGACTCGTCGCTCTCGTCGGCGCCGCCGAGCAGGACGACGTCCGCGTCGCGGTCGACGAGCTCGACCCGCTCGGCGAGATCGTCCCGGACCGCTTCCATCGTCAGAGCCAGAACGCGCTGTCCTCCGAGCAGGCCGGCGGCGGCCAGCGGAGTCGTCGCGAGCTCGTCGTCCTCCAGGTCGATGCCGAGCCCGCGGAGGTCGTCGGCGAGCCGCTGTCGGGCTCTCGTCGTGTTGTTCGTGACGAAGCGCAGCCGATGGCCGTCGTCCCTCAGCTCCTGGACAGCCTCCGCGCCGCCCGGTACGGCCTCCCCCGACACGTGCAGGACCCCGTCGATATCGAGCAGAATCGCTGCCATGCGCCCCGAGTCTATTCGCGTGCACCGCAGCCTGGCGATCCCGCTGGGGGAGATCGAGCTGCGCACCTCGCGGTCGAGCGGGCCCGGCGGTCAGCACGCCCAGAAGACGGAGACACGGGTCGAGGCGCTCTTCGACGTCGAGGCCTCGGCGACCCTCACCGAGGCCCAGAAACGCCGGCTGCTGGAGCGCGTCGGCCCTGTCGTGAGGGCGGTCGCCCAGGACGAGCGCAGCCAGTGGCGGAACCGCGAGCTGGCGCTCGAGCGTCTGGCGGACGCGATCCGGGCGGGGCTCCACGTGGAGCGGCCTCGCCGCCCCACCGCGCCGACGCGCGCGTCGAGGGAGCGCAGGCTCGGTGAAAAGCGGATCCGAGGGCAGACAAAGCGGCTCCGCAAGCCGCCTGAGGACGACTGATCCCAGTTGTCAGACAAACAGATCATGTCTACGATGGCGCAGCAATGAGGCGCCACCGCCTCGCCGTTCCATGTCTACTGGCCCTGTCCGGGCTCGGCTGGGCAGGCGCCCACGCGGTCGCGCATCGGGCCGTGATGTCGGACGACGCCATGGCACCGACCGGCGTCGCCGCGTACCTGAGCTACCTCCCGACCTCGCTCGTTCTCTGCCTCGCGCTCGCGCTGCCGCTCGCGGCCGGCGCGGCCGTCGGCGGACGCTGGCGGGGAACGTCGATCAGGTCGTTCTGGCTCTTCGGCCTCGTCCCGATCTTCGGGTTCGTCGGCCACAGCGCGGAACCGCTGCTCCTTGGAGACGGGAGCGTCGCGCAGCTCGGAGGCATCGTTCCGGTCGCGCTCGTCGGCCTCCTCATTCAGATTCCCTTCGCGCTGGTTGCGGTCGGGCTCGCGCGCAGGATCCTCTGGCTCGCAGAGGGTCTCGCGCGGGCGCTGGCAGGCCCCTACACCGCGTCCAGCGTTCCCGAGCCGGAGGCTCGGCCGCGGGCCTACAGCTTCGTTCCGCCGGCCTTCAGCCTCGACCATTCGGCCACCGAGCGCGGCCCTCCCTCCCCCGTCGTCGCGTAGACGCAAACCGGGGATGCGCCTGCGGGCGTAGGTCCCACGGGAGGAGAGGGGGAAAAATCGATGCCTCAGGTCGCATCGACGGCCTGCGGGAAAATTTCGAGGGCGCAGGGCAGCGCGGCTGCATGCCGCGTGCTGTTTCCCACGGACCCGAGGATGCGCCGATGACGAGGGCCGGCAACCGGCTCGCGTGGCTGCTCTCGCTCGGCCTGGCGGCCGCCGGAGGCCTGGCCGCACACGGGCTGGCCTATCGAATCGCCGAGCCCGACCCGGAGCACCGCCACCAGCTGCTCGAGTCGACCGGCCACAGCTACATGGACCCGACGCTGGTCGGCTCGCTCTGCCTCGCGCTCACGGTCCTGGGCTTCGCCGGCTGCGTGCACGCCGGCATCCGCCGGGGCACGAGGCCGCCGCTCTGGCTCTTCGCGCTCGTGCCGCCGGTCGGCTTCGCGCTCCAGGAGCACGCGGAGCGAATGCTCCACCACGACGCTTTCAGCGCAGGCACGGTCTTCGAGCCGACGTTCCTGGCCGGCCTGCTGCTCCAGCTGCCTTTCGCCGTCGTCGCTCTGCTCACGGCGCGCGCGCTGCTCGTCGCCGCCGGCGCGCTTGCGCGTGAGCTCGGCACGCCGCCCCGTTTGAGGCTTGCTCCAGACGCAAGTCTCGCCGTTCCCACCGGCTACTGGATCCCCGCGGCGCCGACGCTCGTCGGCGCCCGAGGCCAGCGCGCGCCTCCCCGTTTCCACTAAGGGATTCGTTTGGGCGGATCGCGCGGGCGGCGATCCCGAGCCAGGGAAGGAGGAGAGGAAGATCCGTCACGAGCACGCAACCAAACTGAGTCGTTTCAGCGCGGCGTTCGCGGTCGCATGTGCGCTCGCCGTCGTCCTCGCACCGAGCGCGTTCGCGCACTCCGTGCTCCTGGGCACCGAGCCCGGGAACGACGTCGTCGTGCAGGAGGCGCCTGACCGCGTGTCGCTGCGCTTCAACGAGTCCGTCGAGATGTCCCTCGGAGGCATCCGCGTGTTCGACGGTCAGGGCAACCGAGTCGACTCGGAAGAGGTGAGCCCGTCCAACGGCAGGGAGGTGGGGGTCGGGATCGAGGGAGAGCTCGAGCCCGGAACCTACACCGTGGCGTGGCGGGCGATCTCGGCCGACTCGGACCCGATCTCCGGCGCGTTCGTCTTCCACGTGCAGGAGCGAGGGGTCACGTCAGGAGCGGTCTCTCTGGACTCCCTGACCGGCACCTCGACGACCACGGAAGCCTTCTTCACGGCGGGTCGGTTCTTCGACTTCGCCCTGCTCCTTCTCGCCCTGGGCGGCTCCGCCGTCCTGGTGATCGCGCTTCCGTCTGCCGCGTGGCCCGTCCGGCGCCGCCTCTACGGCGTGCTGGCCGCAATCGCGGGGGCGCTCGCCCTGGTCGCCCTGCTCAACATCGGGTTCCAGGGAGCCGCCGCGGGCGGCCTCAGCATCGTCGACGGTTTCTCGTGGGACGTGTATCGCAACGTCATCGACACGAGGTACGGCGAGATGATGCTGCTCCAGGCCGCGCTGGCCGTGACGCTTGCGCTGACGGCGCTCGCACTCCGGCACTCGGAGTCGAGAGACAAGCGCGCGCTCTCGGTGCTCACGCTGGCGCTCGGCGGCGGCATGGCACTCACGCCGTCCCTCTCGGGACACGCGAGCACGGCCGGGACGCTGGCGATGGTCGCCGACGTCGCGCACGTGATCGCGGCGGCGCTCTGGACAGGCGGGCTCGGCTTTCTCTTCCTGGCGCTCATGCTGGCCAAGGAGGACCGCTGGCCGCTGGCCACGCGGGCCGTGCCTCGCTTCTCGAACATGGCCGTGGTGTCGGTTGTCGTGCTGCTCGCCGCAGGCATCGTCAACGGTTACCTCCAGGTCCGCACCTGGAGCGCTCTCTGGGAGACGGAGTACGGCCTTCTCCTGCTGGGGAAGGTCGCGCTCGTGCTCCCGCTCCTCGCTCTCGGCGCGTACAACAACCGCTACGCGGTGCCGCGCCTGAAGGCGGGCATCGCGTCGGTGCTCGAGCGGCGGCGGTTCCTCAGGGCCGCCGGCGTCGAGCTCGGGATCATGGTCGCGATCGTCGCGGTCACCGCCGTGCTGGTGAACGCCGAGCCGGCGCGGACCGAGGCCGCGATGGAGATGGAGGAGGGCGCGCATACGGAGGAGCCCACCGAGACGGCCGCGGACCACGAGCCGTTCGAGGGGATGGTCATGGTCGGAGACACGGAGGTGATGGTCATGGTCGACCCGGCGATGCCGGGCGACAACACGATCCGCCTCATGTTCACGTCTCCCCCCGAGAACCTCACGAGGGTGAGCGCCTCGGCATCGCTCCCGAGCGAGGACATCGGGCCGCTCGACTTCGAGGCCAAGCCCGATCCGGCGGAGCCCGGAACCTACGTGATCGAGAACGCAGCGCTCTCGATCGCCGGCGAGTGGGAGCTCCGCATCGAAGCCCTCCTGGGCGAGTTCGACCTACTGACAGAAACGATCGCAGTGCCGATCGGAGAGGAGTAATCCAAGTGCTACGACGATTGATTCTCTGCGTCTTCGTCGCCGCCCTGGTCGCACCGGTGGCGGCGGTGGCGCACGTCACGATCCAGCCGGGCGAGTGGGAGGCCGGCGCGTTCGCGCGCATGGCCGTACGGGTGCCCAACGAGCGGGACGATGCCGAGACCACGTCGGTCACGGTGCAGTTCCCGGAGAACGTCCCGTCGGCCCGCTTCCAGAACCATCCCTCGTGCGAGCGCGAGGTGCAGCGCGAGCCGCTGGCGGAGCCCATTGAGGACCTGACCGAGCGCATCGTCAGCGTGACGTGGACGTGCGATCCGGCGATCCCGGCCGACGGCTTCGACGAGTTCGGCATCAGCTTCCAGATCCCGGAGGACGCTGCGGAGGGTGAGGAGATCCTCTTCCCCGCCACCCAGACGTACTCGAGCGGCGAGGTCGTCGAGTGGATCGACCCCGACCCCGAGGCGGAGTCGCCCGCGCCGCGCATTACGGTCGTCGCTCCCGCCGAGGAGGAGGCCGAAGAGCCGGCCGCGACCACCACCGACGAGGCAGCACCTGTGGCCGCTGCGAGCTCGGACGATGACGACGACAACATGTCGACCGTCGCCATCGTGTTCGGTATCGCAGGTCTCGTCGCGGGCCTCGCCGCCCTCGGCGTGGCGCTCTTCCGCAAGCCGAAGGCGACCACCGCCTAGGACGCAGTCTCCCTGCAGGGCCGGCGCCTCGCGCGCCGGCCCTGCAGCCGGGCAAAGGTTGTCACCAATGGGCCCAAGGTCTAACGTCATCGGAGTGCGGCGCCGCCTCGCGATAGCGATGTTGGTCGCCCTGGGCGGAATCGCCTGGGCCGCAGCGCACTGGGCCACGCACAGGGCCGTCGCGGCGGAGCCGATCGGCCATCCGCGCGGGCCCCACGGCCATTCCCACACGGAGGCCGTCGGCGCCGGCTACCTGTCGACCTCGCTGACGCTGTGTCTCGCTCTAGCGCTCGTGCTCGCGGCCGCAGCAGCCGTCCAGTCCCGCCGGCGTACAAGCCGTGGCCGTTCACTGTGGCTCTTCGGCGTCGTGCCGGTCCTCGGGCTCCTGGGCGAGGCTTTCGCCTCCTCACCGCTGACCCCCACCGGCATCGGCTCCGGCCTGGTCGAGCTGGCGCCTCTGGCCCTCGTGAGCCTCGCCGTACAGGTAGCGGTCGCGCTCGTCGCGCTCCGCGTGGCCCACGGGATCCTCGACTTCGCCGAAGCCGTCGCCCGATGCCTCATCGGGCTCGAGGGCACACCGAGCGATTCCGGGCGCCGGATCTTTCCACGGGGGCGCCCCGACCGCGCTCCCTCCACACGCCTCTCGTACGCCGGCAGCCAGCGGGCGCCGCCCGCCCTTCAGCCGGCCTTCTAGAGCGCCGCACTCACACCTGACCACCCCGTAGCGCTGCCGACGGCGGCCCGCGGGCAGGTCGACCGGCACTCCGGAACGCCGTCGACAGAGCCTTCCCCAGGGCCGGCGTCGTCGTTCCCACCACCACCTCCGCGGCGACGTTGGCCCGCCTCCAGAGGCTCCGGCCGCCGCCCGTCTCCCCAGGGACGGGCGCGGCCGGCAGTCTCGCAGGTCAGCTTTGGGGCGCGACCTCGGTCAGAGCCTCTGCGGCGGCGAGCCGAGGCGGAGCGTCTGCTCCGCCACCTCGCCGAAGAGCGTTTCCCACCTGCGGTGGAGCGCCGTCGCGAACTCCTCCTCGAGCGTGCGGAAGTGCTCGTCGAGGATGCGGGCGAGCGCCTTCAGGTCGCCGCTTCGCATCGCAGCGACCTGGCGCTGGTGGATGTCGAGCGTCTCCCTGTCGTTCTCGGCGCCGCCCTGATAGGAGTCCCGGATCGGGGCCAGGTCGCTCTCGATGTTGCGCATGGCGCTCTGGAGCGTCTTGTTGTGGCAGGCGCGGATGACGGCGCGGTGAAACATCGCATTCGCGCCCATGACACGGGGTCGGTCGCCGACGTTGCGGGCCAGCAGCTCGATCGTCCGCTCGATGCCCGCATAGTCCTCTTCCGTGGCCGACTTCGATGCCATCACGGTGACGGCGCCTTCGAGGAGGCGCCGGCCGCGCAAGACGTCGACGGCATCCTCGGCCTCGACGGCGACGTTGTGCGTGATCGCGTCGACCGGGACGACCTCGGAGTTGATGAAGATGCCGCCGCCCTTGCCGGCGCGCACACGGAGGAGGCCGCTGCGCTCCAGCACGCGGAGCGCCTGGCGCAGTGTCGGCTTCGAGATGCCGAGCTGTCCGGCGAGCTGCTCCTCGGTCGGCAGCCGGTCGTCGAGGTGCAGCGTCGCGCGCTCGATCCCTTCGAGGAGGTTCTCGATCGCCGCCTCGAAGGTGCGCGACGTCCTCACCGGCTCCACGTACACGATCACTGCTGCTGGGGCTCCTGCTTCGTGTCTGGGTCTACGTCCGCGCCCCGCGGACGGATGCTGCCGGAGTCGATTACTCGACCGTCACGGTCTTGGCGAGGTTCCGCGGCTGGTCGACGTTGAGGCCGCGCAGACGGGCGATCCGGTAGGCCAGGAGCTGAAGCGGGATGACCGCCAGCGCCGCCTGGAGGTACGGATGCGTGCGTGGGATGTACACGACGTCGTCGGCGTGGTGCTGGATGTCCTCGTTCCCGTCGGTGGCGATGGCGACCACCTCGGCGCCGCGCGCCCTGACCTCCTGGATGTTGGACACGACCTTGTCGTACACGTCGGAGTCCGTCGCGACGACAACGACCGGCGTCTCCTCGTCGAGGAGGGCGATCGGGCCGTGCTTCATCTCGCCGGCCGAGTACGCCTCGGTGGGGATGTAGGAGATCTCCTTCAGCTTCAGCGCGCCCTCGAGGGCAACCGGCAGGCCGATGTGGCGCCCGAGGTAGAGGAAGAAGGGCTTCTGGTAGTGACGCTGGGCGATCTCCTCGATCGGGTGGTCCCCGTTGAGGTAGGTCGCCGCCTTGGCCGGCAAGCTCTGGACCTCGGCCAGGAGCGCCTCGATCTCGGCCACCGGAAGCGTCTTGCGGACCTGCGCCAGCTTCAGGGCCAGGAGGTAGAAGATCGTCACCTGCGCCGTGAACGTCTTGGAGGCGGCGACGGCGGTCTCCAGGCCCGCGCGCGTGTAGAGAACGCGGTCGACCTCGCGCGTGATCTGCGTCCCCATCAGGTTCGTGATCGCCACGGTCGGCGCGCCGCCCTCGCGGGCGAGGCGGACGGCCTGCACCGTGTCGCGGCTCTCGCCCGACTGTGAGATGCCGACCACTAGCGTGTCCTTGGAGAGGACGGGGTTGCGGTAGATCCACTCGCTCGCGATGTCGGGCTCGCACGGGATGCGCGCCCACTCCTCGATCACGTAGCGGCCGACGACGCCCGAGTGGTAGGCGGTGCCGCAGCCGAGGATGACCATGCGGCGGAGGTTCTGGATCTCGACTTCCGAGAGCCCGATCTCCTCGAGATCGAGGCGCTCACCGCGGGCACGCTCGCCGATCGTGTCGGCGATCGCCTGCGGCTGCTCGTAGATCTCCTTGAGCATGAAGGTCTCGTAGCCCTGCTTCTCGGCAGCCTCGTCGTCCCAGTCGACCTCCATCTCGTCGCGGTCGCGGACGCGGCCGCCGGCGACGGAGATGAACTGCACCCCGTCCGGCCGGATGGCAACGACCTCGCCGTCCTCGATGAGCTGGACACGGCGGGTCTCGCGGAGGAAGGCGGCGATCGAGGAGGCGAGGAACATCTCGCCCTCTCCCACGCCCACGACGAGCGGGCACTGGAGCCGGGCACCCACCAGCGTGCCGGGGTGGTCGCGGTGGATGACGACGAACGCGAAGTGGCCCTCGAGCTCGTCGTAGGTCGCGCGCACCGCCTCGACGAGGTCGCCTTCGTAGTGGCGCTCGACGAGGTGCGCGACGACCTCCGCGTCGGTCTCCGACGTGAAGGTGTGGCCGTCGGCTTCGAGCGACTCGCGCAGCTCGCGGAAGTTCTCGACGATTCCGTTCAGGACGACGGCGATCTCCTCCTCCGAGCAGCCCGTCAGCGGATGGGCGTTCTCATAGGAGACCTTTCCGTGCGTGGCCCAACGCGTATGGCCGACGCCGGTGGACGAGGCGGAGCCGTTGCGGCCCGCGGCCTCCTTCAGCTGATCGAGATTTCCGACCGCTCGGACGTGGTCGAGACCGCTCTCCTCGATCAGGCAGATGCCCGCCGAGTCGTAGCCGCGGTACTCAAGTCGCTCGAGACCCTGGAGCAGCAGCTCCTTCGCAGTCCTCGAGCCCACGTAGCCGATGATCCCGCACACTCGAAAACCCCTTCCGTCGCGGTCGGGGTCCCGACCCGACACGTCTCCGCTTTAACGCTGGTTGGAGCCTGATCGTTCCCTTTTTACGGGTCGAAAAAACTCGAGCCCGGCTGCCTAGCCGAGCTCTCTCTGGACGAGAGGGACGATCCTACCACAGAGCTGCTTGGCTCCCTGGGCCGTTTCGGCCTCCGCGAGGACGCGGACGACGGGCTCCGTGCCGGACGGCCGGACGAGCACGCGGCCGCGCTCGCCGAGCTCCGCGTTGATCCGCTCGGCCTCCTCCAGGATCGTCTGGGGCAACGCCTTGCTCCGCACCGGGACGTTCTCCATCACCTGCGGAAAGCGCTCGAATGCCGCCGCCAGCTCGGCGAGTGGGCTTCCGCCGTCGACCACGGCCCGGCAGAGGAGCAGGGCGGCCGCCAGCCCGTCCCCCGTCACGTGGCCGTTCAGGTAGATGACGTGGCCGGACTGCTCGCCGCCGAGCACACCTCCTGCGGTCCTGAGCGCCTCGAGCACGTAGCGGTCGCCCACGTCGGTGGTCAGCACTCGGATCCCGCGCTCCCGCATGAGCCGGTGGAAGCCGAGGTTGGTCATCTGCGTCACCGCGACGAGGTCGACCCCGAGGTTGAGGGCGAGCACGGCGAGGATCTGGTCGCCGTCGACCACGGCTCCCTGCGCGTCGACGGCGAGCAGGCGGTCGCCGTCGCCGTCGAAGGCCACTCCGAGGTCGAAGTCGCCGCCGGAGACCGTCCGTGAGAGCAGCCCGAGATCGGTCGCGCCGCAGCCCGCGTTGATGTTCGTCCCGTCGGGAGCGTCGCCGATGACCGTCACAGCCGCGCCCAGCCGCTCGAAGACGGCAGGTCCGACCTCGACCATGGCGCCGTTCGCGCAATCCACGGCGACGCGGAGCCCGTCCAGCGGCCCCCCGAACCGGTCCACCACGAGCTCGACATAGCGCTCGCCGAGCCCCGGCGCTTCGGCGATCGAGCCGGTTGCGCCCGACCCGTCGCCGGCGTCGAGAAGCGCCTCGATCGCCTCCTCCTCGGCATCTTCGAGCTTGAGCCCGCCGCGGAAGAGCTTGACCCCGTTGTACTCGGCGGGGTTGTGGGAGGCGGAGACGACGGCGCCTGCCTCGTCGGCAAGGAGAGCGACCGCAGGCGTCGGCAGCACACCCCCCAGCGTGACGTTCGACCCGCCCTGGGCGAGCCCAGACGCCAGCGCCGCCTCCAGTGCCGGCCCCGAGGCGCGCGTGTCGCGGCCGACGAGGACCGCGTCGCCCGAGCTCCAGCGTGCGAACGCGCGGCCCAGGCGCTCGACCAGGTCCTCCGTCAGCGCCTCGCCGACGACGCCCCGAACACCGTCCGTGCCGAAGTACTGCCGGGCCATGCCCGTGAGCCGCCGGTCAGCGCTTGGAGAACTGCGGCGCCTTGCGCGCCTTGTGCAGTCCGGCCTTCTTGCGCTCGACGATGCGCGCGTCGCGCGTCAGGAAGCCCTCGCGCTTGAGCACGGTGCGGAGCTCGGGATCGGCCTCGACCAGCGCGCGCGCGATGCCGTGACGTAGGGCGCCTGCCTGGCCGCTCGGCCCGCCGCCGTGCAGGCGGGCGCGGAGATCGAAGCGCCCCTCGACGCCGGCCACGCGCAGCGGCGCCGTGGCGGTCGTGCGCAGCGCGTCGCGCGGGAAGTACTCCTCCAGCGTTCGCCCGTTGATCCACGTCGCTCCGTCGCCCGGGCGAAGGATCACGCGCGCGACGGAGGTCTTCCGCTTGCCCGTGCCCTGGTACTGCGCGATCTCGGCCATTCAGCTCTCCCTAGTCCAGCGGGAGCGGTTGCGGATTCTGGGCCTCGTGCGGGTGCTCCGGCCCCGCATAGACCTTGAGCTTCGTGATCTGGCGCCGGGCGAGCCGGTTGCGCGGCAGCATGCCCTTGACCGCCTTTCGCAGCACCTCGGTCGGCCGCCGCTCGAGCTGCTCGGCCAGCGTGCGCGACCGCAGCCCGCCCGGATAGCCGGAGTGGCGGTAGTAGAGCTTCTGCTCGAGCTTCTTGCCCGTGACGGCGATCTTCTCGGCGTTCACGACGACGACGAAGTCGCCCGTGTCGACGTGCGGCGTGTACTGCGGCTTGCGCTTCCCGCGCAGCGTGTCGGCGATGCGCGTGGCGAGCCGGCCCAGGGTCTGACCCTCGGCGTCGACGACGTACCAGCGCTGCTCGATCTCTTTCGGCTTGGCGGTGTAGGTCTTCATCAGACAGAAAAGCGGCGGACAAGGCGTCCGCCGAGGCCGGATTCTAGCAGCCGTCAATCCACCACGGAGGGGCTCGCCTCGGCCCTACCGAAGAAGCTCCGGCGCGCGATCCAGAGCGCCGGGAGCGCCGCGAGCACCGTCCCGCCGATCGCGAGGGCGGCGACGCCGATCGCGGTGAGGGCGTAGCCGCCGAGGAGCGCCAGGCTCGCGCCCGTCATGCCCGAGAGGAGGTCGTTGAAGCCGAGGAGCTTCCCGCGCTCCCAGGGAAATGTGCAATCGGCCATTTGAGCCGTCGCGGCGACGAAGGAGAGGTTCCAGCCGAGCCCGATGCCGAAGAGCGCCGCCGCGGTGGCGGGCACGCTCTCGATCCAGAGCAGGCTGGCGACGGAGACTGCCATGATCGTGAGACCGCCGACGAGCGCAGGCGGGCGCCCGATCCGGTCGATCAGGTCGCCGACGAAGAGCACGAGCGCGTACATGCCGAGCACGTGGGCGCCGATGATCGGGAAGACCGACTCGCCCGAGTGGTGGTGGTGATCGACGACGACCGCCCCGGTGAGGGTCATCACGCCGACCATGACGCCGAAGCTGGCCTGGGCCGCGAGGACGGACGGAATGACGCCCGGCCTCCGGACGATCTCCTTCAGGGGCGCCGCCGGACGCACGTCGGCGTCCGGGGTGCCGATCGCCAGCGCCTCGGCGATGCGCTTCGGGTCGGGTCGCACGAGGAGAACGAGGACGAGGCCCACGATGGTGAAGCCGGAGCCCGCGAGCCAGAGGAGCGCAAGTGCGTCGCCGTCGAGCTCTCGGCCCGAGAGGAGCGGGCTGAAGACAGCGGGGCCGAGGATGGCGCCGAAAACCGCGCCGACGAGGACGAGCGCGATCCCACGAGCACGCCGCGCCGGTGGATACATGTCGGCGGCGGCCGTTCGCGCGAGCAGCGCGGTCCCGCCCGCGGTGCCGACGCAGATCAGCCCGATGAAGACCGGAGGTGCCGAATCGACAGCGCTCCCGAGCGCTGCGAGCCCGCCGCCGAGCGTCCCGATCACGAAACCGGTGGCGATCACGGGCACCCTGCCGAACCGGTCCATCGCCCGTCCGGCCGGGAAGGCTGCGAGCGCTCCCGACGCGAGCACGATCGCGGGACCGAGGCCGAGCAGCCCCTTGACGCCGATCACGAGGACGAACGTCAGCGACGCGACCGCGGCCGACAGCTGCATCATCCCCGAGTTCGCCGCGAGCGAGGCCGAGAGGAGCGCGGTGTTGCGCCGGATCGGCAGATCGGGAGGCGGGGCCGCAGCCATCAGGACGAAGCGTAGTCCGCCAGGCCCTCTCTGAAGCGGGTGGCACCACCGTGGGAGGGATGCCGGACGTACGGCCCGCCGAGCGCGCGCTGTGCGACCCGGCCGATCGCGACCACCGTGCGGCCGCGGGCAAGCTCGCGCACGAAGCACAGCCCGGCCTCGGTCTCGCCGCTCGTCGGCGCCCGGTTCGAGGCCGGCCGGCCGGGACGATGCGGATGCGTCGGGACGACGTTCCAGAGGAGCACGTCGTCCGCGATGCCGAGCTCGGACAGCACCCGGTGGACGATCGTCGCGCTCGCCTCGCCGGGCGGCTCGCCGGTCAGCTGGCGCTCCGACGTGAACGGGACGCCGCTCACGCGCGCGCCTCGGTAGCCGGCCGCCTCGCCCACGAGCAGGAGGCGGGCGCCCCGGCGCTCCTCGAGGTAGGCGGCGAGGCGCTCGCGGCGCAGCCCGGCCCGCTCGCCGTCGCGATAGAAGTTGTAGGTCGCTCCGATGCGGGCTGCCGCAAGGTCGCGAACGAAGGTCTCGACCCGCATGGGGCGCGTAGCCTACCGCCCCGTGCGCCGCATCACGTTTCCCCTCTACGTCGGCGGCTTCCTCGGCCCGTTCGGCGGCGCGATGCTCATCGCCATCATCCCGAACGTGGCGGCCGGGCTCGACGCGTCGGTCACTCAGGTGGCCGCCGCGATCACCGCGTACATGGTGCCGTTCGCCGTGCTCCAGCTCTTTTCGGGAACAGTCGCGGAGCGGCTTGGCCCGCGGCGCGTCGTCCGCGCCGGGTACATCGGCTTCGGCGCGGCCGCGCTCGCGTGCGCGCTCGCGCCCGAGATCTGGAGCTTCCTGGCCGCACGGGCGGTGATGGGCGCCGCCAACGCGTTCCTCTCCCCCATCCTCCTCGCGGCGCTCTCGGAGGTCGTCGCGCCGGCCGTGCTCGGACGGACGGTCGGGACGTTCGCCGCCGCGCAGACCGCGGGCCTCACGCTCGCGCCCATCCTCGGCGGCGTGCTCGGCGAGATCTCCTGGCGGCTCGCGTTCGTGCTGGTTGCGATCGTGTCGGTCATCCTCGCCCTTCCGCGTCAGACGCTGGGCGCGGCCGAGCGACCGGCTGCCGACGCTCCCCGCGCCTCGTTCCGGGCGCTGCTCAACCGCTGGATCGCGCTCCTCGCCAGCCAGGCTGCGCTCGGCTACCTCGGCTTCACGGCCATCGGCTTCGTGCTCGTCCTCGTCGCCGCCGAGGAGTACGACCTCGGGTCGAGCGCGCGGGGTCTCGCTCGTCGCCGGGTACGGGATCGGCGGGATCCTGTTCGGCCGCTACGCCGGCTCGGTCGTCGACCGGATCGGACGGCCGTCCGCCGCGCTCGCGGGGGCCGTGGCGTGCACGGCCGGCGTCGCCTGCCTGATCTTCGCGCCGAACGTCTGGAGCTTCGCCCTCGTCTACTTCGCCATCGGGTGTGCCTCGACGTTCGTGTGGGCAGGCCTGAACACGATCGCGGTGGAGTCGTTCCCCGAGAACCGCGCCGGCGCGACGTCGGCCTACAGCGCGTTCAAGTTCGCCGGGGTGGCGATCGCGCCGCTCGTCTACGTGCCCCTCTTCCACGTCGACACGCGGCTGCCGTTCGTCCTCGCGACGGGCTTCTCGGCGCTCCTGGCTGTCCTCATCGTTCCGTGGTTCAGGCGGTACCGATGAGGCGCCGGGTCGTCGTCCACGGGCTCGTGCAGGGCGTGTTCTTCCGCGACACCGTGCGCCGACACGCGCAGTCGCACGGCGTGGCGGGCTGGGTGCGGAACAACCCCGACGGGACGGTGGAGGCCGTGTTCGAGGGAGCGCCCGAGGCGGTCGAACGGCTTGTCGCCTTCGTCCATGAGGGCCCGAGCGGGGCGATCGTCCAGCGCGTGGAGGTCAGGGACGAGGAGGACGAAGGGCTCTCGGGCTTCGCCATCCGCTGAGGTTGGAACCTTCGTACGCCGGCAGGCGTAGTAGCGGCGAGAGGAGGAATCGCATGAGACGAATCCTGATCGCAGCAATCCTCGCCGGCGCCCTCTACCAGGCGGGCGTGGCGAGCGCGGGGTGCATGGCGACCGTCGGCCTCGCCCCACCCCCGCAGGGCATCGCCCCGGGGACGACCTGGTCGGCAGAGATCACCGTGCTCCAGCACGGCGTGCAGCCGCTTCCGAACGCGAAGACGGCCCAGCCGACGCTCACGATCGTGAACACCGAGACGGGTGCCGAGCAGACGTTCGTCGCCCAGCGCACCAAGGATCCGGCCGTCTACACGGCCCAGGTCGTGTTCCCGGCAGCCGGAAGGTGGCGCTACGAGGTCTTCGACGACTTCACGAGTGAGGGTGGCCAGCCCGTTCCGTGCGCCCAGACGCACACGTTCGCGGCCGTCGACGTCGGCGGGCCTGCGGGTGGGGGCAGCCAGACGCCTCCGAGCTCCGGCGAGCCGGCGCCCGCGCCGGCACAGCCCGTGCCCGCGGCCGCGTCGGCCGACGACGGAGGCTTCCCGGTCTGGCCCGTCGTGGGCGCGCTGCTCGCGGGGCTGGCCGCCGTCGCCGCGTCGCTGCTCCTGCTCCGCAGGCGCAGCGGGCGCCCGGAGGTGGTGGCGCACTAGCCGCTAGACGGGGATCCGGCGCATGAGGCCTGCGCCCGCCAGCGGCAGGAGGGCGGCGAGGCCGAAGGCGAGGCCCCACGAGGTGGATTCGACAAGAACGGCGAAGAGGGGCGGCGCGAGGCCCGAGGCGACGGCAAGGCCCGTCTGCTGGAAGCCGAGCGCCGCCCCGGCACGTCTCCGGCCCGCCAGCTCGGCCGTGGCCGTGAAGGAGAGCCCGTTCCAGGACTGAGAGAGCGCCCCGGCGACGAGGAAGGCCGGGATGAAGAGGGCGAGCGGCGCCGATGTCAGGGCGGCGCTGACCGCCAGGGAGACCGAGAGGGCGAAGGCCAGCTTGAGGAGCGGCTGGATCCGCGCGCCGATCCTGTCGGACCAGCGTCCCACGATGATGCGCAGCGCCGCGCCGATCAGCTGCATCCCCGCGAACACCGCCGCGGCCGCCGTGGTCGAGAGCCCGCGCACGCCGTGGAGGAAGAGGACGGTGAAGGCCATGATGCTGATCTGGGCGAGCACGATCAGGCCGCTCCCGACGGCCAGACGCCACATGCGCCGGTCGCGGAGCGGGTTGCCGATGTCCTCGAGGCGCTCGCCCTCGTCGGGCGGCGCTTCCCGCAGCCCGATCGCGCCGGTGACCGCCGTCGCCAGGCACGCGCCGGCGAGGACGAGAAACCCGGCCTGGGTCCCGCCGGCGTCCGCAATCGGCGGCAGCGCCAGCGCCGCCGCCGCGCCGCCCAGCGGAAGCGCCGTCTGGCGAACCCCGAGCGCGAAGCCCCGCTCGGCCGGGTGGAACCAGCTCATCACGGCCCGTCCGCTGGCGGCATTCACGCTCGCACCGGCGCCGCCGGCAAAGACGAGCGTCACGACCAGCACGGCGTAGCCGGACGTGTAGGCGGCGACCACGAGGGCGCCCGCGGCCAGGGCCAGCCCCGAGGCGAGGACGCCGCGCTCGCCGACCCTGTCCGTGAGCAGCCCCCAGGGCAGGAGGGTGACCACCGAACCGACGCTGATCGCCGCGAGGACGACGCCGACCTCGGGCAGCGAGAGCCCGTACTCGTCGCGAAGCTGCGGCGCCATGACCGGGATTCCGAGGAAGACGGCCGAATAGCTCGCCTGCGCGAGCGTCCCGAGAGCGAGGATCGTCCACCGGTAGCGGCTCACGCGGCGAGGCTATCCCGCGGACGATCCCACGAGCCCGGCCAAGACGTGAGCGGGGCCTCCCGAAGGAGGCGCTCAGGAAGCCGCTTCGGCCCTCACGTTCCTAGCCGCAGCAGCCTTCCTTGTACCTGCACGCGAGGCAGTGCCAGCTGGCCTTCGTCCACGTCATCTCCTTGCCGCAGCGCGGGCAGGTCGCCTCTGCCTCGGCCTCGTCCGCGGGGAGGCGGCACGCGGCCTGCTCGGCCTCGGCGCCTCACTCCCACTCGATCGTCGCCGGCGGCTTCGAGGAGAGGTCGAGCGCGACGCGGTTCACGGCCGGCACCTCGTTGATGATCCGGCCCGAGATCGTCTCCAGCAGGTCGTAGGGAAGCCGCGCCCAGTCCGCGGTCATGGCGTCCTCGGACGTGACCGCGCGGATGACGATCGGGTAGGCGTAGGTGCGCTCGTCGCCCTGCACGCCGACCGACTTGATCGCCGGCAGCACGGCGAAGCACTGCCAGAGCTCGCGGTAGAGCCCTGCCCGGCGCACCTCCTCGAGCAGGATCGCGTCGGCCTCGCGGAGGATCTCGAGCCGCTCCTCGGTGACGTCGCCGATGATCCGGATCGCGAGGCCCGGGCCCGGGAACGGATGCCGCCAGACCATCTCCTCCGGCAGGCCGAGCTCCTCACCGACGCGTCGAACCTCGTCCTTGAAGAGCATGCGAAGCGGCTCGACGAGCTCGAGGTCCATGATCTCCGGCAGGCCGCCGACGTTGTGGTGCGACTTGATCGTGGCCGCGACACCGTCGGCCGATCCGCCCGACTCGATCACGTCGGAGTAGAGGGTCCCCTGCACGAGGTGCTTGATGCTGCCGAGCGAACGTGCCTGTTCCTCGAAGACGCGGATGAACTCCTCGCCGATCGCCTTGCGCTTCTCCTCGGGATCGGTGACTCCGGCGAGGCGTGCGAGGAACCGCTCGCGGGCGTCGACGTGCACGAGCGGCACGTGGAAGTGGCGGCCGAACGTCTCTACTACCTGCGCCGCCTCGTCCTTGCGCAGCAAGCCGTGGTCGACGAACACGCACGTGAGCTGATCGCCCACGGCCTTGTGCACGAGCAGCGCGGCGACCGCGGAGTCGACGCCGCCCGACAAGGCACAAAGGACGCGCTCGCTCCCGACCTGGGCGCGGACGCGCGCCGTCTCCTCCTCGATCACCGCCGCGGCCGTCCACACGGGCGGTGCATCCGCGACCCGGTAGAGGAAGTTCTTGAGGATCTCCGTCCCGTGCTCGGTGTGCAGCACCTCCGGGTGGAACTGGATGCCGTACAGGCCGCGCGAGGGGTCCTCGAAGCCGCTGATCGGCGTCGAGGGCGACTCGGCCGTGACGCGCGCCCCGTCGGGCGCCGCGGTGACCGAGTCGCGGTGGCTCATCCACCCGACCTGCTCGTCCGGGAGGCCGCCGAAGAGCGCGCTCGAGGGATCGACGCGCACCTCCGCCCTGCCGAACTCCGAGCCGTCCGTGCGTTCGACACGGCCTCCGAGGTCGCGCGCCATCAGCTGCATCCCGTAACAGATGCCGAGCACGGGCACGCCCAGGCCGAAGATTCCCGGGTCGGCCTCCGGCGCGCCCTCCGCGTAGACCGAGGCCGGCCCGCCCGAGAGGACGAGCGCGAGCGGCCGCCGCGCGGCGATCGCCGCTGGGGCAGTCGTGTGATGGACGAGCTCCGAGTAGACACGGCATTCGCGGATACGCCGCGCGATCAGCTGCGAGTACTGGCCACCGAAGTCGACGACGAGGACGGGGCGCTCTTCCGGCGCCGGCTCCTGGAGCGGGAGCGCGACGACCTCGCCCACTAGTAGCCCGGCCTGTAGTTCGGCGCTTCCTTGACGACGGAAACGTCGTGCGGGTGGCTTTCGCGCTGGCCCGCCGAGGTCACGCGCACGAAGCGTGCTTCCTTCAGCTCCGAGATCGTCGCGGCGCCGCAGTAGCCCATGGCCTGCCTGAGGCCGCCGACGAGCTGGTGGACGACGTTGCGGATCGGCCCCTTGTACGCGACGCGGCCCTCGATCCCCTCGGGGACGAGCTTCCCGACCTCCTCCACGTCCTGCTGGAAGTAGCGGTCGCTCGAATGACGCGCGCGCATGGCGCCGAGCGAGCCCATGCCCCGGTACTCCTTGAACTGCTCGCCCTGGTGGAAGACGACCTCGCCCGGGCTCTCGTCCGTCCCGGCCAGGAGCCCGCCGAGCATCACCGTGTCGGCGCCGGCGGCGACGGCCTTGGCGATGTCGCCGGAGAAGTTGATCCCGCCGTCGGCGATGATCGGCACGTCGTGGCGGGAGGCCGCGCGTGCGCAGTCGTACACCGCGGTGATCTGCGGGACACCGATGCCGGCGACGACGCGGGTGGTGCAGATCGCGCCGGGGCCCATGCCGACCTTGATCGCGTCGGCCCCCGCGTCCGCGAGCGCCTCGGTCGCCTCGGGCGTCGCGACGTTGCCGGCGATCACCGGCACGTCGGAGCGGCTCTTGAGCTCGCGCACCGTCTCGACGACTCCGTGCGAGTGGCCGTGCGACGTGTCGACGACGAGCACGTCGACGTCTTCGTCCACGAGCGCCGCGGCGCGTTCGAGCCCTTCGGGGCCCGTGCCGACGGCGGCCGCGACGCGCAGGCGCCCCTGGTCGTCCTTGGTGGCGAGCGGATACTTGAGGCGCTTCGAGATGTCCTTGACGGTGATCAGGCCCTTGAGCCTGCCGTCAGGGTCGACGACGGGGAGCTTTTCGATCTTGTGCCGGTGGAGGACGGCGCGCGCCTCCTCGAGCGTCGTGCCGACCGGGACGGTGACCAGGTCTTTCGCGGTCATGAGGTCGGCGACGGGGCGCGCGGTGTCGTCCTCGAAGCGGAGGTCTCGGTTCGTGAGGATCCCGACCAGGCGGCCGTCGTCGTCGGTGATCGGCACTCCCGAGATCCGGTAGGTCTCCATGATCGCGAGCGCCGATGCGACGGGCGCACCGGGCGGCAGGGTGACCGGCTCGACGATCATGCCCGGCCTCGGAGCGCTTGACCTTGTCGACCTCGGCGGCCTGCGCCTCGACGGCGAGGTTGCGGTGGACGACCCCGATGCCGCCCTCGCGCGCAAGGGCGATCGCCGTGCGCGCCTCGGTGACGGTGTCCATGGCAGCGGAGACGATCGGGATCTCGAGCGAGATCGAGCGCGTCAGCCGCGTCGTCGTCGTCACCTCGCCAGGGAGCACCGTCGACTCGGCGGGGACGAGCAGGACGTCGTCGAACGTGAGGCCTTCCTTGGCGAACTTCGCCTCCAGGGCGAGAAGACGCTCGATCTCGTCCTGACGAAGCTCGACACTCACCGTCGAGCGATCGTACCAAGCGGACTGGCCGACCTAATTGGGAGCGCTCGACGAAACGCAGCCTGTGCCGCCGAGCACTCCTAGCCCTCCTGGGCCACGTGCTCGATGTGCTCGAGCTGGACGAGCGGCGCCAGGCGGGTCGCCTCGCGGAGGTCGAAGCGTCCGGCGCCCGCCTCGAGCACCGACGCGGTGCCGGCGGCGACGGCCGAGCGCACGGCGTCCTCGAACGGCCGCCCGGCCACGCGGGCGGCGAGGAAGCCGGCCAGCAGCGTGTCACCGGCGCCGACGACCGAGGTCGGCTCGACGCGCGGAGCCTCGGCACGGACGCGCAGCGCCGTGCGGTCCTCGCGCAGAAGCGCGTAGCAGCCTGTGTCGAGCGTGATGAGAACGTTCCGCGCGCCGAGGTCGGCGATCTCGTCCAGCCCGGCCGCGAGGTCCTCCTCGTCGACGAACTCGTGGCCGACGAGCGCCTCGGCTTCCTGCTGGTTCGGCGAGACGAGGTACGGCTCGGCCTCGACCGCGAGCCGGAGCGGCTCACCCTCCGTGTCGACGACGGCGAGGAGCTGGTCGCGGTTGAGCGCACGTACGAGCTCGCCGTAGAAGCCCGGGTCGACGCCCCGCGGAAGCGAGCCCGCGAGGACGACGAACTCGGCGCCCTGGGCGAGGTAGGCGAGCTTCTCGCGGAGGATGTCGAGCTCCTCCTCGCTCACCTCGGG
Source organism: uncultured Actinomycetes bacterium (assembly GCA_963775395.1). GTDB lineage: Bacteria > Actinomycetota > Thermoleophilia > Gaiellales > Gaiellaceae > JAIBJN01. Next base: position 50,914 of record CAVZIX010000016.1, read on the forward strand.
CCCCCACTCGTTGATCTCGGTGTAGGCGTTGGAGGTCGGGTCGAGCACCGCGATCGACGTCCGGGACTCCTGCTTGATGCGGACGAAGTCGTTGAGGATGCCCTCGTTCGTCAGCTCCTCGACGAAGAGCGTGCCCGTGCGGCCGCCGGCCAGGCCGGTGCAGACGACCGGCGCGCCGAGCTGCTTCAGTGCGCGGGCAACGTTGATCCCCTTCCCGCCGGCACTGGGGAAGCCAACGCTTGCACGGTGGCGCTGACCCGGCTGGAAGTTCGGAACGACGAGCGTCCGGTCGATCGCTGCGTTGAGCGTGACGGTGACGATCATCCGAGTGGATACGGAGAAGGCACCCGAAACGATCCTACCGTCAGCCGGGCGCCCGCCGCCGTGCGCGGCCCGAGGAGGGTTCGCCGAACCCTCAGAGGCCCGGAATGACCGCCGAGACCATGTCGCCCGCCTCGTCGAGCGCCCGGTCGGCGTACCAGCCCGCGCGCTCGCGGATGGTCGGCGCCGGCACGTCGCGCGCGGCCACGAGATCGACGCGCGCGACCTCGCGGTCGTCGAGCGTCACCACGACCTCGCCGAGCTTCTGGCCCTTCTGGATCGGCAGGTCGACCATCGCAGGGGCGATCACCCGCTCGACGAACTGCGTCCCGTCCCCGAGGCGCACGACGCGCGCGGCGCCCCCGGCGGCGACGAGGCCGACGTGCTCTTCCTCGAACGGGATCGCGGCCGTCGCGTACCGCGCGCCCTCGCGCACGAGCGTGAAGGTCGCGTACTGGTCGAAGCCCCACTCCACGAGCTCTGTCAGGTCGACGTTGCGACGCTCGCGGCCGGGGCTGCCGAGGATGATGGCGTAGACGTTCGTCGGCCCGCGCTTCGCGGACGCGACCTGCGCCCAGCCGGCGTTGTCCGTGTGCCCGGTCTTGACGCCGACGAGGCCCTGCACCCGCCAGAGCAGGTCGTTCCAGTTCTTCAGCGTGCGTGGGCCGGCGATCTGCATCGTCTTCGTGCGGGCGAGCCTGCGCACCAGCGGGCGCTGCATCGCGATGCGGGCGAGCGCGAGCACGTCCTCGGCCGAGGAGAAGTGGCCCGGCGTGTCGAGGCCGTCCGGGCGCACGTAGTGGGTGTCGTCGAGCCCGAGCTCCGCCGCCTTCTCGTTCATCAGCTGCACGAACCGCTGCACGCTGCCGTCGCCGACGTGCGCGGCGAGCGCGAACGCGGCGTCGTTGGCGCTCTGGATCAGCGCCGCAGCGAGCAGGTCGCGAACCGTGAGCCGCTCTCCGGCGCTCAGGAAGATCGACGACCCGCCCTGGCCGATCGCCCTGGGCGAGACCGTGACGACGTCGCGCGGCTTCGCGCGCTCGAGCGTGACCAGCGCGGTCATCAATTTCGTGATGCTCGCCATGGCCATGCGGCGGTCGGCGTTTTCGGCGTAGAGCACGTCGCCCGTGCGCCCGTCCGCGACGATCACGGCGCGCGCGTCGACCGGCGGCGGCGTGGAGGCCGCAGCGGAGAGGGCGACGACGAGCGCGGCGGCGACGGCCGCGAGCAGGGCGAGGACGCGCAGGTGCACGGCCCTCAGGCTATAACTCGTAGAGCGATGGCCGAGGCCAAGAAGGACGACAAGCCGGCACGCGTTCGCGGTGTCGAGCGCTCGTTCCAGGTGCGGGTAGGCGAGCTCGGCGGGTTCGAGCTGCGGCCGACTCGGGTCTTCGTGTGGGCCGGCGGCCAACGCAAGGGCAACGAGCGTGTGCTCCCGCTCGGAAGCGCCCCGCGCAGCCTCACCATCCCGCGCCGTCCACGCGAGATCAGGGCCGGAGCGCTCGAGCTGAAGACGCTCGGGAACCCGCTCATGACCATCGCGCTCGCGGGCGTGCACTCGGCGCGGGCGCTGCGCCGCAAGCTGACCGACTAGCTACGGCTGGGTGACGTCGGGGAACGGGGTGCCGCGCGGGCGGATCCACACCTTGTCGCCGGGCGTGAGGGCAAGCGGGTCAATATTCGGGTTGAGCTCGATGATCTGGTCGACGGGGACCTCGCAGCGCTCGGCGATCGACTCGAGCGTGTCCCCGTCGCGGACGGTGGCGCGATTGCGCAGACACGGCCGATCCTCCGGAGTGGTCGTCCCGTCCGGCGCGGTCGTGGTCGACGGCGACGTCGGCGACTCGACAGTCACGGTGCCGCTGCCCGCCTCGCCCTCGTCGGACTCGAGGCCGCGCTGGACCAGCACGACGAGCACGGTGGCGGCGAAGAAGAACGCGAGCGGGGCCGCCAGCCGGGCGACCCAGACGCGGAGGCGATCCGGGTCTACCACCCTGAAACCGTCCAGACGTCGTCGCGGAGCCGCGCCGCGGCGCCCGCAGCTGCGGTGCGCCAGTCGGCGCCGTCGACGCGAAACGCGTAGATCACCGAGCGCGAGACCGGGACGAGCGCGCTCGCCGGGCCGCTCGTGAACGCCCTGGCCACGTCGGCGGGCGTCCCACCCTGCGCGCCCACGCCGGGGAGCAGGAGAATCGCCTGCGGCATCAGCTTCCTGGCCTCGGCCACGGCCCGAGGGTAGGTCGCGCCCACGACGGCACCCACGCTCGAGAGCCCGCGCTCGCCGACGAGATCCTGGCCCCACGAGTCCACGAGCTTGGCGACCTGGTGCCAGAGCGGCCGGCCGTCGGAGAGCGCGGCGTCCTGGAGATCGGCGCTGCCGGCGTTCGACGTCTTGACCAGGCAGAAGATCCCGTTGCCCGAGCGGCGGCAGGCGGCGAGGAAGGGCTCGATCGAGTCGCTGCCGAGATACGGGCTGACCGTGAGCGCGTCGACCGGCGGCGGCATGTCCTCCCGCCGCTCGAGATACGCGTCCGCGTACGCCCGCGCGGTCGAGCCGATGTCTCCGCGCTTGGCGTCCGCGATCACGACGAGGTTCGCGGCGCGCGCGTAGTCGCAGATCTCCTCGAAGGCGCGCACCCCGTCCGCGCCCAGCGTCTCGAAGTACGCAAGCTGCGCCTTCACCCCGACTACATACGGCGCGACGGCGTCGATCAGTCCGCGGCAGAAGCGCGCCACCGCGTCGGCGGCCGCGATCCGGCTCCGATGGATGTCCCCGCGCAGCTCGACGGGAAGCAGCTCGGCGCGCGGATCGAGACCCACGACGAGCTGGCTCCGCTTCGTGTCCACGGCGGCCGCAACGCGATCGCCGAAAGTCACCGTCCCGGTCTCCGAGCGCACCCCAGCCTCGACCTCCTGCGCCATGAATGCGGAGCTTAGAGCGCAGCTCGGCCTGACGCCTCCCCCGGTGGCATGGTCCTGCGGGTTAGGCGACCTGGCTGCGGGGAGCCCGCAGCGCGGCAAGGATTTGCCGCTCGTCGAGGCGAACGACCGTGAGCTCGGGCGGCGGCCGTCGCAGGAACGAGCCGAGGAGCAGGAGCTCCTCCGCGTCCTCGGCTGCGAGCGACGGCTCGTCCGCCCGTGTCGCCGCGATCCCGGCGCGTACCTCGAGCGCCGCGCCGGCGCCCGGCGGGAGCTCCCGCGCGTCCGCGACGCGTCCGCCGGAGACGAAGATCGCCCGCGTGAAGCCCGGCTGGGACGCGGGTGTGAGGAGGCAGACCTCCGCCGCTCGCAGACGCTCGAGCGCAGCCAGCTCGCGGATGACGCTCTCGAGCGCGCGGATGCGGTCGCGCAGGCGGCCCGCGTCCTCGTAACGCAGGCACTCGGAGAGATTTCGCAGGCGGGCACGCAGGCGCGGGAGCGGGCCGCCGGCGGTCAGTCGGTCGAGCTCGTCCTCGGTCGCACCGTCGAGCGCACGCGCCGCGCGCTCGGCCCGCCGCCGGCTGCGGATCGGGCCGAGCGGTCCCGGCTGCGCGGAGACAACGAGCCGCCCGCCGCGCGGCCGCAGGTAGAAGGCGTGGCCGCCTCGCTTCCCGCGGGCATTCGCCGGCGGGCGCAGGTCGCGGATGAGACGAAGCTCTTCGAGCGCAGCCTCCACCTCCGAGCCCAGCACCGTCCACTCCACCCTGTCGAGAGCCGCAAGGGCCGCCTCGACGGCGGGTCGTTGCCGCTCCGAGCGGAAGTACGAGCGCAGCCGCGCCCGCAAGTCTCGCGCGCGCCCCACGTAGAGCGGCTCGCCGCCGGCACCGCGAAAGACGTAGACGCCGGGACGCGTCGGCGCCCCGAAGACGAGCGAGCGCTTGTCGTAGACGCGCCGCCGGCGCGGAGCGGAAAGATCGACGAGGTCGGCCACGGTGCGCGCGCCGCGTTCCTGTGCGAGGCCGATGAGCGAGACGAGGATCTCGGCGGTCGCCTGCGCGTCCGGCAGCGCCCGGTGGCACGGGCGCACAGAGGTGCCGAAGAACTGCGCGAGCGAGGCGAGGCCGACCCGCGGGATCCGCCCGGCGAGGAGTCGGCGCGCGAGCCCGACCGTGTCCACGACGGGCGCCGCCAGACGCCGGCCGGAGATCAGCTCGACCTCCCGGTCGAGGAACGCCAGGTCGAAGCGGGCGTTGTGGGCGACGAGGACGGCGTGCTCGCCGGCGAAGGCGAGGAAGCTGCTGACCGCCGCCGGCGCCCGTGGCGCCCCGCGCAGGTCGCGATCGTGGATCCCCGTGAGCCCTGCGATCACAGGCGGAAGCGTGACGCCGGGGTCGACGAGCGTCTGGAACGTCCCCGCCGGGAGCAGCGCCTCGATGCGGACGGCGCCGATCTCGCAGATCCCGGCGCGGGCCGGCCGCAGTCCCGTCGTCTCGAGGTCGACGACGACGAAGCGCGCCGCCTCGAGCGGCAGTCCCTGGCCGGGCGGTGCCGTCAGGCCGACGCAGTCACCGCGCCAGGCAAGGCGGGCATCGCCCGCGACGACGTCCTCGAGCAGGCTCCGCGCGAGGGCCACGGGCGCGTGCGCGAGCGCGAAGAGCGCGCGGGCCGCCTCCTCGGCAGGCACCGGCCCCCTCCGCTCCTCCACCAGCTCGACGAGCCGGTCGGCCGCATCGAACGCCAGCTGCACCCAGTCAGACGATACACGAACATATGTTCGTCTTCAAAGCCTCGGACATCTGGTTTCTTAAACGAAACGGGGGCCGCCCCGTGCGGCCCCCGCCGAAAACCCTTCACGAGAGACGCCTAGCGGCGGAGCGCCGCCTTGAGCTGGCTTCCCGCAGAGAACTTCGGCACCGTGGCAGCTGGGATCTGCACGCGCTCGCCGGTGCGCGGGTTGACGCCTTGCCGCGCGGCGCGCTGCTGTGGGGAGAACTTCCCGAACCCCGTAAAGGACACCGCGTCGCCGCTCTGCAACGCGGCTGTGATGGACTCGAGGAACGCGTCGACCGCCTTCGTTGCATCCCGTTTGGTGAGGCCACTCCTATCGGCCACCATGTCGATGAACTCGGCCTTCGTCACTGCCGTCTCCTTCCGTCCTGTTTGTCACGACTAGGGGAACCGGCGAAACCCTAACAGAGCCCCCTGATAGCAAGCAACCATGCGGGTTTGCGGGCATTTTGCAGCCCGTTTCGCCCGATTTCACGCTTCGAGCACGTCGCGCGCGCGAAAGAGAGCGTGGAGCCTGACGGCCTTGCGGGCAAGCGCGTCGACGCCTCCCTCCTCGCGGTCGACCACACAAACGGCAACACGGCACTCGAGCCCCGCCTCGCGCAAAACGTCGATCGCATCCGCCGCCGCGCCGCCTGACGTGACGACGTCCTCGACCAGGCACACCTCCTCGCCCGGCGAGAACACCCCCTCGAGCCGGCGCTCGGTCCCGTAGGACTTCGCTTCCTTGCGGACGATCAGGAACGGGAGCCCGGACGACAGAGACGCCGCGGCCGCGAGCGCGATAGCGCCGAGCTCCGGGCCGGCGATGCGGACGGCGCCGGGAGCGACCTCACGGGCACGCGCGCCCAGTCGTTCGCCGATCGGCCCGAGCAGGTCGGGCCGCGTCTCGAAGCGGTACTTGTCGAGGTAGTACCGCGAACGTTTCCCCGAGCGGAGCAGGAAGTCCCCCTCGAGGTAGGCGTGCTCCCGGATGAGGGTCGCGAGCTGGGCGTCGTTCACGAACGCGCCTGCGACAGGATCCGCCGGCCGATCGGGAAGAGACGCGCGGCCTCGTCGGAGTCGGGCGCGAACGTCACCATCGAGCCGTCACCGTAGTAGACCTCGACGCGCTCCTTGCTCTTGCCCGTACGGCGGAGCCAGAGCGCCGCGGCTCCGGCGACGGAGCCGACGGCAACGGCGGCGGCCGCGAGCCTACGCATCGCCATCGCCCGCCTCCGCCTCGTCGTCCTTCTTCTTGCGACGCCGCGCGCCGGCCGCCGCGTTCTTGCGGGCCGGCTGCTCACCGGCGAGACGGAGGCACGTCTTCAGGTCGTAGAAGACGAGGCCCGACGTCGGCTCGCGCCCCGTGACGGCCGCGACGATGCGCGCCCCGTCGCGGACCACGAAGACCGAGCCTTCGAGGAATGCAACCTGCACCTGGCTCGGCTCTCCTCCGGGCCCGTTTGCGCCCTGGAGCAGGTCGATCGCCTCCCGCGCAATCGCGCCCGCCTTCTCCTCGTCGCCGAACGTCGAGGCGAGCACCGCGCCCTCTCCGTCCGCGAGCACGGCGGACTCGATCTGCGACGAGATCTCGACGAGATCGGCCAGAGCCTGCGCGGCGTCCACGGGCGGCAAACCTAACACACGACCGTAGACTCCCTCCCCTCGTGCGCGCCATCATCAGCAAGTACCTGGCCGACCGCGGCACGCACCTCGCGGCGATGATCGCGTACTTCGCGATCCTCGCCTTCGTGCCGTTGCTCTTCCTCGCCCTCTCGCTCCTGGCGTTCGCCGGAGAGCAGGACGAGTCGAGCTATCTGATCGAGGAGCTGGAGCGCGCGTTCCCCGAAAACTCGGTCGAGAACATCCTCGACGCGGTCACGGAGATCCAGGAGCAGGCGACCGAGCTCTCGGTCATCGGGGGCATCGGCCTGATCTGGGCTGCGCTTGGATTCTTCAGCGTGCTCGAGTCGGCCTTCAACATCGTCTACGGCCTGCCGAACCGCCCCTTCATCCGCCAGAAGAGCCTCGTCCTGGTCCTCACAGCCGCGTCGCTCATCGTGCTCTTCCTCGCGCTTGTCATCTCGTCGGTCGGCGTGGAGCTCGTGCAGCGCGCGGGCGTCGCCGAGGGCTTCCTCTCCTATCTCTACGCCCTGCTCGTCTCGACGGCCCTGCTCCTGGGCATGACGTGGAGCCTCTATCGCCTGCTCACGAACACCCCGCTCACCTGGCGGGAGACGCTCCCCGGCGCGATCGTCGCCTCGATCTTCCTCCAGGCGAGCTTCCAGGTGCTTCCCGTCTTCGTGCGCCTGTCGAACGAGCTGATCGCGCTCCAGGCCTACGGCGGCCTCGTCCTCCTGCTCGTCTGGCTCTACGTGATGGCCAACATCCTCGTGCTCGGCGCCGAGGTGAATTGGTGGATCGGCCGCGGACGGCGCGGCGACGCGCCTGCGACGGCCTAGGACGACTCTGTCGTGCCCACGCGTTCCTCGACCGCCTCGAGCACCTTTTCCTCGATGTCGGGATGGTGGTCGATGAGGCCGCGGAAGGCCTGGCGGGTGAGGACGAAGAGGCGAACGGTGCCGGTCGCGGTCACGGTGGCGGTGCGCCTCGGCGAGTCCCAGATGAGGGCGATCTCGCCGAAGAAGTCGCCGGGGCCGAGCCTGCGCACCGGCACGCCGTCCTTGGCGACCTCGACCTCGCCGTCGACGATGACGAAGAACTCGTGGCCGATCTCGCCTTCGCGCGCGAGCACCTTGCCCTCGTCGAACTCCATGTCCTCCGTCACCTTCGCGAGCGCGACGAGATCGCTGCGGGAGAGGTTGCGAAACAGCGGCGCCTTGGCCAGCGCGTCCGCCTTCGCGTCGTGCGAGAAGAGCTGCATGTGCGGAATCTACCCTGCCGGGGCGGCGCTGCCTACTGCCTTCAGCAACGCGGCCGCGGCACCGGCCCGGTGGCTCCGTTGCGCCTTCCAGGCGTCCCCGAGCTCGGCGACCGTCAGGTCCTCCCCCTCCGGGACGAACACGGGGTCGTAGCCGAAGCCCTCCGACCCGCGCGGCGCCTCCGCGATCCGGCCGTCCAGCGTCCCGCTGCCCCGGAACTCCTCGCCGGCGGGCGAGAGGCAGACGAGCTCGGAGACGTAGCGTGCCCCGCGCTCCGGCCCGGGGACGCCGTCCAGCTCTTCGAGCAGCCTCGTCACGTTTTCCTCGTCGGTGGCGGCCGGCCCCGCGTAGCGGGCGGAGCGGATCCCCGGGCGACCGCCGAGGGCCTCGACTTCGACGCCCGAGTCCTCGCCGATCGTCCACGTCGCCCCGTCCTCGACCTCGCGGCCGAAGGCGGCCTTCGCGCGCGCGTTCTCGTAGAAGGTTGCGCCGGTCTCCTCGGGAAGCTCGTCCACGTCGATCGGCTCGACCGTCCAGCCGGGCATGAGCACGGCCAGCTCCTTCGCCTTGTGGCGGTTCTTGGAGACGAGGGTCGCCCTCACGCGACGGCCTCGGCCTGCTTCACGCCGATCTGTTGGATGCCGGCGGCGGCGAGGTCGACGAGCGTGTCGAGCTCGTCGCGGCTGAAGGGAACGCGTTCCGCGGTCGCCTGCACCTCGATCAGACGGCCGTCTCCCGTCATGACGACGTTCATGTCGACGTCGGCCCCGGAGTCCTCCACGTAGTCGAGGTCGAGGCGCGGCTCCCCGTCGACGATCCCGACGGAGACGGCGCCGACGAGCTCGGCGGGCTCTGGCAGCCCGGAGCGGCGCGCGGCGAGGGTGAGCGCGACCCAGGCGCCGCTGATCGCGGCCGTCCTCGTGCCGCCGTCGGCCTGGATCACGTCGCAGTCGATCCAGATCGTGTGCTCGCCGAGCTTGTCCAGGTCGTAGACAGCGCGGAGCGAGCGGCCGAGGAGCCGCTGGATCTCGACGGTGCGCCCCTTCTGCTTGCCGGCGCTCGCCTCGCGCGGCGTGCGCGAGCCGGTCGAGGCCGGGAGCATCCCGTACTCGGCGGTCATCCATCCGCGTCCCGTGCCCGCGAGCCACCGCGGAACGCCCTCCTCCACGCTCGCGGTACAGAGCACGCGCGTGGCCCCGAAGGAGATCAGCGCCGAGCCGGTGGCCTGCTCCACGTACCCGGTCTGGATCGAGACCGGGCGAAGCTCGTCGGACCTGCGTCCCTCCCGGCTCACTCCGTCACACCCTCGTCACGGTCCGCGCACCATCGTTGCGATTCTCGGCGTTACGCTCGAAGCGGGTGGTGGGATGGGGTGCCCCGTTCTTACTCAGACGCGCGCGAACGATCACGCGGCGGCGAGCTCGAGCTCGCGAACCCCGACTTGCTCGACCTGGGCGATCGGGAGCTGGAGGAAGCGCTCGCCGAGCGTGCGGAATTCCTCCGGCGAGCCGGTGGTGAGGAACCTCGTCGCGCCGTCGCGCGCCTGGTCGTTCTCGACGCCCCTGCGGGCAAGGGTCTCCGCGACTTCGCGGGCCGTCTCCTCCGCGGAGAAGACGAGCGTCGTGCCGCGCCCGAAGGCACGCTCGAAGACGCGCCTGATCATGGGGTAGTGGGTGCAGCCGAGGATGACCGTGTCCACGCCATCCGCCTTCAGCGGCGCCGCGTACTCGCGCACGGCGGCGTCCAGCTCCTCCCCCACGTCGCCTGCTTCGATCAGCGGCACGAGCTTGGGGCAGGCGACCGACACGACGTGCGCACCTGCGTCGATCGCGTGCACGACCTCCTCGTAGCGCCCGCTCGCCACCGTCGCCTCCGTGGCCAGGAGCCCGATCCGCCGGTTCCGCGTCGCCTGCACCGCGGCGTGCGCCTCGGGGAGGAGCACGCCGACGATCGGGACGCGCAGCGACTCCTGCAGCGCCGGCAGCGCGGCCGAGGTGGCCGCGTTGCAGGCGGCGACGATCAGCTTCACGCCTTCCTGCTCGAGATATGCGGCGATCTCGTGCGCGAACCGCCTGATCTCGGCGTGCGGACGGGGCCCGTAGGGACAGCGCGCCCCGTCCCCTAGGTAGAGGAAGTCCTCGTGCGGCAGGGTCACGAGGCACTCGTGCAGGACGGTCAGCCCGCCCGCGCCCGAGTCGAAGATGCCGATCGGCCGTGCGTCCACCCGCTCGATTCTAGGCGCGGGGGCGGGCAGCGCCCGGTTGAACGGTCTTCCTCCGTGAGGGACACTTTCCGCGTGTCGGTCGGCTGGGACGAGGTCTTTCCAGAGCCTGCCCCGGTACCGGGGCGGTTCGTCACGCGTCGGCGAATCCTGGTCGCCTCCCTTCTGACGGCCGTCGCCCTCTTCGTCGGCGGCGTCGCCTGGCTCCTGGTGTACAGCCCGCTGAAGCCGGGATCGGTCGGCGGCTCGCCCGGAGGGACGGCCGCCTGGTCGCAAGCGGACACCGGGGTCGGGGACATCGTCTACTACGTGAGCGCCGGCCAGCCCGGGGTCTTCGAGGTCGGCTTCGACGTGACCAATGGTGGACGCCTCCCGATCACGCTGCAAGGCCTCGGGTCGCCTACGGTCTTCAGCCTGGGCGGCATGGCCCGATACCCGACATTCGAGGAGCCGGGTCGCCAGGTTGGACGCCCGCTCGTCCCGTTCGAGCCTGTGACGATCGACCCGGGCGACTCGCGCTATCTCATCCTGCAGCTCGAGATCGAAGGGCAAATGGTCTGCGGCCAGTCGGGCGGGTCCTTCGTTCCGTCGGATCCCGCCCTGCGCTATCGAACGCTCGGGATCGTGCCGGGCGAGCAAACCGTGCCGCTGCCGTTCACCGTCGTCGGCATCTGCGGGAACAAGCTTCCGCCCGACTACACCGCGCGGTCCGGCAGCTGACCTGCGCGGCGTTGCGCCGACGACACGCGCCAGTAACTAGCCGAACGCGCGGGTGCCCGCGCTAGCGTTAGCCCCGTGCTCGAGATCTGGGATGAAGGCGATCCGCTCGCCGAGTTGGAGCGCTACCTCGCGGACGCGGGGTTCTTCGGACGCGACGACCTCGTTGCCGACGTCTTTCTCGGCTACGGGGTCTCGCGCTCGCTGCGCCGGGCTCCGTGGCCGGATCCGCCGGAGCCGTGCCGGCTCCCGCTGGTCGCGGCGCGGATCCATCCAGCGGACGAGCAGCAGCCTGCGCCCAGCCGGTTCGCGATCGGCGAGTGGCGCCGGTCGTGGGACGACGAGGGCTACGCGGGGGCCGTCGAAAGCGTCCAGGCCGCGATCGCGCGCGGCGACGTCTACCAGGTCAACCTCGTCCAGCACCTCCAGGCTCCATTCGAGGGCGACCCGGCCGGGCTCGCGCCCGCGCTGGCCGCGCTGCGCCCTCTCCACCCCGTCCCGCTCGTCGGCGACGGTTGGGCGGTCGTCTCCGCCTCCCCGGAGCTCTTTCTCGCACGCCGCGGCGACCGCGTCTGGACGAAGCCGATCAAGGGCACACGGCCGGCCGGCGTACGCGGCGAGCTGCGCGAGTCCGAGAAGGACGCCGCCGAGCACGTCATGATCGTGGACCTCGAGCGAAACGACCTCTCGCGCGTGTGCGAGCCCGGCTCCATCCGCTGGCCCGACCTGATGACCGAGCGGGAGCTCGCCGGAGTGACGCACATGGTCACGACCGTCGAGGGCCGGCTACGCGAGGGAGTCGGGCTCGCCGAGCTCCTCTGCGCCGTCTTCCCCGGCGGCTCGGTGACCGGAGCTCCCAAGATCTCGGCCATCGACCACATCGCCGCGCTCGAGCCCGTCGGCCGCGGCGCCTCGATGGGCGCGCTGGGTCGCATCCACCCGAACGGCGATCTCGAGCTGGCGCTCACCATCCGCACGTTCGCCGTCGCGGACGGGCGGATCCACCTGTGGGTCGGCGGCGGCATCGTCTGGGACTCGGACGCGCGGGCCGAGATCGAGGAGTCCTGGGTCAAGGCGCGGCCGCTCCTCGCCGCCGTCGGGAGCCCGGTTCCCGAGGCCGTCGCGACGTGACCGTCCTCGCGCTGGCGGTCGGCGGGCGCGGGCTCGTCGACCCGCACGAGCCGGTCCTGCACGCCGACGACGAGGCCTTTCTGCGCGGCCGCGGGGCCTTCGAGACGATCCGCGTCTACGACGGCCGCCCCTTCAAGCTCGACGACCATCTCGAGCGGCTCGCGGCCTCCTCGAGGCGGCTCGACCTGCCGCCGGTCGACACGGAAACCTTCCGCGACCTCGCCGGCCAGGCGATTGCGGCAGCCGGCGAAGGCGACGTCGTCCTCCGCCTGTACCTCACCCCCGGGCGCGAGGGCGAGGGACGCCCGACCGCGCTCGCGATGGTCTCGACCATCCCGGCCGTCCTCGAGGACCGCCGCGCAACGGGCATGCGGATGATCACCGTGCCGCTCGGCCTCGATCCGAACCTTCGAGCCGAAGCGCCCTGGTTGCTCGGCGGCGTCAAGTCGACCAGCTACGCCGTCAACATGGCCGCCGAGGCGGAGGCACGGCGACGCGGCGCCGACGACGCCGTCTTCCTCGCCGCCGGGCGCATCGTCCTCGAAGGGCCCGTCACGAACATCTGGTGGCGACAGGGACGCGAGCTCTTCACCCCCGAGCTCGACCTCGGGATCCTGGCAGGCGTGACGCGCTCGACGCTCCTCGAGGAAGCGGCCAGGCTCGGCTACGACGTACGCGAGGGCGCGTACCCCGTCGACCAGCTCGCCGCCGCGGAGGAGGCCTTCACCTCCTCGTCCGTCCGCGAGGTGATGCCGGTGATCGAGCTCGATGGTGCACCGATCGGAGCCGGCACGCCGGGGCCCGCCGCCGGCGAGCTCCAGGCCGCGCTCCGTCGGGCGGCGACGGCTTGAGCGCGGAGCTCCACAGCGCCGCCGAGCGGCCGGATCTGTGGGAGCGGGCCTACGACCAGGTCGTCAGCGTCTGGCCGACCTACAACGAGAAGGGCGACGTCCTCGGGCGGCACTGGTCGAGGCTCGACCAGGACTTCGCCGACTACCAGCTCGTCCTCTACGACGAGGAGGCAGATGTCGCGCTCGCGCACGGCCACTCGATCCCGTGCCGTTGGGACGGGACCGTCGAAGGGCTGGGCAACGGCATCGACGCGATGATGGAGGGCGCAGTCCACCTCTTCGACGAGGGAGGCGAGCCGAACACGCTGTCCGCGCTGGCGATCGAGATCCCGCCGCGTCACCAGGGCGGCGGGCTCGCGCGGACGATGATCGGCGGCATGCGCGACATCGCCTCGGCCCGCGGGTTCGACAGCCTGATCGCGCCGTTGCGGCCCACGTGGAAGGCGCGCTATCCGGTGACGCCGATCGAGCGCTACGCGGCGTGGACGAGGGGCGACGGGCGGCCCTTCGACCCGTGGATCCGCCTTCACGTCCGCCTCGGCGCCGAGATCCTGAAGCCGGTGCCGCGCTCCCTGCACATCACCGGAACGGTGACCGAGTGGGAGGAGTGGATCGACCTTCCACTCCCCGAGAGCGGGACGTACGTGTTCCCCGACGGGCTCGCCCCGCTCGAGGTCGACCGCGAGTCCGATCGCTGCGAGTACTGGGAGCCGAACGTCTGGGTGCGGCACCGCATAGGCTGAGTGGGTGCGCGTTCTCTCGATCATCCACCAGCCCGACGCGGCCAGCGGCGTCTTCGGTGCCGCCGTGCGCGAGCGCGGCCATGAGCTCGACGAGTGGCAAATCTCGAGCGACCCCGACCCGCCGGCGCCGGTCGAGAGGTACGACGCCGTGCTCGTCTTCGGCGGGGCGATGCACGTCGACCAGGAGGAGCGCCACGGTTGGCTCCGGGAGGAGAACGCGCTTCTCCAGCGCTTCCTGGCGGACGGCGTGCCGACCTTCGGGGTGTGCCTGGGCGGCCAGCTCTTGGCCAAGGCCCTCGGCGCGCCGGTGCGCCGGATGCCGAGCCCCGAGATCGGCTGGTTCGATGTCGACCTGACGCCGGAGGCCGCGGACGACCCGGTCTTCGCCGGCCTCCCGGAGCGCTTCACCGCGTTCCAGTGGCACAGCTACCACTTCGCGCTCCCGGCGGACGGATTCGCGCTGGCACGCAACGACCGCTGCCTTCAGGGGTTCAGAGCCGGGAGCGCCTGGGGGATCCAGTTCCACCCCGAGGTGACCCCCGAGGACCTCGCCGAATGGCTCCGCACGGCCGACTCGAAGGCGGACGGCCCGATCGACGTCGAGTCGCTCCGCTCGGAGAGCGAGGAGCACATCGTGAGCTGGAACGCGTTCGGGCGAGAGTTGTGCGGGCGGTTCCTCGCGGTCGCGGAAGATGCGGGCGTTACGCGTCCCGACGCGACCACTCGTGCCACGAGCCCGCGTAGTTGACGGCATCGACGTCCGCCGAGCGCAGGAGCGCGGCGGCGATCTCCGACCTCTGGCCCGAGTGGCAGTAGGTCACGACCCGGCGCCCCTCGGCGATCCCGCGTGACTCGAGCACGTCCTTGATCCGGTCGCCGGCCGCGTAGATCTCGTTGAGATCGAGGTGCACGGCCCCGGGGATGTGACCCTGGTACGGATCGCACGGATACCCGGCCTCGCCTGCGTACTCCTCGTGCGAGCGCACGTCGAGCAACGCAACCTCGTCGTTCTGAATGAGGACGGCCAGCTCGTCGCCGGTCACGGCGCGACCTCCAGCAAGAACTCCCGGATTGCCGCGGCGACGACGTCCGCCTGCTCGAACGGCGCCAGGTGCCCCGCACCCGCAATGCGCGAAAAACGCGCATCGGGGAGGGCCGCCACCATCGCCTCGGCGTCGGCGGGAGGAGTCAGACGGTCCTCCTCGCCGACGAGGACGAGGACGGGCACGTCGATCGTCGGCAGCGTCGGGCGCGAGTCGGGGCGGTCGCGGATCGTCTCCTGCGCAGTCACGAGACCGGTGAGCGGCTGCTCGAACGCGAGCTCCCGTGCGCGCTCGACGACCGCCGGGTCGGTGCCTTCGGAGAAGATCTTCGGTGCGAGGTCCTCCCAGAAGGGCTCCTTGCCGGCCTCGCCGAGCACGCGGATGGAGTCGTCGCGGGCGAGACGCTGCTCGGGCGAGTCGGGCGTCGCCCGCGTGTCCGCGAGCACGAGCGCGGGAATTCGTTCCGGCGCCTGCCGCCAGAGCTCGAACGCGAGATAGCCGCCCATCGAGCATCCGACCGGGACGAACGAACCGTCGACCACACCGAGCACGCGCCGCGCCCAGGCCTCGAAGCCGAGCTCGGGCTCGTCGCCCGGAAGGTCGGGCGCGGCGACCGCGTAGCCGGCCTCGCCCAGCGACGACGCGAGGTGGTCCCACATGCGCGAGTCCAGCGGGAACGCGTGCAGGAGGAGGGCGGTCGGGCGACTCACGGGCCGTGCGATGCTATCGAGCCGGATGCCTGCGTCGTTCTTCGCCCCCCGCCCGCCAGCGGTCGCAGCCGAGGCGATGGTGGCCACAAGCCAGCCGCTCGCGACCCGGGCCGGCCTCCGGGCCCTCGAACGGGGCGGCAACGCGGTGGACGCAGCGCTCGCCGCAGCCGCGGTTCTCTGCGTCACCGAGCCGATGTCGACCGGTGTCGGCGGCGACCTGTTCGCCCAGGTCTGGGACGGCGAGCAGCTGCACGGGCTCGACGCCGCCGGCCCGGCACCACTGCGCGCGGATCCGGCCGGCCCGGTCGACGAGTTCGGCCCTCGGTCCGTCACGGTGCCCGGAGCGGTCGCGGGCTGGGCGGCGCTCGCCGAGCGCTTCGGACGCCTCGGACTGGACGGCGTGCTCGGCGACGCGATCTCCGCGGCAGAGGACGGCTTCGCCGTCGCAACGAAGACGGCGGGCGCGTGGTTTCGATCGCATGCGCCACAGGTGCTTGGTGCTCCCCCCAGGGTCGGTGAGCGCGTCCGCCTCCCGGAAGTCGGGGCAACGCTGCGCCGGATCGGCGCGGAAGGCCCGGACGCGATCTACCGCGGCAGCATCGCCGAGGCGATCGCATCGTGGACCTGGCTCGACGCCGAGGATCTCGCGGGCTATCGCCCGCGCTGGGTGGAGCCGCTCAGGCTCGATTACAGGGGCCTCACGGTCTGCGAGCTGCCGCCGCCCACGCAGGGCGTCGCCGTGCTCGAGGGCCTCGGGCTGCTGGCGCTCGGTGAGCCGCGTGTCGCCGAGCAGGTGGAGTGCGTCCGCCTCGCGCTCGAGGACGCATTTGCGCAGGTGCGAGACGGGGCCGACGTCACGGGCCTGCTCGACCCGGACTTCCTTGCGCGCCGGCGACGCGAAGGATCCCTAGACGTAGCCGAACCGCGCGGCGGCACCGTCTACCTGTGCGCGGTCGATGGCGATCGCATGGCGGTGTCACTCATCCAGAGCCTCTACGACAGCTTCGGCTCGGGCATCGTCGCGCCCGGCTCCGGCATCGTGCTCCAGAACCGGGGAGCGTGCTTCGGGGTCTCCGGCCAGATCGAGCCGGGCAGGCGCCCGTATCACACGATCATCCCCGGGATGCTCCTGCGGAGCGGGCGGCTGCTCGGGCCCTTCGGCGTCATGGGCGGCTTCCTCCAGGCGCAGGCTCACGTCCAGCTGGCCGTGCCGCTCGCCTGGGGCATGGACCCCCAGGCCGCCCTCGACCGGCCACGCTTCCGGATCGACGGCGACCTCGTGCTTCTCGAGGGAGAGCTCTGGGACAGCGCACGCGACATCGAGGCGCTCGGGCTGCGCGTCGCGGCCGAGCGAGACTCGGCTGCCTTCGGCGGCGGCCAGGCGATCCGCGTCAAGGACGACGTTCTCATCGGCGGCTCCGACAGCCGCAAGGACGGCTACGCCGCCGGGTTCTAGCGCTCGACCACGATGGCGTCCTGCTCGGCCGACGCGCCAGGATAGTCGAGGCTCGCCTGCGGGACGCCGAACAGCCGGCCGAGCTCGGCGATGAGCTCCGGCGCCGGGCCCAGCTCGTTGGGCGCCGTCGCCGTCCGGGCGGTCGCCCGGACCGCGTCCGGGTCGGCGCCCGTCAGCCGCGCCATCAGCCGGGGATTCGCTCCCAGGGCGATGACCTCGCCGGGCGGGAGCGGCCCGTAGTGCTCGGGCACGGACAGGTACTCGTCGACGACACGACCGCGCTCGAGGGCGACGTAGCGGACGATGCGCCCTTCCTCGACGCCCATGACGAGGACGAACGCGCCCATGCGGTCCGAGAGCTCGCGCGCAAGGCGGCGCAGCATCTCGGGCTCGCGGTCGGTGAGCTCGTCGTAGGCGGACGTCCAGCCCTCGCGCGGGTGAAGCACGACGCTGCCCTGGGAGCCGCCGGGCAGGCGCGGCACGAACTGGCGGACCGCACGCAACACGGCGTCGACATCGTCGGTCTGCACGTGGATGGAGCCGAACGACGGCTCCTTCCGGGCGCCGACGTGGGCCTCGAGTGCGGAGATCGGCGCTTCGAGCACCCTGGCGGTCTCCATGAAACCGGCGCGAATCCAGGCATCGCCGTCCTCGTGCGTGGTCTCGATCTCGATCCGGTCGGCGCCGGCCTCCTTCGCCTCCTGGATCAGGCGGAGCAGGACGTCCTCGCTCGGAGCACCCTCGACGTGCGCCTCGTACGCCACTATCCGAGGACTCTAAGCCCGAGGAGGAGGTAGTGCGCCGCCAGGTTGGCAAAGCGCGAAAAACGCGCACTCGCCGCCCGGGTGTCCTCCTCGCCGTAGAAGTGCAGCACGGCCTTGCGGAGCCCGAGGTCGCCGGCCGGCCACGCGTCCGGACGCCCGAGGTGGCGCGCGAGGAACCACTCGGCGGTCCATTCGCCGATCCCCGGGAGCGCGACGAGCGCCGCCTTCACCTCGTCGTCCGGGAGCAGCGTCAGCGCGTCGAGGTCCAGGTCGGCTTGCGCGAGACCGACGATGTACTCCGCCTTCCGCCGCGAGAACCCGACGGCGACGATCTCCTCAGGCCGCGCGAGCGCCAGCCGCTCCCGCGTCGGGAAGGCGTGTGCGACATCGTGCTGCACGCCGAAGGCCTCGATCAGCCGGTTGCGGATGCTGAACGCCGCCTGGAGCGAGATCTGCTGGGCGCTGATCGACGTGACGAGGGTCTCGAAGGGGTCGGGGACGAGCGGCGGCCTGAAGCCGCGGAGGGTCGGCACCACCCGGGCGAGGACCGGCTCCGTGGCCGCGAAGGCCGCGAAGGCGTCGAGATCGAAGGGTGCGCCGAGATAGCGGCGCACGTCGTCGACGACCGAAGGCTCGCCGGGCTCGATGCTGACTCCGCCGGGAGCCGCCTCGATCCGGACTTCCCTACCCGCGAAGACCCGGTAGAGCGCGTCGTCGCGGTACAGGTTGGCGAGGTCGAGCCCGAAGGCGCGGTAGCGCTCGGTCGAGAGACCGAAGTCGAACGGCTCAGGAAGCGAGACTGCGAGCGACAGAGTGGAAGTCCTCGAAGGGCTCGAAGTCGATGCCGCGCTCCGCCAGATAGGCGGCGAGACCGCGCGTGGCGAAGACCCGGTCGGACGCCTCCGCGCCGCAGCGGTCGGAGTACCCGTCGCCGATGTAGACGATCTCGCCGTCACCTCCGAATCGCCGCACGATCGAGCGCTTGCACGACTCGCCGCAGTTCTCGCACGACTCGTCGTAACGCCAGTCGACGATCCAGCCGTCGGGGTCGGGATCGACGCGGTTGGCGTGCAGCTCGACGTCGAGGCCTTCCCGCTCGAGGATCGGCTCGATCAGCTCGTGGAAGCCGCTCGAGACGATGATGAGCCGCCAGCCCTGCTCGTGGGCAAGGGCGACGAGCTCACCGAAGCCGGGGCGCAGCTCGACGTTCTCGAGCTCCCAGCGGACGACCTCGTCGAGCGGCTTCCGCACGGGCCGGAACTCGCGCGTGATCACCTCGCGCAGGGTCAGGCGGCCGTCATCCAGGCCGTCGTCGACCTCCTGGTAGACCTCGGGATCGCCGAACGTGCTCGCGATCGTGTCGAGGAGGTCGGTCTTCGTGACGGTGCCGTCGAAGTCGACGACGATCGTGCGGCCGCTCAAAAGTGGCTCGTGACCCCCGCGGGATCCTCGTCGGCGACCGTCCCGGTCTGCGGATCCTCGAGCCACGAGTACGCGTAGCTCGGCTCGTCCAGCCCGCGCGCGAGCTCGGTCAGCCGCAGCGGGTGGAACGTGTCGCACATGACGGCGAGCTCGTGGGTCTCGGTCATCCCGAGCGACTTCTCCGCGAGACCCGGGTGCGGGCCGTGCGGGATCCCCGACGGGTGCAGCGTCACCGAGCCGACCTCGATGCCCTTCCGCGAGGAGAAGTTCCCGTCGACGTAATAGATCATCTCCTCGCTGTTCAGGTTCGAGTGGTGGTACGGGATCGGGACCGCCTGCGGGTCGAAGTCGAGCTTGCGCGGACAGAACGAGCAGATGACGAAGTTGCGGCCCTGGAACGTCTGGTGCGACGGCGGCGGCATGTGGATGCGGCCGGTGATCGGCTCGAAGTCGTGGATGGAGAACGTCCACGGGTAGACGTAGCCGTCCCAGCCGACGACGTCGAACGGGTGGTAGTCGAGCACGTAGCTCTGGTAGCCGTCCTTGATCCGCAGCCTGACCAGGTGCTCGCCGCGGTCGGCGTGGGTTTTCAGCTCGGTCGGCGCGTGCATGTCGCGGTGGTAGAACGGCGCATGCTCGAGGAGCTGGCCGTACTCGTTCCGATAGCGGCGCGGGATCTCGATCAGGCCCGGCGAGACGAAGACGAGGTGGCGCTGGTCGCCCTCGGGAGCGAAACGGTAGGTCGTACCGCGCGGGACTACGATGTAGTCGCCCTCCTTGTACGGAAGGTCGCCGAAGATCGTCTCGAGCGTGCCGCTGCCCTCGTGGACGAAGACAACCTCGTCGCCCTCGCCGTTGCGGTAGAAGAAGTCCATCGCCTCGGTCGGCCGCGCGAGCGCGATCTCGACGTCGTCGTTCCACATGAGGAGCTGCCGGCCGGAGATCGGGTCCCCGCCGGCGGGGATGTCGTGGGTGCGAAAGTGCCGGTGGGCGTGCCCGTCGGGCACCCACTCCTCGCGCTCGATCGGCTCGAAGTCGCCCACCTCCTTCACCCGGCAGGGGGACTGGAGGTGGTAGAGGATCGACTCGTTCCCGGAGAACCCCTCGAGCCCCATGACCTCCTCGGTCAGGAGCGTGCCGTTCTCCCGGAACTGGATGTGGCGCTTGCGGGGAAGACGTCCGAGCTGCTGATACATGGGCATGCCAGCAGCATATCCAGCGTTCTTCTTCGGTAGATGTCGGTAGCCGAGACCATCCAGGCCGAGCTCCTTTCCTGGGACGGCGTGACCGCGGCACCCCACCGTTTCGGCGGCGTGGAGTTCCTCCTCGGCCGCCGCGAGCTCGGCCATCTGCACGGCGACCGCCTCGCCGACCTCCCCTTCCCGCGCCGGGTCCGCGACGAGCTGGTCGAGTCCGGACGCGCCCGTCCGCATCACGTCCTTCCCGACTCGGGCTGGGTGAGCGTGCGCATCGCCGGGCCGGACGACGTGGCGAACGTGCTCGAGCTCTTCCGCCTGAGCTACGACCGCGCGGTCGAGGCGGAGCGGCGCAGGGCCGCCACGGACACGTCCTAGCCGCCCCCTCAGGGGGCCCCCGATTTCAGCCTATTGCGCGGGAACGCGCGCGTGGCGCGCGAGATCGTGCCGAGATCGTCACGACGCCGGGGCGCCCGCGACGCGGTTCCGGAGCACGCCGATCCCCTCGATCTCGAGCTCGACCTCGTCGCCCGGCTGGAGCCAGCGGCCGTCGCCGTGCTCGAGGATGCAGCCCGTGCCCACCGTCCCTGAACCGAGGATGTCGCCCGGTACCAGCCGCGTGTTGCGCGCTGCGTGCGCGACGAGCTCCTCCCAGGGCCAGTGCAGGTCGCCGAGGTTGCCGCGCGAGCGCTCCTCGCCGTTCACGCGGGCGACCATCTCGAGCCCGAGGCCGCCGAGCTCGTCCGGCGTGACGACGACCGGGCCGAGGCTGCTGGCGAAGTCCTTGCCCTTCGCCGGCCCGAGACCCACCGCCATCTCCATCTTCTGCAGATCGCGCGCGGACCAGTCGTTGAGGACCGTGAACCCTGCGATCCGGCCTTCCGCACCGACGACCGCCGCCGCCTCGAGCTCGTAGTCCCACGCCGAGCTCTCGGCCGGGAACGCGACCTCGTCCTCGGGGCCGCACACGGCGGCCGGGTTGGAGAAGTAGAAGACCGGGATCCGGTACCACTCCGGTGCCATCTCCAGGCCCCGCTGGGCACGTGCGCTCGCCACGTGGCGCTCGAAGGCGTAGAAGTCGCGGATCGACGGAGGGTGCGGGATCGGCGCGACGAGCCGCACGGCATCCAGCGGATGCTCGCCGACCTCGTCCCCTCCCGATTCGAGCCAGGATGCGAGCGAGGGGGCGCCGAACTCGACGACCCGATCCCCCTCGACCCGCCCGGGTGCACGGCGACCGCGCTCCTCGAACGTGCACAGGCGCAGCGATCAGCCCTCGACCGGGATCACGTTGGTCGCTTCGGGGCCCTTGGTCCCCTCGCGAGCCTCGTACTCGACCCGGGCGCCCTCGACCAGGGTCTTGAAGCCCTCGCCGGCAATGTTGGAGAAGTGGACGAAGAGGTCCTTCGACCCCTCGTCAGGCGCGATGAAACCGAAGCCCTTCGCGTCGTTGAACCACTTCACGGTTCCTGTTGCCATGAAAACACCTCCCTTCCCGCATACCAACGAACGGGCTGGAAGGCGCAGGGACGCCAAACCTGACCTCGCTCGTGCTCCGCCGCAGTGTAGACAGACCTCCTAGAGGTTGCCCCGCAGCGCCTGTTCGCGCTCGATCGCCTCGAAAAGGGCCTTGAAATTGCCCTCCCCGAAGCCGACGGCGCCGTGCCGCTCGATCACCTCGAAGAAGAGGGTCGGGCGATCCTGAACGGTGTTCGTGAAGATCTGCAGGAGGTAGCCCTCGTCGTCGCGGTCGGCCAGGATGCGGAGGCGGCTCAGGTCGGACCAGTCCTCACCGATCTCGCCGACGCGCTGCTCGACGTCGTCGTAGTAGGACGCCGGAGTCTGGAGGAAGCGGACGCCGCGCTCGCGCAGGGCGTCCACCGTCTTGACGATGTCGCTCGTGGCCAGGGCGATGTGCTGCACGCCCGGGCCGCCGTAGAACTCCAGGTACTCCTCGATCTGGCTCTTGCGCTTCCCTTCGGCCGGCTCGTTGATCGGAAGCTTGAAGCGCCCCCCACCGCCGGTCATGACCTTGCTCATGAGGGCCGAGTACTCGGTCGAGATGGCCTCGTCGGTGAAGTGGACGAGCTGGGCAAACCCGAGGCTGCGCTCGTAGAACTCGACCCAGTGCTCCATCCGCCCGAGCTCGACGTTCCCGACCACGTGATCCACGAGCTCGAGGCCGACGCCGAGCTGCGGCTTCCCATTCCCACCGTCGAGGGGCTGAAACCCCGGGAGATAGGCGCCCTCGTACTCCTCGCGGTTGACGAACGAGTGGAGGGTCTCCCCGTAGGTGGCGATGGACGCGAGCTCGACCCGTCCATGCTCGTCCTCGACCCAGCTGGGCTCGGCGACCCCTGTCGCCCCGCCCTCCACGGCCTGGCGGTACGCCTCGCCGGCGTCCTTCACCTGGAAGGCGACGTCCTTCACCCCGTCGCCGTGGGCGTGCGCGTGCCGCGCGATCTCGTGATCGGGCCGCAGCGCGCTCGTGACCACGAGGCGGATCGCGCCCTGCTGGAGCACGTACGAGGCGCGGTCGCGGACGCCGGTCTCAGGGCCCGAGTAGGCGACAGGCTGGAAGCCGAACGCCTGCTCGTAGTAGTAGGCGCACTGCTTGGCGTTCCCTACCCACAGCTCGATGTGATCCCAGCCCTCGAGGGGCATGAAGTCCTGGTTCACGGCATGGATGTTAGAACCCCTGTCGAAATGATGCGTCGCTGCCGGGGCGTGCTGGGCGAGGGCGAGGCAAGGACGCAGGGAGCGTTCGTAGCCGGAGGCTACGGGCGTGACTGAGGACGCAGCATCGCGCCGTCCAGTGCGGCCCGGCAGCACCAGGCTTCGTTTCGAGAGGGGTTCCTTTCAGTCGGGCGACGGCGCCGGTGCCCTGGCCTGCCGGGCCAGGAGGATCCCTGCGGCAATGACGAAGCCGCCCGCGAACTGGAGGGCGCTCATCTCTTCCGAGAGAACGACGAGCGCGAAGAAGGCGCCCAGGAACGGCTGCAGGTTGACGTAGAGCGACGCGCGCGAGGCGCCGACGCGGTCGATCGCCGTGAACCACATGATGTTCGTGAAGACGAGCGAGAAGAACAGGCTGTAGACGAACGCCGCCCAGGCCAGGCCGCTGAGCGCCGCCCAGTCCTGCTCGGCGAGTTGCCGCAGCGACGAGAGGACGAGCGGTACGGACCCGATGAGGATCATCACGGCGCTGATCCGGTACGGCGAGTAGCGCCGCATGAGCGGGCCCATCGCGACCGAGTACGCCGCCCAGGTCACCGAGGCGACGAGGCCGAGGAGGACGCCGCCGAGGTCGCCCGAGAGCCCGCTCGACGTGCCCGCCGCGACGAGCGCGACGCCCGAGAACGAGGTCACCGTCGCGATCCAGTGACGCGTGTGTAGGCGCTCGAGCCGGAATGCCTGCGCGATGAGGGCGACGAAGATCGGGAACGTCCCGAACATGAGCGCCACGGTCGCGGCCGTCGTCAGCCGCACGGAGTACGCGAACGAGAGCTGGTTGAGCCAGATCCCGAGCGCGGCCGCGACGATCACGATCCGGTAGTCGGCCCGCTCGATACGGAGCGACCCTTCGCGTGCGTACGTGAACGCCGAAAAGATCACGGCTGCGATCGCGAAGCGCACCGAGGAGTACGCGAGCGGCTCCCATCCGTGCGTGAGCGCGTACTTGACGACCGTGAAGTTGAAGCTCCACAGGAGGACGGTCACGAGCAGGAGGACGTCGGGGGGAAGCCGGTGCCGCACGGAGCGCAAGGCTAACCGGGCAGACGCGCCGGAAAGCCGCTTCACGCGGTAGAGTCGGCGGCCATGAGCGAGGCCGCAGAGCACCTGCCCGAGGAGCCCGCCGAGACCCGGATCGAGCCGACGAAGGACGACGTCGACGAGCTCGTCGGCCCCGCCACGCCGCATTTCGCCATGCAGCTCAGGGCACGGGTGCGCGCGCTGGTCCGCGACCTCCCCGAAGACCACCCGGTCCGGCAGTACGCCAACGAGAAGATCGCGCTGCTGGAGCGACTCGCGTACGCGACGTCGAAGGCGGAGGAGGGGCCGCAGGAGCCGCCGACCCGCCTCGGCTGGGAGGAGCTGCCCAGCCACGGTCGCGCCACCGAGCCGGGGTACTAATGGCCGTCTTCGAGGGCAAGGCCGCCCTCGTCACGGGCGGGTCGCGCGGGATCGGACGGGAAATCGCGCTGCGCCTCGCCGACCTCGGCGCCGCGAAGGTGGCGATCAGCTATCTGCGCGCCGACTCGGCCGCCGAGGAGACGGCCGAGGAGATCCGCAGCCGCGGCGCCGAGGCGCTGCTCCTGCGCGGGAACGTCGGCGACGCCGAGAAGGCAGCCGCCCTCGTGGAGGAGGCGGGCCCGCTGGACGTCCTGGTATCGAACGCTGCGACCGGCGTCATCCGGCCCGCCCTCGAGCTGGATGAGAAGCACTGGGACTGGACGATGAACGCCAATGCGCGGGCGCTCTTTACGCTCGTCCGGCACGCGGCCCCGCAGATGAAGCCCGGCAGCTCGGTCGTGGCCATGTCGAGCCTCGGCTCGCAGCGGGTGATGGCCAACTACGTGCTCGTGGGCGTCTCGAAGGCGGCTCTCGAGACGCTGGTGCGCTATCTCGCCGTCGAGCTCGCACCGCAGGACATCCGCGTCAACGCCGTCTCGGCCGGGCTCGTGGAGACCGGCGCGCTCGCGTACTTCCCCGACCGGGAGGAGATGCTGGAGTGGTACGCGCGGCGGACGCCGGCCGGGCGCCTCGTCGAGCCGAAGGATGTCGCCGAGGTCGTTTGCTTCCTTGCCTCACCTGCCGCCGGGATGATCCGCGGCCAGACGCTCATCGTCGACGGCGGCTACTCGCTGCTCGCGTAGCGGCGCTCCCAGAGCGTCGCGTTCAGGAAGGCGGCGGCCGTGGCGAGACGGGCGACGATGTAGAGCCAGACAAGGAGGACCGCCGACACGCCGAGCACGCCGTAGAACTCCGACGAGCGCTCGAGCTTGGGCGCGAAGTAGAAGACGACCGCCACGTGGATGAGCTGCAAGCCAACCGCGAGAAGGAGCGCCCCGGGTAGCAGGTCCTGCCACCGCTCTGCCCGATTCGGCAGGAGGTTCATGACGACCAACGCGAGGCCGGTCGACAGCGCCAGCGTGGCGACGACCCCGACCAGCGCTCCCAGGCCCAGGACCTCCCGCAGCCAGGTGAGCGCCAACGCTCCGACCGCAGCGGCCAGGAAGAGGCCGTTGAAGAGGGCCATCGCGTGCAACGGCTTCCGCATGCGCGGCCGCTCGACGCCCCACGCGAGCGCGTAGGCGACCTGGAGCGCCTTCACGAACCAGACCGAGCACCAGCCGAGGAGGCACAGCCCGACGATCAGCAGAACGACGCCGTTGGTCGAGCTCGTCTCGACGGCGTCCTCGGCACTGGCGATCGCCGCTGCGCCGATTCCGAACTCCGCCGCCGCGTCCTCGACGCCGTCCTCGTCGTAGTCGACCAGGAAGCCAAGGATCACGGCTCCGACCAGACCGAGCGGGACGAGCCAGAGGAAGAGCCGGTAGGCGAGGCCTCCGGCGAGCAGTCCGCCGCCGTAGCGGAGCTCGCGCGCGAACGTTTGATATCCGACTTCCGCGCCCGGGACGCGCTCGCGCGCCTGCAGGCCGAGATCGGCGGCGCGCTGACTGGCGCCGGCGAGGCGCTCCTTCAGCGGACGTCCTGTCTCAGCGATAGCGGACGAATCCTACGGCCGCGGGAACTCGGGACAAGAGGAAAACGCGTGGGCGAGTCGTAGGTCAAACCGCTCTGCTCCCCCCAAGGAGGTCGTCGTGGCAAAGGTGCGTCTGGAGGAAACCGAGCTCGCCGAGGGCGCATCGCGCATCTGGTGGCTCTTCCTCATCACCGGGATCATCTGGCTCTGGATCTCGCTCATCGTCCTGCGTCTCAACCTCGAGTCCGTCACGGCGATCGCGATCCTGTTCGGGTTCGTGGCCATCGGCGCCGGGCTCAACGAGTTCTTCGCCATCCCGGCTTCGACAACCGGCTGGAAGATCGCCCACGGGATCCTCGGCGTCGTCTTCGTGGCGGCCGGAATCGTGGCCTTCTTCGAGCCCGCCGGAACCTTCGTGGCGCTCGCGTCGCTCGTCGCCTGGGTGCTGCTGTTCAAGGGCATCTTCGACATCACGGTCGCGATCGTCACGCACGAGACGGTGCGCCTCTGGTGGATCGGCCTGATCATCGGAGTCGTCGAGGTCCTGCTCGCGTTCTGGGCGGCCGGCTATTTCCGCGGCAGCGCCCTCCTGCTAGTCGTGTGGGTCGCCGCGCTCGCGCTCACGCGCGGGATCACGGAGATCGTGATGGCGTTCAGGCTCCGCGCCCTCAAGAAGATCGCCTGAGACGGACTGGCCGCCGGCTTCGGTCGCGCTACGCGGCCGGAGCGGGCGGCGGAGGCGGGAGGCGCTCGGTGTCGCCCGGCCCGGCCTCCGCGAGGACCACGCGACGGTAGGCCTCGAAGCCGAGCGCGACCAGTGCCCCGAGAACGAGCACGCCGAGCCAGTTGCGCAGGGCGGGAACGGGGCCCCAGAGGACGAGCAGCAGGTAGACGCCCGCCAGGACCGCCCACCCGAACTCGGGCCGTTCGCGGAAGTTCGGCGCGAGCGCCTCCCGTGAGCGACGGGCGTAGCGCGTAGGGCCCGGCGAGCACGGCGCCGATGAGCACCACGAGCCCGTAGATGATCAGCGCCCAGGCGACCTCGGCCAGCAGGTCCGTCCCGATGATCCACGTCGAGCCGACCGCGTCCCTGATCGACTCGCCCGACGCGAGCGCGTCGACGATGTAGTTGCCGACCGCCCGGCGGATGACGAGGAGGAGGATCCCGACGAGGAGGAGCGCCGCCCCGACGTAGCGGAGCGTCTCCCGCCGGCCGCGGGCCAGCCAGACCGCGCCGGCGAACAAGGCGAGCGCGACGAAGACGATGACCCAGCTCAGCACCTTGATCGCCTTCACGCCCGTCTGGGCGGCCTCGAGCTGGTCGGACCTGAGAACGGTGATCTGGCCCGCGGTCTCGGGCAGCCGCGAGTCGAGCTGCTCACCGAAGCCGAGCTCCTCGCCGATGCGGACGAGCAGCGTCCGCAGGTCGAGCGTGACCACACCGCCGGCGGTCGACACGCCCTCGCGCGTGTCGTCCTCGAGGATCCTCAGGAGGGCCTCGTGCGCTGCGCGGTTCGCGTTCGCCCAGAGCTCCTGCACGCGCGGACGTTGCAGGAAGCGGTCGACTCCTTCGACCGCGGGCTGGCGAAGAGCTCCGGCGAGCGGGCCTGCGAGCCCCTGGAGGTTCTCCGGGAGCTGATCCTCCAGCGTTTCCTCAGGATCGAGGTTCGCGTACAGCTCGTCGACGATGTAGATCGACAGAGCGCCGCGAACGTCGTCGTCCTCGAGTAGCTGCGAGCTGGTGTTCACCCAGGAGTCGGTGTCGAGCGCCTGGCGCTTGACCCAGAGGGTCAGCGAACCGACGAGGATCACGATCGTTCCGAGCACGAGGAGTACCCAGACGAGGATGGTTCGTCTCCTCGCGGTCATCGGGCGCCAGCATACGCCTGTCGACCGACATCATCCACCCGGGTCGGGCCGGTAAAGCGCAGGAGACGCCGGGCTGGGGCCGAAATTCCGTGACGTGAGTCAGAGCCAGGCTCTGCCAGGGCCCGCGCCGCGATCCCGGCGGCGCCAGCTTGCCGACGACACGGCCGTCGTCGTCGGCGTCATCCTCCTGGTCGCCGCACTGCTCGGAATGGTCCTGCTGACCCGCGCGATCATCACCTGGGTCCTCGCCGCGGCCTTCCTCGCCTTCTCGATCGACCCGATCGCGCAGTCCCTGCGGCGCCGGGCGAAGGTCGGCCAGGGCGCCGGAATCGGTCTCGCGCTGCTCCTCCTGGCCCTGATCCTCTTCGTTATCGGGCTGATCGTCATCCCGCCGGTCATCGACGGTGCGAAGAACCTCGCCGATGCGATCCCCGAGTACGCCGAGCGCCTCGAGAGCTCGAGCTTCGTCGAGAGCGTCGGCGCCGAGGATCAGGTCGAGGCGGCCGAGAGCGCGGCCGAGGACGTCACGAAGTTCTTCAGCGGGATCAGCTCGATCGTGGGCGCCGTCGGGACGCTCGCCAGCGGAGCGTTCGCCGGCTTCATGATCTTCGTGCTCACGATCTATTTCATGATCTACGGCCGAGACATACGCCGTGGCATCGGCGCCCGCCTCGGTCCCGAACGCGGGCCGCGGTTCCTGAGGACGACGAAGCGAATCTACGACGCCACGAAGGCGTACTGGTACGGCAAGTTCCTCATCGCGGTGATCGCGGGCCTCTGCGTCTACATCCCCATGGTGCTGCTCGACATCCCGTACGCCGCGCCGCTCGCCTTCTTCGTCGCCATCACCGATCTGATCCCCAACATCGGCGCGACCCTCGGTGCGATTCCCGTCGTCATCGTCGCGCTCTTCGAGGACTGGTGGAAGGGCGTGATCATGGCCATCGTGATCATCGTCTACCAGCAGGCGGAGAACTCGATCATCACGCCGAAGGTGTTCGAGAAGGCGATCGACCTGCACCCGATGCTCTCCTTCGTCACCGTGCTCTTCTTCGGCGCGATCTTCGGGGTCATCGGCACGCTCCTGGCACTCCCGGTCACCGCAGCGATCCGCATCGCTCTCCAGGAGCTGCGCCAGGACAGAACGCCCTTGCCCACGCCGCCGTAGGCTGGCGCCGTGCAGGAGATCCAGGCCGAGCGGCCCCGGCGGCGCCGGTTCCGGCGCATCGCCGGCCAGACGCTCTTCATGCTCGTCGCGTTCGCGTCGCTCTACCTCCTCTGGCCGAGCCTCACCGAGGTCTTCACCTCCTGGCGATCGCTCTTCGAGCTCCATCCCGGCTGGGTGGCCGCTGCCGTCCTGGTCGAGGCAGGGAGCTTCGTGGCGACGTGGGAGCTGCAACGCGTCGCGCTCCAGACGAGGAGCTGGTACGCAGTAGGGACATCGCAGCTCGCGGGCAACGCCCTCGGCCGCGTCATCCCCGGGGGCATGGCAGCGGCCGGCACCCTCCAGTACCAGATGCTGGTCCGGGCGGGACTGCCCAGCGGCCGTATCGCCTCCGCGCTCGCGGCGGTCTCTGTGCTCCTCTTCGGCACCGTCCTTGCTCTCCCGCTCTTGAGCCTGCCCGCGATCCTGGCGGGAACGCCCGTCGCGGCGAGCCTCGCGCACGCCGCGTACATGGGCGCAGCCGTGTTCGCGCTGACGCTCTTCGGCGGCGTCATGGTCTTCGTCTGGGACCGGCCGCTCAGGGTCGTCGGGCGGGCGGCGACCTGGGTCCTCAACCGGACCGTGCGGAGGAAGACCCATGTGGACGGCCTCGCCGAGCGCCTCCTGCACGAGCGGGACTCGCTCCTGGTCGCCTTCGGCGCGCGCTGGAAAGCCGCCGTCCTCGGGTCGGCAGGGAAGTGGATCCTCGACTACCTCGCCCTGCTCGCCTGCCTACGGGCCGTCGGCGCGGAGCCGAACCCCGCGCTCGTGCTCCTGGCCTTCGTCGCGGGCGCCTTCCTGGGGATGATCCCGCTCACGCCCGGAGGCCTCGGCTTCGTCGAGGCCGGTCTCACCGGCCTCCTCGCGCTGGCCGGCGTCTCAGCCGGCGCGGCGGTGGTGGCGACGCTCGCCTACCGGCTCGTCTCGTACTGGCTCCCCATCCCGGCCGGCGGCGTCGCCTACCTGCTCTTCAGACATCGCTACCCCTGAGCTCGAGCGTGCCTCCGACGGGGAGCACGCGTACCTCGACCGACGGCGCGAGCTCGGCTGCGGCGCGCCCGAACTCCTCCGCGGGCGTGGTCAGGAAGCCCGGCAGGGAGCGCCTCGCCGAGGTCAGCGGGTAGTACGTCCCCCAGTGGATCGGGACCGCGACGCGCGGCCGGAGGAGGGCAAGCGCTTCCGCTGCCCGGCGCGGGTCGAGATGGCCGGGGCCGATCGACGGCCCCCAGCCCCAGATCGGGAGCAGCGCGACATCGAGGCCGTCCCCCAGCTCGGCCATGCCGGGAAAGAGGTCGGTGTCGCCGGCGAAGTAGACGTCGCGCGAGCCCGACACCACGTAGCCGACCGCCTCGGCGCGCGTGCCGAGGATGCGGCTCGAACCGTGCTGGGCGGGCACCGCTCGCACGTTCACGTCGCCGACGCGAGCCTCCTCCCCGGCCGCCGAGCTCCACGACCGAGCCGAAGCCCTGGCGCGAGACGAGCGCGCCTGCGCCCTTGGGGACGATCACGAGGACACCTCGGTCGAGCCGCCTGAGGGACGGGAGGTCGAGGTGGTCGTAGTGGAGGTGCGAGAGGAGGACGACGTCGAGGCCGGCCGACTCCTCGAGGTCGAGCGGCGCGGCCCGGCGCAGGTGCAGGACCTGCTTGCGCAGCAGCGGGTCGGTGAGCGCCCGCACGCCGTCCAGCTCGACCAGGACCGTCGAGTGCCCGAGCCAGCGCACCCGGTCGGCCATCAGGCGAACGCCTCCCGCAGCCCGCTCTTCGAGATCGCGCGGCGCGTAGCCGAGCTCGCTGCGGGCCTTGTCGTCGCGGCCCCAGTAGGTGACGCCGTTCGAGGCCGAGACGAGGTCGGAGACGCCCAGCCCGAGGAGCGGGCCGAGAGGCGTTGCCAGGCGCACGGCCCAGGTCGGCACCGGGACGATCCGCGCCGGGTGACCTCCGGCGGCGAAGGCCTTCTCCACCGCACCGCGGAGCGTGCCGAGCTCGCCCCCGAGGACGTACGACTCCCCGAGCCGGCCGCGATCGTGGGCGAGCAGGATCCCCTCCACCACGTCCTCGACGAACACCCAGTTGAGGCCGACGTCCCCGAACGGGAGGACGACGAGCTTGCCGCGCACGCCCCGCTGGAGCATCCCGCTGATGTCCGTGTGGTCGCCGGGGCCGTAGACGCCACCGGGCTGGACGATCACGATCGGCGCACCGCGTTCGATCCGCGCCTTCGCCGCGCGGTGAGCCAGGGCCTTCGTCTCGTGGTAGAGCGAGACGTACTGCCCTTCGGGCGGCTCGTAGGTCTCGTCGACGACCTGGCCGCGGGTGTCCCCGAAGGCGACGTTCGACGAGACGTAGACGAGTCGAGCGACGCCCGCGTCGACCGCCGCGTCGAGCACGTTCTCGGTCCCGGTGACGTTGGTCGAGAACAGCTCGTCGCGCTTCGAACGGGGCACGCCGTTCCGGTAGATCGCGGCGACGTGGAAGACCGCGTCGGACGCCTCCATGGCCCCGGCCAGCACGGTGCGCGACGAGAGATCGCCCTCGACGATCTCGTAGCCGAGCCCGCGCAGCCGGTCGGCCTTGCCGGGATCGCGGACGAGCGCCACGACCTCGTCTCCGCGCTCACTGAGCCGGGCGGCGAGCCGGCCGCCTACAAAGCCGGTCGCCCCGGTGACGAAGGCCCTCACGTCGGCGCTTGCACCGGCCGTGGGCCGTCGAAGACGTCGATCCCCTCGCTCCGCTTCAAGCCGTTCGCCACCAGGTACGTGATCGGCGTGGCCAGCGCCTCCCAGGCCACTTTGATGACCCACGTGGTCACGATCGTGTCCAGGAGCGGCGCGCCCGTCCCCGCGAACGCGATCGTCACGAACAAGACTGTGTCGAGGCCCTGGCCGACGAGCGACGAGCCGATCGTCCGGCTCCAGAGAAAGCGTCCGCCGGTCGCCACCTTCATGCGCGAGAGGACGTAGGAGTTGGTCAGCTCACCGGCGAGGTAGGCGACGAGCGAGGCGACGAAGATCCGCCAGGTCGTGCCCAGGACCGTCTCGTACGCCTCCTGGTTCTCGAGCCAGAAGTCCGCGGCAGGTAGGCGCAGCGCGATCTGGATCGCGCCCACAGCGAGGACGTTGCAGGCGAAGCCGAGGAGGATGACCCGGCGCGCGGCGCGGAACCCGTAGACCTCGGTGAGCACGTCTCCGAGCACATATGCGAGCGGGAAGAGGACGTTTCCCGCGTCGAACACCCGCCCGCCGACCTCGGCCAGCTTGACCGCGATGATGTTCGAGACGACGAGCGCCGTCACGAACAGCCCGGCGATCGTGACGAAACGCCAGGAGAGGCCGTTCACGGCTTCAGGCGCCGGAGGGTGTCACGGGCGACGTAGCCGGCGACCTTCGGGTTCTCCTGGAGGCGCCGGAGCGAGTACTCGTACCACTGCCGGCCGTAGGGCACGTAGACACGCAGCGTGTGGCCGCCGCGCACGAGCTCGTCGGCAAGCGCCTCGCGCACGCCGAGCAGCATCTGGAACTCGTACCGCTCCGGGCCGAGGCCCCGCTCCTCGATGAGCCGCAGCGCCTCGGCGACAAGCCACTCGTCGTGCGTCGCCACGGCGACCTTGGCGCCGCCCTCCCACAGCGCGGCCATGGCCTCGACGAACGCGAAGCGGATCGCCTCGTCGCCCTGGTAGGCGACCTCCGCGGGCTCGACGTAGATTCCCTTGCAGATGCGGACGTTCGGTGCGAGCGGGACGAGCTCGAGAACGTCGTCGAGCGTCCGCCTGAGCATGGCCTGGAGGACGATCCCGACGTTGTCGCGACCTTCCGCGCGCAGCGCGCGGTAGAGGTCGAGCGTGGCGGTGGTCGTGCTCGAGTCCTCCATGTCGATGCGGACGAATCTCCCGTTCTCGGCGGCCGCGCTCACCAGTGTCCGGACGCTCTCCGCGCAGAGGGCGGGATCGACCGCGAGCCCGAGCCCCGTCAGCTTCACGCTGACGTTGGCGTCCAGGCCCTCCCGCTCGATCGCGGCCATCGCCTGCTCGTACTCGCCCCGGATGGTGAGGGCCTCTTCGCTGCTCGCTACCTCCTCCCCGAGGACGTCGAGAGTGGCGAGCTTCCCCGCCGCGTTGAGTCGGCGAACGACAGCGATGGCATCGTCGAGCTCGGCCCCGGCGATGTAGCGATCGGAGAGGCGGCGCACGACCGGCCTGGGGACGGCCGGGAGCACACGGACGATCGCGCGGTCGAGCAGGGCCAAGGCGCGGACGATTCTAGTTCCTTGCCGGTCAGCGCCCCTGCACGCACAATGGCCGCGTGGAGAATCACCTCGACCACGAGGAAGCGCACGAGCCGCAACCCAGGCGGACCGCCGCGGACCTCGCGCTCGGAGCGATCGTCGTCCTGCTCTTCGCCGCAGCGGTCGTGGTCGCCGCGGTGCTCGTCTTCGACCTGAACCCGGCCGCCCCGGTGGTCGTGGTGGTCGGCGCCATCGCCGGCGGCTCGTACTCCGCGCGGCACGTGAAGGACACGGCGCTCGAGGCGGCCTCGATCGGCCTGATCGTCGGCGGTCTCGCAGCGCTCTTGCTCTGGCCGCTGTTCGACGTCGGTTAGTACCCGCGCGTTTGGACCGGGCGATCCGGGTATAGGCCTCCCGAAAATCGACCAAGGGGGCCTCGATGACGACGTATGAGAGCGTCACGGGAACGCGGCAGCAGCGTAACGGCCGCCCCGCCGAGGACGAGCGAAAGGCGCTCGACCGCCTATCGGCCCGCCGTTTGCGCGTGGCCCTCGTCCTCACGACGGCGATGCTCGTCGTCTACTTCACCTTCATTCTCTTGATCGCGTTCGACAAGAGCCTGCTCGGCCGCATGATCACCGACGGGCTCAGCCTCGGGATCCTGCTCGGGGTAATCGTGGTGCTCGCCACGTGGGTCCTCACCTGGACCTACGTCGCCTGGGTGAATCGGCGCTATGAGCCGGCCGCCCGTGAGATCAGGGAGCGTGCGCGATGACGGCGCCCTTCGCAGCCATCGGCGATCCGTCTGCGATCGCGATCACGTTCTTCTGCCTCTTCATCGTCGTCGCGCTCGGAATCAGCTACTGGGCCGCGCGGCGTACCAAGACGACGGAGCAGTTCTACGCCGCCGGTCATCAGATCAGCGGCTTCCAGAACGGGATGGCGCTCGCCGGCGACTACATGAGCGCCGCGAGCTTTCTGGGCATCGCCGGCCTCGTGGCCCTTTACGGCTTCGATGGCCTCATCTATTCGATCGGCTTCCTGGTCGGCTGGCCGATCGTCCTCTTCCTGATCGCGGAGCCGCTCCGCAACCTCGGCAAGTACACGTTCGCCGACGTCGTCGCCTATCGCCTGAAGCAGACCCCGGTGCGCATGGCCGCTGCGGTCGGGACGCTCTCGGTCGTGATCTTCTACCTCATCGCGCAGATGGTCGGCGCCGGGGTCCTGATCACGCTGATGTTCGACATCGACTACGCGCTAGCCGTCGCGATCGTGGGCACGGTCATGCTCATCCTCATCCTCGCCGGCGGCATGATCGCGACGACATGGGTGCAGATCGTCAAGGCGACGCTGCTCCTCGGCGGCGCGCTCGCGCTGGCGCTCTGGGTGCTCTCGTACTTCAGCTGGAACCCGCTCGAGCTCTTCGACTCGGCCGCCGCGGACAACGGCGAGCAGGTGCTCGCGCCCGGCGACGCCGTCGTGACCGGCTCGTGGGACGCGGTCTCGCTCGGCCTGGCGCTGATGTTCGGGACGGCGGGGCTGCCGCACATTCTCATGCGCTTCTACACGGTTCCGGACGCGAAGGCCGCCCGCACGTCCGTCAACTGGGCGACCTTCTTCATCGGCGGCTTCTACCTCCTGACCTTCGTCCTCGGCTTCGGCGCAATGGCTCTCGTCGGGCAGGGGACGATCACGGGCGTCGACGAGGGCGGCAACATGGCCGCCCCCCTGCTCGCCCAGGAGGTCGGCGGCGAGCCGTTCCTCGGCTTCATCGCCGCCGTCGCCTTCGCCACCATCCTCGCTGTCGTGGCAGGCCTCGCCCTCTCGGGCGCAGCGGCTCTGTCGCACGACCTCTGGGTGAATGTCGTCCGCCACGGCGAGGCCCCGGAGCGCGAGCAGCTTCGAGTCGCGCGGATCGCGACGGTGATCATGGGCGCGACGGCGATCGTGCTCGGCATCGCCCTCGAGGGGCAGAACGTCGCGTACATGGTCGGCCTGGCGTTTGCGATCGCCGCGAGCGCGAACTTCCCGGCGCTCCTGATGTCCATCTTCTGGCGCCGCTTCACGACCTGGGGCGCCGTGACGAGCATCCTCGTCGGCGCGGTCTCTGCGCTCGTGCTGATCTACCTCTCGCCGACGATCCAGGAGGACGTGCTCGGCAACGACGACTCGCTCTTCCCGCTGAAGAACCCGGCCCTCATCTCGATGCCGCTGGCGTTCGCGGTCGGCATCGTCGTCTCGCTCATGACGCGCGACGCGGAGGCCGAGGAGCGCTTCTACGAGGCGGAGCGGCGGATCATCGTCGGCGCTGCCCCGCAGGCCGTGCCGGCGGAGACGGCCGTTGCGCACCGGAGGCCGACAGGGTAGAACGGCGGGATGACCGAGACCCGTTCCGACGCCAGCGCCATCGACGCGCTGCTCCTCGAGGAGCGCACGTACGCGCCGCCGCCTGAGTTCGCGGCGCAGGCGAACGCACAGCCCGAGATCTACGAGCGCGACTTCGAGGAGCTCTGGGAAACGGAGGCCCGAGAACGGGTCACCTGGTTCGAGCCTTTCACGGAGCTCTACGAGTGGGAGCCGCCGTACGCGAAGTGGTTCCTGGGCGGGAAGCTCAACGTCTGCTTCAACTGCGTCGACCGCCACGTCGAGGCCGGCAACGGCGACAAGGTCGCGTACTACTGGGAGGGCGAGCCGGAGGACGAACGCCGGACGATCACGTTCGCCGACTTGCAGAAGGACGTCGTACGGTTCGCCAACGCGCTCAAGGAGCTCGGCGTCGGCAAGGGCACGCCCGTCGGCATCTACATGGGGATGATCCCGGAGCTGCCCGTCGCCATGCTCGCGTGCGCACGGCTCGGGGCGCCGCACACGGTGGTCTTCGGCGGCTTCAGCGCCGACGCGCTCTCGGACCGTCTCAACGACATGGAGTGCGAGGTCCTGATCACCCAGGACGCGGGGTGGCGCAAGGGCGGTGAGGTGCCGCTCAAGCGCAACGCCGACGAGGCGCTCGAGCGCTCGCCGGGTGTCCGCACATCGGTCGTCTGGCGCCGGGTCGGCTCAGACGTCGAGATGCGGGAGGGCCGCGACGTCTGGGCGCACGAGGTCATCGAAGGGGCGAGCGACGACCCGGAGACGTGCCCCTGCGAGCCGATGGACTCGGAGGACCTCCTCTATCTGCTCTACACGAGCGGCACGACTGCGAAGCCGAAGGGCATCGTGCACACCACGGGCGGCTACCTCGTCGGCATCGCGACGACGCACCACTACATCTTCGACGTGAAGCCTGACTCGATCTACTGGTGCGCCGCCGACATCGGCTGGGTCACCGGGCACAGCTACATCGTCTACGGGCCGCTCGCGAACGGGACGACCGGCGTCCTCTACGAGGGCGTCCCCGACTACCCGGACCGCGACCGCTGGTGGTCGATCATCGAGCGCTACAAGGTCGACATCCTCTACACGGCGCCCACGGCGATCCGGGCGCACATGAAGTGGGGCCCCGAGCACGCGCAGAAGCACGATCTCTCCTCGCTCCGCCTCCTCGGCTCGGTCGGCGAGCCGATCAACCCCGAGGCCTGGATCTGGTACCGCGAGCACATCGGCGGCGAACGCTGCCCGATCGTCGACACGTGGTGGCAGACGGAGACCGGGATGGCCATGATCACGCCGCTTCCGGGGATCACCACGACGAAGCCCGGCTCGGCGACGAAGCCCTTCCCGGGCGTCGACGCCGCCGTCGTCAACGACCAGGGCGAGGAGGTGGGCCCCGGTGGCGGCGGCTATCTCGTCCTGCGACGGCCGTGGCCCGCCATGCTCCGCGGCATCTACAAGGACCACGAGCGCTTCGTCGAGACGTACTGGAGTCGCTTCGACGGCATGTACTTCGCCGGCGACGGCGCCCGGATCGACCAGGACGGCGACTTCTGGCTGATGGGCCGCGTGGACGACGTCATGAACGTCTCCGGCCACCGGATCTCGACGATCGAAGTCGAGAGCGCACTGGTCGACCACCCGAAGGTGGCGGAGGCGGCGGTCTGCGGCCGCAAGGACGAGACGACCGGCCAGGCCATCGTCGCGTTCGTGAGCCTCAAGGGCGGCGACGAAGGCTCGCCGGAGATGATGGCCGAGCTGCGAGAGCACGTGGCGACGAAGATCGGGAAGATCGCGCGGCCGTCGAACATCGTCTTCACCCCCGAGCTGCCGAAGACCCGCTCGGGCAAGATCATGCGCCGTCTCCTCAAGGACGTTTCCGAGAACCGCGAGCTCGGCGACACGACGACGCTCGCCGACCCGACCGTGGTCGAAGAGCTCAAGGACCGAGCGACGAGCGAAGCCTCCCAGGAGGGCTAGCGGCCCGTGGGCGTGGAGATCGCGCCCCTCCGGGACGAGCACCTCGAGGGCGCCGCCGAGCTCCTCGCGGTTCGCCACGCGCGCCACCGGGAGGCCGAGCCGCTGCTGCCGGCGCTCGAGGACGCTCGCGCCGAGCTCGCAAGCGCCCTGCTCTCCGGAGGGGACATCGGGCGTCGTCGCGCTCGACGGCGGCGACGTCGCCGGGTTCCTGATCGGCGCCCTGCGCGAGGACGAGTACTTCGGGCGCCACGTCTGGGTCGGCCACGGAGCTCATGCCGCGCGCGAGCCGGAGGTTGCCCGCGACCTCTATGCCGGCATTGCCGGCGAATGGGTCGCCCAGGGCGCGGGGCTGCACCTGGCGCTCGTCCCGGCCGTGCCCGAGATCGCCGACCCGTGGTTCCGGCTGGCCTTCGCGCACATG
Source organism: uncultured Actinomycetes bacterium (assembly GCA_963775395.1). Taxonomy (GTDB): domain Bacteria; phylum Actinomycetota; class Thermoleophilia; order Gaiellales; family Gaiellaceae; genus JAIBJN01. Next base: position 88,832 of record CAVZIX010000016.1, read on the forward strand.
CAGGTGCACGCGATCCGCGAGAGCGGAGCCGACCCGTCGCCCCCGGCAAGCGGTGTCGCCGTGCGTCAGGGCGGCGTCGAAGACCTTCGCGCGGCGCTGCCGCTCCTCACGCTGATCTGGGAGCACCAAACGGGCTCGCCGACGTTCACCGGCCTGGAGGTGCCCGACGCCCAGGAGTTCCTCAAGGACTGGGAGGAGACGCTCGTCGAGTACGACTGCGCCTACTTCGTGGCCGAGCTCGAGGGCCGGATCGTCGGCCATCTGGCGCTCTACCCGGAGGAGCCGAACCTCTCCACGCCGCCCGGCTCGGTGTACCTGGCCGTCGCGGCGACGCTGCCGGAGACGCGAGGCCTCGGCGCCGGTGTGGCGCTGACGCAGGAGGCCCTCGCCTGGGCGCGCGACGCCGGCTACCACGCAGTGCACACCGACTGGCGGATGGCCAACCTCCAGTCGTCGCGCTTCTGGCCTCGACGAGGCTTCCGGGAGACCTTCTACCGGCTCGCGCGCCGCGTCGAGATCGGCTGATCCGCAGGCCGGCGCTCTTTTTCACTTTCGGCACGAATTGCGCGCCACCGGCGCGCTTCTCGTCGTTACGCTCGAAAGCGGGTGGAGGGCGGGGTGCCCCTAGAGATAGAGCGCTACTTGCGCTGCGGCCCGGAGAGCGCGGCGGTCACGCCCAGGAGGACGAGGACGGTTCCGGACACCCAGCGCTCCGCGCGCAGGAAGACACGGCTCCCGCGGAGCCAGTCCGACGCCGTGCCGGCGGCGAGCGCGTAGAGGCCGTCGCTGACCATGGCGATCAGGATGAACAGCAGCCCGAGAACGGCGATCTGCAGCCCGACGGAGCCCTCCTCGACCGAGACGAACTGCGGCAGGAACGCAAAGAAGAAGAGCGCGGTCTTCGGGTTGAGGATGTTGACGACGATGCCCTGGGCGAAGAGACGGTCGAGCTGCCTGGGCGGGCGCTCGCCGGTCGTCTCGAAGCGCTCGCGGGTGAGGAGCTTCCGCAGCCCGAGGAAGACGAGGTACGCCGCGCCGGCGTACTTGACGACGTTGAACGCAACCGAGGACTGCACCAGCAGCGCAGACAGACCGAGCGCCGCGGCAGCGACGTGTACGAGGCCGCCGACCTGGATCCCGAGCATGGAGACAAGGCCCGCGGTCCGCCCGTGCTCGATCGACTGCGCAACGATGTAGAGCACGGCCGGGCCCGGCACGACCAGCAGGGCGACGGCCGCGGCGACGAACACCGCCAGAGTGCCTGGATCGGGAAGCGGCACTAGCGCTCGCGCATGAATCCCTGGCGGGCAGCCGAGACGAGCGCAACGGCCTCGGGGAAGAGCACCCGCATGCCGTCGCGGAGCGCGATGGCCTGCTCGTCGGGCGTGCCGTCCACCTTCAGCTGGCCGAGCGCGGCACCCGTGAGCTCGACGGCGGTGTTCAGGGTGAGCGTCGCGAACTGCTCGCGCTGCGACTCCTGCACCGCCTCCGTCTGGCGCTCCGCAAACTCGCGGAGCCCCCGCATCAGCTCGTCCGGGTCCCCTCCGAACGGGAAGCCCATTCCACCTTCCATCGCTGTCCTTTCCTCGTTCCTTCCACGTAATGTACGCACCGATGAGCTTCGCCGAGGAACTGAACGGGCACATCGCCAACGAATACGCGGCGTCACAGCAGTACGTGGCCATCGCCGTCTTCTACGACCAGGAGACACTTCCGCAGCTCGCCGCGCACTTCTACCGGCAGGCGGTGGAGGAGCGGAACCACGCGCACATGATCGTCCAGTACCTCCTGGACGCCGACCTGCCCGTGACCGTCCCCGCCGTGACCGAGCCGCAGACGTCCTTCCCGGACGCCGTGGCTCCCGTCAAGCTCGCACTCGAGCAGGAGAAGCAGGTGACGGCGCAGATCAGCCGCCTCGCCGGGCTCGCCCGCGAGGAGAACGACCTCGTCGGCGCCCAGTTCCTCGACTGGTTTCTGAAGGAGCAGCGCGAGGAGGTGGCGAGCATGTCCGACCTCCTCTCCATCGTCACCCGCGCGGCGGAGTCGAACCTCCTGCTCGCGGAGGACTACCTCTCGCGCACCGCCATCGGCGACGGCGGCGAGGATCCATCCGCTCCGGGCGCCGCCGGCGGCGCCCTCTAGGGCTCAACCGAGCGGGCCCTTGTAGGTTCGCTCGACCTCGTTCGCGAGCTCGTCCGCAGCGGCGACGCCCGACTTCATCGCCTCCGCGAAGGGCGAGCCCCCGACCTCCCCCAGCGCATGCTCGAGCCTGCCCGCCGCCAGCCCGAGGGCGTCGAGGTAGGGAACGCTGGCCACACGCGGCGGTGGCTGAATGGCCTGCTGAAGTTCGGACGCGGCGATCTCGGCCTCGTCGATCCCCTCGGGGTTCTCGGTCAGGCGCAGCTCGACAAGCCGCGCGCGAAGCTCTCCCAGGTCGCCCCCGCCCGCGCTCTCCTCCGCGAGCTCGCACATCGCGGCAATCGCGACCGCATCGCGCACGAGCACCCGGTCGGCCACCGGGCGCAGGCTCGCGTCGAGCGCCAACCACGTCCTTTCCTCGCCCCCTTCGTAGGCGCAAAGGTAGACGCGGGCGCCCGTTCCGGGCTCCGTGGGAATCACCGCGACGAGCTGTTCACCGTCCCCTGCCTGCTCCCCGGCGACCTCGCCGACAGCGCTCAGCTCCTCCTCGAACGTCACCGGGAGCAACAATAGCCCCGTGGTTGCCGGATCCTCCGAGCGGAACCGCGCCGCCCAGGAGCTCTTCGCGCCCCTGGCGGAGACGTACGACCGCTACGCACGACTGCTCAGCTTCGGCCAGGACCCCCGCTGGCGGTCGTTCCTCGTCTCGCGCGTCGAGGCCCGGCCGGTGCACGTCGTCCTCGACGTCGCGACGGGCACGGCCGCCGTTGCGATCGAGCTCGCGCGCCGCTACGGCTGCCGTGTCGTGGGAGTCGACCAGAGCGCGGAGATGCTGGCCGAGGCCCGGCGACGCGTCGACGCGGCCGGCCTCTCTTCCGCTGTCGAGCTCCGGGACGGCCGCGCTGAGACGCTGCCCTTCGAGGACGCAACCTTCGACGGCCTCACGTTCACGTACCTCCTGCGCTACGTCGACGATCCGAGCGCGACCATGCGGGAGCTCGCGCGCGTCGTCAGGCCGGGCGGCGTCGTCGCCATGCTCGAGTTCTTCGAGCCTCGGGCCGCCGTCCCGCGGGCCACCTGGGAGGCCTACGTCCGCGCCGGCCTCCCAGTGCTCGGACGCCTTGCCTCGCCGGCGTGGGGCGAGGTCGGACGCTTCCTCGGCCCGAGCATCCGCGACTTCTGGGCGGCCACGCCCCCCGACCGGCTGAGAGCCGTCTGGAGCGACGCAGGGATCAGCGACGTCCAGGCGCGCCTCCTCAGCCTGGGCGGCGGGATCGTCATGTGGGGCAGGCGTGGCGACTGAAGCGGGCCGCCCCGCGTTCTACGCGCTCGCGCCCGGCGGTTGGCGCGACTACGTGACGCTCCTCCACCCGCCGTACACGGCCTGGCACCTGAGCTACGTCGCGATCGGCGCCGCGCTGACGCCCGCGTTCTCGTGGGATCGCCTGCTGCCGACGCTCGCCGCGTTCTTCCTCGCGGTCGGGATCGGCGCACACGCACTCGACGAGCTCAACGGGCGCCCGCTGAACACGAGGATCCCGGACCGCATGCTCGTCGTCCTCGCCGTGCTCTCGATCGGGGGCGCGATCGCGATCGGCGCGGTCGGCGCGTTCACGATGAGCCCATGGATCGCGGCGTTCGTCGTCGCCGGCGGCTTCATCGTCCTCGCGTACAACCTGGAGCTGGTCGGCGGGCGCTTTCACGGCGACGTCTGGTTCGCGATCGCGTGGGGCGCCTTCCCGCTCGTCACCGCGTACTTCGCCGCGGCCGAGCAGCTCGACGCCGTCGCGGCGGCCGGCGCCGTCTTCGCCTTCCTCCTCAGCCGCGCCCAGCGGCTCCTCTCGACGCCCGTGCGCGACATTCGGCGTCGCGCGACACGCGTAGAGGGCCGGATCGACCGCTCCGACGGGAGCTCCGAGCCCATCACCAGCCAGCTGCTCGTGCGAGGAAACGAGGGCGCGCTCCGTGCACTTGCCCTCGCAAGCGATCGCCATCGCGGCAGCACTCGTCATCATGAGGACGACGTGATCCCGATCGCGCTACTCGTAGATGCACCGCCGCACCCCGTCGCGGTCACCGTCGCGGCGCCGCGGCGGCCCGTGATCACCTCGCCCGCGCCGCGCGAGATCTCCTTCGGACGGATTACCGGCCGGGTGTTCGCGGGGACGACAAGGGTGAACATCGTCGTCGCCGGGCGCATCCGCGCTTCGAAGCAGATCACGGGGCCGGCCCGCTTCTCCTTCGCAGTGCAGCTTCCGCCGCGAATGATCACGGTGAAGGTGGTGGCGGTCAACGCAGCCGGCGACCGGACGAGCTCCACGGTCGCCAACGTGCGAGGGTTGCCGCTCCCGAGCGAGCCCGGCGTGCTCAGGCCGACGACCGAGGACGGCGTGCTCGCGCGGAAGCTGCGGACGCTGGCACGGAACTTCCCGGGAACGGCCGCCGTCTACGTCCAGGACCTGCAGACGGGCCGCGGCGCTGCGTGGAACGCGCGGGCCCGCTTCCCCGCCGCCTCCACGCTCAAGCTGCCGATCGCGATTGAGGTACTGCGCACGCTCGGCTACAGGCCCGCTTCGGGCTCGTCGCTCGACCGCCTGCTCTGGAGCATGCTCGTGTACTCGTCGAACGAGGCCGCGAACTCGCTCCTCGTCTGGCTCGGCGGCTCGACGAGCAGCGGCGCGTACCGCGTGAACAGGCTCATGGAGTCGCTCCACGTGCGGGACTCGCTCATGTACGGCGGCTACCAGACGGCGACCGCGGCGGCTCGGCCGATCCCCCTCCAGGTGAACGAGCAGCCCGCTTTCGGCGGCGGCAAGTACACGACGGCCTGGGACCTCGCGCGGCTCCACCGGTTCGTGGGCATGGCGGCGCGCGGCATCGGGCCCCTCCCGCGCACGTCAGGGACCTTCGGCAAGAAGGACGCGCGCTACCTCTTGTGGATCCTCGCGCAGGTCGCCGACCACGGAAAGCTCGACCGTTACCTCTCGCCGAGGGCGACCGTGCCCCACAAGGCGGGCTGGATCGGGACCGCCCGCCACGACGCGGGGGTCGTCTACTGGCAGAGCGGCTCGTTCTCGGTCGCGGTGATGACCTGGAACTCGGGCGGGGTCGGATCGGGCTCCGACATCCTCGCCGGACGGGTCGCCCGCATCGCCCGCGACCACTTCGACCGGCTGCGCCGCGCGCAGGCCAACTCGAGCAGCGCGACGGGACTGACCTAGGATCCAGGGATGACGCTCGCACTCGAGATCGCGTTCGCGGCCTCGCTCGGGATCGTCGCCGCCTCCCTCGTCGGCGTCGTCTTCGCGCGCGTCCCGGAGCGAGTGCTGCTCGGAGCGGCCGTCGGCCTGGCCGTCGCGGCGCTCGCCGCGGCTGTGCTTGTCGGGATCGCGATCATCGAAGGTAGTGGCGACGAGGAAGTTCTCATCGTCGCCGCCGGCGGCCTCCTGATCGCGGCTCTCGCCGAGGCAGGGCTCTTCGCGCTCGCCCGCGGCCTGCGGCAGGTCGGCGACGCGGAGCGGCTCGGGGAGCAGGCCCGCAAGGGGATCGACGAGTACCTGGAGCAACACGCCGAGGAGCGGAAGGCCGAGATCGAGCGCATGCTCGCGCGCGAGCGCGCGAACACGAGCTACGTGCTCGGCGAGCAGGAGCGCCGGCTGGCGGAGGAGCGTCGCGACTCGATCGAACGGCAGGCGGAGCGCGCCCGCGTCGAGCTCGCAGACGCCGTGGGAAGCGCCCAGGAGCGCCTCGAGAGCCGGTTGATGGCCTGGGCGGCCGACCTCGACCGCGGCCAGCGCGACCTGGAAGCGCAGCTCGGGCAGCTCGGCCAACGCCAGAAGGAGGCGCTCGTCCAGTACGACGCACGGCTGCGCGCGGACGCAGAGCGGCTCGCCGGGGCGAGCGAGGAGCAGCGCCGCGCTCTTGCGCAGCTCCGGGCCGAGTTCGAGCACCTCATCACCCAGTTCGTCGAAGAGGGCAGGGGCGAGATCGAGACCCACGCCGCCGAGCGGCGCCGATCGCTGCACGAGGTCAGCGAGCGGCTGCGCGAGCGCGAGCGCGGGCTCAGGGAGCAGATCGAGCGCGAGGAGGTCGAGGCCCGTTCGCGGCTGGCCGTCGGGCTGACCGATGCCGAACGCCGACAGCTCGCGCAGCTCGAGAAGGCGCTCGAGCGGGCCGCGTCGCGGCTCTCGGACGATGCCGAGCGGCGCTTCGATGCCCTGATCCGCGAATCGCGGGAGAAGTCCGCCGAGCGGCTCGCGCGCGAGCTCGAGAAGTCGAGCGAGCAGTTCGTCCGCCAGGCGGAGAACGAGGTTTCCGACCGGATCATCGAGCTCGCCCGTACGACAGCGGACCGCATGGAGCGCCGGCTACGCGACGTCGCCCGCGCCGCGGAGGCCCAGGGCGAGGTGGCAAGCGAGCGCCTCCGGCACGTTCAGGAGCGCCTCGATGCGGCCTTGTCCACCGCGGAAGACCGCATCGCCGCGTTCGAGAACGAGGTCGACCAGCGGCTCGGATCGAAGCTCGAGCTCGTCGACCGCTCCGTCAGAGCAGCCGAACGCGAGTAGAAAAACTCGCCGCTAGTTCCGCTCGTAGCAAACTGTTCGCGGCAGGAATCGTCCACAGGAGAGAGAACGGACGCGACGTGGATCAGTTGACGCTACTCGACGAAACGGGTCAAGACGAAAAGGGCAAAGTGGAGAGCTGGCGCCTCCACGTCCTCATGGAGGCCGGATACCCGCTGCCTCTGGCCGAACGCCTCGCGCAAAGCGGCGCCGACCTCCACCTCGCCACCGACCTCGTGGGCAGGCACGGCTGCGCTCCCGAGGTCGCCGCGGAAATTCTTCTCTAGCGCCCCGTAAGTCGTCTCCGTCCCGGCACGGCCGCGTGCGGACCGTGAGCTACAGTCGGACCGTGAAGGTCGACTCGATCGCCTACGGCGACCGGAAGGTCTATGCGGTGTCGGCGTTCAACCGCGGCATCGCCTCCTGGCTCTCCCGCCTGCCCACGGTCTGGGTCGAGGGCGAGGTGACAGAGCTACGGCGCCAGGCCGGCTGGCAGAGCGTCTTTTTCACCCTGAAGGACCTCGAGGACGGCTCCTGCCTGCCGGTGTCGATGCCACGGACGACGTTCGACGGCCTCCGCCTCGATCTGGCCGACGGCGACCGCGTGCACGTCTACGGCCGGCCCGAGCTTTTCGAGGCGCGCGGCAGCTTCCGCTTCCGCGCGCTGTCGCTCGAGCCGATCGGCCTCGGCGGCGCGCTCGCCCGCATCGAGCGGCTCAAGAAGACGCTGGCGGCCGAGGGCCTGTTCGCCGCGGAGCGCAAGCGCCCGCTGCCGGTCCTTCCTCGAAGGGTCGGGCTCCTGACCGGAAACGAGGCCGCCGCCAAGCGCGACTTCGTCACCGCCGTGACCGCGCGCTTCCCGGCTGCGCGAATCGTGATCGCCGAGACGTACGTCCAGGGACAGCACGCGCCGGCTGCGATCGTCTCTGCCGTGGCCGAGCTTGCCGCTGCGGCCGACGTCGACGTTCTCGTCGTCGCACGCGGGGGCGGCAGCTTCGAGGACCTCCTCCCGTTCAGCGACGAGCGCGTCGTGCGCGCCTTCGCGGCCTGCCCCGTCCCGATCGTCTCCGCGGTCGGACACGAGCAGGACACGCCGCTCTGCGACCTCGCGGCGGACGCACGGGCCTCGACGCCGACAGCAGCCGCCCGCCTGGTCGTTCCCGACGAGCGCGAGCTGCGCGCCGACCTGGAACGCCGCCGCACGGCGCTCGGGCGCGACGCCAGGCGCATCCTCGAGCGCGCCCGCCAGAGCCTCGCTGCGGACGCCGCCAGGCTGACGAGAGCGCCCGGACTCCTGGTCGAGCGCAAGCGGGCGGCCCTCGAAGGGCTGGCCGGCAGCCTGCGTGCGTTGTCTCCCAAAGCAACACTCTCCCGAGGGTACGCCATCGTCCGGACAGACGAGGGCATCGTCCGCTCGGCCAGCTCGGTCGCGGTGGGAGCCCGCGTCGACGTCGAGCTCGCCGAAGGCGCCTTCGGCGCACGGGTGGAGGACACGAGTCCATGAGCGTCGTTCGGCTCCCTCCCCGGGCTCACGGGCCGGTGGGCCCATGAGCGTCGACGACCTCACCTTCGAGGAGGCGCGCGCGGAGCTCGAGAAGATCGTCGGCGAGCTCGAGAGCGGGCGGGCCGGCCTCGACGACGCCGTCCGACTCTGGGAGCGCGGCGAGGCGCTCTACCGGCACTGCATCGGCAAGCTCGACGCCGCGGAGGGAAAGATCGAGGAGCTCGGCCGCCGGGCCGACGCGGTCAAGCCCGAGGCTTGACGCGGCGCCGCGCCCGCGAGGCGACGAGGACTTCCTCGAAGTACTCGCCCTTCCGGCGCCCCGTGCGACGGTTGACGTGGCGAACCAGGCGCTCCTCGAGCCGAAGCCCCGCCTCGGCGAGGATGCCGCCGTAGAGCCCACGGCGGTCGTTCACCACGACGACGACCTTCCCGCCGGGTCGCAATGCCTCCCTCGCCTGCCGGAGCACGGCGGCCACTCCCTCGCAGTAGCCCGCGACTCCGCGCCCGATCTCCTCCTCGTCGCGCCGCTCGAGGCCGAGGAGCTCGAACGCGTACACGTGCTGTTCGTGATAGTCGATCAGGCCCGGATACGGAGGCGAGGTGACGACCAGGTCGACCCCTCCCGGCGGCTCCAGCGTGCGCCCGTCGCCGTGCAGGACAGTGCAATCGGTTGACCGACGGACGTCCGCGTAGTCGAGGACGCGCGTGACCGCGTCGCGGACGTAGCGCCGCAGGAACTTCTCCGCCTCCTCGACCGGGCGACAGACTCGACGATGCTTGTGGCAGACGTACTCGCCCCGGACGGGCTCGGCCGGAAAGTCGAGGTCGAAGTGGCGGGTAAGCCGTGCGGAGCGGGCCGCGCGGGAGAGGACGACGCGCCACAGGTCGGGATACGACGTCCGCTCGATGCGCGCTCGGAAGGCCAGAAGCTCGGCGAGGGCGCGGGGTGCGAACCAGCTCGCGAGGTACTCGGAGGGAGCGTCGCGAGCGCCGCCCTCGCCGGGCGCCGAGAGCGCGACGACGTCGGCGAGGAGCAGCTCGCGGTCGTACTCGGCGGTCTTCACGCGTGCGAGCAGGCAATTGAACGCGGACACGTCGCAGCCGGCTGCGGGCGCACCGAAGGCATTCGCCTCGACGAGCGTCGTCCCGGAGCCCGAAAACGGATCCCAGACGAGCCCGCCCGGCCGGCCGTAGCGCCCCAGGAAGACCTCGACGAGCTGCGGGACGAACTTGCCGAGGTACGGATGGAGCCGGTGGACGTGCTTCGTCCGCTCCCGCTCGGGAAGCTCCGCCTCGGACCACGAGAGCTCGAGGTCGATCTCCTCGTAGAGAGCCGCCTGAGTGCGCACGGCATCCACTCTTCGCCGCGCCTCGCCCAGGACCTGCCCGCCGTCTATGATCGACGGCCATGAGCGCGCCAGTGGAAGCCCTGCGGCAAGTTCCGCTCTTCTCGAATCTCGACGAGAAGGACCTCGACCAGCTCTCGCGCCAGATGCACGAGCGCCGGTTCCCGGAAGGCGCTGCGGTGACGACCGAAGGCTCCACGGGCGCCGGATTCTTCGTCATCGCCGAGGGAAACGCCGACGTGAGCATCGGCGGGGAGCACCGGACGACGCTCGGCCCGGGCGACCATTTCGGCGAGGTCGCCCTGATCGACGACGGCGTGCGATCGGCGTCGATCACCGCCGCGACCGACCTGCTCTGCTACGGGCTCACTCCCTGGGAGTTCAGGCCGTTCGTCGAGGATCACCCTCAGGTCGCCTGGGCCCTGCTCGAGACGCTGGCACGCCGCGCGCGAGAGTCGTCGGCGTCCGCGGACGACTGAAACTGGCGTCCGCGGAGCTCAACGGGACGACAATCGGGTACGACACGGCCGGCGAGGGCCCGCCCGTTCTGCTCGTGCACGCCGGGGTCGGCGACAGGCGCCTCTGGGACGGCCAGATGGAGGCGTTCGCGGAGGATCATCGCGTCGTCCGCCTCGACCTCAGGGGCTTCGGGGAGTCCGCGATCCCCGGCGGACCGTTCTCCTACGTCGAGGACGTCCGCGCACTCCTCGACCGCCTGGGGATCGAACGGACCGCGCTCGTCGGGAACTCCTTCGGCGGGCGGGTAGCGCTCGATTTCACCCTCCTTCACGCGCAACGAACGACTTCACTTGTGCTCGTCAACTCGGCCCTGGGCGGCTACGAGGGCTCGGCGTTTCTCGACGAGTTCGACGAGGAAGAGGAGGCCCTGCTGGACGACGGGAAGCTCGACGAGGCAGTCGAGCTCAACCTCCGCACCTGGCTCGACGGGCCGGAGCGCGAGGCGGCGCCGGTTCCAGCGGCCGTGCGGACGCGCGTGGCGGAGATGCAGCGGTCCTCGTTCGAGACGCTCATCCGTGCCTACGAAGGCTTGCCGGAGCCCGGCCCTGTCGCCTGGGCGGAGCCGCCGGCGGCGACCCGACTGGCCGAGGTCGCCGCCCCGACCCTCGTGGTCGTGGGGAAGCTGGACCAGCCCGATTTCCGCGCGATCTCGGCCCGCCTGGCCGCCGAGATCCCGGGCGCCGAGCGCGCCGAGCTCGACACCGCGCACCTCCCCGCGCTGGAGCGTCCCGACGAGTTCAACCGGCTCGTGCTCGCCTTCCTGGCCCGCGCGACAGCCTGAGCCGCGGGCCTGCCCTATGCTGCCCCCGAAGCAAAGGAGGTGGCCATGGGATTCCTCGACAAGCTACTGGGCCGCGATAAGAGCACTGAACCGACGTCCGATGCGGTAATCGGCGACGAGCGACGACCCGATCCAAGCGAGTCCGACCTCGACCAGGCCGAGGAGCGGGCGACCGAGGCCCGAGACGAGGCGCTCGGCACCGAGAACCAGAATCCGCCCGGAACGAGCTAGCTAGGAAGCGAGAGCGTTCCCGACGGCCTCGCCCAGCGCGGCGAGGTCGTCGGCTGCGCGGACGGGGTCGCCCGAGAGCTCGTGCATCTCGGCGCCGGGAAGCCCCGTGAGGACGCGCCCACCGAAGACGACGCAACGCACGTTCTCTTCGTGGCAGATCCGCAATGCGACGCCGGGCGCTTTGCCGTCCCCCGATGTGCGGTCGACGATGCCCTCCCCGGTTACGACCACCGGGGCTCCGCGGATCCGCTCGCGGAACCCGAGCGTGCCGAGGACGAGCTCGGCGCCCGGAACGAGCGTGGCGCCCAGCACGGCGAAGGCGGCCCCGAGGCCTCCCGCCGCACCCGCACCGGCGAGATCCGCGGCCGGTCGAAGCTCCTCCATCGCGCCCAGGCGCACCTCGAGCTCCTCGACCTGCTCGGGCGTCGCGCCTTTCTGGGGGCCGAACGCGTGCGCGGCGCCGCGCTCGCCCAGCAGCGGGTTGGCGACGTCGCAGGCGACGGTGGTCGGGAGCGGTAGCTCGGCGAGAACCTCACGGAGCCCCGCGCCGCCGTCGACGGTCGCGCTGCCTCCGAGCGCGACGAGGAGCTCTCGGGCGCGCGGCGCGGCGGCGAGGATCAGCTCGCCGAGGCCGCGGCTCGACGCGGCGAGTGGGTCGAGCTCGTCGGGCGCGAGCCGCGCGAGCCCGATCGCCTGGGCCGCCTCGACGACCGCGCGTCCGTCCGGCAGGAGCAGGAAGCGGGCGGCGACACGCCGGCCGAACGGATCCGAGACCTCGGCCTCGCGCCATTCGCCGCCGAGCGCCGCGTGGAGGACGTCTGCGGTCCCGTCGCCGCCGTCGGCCAGCGGCAGCTCATCGGCCTCGACGCCGGCGCGCGCGAATCCCTGAGCGAGGGCTCCGGCCGCTGCCCGCGCGGAGAGCACGCCCTTGAGCGCGTTGGGCGCCGCGACGGCGCGCGGGCGACTAGGCGATGCGCTCGACCCGCTCGTCCTCGTCCACGTCGACGTCGGTCATCTCGGGCATCCGCTTCAACATCGCGAACGTAAAGCCCTCGCGCGCGAGGAAGAGGAAGCCGAGCCCGATGCCCACGGAGGCTTCGATCACCTGGAGCCCGATTCCGAAGAGGATCCCGTGCGCGTAGCTCACACCGTACGAGAGCAGAGCCGCGGCAATGGCCGCCTGCAGCAAGCCGACGTTCCCCGGCCAGAACGGGAAGATCATCACCAGGTTCATGATCACGAGGACGAGCGCGGCCTCCGGGAGCGTCGCGTCGATCGAGAAGGCGAGAAAGGCCGTGTAGACGGCGAAGAGCTGCGCGACCCAGCCCACGGTCTGGAAGAAGAGGGCCTCGAGGGCCGGACGCGGGCGCCTCAGGACGGTCAGGCCGTGCCGGGCCATGTGCAGGACGCGGCGGACGGGCCCGAGCTCCTCGCTCAGCGGCCGGTTATGTCGGCGCGCGAGGGCGAAGCCGGCGAGCAGGAGCCCGAGCCCGACCCCGATCACGACCGCGAGCACGGGCGCCGCCCAGTCAGGGATCGGCGCGACGTAAAGCGTGAAGAGGACAAGCGCGACCGCGACGACGACGTCGAAGAGCCGGTGCGCGAAGACGGTCCCGACGATGATCGCCCAGGTGCCCGGCCGGCGGCGGACGTGTCGCGTGACGACCGCGACACGCGCGAGCTCCCCGACGCGCCCGGGCAGGGCCGCGTTGGCGAGGAGACCGACACAGAACGCGGAGAACACGGAGCGACGCCGAGGCCAGGGCGGCGGAATCGACTGCTTGACGACGATGTACCAGGCGTGCGAGCGCACGACGATCGAGAAGAGGTTGATGAGCACCGCGGCGGCGACCCACTCCCATTCGACCGCCCGGAAGGCCCTCTCGAGCAGCCCGGAATCGGGCCCGCGCCAGACGGCGAGCGTGACGAAGCCGGCGATAGGGATGAGGACGAGGAGAAGACGGACGAGGCGGGATTCGGGAACGTGCAGCCTCCTCACGCCGCCGCCCTCACCGCCTCGGCCGGCGCCGCGACGCGCTCGTAGATCTCCACGAGGCTGCGGCCGATCCGGTCCCACGAGTACGGCTCGGCGGCCTTGCGCGCGGCGATCCCGTACGCTCGGCGCCGCTCCTCGTCCTGGAGCAGCTCGACCATCGCGCTTGCGAGAGCGTCTGCGTCACCGGGCGAGACGAGGATCCCCGTCTCGTCGTGGTTGGCCACCTGCGCGTAGCCCTCGATGTTCGAGGCGACCACGGGCGTCCCGCACGCGAACGCGCGGGTGAGGACCATCCCGAAGCTCTCGCCTCCGAGCGACGGCGCGGCGAGCAGGCTCGCGGCCTGAAGCTCAGCCGTGAGCTCCTCCTCGGAGAGCCCGCCGAGCAGGTCGATCCCGTCCAGGGAGAAGCCCTGGCGCCGGGCAAGCCAGCGGACGGAGAGCGGGTCGGCCCCGACGAGGCGCAGCCGCGCCCTCGTCTGCTCGTGGACACGCGGCCACGCGCGCATGAGGACCGGCAGGCCTTTGCGGGGCTCGTTGCGGCCGATGAACACGACGTTGCCGTTGCGGTGGCCGGCGTCGACCTCCGGAGGCAGGTCGATCCCGTTCGGGATCACCTCCATCGGCCCGCCGACATACGGCTCCGCCGCTCGCCGGGCGCTGTCGGAGACGGCGATCCGCTGGTCGATCCGCTTGGCGACCACGCCCCAGAAAACCTTCCCGATCGGATACCAGCCCAGGCGCTCGCCGGCCGAGTGGCACGTCACGACAGTCGGGCAGGGCGCGGTGGCGAGCGCGAAGGCGGAGAGAATGGGCGCGAACGGCTCGTGGACGTGGACGACGTCGAAGCGCTCCTCCTCCCAGATCCTTCGCATGCGCACCATCGACTGCGGGCTGAGGATGATGTTGGGGAGGGAGGCGTTGGCCGGGACGATCACCGAGCGGCCCACCGGTAGCACGTAGTCCGGCGGCCGCGTGTGGCGCCCCTGCTTCGGGTGCAGGAGCCGGGTCAGCCGCCCGGGCGGGTCGTGGCCCATGATGATCCGCGCGTCGACGCCGAGTCTCTGCAGCGCCCGCGCCTGGTGGTCCGCGTGCTCCTGAACCCCACCCCAGAAGGACCAGGAGTAGGGCACGACGATCCCCACCTTCATGCTGCAACCCTACCCACGGCGGCAGATTGGCGATATTAGACTCGGGGCGTGATCAAGCGGGCGAAGCGGCTCGAGCCGATCCGAGGCTTCGGGATCAACCTCGTCGCAGCCGCGGCGGACCAGCCGGCACGGGCGAACACCAAATGGCCCGTCCTGCGCATGGAGAACCTCGACACCGACCTCCCGCTGCCGCCGGAGGCCGTCGGCGTGACCGCGCGGAGCCTCGAGACGCCCGAGGCGAACAGCTGGCTTCCCTTCACCGGCGACATCCACCTCCGCGAGGCGGTCGCAGCGTTCCTCGCGAGCAGGACCGGGCATCCCTTCGACCCCGAGCGGGAGATCGTCATCACCTGCGGCGGGATGGAGGGACTCCTGAACGCGCTGCTCGTCACGGTCGACCCCGGCGACGAGGTGATCGTCACCGATCCGACCTACGCGGGGATCGTGAACCGTGTCCACCTCGCCGGTGGCGTCCCCAGGGCGGTTCCCTTCCTGGTCGACGAGGGCGAGTGGCGCCTCGACCGCGACGGGCTGGCCGCGGCGGTGGGCGACTCGACCGCCGGGATGCTCCTCATGAGCCCGTCGATGCCGTCCGGAGGGACGTTCGACGCCGACGACTGGGAGCTCGTCTGCGACCTCTGTCGCGACCGCGACCTCTTCCTCATCTACGACTCGGCGATGGAGCGGCTCCTGTTCGACGACCGGCCGCTGATCCATCCGCTGCACCACGACGGGATGGCCGAGCGGACGATCGTCGTAGGCTCGCTCTCGAAGGAGCACCGAATGATCGGCTGGCGCGTCGGGTGGGTCGCCGGGCCGGCCGAGACGATCGAGGACGCGGGCTGGGCGCATGTCTACAACACCACCACGCCCGTGGGCCTCGCGCGGGCCGCCGCCGCAGCCGTGCTGCGCGGCCAGCAGGATCACGTTGTGGAGTGCGTCGCCGAGCTGGAGCGCCGGCGGGACACCATGCTCGCGGGCCTCCCGGACTGGCCCTTCGTGCGGCCGGCGGGAGGCTGGTCGATGCTCCTCGACGTGTCCGATCTCGGCTTCGAGGCGCGCGCCGCGTCCCGGCTTCTCCTCGAGGAGAGCTCCATCGCCGCGACGGCCATGGTGGGCTGGGGCGGGCCCGTGGCCGACCGCCACGTCCGCTTCGTGTTCAGCGCCGAGCCGGTCGACCGGCTCGCGACGATGCCCGAGCGGCTCGCCGGCGGCACCCTCGCCGCCGCCGTCGCAGAGCGGAGCTGAGGGTGCCCGAGCACGACGCCGTCGTCGCCGAGCTGAGCCGCGAGGGCCTGGCCGAGCTGCACACGCACCTGGGCGGCTCCGTCGACCCGGCGGTCATGTGGACGCTCGCCCACGAGCAGGGGATCGCGCTGCCCATCAAGGACTACTGGGACTTCGTCGAGCTCGTCACCGTCGACCCGCGCGGCGTCGAGGGCCTGCCCGAGCTCGACGGCATCTACAAGTGGACGGAGCTGATCCAGTCGAGCCCGCTCGCCGTCGAGCGCTCGGTGCACGGCGCCATCGGCGGCGCCTACCGCACCCAGAACATCACGACGCTCGAGCTCCGCTTCAACCCTATGAAGCGCAACCGGGGCGGCGAGCGCGACCTCGACCACATCATCATGGCCGCCTCGCGCGGCCTCGACCGGGCGCGCCTGGAATACCCGAAGGTGCGCGTCGGGCTGATCCTGATGATGGACCGCACCTTCACCCACGAGCAGAACGGCGTCATCGTCGAGAAGGCGATTCGCTACTCCGACCGAGGGGTCGTCGGCGTCGACATCGCGGGGCCCCGCCCCGACGGGGGCCGCTATCCGTACCGCGACCTCGCCCCGCTCGTCGAGGAGGCGCGCGCCGGCGGGCTCGGCGTGACCATCCACGTGGGTGAGGAGGGCGGCCAGCATGGGATCGACGAGATCGGCGAGGTCATCGAGCATCTGCGGCCCGAGCGCATCGGCCACGGGATCCTCGCCGCGGAGGACGAGGAGGTCATTCGGGCCCTGCGTGAGACCGAGATCGTCCTCGAGATCTGCCCGAGCTCGAATCTCCTGACCGGGGCGCTCGCGGACGAGGACGCGCTGCGCGACACCGTGCGCACGTTCGCCGACCGCGAGGTGGCTTTCACGATCGCCACCGACGGCCCCGAGATGATGCAGACGCACCTGCGGGACGAGCTCGCGCTCCTCCTCCGGATCGGCGCGCTCACTCGGGACGAGGTTGTGGCGATCAACGACCGGGGGCACTCGGCCGCTTTCGTCCGCGCGCGGCCCCGTCTCGTCTCGGCGCACGACTAGCGCTACGCCAGACGGCGTACGCTCGAAAATCGCCCGGCCGGCCGATAGCCAAATCGGCGGTGCGTTGCCAGGATGGCCGCCATGCTCAGCGTCTACAGCGGAATCCGGTTCACCGAACGGCAGCGGCAGGTCGTCCGGCTCATCGCGGCGGGGTGCTCGAACGTCGAGATCGCGGAGCGGCTCGGCGTCTCGCCCCGGACCGCGAAGGCCCACTCCGACGTCCTCCGCACCAAGCTCGGTGTCAGCCGGCGACGACAGATCCCGGCCGCCTTTCGCGAGGCGACCGGCGAGGACCCTCTCGAGAGCCTCGAGGCGGCGCTCGGCGTGCGCGAGGACTCCCGCACGTCGACCTGACCGGTCTCGAGGGCTGACGAGCCCGCGCCCGCGGTCGTCGTGGGCGCGGGCCGCCCCTCGCTTCCTGGTACACGCGGATCGGAGGCGGTAGGCTCCTGCTCCCGACACGGGAGCCGAAACCGTGACGGATCGCCGGGACATCGCCCTTCCCCCGCTCTTCCGACGCCACACGCGCCGGCCGCGGCTCACCGCCCTCCTGGACGAGGCGACCGCGCAGGCGATTCTCGTCACCGCCCCCGCCGGGTACGGGAAGACGACGCTGGCCCGCGAATGGCTCCAGGGGCGCAGCGATGTCGCCTGGTATCACGCGACCGCCTCGTCCGCGGACGTCGGCGCCTTCTCGGCGGGGCTCGCGGACGTCGTCGAGCCGATGGTTCCCGGCGCCGGTGAGCGCGTCCGCCAGCGGCTCCGCGTCGGCGACGCCACCGAGCGGCTCGCCCGGCCGCTCGCCGAGCTCCTGGCCGAGGATCTCGAGCCCTGGCCCGAGGCCGGCATCGTCGTCCTCGACGACTACCACCTGATGGCCGAGTCCTCACCGGTCGAGGACTTCCTCGACTGGCTGCTCACGCTCGCCCCGATCCGCGTCCTCGTGACGACGAGGCGCCGCCCAAGCTGGGCGACGGCCCGGCGGTTTCTCTACGACGAGGCCGTCGAGGTCGGACGCGATCAGCTTGCGATGACCGACGACGAGGCCACGCGTGTCCTCAGCGGGCGCTCCACTGAGTCAGTTCGCGCCCTCGTCCGCCAGGCCGAAGGTTGGCCGGCACTGATCGGCCTCGCCGCCCTGTCCGCCGATCTCGAGTTCCCCACCGAGAAGGTGTCGGAGTCCCTGTTCCGCTATTTCGCGGAGGAGGTGCTCCGCGGCGAGCCGGACGACGTCCAGCGCTTCATGCTCGCCGCCTCGGTGCCGAGTGCGGTCAGCGCTCGCCTGGCTCGGCGAGTGCTCGGTGCCGAGGCTCCAGAGCCGGTGATCGAGCGGCTCCGAGACGAAGACTTCCTCCACGAGGTCAAGACCGACGAGCTTCGCTTCCATCCGCTCCTGCGCGACTTCCTTCGGCGGAGGCTCCGGTCCGGCGCGCCGAACGAGTACGCCGACCTGGCCGGGAAGGTCGTAGAGGACGCGGTGGCGCACGGCCGCTGGGGCGAGGCGTTCGAGCTCGCCGCCGAGCCGGAGGACAAGACGCGGGCCGCGGAGATCGCCGGGCAGGCGGCGCGGACGCTCCTTGCCGCAGGTCAGAGCGAGACGCTGGAGAAATGGCTCGCAGCGTGCGGTGCAGCGGGAGTCACCGTCGCCGGAGCCTCGCTCGCGCGGGCGGAGATCCTGATCCGCAAGGGCGAGATGTCCGCAGCGGCCGCGGTCGCGGGCGACACCGCCGCGAGACTGACCGAGGAGCACCCCAACTTCGCCTGGGCGTGCAACGTCGCCGGCCGCGCCCTCCACTTCACGTCAGAGGAGGAGGCGGCGTTCGAGCGGTTCGAAGCAGCACGG
>CAVZIX010000017.1:0-100310 GCA_963775395.1 uncultured Actinomycetes bacterium
TCGACTACCGACGCGAGCTGACGCAGAAGGACGACCGCGTCGTCGCCAGCATCAGGCTGGACTCGCTGGGAACGTCGAGCGTCCGCACCGTCGAGGAGCTCCACGTGAAGGGCGGCGACCTCGCCGCGGAGGCCAGGGCTGTGCTCGTCGCCTGTGACGAGCAACACCGCCCGCGGCCACTCACGGACGAGGAGCGGGCCGTGCTCGAACGTGCTTGACGCGCTCCTCAGCCCGCTGCTGGTCGGGCCGGTCCGGCTGCCGAACCGCATCGTCTCGACCGCCCATCAGACGACGCTCGTCCACGAGCACCTCCCGACCGACGACTTCGTCGCCTACCACGGGGCACGGGCGCGCGGCGGTGTCGGGCTGATCGTCCTCGAGGCGACGGCCGTCGACCCCTCCGGGCTCCTGACTCCGCACACCCTGGCGGGCTATCGGGAGGCGTCGACTGCCGGGTTCGCCCGCGTCGCCGAGGCAGTGCGGCCGCACGGGGCGCGGCTCTTCGTCCAGCTCTTCCACGGCGGCCGCGAGCAGATCGCGACGCCGCCCCGCGCGCCCGCGATCTCCGCCTCGGCGGTCCCGAGCCGCCGCTTCCACGTCGAGCCGCGCGCGGCCACGCAGGCGGACATCGAGTCGATCGTCGACGGCTACGCGCGCTCGGCCGCCAACGTCGCCGCCGCCGGCCTCGACGGCATCGAGATCTCGGCCGCCCACAACTACCTCGCCGCGCAGTTCTTCACGCCCGGCCTGAACCGCCGCGACGACGAGTGGGCAGAGCCGGGGCGCTTCCTCCTCGCCGTGCTCGAGGCCGTTCGGAGGGCGGCCCGAGGCCTCGCGCTCGGCGTACGGCTGAGCGCGGACTCGGAGGCCGCCCGGAACGTCGTCCGCGAGCTGGCGAACCGCGTCGACTACGTCAGCGTCGCGCTCGGCGAGTCTTCCACGTACCTGGGCGCCATGGGCATCGTGCCCCCGCCGCCCTTCCCCGAGAACGCGATCGGCGACTACGCCGGGTTCCGGGTGGGGCCGCCGCTCGTGGGCACGTCGCGGATCGTCGACCCTGTCGCGGCAGACCGGCTCGTCGCCGGCGGCGCGTTCGAGGCGGTGGGGATGACGCGCGCGCTCATCACCGACCCCGACCTCCCGCGCAAGGCCGCGGACGGCGCGCTCGACGAGGTCCTGCGGTGCATCGGCTGCAACGCCTGCATCGCCCACTACCACGCGGGCACGCCGATCGCCTGCACCCAGAACCCGCGCACCGGCCGGGAGCGCACGCTGCCCCGGCCCGAGCGCGCGGCGGAACGGCGGCGGGTCGTCGTGGTCGGGGCGGGCCCGGGCGGTCTCGCGGCGGCCGCCGAGGCGGCAGCCGCCGGGCGCGTGGTCGTCGTCCTGGAGCGCGCCGACCGGATCGGCGGACAGCTCGCGCTCGCCGGCGCCGCGCCGATGCACGAGGAGCCTTCGCTCGCCCTCGCCCGCAACTACGAGCGCCTGCTGGCCGCCGGCGAGGTCGAGTTGCGCCTCGGTACAGAGGCCGACGCGGACGCCGTCACCTCACTCGAGCCTGACCTGGTCGTCGTCGCCACCGGCGCCCGTCCGTACGTCCCCGACTTCCCGCTGGAGGGAGTCGCCGCGCTCCAGTCTTGGGACGTCCTCGCGGGACCGCTTCCGACGGGCCGCCGGGCGGTCGTAGCCGACTGGGGCGGCGATGCCTCCGGCCTCGCGAGCGCGGAGCTGCTCGCGAGCGCAGGCAACGACGTCGTCCTCGCAGTTGGCTCGGCCACGCTCGGCGAGACGCTCCACCAGTACCAGCGCAACCTCTACGCCCAGCGCCTCTACCGCGCACGCGTCGAGATCCTGCACCACCTCGACCTCGTCGCCGCCGAGCCCGGGGCCGTCCGCTTCGCGAACATCTTCGCCCCCGATCTCGAAACGACGATCCCTGCGGATCTGCTCGTCCTGGCCCTCGGCCGCGTGCCCGAGCGCACGCTTGCCGAGGAGCTGGCCTCCGGCGGCCTGCCGGTGAAGGAGGTTGGCGACTGCCTCAGCCCGCGGAGCGCGGAGGAGGCGATCCTCGAAGGTACCCTCGCTGTCGGGGATCTCGAGGCCACTAAGATCCGCTGATGATTCCGACGGTTCCCGAGCTGCCCGCGGACGTCCGCGAGCTGAAAGAGCGCGTCTCCGCCTTCCTGGAGCGCGAGGTCTACCCGCTCGAGCAGCGCGTGGCCGAGGCCGGGCACATCGAGCCCGAGTGGGCCTCCGAGCTCCGTCGCAAGTCCTGGGACGAGGGCTTCGGGATGCTGAACATGCCCGAGGAGGCAGGCGGCCGCGGGCTCCCGATGCTCGGCCAGGTGGCGCTCGAGGAGGAGTCCGGCAAGGCCACGAACGGCCTCGGCTTCGCCGTCGTCGACCGCGGCCCGGCCGAGCTCTGGGACATCGCCACGCCCGAGCAGCGCGAGCGCTTCGTCCAGCCCGTGCTCCAGGGCAAGTACCGCGAGGCCTGGGCCGTGACCGAGCCCGGCGCCGGCTCCGACGTCAGCGCCTTCGAGGCGACGGCGGTGCGGGACGGCGACGACTGGGTCCTGAACGGCGAGAAGTGGTTCGTGACGAGCGAGGGCAACGCCGGCTTCTACCTCGTGCTCGCGGTCGCCGACGGCGAGCAGATGCTCTTCTTCGTCGAGCCCGGGACGCCCGGGCTCGAGATCGCGCGCACGCCCGGTTTCCTGCACGACCCCTACCTCGACCACCATCCCGAGATCGTCCTGCGCGACTGCCGCGTGCCCGACGCGAATCGTGTCCCCGAGGGCGGCGGCGAAGGCGCGCGTGAGTGGTTCCTCGTCGAGCGGCTCTTCATCGCGGCGCGCTGCTGTGGCGCCGCCCAGCGCTCGCTCGAGCTTGCGCGCGAGTACGCCCTCGACCGCGAGGCCTTCGGCGCCAAGATCGCCGAGCACCAGGGCGTCTCCTTCCAGCTCGCCGACTCCCTGACCGAGCTCCTCGCCGCGCGCCTGCTCACCTACCACGCCGCGAGCGCGTTCGACTCGGAGCCCGACCGCAAGGTCGTCCACGGCAAGGTGGCGATGGCGAAGCTCTACGCCTCCGAGGCCGCCGGCCGCATCGTCGACCGGGCGCTCCAGGTCCTCGGCGGCCGCGGCTACATGACGGAGAACCCGGTCGCGCGCTTCTACCGCGAGGTCCGGGTCGACCGCATCTGGGAGGGCACGAGCGAGATCCAGCGCCTCATCGTCTCGCGAGGCCTGCTCAAGCGCGGCGTCGAGACGTACCTGCGCTAGTCCCTAGTCACGCGGCTTGAGAGCGGGCATGTAGCTCTCCTGCTCGAGCCAGTGGCCGCCGTCGATCGTCAGCGTCTCGCCGGTGATGTAGCCGGCGTGGTCGGAGCAGAGCGCGGCCGCCCACACGGCGACCTCGTGCGGAGTCGCCAGGCGTCCGAGCGGGACCGTTGCCGCGACGCGCGCGCGGTCCTCCTCGGTGGGCCAGAGGGCCTGGCCCGCGCCCTCGGTATCCGTCGGGCCCGGGCAGATGCAGTTCGCCCGGATCCCGTGCGGCGCCCACTCGACCGCCAGCGTCCTGGTCATCGCCACGAGGCCGGCCTTCGCCGCGGCGGAGTGGACCGTCCCCGGCCCGCCCGTCCAGGCGTAGCTCGCGATCACGCTGAGGATGGCGCCGCCGCCGCCCTGCTCGATCATCTGTTTCCCGGCCGCGCGCGAGCAGAGGAAGCCGCCGTCGAGCACGATGGAGACCACCGCCCGCCAACCGTTCGGCGAGAGCTCCTCCGCCTTGACGACGAAGTTTCCGGCCGCGTTGTTGACGAGCACGTCGACGCGCCCGAGCTCGTCGACGGTCGCAGCGACGAGGGCATCGACCGCCTCCGGGTCGCGCACGTCCGTCGGAACGGCGAGGCCGCGCCCGCCCGAACCGGTCACCAGCGCAAGGGTCTCGTCCAGCGGCTCAGGCCTTCGCCCCGCAACGGCGACAGCGGCGCCGAGTCGCCCGAGCTCGAGGGCGATCGCCCTGCCGAGGCCGGAACCTCCGCCCGTGACGATGGCGACCTTGCCGTCGAATGTGCCCTCGGCGAGCATCAGCCGAGGACGATACGCGCGTCGAGCCCGAGCGCGCCGTCGGGCGTCGCGAGGAGCGGGTTGATCTCGATCTCGGCGACCTCGGGATGCTCCGCGGCAACGCGCGAGAGCGCGGCAGCGGCGGCGGCGGCAGCGGCGACGCTCACCGCCGGCCGACCGCGGGCGCCGTCCAGAAGCGGGGACACCCGGAGCGAACGCAGGAGCGCCTCGGCGGCGGCCTCGGTCACCGGCGCGAGCGCGACGGCGACGTCCTTGACGATCTCCGCGTAGAGACCGCCGGCGCCGACGAGCAGGATGGGCCCGAAGCGCGGGTCGCGCTTGGCGCCGACGATCAGCTCGAGCCCGGTGGAGAGCGGCGCCATCGCCTCGACCGAGTACGACGGCGGGTCGAGCGCAGACTGCATCCGCTCGAGCGCCTCGTTCAGCTGCGCCGGGTCCCGAAGACCGACGGCGACCCCGCCGGAGTCGGACTTGTGCAGCTCCCCGAGCGCCTTCAGCACGACCGGGTAGCCGATCTCGGCGGCGACGGCCACGGCCTCCTCGACGCCCGGCGACACGCCGGGCTGCGGCGAAGGCGATGCCCGCCGCGGCGAGCACGTCGCGCGAGGCGTAGTAGTCCTGCTCGCCCTCGAGCGGCGCGGCCGGCTGCGGCAGCTCCGGGACATGGCGAAGCGCCTCGGGGGTTCCGCGCGCGAGCCGGCCGACGACCTCACCGCTGCCTCGACCTCGCGGAAGACCGGGACGCCGCGCTCGCGCAGCATCTCGGCCGGCGGCGAGCGCCAGTACATCGTGTGGGCGAGAAGCGGCACACCGGTCTCGGCAGCCGCCTGCGCCATGCCCTCGGCCGACTCCACCTCGCGGCGCCGCGAACTCCTCGGAGTAGTGCGCGTAGCCGCCGAAGTAGCCGGTCAGGAGGACGGTGTCGACCTCCCCGGACTCGAGCAGCGCCCGCGCAACCTTGGCGAAGCTCGGAGATGTCCTGCTCGCCGCCGCCTGCGAAGTCGATCGGGTTCGTCGAGCGTCGCGGTCGGCGGCAGCGCCTCGGCGAGCCGCGCGCGGGTCGCCTCCGAGAGCGGCGGCAGCTCGAGCCCCGCGACGTCGACCAGGTCCGAGGCGACGACGGTGTGCCCGCCGCCGTCCGCGGCGAGCGCGATCCGCCTTCCGTGCGGGCGCCGCACCATGAGCAGGGCCTGCGCCAGGTCGACGAGCTCCTTCGGCGAGGGACGAGCTCGAGCCGGCGGCGAGACAGCCGCGGCCCGGATGGCCGAGGAGGTCGCTGGCGAGAGCGCCCGTGTGCGAGCGCGCCGCCCGCGCGCTCGCCTCGGTCGCGCCCCCGGCGAGGAGCACGACCGGCTTCCCCGCCGCCGCGCACGCGCGCGCGAATGCCCGCCCGTCGCGGAAGTCCTCCAGGTAGACGGCGATCAGCTTCGTCGGCTCGTGCTGCGGCGAACGACTCGACAGCTCCCGGCGTCGACGTCGGCCTGGTTTCCGAGCGAGACGAAGCGCGAGAAGCCGAGCCCGAACTCGGCGCCGACCAGTAGCCCGATCTCGAGCGCGAGGTTGCCGCTCTGCGAGATGAGGCCGATCGAGCCGGGGACGAGGTCCTCGGAGCAGAGCTCGAGCTGGGCCCCGGCGTCGTAGACGCCGAGGCAGTTCGGCCCGACGAGGACCGCGCCGGCGGCCCGGACGCGCTCGACGATCGCCTCTCGCGCGCGCGCTCCCTCCTCGCCCATCTCGCCGAGGCCGGCGCTGATGACGACGAGCGCCTTCGCGCCGGCCTCGAGCGAGTCGTCGACGGCTTCCTCGACGCCCGCGGCCGGCACCGAGATGACGACGAGCTCGGCGGCTCCGGGAAGCTCCGCGAGGGACGCGTACGCCTCGCGTCCGAGGATCTGCCCGCCGTGGCGGTTGACGAGGAAGACGGAGCGCCGCCCGTCGCCCGCAGCGCGCCGCGGCCAGCAGAAGCCCCACTTGCCGGGGACGCTCGGAGGCACCGACGACGGCGACCGAGCGAGGGTCGAAGAGGGCCGACAGATCTCGCTTCACTTCAGAGAGGTTCCGCGAGATGATCAGCCGCTGGATGTCGGAGGTGCCTTCCTCGATCTCCTCGAGCTTGGCGTCGCGCATCCACTTCTCCACCGGGTACTCCCGGGAGTAGCCCCAGCCGCCCAGCGTCTGGACGGCGGCCCACGTGCACCACATGGCCGTCTCGGAGGCGAAGAGCTTCGCCATCGCGGCCTCCATGGGGACGCTCTCGCCGGCGTCGACCCTGCGCGCCGCCCTGTGCACGAGCAGGCGCGCGGCATCGACCCTTGTGGCCATGTCCGCGAGGCGGAAGGCGACCGCCTGGTGCTCCGCGATCGGCTTGCCGAACTGCTCGCGCGACTTCGCGTACTCGACGGCGTACTCGAGCGCGGCCCGCGCGATCCCCGTTGCGGAGGCGCCCAGGGTGATCCGCGAGCGGTCGAAGGTGCGCATGAGCCCGTAGAAGCCCTGGCCCTCGTCGCCGAGCCGCCTGTCCTCGGGCAACTCGGCGTCCTCGAGGAACATCTCCGTGTTCACGATCGCGCGCTGCCCCATCTTCCGCATCGGCTCGCCGAACGTGATCCCCGGGTCGCCCTTCTCGACGACGAAGGCCGTGATCCCGCGCGAGCGCGCGCCGGGCTCGACGGTGGCGAAGACGACGTAGTACTCGGCGAGGCCGCCGTTCGAGATCCAGGTCTTCTGGCCGCGGAGGCGGTACGTGTCGCCGTCCTTGGCGGCCGTGGTCGTGATGGAGGCGGCATCGGAGCCCGGAACCCGGCTCGGTCGTGGCGAGCGCGGTCAGCGGCGGGCGCTCGCCGGCGATCGGCTCGAGCCAGCGGCGCTGCTGTTCCTCGCTCCCGAGCTCCACGATCGGCTCGGCGAAGAAGCCGCCGGAGGTGATGAGGTTCCCGATCCCGGCGCAGCCCCGGCAGAGCTCTTCCTGGACGACGCAGCCGGTCAGGCAGTCGGTCATCCCGCCGCCGCCGACCTCTTCGGGGAGCATGAACGAGGTCAGGCCGAGCGCGGCGGCCTTGTACCAGACCTCGAGCGGCGTCTCGACGTCCGCCTCGTCGACGGCGGCCGCGATCGGCCGGATCTCGCGATCGGCGAACTCCCGGCAGACGTCCCGGATCTCGCGCTGCTCGGGCGTCAGCCCGAAGGCCTCGGAGGCGACGTTGCTCACGCTGCGAATCCTCGCAGATGCGCCAGGGAAGAGGCCCCGCTCAGCCGCATGAGGAGATAGCCTCGTCCGGATGCCGGACTCTGCGGAGGTCGTGATCGTCGGTGGGGGCGCCATGGGCACGAGCGTCGCGTACCACCTCGCCAAGCAGGGAGTCACCGACGTCGTCCTGCTCGAGAAGGAGACGCTCGGCAAGCGGGTCGACCAGCAAGTCCGCGGGCGGCATCCGGGCGCAGTTCGCTGACGAGCTGAACGTGAAGATCGCGCTGCGTTCGATGGCCGAGCTCCAGGCGCTCGAGCGCGTCAGCGGGATCGGCTACAAGCGCGACGGCTACCTCTTCCTGCTCGACGACGCGAGTCGACGTCGAGCTCTTCCAGAGCGCGCTCACGCTTCAGCAGACGCTCGGCGTCCCGTCGCAGCTGTCTCGCCGGAGCGACGCTGCCGAGATGGTCCCGGGCCTGGAGACCTCGGACATCGTCGCGGCCAGCCTACTGCCCGCTCGACGGGCACGCGACCCCGGAGGACGTGGTACAGGCCTACGCCGGCGCGGCGGCCACCCAGGGGGTCCAGATCCTGCAGGCGACCTCGCTCGAGCGGATCGCCGTGCTCGGCGACAAGATCGTCAGCGTCGAGACCTCGGCCGGGCGGATCCGCACTGACACGGTCATCTGCACCGCAGGCGTTTGGTCGCGCGACGTCGGCAACCTCGCCGGCCTCGACATCCCGGTGCGCGGCGAGGCCCGGTGGATGCACTTCACGCCGGAGGACGGCGACCTCCCCGAGCGCTTCCCTTTCACGATCGACTTTTCGACCGGCTTCTACTTCCACCGCGAGGGCCACGGCCTCGTCTTCGGCGGACGCGAGCCGACCATCGAGGGCGTGGCGAGTCACGGGACGCGGCGGCTGCCCGTGCTCGCCGAGCTGCCGATCCAGTCGTCCTGGTGGGGCTACTACGAGATGAGCCCCGACCACAACGCGATCGTCGGCGAGTCGACCCAACCGCGGCGCTTTCTGTACGCGACCGGCTTCTCCGGACACGGCTTCCAGCAGGCCCCCGCGGTCGGCGAGCACCTGGCCGAGCTCGTCGTGGGCGCCCAGCCGACACTCGACCTCTCGCCGCTCTCGCTCGATCGCTTCGCCAGCGGGATAGGCCGCGAAGAGCGCTTCGTGGTCTAGCGGTGCGCCTCTTCGTCCTCGCGCAGGCACGGGGAGTCCGTGCTCAACGTGGAACGCCGCGTCAACGGCGACCCGACGCGGGAGGTGCCTCTGACCGAACGGGGCCAGGAGGAGGCGCGGCGCCTCGGCGAGCAGGTCGCGAACGTCCCGCTCGACGCGTGCGTCCACACGCGCTTCCCGCGCACGCGCGAGACAGCGAGATCGCGCTCGGCGAGCGCGTCGATGTCCCGCTGGTCGTGGAGCCGCTCTTCGACGACATCGACATCGGCGATCTGGACGGCGAGCCGCTCGAGACGTATCGCGCCTGGAAGCACGGGCACGACCGCAGCGTGGCGTTTCCCGGCGGCGAGAGCCTCGACGACGCCGCGCGCCGTTACGCGGCGGGGTTTCGCGCACTGATCGAGTCGACGCACGGCAGCGTGCTCGTCGTGTCCCACGAGATCCCCATCCGCTACGCCCTCAACGGCGCCGCCGGGTCGGACTCGCTGGACGGCCCCGCACACGAGATCTCGAACGCGGTCCCGTACCTCTTCGACGAGGGACGCTCGACCGCGCAGTGGAGGGGATCGCGCGCATCGTCGGTAGGATCGCCTCGTAGAGACCGGGGAGCCGCTTCCTAGCGGCTGAGAGGAGGCTCGCGAGCCTCGACCCGCCGAACCTGATCTGGGTAATGCCAGCGAAGGGAGGCACGATGGAACCGTCGGAGCGCTCGTGGGGGATCACGCCCGTCCCCGACCGGCTGCGCACGCTCTCGCTGCTCGACGTCGGACTGCTCTGGGGCAATCTCGGCGTCAGCCTGCTCGTCCTGTTCACGGGAACGTTCCTGGCCGGGCTGGGGCTGCAGCGCGCGCTTCTCGCCACGGTCGTGGGCGCGGTTCTGGGGACGGCGCTTCTCGGCCTCGCCGGGCTGATCGGCTTCGAGCGCCGCGTCCCCGGGATGGTGCTCATGCGCGACCCGCTCGGGCACCGCGGCTCGTATGCGCCCACGGGCTTGAACGTCGCCCAGAACCTGGGCTGGGCGGTGTTCGAGCTCTACGTCATGTCGCTCGCCGCGAGCGCGCTCACGGATCAGCTCTTCGGCTTCGAGGCTCGCTGGGCGTGGGTCCTGGCCTTCGGGGCGCTGACCGCCTGGCTGGCGCTGGCCGGGCCGATCTCATTCGTCCGGCGCTACGTGCGTCGCTTCGCCGTCTGGGCGGTCGCAGCCTCCCTCGGGTACCTCGTCTGGTGGGCGCTCGACGGCGCCGACGCCGGCGCGCTCTGGTCAGCACCGGGCGAGGGCGGGATCACGTTCTGGCAGGGCGTTGACCTCACCGTCGCGATGGCGGCGTCGTGGCTTCCGCTGGCGGCCGACTACACGCGCTTCTCGCGGAGCGGGCGCGCGGCGTTCTGGGGAACGTCGGTGGGCTACTTCGTCCCACTCGTCCTCCTCTACGGCCTCGGCGTCCTGCTGGCACTCTCGCGCGGCCTGGCTGAGCCGAGCGCCATCTTCACGGCCATCGCGGCCGGGGGCGCGGCCAGCGCGTTCGCGCTCCTCGCACTGACCGTGGACGAGAGCGACGAGCCATTTGCGAACGTGTACTCGGCGGCCGTCTCGCTCCAGAACATCCTTCCCTGGGCTTCACAGCGGTTCCTCGTCGTGGTCGTCGCCGGCGCCGCGACGCTCGGAGCGGGCCTGGTCGACATCCTGGCGTACGAGACGTTCCTGCTCCTGCTCGGCTCCTTCTTCGTACCGCTCTTCGGCGTTCTGGCCGCCGACTACCTGCTGGGCGCGGGTCGCCCGGTGGACGTGCGCTGGAGCGGGCTCGCGGCCTGGGCGGCCGGATTCGGGCTCTTCCAGTGGATCCACCCCATCGGCCCGGCCTGGTGGGTCGACCAGGTCGCGCGCGTCCCGGGCGCGGGAGACGCCACCATCGGCGCGTCGCTGCCCGCGTTCGCGCTCGCCTTCGCCCTCTACGCAGGCGTACGCTCCGCGCATGCGCCGCTTGGGCGTCGTCGGGCTCGTCTCGCTGGATCGCGTTGACGGCGGCATTCCCCGCCTCGGCGGCGCGCCGGTGTACGCGGCGCGTGCCCTTCGCCTGCTCGGCCACCCGGCCGTCATGGCCACCAAGGTGGCGGACGAGGACCGCCCCCGGCTGAGCGTGCTGGGCGTCCCGGTGGTCGCGCAGCCGGCCACGCAGACGATCGGGTTCCGCATCGAGAACGACGGCGATTCGCGCCATATGGAGATCGACTCGCTGGGAGATCCATTCACCCCGGCGGACGTGAGCGGGTGGCTCGCGCGCGCGCTCGCCGACGCCGACTGGGTGCACGCGGGACCGCTGACACGCGAGGACTTCCCTGCGGAGACGCTCGCCGCCCTCGCCCGCGCGCACGTGATCTCGTTCGACGGGCAGGGCCTCGTCAGGCGACCGCAGGTCGGCGAGCTCGTCCTGGACGCCGACTACGACCCCGACGTCCTCGAGCACGTGGACGTCCTCAAGCTCGCGCACGACGAGCTCGAGGCGCTGGGGCTCGAGCTGGAGGAGAGCGCGCTCGCGTCGCTCGGCGTCCGGGAGGTCGTGGTCACGCTCGGCCCGACGGGAGCGGTCGTCTACGCGGACGGCGTCGCCGAGCACGTCCCGACGATCCCGCTCGAGGGCATCGACCCGACGGGTGCCGGTGACTCGTGGACGACCTCGTACCTCGCGTACCGGCGGCGGAGGCATTCGCCCGTGTCGGCCGCACGGCTGGCCAACGGCGCCGTCAGCGCCATGCTCGGGAGGCGGAAGGGCCGCTGATCGTCATCGCCGGCTGCGACGACGGCACCTACCTCGTCGAGGTCGGCGCCACTGCGGACGAGGATCAGGTCGCAGGCCACCAGCCCGGCGGCGCCGTGGAGCGCGAGCGCCCACTGGGTCTCGCGCCGTCGTGGGCGGCCGGACGAGTCCTGGACGTCGACGCGGTCGGCTCGACGATCGTGATCCTCGTCGACCGGCGGCCGCCGCTCCTCGTCTCCCACGACGGCGGCCAGACCTGGAATGAACGCGGCGCCGGCCTCCCGCCCGGGCACGCGGTCGCGCTCGGCGAGAACCCCGACCACGTCCTCTACGGCGCCCGCAACCGCCTGCACGTCTCCGGCGACGGCGGCCGCTTCTGGCGCGCCCTGGCGGTCGAGCTCCCGGAGATCAGGGACGTGGCCTGGGGCTAGCCCCAAGGGCCATGTCCGGGGTCAGACCCCGGACGTGTCTCGAAGGGACAGCGGAATGCCGCGGAAGCGGCATGGCACGACCTCACGGCCGCAGATGCAGGCGACGAATGGACGTCTCCTGCGGACACGCCAGGGGTCAGACCCTGGACGTGTCTCCGGGAGCCAGGTCTAGAAGCTGAACTCGCCGCGGGCGACTATGACCGCCGAACCGCCGCACTCGACCTTCTCGATGCGTGTCGGGCGTGCCCTCGGCGCGGGCGTAGAGAGTGCTCGGGCGGCCGACCTCGACGCCCTGGCTGATCTCGATCTCCTGGCCGAACTCGATGCGGCCATGGCGAGCCAGGTGCACGGCGAGCGGCCCGGCCGCGGAGCCCGTCGCCGGGTCCTCCGCTACGCCGTCCGCCGGGGCGAACATCCGGTTCTTCCAACGCTTCCCGGAGCCCGCGAAGCAGTTGACACCGACGATGCCGGTGAGGTGCACGAGCGTGTTGAGGTCGGGCTCGAGCGCGGCGACGGCCTCCTCGCTCGGCAGGCCCACGTAGACGTGCCTGATCCCGAGGTCGTAGAGCTCGACCGGCAGCTCCGACCGCTCGACTCCGACGGCCCTCAGGAGCTCGTCCGCCCGGTCGTACTCCTCGATCCTCGGAATGGGCTGCGACATGCGCCCGAAGACGATCCGCCCGCTGTCGTCGCGGTCGAGCGTGATCGGCACGAGGCCGGCTCCGGTCTCGAGGCGGATCTCCGCGAGCTGAAGCGGCCCGGCGAGCACGAACGCCGTCCCGAGAACCGGATGGCCGGCGAACGGCAGCTCCGAGGTCGGCGTGAAGATCCGGACGCGAGCATGGCCCTCGCCCTCGGGCTTGTAGACGAAGACCGTCTCCGAGAAATTGATCTCCCGCGCGAGCGGCTGGAGCTGCTCCTCGGGGATCTCCCGCGCGTCCGTGAAGACCGCGAGCTGGTTGCCGGCAAGCGGGCGGTCGGTGAAGACGTCCGCAACCACGTAGCGGAAGGTCGCCACGACGCTAGTAAATCAGCCGACCGGCTCCACCGGATCCAAACTGGCGGCCTCTTCGTTGATCCTTCCGTGGGGACGCGGGCCTTCTCTCAGCTTGTCGTACGCCTGCGCTGGCTCGTCGTGGCCGCGTGGATCGTGGGCGCCGTCGCGGCGACGCTCTATCTGCCGAGCCTCCAGGACGCCGAGAGCTCGAGGCTCTCCGACCTCGTCCCCGAGGACGCCGAGGCGGTGGAGACCGGACGGCGCTCCGCCGAGCTCTTCGACGTCCCCGTCATTTCGCAGACGGCGGTCGTCCAGCGCGACCCGAACGGGCTGGGCGTGGAGGCGCAGGCCCGCGTCGCCGAGCGTGCGCTCGAGGCCCGCGAGCGGGAGGACGACGGGATCACGTTCGCGCTCCCCCTCCTCAACACGCTTCGGCTCCTCCCGGGCGCACGCGAGGACTCGACGACCGCGATCACGTTCCTCTTCTTCGAGGGCGAGACGTCGATCGGCGACGAAACCAGCCTCGCCCGCAACTGGGCTGCCGCCGAAGCCGGCCAGCCGGACGACGCGCTCGTCGGAGTCACGGGGAGCGTCCCGGCCCGGCTAGCCGAGTGGGAGGAGATCGACAGCAACCTCCCGTGGGTGACCCTCGCGACCGTGCTGATCGTCTTCGCGATCCTGGGCCTGAACTTCCGCGCCGTCGGCGCGCCGCTCGTCACGCTTGCCGCAGCGGCCGTCGCCTACCTCGTCTCGATCCGCGTCGCGCCGTGGGTCGGCGAGCAGGCCGGCGTCGCAATGCCGAGCGACGTCGAGCCGATCATGGTCGTGCTCCTGCTCGGGATCGTCACCGACTACTCCGTCTTCTTCCTCGCGGGGATGCGCCGTCGGCTTGTCGAGGGCGAGCATCGCGTCGACGCAGCCCTGCACGCGACGGCGCTCAACCTCCCGATCGTCGTCACGGCGGGGCTGATCGTGGCCTGCGGCGCGGCCGCCCTTCTCGCCGGGCGGCTCGAGTTCTTCAGGGCCTTCGGGCCGGGCATGGCACTGACCGTCCTCGTAGGGCTCGCGGTCTCCATCACCCTCGTCCCCGCGCTGCTGGCTATCTTCGGCCGCGGCCTCTTCTGGCCCTCGGTCGACCGGCCCGAGCGCAAGGAGCCGGAAGCAGAGCCTGCCCAGCGCACCGGCACATGGCGGGACACGCTCGCGGAGTTCGCCACGTCGAAGCCGGTCGCGATCGTGGTCGTCGCGATCGCACTCGGGGTCGTCGCGCTCGCGAGCAAGAGCCTCACGAACCTGGAGCTCGGCTTCACATCGATCCGCGGCCTGCCTTCCGACACCGAGGAGCGGAGGGCAGCAGAGGCCGCCGGACAGGGGTTTGCGCCGGGGATCCTCGCGCCGACCGTGCTGCTCGTGGAGCAGGAGAGCGGGCCGCCCGACCTCGAAGCGCTCGGCCGGGTCGAGCGGGCGCTGGAGGAGCAGCCCGGTATCGCAGGGGTCGTCGGGCCCGGCGACACGATCGCCACCGAGATCCCCAGCCTCGTCGTCTCGGAGACCGCGCCGGCCGCCCGCTTTCTGATCGTCCTTTCCGACGAGCCCCACGGCGGCCCTGCCATCGACACGCTCGAGCGCCTGCGCGAGGAGGTCCCGCGCCTGCTGGACGAGAACGGCCTCGGCACCGCCAGCGCCGGCTTCACCGGCGAGACCGCGCTCGCCGCCGAGACCGTCCGGACGCTGACCGGAGACCTCGCGCGCATCGCGCTGGCCGCGCTCGCGGTCAACTTCCTGCTCCTCCTCCTCTTCCTCCGCGCCCTCGTCGCGCCGCTCTACCTCCTGCTCGCGAGCGCGCTCGCGTTCACCGCGACGCTCGGCCTGACCACGTTCGTCTTCCAGACGCTGCTCGGCAACGAGGAGCTGACGTACTACGTGCCCTTCGCCGTCGCCGTCCTGCTCGTCTCGCTCGGGTCGGACTACAACGTCTTCCTCGTCGGGCGCATCTGGCAGGAGGCCGAGCACGTCGACGTCCGCAGGGCGATCGCGATCGCCGCGCCGCGCGCCTCACGGACGATCGCCGTCGCAGGGCTCGCCCTCGCGCTCAGCTTCGCCACGCTGGCGATCATCCCGCTGCGCCAGTTCCGCGAGTTCGCCTTCGCGATGACGGTCGGCGTCCTCCTCGACGCCTTCGTCATTCGCGCGCTGCTCGTGCCCGCGCTGGTCTCGCTCTTCGGCGACCTCTCCTGGTGGCCGGCGCGACGGCGCGTGGCGGCAAAGAGCGAGACGCAGCCTTCCTGACCGGGCCGGACGCGGCCCACCGATATCCTCGCCAGCCGTGAGCGCGATCACGGTCTCGGGCCTGCGCAAGGCGTACGGCGAGCGTGAGGTCCTGCACGGCATCTCCTTCACGGTGGAGACCGGGGAGGTGTTCGCCCTGCTCGGCCCCAACGGCGCCGGCAAGACGACGACGGTCGAGATCCTCGAGGGCTACCGCCGGCGCGACGGCGGCGACGTCGCGCGCGCTCGGCGTCGACCCGGGACGTGCCGGAAGCGACTTCCGCGCCCGCATCGGGATCGTCCTCCAGTCCTCCGCCGTCTACCACCTCCTGACCGTCAGGGAGATCGTGGCGCTCTTCGCCGGCTACTACCCGTCGCCGCGGCAGCCCGACGAGGTGATCGACCTGGTCGGCCTGGCCGAGAAGCGCGGCGCGCGCGTCCGGACGCTCTCCGGCGGGCAGCTGCGTCGCCTCGACCTCGCGCTGGCCCTCGTCGGCGACCCCGAGCTCGTGTTCCTCGACGAGCCGACCACCGGATTCGACCCGGCCGCGCGGCGGCAGGCGTGGGACACGATCCGCGACCTCCGGTCGCTGGGCAAGAGCATCCTGCTGACGACGCACTACATGGAGGAGGCGCAGCGCCTCGCGGACCGCGTCGCCATCCTGCGGTCGGGCGAGATCGTCGGCACCGGCTCTCCGCAGGAGCTCCTCTCGGGCAATGCGTCCGTCGAGATCCGCTTCCGGCGCAACGGGAGCGACACCGTCATCGCCACCGAGGAGCCGACGCGCGTGCTCCACGAGCTGACCGCGCAGGCGCTCGCAGACGGCGTCGAGCTCGAAGGGCTCGAGGTGCACCGGCGGACGCTCGAGGACGTCTACCTCGAGCTGACGCGCGAGGAGGGCGACGGGTGAGGCTCTTCCTCCACGAGCTGCGAGCCCAGCAGAAGCTCTTCTGGCGGAACCGTGAAGCCGCGTTCTTCAGCTTCCTCTTCCCCGTCCTCCTGCTCGTCCTCATCGGCTCGGTGTACGGCGACGAGCCGATCGAAGGCGTCGACGCCTCGACCTTCCTCCTCATCGGCCTCCTCGGCTACGGGGTGGCCGCGAACGCGTTCGCTGGCCTCGCCATCACGCTGGTCGTCCGGCGCGAGGCAGGCCTCTTGAAGCGAGTGCGCGGCACGCCGCTGAGCCCGGCCACCTATCTGTCCGCCGTGATCGGCTCCACGGTCGTCGTCATCGGGCTGCAGGTCGTCGCGCAGCTTCTCCTCGGCGTCTTCTTGCTGGACGCCGACTGGCCGGAGCGGCCACTCGCCTTCGTCTTCGCGATCCTGACAGGCGCCGCCGCCTTCGCGGCCCTGGGGATCGCCATCACGACGATCGTCCGCACGGCCGAGGGCTCGTCCGCCGTCGTCAACGCCATCTATCTCCCGATGGCGTTCATCTCGGGGGTCTTCTTCTCCACCGAGGACATGCCCGCCTTCCTGGAGGCGATCTCCGAGGTGCTGCCGCTGACGTACTTCCTCGACCTCATCCGGGCGTCGTTCGCGACGGAGGCGGACTTCGCGGGCTCCGCCGTCGCGGCCGTGGTCGTCTGGGGCCTCGTGGGGCTCGCCGTCGCCATGCGGCGCTTCCGCTGGGAGCCGCGCGAAGGCGTCACGGGAGCCTAAGCACGCGAAGGGGGCCGGCTGAGCCGGCCCCCTGTTCGCGCTCCCCCCGAGCCTAGAGCCCTGCTGCCTTGAGGGCAGCTTCGCCGCCCACGACGGGCAGCTCGAGCGTGGTCTTGGTCAGGTTGATGGCGATGTTGGCCCGCGTCTGGTCGGCCGTCGAGCCGTAGCCCGGGTAGCTGCCGACAACGACGAAGGCGAGTCGGTGCCCTGCCTTGACGATGTAGTCCTCGGGCAGGAGCGGGAAGTCGAAGTAGTACTCCTCACCCGGGATCAGGTCCTCGGGCGTGGTCAGCGAGTTCCGGTTCCGACCGTCGAGGATGCCCTTGGTGATCCGCTCGATCTCGGCCGTGACGGTCCGCGTCTCCGTCTGGAAGTAACACGGATTGTCGTTGGCGCTCGTCTCACCCCAGCAGTCCTCGGTCGTCAGCGTCCGGATTCCGTCGCCCACGTTCCACTGGACGCGGGTGTCGGTTCCCCAGTCGACGAGGAGGGCGCCGACGTTCGTGTCGATCTGATCGGCCGAGGCCGACAGCGAGACGAACGGCGTGCCGGAGATGCGGATGTCCTGAAGGAGCGGCGCGGTCAGGAAGACCCGGCGATTGGGCGTGACCGTCTCCAGGTTCGTCTGCATCGCGGTCTGGCTCTGGCTAGGTGTGTCCTGGAAGGTCTGCGTGACCCTCGGCTCGCCGGGACGCCGCTTCGGGCCGGTCTTCAGGAGGCCGGCCGTTGTCGGCCCGGTGTCCTGGATGCGGAGCTTGACCTTCTCAACGCCCGCGTCGGGCCAGGCCGAGTAGTCGGCGAAGACGCCGGCCGAGCGCTCGATCGTGACCTCGGGCTCGTTGTGGATGCCGTTCTTGATCCCCCACAGCTCGCTGTCGAACCAGCGGTGGATCGTGTCGACCCACACGGCGCGCCGGAAGTCGAACGGGTCGATGTGGCCCGTCTGCGTCAGCCACAGCTTCCGGCGCGTGTGCTTGAGCTCCTTCCACCACTTGGAGAAGTGGTCGGGGCGGACGTTCTCGTCGTTCGTGCCGTGCACGGCGAAGACGCTGGCCGTGACGTTGTCCGCGTCCGGCAGGTAGTCGCGCTCGGCCCAGAAGGGCGAGTAGTCGCCGTGCTCGTCCCCGTCGGTGGCTGCCATCGTCGCCCGGATTCCGGCGCAGTAGGCCCGCCGGTCGGGGTTCGTGACCGTGTTCGCGAGGCTGGACGGGTAGCTGTTCCCGCGCTGGATCACGCCGTTGGAGCGCGTGTAGTCGTACCAGCTCGAGATGGCCGAGATCGGGACGATCGTCGTCAGCCCTTCGACGCCGGTCGCGGCGGCAGCGTTGGCCAGCGTTCCGTCGTACGACTTGCCGATCATGCCCGCCTTGCCGGTGTGCCAGCCGGCGGTGACGACGTTGCCGTTCTTGTCATGCGCGGTCTTTCGGCCCTGGAGCCAGTCGATCGCCATGACCGCGCTGCGGTTGTCCGCGGTCCCGCCGGTCACCGGGCAGCCGGTCGAGAAGCCCGTCCCGGCCATGTGCAGGTACATCATCGCGTAGCCGCGCGGGACGAAGTAGTTGTCGTAGAAGAGCGGCCACTTGTCGTTGATCCCGTCACCGTCGATGTCCGCGATGCACTCGCCCTCGTTTCCGCGACACACGGTCGTGTAGTACGGGCTCGCGTCCATGATCAGCGGAACCTTGAGGTCGCCGGCTGTTGCCGCCGGCCGGATGATGTCCATCGCGATCTCGTCTGCGACGCCGTCGAGGTCGCTGTCGAAGTCGGCCGTCACCCACAGCCGCTCTCGAATCGCGTCGGCGTATCCGTACACGGGTTGTGTGACGCCGCCCATGACGACGGGACCCGGCCCGTCCTCGGCAGCCAGGGCTGTCGGAGCCCCCACCGCAATCAGCAGCGTCAACGTGGCCGCAACCACGAGACGCCGGAGCCTGCCTGGCTTCATGTCTCCCCCTCCGTGAAACGGCAAAATGACTTGCCCTTTCTATCAGACTCGGGGCCAAGTTTTCGCGAGCCGGGCCGAGCGCCGGCGGCTCTACACTTGGAACGCCCCGCCCCCGTAGCTCAGTGGATAGAGCAGCGGTTTCCTAAACCGCGTGCGCAAGTTCGATTCTTGCCGGGGGCACTGCCTCTTCCTGCCCCGGTGGACGGTCGCGTAGCCTCCTCGCGGTGCGACGCCTCCTGCTCTACGCCGCCGTCCTCGCGCTCGGGGCGCTCGGGCTCCGCCTCATGGTCGTGCCGGCCGAGGTCTGCCCTGCTTTCAGTCCCGCCGACGCACGTGGCTCGATCGCCGAGGCGTTCGGCTGGCTCGAACGCGGCGTGCGGCCCGGCGGCCTCTACACCTACGGCTACGACCGCAAGCACGACGCCGTCTCGGAGGACTACAACATCACGCGGCACGCGGGCGTGATGTTCGGCCTCTACCAGCTCGCCGGGGAGACCGGCGACGAGGAGGCTCTGGCGGCGGCGGAGCACGGGCTCTCCTTCGTGCACGCGAACCTCTTTCGGAACGGCGACTGGACTGCCTTT
Source organism: uncultured Actinomycetes bacterium (assembly GCA_963775395.1). Classification (GTDB taxonomy): domain Bacteria; phylum Actinomycetota; class Thermoleophilia; order Gaiellales; family Gaiellaceae; genus JAIBJN01. The sequence continues at coordinate 19,118 of CAVZIX010000017.1, forward strand.
GCCGAGCCAGGAGAGGATGCGCGTCTCGGCGCGAGCGGGCTCCTGGCGATCGCGCTGGTCCAGCGCCGCCTCGCCACCGGGGACACCAGCGAGGACGATCTCATCCGCGGGCTCGCGCGCTTCCTCGCCTCGCAGCAACAGGCCGACGGCAGCGTCCTCGGGCGCTGGAGCCAGGAGACCGGGAGCGCCGTCCCGGGCGAGTACGCCAAGTTCGGCACCGGCCAGGCGCTCTGGACGTTCGCGCTCCTCGACAAGCTCTTCCCGGGCGAAGGATGGGGAGAGCCCGCGCGGCGGCTCGCGCGCTACGTGGCCACGCGCCGCGACGACGTCGAGGGCTACGTGCTCACGTTCCCCGACCACTGGTCGGCCTACGCACTCGCAGAGCTAGGCCCAGGCAAGCTGGGCGAGCCGGAGATCGCGTACGCGCGCGATCTCGCCGGGATCCTGGGCCTCAACTCCCGCCTCGAGTCGCAAAGCGGACAGGGTGGCCTCAACCGCGTCTTTCGCGGCGAGCCGGCCTCCGGCGCAGGCCTCGGGACCGTGACCGAAGGTCTGGCAGCGCTCTGGCGCCTGAGCGTCGCGGATCCTCGACTCGCCGACCTGACGGACAACCTCTCGGCGCGCCTGCGCTGCACGGCCGGGCGGGCGGTCGAGCGCCAGATCGACCCCGCCGAGGCGGAGAAGGCCCCGCGCCCGCTGCTCGCCCGCGGCGCGTGGTTCACGGAGGACGGCTACACGCAGATGGACCACCAGCGCCATCCGCTCTCGGGGCTGCTCGCGACACTCGAGGTGCTGGCGGCGGAGTCGACCAGGTGAGCTTCGCCTTCCTGCTCCTCGCGCTCGTCGCGTCCACGAACCCGTGCCGCGCGCGGCTTGTCCTGCCGGAACGGCGTGCGGCGGTCGCGCTCGGGGCGCTCATCGCGTTGGGATCCGCCGCCGGCGTCGCGGCCGTCGGGGGCGCCTTTCTGGACGCGCTCGACATCACGCCGGAGACCTTCCGGCTGGCGAGCGCCGTCGTGCTGGCGATCGAGGGCGCCCGCGCCCTGGTGCTCGCACGGCCCGCCCGCGAGCCCGAGCTCAGCGGGCTCGGCGCGGCGCTCGTCCCGGTTGCCTTCCCGCTCCTTCTCACTCCGGGCGTGGTCATGCTCAGCCTGACCGCCGGAGGCGACGACGACGTGGCCCTGGCCGCCGGTGCGCTCGTGGTGGCCTTCGCGCTCGTCCTCCTGACGACCCTTGTTCCGCGCGGAGCACGGGCCGACGCGCTGCTCTCAGCCGGCGGGCGGCTCCTAGGCGCGGTGGAGATCGCGGTGGGAGTCGCGCTGGCCGTCGACTCGCTGCACGACGTCTAGAAGTTAGTCGCTCTTGGGCTGCTGCCCGGGCGAGCTGTCGAATCCGAGCTGCGTCCGTGCGGGCTCGACCAGGGCGCCGAGGAGCTCGTCGGCCTTGTACGGACGGTCGGCGTCCACCCCCGGGGGCGTCTCCCCGATCGGGATCAGCAGGTCGTCGCCGCCTCCGTCGGCCTTCAGCCAGAGTGCGATCACGTAGACGCCGGGAATCTTGAGCAGCCTGAGCTCGTACGCGGCGCTCTCGAGCTCCGGAAGCGCCTCGGCCCGACCCACGGCGGCCTCTGTTGCGCGGACGAACGGCCCTTCGTTCACCTCGAGCCGGCTCACGTCGACGCCGGTTCCGCCGACATAGACTTCCGCGCTCGCGATTGTCGAGTCGCCCCGCTGAACGAGGTAGCGCCAGCCGGTGAGCTCGGCGCCGGCGAGGCCCTGCCCGCCGACCAACGCGTCGAGGCCGAGCGTGTAGACGGGGTGCGGCGCAGCGAGCGCAAGGTCGTCCGCCGACGCGTCCCGAAGCGCGCCCGTGACGAAATCGGAGCGGTCCGCGCGCTCCAGGAGTGTCCCCTGGACAGCTTCGAGTGCGGCCCGGGGCGGCTCTGCGAGGCGAATGGGCATGCGCTTTTCCTAGCTCTCCGTCGTGTACGAGTGCGTCCAGCTACCGGACCCCTGGTAGCTCGTCGCGAACGTGTTGTAGGTGAGATCGGAGGCGCCGTACCAGGGATCGTCGACCGCGACGCGCTGGTCGCCCGGGCCCGGCTTGTACCCCTCGATGATCGCAAAGTGCCCGCCGCCGCCGGACCAGCCGATACGCGCCCCGAGCGGCTGCCCGGCGTCGATCTCGGTGCGGACGTCGGCGAACGACGTCGTGCCACCGGCGAAGGCATCGAGGTTCCCTGTCCTCTGCAGGGCCAGGTCGAGGTACCACGGCTGATTGCAGGCGGACGTCGAGCCGTTCTGGCAGCAGGTCGTCTGGCCGAGCTCGGCGTTCACGACCGTGCACTGCGTCCAGGTGCTCGACGTGTCGTAGTAGAGCGACACGCTCGTCGAGACGGCCGCCCAGCACCACTGAGTCTGCTGCTGGTGCTGCATCGTGAAAGCGAGGCGCCTCCAGCGGTTGAACCAGTGGAAGATGAGCCACCAGAGCCAGTGGATCCACCGGATGATCAACCAGAGGAGCCCGCGCCGCACCTCCTTGCGAAGCGGGATGCGGCTCTTGCTGAGGATGCTGTCGGGATTCAATGAGCGGCTCCGGCGCGGACGACTATGAACCTGCGCCCGAAGGAGGTCAAGTTGGCGTCAGGACGCGCGCCGGCGGAGCGCGATCCCCGTCAGGATCTCGCGGACGATCCGATCCGCGGCGAGCGCCGTGACATCCGCCGATCCCACACCGGTCGGGATCACTTCGACGACGTCGGCGCCGACCAGGTCGAGCTCCTCGGCGACCGTCCGGGAGGCCCAAAGGAGGTCGCCGGTCGTCATCCCGCCGGGCTCGGGCGTCCCGGTTCCGGGCGCGAACGCCGGGTCGAGGACGTCGATGTCCACCGTGAGGAAGACCGGGCCGGCTCCGACGATCTCGACGGCGCGACGAACGACCGCCTTGATCCCGAGCTCCCTGACGTCGTGCATGAAGAAGCTGGTCACGCCACGCTCGTCCTGCCAGCCGAACTCCGTCTCTCCCGGCCAGTAGCCGCGTAGGCCGATCTGCACGTAGCGGCGCGGATCGACGTGGCTCCTGCTCGACGAGCCGATAGAACGGCGTCCCGTGGGAAACCTCGACCCCGTAGACCTCCGCTCCGGTGTCCGTGTGGGTGTCGAAGTGGACGAGACCCACCTGACCGTGCGCCGCCGCGCACGCCCGGATGTTCGGCTCCGAGATCGAGTGGTCGCCGCCGAGGACGATCGGAATCGCGCGGGCGGCGACGACCTCTCCCACGGTGGTCTCGATCGCCTCATGCGTTCGCACGGGATCGGCCGGGATGACCGGAGCGTCTCCGAAGTCGGCGATCGAGAGCTCGGCGAAGGCGTCGACTTTCGCCTCGAGGTGGGGTCCCGGCGCACAGCTTGCCGCGCGGATCGCGCGCGGGCCAAAGCGGGTCCCCGGCCGGTCGGAGGTGAGATCGTCGGTCGGCGCCCCAACGACTGCGACGTCGACTCCCTGGAGCTCGGCGGCATCCTCCGTGTAGGCCGCCGACGCGAAGGTGAGAAGGCCGGCGTACTCCGGCTTCTCGTCGTGTCCGCGCGGCCAGCGCTTCGTGGGATCGATCACGGCGCGTGAGTCTACGCCCGGACGACCGGCACTGTCCTCCTAAGCGACCTCAGGTGCGTGCTTCGAGCGGCGTCCGAGGTAGGCAAAGAGGAGAGCGGCGGCGAGAACCCCTGCCAGCGGAACGAGCTCGGCGAGCACGAAGCCCAGCCGGTCGCCGGCGAAGCCGTCCGGAAGCGCGGCATCGGGATTCGGTGTGCCCAGCCCGGGCCAGAGAACGGCCAGGATCGCGAAGACGGCCCAGGCGGTAGCGAGCGTGCTGCACAGCCAGGCGCCTGCGACACCGCCGGGCACTCGGAACGGCCGCGCGACGTCCGGATGCGAGCGGCGCAGCTTGACGAGCGCCGGGAACACCGCGAGGTTCGAGACGGCAAGGAGCACGATCGAGAGCGAGAGGACGACGCTGAAGTACCGCTCGGCGTTGCTCCCGGAAACCGCGAAGGCGGCGGCCATCGTCACCGTTGCGATGCCACCCGAGACGAGGCACATCCGCACCGGGGTGCCGAGACGAGGGGAGAAGCGACCCAGGCTGCGTGGGCCGGCGCCGTCGAGGCAGGCGACCGCCTGGGCTCGGCCGGTGCCGAGAACCCACGTGAGCCCGTTCGCAAGCAGGACCCAGATGAAGCCGGCCGCCGCGAGGGCTCCGAGGGTCTGCCCCGCCCCGGACAGCACGACCGTTCCGTCGGGAGATACGTGACCTCCGTACACCGTGAAGACGCTCTTCATCGCGTCGATGAAGCCGGTCAGGCTCGTGATCCGTTCGGAAGGCACGACCGCAAGGATCGCGACGATGGGCACGGTGTAGAGCACAAGCGTGAGCGCTCCTGCCCGGGCGATGGAGGCAGGGACGTCCCGCTGAGGGTTGCGCATCTCACCGGCCGCCGCGGACGGAAGCTCGAAGCCGATGAGGTTGTAGAAGAGGACGGGAGCAACGGCGATGAACGCGGCCCAGGTGGGCGAGAAGTGGCCGAGGCCGAAACCGTGGACGCCGTGCTCGAGCGCGTACAGGCCCACGGTCGCGGTGAAGAAGGTGAGGAGGAGGACCTGCACCACCGCGCCGCTCGCCGCGACGCGCTTCCCCTTCGAGATCGGGGCGATCGCAACGGCTATCGCGGTCCAGATGAAGCCGAGCGCGAAGAGATAGCGCCAGACGCCCTCGAGCGGCACGAAGAACTCGCCGGACACGGTCAGGGCGGTAATGGTGAGGGATCCGCCCAGCCAGATCGGGGACTCGATCCAGTAGAGGAAGGCGGTCAGGGCACCGCAGACACGTCCGAACGCCAGCCGTGTCCACACGTAGGAACCGCCCTCCTGGGGAAACGCCGAGCCGAGCTCGGAGATGACGAGCCCGGCAGGGACGAAGAAGGTCAAGGAGACGACGAGAAGCCAGGTAAGCGACTGTGGTCCGCCATTCGCGACGGCGCCGAGGGTGTCGATGACGACGACGGCGGCGATGAGGAGGCAAACCGTGTCGAGACGGCCGAGCTCGCGGCGCAGATTCGAGCGCTCGGGGCGGAGCCGGAGCGACTGCTGGGCCTCGCTCACCATCGCTTCCCTTTCCTCGTGACAGCAGGGACAATGGGCGACTCAGCTGTCACGTCGCTTGCACGCCACTGTCGAGGAGGGGGAGTTGGAGTTTCTGATCCTCGGGCCCGTCGAGGTGCTCGACCATGAAGGTCGTCAGCTCGCCGTGCCGCGTGGACGGCCCCGGACGCTCCTGGCCCTGCTCCTCATCCACGGCGAGCACGTCATTCCCGCTGATCGCGTCATCGAGGAGCTCTGGGGCGACAAGCTCCCGGCGAATCCACACAACGCCGTTCAGGTCGTCGCCTCCCGGCTTCGCAAGGCACTGGGAAGCGACGTCGTGCTCTCGAGGGCAGGCGGCTACGGGCTCCGGCTCGAGCCCGGAGCACGCGATTCGGACCGCTTCGAGGAGCTCGTGGCGAAGGGCAGGGCCGAGCTCGCCGGCGGGGACGCCGCAAGCGCCGCCGAGACCTTCCGGCAGGGGCTAGGCCTCTGGCGTGGCGCGGCGCTTGCCGACGTCCGCTTCGAGACGTTCGCCCAGGCGGAGGTCGCGCGCCTCGAGCAGCTCCGGCTCTCGTGTTCCGAGGCGCGAATCGACGCGGATCTCGCGCTGGGCCGCCATGCGGACGTCGTCGGCGAGCTCGAGGCACTTGTCGCCGAGCATCCTCTGAGCGAGCGCCTGTGCGGGCAGCTCATGCTCGCGCTCTATCGCTCGGGTCGCCAGGCGGAGGCACTCGCCACGTACCGCAGGGCTCGGAGCTTGCTCGTCGACGAGCTCGGCATCGAGCCGTCGCCCGACCTTCGGGAGCTCGAACAGACGATCCTGCGGCAGGAAGCAGGCGCCCCGAGCGCTCCCACCTCCGCCTGAGTCGCCGGCCCCGGCAAGGGCGCTCCGCCGACGAGTGACGTGCCTTGTCTCGGGCCTCGCCGGTTCCGGCGAGCTGGGAGAGGGGGTCGACCCCGAGATCCTCCGACCGCTTCTCATCCGCTGCCACGAGACGACGCGAAGCATCTGCGAGAAGTACGGCGGCTCCGTGCACGGTTCCATCGGCGAGAAGGTCGTTGCCGTCTTCGGGATACCCGTCGCGCACGAGGACGACGCGCTTCGCGCGGTGCTGGCGGCCGTCGAGGTGCGCACAAGGCTCGTCGACCTGAATGACGAGCTAGAGCCCGTCTTCGGAGTCGAGCTAGCGGCTCGTACGGGACTGAACACGGGCGAGGTGCTGACGCCGGGCCGAGACGACGCCGCGCCACTCGTCCTCGGGAGCGCTGGAAGCGTCGCCGCGCGGCTGGAGCAAGCGGCCGCGCCGGGCGAGATCCTGCTCGGGGAGCCGACGCGCTCGATCGTCGGCGATGCGGTCAGCACGGAGCCGAGCCAGATAACGGTCTCGAGCGAGCGGACGCCGGTTCGCGCCTTTCGGCTGGTCGACGTCGTGCCTCCGGCATCGCCAATCGGGCCCCGCGTCGAAAGGCCCTTCTTCGGCCGGGACCGCGAGCTCCGCCTTCTTCGTGATGCATTCGATCGCTCGGTCGCCGAGTCCGGCTGCCATCTCGTGACCATCCTCGGTGAGCCTGGGATCGGAAAGTCGAGGCTCGTGCGCGAGTTGCAGCCCCTCGTCGGGTCGGAGGCGAGCTTTCTCGTGGGCCGCTGTCCCGCATACGGAGAAGGAATCACGTACTGGCCGGTTCGCGAGATGGTCCTCCAGGCGGCCGAACCGAGCACGATCGACGAGCTCGTGCGCGAGCTCGATGACGGAGCGGCCGTTGCTCGTAGGGTGGCGGCCGCGCTCGGCCTCGAGGAGGGGGTCGCAGGCGAAGAGGCCGTCTGGGCCTTTCGACGGCTCTTCGCGGAGGTCGCCCGGACACGGCCACTGGTGCTCGTCTTCGAAGACGTGCACTACGGCCAGCCCGCTCTCGTGGATCTCGTGGACCATCTGGCGAGCTGGATCCGGGATGCGCCGGTCCTGTTGCTCTGCCTCGCACGCCCGGAGCTCCTCGACACTCGCCCCGCGTGGGCGGGAGGCCAGCGGAACTCAACCTCGCTGACGCTCGGCCCGCTCTCGAGCCAGGAGAGCCGAGAGCTCCTCGTGGCGCTCGCAGGACGAAGGCTCGAGGAGGGCGGGCTCGCGCGCATCGCGGCGACAGCCGGTGGGAACCCTCTTTTTCTGGAGCAGCTCCTGGCCCATGTGGACGAGCGCGGCACCGACGTCGCAGATCCCGGCCTCCCGCCCGCCCTTCAGGCTCTGCTGGCGGCACGGCTCGACCTCCTCGACCCGCAGGAGCGATCTCTGCTCGAGCACGGCGCCGTCGAAGGCGAGGTCTTCCATCTCGGCTCGGTGCTCGCCCTCTCCGAGGGTCTCGCTCGATCCGACGCGGAACGAGTGCTGCAGGAGCTCCTGCGGCGCGACCTCCTCCGTCCCGAGAAGCCGGCACTCGCCGGGGAGGACGCCGTGCGGTTTCGCCACGAGCTCATCCGCGACGCCGCCTACGAATCGCTGCCGAAGGCAGCTCGCGCCGAGCTCCACGAGCGCCACGCCGGCTGGCTCGAGAGCCTCGGCGCCGCCGTACCCGAGCCGGACGCCCGCATCGGCTTTCACCTCGAGCGCGCCTACTACCTGGCCCGTGAGGTCGGCTCGGACGGCGGCGGGGAGCACGATCTCGCCATCAAGGCCGGGCAGCTACTGGCCGAAGCGGCCCGCCAGGCCCATCGCCGCGGTGACATCGCGGGCGAGATCGGCTTCATCGATCGCGCCATCGAGCTACTCGGTCCCGATGACCCCACGGGCGCAGAGCTATTGCCGGCACTCGGATCGGCACTCTCGGAAGCAGGAACGTTCGACCAGGCAGCCGAGGTCGCGGAACGGGCCGTCGAGGTCGGCCAGAGACTCGGTCTCCCGCTCGTTCGCTGGCGGGCAGTGGTCGAGGGTGAGCGCCTGCGCCTCTACCGCCACCCCGAGTCGGTCGACGTCGGCGCAACAATTGCGATCGCCGAGGCAGCCGCGACCGCGCTCCGGGAGCTAGACGACGACCTCGGCCTTTCCCGTGCCTCGTATCTGATGTGCGATCTAGCCTGGACGGCGGGTCACACCGAGGCGAGCTACGAGCACGCCGAGCGCGCGGTCGAGCACGCGCGCCGCGCGGGTATCGGCTTCGAGGTGGCTGCGGCCCTCAACTTCATTGCCGCGCTCGTCGAGGGCCGCACACCTGTCTCCGAGGCGGTTTCGCGCTGCATCGACCTCGAACGGGAGGTGATCGGCCACCGCTCAGCCGAGCTGAGCTTGCTCGGTTGCCGCGCGGCGCTCGCCGCCATGGCCGGACGAGTCGACGAGGCCCGCGAAGGCATGGCACGATCGCGAGCAGGTCTCGAAGAGCTCGGTCTTCACGAAGCCTCGGCCTGGATGGCCCTCATGGACGCGCAGGCCGAGATGCTCGCGGGCAACCCGGCGGCCGCCGCGAGAGCCGCCGGTGACACCGAGGAAATCACGCGCGCGATCGGCGACCGTTGGTTCCTCTCAGCGGCGTTGGTCGACTACGCACACGCGATTCTGGCCCAGGACCGCGTTGACGATGCCGTGGCCGCCGTCGAGGCGATCGACACCGTCCCGGCGCCGAGCGACATGGAATGGCTGATCAAGCGCCATACCGCCCGGGCTCGGCTCGCCGCCCGCCAGGGCGAGACGCAGCGCGGCTTGACCGAGGCGCGCCGGGCCGCGGAGCTCGCCGACCGGACAGACCTGATCGTCTATCGAGCGGACGCCCACCGCGTCCTCGCGGAGTTGCTAGCGAGCGCAGGACGGCCTCGCGAAGCGAGGGAGGCGGCCGAGAGATCGCTCGAGCTTTGCGAGGCGAAGGAAAACGCCGCCGGAGCCTTGCAGGTCCGGCGCTTCCTCGAAACGCTCTGAACCGACTGGGACGCGCCCAGCGAGTCGGGAAGCTCCCCACACGCCCACTCAGACGACGACCGGCTGCGGAAGCGGAGTGTCGGCTCGGCCACCTTGGGCCGCTCGCAAACGTCCTCGCGCTCCTGGGCGGGGTCCCCGAGCCGGACTAGAACGCGCCGAGCGCTTCGCGCGCGATGCGGTCCTGCTCGAGCCTGTGCGCCGTGGGGTAGCCCTCGCTCGGGCTCGCCCGCCAAGGGCGCCCGACGTAGCGAAGATCGACCTCGGCTGGCAGCCCTTCCTCCAGGCGGTGCCGGATGGCACGCCAGGCCCCCATGTTCTGCGGCTCCTCCTGGCTCCAGACGACCTCGGTCAGCGCCGGATAGCGAGAAAGCAGCTCGTCATAGGCCGCGACCGGGAAGGGATAGAGCTGCTCGAGCCGGGCGACGGCAACGCTCTCCGCCTCGCCGAACGCCTCGTGCCCGACGATGTCGTAGTAGACCTTCCCCGTGCAGAGGACGAGCCGCGAGACCTCGCGCTTCTCGTCGGCGTCGAGCCGCGGGTCGTCGATGACCGCCCGGAAGCCGCCCTGGGTCAGCTCCTCCAGGTGCGAGGTTGCCTCCTTGTGCCGGAGGAGGCCCTTCGGCGTCAGGACGACGAGCGGCCGACCCTTGGGGTGCAGCGCCTGCCGGCGCAGCAGGTGGAAGTACTGCGCGGCCGTCGACGGGTTGACGATGCGGATGTTCTCCTGGGCGGCGAGCTGCATGAAGCGCTCGAGCCGCGCGCTCGAGTGCTCGGGCCCGTTGCCCTCGTACCCGTGCGGCAGGAGAAGCGTCAGACGCGAGCTCTGCGTCCACTTCGAGAGCCCGGAGACGACGAACTGGTCGATCACGACCTGGGCCGAGTTGACGAAGTCTCCGAACTGCGCCTCCCAGAGGACGAGCGCGCGCGAGACGGCGACGGAGTAGCCGTACTCGAAGCCGAGCGCTCCGGTCTCCGAGAGTGGCGAGTTGTAGACCTGGAACGGCGCCCGCGAGGTCGGCAGGTGCTGGATCGGCGCGTACTTCTCACCCGTCTCGTAGTCGTGGAGCACGAGGTGGCGGTGCGAGAAGGTCCCGCGCTCCGTGTCCTGGCCCGTGAGCCGCACGGGAGTCGCGTCGGCGAGAAGGCTGCCGAAGGCGAGGCCCTCCGCCTGCGCCCAGTCGATGCCTCCCTGCTCCCCCACGGTGTCACGCCGGCGCTCGAGCGCCTTGGCGAGCTTCGGGTGCACCGTGAAGCCCTCGGGCACCTGGAGCAGGCGCTCGTTCAGCTCCTCGAGCTGCCCTGCAGGCACGGCGGTGTCGAGCTGCGTGTCCGCGCCGCGGCCGATGCGCCGCTCCTTGCGGCGGCCGGCCGTCGCGAACGACGCCTTCAGCTCCTCGTGGAGCGCCCGCATGCGCTCCTGCACCTCGTGCATGAAGGCCTCGACCTCCTCCGGCGTGACGAGGCCGTCCTCGACGAGCCTCCGCGCGTACTGCTCGCGGACCGTGGGGTGCTCCTCGATGAGCTTGTACATGAGCGGCTGCGTGTAGCTCGGCTCGTCGCCCTCGTTGTGGCCGAACCTCCGGTAGCCGACGAGGTCGACGACGACGTCGTGGCGGAAGCGCGCACGGAACGCCATTGCCAGACGGATCGCCGAGAGAGCGGCCTCGGGGTCGTCGGCGTTCACGTGCACGATCGGCGTGTCGAAGCCCTTGGCCAGGTCGCTCGAGTAGCGGGTCGAGCGGCCTTCGTCGGGGTCGGTCGTGAAGCCGACCTGGTTGTTGGCGATGATGTGCAGCGTCCCGCCCGTCCGGTAGCCGGCCAGCTCCTGGAGGTTGAGCGTCTCCGCCACGACGCCCTGGCCGGGGAAGGCCGCGTCTCCGTGAATGAGGATCGCGAGCGCCGACGCCGGGATCGTGCTCGCCCTCGGGCGAGCTGTGATCCGTCTGCGACGCGCGCGTCTCCCCCTCGACCACCGGGTCGACGAACTCGAGGTGGCTCGGGTTCGACACGAGCGAGACGGTGACCTCGCCGCTCGGCGTCTGGCGGACACCCTCGGCGCCGAGGTGGTACTTCACATCGCCCGAGCCGCTCTCCAGGTCGGCCGAGACCGCCTCGAGGACGCGTTCGCCCTCGAACTCGCGCAGGATCGCGTCGACCTCGCGGCCCACCGTATGGGCGAGCACGTTGAGCCGGCCGCGGTGCGCCATGCCGAGCACGACGCGGCGCGCCCCGTCGTCGGCCGCCAGCTCGATCGCCTCGTCGAGCATCGGGACCATGACGTCGAGCCCTTCGATGGAGAACTGCTTCTGCCCCAGGAACGCTCGGCGCAGATAGCGCTCGAAGCCCTCGACGTCCGACAGCCGGCTGAGGAGGCCCTTCTTCTCCTCGGGTGAGAACGGGCGCCGGAAGGTGCCGGACTCGATCGCGTCCCGCAGCCAGAGCCGCTGCTCGTGGCTCGAGATGTGCTCGAGCTCGAACGCCATCGTGCCGCAATACGTCTCGCGCAGGACCGGAAGGGCCTCGACCAGCGTCTCCGCATGGACGTAGAGGCGCAGGACGCTCGCTGGGATCCGGGCCATGAGCTCGGGCGTAAGCCGAGGCTCGAGCCGGTCCGGGTCGAGCGCTGGATCGCCGGGCGGCTCCGACCCGAGCGGGTCGAGGCGCGCGGCGAGATGGCCGTGCGTGCGATGCGCCTTCACCAGGGACATCCCCGCGGCGACGCCGCCGAGCAGCACTCGATCGGGCGGCGCTTCGCTCTCCGGCGGCGCGGGCGCGGCAGCGGGAGCGCCGTTTCCGCCGGGCATGCCGTCGGGGTACAGCTCGCGCAGCCTCTGGACGAGCGGGAGGTGCTGGAGCAGCGCCTCGGGGTTCTCCTCGAAGAGCGCCCGCCACCGGGGGTCGACCGACTCGGGGGACGCGAGGTACTCGGCGAAGAGCTCCTCGACGAAGCCGGTGTTCAGATCGTCAATCTGCTCGCGTTCCACGCCCTTGAAATGAGGATAGCGACTGTGACGCTCCGCGCTTCGGCGAGCGGGTAGGCTTCACAAAATGAAGCGTGTTCGGACCGCCGACCCGTATCGCGACCTCGATGTCATCGACTCGCGCGGGCCGCGCTTCAACCAGGCGACGATCGGCCTGCTCGCCCTCGTCTCCGTGGTCACCGGCTGGTGGCCGCTCCTGGCCATCCTGGCGGCCCAGCTCGCGGTGGGGCTCACGTTCGGCCGGCGGTACTGCCTGCCGTGCCTCGCCTACTTCGAGCTCGTGCAGCCGCGCTTCGGCGAAGGGCCGATCGAGGACGCCAGGCCGCCCCGCTTCGCGAACCTGGTCGGTGTCGTCGTCCTCGGGTCCGCATCCGTCGCGCACGCGGTGGGCCTGACGACGCTCGGCTGGGCGCTGGGGCTGCTGGTGGCCGGCCTCGCCTTGCTCGCCGCCGCCACGGGTCTCTGCGCCGGCTGCGAGATCTACCGCATCGGCGCGCGCCTGCGCGGGATCCGCTCCCATCGCCTCGACCGCGTCGAGCTCGAGGACTTCGGCCTCTCGCCCGACGGCGAGGTCGTGCTCCAGTTCACGCACCCGCTCTGCAGCGACTGCCGCAGGCTCGAGGAGCGCTTCCGCTCCGAGGGCCGCCGCGTGGTGACGGTCGACGTCTCGAGGGAGCCAGACCTCGCGCGCAAGTACGGCGTCGCGCTCGTCCCGACGGCCGTGGCCGTCACGGGGAACGGTGCCGTGCTGGCCCGTTTGGCGGGATGATCGTCAAGCCGGACGCGACCGTCCTGCGCCCGCCCACGTCGTAGATCACGTCCACGGAGTCGTTCTTGCGGTACGTGCCCGCAACGCCGAAGAACATGCTCGCCCAGCGCCAGAGTCCGAGCCTGCCTTCGCGCGCGAGCGGCTTGGCGAAGCGCAGCATGCCGCCCGAGACGACGTAGTCGGCGCCCTCCTGCTGCCGCACGCCGTTCACGAAGACCTCGACCGGTCCCGTCGCGTCGGCAGGGAGCGGTACGAGCCAGGCTTCGTTCATCGAACGAAAGCCTAGGAGAAAGCCGGGGAACCATGGGGGAAACAGGTTCCCCCATGAACTCCCCTCGGCGCGCGAAAACCTCTCCCAGCTTCCGGCGATGCCGATCCGGGGCTCCTCCTCGCCGCTGAGGAGGGTACCCCGTCAGCACTCACTGAACCACATAACGGGGGATTTTCAACTCCCTCGAACGAGTGACTTTTGTGCCGAAGCCGGGCTCCCGCCCGGCCCAATAGAATCGCAGCGGCTATGCGGACGAAGACCGCCGTCATTGCCGCGCTCGCGGCGCTCGTACTCGCGTCCGCCCCGGTCGCCCTGGCGGCGGACCCCGGCCTCGGGCCGCCATCCACCGGCAGCGACAGCGGCGAAGCAATCCGCTGGCTCTACTGGTTCGTGTTCGCGATCTGCGCGGTCGTGTTCGTCGCGGTCGAGACGGCGCTGATCCTCTGTGTCATCCGCTTCCGGCGCCGGGGCTCGGTCTCGCCGGACGCCGAGGGGCCGCAGATCCACGGCAACACGCGCGTCGAGATCATCTGGACGATCATCCCGGCCGTCATCCTCGTTGGGATCGCGATCGTCGTCCTCGCCCGCTCCTCGGCCGTCCAGGCGACGGGAGGCGACCGGTCGAACGAGCTCGTCATCCAGGTGGAGGCACACCAGTTCTACTGGGAGTACGTCTACCCAGACGGACAGATCGCGCTGGACACGCTCGTTCTCCCGGTCGACCGCCCGGTCACACTCGAGCTCGTCACGTACGACGTCAACCACAGCTGGTGGGTGCCCGAGCTGACAGGGAAGCGCGACGCGATCTTCGGCCAAACCAATGAGCTCAGCTTCACGCCCAACCGCGAAGGGACCTTCGAGGGCCAATGCGCCGAGTTCTGCGGGATCCTGCACGCGGTTATGCCGACCACCGTGGAGGTTGTCTCCGAGGCCGACTACGCCGACCGCCTCTCGCTGCTCAGCGGCCAGAACGAACAAGGCGCGACGCAACTCGCCCTCGGCCGGGAGTCGTGGGAACGCGCATGCGCCAAGTGCCACGGCATCGCCGGCGAGGGTGACATCGGCCCGCCGATCGCCAAGAACGGCACGCTCGTGGACCGGGACTCGCTGACGGAGCTCCTGACAGAGGGTCTGGACACGCCCGACGTAGAGGGCTACATGCCCCCAGTCGGCCGCGGCTGGCCCGAGTTCCAGGTGCAGGCGCTCATCGCTTACATCCGCTCGAACGAGCGGCTGGCCGAGCCGCAGCAGCCCGAGCAGGACGGTGAGGGCTAGTGGCCGTTCGCACGGAGACGGTCGCTCCCACCTGGCGCGAAGGCCGCGTCACCAGCTGGCTGACGACGGTCGACCACAAGCGGATCGGGATCCTCTACCTGGTCACGTCGTTCTTCTTCTTTTTCGCGGCGGGGCTGATGGCGCTGCTCATGCGCACCCAGCTCGCCCAGGCGGACCAGGACTTCATCACGCGGAACGACTACAACCAGCTCTTCACGATGCACGGGACGGCGATGATCTTCCTCTTCGTCGTCCCCATCCTCGCGGGCTTCGGCAACTACCTCGTCCCGCTCATGATCGGCGCGCAGGATATGGCGTTCCCGCGCCTGAACGCGCTCTCCTACTGGCTCTTCCTGCTCGGCGGCCTCGTCATGCTCTCGAGCTTCTTCGCCGACGGCGGCGCGGCCAGCTCCGGCTGGACGGCCTACTCGCCACTCTCGACGGACGAGTTCAGCCCGACGACCGGCCAGGACTTCTGGATCCTGGGCCTGCACCTGACGTCGCTGTCCTCACTCGCGGGGGCGATCAACTTCATCGTCACGATCCACAACATGCGCACGCCGGGGATGACCTGGATGCGCATCCCGCTCTTCGTCTGGTCGATCGAGGCCTACGCGGTGCTGCTCGTACTCGTCCTGCCGGCGATCTCGGCCGCCGTGACCATGCTCCTCCTCGATCGCCAGGGCGTCACGTCCTTCTTCGAGGGGGACAACGGAGCGCTGCTCTGGCAGCACATGTTCTGGTTCTTCGGCCACCCGGAGGTCTACATCATGGTGCTGCCCGCGATGGGGATGCTCTCCGAGATCATCCCCGTCTTCTCGCGGAAGCCGATCTTCGGCTACAAGGCGATCGCGTTCTCGACCATCGGCATCGCCTTCGCGAGCATGCTCGTCTGGGCGCACCACATGTTCACGGTCGGGCTGGAGGTGCCGCTCCAGGCGTGGTTCATGGTCACGTCGTTCGCGGTCGCCGTGCCGACAGCGATCAAGATCTTCAATTGGCTCGCGACGCTGTGGCGCGGCAGCCTCTGGTTCCGCGCGCCGCTGCTCTTCTGTCTCGGCTTCATCGCACTTTTCACGATGGGCGGCCTCTCCGGGATCATGCTGGCGGCCTACCCGGTGGACTACGCCGTGCACGATTCGTACTACGTGGTCGCGCACTTCCACTACGTGCTTTTCGGCGGGACCGTCTTCGGGATCTTCGCCGGGACGTACTACTGGTTCCCGAAGATCACCGGCCGCATGTACGACGAGCGGCTCGCCAAGACCCACTTCTGGCTCATGTTCGTGGGCTTCAACGCGGCTTTCCTCCCGCAGCACATGCTCGGGCTGCTGGGCATGCCGCGGCGGGTCTACACCTACGACCGGGGCGGGCTCTTCGAGTGGTACAACCTCATCTCGACGCTCGGGTCCTTCCTGATGGCGATCTCCCTCCTGGTCTTCCTGTTCAACGCGACGAAGAGCTGGCGCAGCGGCCCGCGCGTCGGCAACGACCCGTGGCGCGCGGACACGCTCGAGTGGTACACGACCTCGCCGCCGCCGACCTACAACTTCGAGAAGGTCCCGTACGTGTCGAGCCCGCGACCGCTCCGCGACCTGCGGCGCCGCATCGGAGGGCCGCGCGAATGACCGCGCGCCCCGGGCCCTGGCTTCGACTGACCGCCTTCGCCGGCACCGTCGGCGTCGCCACGGTGGTGGCAACCGGCGCGTGGGGGCTCGCCCACGACGTCGCCGCGCACGTGACGCTCGCGCTCCTGGCGGCGACCGTGCTCGCCGCGCGGCTCGCGCACCCCGACCGTCCCGAGCTCCTCGTCTCGGCGGGCGCGTCGTTCCTCCTCTTCTCCGGCGCAGGCCTGGTTGCGCTCGCCGGAGCGCCCGCGTGGCTCCACGTCACCCTCGGCGCCGCGGCGCTGGCGGCGGCGTCGGTAGTGACGGCGATCTCCTTCCGGGGCGGGAAGCCCGTCCCGGCCGGGTCGTGGCGCGACTACCTGACGCTGACGAAGCCGCGGATCATGGTGCTGCTCCTCATCACCGGTGCGGGCGGGATGATCGTCGGCGCCGGCGGGCTGCCGTCGGCCGGCCTCGCGCTCGCCACGCTCGGCGGGCTGGCGCTCGCGTGCGGGGGCGCCAGCGCCTTCAACCACGTCCTCGACCGCGACATCGACACGCACATGAAGCGCACGGCGGGAAGGCCCGTCGCGTCCGGCCGCGTGCCGCCGGAGCGGGCAGTCGAGTTCGGCCTCGCCCTCTCCGCGCTCTCGTACGTCGTGCTCACGAGCTTCGTCAACGTCCTCGCCGCCCTCCTGGCGCTCGCGGGGAACCTGTTCTACGTCTTCGTGTACACCCGGTGGCTGAAGCGGACGACGCCGCAGAACATCGTCATCGGCGGGGCCGCAGGGGCCGTGCCGCCGCTCGTCGGCTATTCGGCCGCGACCGGGAACCTGACCCTCGTCGCCCTGGCGCTCTTCCTGATCGTCTTCTTCTGGACGCCGCCGCATTTCTGGGCGCTCGCGCTCCTGATCAAGCGCGACTACGCCGAGGCGGGCATCCCGATGCTCCCGGTCGTGCGCGGCGAACGGGAGACGACGCGCTCGATCGTCGTCTACTCCTTCGTGCTCGTCGCCGTCACGCTCCTGCCCGTGCTCGGGAGGACGCTCGGCGCCGTCTACCTCGTCTCGGCGCTCGTCCTCGGGCTCCTCTTCATCGGCCTCGCGCTCGCGCTCCAGCGCCAGACGACACCGGCCCGCGCCCGGCGCCTGTTCAGCTACTCGCTCGCGTACCTCGCGCTCCTCTTCGTCGCCATGGCGATCGACCCGGTCTTGGTGGGCTGATGGATCCCGAGCTGAACCGCAAGAACCTGAAGCTCGGGCTGATCCTGCTCGGGATCTCGCTCGTCCTCCTCGCCGGCTCGTTCGCCGTCGCGGTGATCTACGACGCAGTCGCCTGACCCGTACCGAGCCTTCCTCGCGGTTCCGGAGAAGCGGCCGGACGGGATCGCGCTCGCCGTCAAGGACCTGATCGACACTGCTGGGCTCGTCACGACCTACGGGTCGGCGATCTACCGCGACCACGTGCCGGAGCGTTCGGCGTCGTGCGTGACCGCGCTCGAGGACGCCGGCTACGCGGTCGTGGGCAAGACGAACCTGCACGAGTTCGCCTACGGCATCACCTCGGACAACCCGCACTTCGGCGCGGTCGTCAACCCGCTCGACGCGAGCCGGATCCCGGGCGGGTCGAGCGGCGGGAACGGCGCCGCCCTCGCTGCGGGCCTCTGCGAGGTCGCGCTCGGGACGGACAGCGCGGGCTCGATCCGCCTACCCGCCGCCTGCTGCGGCGTCGTCGGCTTCAAGCCGACGTGGGGCCTGGTCTCCGCCGACGGCGTCTTCGCGCTCGCACCCAGCTTCGACACGGTCGGGCCGATGGCGCGCTCGGTCTCGGCCTGCGCGGCCGCGATGAGCGCGCTGGCCGGGCTTGCCCGGTCCCCTGCCGGCAACGTGCGTGCCGCCCTCGCCTGGACGGAGCTCGCCGACCCACTCGTCCGCGCCCGCGTGGAAGAGGCCGCGGCGCTGCTCCCGGACGTCGAGCACGTGGACTTCCCACTCCCCGGCGACCTCAACCCGGCCTTCCAGGTGGAGGCCGCCGAGGTGCACCGCGAGCTCTCGCACCACGAGCTCTTCGCCCAGCACCCCGGCCTCGTTGGGGAGAACGTCCGCCGCAAGCTCGAGGCCGCGTTCGCGGTCGGGAAGGACGCGGTGGTCGCCTCACTCGCAGAGCGGGAGTCCTACCGCGACCGGGCGCTGGCGGCGCTGGAGGGCTTCGACGTCCTCTTGACGCCGACGATGCCGATGGTCGCGCCACCCGTCGGGATCGGCGACCTGGCGCTGCGCGAGCGCATGATCTCGCTCACGCGCCCGTTCAACGCCCTCGGCTGGCCGGCGCTCGCGCTTCCCTGCGGCCCCGCGGAGGACGGGCTGCCCGCGTCGCTCCAGATCGCCGCCCGCACCGGCGAGGACGCGCTCGTGCTCGCCGTCGGCGAGGCTATAGCGGCGCGGCTGCCTCGTCCGTGAGGACGACGGTCTCCCGGGCGCGTACGCGGGCGGCCGGCAGCGTCTCGTCGCCGGCGAGGATGCGGGCGAGGATCTCGCGCTTCTCCTCACCGCCGACGAGCAGCGCGACGAGCGGCTGCGCGTTCAGGTACTCGAGCGAGAACGTGATGCGGGGATGGGGCGGCTCCAGCCCCGGCACCGGGACGTAGACGAGCGGGCCGGGATCGGCGAGCTCCTCGTCGTGACCGGGGTACAGCGAGGCGGTGTGCCCGTCGGGGCCGACGCCGAGGAGCACGAGGTCGAAGGCCTCCGGAAGCGGGAGGTCCAGCGACCTCAGGGGATGGATCTGGCTCTCCGGGATTGCGACGCGGGAGAGCAGCGCCTCGCGGGCCAGGCGCTCGTTCGAGTCGGGGTGGTCGGGCGGGACCAGCCGCTCGTCGCTCCACCACACATGCCACGAAGGCCAGTCGAGCTCCAGCTCGGCGAGCCGCTCGTAGACGACGCGCGGCGTCGACCCGCCGGTGAGCGCGATCCGGAACGGGCTGCGTTCCCGCGACCGCTCGGCGATCCAGCCTGCGGCGAGCCCGGCTAGGTCGGGTCCGGCGAGAAGCTGCGTACGGCCTCCTCGTAGACCCGGTCGCGCCCGAAGACCTCGAGCTCGTCGGAGAGCAGGTCGCTCGACGTCTTCGGCTCGAGGCGGCCCGTCCTGGCCTCGCGTCCGTCCAACCTCGACCAGCTCGACCTCTCCGGCGGGCTCGTGCTCGAGCCGCACGTCGCGACCGAGCCTGGTCGAGAGCCAGCCCTGGAGGAGGAGCGCTTCGGGCTCGGGCCCCGCCACACGGATCACGGCGGCCTCGGCGACGTCCGGCCAGAGCTCCGCGACGCCGGCCCGCCATGAGAGCGTCCGCGCCCAGGCGATGTCGGACACCGCCACGCGATCGAAGAGCGCAGGCAGCCGGGCGAAGTCGGCCCTGATGTCCGTCCATTCGCGCGAGTCGACAACGAGGCGGTCGACGACGCCCAGCATCTGATCGAGCTCCGTGCCGTCGAACGGCAGCGGGCCGCGCCAGCGCAGGAACGCCGGCAGGTCGCTGACGAGCAGGGGCGTCACGACGCTCGCCGGCGCGGCGGCACGCGTACCGCACAGCCGGATCGAGATGACCTCGGAGCAGACTTCTTTCTCGTGCCCGCCGCGGACGAAGCAGCGGAAATCCACCTCGCCCTCGAGCACGTCGTCCGGATCGTCGGGGTAGGGGAAGAGGAGAATCGTGCGCGACGGATGTCGCTCGGCCAGGCCGGAGAGCGTGCCCCGGGCCTGCTCTGCCCAGGGCTCGGGCACCCAGGCGATGTGCGTCATCACGCTCGTACGCAGGAGCGGCGCCGCGCCGGGCGCGGTCGACGCGTCGCGCAGCTGGCCGAGCTCACGCTCGATTTCGCGGATGCTGCTCAGGGCCACGGACACGACGTCAGTGCCTCCGCCAGGAGCGCCCGTCGCGCTTGAGAAGGTCGTCGGCGGCGCGCGGCCCCCAGGTTCCGGCCGCGTAGTTCGGGAAGTGCGGCCGGTCGCGGCGCCACGGCGCCACCATCGCATCGACGATCGCCCACTGCTCCTCGACCTCGTCGGCACGCGTGAAAAGCGTCGCGTCGCCGAGCAGGCAGTCGAGGATCAGGCGCTCGTAGGCCTCCGGCAGCCCGACACGGAACGCGCCGCCGTAGAGGAAGTCCATGTGCACCGTGCGGATCGAGAGCCCCTGCCCCGGCACCTTCGCACCGATGGCGAGCGAGACGCCCTCATCCGGCTGGATGTGGATGAGGAGCACGTTCGGGCGCAGCGGCGACTCGAGGTCGACCTCGAAGGGCGGGTGCGGAGCCCGCTTGAACTGGATCGCGATCGTCGTCTCGCGCCGCGGCAGGCGCTTGCCGGTGCGAATGTAGAACGGAGTGTCGGCCCAGCGCCAGTTGTCCACGTAGAGCTTGGCGGCGACGTAGGTCTCGGTCTGCGAGTCGGGAGCGACGCCCTCCTCCTCGCGGTAACCGGGCACCTCCTCGCCCTCGATGTAGCCGCTGCCGTACTGGCCCCGCACCACGTGCTTGGGCCCCGGCGTGTGCAGGGCCTTGAGGACCTTGACCTTCTCGTTTCGCACCGACTCCGCCGCGAAGTCGATCGGCGGCTCCATAGCCGTGAGCGCGACGAGCTGGAGCATGTGGTTCTGGACGACGTCCCGGATCGCACCAGCCCTCTCGTAGAAGCCCGCCCGCCCCTCGATGCCGAGCGACTCGCCAACGGTGATCTGCACGTGGTCGATGAACTGCCGGTTCCAGATCGGCTCGAAGATGCCGTTCGCGAACCGCAGGACCAGCATGTTCTGGACGGTCTCCTTGCCCAGGTAGTGGTCGATGCGGAAGATCTCGTGCTCCTCGAAGTACGTGCGGAGGAGCGCGTTCAGTTCCTGGGCGCTCGAGAGGTCGTAGCCGAACGGCTTCTCGACGACGAGGCGGGTCCAGCCGCCCGCGGCGCGCCGGCGCCCCATCGCGGTGACGATGTCGTCGAAGGCCTCGGGCGGGACCGCGAGGTAGTAGATGCGGTTGCCGGCGCACCCGCGCGTCTCGTCGAGGTCGTTGAGGGCGGCGACGAGCTCGTCCTCGCCGCCCTCAAACCCGAAGTTCGCCGCCACGTATTGGAGCCCGCCCGCGAGGCCCTCCCAGACGTCCGTGCGGAACTCGTCCCGCGCGTGCTCGACCACAGCTTGGCGCATGCGTTCACGGAATTCGTCGACCGTCATCTCCGTGCGAGAGACGCCCACGACGCCGAAGTTCTCGGGGAGCAGGTGCCGGAACGCAAGCGCGTAGAGGGCAGGCATGACTTTCCGCTGCGTGAGGTCGCCGGAGGCGCCGAAGATCGTGAGGGCGCACGGATCCGGCGGCCGCCGCATGCGGAGCCCTTCGAGCAGCGGGTTCTCGGCGACCTCCGTCACTCGGCCGCCTTCGCCTTCGCGGCCTCGACGGCGTGGCCGCCGAACTGGTTACGGAGGGCCGCGTTCACCTTGGCCGCGAACGACTCATCCTGGCGGGACGAGAAGCGTGCGAAGAGCGAGAGCGCGAGCACCGGAACGGGCACTGCGGCCTCGATGGCCTCGTGCACGGTCCAGCGGCCTTCGCCCGAATCCTCGACGTAGCCGCGGATCTGCTCCAGGCCGGGGTCGGCCTGCAGCGCGCGGTCGAGGAGCTCGAGCAGCCAGCTGCGAACGACCGAGCCGTGCTGCCAGAGCGCCGCGAGCTGCTGGAGGTCGAGCTCGAAGTCGGGGATGCCGCGGAGGAGCTCGAAGCCCTCGGCGTACGCCTCCATGAGCCCGTACTCGATGCCGTTGTGGACCATCTTCACGAAGTGGCCCGCGCCCGAGGGGCCGACGTGGGCATAGCCGCCTTCCGGAGCGAGCGTGGCCAGCGCCGGCTCGACGGCCTGGAATCCGCTCTTCTCGCCGCCGGCCATGATGCAGTAGCCCTCGGCGAGGCCCCAGATGCCGCCCGAGACGCCCGCGTCGAGGAAGCTCACTCCCTTGGCCTTCGCCTGCTCGGCGCGACGCATCGAGTCGCGGAAGTTCGAGTTGCCGCCGTCGACGACCGTGTCGCCGTCCTCGAGCAGCGGCAGGAGCGTCTGGAAGGCCTTCTCCGTCGGGTCGCCGGACGGGATCATCAGCCAGACGACCCGTGGCTGCTCGAGCTTCGTCGCCAGCTCGACCAGGGAGTCGGCCGTGCGCTCCGGCGCGGTTCGGGCATAGGTCTCCACCTCGTGCCCGCCCCCGCGCAGGCGCTCAACCATGTTGGCCCCCATGCGGCCGAGGCCGACCATTCCGAGCTTCATAGCGCCTCCAGGTCGTCGAGTTTGACGCGAACGATAGGGCGTCCCCGCTCCGCCAGGGCGGCCAGGTCCCCTTCGGCCTGCGCCTGGATCAGCGTGCGGAAGCCGAACGGCCTCCCGGGGATCGGAAGCTCGTCACCCGGGTCGTCCACGACCTGGACGAAGCGCCCGGTCGGGGGACCGCCCTTGTGCAGCTGGCCGGTCGAGTGCAGGTAGCGGGGCCCGAGGCCGACGGTGACGACGCAACCGGTGGCCCTCGCCCGCTCCACGAGCGGCCTCAGCTCCGCCGCGCGCTCCGGGTCGACGAACGCCAGGACGGCGATGTAGTCGCCAGGCCGGGCGCCGGCGAGCAGCTCGTTCACAGCCGCTGTCCCTTCCGGACGCGTCTCGGGGTCAGACCCCCGGCCGTGGCCGGAAAGGACCTCGAGGGTGCGGTCCTTGGCCTCCTGCACATTCGGCTGGTCGAACGGGTTGATCTCCAGAATCGTCCCGGCGACCGCGGTGGCGAACTCCCAGCGGTAGAGCTCGGCGCCCAGGTCACGCACGCTGCCCATCCGAACCTCGCGCGGCTGGCGATCCGCGCCCTCAGGCGACTCGCCGGGCGCGGGGACGAGCCCTTTGCCCTCCTTGCCGGTCGACTCGGCGAGCAGCTGCTCCAGCCAGAGCCCGAAGCCGTTCGCCTCCGGCACGACGACCTTGTCGCGCCCCTCGAGCCAGGCTTGCCCGAGCGCGAGCCCGAGCTCGAGGCCCGGGTTCCGGTCGGTGCGGCAGGCCTCCTGCATCTCGGTCGCGCCTGCCATGAGCTGCTCGACGTCGAGGCCCATGAGCGCCCCGGGGACGAGCCCGAACGGCGAGAGCGCCGAGTAGCGCCCGCCGATCGTCGGCTCCCCCCAGACGACGGCCGCGAAGCCCCGCTCGCGCCCCAGGGCCTCGAGCTCGGAGCCGGGGTCCGTGATCGCCGCGAAGGTGCGGCCTTTGCGCCAGAAGTAGTCGACGTGGCAGCGCGTCTCGAGCGTCGTCCCGGATTTCGAGGAGACGACGAAGAGCGCGTGGTCCGGGTCGATGCGCTCCTCGAGCGCCCGCACGGCGGCCGGGTGGGTGCTGTCGAGGACGTGGAACGACCGCGTCCCCACGTCCCGATGCATGACCACCGGCGCCAGGCTGGAGCCGCCCATGCCCAGGAGCACACAGCTCGAGACGTCGAGATCGCGGAGCTTCCCGAGCTCCTCCTGCATCTGGTCGCGCGGGTAGCGCGACGGCTCGTCGAGCCAGCCGAGCCAGCGGGCCTCGTCGCTCCCCGTCCAGAGCGACGCGTCGCGAGCCCAGATCCGCTCGACGAGCTCGGCGGCCTCGACGGGCGGCATTGTTAAACCGGGATCAGCTCGCCGGACTTGGCCCGGATGCCCTCGAGCAGCTCCTCGAAGGAGTCGCCGAACTTCTCGACCCCCTCGCGCTCGACAGTCGCCGCGACGTCGTCGTAGTCGACTCCGGCCGCCGCCAGCTCCTCGAAGACCCGCTTAGCTTCGTCGATGCCCCGCTCGAGCGTGACCTCGACGCGGCCGTGATCCTGGAAGGCGTCGACCGTCTCCAACGGCATCGTGTTCACGGTCTCCGGGCCGATTAGCTCCTCGACGTACATGACGTCCCGGTACGCGGGATTCTTCGTCGACGTCGAGGCCCAGAGCGGCCGCTGGGTCGTCGCGCCCTTGTCGGCGAGCGCTTGCCAGCGGTCGCCGGAGAAGATCTCCTTGTACCGCTGGTAGGCGAGCTTGGCGTTGGCGATGGCAAGCTTCCCCCGGAGCTCCTCCGGTCCCCGGGTCTCCTCGAGCCGCCGGTCTGCCTCGGTGTCCACGCGCGAGACGAAGAAGCTCGCGACGGAGGCGACCTTCGACGGATCGCCGCCGGACTCGACCAGGCGCTCGAGCCCGCGGATGTAGGCCTCGGCCACCGCGGCATAGCGCTCGAGGGAGAAGATGAGCGTGACGTTGATCGAGCGGCCCCGGGCGATCATCTCCTCGATCGCGGGCAGGCCCGGCTCGGTCGCCGGGATCTTGACGAACAGGTTGGGGCGGTCGATGAGGTCGTGGAGTCGCTGTGCCTCTGCGATCGTCCCGTCGGTGTCGAAAGCGAGCGTGGGGTCGACCTCGATCGAGACGTAGCCGTCCTTGCCGCCGCCGCCGTCCCAGACCTTGCGCAGGAGATCGCACGCCTCGCCGAGGTCGCTGGCGGCGAGACGGATGAAGAGCTCCTTCGGGTCGCGCTCGTCCTGGAGCTCCCGACGGAGCTGGTCGTCGTAGGCGTCGCCCTCGGCGAGCGCCTTCTGGAAGATCGTCGGGTTCGAGGTGACGCCGACGATGGCGTCCTCCTCCATGAGGCGCGCGAGCTGGCCGGAGCGCAGCATGTTGCGCGAGAGGATGTCGATCCAGACGCTCTGTCCGAGCGCCGAAAGCTGATGCAGGCGGGACTGTGTCATGGTGGTGCCGTCCTTCCCGGTCGGCGAGGTTTCCACCCCTACCGTAGCGCGGCGGCGCGCACCAGCTTGCGGGCCGCGTCCGCGATGTGCTCGGCGTCGATGCCGGCGGCGGCGAGCAGCTCTGCGGGCTTGCCCGAGCCGGGCATCCCCGCGACTGCCAGGACCTCGACCCGCGGGCGCTCGTCGAGGCTCGCGAGCGCGGCGAGCACGGCTTCGCCGAGCCCGCCCTCGGGCCAGTGGTCCTCGACCGTCAGAATGGCCCCGGTCGCCTCTGCCGCTGCCGACAGGCCGGCGACGTCGATCGGCTTGACGGAGTAGCAGTCCACGACCCGCGCGGAGATCCCCTCACCCGCGAGGGTCTGCGATGCAGCGAGCGCCTCGTGGACGGTGATGCCGGCTGCCACGATCGTGAGGTCGTCCTCGTCCGTCGCCCGAACGACCCGGCTGCCGCCAATCGGGAAATCCTCGCCGGCGTCGTAGAGGACGGGCGTCGCGCCTCGGGTCGTCCGCAGGTAGCTGATGCCCTCGCGCTCCGCCATGGCCGCGACGAGCTTCGCCGTCTGGTTGGCATCACACGGATAGAGCACCGTGCTGCCGCCGACCGCGCGCATCATCGCCAGGTCCTCGAGCGCCATCTGGGAGGGGCCGTCCTCCCCGATCGAGACGCCGGCGTGCGACCCGCTGATCGCGATCGTGGCGCGGCTGACGGCGGCCATGCGGATGAAGTCGTACGCACGCGTGAAGAAGGCGGCGAAGGAGGAGGCGAACGGCTTCCAGCCGCGCACCTGCATCCCGACCGCGGCCGCGACGAGCTGCTGCTCGGCGATAAACATCTCGAAGAACCGGTCGGGGTGGGCGGCGGCGAAGATGTCGGCGTGGGTCGAGTTCGAGACCTCGCCGTCGAGGGCGACCACGCGTCCGTCCGCGGCGCCGACTGCCGTCAGCGCGTCGCCGTAGGCCTTGCGCGTCGCCACCTCTTCGCCCAGGTCGTAGCTCGGCAGCTCGAGCGCACCCGTCGGGAAGACATGGGGGTCCGCGCGCTTCGGCTTGGCGACGTCGACCGTCAGGTCGCGGACCCCGCCTAGCTCTGCGATGGCGGCTTCGGGATCGTCGAGCGCCTTGCCGTGCGCGCCCTCCTTGTCCTCAACTGCCGCGACGCCCTTGCCCTTGAGGGTCCTGGCGACGATCACGGTGGGGCGTCCCTCGACCTCGAGGGCCTCCGCGTAGGCCTTGTCGATCGCCTCCACGTCGTGCCCGTCGATCGCGATCGCGTGGCAGCCGCAGGCCTCCGCCCGGCGCGTGTACGAGTCGAGGTCCCAGCCGTGCATCGTCTCGCCGCGCTGGCCGAGCCGGTTGACGTCGATGATGACTACGAGGTTGTCGAGCTCGCCGTAGGACGCGTGCTCGAAGGCCTCCCACATCGAGCCCTCGGCCATCTCGCTGTCGCCGCAGAGCGCCCAGACGCGGTAGGGGATCCGGTCGAGTCGCTTCCCCGCCAGGGCGACGCCGACCGCGATGGGCAGCCCTTGCCCCAGCGAGCCGGTCGCCACGTCGACCCAGGGAAGGATCGGAGTCGGGTGCCCCTCGAGCCTGCTGCCGAACTTGCGGAATGTCAGGAGCTCCTCGTCGTCGATCGCTCCGACCGCCTTGTAGATGGAGTAGAGGAGCGGCGAAGCGTGCCCCTTCGAGAAGATCAAGTGGTCGTTCGCTGAGTTCTCGGGGTCGTCGAAGTCGTAGCGGAGGTACTTGTCGATCAGGACGGCCATGAGGTCGGCGGCCGACATCGAGGACGTCGGGTGCCCCGACTTCGTCACTGCGGCGGCGCGAACCGAATCGACCCTCAGCTGCTGCCCGAGCTCGCTCCAGCGCTCCGTGTCGCTCATGCCGGCCATCCTAACCTGAGCGTCCCCGCTTCCCGGAGGTTCACACGTGCGTGCGACCATATGGGCGTGGCGGTCGCGATCGCATCCAACCTGCGCAAGGAGTTCGCCGGCGACGTCCTCTTCGACGGCGTGTCGTTCAAGCTGGAGCGTCGGGACCGTCTGGCGCTCGCAGGGCCCAACGGCGCCGGCAAGACGACGCTCCTGCGGATGCTCACCGGCGAGACGTCGATCGAGGGCGGCGAGCTCATCCTCCACAAGGGCACGCGCGTCGCGCTACACGACCAACGCCCGCCCCTCGAGAGAGAACAGACGCTGCGCGAGTACGTGCTTTCCGGCGCCTCCGACCTGCTCGCCACCGAAGCGGAGCTGGCGCGCCTGGAGGAGGCGATGGCCGGGGGAGCGGCCGACCAGGCGACGCTCGGCGCCTACGCGCGGGCGCAGGCCCGGTTGGAGCACGCGGGCGGCTACGCGTGGCGAGACCACATGGGCGCAGTCGCGCGCGGCCTCGGCTTCCGCGAGGAGGACTTCGACCGCAGCCTGAAGACGTTCTCGGGCGGCGAGATCACGCGCGCCTCGCTCGCGCGCTCGCTCGCGGGTGATCCGGACCTGATCCTGCTCGACGAGCCGACGAACCACCTCGACGTCGCCAGCCTCGAGTGGCTCGAGCGCGAGCTCGCCTCGCTCGACGCCGCCTGCATGATCGTCGCCCACGACCGCTGGTTCCTCGAGGCGGTCACGAGTGCGACGCTCGAGCTCGAGGCCGGCCGCGCCACGTTCTTTCCGGGCCCGTGGCACGTCTGGCGGCTGGAGAAGGCCCAGCGCGCCGTCCACGCGCAGAAGACCGCCGACCGCGTCTCTGTCGACATCGCGCGCCTCGAGCGCTTCGTGGCGCGCTTCCGGTACAAGAAGAACAAGGCCAAGCAGGCACAGGCCAAGCTGACGCAGATCGGGCGCCTGACCAAGGAGCGCAAGGAGGCCAGCGCCGAAGCCGACCTGCTCACGCGCCGCACGCGTTCCCTCGGCTTCGACTTCGGCGAGCCCAAGCGGAGCGGCCGCGATGTCCTCGTCCTCGAGGACGAGGAGGTCTCCGTTCCGGGCCGGGTGCTCCTGCGAGACGTAACCATGGCCCTCGAGCGCGGCGACCACGTCGCCCTCGTCGGCCCGAACGGCAGCGGCAAGACGACGCTCATCGAGCGGGCCGTCGCCGGTGACTTCAAGCTCGGTCACGGCGTCGAGGTCGGCTACTTCTCGCAACACGGCCTCGAGCTGGACGACCGCGGCAGCGTCCTCGATTGCGTCCAGAGGATGACCGGCCTCAACCGCCCGCAGGCGCAGACGCTGCTCGGGCGCTTCCTCTTCTCGGGCTGGGAGGCGCACATGAAGCAGGTTCGCGACCTGTCGGGAGGCGAGCGAAGACGGCTGGGGCTGGCGATCCTCGTCACCTCGGGCGCCAACCTCCTCATCCTCGACGAGCCCACGAACCATCTCGACCTCGATTCGCGCGAGACGCTCGAGGCCGCGCTCGAAGGGTTCCAGGGCACCGTGCTGCTCGTCTCGCACGACCGGGCCCTGATCGACGCCGTCGCCCACCGCACCGCGGCGATCGAAGAGGGCACCGTGCGCGTCTACGACGGTGGCTGGGCGGACCTGGTGAAGGCGCGTGAGGAGCGCGAGGCACCGCCTCCGCCCGAGGCGCCGCGCAAGGAGGCGCGCGGGCAGCCGACCGAGAAGCCCAAGCGCTCCGGGCCCGACCCCCTGGGCGTCCTCGAGGCCGAGATCGAGCAGAAAGAGCTCGAGGTGGCCGACCTCGAGCAGAAGCTCGCCGCCGACTGGTCGGACGTCGACACGATCTCCGCGCACACCCGAGCGCGCGGGGAGCTGACGGCGCTCTTCGAGCGGTGGGAGCGCATGCTCGAGGAGGTCGCGGGACCGCACTCGTAGCGCGCTGGGTGCCTCAAGCGGGGAGGGCGGTTTGCCGACCTCTCCGGGATGACCGCGAGCCGGATCCTCGTCGCCATCGCAGCCGTTGCCGCGCTCGGGTTCTACGTCGGCCCCTACCGCGACAAGCAGCAGGACGAGGAGCGACTGGCGAGGATCGCAAGCGTGATCGCCGGCCGCGACGTCGGCATCGCGTGCCCCGGCACGCTCGCCACCCTGACGGAGGTCTCGGCACACGACGGGTCGGTCGTCTTCACCCCCGACGGGCGGCCTACCGACGAGGCCAAGCTCTCGAGCAGGACCTGCTCGCGCCTGCGCGCGCTCCTCAGCGGCGAGATCGCGGGCCTCGACTGCCTCACCTCGGGCCCCACCTGCCCGAAGGCGGTGGAGGACGCTGCCGTCGCAGTCAACGTCCTCTCGCACGAGGCCTGGCACCTCGCCGGCGAGCGCGACGAGTCGGTCGCCCAGTGCTACGCGCTCCAGTCGAACGAGGACACGGCGATCAGGCTCGGCGCGACGCCTGCCGAGGCGCGGGCGATCGCCGACTTCGTCGTGCGGCGCGTTCAGCCCGTGCTCCCGCCCGAGTACAAGACGACCGCCTGCCGCGACGGCGGGCCGCTCGACCTCGACCCGACCCGGACGGGCTGGCCCTAGGAGGGGTTCCGGGCGTCGCCGAAGGTGGCCACCAGAGCCTCGGCCACGACCCGCATCGACTTCCCGGAGACCTGGCTCGCGCGCCGCAGCCGCGCGAAGGCGTCCTGCTCGGAGAGCCCGTCTCGTTCCATGAGCAGCCCCTTCGCCTGTTCGACGACCTTGCGCGTCGCGAGGGCCTCGGCCAGCGACTCCGCCTCCTCCCGCAGCGCGGAGAGCTCCTCGTGGCGCGCTCGCGCCGCCGCGATCGCAGGGAGCAGGTCGGTCTCGCGGAACGGCTTGACGAGGTAGCCGAACACGCCGGCCTCGACCGCGCGCGAGACGAGCTCCTGCTGGCCGTAGGCCGTGAGCATGACGATCGGGATCGGCCGGTCGGCCAGGATGCGGCGGGCCGCTTCGATCCCGTCGAGCCGCGGCATCTTCACGTCGAGGATGGCGAGATCGGGCTTCTCGCGCTCAGCCAGCGCCACCGCCTCCTCGCCGTCACGGGCCTCGGCACAGACCTCGAAGCCCGCGCGCTCGAGGATCTCCCGCAGGTCGAGGCGGATGATGGTCTCGTCTTCGGCGACCAGGATTCTCAGGTCACCGACCTCCCGCGCGCGAGCGGCGGGGCCGCGCCGACCGGCACACATCCGGCACAAAGCCGCGCGCCACCCGCGCGCCCCTGGGCGCTAGGCTCGAGCCAAGGGACGGGGAGGTGGGTCTCCCACACACGCGCGCGTAACCCATAAGGGCGGGAGCGGGCCGGAGAGGTCACGCGGGGAACGCGACCTCCGCGCGCAGGCCGTGGTCGGCAACGAGGGAGAGCTCGCCGTCGAGCTCCTCCACGACGAGGGCACGCACGATCGAGAGGCCGGTTCCCTCCCGGGAGGCGGCGTCCCATGCCCCGTTGTCGGCGACCGTGAGGAGCACGCGGCCGTCGGCACGGCCCAGCTCGACGCGCACCTCGTCGCCGCCGTGCTCGAGCGCATTTCCGAGCAGCTCGGTGAAGACGAGCGCGAGCGCCGTCGCACGGCCGCCGTGGAGGGAGACCTGCTCGACGCTCGAGCTGACCTGCTTCCCGGCGCCGAGGCCCTGGACGAGCATGGCCCGGAGGCGCTCGACGAGCTCGCCGAGGTCGACGTCGTCGTCGCGCTGCTCGGTCAGCACCTCGTGGACCGCGGCGATGGCGAGGATGCGGTTGACCGAGTCGCCGAGAGCCTTGCGCGGGTCGATCTCGTCCGAGCTGGCAGCCTGCAACCTCAGGAGCGAGGCCACGGTCTGGAGGTTGTTCTTCACCCGGTGGTGAATCTCCTGGGCGAGCACGCCCCGCAGGACCGCGCGCCCGTGCTCGAGGGCAACGGCAGCGTGGTGGGCGATCGAAGCGAGCAGGCGCCGCTCCTCCCCCGTGAACGGCGTGTCGCGGTCGCAGACGAGCTCGCCGACGCGGCGGCCCTTCCAGCGGAGCGGGAGCCGCACCGCGTGAGCTCCCGGGCGGCCTTCGGGCCAGGCGATCGTGCCGTCCTGAAGGACGAGCGCGGCGCCGCTCGCACCGACCGCCTCGACCGTGGTCTTGACGATCGCCTCGAGCGACTCCTCGAGGTAGAGCGACTCGGAGACCGCCTCCGAGATCGCCGCGAGCGCCTCGAGCTCGGCGACCCGCCGTTGCGCGTGGTCGTAGAGCTTCGCGTTCTCGATCGCCTGCGCGACCTGGCCCGCGATCGCCATCAGCAGGTCGATCTCCTCCTGGCTGAACTCCCGGGGCGTCTCCGTGCGCACGTTCAGCGCCCCTTCCAGCCGCTCCCGCGCGAGGATGGGAACGGCGAGGATCGACTGGTAGTGCTCCTCGCGGAGGTTCGGGAAGCGCTTGAACCGCGGGTCGAGGTGCGCCTCGTGGGCGATCATGACCGGCGCACGCTCGGCTGCCGCTGTCCCCGTGATCCCCTCGCCCGGGCGCATCTTGGGGACGCGGGTCATGTCTTCGACCCGGGTGCCGAACGAGGCCCTGAGCACGAGCTCGTCCGCGCGCTCGTCGTAGAGGTAGACGAAGCACGCGTCCGTCTCGAGCGCCTCGGCGACCTTGCGCGCGATTTGCTCGAAGACCTCGTCGAGATCGAGGGTCGAGTTGACCGCGGCTAT
The DNA here is from genome assembly GCA_963775395.1 of uncultured Actinomycetes bacterium. Lineage (GTDB taxonomy): Bacteria > Actinomycetota > Thermoleophilia > Gaiellales > Gaiellaceae > JAIBJN01. The sequence continues at coordinate 50,416 of CAVZIX010000017.1, forward strand.
CGTCTCGGTCAGCAGTCGCAGGTGCCGCGCAGATCTGTCCACGAACGACATTCAAGCAAGGGTTTGGCCGCACCGATAAGGAGTTCGTGACCCCCTCGGCCTCGACGTCGGCGAGACCGCCACGTCTCGTCCTGCGCTTTGCGGTCTACAGCGCGATCGCGCTCGCGCTTGCCTGGGTCGTCATCTTCTGGGTCGTGCGCCGCGAAGCCGAGGATCGCGCGCAGCACCAGGTCGAGATTCGCACGAGCGAAGTGGCGGCGCGGGTCGCGCCGGACCTCGTCGCCTCGGACTTCGACGGCCCGGTCAGCACCGAGCGCCGGAAGGAGATCGACGCCGCCGTCGCGCCCGAGCTCGTAGGGACGCTCCTGCGCTTCAAGCTCGTCAACGCCGATGGCGTGGTCACCTACTCGACCGACCCCGAGATCATCGGCGGGCGCAGCGACTCGACGACCGCTCTCGAGAGCGCGCTTGCCGGGGAGCCGACCCAGCAGGTCACGACCCTGAATGCGGAGGGCGGCTCTGGCGAGAACGTGAAGGCCGTCGAGTCGTACGTCCCCCTCACCCTCGACGGGAGCAGCGATCCGGCCGGAGTCTTCGAGGCCTACGTCGCCTACGACCCGGTCGCGGCCGACGTGCGCGAGACGGTCACCCCGATCGCCATCGCGCTCGCCCTCGCCCTCTTCCTGCTCTACGCCGCGCTCTTCCCGATCCTCAGGCAAGTCACGCGGGCGCTCGACAACCGGCACCGGCGGCTCGAGGAGCACGCATCGGCGCTCACAGAGGCCCTGGACGAGCGGCGGCGCGCCGAGGTCCGCCTGACCCGGGCCGAGCGCAACTACCGCAGCCTGGTCGAGCAGCTCCCACTCGTCATGTACATCACCCGGCTCGACGAGACGAGCTCCTGCATCTACATGAGCCCGCAGATCGAGGAGCTGACCGGCTACACGGCCCTCGAGTGCATGAGCGATCCCGCCTTCATCGGGAAGATGCTCCACCCCGAGGACAGGGAGAGGACACTCGAGGAGCGCCGCCGCGCGGCCGGGACCGGCGAGTCGTTCGCGACCAAGTACCGCATCGTCGGCAAGGACAAGCGGGAGGTCTGGGTCCACGACGAGGTCACGATCGCGAAGGACGAGTCGGGCCGCCCGATCCACGCGCAAGGGTTCGTGGTCGACGTCACACCGCAGGTAATCGCGCGGCACCAGCTCGAAGGCCGACATGCCGAGCTCGAGGCGCTCCACGAGACCGCGCTCGCCCTCATCGACGAGCTCGACGTCCAGAAGCTCCTGGAGCGGATCGCCGGGCAGGCCGGAGAGCTCATCGGAACCAACAACAGCTACGTCTATCTCCGCGACGGCGACGAGCTCCGCGTCGCCGTGGGCACCGGCGTCTTCGCCGGCAATGTCGGCCATCGCCTGGTGAAGGGCGAAGGGCTCGCCGGGCGCGTCTGGGAGACGGGCGAGCCGCTCACCGTCGAGGACTACCAGTCCTGGGACGGCCGCAAGTCCATATATGAAGGGATGGCCATCCACGGCGTCGCCGGCGTGCCGCTGCGCTCACGCACCGAGGTCGTCGGCGTGCTCGGGCTCGCCTACGGCGAGCGCGGCCGGGGCTTCGACGCCTCCGACATCGCGCTGCTCTCGCGCTTCGCCCATCTCGCATCGCTCGCGCTCGAGAGCGCCCGTCTCTACACCTCTGCCAAGGAGGAGCTGGCCGAGCGCCACCGCGCCGAGTCCGCCGTGCGCGAGGCCGAGCTGCGCTACCGGACACTGGTCGAGCACCTGCCGCTCGTCACCTACATCAGCCCTGTCGAGGAGACCGTCGGCAATCTCTACGTCAGCCCGCAGGTCGAGGAGCTGCTGGGGTACCCGAGCGAGGAGTGGGTGAGGAATCCGAACCTCCTCACGGAGGCCGTGCACCCGGACGACCTCGAGCGCGTCCTCGCCGAGGCAGCGCATCTGCGCGAGACAGGCGAGTCGCTGCGGTCGGAGTACCGCTACATCACCGCTGACGGCCGCACGGTGTGGGTGCTCGACGAGACGATTCTCGTCCGCAACGACGAGGGAACGCCGCTCTGGGTTCAGGGCTTCATCCTCGACATCACGGAGCGACGCACCGCCGAGGAGACGCGCGCCCGCCTGGCCGCGATCATCGAGTCGTCGAACGACGCGATCATGAGCGGCTCGCTCGACCTGTGCTTCACGAGCTGGAACGACGGCGCGCAGCGGATGTTCGGCTACACGGCCGACGAGGTGATCGGACAGCCGATCACGCTGCTCATGCCGGACGAGTACCAGGAACAGACACTCGCGCTCGTCGACGAAGTCGTCCGCGAGGCCCGGGTCGTCCAGCTCGAGACCGTTCGCCACCGCGAGGACGGCACGCAGGTTCACGTCGCGTTCACCTACTCGCCCATCCGCGATTCGGAGGGCAAGGTCGTCGGCCTGTCGGCCATCGGCCAGGACGTCACCGAGCGGAAGCGCGCCGAGGCCGCCATCCGCGAGAGCGAGGCCAAGTTCCGCGCGTTCGTCGAGACGACCGAGGAGTGGGTCTGGGCCAGCGACGCCAACAACGTCCACACGTACTCCAACCCGGCGATCGAGCGGATCCTCGGCTTGAAGCCGGAGGAGCTCGTGGGCCGCAACTGGCTCGAGTTCGTCGTCGAGGAGGATCGCGAAGATGTGGCCGAGTCGATCGCACAGCGCGCGGTCGAGAAGGCAGGGTGGTCCGGTCTCGTCATCCGCTGGCAGCACGCCGACGGCAGCGTCCGCCACCTGGAGAGCAACGCGGCACCGGTGCTCGACGCCGACGGGGAGGTCGTCGGCTGGCAGGGAACCGACCGCGACGTCACGCACCGCATCCAGGCCGAGCGCGACCGCGAGCGCCTGCTCGCCGCCGAGCAGGAAGCGCGCGCGTACGCCGAGGCCGCGCAGGTGGATTTGGAGGCCCAGAACGAGCGCCTCCGCGAGCTCGACCGGCTGAAGGACGAGTTCATCGCACTCGTATCGCACGAGCTGCGTACGCCCCTCACGTCCATCCGCGGCTACACCGAGCTTCTCCTCGACGGGGAGGCCGGAAGGCTCACCGGCGACCAGCGCCAGTTCCTCGGAGTCGTGGAGCGCAACGCGCACCGGCTCCTCCACCTCGTCGGCGACCTGCTCTTCCTGGCACAGGTCGAGGCCGGCAAGCTCGTCCTCGACATCGGAGCGCTCGACCTCGGCAACGTCGCCTCCGAGAGCGTCGAGACCGCACGGCCTCAGGCCGAGGCCAAGGACATCACGCTGACGCTCGCGACCGGGCCGGTCCCCCTCATCTCCGGAGACCGCGCGCGCATCGCGCAGCTCCTCGACAACCTCGTCTCCAATGCGATCAAGTTCACGCCCGAGGGCGGGCGCGTCGACGTCCGCGTCCGGGCGGTCAAGAACCGCGCGGTCCTCGAGGTCCGCGACAGCGGGATGGGTATCCCGGCGGGAGAGCAGGAGTTCCTCTTCCAGCGCTTCTTCCGCACGTCCACCGCAACCGAGCAGGCGATTCAGGGCACGGGTCTCGGGCTGGCGATCTCCAGGGCGATCGTCGAGGCCCACAGCGGTCGCATCACGGTCGCCAGCGAGGAGGGCGAGGGCACGACCTTCCAGGTGACGCTGCCGCTCCACCGGCACGCGGAGCTTCCCAAGCGAACGCAGGTGGCATCGTGAACGACGTCCGTCCCCGTCGTCCTCGTGGCCGACGACGATCCCGACATCCTCGCGCTGGTGCGCTTCCGCCTGGAGCGTGACGGCTACGAGGTGCTCTCGGCGCCCGACGGCGAGACGGCGCTCGACCTCGCCCTGGCCCGCACGCCGGACCTCGCGGTCCTCGACGTGATGATGCCCAGGCTGGACGGCTACGAGGTGACCCGCCGCCTGCGCGAGCACGGCCCGACGACAGGCATCCCGATCATCCTCCTCACGGCGCGCGTGCAGGAGCCCGATCTCGAGCGCGGGTTCGAGGCCGGAGCCGACGACTACGTCACGAAGCCGTTCAGCCCGCAGGCGCTCGGCGAGCGCATTCAGGCAGCACTCGGTTTGTAGCGGTAGCCGAAGCCGCGAACCGTCTCGATGACGGTGCCGTCCGCGCCGGCGCCCTCGAGCTTGCGGCGGAGATAGCCGACGTAGAGCTTCACCTGGTCGCGCGAGGCGCCGAACGAGTCGCCCCAGACGAGCTCGAGCACCTGGTCGTGCGACAGCAGCTGGCCCGGGTGGCGGACGAAGGCGGCCAGGAGACGGAACTCGAGCGGCGTCAACGCGACCTCGGTGCCGTTGACGGCCACGCTGCGCTGTGCAAAGTCAACCGTCAGGAGTGCGTCCGCGTAGGTCTCGCGGGTCTCAGAGCGGCTACCGGCCCGGCGGAGCATCGCCTCGATGCGGGCGAGCAGCTCCTGCCGGCCGAAGGGCTTCGTGACGTAGTCGTCCGCGCCAGCCTTGAGGCCGCGGACCTTCTCCAGCTCGGCCGCCCGGGCGGTCAGCATCGCCACCGGGACGTCGGAGAGGTCGCGAATTCGCTCGAGCGTCTGCCAGCCGTCGAGCTCCGGCATCGATACGTCCAGCAGGACGGCATCGGGAGGCGTCGCGTAGAAGGCGCGGAGGGCGTCCTTGCCGTTCGCCGCCTCGGTTACCTGATACCCCTGGCGCTCGAGCAGCTCGCGCACGAGGCCGCGGATGTCCGCATCGTCGTCGACGACGAGCACGTGCGCACGTGTCATGCCGGTTCCTTTCCAGACAGCCGGGATGACCCCTTCCTCGAGAGGATCCGCGCCCAGGCCATGCCCTGACTCTAGTGGCAGGCCGCTAGGCTCGCTCGCCGGCAGCGCGCACGGCCTTCTCCACCGCGGCGCGCAGCTCGTCGAGCGAGAACGGCTTGAGGACGTAGGCGACCGGCCGCAGCTCGTGGACCGCGAGCTCCGGCGGCTGGATGCTCACGACGACGATCGGCACGGGTGGCGAGGCCGAGGCGAGCACGTTCGCAAGGGCGATCACCCGCTGGCCCATGCCAGGCTCGAAGAGCATCACATCGACCTCCGGCAGCTCGGAGCCCGGCCGGTGGAGAACGGCTTCGTGGCCGGAGGCCGCGATTGCGCGCTGGATCAACGCGAGGGCGTCGGGGTCGGGCTCGGCAACGAGGATGCGAGCCACGTGTGTGGCCTACCGCAGCTCAATCGAACGGCGCATCGCCTTCCAGATCATGGAAGCAACACTACTGCCCAAGAGTCAGTGCAGCTTAGCCGACCGGTCATACCGCTTCCATACCGGCTCCCGGCGAAATCCCCTCCATCGAATCCGATTGTGAGTCTGTGAAAGTCATGATCTGTGAGCCGCATGCCGAGGTACGTGCCCTGCTGGGCCACGTCGTCACACGCCTCGGCTTCGAGCCCGTCTACACGGATACGCGCAGCGGCGGAGCACTCGCGGATGCAGACGTCGACGTCTTGCTCATCGAGCCGGCCGACCCCTCGGCCCTGTCGACGGCGCGTGCGCTGAGGCTCCGCCGCAGAGAGCTTCCCATCATCTGCGCCAGCATCTATCCCGATTCCCCGGGAGCTGAACGCCTCCGGCCGCTGGCGTATCTGATGAAGCCGTTCGCGCTCGTCGACCTCGAGCGCGCACTGCTGACAGCGGTCGAGAGCACCGTCGCCCAGGCTTAGCGGCCTCTTTAACGACCACGAGCTGCTCAGAGAAGCAGCTCGCAGTCGGCCGTCAGTCAGTCCCCCGCTTCTAGGAGAAGCGGCGACACCACCGACCATAGTACGCCTCGTGACAACGAGTTACAAGACCGCGAGGTACTTTTCCAGCTCCCAGGGCGTGAGCTGCACCCGGTACTCGTCCCACTCCTGCCGCTTCAGCTTCACGTAGTTGTCGAAGACGTGGTCGCCGAGCGCTCGGCGGACGAGCTCTGACTCGGCGAGCTCGTCGATCGCCTCGCCGAGGGTCTCGGGCAGCGCGACGATGCCGCGCTCCTTCCGCTCCTCCGCGCTCAGCTTGTAGAGGTTGCTCTCCATCGGCGGCGGCAGCTCGTAGCCCTTCTCGATCCCCTCGAGGCCCGCGTGCAGGAGCGCCGCGAAGGTGAGGTACGGGTTGCAGGCCGGGTCGGGACAGCGGATCTCCGCGCGGGTCGCCTGCTCGTTGCCGGGCTTGTAGAGCGGAATACGGATCAGGGCCGAGCGATTGCGCCGCGACCACGCTGCGTACACGGGGGCCTCGTAGCCGGGGACGAGGCGCTTGTAGGAATTGACCCACTGGGCGAAGACCGCCGAGATCTCGCGGGCGTGCCGAAGCTGGCCGGCGATGAAGCCCTTGCCCACCTCGGAGAGGCTCCACTCGTCGTCGGCGTCGAAGAACGCGTTCTTTCCGCCGGCGAAGAGCGACTGGTGCGTGTGCATGCCCGACCCGTTCTCACCAAAGATCGGCTTCGGCATGAAGGTGGCGTGGTAGCCGGCCTTCTTGGCGATCTCCTTGACCACGAGCCGGTAGGTGATCGTGTGGTCGGCCATCGAGAACGCGTCCGAGAACTGCATGTCGATCTCGTGCTGCGACGGCCCAACCTCATGGTGGACGTACTCGATCGGGATGCCCATCTTCTCGAGCGCGTGGACCGTGTCATGGCGCAGGTCACTCGCGGCGTCCATTGTCGTCATTGCGAAGTAGCCGCCCTCGTCGAGCGTCTCCGTCCCTTCGTCGTCCTTGAAGAGGAAGTACTCGAGCTCGGGCCCGACATTGAAGGTGTCGTAGCCCATGCTCTTCATGCGCTCGAGGGCGAGGCGGAGGACGTGCCTCGGGTCGCCCATGTAGGGCTGGCCGTCCGGCGTGACGACGTCGCAGATCATGCGACCGACCTTGTGGCCTCCGTTGGGCATCAGCTGGAAGGTCGAGGGGTCCGGGATGGCGACCATGTCGGACTCCTCGATCGCGTTGAAGCCCGTGATCGAGGAGCCGTCGAATCCCATCCCGTCGTCCAGCGCCCCTTCGAGCTCCTGCAGGGTGACCGCAAAGCTCTTGAGGTGCCCTTCGATGTCGGTGAACCAGAGGTGGACGAACGCCACCTCCTCTTCCTTGACCCGCCTGAGCACCTCCTTGCGCGCAGCCGGGTCGCTCGTCGCCCTGCTGCTGGTCTCGACCTGCGCCATGTCACAACCTCCTCTTAAACGCAAACAGCCCCGGGCGGACATCCGCCCGAGGCCTCGTCGCCTCGAATGACCGTCGGAGTGTACACCAGCGTTCTCGGGCGTCTACCCGGACCGCTTCAGCTTCCCGTGGCGCTTCGCGTAACGCTCGCCCTGGCCGAACACCGCCAGGCCGGCGGGAATCGAGACCACGCCGATGACGACCAGAGGCCAGATCTCGTCCGTGAGCGCGGCCAGGCCGTCACCCTCGAGGATGGCGTCGCGCACGCCCTCGAGCGCATACGTCGCCGGCGAGATCGTCGCGATCCACTGCATCCACTCCGGCAGCACCGTGACCGGGTAGTAGACGCCCGAGACGACCAGCAGGATCCCCTGCGCGATGAACCCGAGCTGCGTGCCCTTCTCCGGCGAGATGAGCGGGAGGACCGACGTCATCATCCCGATCCCGACGAACGAGATCGACGCGATGGCGAGGACGACCAGCGCCGCGACGAAGTTCGCGTTCGGCAGCGAGAGGTCGAAGAAGAACGCGACGACCGTGAAGAGCAGCACGGACTGGACGAGCCCGTAGGCGATGGCAAAGAGGCCCATCCCGGCCAGGTGCACCGGTCGTGAGAGCGGGGCCATGAACGTGTACTCGATCGTGCCCTCCCAGCGCTCCCAGGCGACGGTCTCCGTGAGGATCTCGAAGATCATCCCCAGGTAGGCCCAGATGACGGCGCCGATCAGGAGGACGGCCGTCGTCCGCTCGACGTCGATCTGCCCTCCCGAGGCCTCGACGCCCTCTGCGATGAAGACGATCGTGAGCGTGTTGGCGACGGTCCAGAGGAAGAACGCGACCTCCCACCAGACGTAGCGCCGGACGAGGTACGTGTTCCGCTCGACGACGCCGACGAGCCCGACGAGCTCCGCACGAAGGACGTGCGCCGCGACTCTCATGAGTCGTCGACCTCCTCCTCGTCCTCGAGCGCCTTCCCGGTCGCGGCGAAGAAGACCTCCTCGAGGGTGTCGACGCCGTAGCGCTGCTTCAGCTGGGCGGTGGGCGCAAGGCAGACGAGCCGGCCTCGATCGAGGATCCCGACGCGGTCGGCGAGCGCCTCGGCCTCGTCGAGGTCGTGCGTGCAGATGAGCACGGTCGCGTCGTGCGTCGTTCGTACTTCGCGGATGAACTCGCGCACCTCGAGCCGAGAGCGCGGGTCGAGCCCGGTCGTCGGCTCGTCGAGCAGAAGCAGCACCGGCGAGGTGAGGAGCGCCCGAGCCAGGGCGACCTTCTGCTGCATGCCACGGGAGAGGTTCTCCATCGGTTCGCCACGGCGATCGACGGGGAAGCCGACGCGCTCGAGGATCTCGGGAATTCGCGGCCCTGTCTGGCCGGGCGTCATCCCGTAGAAGCGCGCGGCGTAGGCCAAATTCTCGGCCGAGGACATCTTCTTGAAGAAGGACGCCTCGACCGACACGCGGTTGACGAGCCTGCGCACGCCCCGCGGATCGCTCGAGATCTCGTGGCCGAAGATGCTCGCCGTCCCGCCGTCGGCAAGGAGGAGCGTCGAGAGCAGGCGGACGAGTGTCGATTTCCCCGAGCCGTTCTGGCCAAGGACGGCGACGCACTCGCCGCGCGCGATGGTGAACGAGACATCCCGCAGGGCGGGCACGCGCTGACGGCGCAGGCGGCGCCCATCGCGGCGAAGAAAGTCCTTGCGAAGATCGGAAACGCGGACGGCGGTCATCGGCTTGCTCCTCCAAAGTCGAGTCGAACGCAGGGCGAAAGAGGCGGCGCCCCTAGAAGGGGGACCGCGACACCTGGTGTCTCAGACTCTGTTGGATCGCATCCGCCGCCGAGGATACCCGCGGCCTTGAGATCCGTCCAGGGTTCGCGCTATCGTGAAGGTGCGAGGCGCCGACGGCGGCGCCGCGCAGAAGGCGACGGAGCCTCAGAGGTCGATTCGACCGCTGGGGCTTTTTTCGTGGACCAGAAGGAGGCGGCATGCAGGAGATCGAGACGAAGGCGTACCTCGCGAACGGCGCGCAGCCGGAGGCGGACGAGGCGGTCGCCTGGGCGTTCGAGCAGAAGGCTCAGATGGTCGACCTCAAGTTCACCGACCTCTTCGGCGCCTGGCAGCACATGACGCTGCCAGTCAGCGCCTTCGGGACGTCGGCGTTCACCGAGGGGCTCGGCTTCGACGGCTCGTCGATACGCGGCTGGCAGGGCATCGCCGAGAGCGACCTCCTGCTCATGCCCGACCCGGCGAGCGCGGTGCTCGACCCGTTCACGGAGGCGTCGACCCTCTCGCTCGTGTGCGAGATCGCCGACCCGACGACGGGCGAGCCCTACGGTCGCGACCCGCGGCGGATCGCCCGCCGCGCGGAGGAGCACCTCCACGAGACCGGGATCGCCGACACCGCGAACTTCGGGCCCGAGTGCGAGTTCTTCGTCTTCGACGAGGTCTCCTACGAGCTCGCCCCCCACAAGGCGCACTACAGCGTCGACTCCGCCGAGGGCCACTGGAACTCAGGCGCGCCCGGCCTCGGCTACACCGTGCGCGAGAAGGGCGGGTACTTCCCGCCGGCACCGCACGACACACTGCACGACCTTCGCACGCAGATTGTCCTGACGCTCGAGCGCCTCGGGATCCCCTGCGAGTTCCACCACCACGAGGTCGCCTCTGCGGGCCAGTGCGAGGTCGACCTCCGCTACCAGAGCCTGACGCGGATGGCCGACCAGGTCATGACCTACAAGTACGTCGTGCGGAACGTCGCCCGGCTGGCCGGGAAGAGCGCGACGTTCATGCCGAAGCCGATCTTCGGCGACAACGGCTCGGGGATGCACACGCACCAGTCGCTCTGGAAGGAGGGGACGCCGCTCTTCGCCGACAAGTCCGGCTACGCAGGCCTGTCGCAGCTCGCCCGCGCCTACGTGGGCGGCCTGCTCATGCATGCGCCCGCGCTGCTCGCCTTCTGCGCGCCGACGACGAACTCGTACCGCCGGCTCGTGCCCGGCTACGAGGCGCCGGTCAACCTCGTCTACTCACAGCGCAACCGCTCGGCGGCGATCCGCATCCCGATGTACTCGGACTCGGCGGCTGCCAAGCGGCTCGAGTTCCGCTGCCCGGACGCCACGGCGAACCCGTACCTCGCGTTCGCGGCCATGCTGATGGCCGGGCTGGACGGCATCGAGAAGGGCCTCGACCCCGGCGAGCCGGCGGACTTCGACCTTTTCGAGGAGGCACGCGGCGGCATCGCACAGGTGCCCGGCTCGCTCGGCGAGGCGCTCGACGCGCTCGAGCACGACCAGGAGTTCCTGCTCCGCGGCGATGTCTTCAGCGCAGAGGTGCTCCGCGCCTGGATCGACTACAAGCGCGAGAACGAGGTCGACGTCGTCGCCCTCAGGCCGCACCCGGCCGAGTTCTCGCTCTACTACGACGCCTGACCGCCCGGAAGGGGGCGGGCTCCGGCTCGCCCCTTTCGCGCTCTAGGCGTATGCGGCGAGGTAGGGCTGCCAGCGGTCCGGGATCCGGGATGCCGACAGCGTGACGAAGAGCGCAGGCGTGGGCGCGCGCGGCGTGACCTTCAGGCGCATCTCTATCTCCTCCGGCAGCCGGTTCCCTTTGCGCAGGTTGCAGGGCGCGCAGGAGGTGACGACGTTCTCCCACACCGAGTCGCCGCCGCGCGACCTGGGGACGACGTGGTCGAGCGTGAGCCGGCCGGAAGACCCGCAGTAGACGCACCTGTGCCCGTCCCGGGCGAATAGCGCACGGCGCGAGATCTTCCGCTTCACGGCGCGCGGGACGCGAACGTAGTGGACGAGCCTGATCACGTGGGGCCACGGGAACGTGTCCTCGGCCGAGCGCAGCGGCTGCCGCAGCTGCTCGACCATCTCCGCCTTCCCCTTGTAGACGAGCACGTGCGCACGCCGGACCGTGCAGACGTTGAGGGGCTCGAAGCTCGCGTTCAGCACGAGAACCTGCTGCATTGGCGCAAATCGTAGATGAGCGGACCGACTCCAGGAGGCTAGGGCCGCGGGAGCACGAGCTCGAGCAGATCCTCCCCCGCCTGCACGAACCCGCGGCCGCGGTAGAAGGCCGACGCCCTGCGATCCCCGCTCGCCACGACGACCTGGAGCGAGAGCGCCCGCTCGGAGATCGCAAACCCCTCCGCGAACTCGAGCAGCTGGCGCCCGATGCCCTCGGCCTCGTGCTCGGGGCTGACGAAGAGCTGGTCGACGCGGACGGCGTCGCCCGCACGCTCGAGCGCAACGTAGCCGGCCGGGTCTCCCTCGAGCTCGGCGACAAAGACGGTCGCCCGCTCGAGCACCGCGAGCGTGCGGCTGTCGGCGCCGCGATCGAGGCTCGCGAGCCCGAAGAGGAGCGGCTCGTCGTCGGGCCGGTAGGGGCGGATGTCCGCTTTCCGGTACGTCATCAGGACTGAGCCATCGCGCGGTCGACGGCCTCCTGCTCCTCGGGCGAGAGCGCAACCGGCGCTTTGCCCCTGTCGAGCTGCTTCACGTAGATTCGCGCATAGTCGCGGCCCTGGATGGCGCTCATGACGACGCCGGAGCGCCCACCGTCGAGAAAGGCAAGCGAGGCCGACTGGTGGCCCCCGGCGTCCTCGTAGGCGTTGTAACGGACGAGCGCCGTGTGGGAGAGGCATCCGTCCACCCGCCGGTCGATCCGCGCGAGCGCCGCGGCGAACTCGTCGACGACGCGGTGCAGGTCGTCGATCCTGGTCTGAAGCGAGACGGCGAAGTTGACGAGGTCGTCTGGTTTGGAGCCGAGGAGCACCTGCTGCGCCTTTCGCACGGCGCGCAGCTTGAGATAGAAGGCCAGCGAGAGAATGAGCGCGACGACCGCCGCCGCTGCGGCGCCGATGGCGATCCAGGGGGCCGCGTCGGAGAGGTCCGACATGGAGCCCTAGCCTAGCGCCGGCGCTAGTCCAACGTGAAGATGACCGGGTACTCCGCGGTGTTGTTGCCCTTGTTCGTCTCGCCCTGCACCGGCTCGACGTTGACCTGGAGCACCGTGCTCGTGGTGAACGCGAGCTCGCCGAAGTCGCGGAAGGTGAGGGTCTTCGTCTCGCCCGGGTTGATGACGTCGATCACCTGGCGCTTCTCGATCTGCGGATCCTGCAAGATCGTGAGGGTGACCTCGACCTGCGTCTCCTGGCTGTCGCCCGAGTTCTGGACGAGCACCTGGATCGCGAGGTTGCTGCTCGACGTGATGGTGTTGTCCTCGGTCGGGGAGAGCTGCTGATCGCCGGGCTGGACGACTACACCCTGGATGCCGTTGCCGTGGAGGCCGCCCGCCTCGGGCGCTTGCGTGAGCCGTGCCACCGTCTGCTTCCACTGCGTCGGGCTGCCGAACTCCGGGTTCTGGACGAACAGCGACGCCGGCACGGGCACGTTGGAGACGCCCTGCTCCTCGAGCACGGTCTCGGTGGGCGACTGGAACCCGTCCGCGTAGACGACGTCGCTCGCCACGAGCCGCTGGGCCTGTGAGGCCAGCAGCTGGCCGGACTCGTCCGCGTTGCTCGTCTGGGCCACCTGCTCGAGGGCGGTCGCCAGGCCGGCGAGGCCGTTGACCCGGAACTGCATCGTCTCGACGAGGCTTGCCTGCTGCTCGAGCAGCGGCCCCGGAGGCTCGAGCTCCTGCGAACGCCGCAGGATCTGCTCCTGCTGCTCCCGCAGCCCCTCGACGTCTTCGCGCAGCGCCTCCAGCGTGATCCCCGGGGTCGTCAGCTGCGTGTTGAGCTGGTTGCCGAGATCCTCGGACTGCGCCGCGATCGTGCTCACGGACTCGACGTAGTTCTCGTACGCGGAGACCTTCTGGTTGTTCCGGCAGCTGTTGACGACGAGGATGAGGATGACCGCGAGGACGATCGCGCCCGCGATCAGCACGCCCAGCCTGTAGAGCTGAGGCCCTCCGGGAGGGCTCGGCGGGCGCGTCGGGAGGCGCCGCCGCTTGCGCGGCCCGCCCTCTGGTCGCTGAGACGACTCGACGGTCGGCGACTCGTCGAAGAAGTCGAACTCGATGTCGCTCTGAGTCTCGGGTTTCTCTCGGTCGAACACGGGCCGCTCGGGGTCGAAGAAGCGGCCGAGTCTACCACCCACCTCGGACTTTGCAGGACTTTCAGGAGCCAGCGCCAAGTGCCGGGGTGTCCGTGGAACACGCAGTCGCTCTCAGCGAGAACAACCTCGTTCTCGGTCGCTACCGCCCGCTGCGGCCGCTGGGAAGCGGCGGGGCAGGCTCGGTGTGGCTTGCCCGCGACGAGCAGGCCGACCGGGAGGTCGCCCTCAAGATCGTCGCGCGCGAGGGGAAGGCCGGCGCCAGGGCAGAGCGCGAGGTCGAGGCCGCGACCCGCCTCCGCCATCCGCGGTGCCTGCGGGCGCTTGCGCTCGCCCGCGACGAAGGCCACGTCTACGTCGCCTACCCCTTCATCTCGGGCTGCACATTGCGCGATGCCCTGCGCGGCGGCGCGCTCGACGACTGGAGCTCTGTCGAGGCCGCGGCTCAGATCCTCGAGGCGCTCGCCCACGCACACTCCAAGGGCGTGATCCACCGCGACGTCAAGCCGGCCAACGTCATGGTCGAGGACGCCGAGGAGGTCTCCATCCGGCTGCTCGACTTCGGGATGGCGCAGATCGACGAGGCCGACACCCTGACCGCCGCGGGCGACGTGCCCGGGACGCTCGCCTACATCGCGCCGGAGCGGATGCGAGGGGCGGAGGCGACCGGCGCAGCGGACGTCTGGTCGCTGGGCGTGATCCTCTGGGAGGCGCTCGCCGGCCGTCATCCCTTCTGGGCGGTCTCGCCGCTCGAGACCGCGCGCCGGGTCGAACAGGGCGCCCAGCCGCTCGCCGAGCTGCGGCCGGACCTGCCGCGCAAGCTCAGCCGCGCGGTCGACCGCATGCTCGCGAACGACCCGGGAAAGCGCCCGACCGCGCGCCAGGCGCTCCATCTCCTGCGCTCGGTCGAGGAGGATCGCTCCGAACGCCGCCGCGCCGTCTCGTCCCCCGCACGCCTGCAGGAGCAGGGGCCGCACGCGGTCCTCGCCGCGGCGTTCGCGGGCGGCTCGGCGTTCCTGCTGCCCTTCTTCCCGGGCGGTTGGCCGTTCCTCCTGGGCGCCATCGCCGGGCTGCTCGCGCTCGTCAACCCACGCGTCGGGCTCGCAGCGGCGCTGGCGGTGCCCGTCCTTCCCCTGGGGAACGTGTCCCTCGGGCTCGCGCTGGCCTACGTGCCGCTTGCGATCGCCTGGCTCGTCCTCTTCGCGCGCGACGCGCGCTCGGGGCTCCTCTTCGTGGCAGGGCCGGTGCTGGCGCTCCTCCACCTCCTGCCCCTGATGCCCGTGGTCGCGCTCCAGGCCCGCGGCGCCGTGAGACAGGCCGCGCTCGCCCTTGCGGGCGTGCTGGCGGCCGCCGGGACGGCGATCGCCGCCGGAGCACGACTGCCTCTGACCGGGCAGGACGCGCCGGGGACGACCAGCCTCCGAGGCACCGAAGGGCCTGCGGCGGCCTTCGACGCCGTCGCGAGCCTCCTCACGAGCCGGCCCACGATGCTCGCCGCGGCTCTCGTGGTCGTCGCGGCGACGCTGGCCGCGCGACCGGCCCGGGAGCACGGTCTCTGGGGCGTTGCAGGCTGGGGTGCGGGATACGTCGGGGCGCTGCTCCTCGCTCCGCTCGCGGTGGGCGGCGAGCCCGTCGCCGCCACCTGGGCTGTGCCCGCAGCCTGGCTCGCAACGGGTGCGCTGGCGTATCCGTTGCTTCGAGCGCGTCGTTAGAGTGCCCGGCGGGCACAATGGTGTCCGCTTCCTATGAGCGTCCTGAGGAGCATCGAGCACCGGATCGAGTCGCTCGTCGAGGGCGTCTTCGGCCGCGCCTTCCGCACCCACGTGCAGCCGGTCGAGCTGGCACGGAAGCTGGCGAAGGAGATGGACGACGCCAAGACCGTCTCGGTCTCGCGCGTGTACGTCCCGAACGAGTACACGCTCTATCTCGCGCCGAGCGACCGCGACCAGTTCGGGAACTACGAGGACTCGCTCCTCACGGAGCTCTCCGACTACCTGTCGGAGCACGCCCGCCGCGAGGGCTACGCCCTGCTGACGACGCCCGTGGTGCTCATGGAGGAGGACGACGACCTGAGCGTCGGGGAGTTCGGGATCGCCACACGCATGGTTCAGCCCCAGCGCGGCCGGGCGGCCGCCGACGTTCCGCCAGAGGTCCAGCCGCAGGCGGTGCCGAGCGAGACGAAGATCTTCAAGCCGCCTGCCGCCGACACCGAAGCGGTGTCCTCCGAGGACGCCGCCGCGCTCGACCTCGCGCACGCTACCCCGGTACTCGTCGTGGGCGGCAAGCGCCACGAGCTCGCGAACCGCACTCTCGTGCTCGGGCGCTCACGCGACTGCGACATCTCGGTCGACGACCCCAACGTCTCGCGCCGGCATGCCGAGATCAGGCAGGAGAACGGGGCCTACTGGATCGTCGATCTCGGCTCCACGAACGGGATCACGGTCAACGGGGAGCGCGTGAAGCGCGCGAAGCTCGAGCCGGACGACAGCGTCGTGCTCGGAACCACCGAGCTTCGCTTCGAGCGCGGGTTCTGAGACCCACGGCGTGTCTGTCGAGCCAATCCTCATCGCGCTGCAGGCCGCCTTCATCGTCCTCCTCTACATCTTCATCTGGCGCGTCGTCCGCACGGCGGAACGAGGCCTGCCGGCCGCGCCCCAGGAGAGCTTCGTGCTCGCACCCGCCCAGGTGGCCCAGGCGCGGGCCGAAGCCGGGGTGGCGCCCGGGAAGCTGGTCGTCGTCCGCTCGAAGGTGATTCCGGTCGGCCGCGCCTTCGAGCCCGGGCCCGTGCCGATGACCTTCGGCCGCTCCGAGGACAACGTCGTGCCGCTCCCCGGCGACGACTACGCCTCGGGTCACCATGCGCGGGTCGAGAGCGGCCTCGACGGGACCTGGGTCGTCGACCTCGGCTCGACGAACGGGACCTACGTCAACGGGGAGCGCGTCGACGGCCGGCGCAGGCTTCGCGAGGGCGATCGCCTGCAGGTAGGCGACACGGAGCTGGAGTACCAGCGATGAGGCTCGGCGACAGCGCGGGAAGAACGGACGCCGGGCGCGTGCGTCGCCGCAACGAGGACAGCTTCGTTCTCGACCCTCCGCTCTTCGCCGTCGCCGACGGGATGGGCGGTGCGCAGGCGGGCGAGGTCGCGTCGCGCCTCGCGGCGGCCGCCTTCCGCGAGTACCACGACGCCGACCGCCTGGAGCCCGCCGAGCGGGTCGAGGCCATCATCCAGGAGGCGAACCGGAGGATCTACGAGCGCGCGCGGACCGACTCCGAGGCCTCCGGCATGGGCACGACCGTCACCGCCGCGATCCTGACGAACGGGCGTGTCTCCATCGGTCACGTCGGCGACTCGCGCGCCTACCGGATCCGCAACGGCGAGCTGGAGCAGCTGACCGAGGACCACTCGCTCGTCGCCGACCTGATGCGGAGCGGCCGCCTCACGCCGGAGGAGGCCGACGCCCACCCGCAGCGCTCCGTGATCACCCGCGCGCTCGGAACCGATGCGGACGTCGACGTCGACATGGTCACGATCGACGTCGAGCCGGGAGACCTCTTCCTCCTCTGCTCCGACGGTCTGACGACGATGGTGCCCGAGGAGGACATCCTCAGGCTCGTCGAGGAGGCCGGTACGCTCGACGAGGCCGCCCGCAGCCTCGTCCGGGCGGCGAACTCGGGCGGGGGCGAGGACAACATCACGGTCGTTCTCTTCAAGGTCGAGGGCGACGAGGCGATCGAGGAGACCCTGGTCGCCTCGCCGCCGGCCGACACGGCCGAGGAGCCGAACGAGCTCGAGGACACGCTCACAGAAATGACGCCCGTCCAGGCGGCGGAGCCGGCCGCCCAGGAGCCGCGGCCGCGCCGCAGGCGGTCGCACTGGGGCCGGCGGATTCTCTGGGCCACGCTCGGCATCGCCTTCGTCGCGCTCATTCTCGGAGGGGCGCTGTTCGGGCTCTCCCGGGCGTATTTCGTCGGCGCCGACGAGGAAGGGAACATCACCGTCTACCAGGGAGTTCCATTCGACTTCAGCGACGGCGTGGGCCTCTACCGCGAGCGCTACGTCAGCCGCCTCCAGGCCGCCCAGCTCTCGCCGGAGGAGCGGGCGGGCCTCTTCGACCACCAGCTCGTCTCGTACGAGCGCGCCCTGGCGCGCGTGGCCGGCTACGAGGCAGAGGCCGTCCCCTGATCCGCCGATGAGCCTCCGCACGCGGGAGCTCCTGAACCTCGTCCTCGTCGGCCTCCTGACGGCCGCCGGCTTCGCGTCGGTCTACATCGCGCGCCAGGACGTCGTCTCGGCGGGCTCGCTGTCGTACGCGGTGTTCTTCGTCTCCCTCTTCGTCGTCGCACACATCCTGCTGCGTGTCCGGCTCCCCGACGCGGATCCCTACCTCCTCCCGCTGGGCGGGCTCCTGTGCGCCATCGGGCTCACCGAGATCTACCGCATCGACCCGGACCTCGCTTTCCGCCAGGGCCTCTGGGTCGTCGTCGGGGTGATCGCGTTCGCGGGCATCGTGATCTTCCTCCGCGACTACCGGGAGCTCGACAACATCAAGTACATCCTCGGCATCTCGGCGATCGGCCTGCTCGTCCTCCCGGCGCTCCCGGGAATCGGGAGGACGATCAACGGCGCGACGCTCTGGGTCGACATCGGGCCGATCGTCTTCCAGCCCGGCGAGCTCGCCAAGGTCCTGATCGTCGTCTTCCTGGCCGGCTACCTGCGCGACAACCGCGAGATGCTCTCGTACGGGGCCGGCGGCGGGCGCCTGCCCTCGCCCAAGCACCTCGGGCCGCTGCTGCTCATCTGGGGCGGCGCCATGCTCGTGCTCTTCCAGACGCGCGACCTGGGCGGCGCGCTCCTCTACTTCGCGATCTTCCTCGTCATGCTCTACACGGCGACGGCGCGCTGGTCCTTCGTGGCGGTGGGGATGGGGCTCTTCCTCGCGGGCGCGGTCGCGCTCTACCAGGTGATCCCGCACGTCCAGGACCGGGTGCAGGGCTGGCTCGACCCCTGGAGCGACCCGCAGGGGGACACGTACCAGCTCGTCCAGTCGATCTACGCGATCGCGAGCGGCGGCGTGTTCGGCTCGGGGCTCGGGAACGGCGTGCTGCTCTCCCCCGAAGGCGAGCCCTACATCCCCTTCGTCGAGACCGACTTCATCTTCTCGGCGATCGCCCAGGAGCTGGGCCTGGCCGGCGCTGCGGCGGTCATCCTCCTCTACCTCCTCTTCGCCTTCCGCGGCTTCCGCGTGGCGATGATGGCCGACGACGGGTTCTCGAAGCTGCTTGCCTCGGGCCTCACCGCCGCGGTCGCCATCCAGGCGTTCATCATCATCGGCGGCGTCGTCGGGCTGATCCCGCTCACCGGGATAACGCTGCCCTTCGTGTCGTACGGAGGATCGAGCGTCGTCGCCAACTTCATCGTGCTCGCGCTGCTCCTCATGGTCTCCGACCGCGTCAACCGGGGTGAACGCCGGTGAACCCTCAGATCCGCCGCCTCTTCTTCGTCTTCGCCTTCCTCTTCGTGGCGCTGATCGCGACCGCGACGTACTGGCTCTGGCGAGCTCCCGACCTCGAGGCACGCCAGGGGAACCCCGCGCTGGTCGTCCGCGAGCTCGAAGTCAAGCGCGGGTTCATCTATGCCGCCAACGGGACGACCGTGCTGGCGCGGAACCGCCAGCGCAAGCTGGAGGACGGCCGCACGTGGTATGTCCGGCGCTACCCGCGCGGCCCGCTCACGGCTCACGCCGTCGGCTACTCGACGATCTCGCGCTCGCGCACCGGCCTCGAGCAGTCGATGAACGACTTCCTCACCGGCTCGAACGCCAACCTGAGCACGATCATCGACACGACGCTGGACAAGCTCCAGGGCATCACGCGCGAGGGCAACAACGTCGTCACGACGCTCAACATGAACGCCCAGCGGGCCGCGATGGACGGGCTCGCCGGGAACTGCGGAGCGGCCGTGGCCCTCGATCCCACCACCGGCGCGGTCCTGGCGCTCGCCTCCTCGCCCTCGTTCCACCCGAACCTCGTCGAGGAGAACTTCGGCGCCATCGAGCGGATAACGGCGCCGTGCGAGCCTGCCGCGCCCCTGCTCGACCGGGCGACGGCCGGCCGCTTCGTCCCCGGCTCGACGTTCAAGGTCATCACCGCAGCCGCGGCGCTCGACACCGGCGCCTTCACGCCCGAGAGCGAGTTCGACGACCCTGGCTTCTGCACGCTCTTCGGCCAGCGCGTCACCAACTTCTCCGACCAGGGCGAGCTGAACGCATTCGGCCGGGTGACTCTCTCGGAGGCGCTCGAGAACTCCATCAACTCCGTCTTCTGCAACCTCGGCAAGGAGCTCGGCGCGGACACCGTCCTCGAGTACGCCGAGCGCTTCGGTTTCTACGACCGGCCGCCGATCGAGCTTCCCTCGAACGAGGTGCTCATCAGCGGCCTCTACCGCAACGGCCGCCTCTACAAGCCGGACGACCCATCCGAGGTCGATCCTGGGCGCCTCGCGTTCGGCCAGGAGCGTCTGATCGTGACCCCGCTCCAGATGGCGCTCGTCGCCGCAGGCGTGGCGAACGACGGCGTCGTCATGGAGCCGCGGCTGGTGCAGCGGATCACGTCGCCGGACGGCGACGTGATCGAGCGGTTCGGGCCGGAGGAGTGGAAGACCGCGATCGAGCCGTCGACGGCAGCCGAGCTCACCGCCATGATGACCCTGGTGGTCGAATCGGGCACGGGCACGGCTGCCCAGATTTCCGGCGTGTCCGTCGCCGGCAAGACCGGGACCGCCGAGACCGGCGTGGCGGGCCGCAACAACACCTGGTTCATCGCGTTCGCGCCCGCGGACGCCCCCAAGGTCGCCGTGGCCGTGGCGCTCTCCGACCAGTCGGGCACCGGCGGCGCGACGGCGGCGCCCATCGCCAAGGAGATCATCGAAGCGGTGTTGGGGAGGAACACCTAACCTCTGTCGAAGGTCCAACAGCCATGGCCGGCCTCTCGGACACCCTCATAAACACGCTTTTCGACGGCCGCTACCGGATCCTGCGCAAGCTCGGCTCCGGCGGCATGGCCAACGTCTATCTCGCCGAGGACGAGGAGCTCGGGCGCCGCGTCGCGATCAAGATCCTGAACGAGCGCTACGCGGGCGACGACCTCTTCATCGAGCGCTTTCGGCGCGAGGCGAAGTCCGCAGCCAGCCTCTCGCACCCGAACATCGTCTCCATCTACGACCGCGGCGAGGCCGAGGGGACGTATTACATCGCGATGGAGGTGATCGAGGGCCGCAGCCTCAAGGAGCTGATCATGACCCACGGCGCGCTCCCGGTGCACACCGCGATCGGGTACGCCAAGCAGCTCCTCGAGGCCCTCCGCTTCGCGCACCGCCACGGGATCATCCACCGCGACATCAAGCCGCACAACGTGCTCGTCTCCGCCGACCAGCAGGTGAAGGCGAACGAGCCGCGGCTGAAGGTGACCGACTTCGGGATCGCGCGGCACGGCGCTTCGCAGATGACCGAAGCCGGCTCGATCATGGGCACCGCGCAGTACCTCTCTCCCGAGCAGGCCCGCGGCGCGCCCGTCACGGCCGCGTCCGACCTCTACTCGGCAGGCGTCGTCCTCTACGAGATGCTCACGGGCAAGGTGCCGTTCACCGGCGACTCGGCGATCGAGATCGCCATGAAGCACGTGAACGAGCTGCCGAAGCCGCCCTCGAGCCTGCGGCCGGAGATTCCGCCGGAGCTGGACCAGATCGTGCTGCGCGCGCTGGCCAAGGACCCGGAAGACCGCTACCAGACCGCCGAGGAGTTCATCGAGGACCTCGAGCGCGTCGAGGCCGGCCTGCCCATCTCGCGCTCGACCGCCACCGCGGCCACGGCCATCCTCGCGGGCGCGGCCGTCGGGGAGGCGACCGAGCTGCTCTCCGAGAGCCCGACGCGCGTGGCGGCTCCGCCGCCTGCGCAGAGACCGCCTCCGACCTACCCGCCCAGCAGCCCGTACGACGAGCCTCCGCGGAAGCGCAAGCGCTGGGTGCCCTGGCTGCTCGTCGGTCTCCTGCTCGCCGCGGCGGTCCTCGCCGGGTGGTGGGTCTACAACCAGATCCAGGACCAGCTCGAGGCCGCCGAGCCCGTGGGCGTCCCGAACGTCGTGGGAATCGAACGCGACCTGGCGATCCAGCGCATCGAAGAGGCCGAGCTCGAGGCCGCGGTGGAGGAGCAGCCCTCGACCGAGGTCGAGCAAGGCCTCGTGATCGAGCAGCAACCCCCGGCCGGAAGCCGCATCGCGAAGGGCGACACGGTCACGATCGTCGTCTCGACGGGCCCGAGGGAGGTGGAGGTCCCGGCCCTGGCAGGCAGGACGTACGGCGAAGCCGCCTCCATCCTGGAGGAGCTGGGGCTCGAGCCCCGGCGCGTCGACGTCTTCTCGCAACGCCCGGTCGGACAGGTCGCGTCGCTGGACCCGAAGCCGGGCACGCTCGTCGACGAAGGCTCCGTGGTCACCGTCAGGGTCTCGAAGGGGACGCAGGCGATCCCTGTCCCCGACGTGCTCGAGCAGTCGGAGGACAGCGCACGCAGCGAGCTCGAGACCGCAGGGTTCCAGGTCGAGGTGGTGGAAGCGCCATCCAGCTCCACCCCCGCGGGGCTCGTCTCCGCCCAGAACCCCGACCCGGGCGTGGAGGCGGCGAGAGGCTCGACGGTGCAGATCACCATCTCGACCGGGCCCGAGACGATTCGCATGCCGAACGTCGACGGCCTCTCCGAGCAGGACGCGCGCGACGCGCTGGAGGAGCAGGACCTCGTCGTCGAGGTCGAATGCGTCGTGGTCGTGGATCCCGGCCAGGTCGGCTTCGTGCAGGACACCGACCCGGAGCCCAACGCGCTCGTCGAGACCGGCTCGACCGTGGTCATCAAGGTCGGCCAGGCCTCCTGCTAGGAGCGACGCGATCGCCAGGCTGCGCGTAGCGGTGCTCATGGGCGGACGCTCGAGCGAGCACGAGGTCTCGCTCAATTCGGCGCGCTCGGTGATCGAAGGGCTCGACCCCGAACGCTACGAGGTCGTCCCCGTCGAGATCCCGCGCGAGGGAGCGTGGCACCTCGAGGCGGGGCAGGCCGCGAGCCTCGACGTCGTCTTCCCGGTGCTGCACGGCCCGTTCGGCGAGGACGGGGCCGTGCAAGGCGTCCTCGAGCTCGCCGGCGTCGCCTACGTCGGCGCCGGCGTGACGGCCTCGGGGCTCTGCATGGACAAGGACCTCTTCAAGTCGGTCATGCGCGACAAGGGCATCCCGGTGGCGCGCAGCCTCACGGCCCGCGCCGGCGACGAGGCGGCGAGCCCGTTCGGCTTCCCGTGCGTGGTCAAGCCGGCGAGGCTCGGGTCGAGCGTCGGGATCAGCGTCGTCAGGGGCGAGGAGGACTTCGCAGCGGCCGTCGAGCTCGCGCTCGCACACGACGAGAAGATCCTCGTGGAGGAGTTCGTGGAGGGCGTCGAAGTGGAGTGCAGCGTGCTCGGGAACGCCGATCCCGTGGCCTCGATCCCGGGCGAGATCGTCCCGCTCGCGAGCGATTGGTACGACTACGAGGCCAAGTACGCCGACGGCGGCATGGAGCTCGTGATCCCGCCGCGGATCTCCGAGGAATCCATCAAGCGCGTGCAGGAGCTCGCAGTGGCGTCATTCGTCGCCTCCGACTGCGAGGGAATGGCCCGCGTCGACTTCTTCGTCCGCCCCGACGGCGAGGTCGTCGTCAACGAGCTGAACACCATCCCCGGCTTCACCGCGACGAGCGTCTACGCGAAGCTCTTCGAGGCCTCCGGCGTGCCGTACCCGCAGCTCCTCGACCGGCTGGTCGAGCTTGCCCTCGAGCGCCGCGACCGGCGAGCAGAACTGCGCTATTAGGCGGCGCGGAAGCCGCGCACCTCGTTCACGTGCGCGGCGCCGTCGAGCGCGGTGATCCAGACGGCGTAGTAGCGGAAGGGATCTCCGCGCGTGTCGACCTCGAACGACGTGCGCCCGGTGACCTCCTGCGACTCGGAGACGTCGACGAAGGGACCGCCGGCCTGTCTCCCCGCGATGACCATCGCGGTGAAGCCTGGCGTGTCGGTGACGACCGTGAGCCGCGAGAGCTCCACGGGCTCTCCTGCGTCGAGCACGATCCCGACCCCGTCCTTCTCGAAGCTGTTGTAGGTCTCGGTGGACCACGAGGTCTCACGGTTTCCGTCCGTCGCGAACTCGACCAGCTCGGGATGCTCCTCGCGGTTGTCGCCGCGGGGGTCGAAGTCGGCGACCGCCTGGAGCTGAACGCGGGTCTCGCTGCCGCCCCCGCCGCCGTCGAGGAGACCGCCGACACCGTCGTCCCGAGTCGCCTGGAGCGCGATCAGGCCGACCGCGATCACGCCGGCGATGCCGAGAAGAGCCACCAGCAGCCGAGGCGCGGCGCGGCGGCGCGGCGGCCGTCCTCGTGAGCGGTCGGAGCCGGTGGGCACCGGCCGGGCGGGGGGCGTCGCGCGCGGCGCGGGTGGTGAGGGCGTCGCCATGACGCCGGTGTCCTCCTGCTGGTCCCGCACGCGCTCGGTGTCCGGGAGCTCTGCGAGGCAGGCCTCGAGCGCCGACACCATCGCCTGCATGGAGGGGAACCTGTCCTCCGGGCTCTTGGCCATCGCGCACGCCACCACCGAGTCGAGGCGGGCGGGAACCTCGGGCCTGCGCTCGCGCACGCTCGGCACCGGGTCGTTGACGTGCTTCATCGCGATCGCCATCAGGCTCCCGCCGGTGTAGGGCGGCTCGCCGGTCAAAAGCTCGAAGATGACGACGCCGAGCGAGTACTGGTCGGAGCGCTCGTCGCCGCGGCCTCCGTTCGCCTGCTCGGGGGAGAGGTACTGGCCGGTACCGAGCACGGTGCCGGTCTGGGTCAGCGCCTCTTCGACGTCCAGTGTCCGCGCGATCCCGAAATCCGTCACCTTCGCAGTGCCTGCGGGATCGAGCAGGACGTTGTGCGGCTTGACGTCGCGGTGGACGATCTCGAGCTCGTGCGCGTAGGCGAGCGCCCGGGCGATCTGGATCGAGAGGACGACCGCGCGCCTGACGGGGAGCGCGCCGGCGCGCTCGATCTCGGCCTTGAGGTTCTCCCCGGCGACGTGCTCGAAGACGATGAACTGGCGCCCGTCCCACTCGCCGCGGTCGATCACGGTGACGACGTTCGGATGGGCAAGCCGGGCGATGGCCCGCGCCTCGCGCCGGAACCGCTCGACGTATTCGGGGTCGCTGGAGTAGTGCTCGTGGAGGACCTTGATGGCCACCCTCCGCTCGAGCACCGTGTCGTGCGCCCGATAGACGCTCGACATGCCGCCCTCGCCGACGAGCTGCTCGAGCTCGTAGCGGTCGGCGATCAGCTCTCCGACCCTCACCGCCACAGTGTCGCCCCTACCGCCCCGCGCGGCCTAGGCAAGTGCTTCCTGCAGAGCCTCCTCCCACACACCGAGAGCCTCTTCGAGCTCCGCGTCCTCGATCACGAGCGGGACGAGCACGCGGATGCAGTTGGAGTAGATGCCGGCCTTCAGGAGCAGGAGGCCCTTACGTGCGGCGCCTTCGGCGACCGCCGTGGCCAGGTCGGCGTCCGGCTTGCCGCCGCGCTCGATCCCGATCGCGAGCATGGCGCCGAGGCCCCGGACGTCGGCGACGGCGTCGAATCGCTCGCGCCAGGCTTCCATGCGCGCGCGGATCGTCTCCCCGATGGCCATGGCGCGCTCGTTCAGCCCCTCCTCGGCGATCACGTCGAGGACGGCGTGCGCTGCGGCGATGGCGACCGGGTTGCCGACGTACGTCCCACCGACCGCGCTGTCGCCGGGGGCGTCCATGATCTCGGCTCGCCCGATGACGCCGGAGAGCGGTAGTCCCGCGGCGATCGACTTGGCGATCGTCATCAGGTCGGGCTCGACCCCGAAGTGCTCGATGGCGAACGTCTTGCCGGTGCGGCAGAAGCCGGTCTGCACCTCGTCGGCGACCAGGACGATGCCGTGGTCGTCGCACAGCCGGCGCATGCCCTCGACGAACTCCTGCGAGGGGACGATGAACCCGCTCTCGCCCTGCACCGGCTCGAACACGATCGCCGCCACGTCCTCGGCCGCCACGTGCGCCTTGAAGGCGAACTCGAGGGCGTCGAGGTCGTTGAAGGCCACACGGTAGGTCTCCGGCGCGAACGGCCCCAGGCCGGCCTTGTAGGGATGCGTCTTGGACGTGAGGCTGAGCGCGAGCAGCGTCCTCCCGTGGAAGCCCCCCTCGAAGGCGATCACGCCTCGCCGCCCCGTGTAGGCGCGCGCGAACTTGACCGCGTTCTCGATCGCCTCGGCCCCGGAGTTGAAGAAGCCGGCGCGCACTTCGCCCGAGATCGGGGTCAGCTCGATCAGGCGCTCCGCCAGGCTGACGTAGTTCTCGTACGGGATGATCGTGAAGTCGGTGTGGGTGAAGCGCTCGGCCTGCTCGCGCACCGCCTCGACTATCCGCGGATGCGAGTGGCCGACGTTCATGCACCCGACGCCTCCCGCGAAGTCGACGAATGTGTTCCCGTCGACGTCGGTGAGGAGCGCGCCGCGCGCTTCCGCGATCACGAGCGGCAGGTAGATGGAGAGCGGCTCCGCGATCACGCGCTCCTTGCGGGCGAGAATCTCGGCGCTGCGCGGGCCTGGAACGTCTGTCTTCAGCTCGATTGTCCGGGTCGTAGCCACGTCCGGAGCTTATAGATTGGCGGTCTCCATGGTCCTTTCCGACCGCACCATCAGGCGGCTCCTCGGCGAGGGCCGGATCGGCATCGATCCTTACGAGGAAGAGCTCCTGCAGCCCTCCAGCGTGGACGTCCGCGTCGACCGGCTCTTCCGCGTGTTCAGGAACTCCCGCTACCCGTTCATCGACGTGAAGCAGGAGATGGAGGAGCTGACCGAGCTCGTCGAGGTCGTCCCCGACGAGGCCTTCATCCTCCATCCAGGCGAGTTCGTGCTCGGCTCGACGCTCGAGCGCATCACGCTCCCCGACGACCTCGTCGCGCGGCTCGAGGGCAAGAGCTCGCTCGGCCGCCTCGGTCTCCTCATCCACTCGACCGCAGGCTTCATCGACCCGGGCTGGGACGGCCACGTCACCCTCGAGCTTTCGAACGTCGCGAACCTGCCGATCACGATCTACTACGGGATGAAGATCGGGCAGCTCTCGTTCGTGCAGCTCTCCGAGCCGGCCGAGCACCCTTACGGCACGGGCGAGCTCGGCTCGAAGTACCAGGGCCAGGTGGGCCCGACGCCGAGCCGCTACTGGAAGAACTTCCAGTCATGATCCTGGTCGTCGGAGGCACCGGCTTCGTAGGGACCAAGGTCGTCCACGCGCTGCGCGCTGCCGAGTTCCCCGTACGCGCGCTCGCCCGCCGGCCCGAGAAGCAGGACCAGCTCCGCTCGTGGGGTTGCGAGGTCGTGCAGGGCGACATGACCGACGCCGAGAGCCTGAAGCGGGCGGTCGAGGGCTGCACGACCGTCGTCCATCTCGTCGCCCTCCCGCCGTTCGCGGACGCCGAGGCGATCGAACGCGTGATGGTGCAGGGGACACGCGACCTCGTGGAGGCGTCCAAGCAGGCAGGCGTGACCCGCCTCGTCCTCCAGAGCGCGCTCGGCACCGAGGAGGGGCGAGGTGTCGCCCCGTACTACGACGCCAAGTGGGAGGAGGAGCAGGCGGTCAAGTACTCGGGCATCGAGCACGTCATCTTCAGGCCGAGCTTCATCTTCGGCCGCGACGGCGGCCTCCTCCTCCAGCAGATCAAGGTCGTCCGCTTCTCCCCGATCGTTCCAGTCCTTGGCCGCCACCGCATGCAGCCGATCTGGGTCGACGACGTCGCAGCGCTCTTCACCGCCGCGGTGTCCGCCGAGGCGCCGAACCGGACGTTCGACGTCGGCGGCCCGGACCGTCTGACCTGGGCCGAGCTTCACGAGCAGATCCGCAAGACGCTCGGAAAGCGCCGCCTCGCGTTCCAGATGCCCCCGGGCCTACTCAAGGCCGGCGCGACGATCGGTCAGGTCCTGCCTCCCTTCCACGGCGCGCGCGCCGCCGTGGAGATGCTGGACCTCGGCGACAACGTCGGTGACATAGGCCCCGTCACCGAGACCTACGGCATCCATCCGATCGGGATCAAGGAACAAATTCGCCGGGCAGTTTCCTGAGGGCTGGGCGGATCGGGGCACGTCCATGTTCCGCCCAGTCCTCGATAAATTCGGAAAATGCTCCTAAGCTGAGGCCATGACCTCGGAGCTCTATGCCGTGGTTGCGGCCCAGCGGCTCGACGAGGATGAAGCGAAGCGCATCGCCGGCGAGAGCCGGCGGGCGGACGTCATGCGCCTTGACGCAGAGCGCGTCGGCAGGAAGGGGCCCTGGCTGCTCGAGATGCCCGGCGTCCACGAGATCCTCGTGGAGGGCACCGAGTGGAACGCGGTCAGCTGGTCGCTCAACGAGCCCGGGGTGGAGCGCCTTGCGCGCACCTTCGAGTGGCTCGAGGACGAGCTCCCGGGGGAGTTCACCTTCGAGGTGCTCTGGGGAGACGAGCCGATCGACAAGCTCGTCTCGCGCGAGGAGCTCGTCCGCATCGTCCGCACGGGCCACCTCGGCGGCCGCACGCGCTATCGCGTCATGCCCTCCTAGACATAAAACAGGGGGCCCGTGGGCCCCCTGTTCGGTAGATCGCCTGGAGTAGCAGGGGCGCTGGGATGTCCCCCACGCTGGCTAGGCGATTCCCCGTAGGTCCTAGGGACACGCCCCTACTTGCGACTACCTCCACTGCCCGTACTGTCGGAAATCAAAGTCGGACCACCCCCTTTCCGTGGTTAAGACCATGATACGTGGTCCGTCAGGACGACCACCAGGGGAAGGAGCGGCATGCAGGCGATCACGCCCTACCTGTTGTACGAGGACGTCTCGGCCGCGATCGACTGGCTCTCGCGGGCGTTCGGGTTCGAGGAGCGGCTCAGGTTCGCCGACGAAAGCGGGACGGTCACGCACGCCGAGCTCACGCTCGGCGACGGCGAGATCTTCCTCGGCCATCCGGGCCCCGAGTACCGGAGCCCGAAGAAGCTGGGCGCCTACACGGATCTCACGCACGTGTACGTCGAGGACGTCGACGCGCACTTCGCCCGCGCCCGGGACGCAGGTGCGACGATCCACGCCGAGCCCGAGGACCAGGTCTACGGCGACCGCCGCTACGACGCCGAGGATCTCGAAGGCCACCGCTGGTCGTTCGCGCAGCTCCTGCGCGACGTGCCGGCCGAAGAGTGGGGAGCTACGTCGGGCTAAGAACGCGGGTCTTCGGCCACGGCGACTTCCGCCGCGTCCGGATCCGTCTTCACCACGACCGCATAGCGCTCGTTGCGGGCCACTCTCACGACGTTCTCGATGTCGGGCACGGAGTGTCCGGGGACGATGGCGAAGTGCGTCGGCTCGGCCCTGACGGCCTCGTACTCTCCAAGACTGAGGCTGATCGGCTCCGTGCAGGACTCGTCGCCGCACTCGCAGAGGAAGTCGGTCGCCTCGATCGTCGCGACGCCGACGTTCACCTGCTTGATGCGCTCGTTGACCTCGCGGAAGAGGGTCTCGTTCCGCGCGACCCGTTCTTCTCTCGCTCCCATCGAGCCAGTCTAGTCCCGGAAGGCCTAGGGCACGAGGACGCGCACGACGCCGTCGTCGACCCGCACCTCGAACGTGTCGACGGGGACGTACGCGGGAAGCGTCAGCGCCCGGCCCGTGCGGACGTCGAAGCGGGAGCCGTGCCGCGGACAGATGGCCACGCACTCGGCGGGCTCGAAGTCGCCCTCGCAGAGCGGGCCGTCGTCGTGGGAGCAGCGGTCCTCGAGCGCATAGAACTCGCCGTCACAGTTGTAGACGCCGATCGTGAGCTGGCCGTCGCGCACGATCCTCACCTCGCCCGGCGGGAAATCCTCGACCGGGCCGACGATCAGCTCACCCACGGCTAGGAGAGCTCGAGCTCCTCGAGCCCGACCCACTCGTCGGGGAGCGGGGTTCCCTTGCCCTTGTGGAGAGCGACCTTGAGGACGCCGAGGCCGAGCAGCGCGCACTTGAGCCGGACCGGGGTGAGCGGGATGCCGACCTCCTCCAGGAGCTCGTCGCGGGACATGGTGGCCACCTCGTGCGCGGTGCGCCCCTTGACCATGTCCATCAGCATCGACGTCGCCGCCTGGCTGATCGCGCAGCCTCGCCCCTGGAACTTCACGTCGGCGATGGTGTCGCCCTCGAACGCGACCGCGATCGAGACCTCGTCGCCGCAGAGCGGGTTCTGCCCCTCGGCGACGGCGTCGGCGTCCTCGATCACCCCGTGCCCACGCGGGTTCTTGTAGTGGTCGAGGATGACCTCGCGGTACAGGCTGTCGAGCTCACTCATTACTGAAAGAGCTTACGCGCCTTGAGAAGGCCGTCGACGAGGTTGTCGATCTCCTCCGGCAGCGTGTAGAGGTAGAAGCTCGCACGCGTCGTGGCGTTCACGCCCAGCCGTGTCATGAGGGGCTGGTTGCAGTGATGACCGGCGCGAACTGCGACTCCCTCCGCGTCGACCACCTGCGCGACGTCGTGGGGATGGACGCCCTCGAGGTTGAAGGAGACGATCCCCGCGCGCCGGTCCGGCGGAGGCCCGTACAGCGTCAGGCCGGGAACCTCCGACAACCGCTGCCAGGCGTACATGGTCAGCTCGACTTCGTGCTCCTCGATCGCCGGGAGCCCGATCTCGGTCAGGTAGTCGATGGCGGCGCCCAGGCCGACCGCCTGCGCGATCGGCGGCGTCCCCGCCTCGAACTTGTGCGGCAGCGTGTTCCAGGTCGTCTTCTCGACGGTGACCTTGCTGATCATCTCGCCGCCGAGCTCGAACGGGGACATTCGCTCGAGCAGCTCCCGCTTGCCCCAGAGGACGCCGATGCCGCTCGGCCCGCACATCTTGTGGCCCGTGAAGGCGAGGAAGTCGCAGCCGAGCGCCCGCACGTCGAGCGGCCGGTGCGGCGCCGCCTGTGCGGCGTCGACCACGAGGACCGCGTCACGCTCGTGCGCCCACTTCGCGAGCCGCTCGATCGGATTGACGGTCCCGAGGGAGTTCGAGACCAACCCGCAGGCGACGAGCTTCACTCGCCCGCGCTTCTCGAGCTCGTCCAGCGCGTCCAGACGGAGCTCGCCGCTATCGTCGATCGGAATCACGGCGAACTCGGCGCCCGTGCGCCCGGCGATGTACTGCCACGGCACGAAGTTCGAGTGGTGCTCGAGCTCGGTGGCGAGCACGAGGTCGCCGGGGCCGAGGTTGTCGAGGCCCCAGGCGTAGGCGACCAGGTTGAGCCCTTCGGTCGCGTTGCGCGTGAAGATGACCTCGGCGGTCGTCTCGGCGTTCACGAACGCCCGCGCCTTCTCCCGCGCGCCGTCGTAGGCCGCGTCGGAGCGGAGCCCGAGCTCGTAGACGGCCCGGTGGACGTTCGCGTACGACGTCTCGTAGAACTCGCGCAGCGCGTCGAGCACCTGGCGCGGCTTCTGCGAGGAGTTCGCCGAGTCGAGGTAGGCGAGAGGCTTGCCGTGAATCTGCTGCTCGAAGATCGGGAAGTCCGCGCGCAGCCTGCGCGCGTCGAGCTTCGCCTGAGCCGTCACGGCCATGGACCTATCGTACCGACGGCCTTCAGGCGCTTACGTACGCTGGGCGTGCATCTCGGTATCCATTCCGACCGCTTGATTTTGGAGGAGACGCAGCATGGATCGATTCACCGGCGGCTGCCTGTGCGGCAACGTTCGAATTGTGGCGTCGGGACTCCCATACCGGGTCGGCATTTGTCACTGTCTCGACTGCCGCAAGCATCATGGGGCCCTTTTTCACGCTTCCGCGGTGTTCCCTCAGGATGCGGTGACGATCGATGGCGAAATACGCGACTACGAGGGGCGGTCTTTCTGTCCCCGCTGCGGCTCCTCCGTTTTCGCACGCAGCGCGGACGAAATCGAAGTGAACCTCGGATCCCTGGATGCCCCTGACCAACTGAGGCCAACCTACGAACTCTGGACCGTCCGTCGCGAGTCCTGGTTGCCGCCGTTTCCGCTCACGAGACGATACGAGCGCGATCGCGACGCCACGGGTCGCTTTGAGGGCGGAGGGCCCGACAAGGCCAGCCGGCCGAGCTAATACGCCGGCCGCTCGAGCGCTGCCGCCTGCCACACGAAGCCTTTGGACTCCGCCACGAGCGCGAGCCCGTGGCGCTCCGCGGCGGCGACGAGCCGCTCCGGGGGGTGCACCCAGGAGCGGTACTCCCAGCGCAGCAATCGGGCGAGAACGTTCATTGCCCCGAAGACCAGCCGGAGGAGCGGGCGGGGCCGAGGGAAGCTCATGACCAGATAGCGTTGCGCCCGCCCGGCGGCGGCTCCGACGAGGGCGTCGTAGTCCGGATAGCAGCAGACGACGCGGTGCATGATCACAGCGTCGGCCGGCCCGGCCAGCTCCGGGTCGCTGACGACGTCGCCCAGGCGCCGATCCACCCGGTCGTCGAGGCCGCGTTCACGAAGCAGCTCGTGCGCCGCAGTTTCGTATTCCGGCGAGAGCTCGACGTTCGTCGCGCGAGCTGCGCCCATCCTGAGAAGCTCGACCTGGATCGCTCCGACGCCGCCGCCGATCTCGAGTAGGGAGGCGCCGTCGATCCCGCGCTCGCGCAGGAAGCCGACCATGCGCTCGGCGGTGTCGTCCAGCCCTTTGCGCTCGTAGCGCCGCACGTCCCTGCGCGCCGCACGCTTGGAGAAAAGGAAGGTGTAGCCGCGTGGAGGCTGGCAGCAGCCCACGCAGCTAGGCCGCGAGCAGACGCGCCTCGAGCACGCTCTGCAGCGCGTCGCGCACCGGCTCGAGCTCGATGCGGTCGAAGATCTCCTGGTAGAACCCGCGCACGATCAGAAGCTGGGCCTCCTCCTTGGAGAGCCCGCGGGCCATGCAGTAGAAGAGCTCGTCGCGGTTCACCTGCGAGACGGTCGCGCCGTGGGTGCAGCGCACGTCGTTGGCGAGGATCTCGAGGCCCGGGATCGAGTCCGCGTGCGCGTCCGGCGAGAGCAGCAGGTTGCGGTTCTCCTGGTAGGCGTTGGTGCGCTGCGCGTCCTTCGCCACCTTGATCATCCCGCGCCAGACGGCCGTGGCCTTGTCACGGAGCACGCCCTTGAAGGCGAAGTCGGAGGTCGTGTTCGGCGCCAGGTGGGACTGGAGCGTGTCGTAGTCGAGGTGCTGCGCACCGTCGGCGAAGTAGGCCCCCGTGACCCGCGAGGTCGCGCCCGCGCCGGCCAGGTCGTTCTCGATCGTGACCTTCCCCTTGCGGGAGCCGAAGCCGCCGGCGACCCAGTCGAGCTCGGCGTCGCGGGCGACGGTCGCGCGGTGTGTGGCGAAGTGCCAGGTCTCGTGCGAGAGGTTCTGGATGGACACGAACTCGAGCTTCGCGCCCTCCTCGACGAAGATCTCCGAGACCGCGTTCGAGTACGACTCCAGGTCGGGCGAAGCGGAGGCGTGCTCCTCGATGAGCGTGAAGCGCGCGCCCTTCTCGGCCACAACGAGCAGGCGCCAGAAGTGCGCGCCGCCCGGCGTCGAGTTGCTCGTGCGGACGTAGAGGGGCTTCTCGAGCTCGACCCCTGCCGGGACGTGGACGAGGAGGCCGTGCTTCCAGAGCGCAGCGTTGTGCGCGGTGAGCTTGTCGGAGGCCTCGACGAGTGTCCCCAGCAGCTTGTGATCCTCGAGCGGCGCGAACGTGATCCCCTCGGGCGCGCGCACGATCTCGACGCCGCCTTCCGTTGCCTCGGCGACGCCGGCCGCGTCGATCTCGAGCATGCTCTCACCGCCCGAGACGGCCTGGGCGCCGTTGACCGAGAATGCCTCCGGGTCGAAGCCCCTGAGGTTTGTGAAGCGCCAGTGCTCGTCCGAGGTGCTCGGGAGCGGCAGCGCACGGTAGCGCTCGAGTGCCTGCTCTCTACTCATTCGGCCGCGTACCTCCGGTGGAGCATGAGCGCGTTGCCGTCGGGATCCTTGAAGAAGGCCATGTGGCAGACGCCGGTGTCCAGCGTCTCGCCCTGGAAGTCGACGCCCTTCGACTCGAGCTCGCGTCGCGCCTCCTCGACGCTCGGAACGCGCAGTGCAATGTGCGCGGTATGCGGCCCGGCGAACTCCTGGCCGATGTTGGACGGGTCGACGAGGTAGAGGCTGACGTTGCCGGTCTCGAACTCGGGCCAGCCCACCACCCCGGGCGTCCGCACCAGACCGAGCGTCTCCTCGTAGAACTGCGTCGAGCGCTCCAGGTCTGTGACCGGCACGGACACGAAGTCCGTCCGCTCCACGATCAACCGACGGATCCCTCCATCTGCAGCTGGATCAGGCGGTTCAGCTCGACCGCGTACTCGAGCGGGAGCTCCTTCGTGATCGGCTCGACGAAGCCGGAGACGATCATCGCGGCGGCCTCCGCCTCGGAGAGCCCGCGGCTCATGAGGTAGAAGAGCTGCTCCTCGCCGATCTTGGAGACGGTGGCCTCGTGCCCGACGTCGACGTCGTTCTCGTCGATGCGGATGTACGGGTACGTGTCCGTGCGCGACTCCTCGTCGAGGATGAGGGCGTCGCAGACGACCTTCGAGCGGGCGCCGTGTGCGCCCTTCGCCACCTCGAGGAGGCCGCGGTAGCTGGAGCGGCCGCCGTCCTTGGAGATCGACTTGGACGTGATCACCGAGGTCGTGTTCGGCGCGACGTGGACGGCCTTCCCGCCCGCGTCCTGGTGCTGGCCGTCGCCCGCGAAGGCGATCGAGAGCACCTCGCCGTGGGCGCCCTCGCCCATGAGCCAGATGGCCGGGTACTTCATCGTCTGCTTCGAGCCGAGGTTCCCGTCCACCCATTCCATGGTCGCGTTCTCGTAGGCGACCGCGCGCTTCGTGACAAGGTTGTAGACGTTGTTCGACCAGTTCTGGATCGTCGTGTAGCGGCAGCGGCCGCCCGGCTTGACGATGATTTCGACCACCGCCGAGTGCAGCGAGTCGGTCGTGTAGATCGGGGCGGTGCAGCCTTCGACGTAGTGCACGTAGGCACCCTCGTCGACGATGATCAGGGTGCGCTCGAACTGGCCCATGTTCTCCGCGTTGATGCGGAAGTAGGCCTGGAGCGGCATCTCGATCGACACGCCGGGAGGCACGTAGATGAAGGAGCCTCCCGACCAGACCGCGGAGTTGAGGGCCGCGAACTTGTTGTCGTTCTGCGGGATGATCGTCCCGAAGTACTGGCGGACGAGCTCCTCGTGCTCGCGCAGGCCGGAGTCCATGTCGAGGAAGAGCACGCCCTTCGCCTCCAGGTCGGCCTGGAGCTTGTGGTAGACGACCTCGGACTCGTACTGCGCGCCGACGCCGGCGAGGAACTTGCGCTCGGCCTCCGGGATGCCGAGGCGATCCCAGGTCTGCTTGATGTCCGGCGGCAGGTCCTCCCAGGACTTGGCCTGGTTCTCGGTCGGCTTGATGTAGTAGTAGATGTTGTCGAAGTCGATGCCCGACAGGTCGCCGCCCCATTCGGGCATCGGGCGGGCCACGAAGTAGTCGTAGGACTTCAGGCGGAAGTCGCGCATCCAGGCCGGCTCGTTCTTGTGCTCGGAGATCGCGGCGACGACGTCACGCGAAAGCCCGCGCTTCGACTTGAAGAAGTAGTTCTCGGGATCGTGGAAGCCGTAGCGGTACTCGTTGCCGATCTCCGCGACGACCTGTGTCTCTGGAGTCGCCATCAGGCTGCCTCCTCCTCCTCTACTCCGAAGGCCTTGTAGCCCTCGGCTTCGAGCTGCTCGGCGAGCTCGGGCCCGCCTTCACGAACGATACGCCCGTCGACGAACACGTGCACGAAGTCGGGCTTCACGTAGTTGAGGATCCGCTGGTAGTGCGTGATCACGAGAGCGCCCGTCTCGGGACCGACGAGGTTCCGCACGCCCGAGGCGACGACACGTAGGGCGTCGATGTCGAGACCGGAGTCGGTCTCGTCGAGCACCGCCATCCGCGGGCGGAGCATGGCCATCTGGAGGATCTCGACACGCTTCTTCTCGCCGCCCGAGAACCCGTCGTTGAGGTACCTACCGGCGATCTCTTTCGGAACCTGGAGCTCCTTCATGGCAGCGTCGAGCTGCTTGCGGAACTCAGGAATCTTCACAGGGTCGTCCTCGCCGCCGTTGGCGGCCTTGCGCATCGCGTTCACGGCCGAGCGCAGGAAGCTCGCCACGGTCACCCCCGGGACTGCGTGGGGGTACTGGAACGCGAGGAAGAGGCCGCGCTGCGCGCGCTCGTCCGCCTCGAGCTCCAGGATCGACTCGCCGTCGAGCAGGACGTCCCCGTCGGTGATCTGGTACGCGGGGTGGCCCATGAGCGCGTACGCGAGCGTGGACTTGCCCGAGCCGTTCGGGCCCATGATCGCGTGCACCTCGTTGGTATCCACGCCAAGGTCGAGCCCGCGGACGATCTCGGTCCCGTCCTCGGTGGCGACGTGCAGATTCTTGATCTCGAGCAGAGACAATGCTTGTAACACCCCGGCGTCTTTCGGGAAACGGCCTGGAAAGCCGCTTCGTGACACAGACAGTGTAGCGGCAGGCGTGTGGCGGCCCTCCGCTCTCATGCTGGTATCCTGAGCCCATGCCCGGAAACATCGGCTGGCAGGGAATCGTCATCATCCTGCTCGTCCTGCTCCTCATCTTCGGCCCCAAGCGGCTCCCGGAGATGGGTCGCTCGATCGGTCACGGAATCCGCGAGTTCAAGGACTCGCTGACGGGGAAGGACGACGACGAGCCCGAGCGCGTCGAGATCGCCGAGCCCGCGTCGACCGTCACGTCCGAGGACCGCACGAAGCAGCCCGAGGGCGAGCGGGTCTCGAGCAGCAAGACCTAGGGACCTCCGATGCCCCGCCTGCCGCGGCGTCTCGGGCATGCCGACCGCGTCACGCTGGTCGAGCACCTCGACGAGCTTCGCACGCGCATCATCATCTCCGGCGTCGCGCTCATCGGCGCGCTGGTCGTTACGTGGATCTTCCGGGCGACGATCATCGGCTGGCTGAACCGACCGCTCCCGGAGGGCAAGAAGCAGC
Organism: uncultured Actinomycetes bacterium; assembly: GCA_963775395.1. GTDB lineage: Bacteria > Actinomycetota > Thermoleophilia > Gaiellales > Gaiellaceae > JAIBJN01. The sequence continues at coordinate 86,721 of CAVZIX010000017.1, forward strand.
CGATCACGCTGAACCCCCTCGAGGCCTTCTCGACCTCGTTCAAAGTCGCGTTCCTCGCCGCGCTTGCGGTCACTCTGCCGATCCTCCTCTGGCAGCTGTGGGGCTTTCTCGCGCCCGCGTTCGAGGAGACGAGCCAGGCTGTGGTCGCAAAGTTGGTCCTCGCAGGGACACTCCTCTTCGCTGGGGGCGCCTCGTTCGCGTACTGGGTCGCTCTCCCCGCGGCGATCCCGTTCCTGCTCGACTTCGATTCCAACCTCTACACGAACGAGATCAGAGCCGGCCCCTACTACTCGTTCGCGGCGACGAGCATCTTCGGGATGGGCATCCTCTTCGAGCTGCCCATCGTGATCCTCGCGCTCGTGCGCCTCGGCATCACCTCCTCTGCGCAGCTGCGGCGCAACCGCCGCATCGGCCTCGGGCTCTGCGTGGTCGCCGGCGTGCTCCTGCCCGGCGTCGACTTCGTGTCCACGGCCATCCAGACGATCCCGATCCTTCTGCTCTTCGAGCTCTCGATCTGGGTGTCCGCGTTCTTCGAGAAACGCTGGGCCGACAAGATCGCCGCGCGGCGCGAGGCCTTCGCGAGCTCCGACAACTAGTGAGCACAATCGTCTACGAGGCCGACTGGGTCGTCCCGGTCGAGGGGGAGCCCGTGCCCGGCGGCGGGGTCGCCGTGGAGGGAGACCGGATCGTGGCGGTCGCACCGGCCGCCGAGCTCGAGGGCGAGCGGCGGCGCTTCGACGAGGCCGTCATCGTCCCGGCGTTCGTCAACGCGCACTCGCACCTCGAGTACGCGGTGTACGCAGGCTTCGGCGACACGCTCTCGTTCGCGCCGTGGATCGCCCTCCACATCCAGCGGAAGGCGCGGCTGCTCGACAGCGACGCGGTGGCGATCGCCCGGCTCGGTGCGGCCGAGTGCCTCCGTTCGGGGATCGGGACGCTCGCAGACGCAAGCTTCACGGGCGCGGCCGCGCCGGCGTGCGACGAGCTCGGGCTGCGCGCGCTCGTCGCGCTCGAGGTCTTCGGCGCCGACCCGGACGCCGCGCTGGGGCGCTTCGAGGCGCTCCGGGAAACCATCGCGGCATCCCTCTCCGACCGGGTGAGGCTCGGCGTTTCGCCCCACGCGCCCTACAGCGTCACCGCTGACGTGTACGCGGCCTGCGCAGGGCTCGGGCTCCCGGTCGTGACGCACCTCGCCGAGAGCGAGGCCGAGCAGGAGTGGCTCCTCCACGGCACCGGGTTGATGGCCGACGCACCGGGCGTGCCTGTCGCGCCGGCAGGCGAGACCGGCGTTCGCCTCCTCGCAGAGCGCGGCCTGCTCGGACCGGACGTCCTCGCCGCCCACTGCGTCCACGTGGAAGCCGACGAGATCGCGCTCCTCGCCGAGCACGACGTCGCCGTGGCCCACTGCCCGCGCTCGAACGCGATCCTCGGCTGCGGGGCGGCCCCGGTCGCCGAGATGCGCGCTGCGGGCATACGCATCGGCCTCGGAACGGACAGCCCGGCATCGACGCCGTCGTTCGACCTTTTCGAGGAGATGCGCACCGCCGTCTATACGGCCCGCGTCCGCGAGCGCCGGGCGGACGCGCTAACGGCGAACGCGGCGCTGGAACTCGCTACTCTTGGCTCAGCGCGCGCGCTTGGACTCGACACCGAGACGGGCTCGCTCGCCCCCGGAAAGCGCGCCGACCTGACCGTCGTCTCGCTCGCCGGGTCGCCGTTCCTCCCCTGGGAGGAGCCAACCACCGCCGTGGTGTTCGGCGGCTCGCCAGACCGGGTGACCCTCACCCTCGTCGACGGCGAGGTTCGATACGAGGAAGGAGGATTCGAGTGGCACGATCTTCGACGCAACGCAAGCGCCGCACGCGGCCGCCTGCTCAGCGAAGCGCCGCCAGCGCCGAAGATCTGATGTTCTTCCCGAAGCTTCGGCGTCGGGCGAAATGGGTCTTCCTCTTCCTCGCGATCGCCTTCGCCGGCAGCTTCGTCTTCTTCGGCGTCGGCGCCGGCGGCTCGGGCATCGGCGACTACCTCTCCGACCTCCTGAACCGTCCGGTTGCGACCGACGGCCCAAACCTCGAGGACGCGCGCGCGGCGGTGCAGGAGAACCCGGACGACGCGCAGGCGCGCCTCGACCTCGCGCTCGCCGCGCAGCGTGAAGGCGAGGTCGACGAAGCTATTGCGTCCCTCGAGCGCTACCGCACCATGCGCCCCGAGGATGCCGACGCGCTTCGCACGCTGACCTCCCTCTACGCGCAGAAGATCGGTGAGGCACAGGACCGCGCCGACATCGCCGCGAACGAGGCCGCCGAGGCCTCGCTGCCCAAGACCTTTGCGCCGGAGGACAGCCCCTTCCTCCAGGAGATCCTCGGCAACGAGATCTCGGACTCGGTGAGCGCGCAGGCGGAGGCACGCGCGAACGCCGCCAACGCCGAGGTGCAGAGCAACGCGATCCTCCAGCAGAACGTCCTCGCCGACCTGACCGAGCTCGTGGACGATGAGCCCCTTCTCTTCCTCCAGTTCGCCCAAGCCGCCGAGACCGCGCAGGACTACCCGGCCGCCATCGAGGCGTACGAGACGTTCCTCGACAAGGCCCCCAACAACCCGAACGCCGAGATCATCGAGCAGCGCGTGGAGAGCCTCAAGGTCATCGCGGGCATCGACCAAGGCGGCACCGGCGACGGGGGCGCCGGTGGTTCGGGCAGCGGGTCGGACGGGGAATAGAGCCGTTAGGGTAGGCACCCGCGACTCACGAGAAGGGGGCACATGAACTTCGACATCAAGACGGAGCAGGCTGGCGGCGACGTCTACGTGATCGCCCTGACGGGTGAGATCGACCTCTATACGGCGCCCGAGTTCAAGCAGCAGCTCCTCCACGTGATCGAGAAGGGCGGGAAGCAGGTCGTCGTCGACCTCACCGACACGACCTTCATCGACTCGACGACTCTCGGCGTGCTCGTCGGCGGGGTCAAGCGGCTACGGCCGAACGAGGGTCAGCTCTCGATCGTTTGCAGCGACCGCAACATCACCAAGATCTTCGAGATCACGGGGCTGAACAGGGTCTTCCCCATTCACGAGACCCGCGCGGAAGCACTCGAGAGCGTCGGCGCCGCCGAGGCCCCGCGTCCGTAGACCGTGACGCGCCGGCTCGCCGTCCTCCTGCTTGCGCTCGCGGCTCTCGGGGTCGCAGGCTGCGGGGGCGAAGACGAGGTCACCTCGATGGACAGCGCCAATACGGGCCGCGGCAAGGAGCTCTTCGTCCAGAACTGCGCCTCGTGCCACACGCTGGCCGACGCGGGCACGGTCGCCAACGTCGGGCCCAACCTCGACACGGCGCTCGGCTTCTCGTGCAAGCAGGGCTTCGAGGAGACCACGCGCTTCTCCGTCGTCCTGGGGCAGATCGACCTCGCCGCGCCGCCGATGCCGGCGGACATCGTCACCGGCCAGGACGCCGTCGACGTGGCCGCCTACGTCGCCGGCGTCGCCGGGAAGGACATCGAGGGCTGTGACCCCAGCGGCGACAGCGGCACGACCACCGAGGGGACGACGAGCGGCGAGACCAGCGGCTAGCCGGCCTCCCGCTCGAGCTCGAGATCGACGACGACGTGCGTGATGGGCACGTCGTAACGCTCCTGTGCCCGCCCGATGATCTCCTTCTCGAGCCAGTTCGAGCGGCCGGGCGGGTGCGTCGAGATCACGATCTCGTCGGCGCCGAACGTCCGCAACGCGTCGTCCATCGCCTGGATCGGGTCTGCGTCGCCGACCTCGCCGCGGGCTTCCACCCCGGCGGCCGCGAGCGCGCCGAGCGACTCCTCCAGGCGGTCCTGGGCGAGCGCGCGGGCCCCGTCCTCGTCCGAGGCCCAGTGGCGGAGCGGCGAGTTGAGCGCCGGACAGACGACGAGCACGTCGGCGCCGCCCTCCGCCCGGCGGACGACCTCGCCGCGCAGGGCGCGGCCGGCGACGGTCTCGTTCGCAACGACGAGGATGCAGCGCCGGTCGCCGCCTCCGTGGGCGACCACGGGCCGCTCTGCTTCCTTGGGCACTCCCTTGATGTAGAACGCGAGGCCGACGGCCAGGACGAGGAAGACCCCGAGTGCGACCCAGCCGCCGAAGAGAACGCCCGCCACGGCGACGACGGCGAAGAGCCCCGCGCACACGAGCACGAAGCTGAAGGCCTCAGCTTCGCTCCGGAACGGGTTGCGCATGACGCGCCTCCTTGTGCCGGCCTACGGCGCTAGATCACGTAGACCGTGACGTACACGACGATCCACATTACGTCGACGAAGTGCCAATAGATCCCGGGTAGCTCGACGCCCAGGTGCTTCTCCGTCTCCGGGCCGTAGTGTCCCTTCATCGAACGGATCAGCGCATAGAGCAGCAGATTGAGCCCGACGAAGACGTGCAGGCCGTGAAGCCCGGTGAGCCCGTAGAAGGTCGACCCGAAAGCGTTGTCGTACGGCGCGAAGCCGAGGCGCGTGTACTCGCGCGCCTGGATGAGCAGGAAGGTGAGACCGAGCAGGAACGTGAGCGTCAGCCCGGCGATCAGCCCCGAGCGGTTGCCGCGCTTCACGGACTGGAGCGCCCAGTGCATCGTGAAGCTCGAGGTCACCAGGATGACCGTATTCAGGAAGGCGAGGTACACGGGCAGCTCGTAGCCCTCGGGCGGCCAGCCGCCGTCGCCTCCGACCACCACGCGCGCGAAGAAGTACGCGCTGAAGAACGAGCCGAAGAGCATCACCTCGGAGGCGATGAAGAAGTAGATCCCGAGGAGGCGCGAGTCGACCCGCGAGCTCTGGTGCGCCACGGGTGGGTGGTCGTGTGCGTGGTCGACCGTGGCCATGGCTACGTGAGGGCCTCCGTCTGCTCGGGCGCGACGACGACGTGCTTCACGGGCAGCTCCGCGCCGCTCTCGATGCGGCCCACCACGTTGCGGCGAAGCCAACCGGAACTCGCCTCGGGGAAGGTCGAGACGATGATCTCGTCGACCGGCTCGTCGTGGACGACGTTCAGCGCGGCCGTCACGGGGTCTGGATCACCGAGGTGCCCCGTTGCCTCGATCCCCAGCGCCTTCAGCTCGGCGAGGGCGAGATCGAGGCGGCGCTGGACGCCCGGCTGGTCGGCCGGAGCGACGAGCGTGAAGTCGACGGGGCCGGCCTGGGCACGCGCGCGGAGCGCCTCCAGGAGCGGGCCGCCGACGATGGTCTGGTTCGCGATCACGAGCACGTGCGCGCGCTCGCGCGCGGAGCCGAGGTCGACCTCGACGTGGGAAACCGGGATCTCACCGGCCGCCTTGCGAGCGCGGTCGACGAGGCCCGCGCGCAGCCAGCTCGAGCGGACCGCGCCCGGATGCGTGGAGATGATCACCTCGTCGACGGGCGCGTACTGGTGCAGCGCGTCGCGCAGCGCCTGGAGGGGATCCGGGTCGACGACGGCGCCCCGGGCAGCGATCCCCGCCTCGTGCAGGAGGTCGAGCGTCCTGCGGAGGCGGCGGTCGGCGCTGGACCGGCGGCTGTCCTCGTAGACGACGTAGCCGGCGCGCGGATCGTTCTGCGGCGAGACGACCGTGACTCTGATCGGGCCGGACGCCGCGCGCTCCTCGATGGCGTCCAGGAGCGTCCTCCCCGCGACTGTCTCGTTCGCGAGGACGAGGATGTGCCTCGGCCGCTCCGCGGCCGGCTCGGGCGCCTTCTCCGCGTACGGATCGACGTCGCTCACGCTTCGACCTTCTCGCGTTCCTCGACGTGAGCGCGGTCGCCGTTCAGCACCGCGTGGCGCGCGCCGCGGACGCCGTACTCGTACGGGCTCCCGACCACCTGCGGGATCTGGTCGAAGTTGAAGATGGGCGGCGGCGAGGAGACCTGCCACTCGAGGGTCAGGGCCCGCCACGGGTTGGCGGGGGCCGGCTCGCCGCGGCGCCAGCTCACGATCATGTTGTAGAGGAAGACGATCGTCGAGGCGCCCAGCCCGAACGACGCGATCGAGATGACCATGTTCCAGTTCCCGAACTCGGGCGCGTAGTCGGCCACGCGTCTCGGCATCCCCTGGAGGCCGACCCAGTGCATCGGGAAGAAGGTGACGTTGAAGCCCACGAACGTCAGCCAGAAGTGGATCTTGCCGAGGCGCTCGTTGTACATCCGCCCGGTCATCTTCGGATACCAGTAGTAGATGCCCGCGAAGATCGTGAAGAGCGAGCCGCCGAAGAGCACGTAGTGGATGTGGGCGACGACGAAGTACGTGTCGCTCGCGTGGATGTCGACCGGCACCGAGCCGAGATAGATGCCCGAGAGGCCGCCGATCACGAACATCGACACGAAGCCGAGTGCGAACAACATGGGCGTCTTGAAGTGGAGACGCCCCTCCCACAGCGTCGCCAGCCAGCTGAACACCTTGATCCCGGTGGGGACCGCGATCACCAGCGTCGTCACCATCATCGGGATGCGGATCCACGGCTGCATGCCGGAAACGAACATGTGGTGGGCCCAGACCGAGAACCCGAGGATGAGGATCGCCATCAGCGAGAGGGCCATCAGCCGGTAGCCGAAAATCGGCTTCCGTGCGAAGACGGAGATCACCTCCGAGGCGATACCGAAGCCGGGCAGCATCATGATGTAGACCGCCGGGTGCGAGTAGAACCAGAAGATGTGCTGGTAGGCGACGATGTCGCCCCCGAGGTCCGGGTTGAAGAAGTTCGTGTGGAGGACCCGGTCGAACATGATGAAGAACTGGGAGCCGGCGACGAACGGGGTCGCCAGCACGACCAGCGTCGACGTGGCGAAGTTCGCCCAGACCAGGAGCGGCATGCGCCAGAAGGACATTCCGGGCGCACGCATGGTGATGATCGTGACCAGGAAGTTGAGCGCGGTCATGATCGAGGACGCACCGGCCCACTGGACGCCCATCTGGAACATGAGGTTGCCGTCCGCCTGTTGCACGGCTAACGGGACGTAGTTCGTCCACCCGGCGGCGAACGCGCCTCCCTCCGGCACGACGTAGCTCGACAGCATGATCAGGCCGGCGATGGGCAGCAGCCAGAACGAGAGGGCGTTCAGGCGCGGGAAGGCCATGTCCGGCGCGCCGATCATCAGCGGGATGACGTAGTTCCCGAGCCCCGCGAACGCCGGGATGATGAACAGGAAGATCATCAACGAGGCGTGCACCGAGAAGAGCCCGTTGAACGTGTTCGTGTCCACGTACTGCATGCCCGGCCGCGCGAGCTCCGCGCGCATGAACATCGCCATCATCCCGGCCGCGACGAAGAAGAAGACCGTCGTGACCAGGTACTGGATCCCGATCACCTTGTGGTCGGTGTTGACGCGGAAATAGTCCTTCCAGGTGCGCGCGCCGTGGCTGGAGTGGTCCTCGGGCCGGGTGGGCTTGCCGGAGATCCAGTAGGCCCAGTAGTCGAAGCCGCCGAGGCCGGCGAGGAACGCAAGCGGGACGACGACCGTCCAGACGACGATCAGGACCGGCAGCTCCCAGAGCGGCTCGAAGCCCATGGCGGAGCGGGCGCCGATGACGAGAAGCGTCCCCAGCACCCAGCTGAGCGGCATCGTCCAAAGGACGCGCAGCCAGCCGGGACCGGTCAGGCGCCGCAGGCCTCGGCGCGGCGGCGGCGGGGCGTGCGCGGGCGCGTGCTCGGCGCCGTGGACCTCGACGGCCACTAGCGGCCACCTCCCGTCGCCTCGAGCAGGTACTCGACCAGCCCTTCGAGCTGCGGTTCCGTGAAGACCTCTCCGAAGTTGTCGGGCATCGTGTCCTCGTACCCCTCCGCGATGCTAGCGCTCGGGTCGACGATCGACTCCATCACGAAGTCGGCGTCGACGCCCTGGAGCGCGTCGTCGAGGTTCGGGCCGACCGCGCCGGTCGTGCCCGCGTCGGCGAGCGTGTGGCAGGACCCGCATTGCTGCGTGAAGAGGGCCTTGCCCTGGACGGAGCCGCCCTCGCGGGCCAGCCGTTGCTGCTCCTCGACCCACGCCTCGAAGTCGGCCATGGAGAGGACGCGGGCCTGCGAGCGCATGACGGCGTGCCCGAGCCCGCAAAGCTCGGTGCAGATGACGTCGAACTCGCCGATCTGCGTCGGCTCGACGACCGTCCGCGTCGTGACTCCCTTGACGGCGTCCTGCTTCATCCGCCATTCAGGTACCCAGAACGAGTGGATCACGTCCTTCGACTCGATCATGAACTCGATGGCCTGGTCGACGGGGACGACCAGCTCGCCCGTCGTGAGCGGGCGGCCCCCCTCGACCTCGATGTCCGGATAGGTGAACGTCCAGGCGAACTGCTCGGCGGTCACCTCGATCACGCGGTGATCCGAGGGCAGGTCCTCGGACTGCGCGAGCGCGACGCCGGAGTAGATCGCGATGAACGTCACGAGGATCGTCGGGACCAGCGTCCAGACGATCTCGAGCCCGGTGTGCCCGTGGATCGGGCTCCCGTCGTCCATGTCCCCGGGCGGCGCCTTGAACTTGTAGACCGCGTAGGACGTCACGCCGGCGACCAGCGCGAAGATGACGACGCAGATGATCGTGACGACCCAGTAGACCGCGTCGATGATCCCCGCCTGCTCCGAGGCTGCATCGGGCAACCAGGGAATGAACACCGCGACGACCGCCAGGGCAGCGCCGACGGCCACCCCGACCAGCGTCATCTGGATGATCGAGCGCTTTCGCACGTAGCAAGCAGGGTCTCGCGGCCCTGGCGAACCCTAACGCAACCGTATCCATGCTTGATGCTCGACCGTTCTCCTTTCGAACCCCGAAGGAGGCACATCGAGCATGGGTATCGGCGCAAGCATCTTCCTCGTTGCCGTCGGCGCGATTCTCGCCTTCGCCGTGACGGCAGACGTCCAGGGCATAGACATCGCCACCGTCGGCTGGATCCTGATGATCGTGGGCATCGTGGGCTTCCTGCTCTCGCTCATCTTCTGGTCGACGTGGGGCGGCGTCGGAACCTGGCGGCGCGAGACCATCGTTCACCAGGATCCGTACAACCGGCCTCCGTACTAGAGGCCGCCTCACTTCCTCCTCCCTCCCGAGGGGCGGGCTTCGGTCCGCCCCTCGACGCCTCCGGAATTACGCACGACAAACGGGCACCCGTCGGGTGCCCGCCGGTTCGGACCATGAAAAGGGCGCCGCGCGCTCCAAGAGGCGCGGCGCCCGGCTCCCGTTCCTAGAAGATCAGGATCAGGATGATGATGACCAGAATCAGTGCGAGAAGACCGCCACCGATGTACATGCTCTCCCTCCTAGTCGGTTCGTCGGTCTTAACGGAGGAAGCGCGAAAAGAGTTTCGGGCTCGTACCGAACGGCACTAGTCGTGCAGAACGCGGCCTTCCATGCCGCCCGCGACGACCACGACCTGACCGGTGACGTGGCCGGAGAGCTCGTCGGAGGCGAGGACGACGATCTGGCGCGCGACGTCCTCGGGCTGCGCCACCTTGCGCAGCGCCATCGTGCGCGTCGCCCGGTCGATCACGCTCGGGTCGTCCAGCGTCGAGCGGGTCATCGGCGAGATCGTCCAGCCGGGGCAGACGGCGTTGACGCGCCCGCGGGGAGCGACCCGCACGACCTCGTTCTTGAGGCTGAGGAGGAGGCCGCGGACGATCGCCGACTTCGCGGAGGCGTAGTCGGCGTGACCGGCCTCGCCGTAGATCCCGGCCGTGGAGCCCACGAGCACGAGGCTCCCGTGACCCGAGGCCTCGACCTCTCGCAGGAAGCCGCGCGCGGTGAGGAACGTGGCCGTGAGGTTGGCGGCGAGCGTCTCCTGCCAGCGGTCGAGCGAGATCTCCCAGAGCGGTACGTCCTCCTCGGGCCAGACGCCGGCCACCGCCGCGCAGACGTCCAGGCCGCCGAACGCCTCGCGGGCCTCGGCGAAGAGCCGGTCGGCGTCGTCCTCCCGGCGCAAGTCGGCCTGGAGGAGCACCGAGCCTTCGCAGTCGGCCGCGACCTCCTCGGCGCGCTCCCGCCCCTGGTGGTAGTGGAGCCCGACGCGGCACCCCTCGGCTGCGAACGCGCGGGCGCAGGCCGCGCCGATCCCGCCGGACGCACCGGTCACGAGCACGCGCTTGCCTGCCAGCCCCGTCTCCACCGAGGGTGAATGCTGTCACCTCGGGCGAGAAAACTCGACCGGGACCGATCGGCGACGCTAGGAGGGTCTCAGAGCGGAACCGCGCCGCGGCTCGGCCCACGGGAATCGGGCGAGACGACCGCGGGTCGAGCCGTAGCGCGGCCCCGAAGGGCTACGAGCGCCGCCACTCGAGACGCTTGCGCTCGTCGACGCGGGAGTCCGCGCCGAAGAGGACCGCAAGAGGCCCGACCAGCAGGAGAAAGAGGGCGATGAGGGCGATTTCCATACCCTCAGCATCGGCCCGTTGGTCGATTAGCACAAGTCGAGTTATGATTGATGTTGATTATGCGACCTGATGGATGGCTCGGGGTGGAGCTGCGGCATCTGGCGGCTCTCCAGGCGGTGGCCGAGGAAGGCTCGTTCGGCCGCGCCGCGGAGCGCCTCGGCTACACGCAGTCTGCCGTCAGCCAGCAGATCCAGGCGCTCGAGCGCGTGGTCGGCCAGCGTCTCGTCGAGCGGCCCGGCGGACCGCGGCGCGTCTCGCTCACGGAAGCGGGCGAGCTGCTCCTGCGGCACGCGGCCGGCATCGTGGCGCGCCTCCAGGCAGCGCAGGCCGACCTCGCAGCGTTCGCCGAGGGCTCGGCCGGAACGCTCCGAGTCGGGACGTTCCAGAGCGTCGGCGCCCGTGTGCTCCCACGGCTCCTGCGCACGTTCACGGAGACCTGGCCGGACGTCGCCGTCCAGCTGACCGAGGCCGCCGACGACGGCGCGCTCCTCGACGCCGTCGAGCGCGGCGAGCTCGACTTCACCTTCGTGATGCTCCCTGGCGAGGAAGGGCCGTTCGAGAGCCTCGAGCTCATGCGCGACCCCTACGTCGTCGTCCTGCCGACCGACTCGCCGCTCGCGGGACGCGCCAAGCCGCCCTCGCTGCGCGAGGTGGCGGCGATGCCGCTGATCGGCAACCGCCAGTGCCGCAGCGTCCACCAGATCGAGAACCGCTTCCGCGACGCCGGGCTCGAGCCGCGCATCGTCTTCCGCTCCGACGACAACGGCACCATCCAGGAGCTGGTCGCTGCCGGAGTCGGCGCCGCGCTCGTCCCCCTGCTCACCGTCGACCCCGCCCACGACGGCACCGTGGTGATCGGGCTCGAGAGCGTGCCGCCGCGCCGCATCGGCCTCGCCTGGCACCGCGACCGTTACCGCTCGCCGGCCGCCCGCGCCTTCGTCGACCTCGCCGCCGAGGTCTGCGCCCGGGTCGAGTCCGACCTCACGGGCGAAGCTGCCGCAGCGGCCTAGCCGTCCTCGAGCGACTCGGCGATCTCGATCGCCCGCGCGCGGTCGATCTCGCCCTCGATGCGCACGAGCATCGTCCCGCGCTCGACCAGGAGCGTGTTGCCCGCGAGCCGCCCGACGTCCTCGCCAATGTCGCCCGTCGATGTCCTGAAGACGACGAAGTGGTGGCCACCCTCGAGCCAGAGCGCGCGGTTCCCGTCGATCGGTGAGGCGTTCGACGGTCGTCCCGCCCTCGACCATCTTGTCGAGGTAACGCGTGTCGATCGCGCCGTCGAACTCCGTCACCAGAATTCCCACGCCGGTGTACTCCGAGCGCGGCACGCCGTCCCCGGGCCCGTAGACGAGCGTGAGGCGGAGGCCGTAGTCCTCCTGGGCGGCGTAGGCGGCGTCGGGCCTCCCGAGCTCGGACGGGACGAGCACCCTCGGCGACTTGACCCAGGGCCGACCTTCCCCGATGGGAAGTGGGTCGCCGAGGAGGAGCGCGGACGGCGCCGGATCCGGAGCAGTCGGAAGCGACTCCACGCGCTGCACGGTCGCGCCGCGCAGCCCGAAGAACTCCAAGACGGCGGTGCGCGCCGGCGGGACGGCCATGACCGCGCCGACCGCCACCGCGAGGACTGCGAAGGCCAACACGAGCTCGCGCCTGGTCGGTCGCCGTCGCTGCGGCCGGACGTCGACCACGCGCCGCTGTACCGCCTCGGAGACGTCGGGCGCGTCGGGGAAGGCCAGGGCTTCTCCGAGCAGCCGGAGGGAGCGCTCGAGCTCGGTCAACGCTCCACCTCCATCCGCTCGCGCAGGCGCTCGAGCGCGCGCGACGTGCGGGACTTCACCGTGCCTCGGCGCCAGCCCAGGGTCGTGGCCGTTTCCTCCTCGGAGAGCCCGAGGAAATAGCGGCATGCAATCGCGAGGCGATCGTCCTCACGGAGATCGTTCACGGCAGCCAGCAGCTCCTCGCGCATCTCCGCATCGAGGAGGGCCGCCTCGGGGGACGGGACCGCGCCCCCCGAGAGCGGATCCTCGGCCGCGCGCAGCGCAAGCCGTTCGCGCCGGCCGGCCGATCTGCGGCGATTGCGCGCCTCGTTGGCGACGATGGAGAGAAGCCAGGGCCGAAACGGCGCTCCCTGACGGAAGCGGCCGAGTGCGCGATAGGCCTTGACGAAGGCCTCCTGCACGGCGTCCTCGGCATCGGCTGCGGAGCCGGTGATGAGGTAGGCGGTGCGAAACGCGATCGTCTGATGCTCTTCAACCAGCGTGCCGTACGCACGCGTGTCTCCTCGCTTCGCCTGCGCGACTCGGTCGTCCTCTGCCAGTGGCCGGTCCCCCACTGCACCCGTTCTACACCGAACGGTTGACGTGGGTTCCGGGGTCAGCGCCGCGGAACGAGCCGGAAGATCGTGCCCCCGGCCGAGAGGATGTAAAGCTCGCCCTCGAGATCCTCGGCGAACGACGTCAGGTCGGCGACCTCGAACGGGTGGCCCCGGCGGGACACCCTCCGCCTCTCGCGCGCGACGCTCCAGATCTTGCCCGAGCAGAAGTCGCCGTAGAAGTAGCGGCCCCACGCCTGGCGGCGGACGGCCGCGCCCCGGTAGACGAACCCGCCGGTGACCGAGCACCCGTCGTCGTGCGTGTACTCCGCGATCGGCTCGACCACGGTCCCCGACGGCGTCAGCGGCTTGTCCTCGAACGGCGCCGAGCCCTCGAACACGTCCCACCCGAAGTTGTGCAGCTCGCCGACCTGGTCGGCGGCAACGAAGTTCACCTCCTCGATCGCGTTCTGGCCGACGTCCCCGATCCATAGATCGCCTGTCTCCCGGTCGAACGAGAACCGCCACGGGTTCCGCAGGCCTAAGCCGACCATCTCCCATTCCGCGCCCGGAGTGTCGACGTCGAGCCGGAGGAGCTTGCCCAGACGGCTCGAGAGATCCTGCGCGCGGTTCTCGGGGTCCCCGCCGGAGCCGCCGTCGCCCATGCCGACGTAGAGCAGCCCGTCGGGGCCGAAGGCGAGCTGGCCGCCGTTGTGGTTCTCGTACGGCTGGGGGACGATGAGCACCACGCGCGTCGCGACGGGATGCGGCCCGTCCGCGCGGTACTCCCGCACCCGCGTCTCGCCCTGCGGGCCCGTGAAGTTGACGTAGAAGAGGCGGTTGGTCTCGTACTCGGGATGGAAGGCGACCGAGAGCAGGCCCTGCTCGCCGCCGTAGGCGATCGTCCCGACGAGGTCGAGGAACGGCTCGGGCA
>CAVZIX010000018.1:0-122451 GCA_963775395.1 uncultured Actinomycetes bacterium
TGCGCCGGGGTCTGGGCGGCCCGGCCGTACAGTCGCGGTGCAGGTTATAGACGCTTCCAGACTTCCGCGGGACGTTTCAGGTCAAGATCTGGTGAACGCGGCTCGCACCGGACGTCAGTTCGTCGAGGCGAAGCGTCGCAGCCCGAGCCAGGGCGGAGCTGTCTTGAAGTCGAAGTACTTCGTCCGCTCGACGACGATGCTGCCGGACCCGAGGAGGGGGCCAGCGATCGAGCCCTTGTGGAGGCGCACCTCGTGGTAGTGACGGGGGGAGACCTCCGTCGCGCGCCGGTGCACCGGGTCGCCGTACCACTCCGGGGGAACGTCGGGCGTGGAAAAGAGGATGAGGTTGCCGTAGGCGCCCTTCACGAGCTCGACGTCGTAGTAGCTCAAGAGGCCGACCTCGCCGTAGTGCTCCATGCGCTCGATCAGCTCGTCCTCGAGGTCGAAGAGGATCGTGTGGTCGACCTCCTCGCGCGGCCGCGCGAAGAAGCCCACCGCGGTGACGTTCTCGGCTTCGATCAGCGAGCGCGTGTTTGGCACGACGATCAGATGCCGGTGCCCGTGCTCGTCGTGCTCACGCACGATGTGCTCGCCGCCATTGCCGGCCTCCCGCCAGGCCCGGGCGCGCTCGCGCTCGTGCTCGAGCATCTGGCGCATCACGCCCACCTCGCGCTCGGTGTTCTCCGGGTCTGTGAACGGCTTGCCCGCGAGCACCTCGTCGGCTTCGACGATCGCGTCGTAGTTCACCCCCCGAGTGTACGCACGCTGAAGCGCGTCGTCCGTCCCGTGCCGGCGGAGGTGCGACAAGGACGACAACTACGGCGGTCACGACCGGGACAGGTACGGCCGGGACGACGACTGCCGCGACCACGATCGTGACGACGACGACGACCGGGATCGTTGCAAGGACGATCACTGGAACGGCGGTTGGGGTCGGGACGATCGCGACTACGACGACAGGCACGACCGGGACAAGGGGCGCTGGCACTAACCACGTGCCGGTACCCGGACCGAGCGCGAAGGGCGGGCCCTCGGGCCCGCCCTTCGCATGTCTGGCGACATTCATAGAGTGGAAGCGTGGCGAGCCGGCTTCCCGCGTTCCTTCGCCGTCGGCGCGTGCTCGTCGGCCTGCAGGTCGCCTTCCTCGTCGCAGCGCTGGCGTTCCTCGCCTACGCGGTTCGCGACACCTGGGCCGAGGCGCTGCCTTTGCTCGAGGACGTCGACCCGCTCTTCCTCTTCGCATCCCTGGCGGTCCTCGCCGCCTACTACCTCCTGTTCGTCGTGGGCTGGCAGTGGATCCTGGCCGCGTTCGGGATTCGCGTCGCCTATCGGCTCGCGCTCCAGGCCGAGATGGCCTCGATGCTCGCGAAGTACATCCCGGGCGGCGTCTGGACGCCGCTCGCCCGCATCGTCTGGCTGCGCCGCGCGGGCGGCATCCACGACACGTCGTTCGTCCTCAGCTCGATCCTCCTCGAAGCCGGGCTCTCGGCCGTGGCCGGGATCCTCGTGTTCGTCGCCGGATTGACGGCCGTGGAGGAGATCGACACGCCGCTCTGGCCGCTCCTCGCTTTCGGAGCACTCCTCGCGGTGCTCCTCCACCCGCGCGTCTTCACGGCGCTCGCCCGCGCGCTTTTCCGCCGCTTCGACGCCCCCGAGCCGCCGCGTCTCCCGTACCGCTCCCTCGTGAGCCTGCTCGTCTACTACAGCTTCACGTGGCTCGTCGGCGGGCTGGCGCTCTACCTGCTCCTGCGCTCGCTCGACGCCGACCCCGGGATCGCGACCATCCCCTATCTGGGCGGAGCAGCGGCGGTGGGGGCGATCGTCGCGGTGCTCGTCGTCTTTGCGCCCTCCGGGCTCGGCGTACGCGAGGCCTCCATGTACGGCCTGCTCGTGCTCATCGTGCCCTCCGGGGCCGCGCTGGGCGTGACCGTTCTCAACCGCCTGGCCATCACGATCGTCGAGGCGCTCCTCCTCGGCGCGGGCCTTCTGGCGACGCGGCTCCGCGGCCGCGGGGGCTCACCAGTCCCGGCGGACGGTGAAGTAGACGATCGCGCCGAAGATCGGGAAGACGACCGCGGCGATCACCCAGACGGCCTTCTCGCCGCCCGAGATCCGGGGGTTGCGGAGGACGCTGACGATGGTCGCGATCGCCAGGACGAGAGCGACGACTCCGACCGCGGTGAAGAGCGCGTAGATCACTCCTGACCTCCTCGTGTCTTGAGGGCCTCTCGCCAGCGGAGCAGGATCGCGTGCACGGCGGCCGCACCCAGGATCGGCCCCTCGGGAACCGGGAGGCTTGCCGGATGGAGGATGAACGCCCGCGTCTGCGGCCCGCCGAGCCCTCCGTGGAACGAGATCAGCTCCTCGAAGGCGCATCCTTCATCGAGCTCGGGGTCGTAGAAGCTCCCGACCATGATGTCCGCCACGTGCGGGAAGCCGTCGGTGCGCAGGAGGTGCTGCGGAGCCGTAGGGGAGAAGGGCGCGAGCGGGTCCTCGCCCTCGATCCGGCCGTCAGCGAGGTAGTGGGCCCCGCGGGGCCCGAGCGCTACGGGCCCGTCTTGCTCGGAGTGCACGAGCAGCCAGCCGACGTGAGGATGCCCGCGCAGCGCGGGCACGAGCTCCGGATGGCGCGCGTCGAGCTCCTCGAGCGTGAGCCGGCGCTGTTCCTCCATCAGGTAGACGAGGCCGAGGTTCCCCGAGCCGAGGACGACCGCCGTCTCGCCGCTCACGTCGTTCTTCGCCCGCTTCTTCTTCTGCGTGCGACCGGTCGCTTCGCCGAGCGCGTGGCCGACCATCGCACTCTGCTCGTCGCCGCCGGCCACCTCGGTGACCGACCCGCCGGAGAGCGAGCGCTCGACGAGCTCGTCGAGCCCGTAGCCGTTCCGTTGCTTGAAGGTCGCTCCCTGGGTCTGCCCGTGGTCCGAGAGCACGACGATCTCGTACGGTCGCGGCGCGTACCTGCGCGCGCGGTCGATGCGGCCGAACTGCTCGTCGAGCTTCCGCAGGGCCTCCAGGGTGTCCGCGCGCTCGAGGCCGGAATGATGGGCGACCTCGTCGTAGCTCGAGAACGTCGCGTAGACGGCGGGGCGCCCCTTCATCATGTCCGAGAGGACGCCGTAGACGATCAGGTCGCGGACGACGACGCACATGGCGGCGCGCAGGAACGGGTAGATCCCGCCCCGGTGGCCTCGTGGTAGGACGTCGCGCCGGCGCTGGCGGGCGGAGGCCGTGATCTCGAGGAACACCTCCCAGAAGAAGAGGACGAGGGCCCGGGTGACGTTGAAGCCGTTGGCGAGGAACGCGCGGTAGCCGGGGTTCGCCTTCTTCTCGGCCTCGAGCCTGCTCACCGTCAGAATCAGGTGGTCGGCCTCACCCGAGAGGAGGTTGCCGCGGCTCGCCCCGCCGTCTCTGAGCAGCCCGATCCCGGTCCCGCGCCGGCGCTCGATCTCGGCGCAGTCCGCGGGCGCCGAGCACGTCATCAGCGTGCCGGTCTCCTTCTCGACCCAGCGGAACGCCGAGATGTCCTCGTTGGAGCCGAGGAGGATGCCGGCCTGGCTCGCGCCCGTCTGTGAGGAGAGGTCCGTCTCCCACTCGCTGAGCCCATGTGTGTCATCGGCGAGCCAGCGCGCCATCGTCGGCGCGTTGCCGTCGCGCATCGCGTTTCGCAGCACCGGCAGGGCGAGCCCGTCGATCTCCAGGAAGAGAATGCCCGGCTCGTCGGTGGCGACGCGCTCGCCCGACCGGCGCGCGATGCGCTGGATCGATCGCAGCGAGTAGGTGTCGTCGTCGTTCGCCCCGACCACGACCTGGAGCGCGATGCTGACGGCCGCCGCCACGAGCGCGACGAGGAGGGCGATCCAGAACGAGTCGAGCTGGATCGTTCCCTCCGTGAGGCTGTCCGCAATCATCAGCATCGCCGCGTTCGCGAGCAGGACGAGCACGAAGCCGAGCGCGAGCGTGAACGGGAGGCGGAGCGCGGCGATGAAGGGCGGGAGGATCGCGTTCAGGACCGCGACGACCAACGCGACGAGCAGAGCGCCCCAGAAGCCTTCGACCTCTGCGCCCGGGACGACGTAGGCGGCAGCCAGGAGCGCCAGCGCCGCGATCAGCCAGGCCACTACCAGCCGGGCGGGGCGGATGCGCGGCCGCTCGGGGTGCCAGGTCAGCGGCTCGGCGAAGCGAGCTGTGGTCTGCGCCTCCACCGTCCTAGGTGCCTTCCGGCTCGTCGTCCTGTTCCGTCTGGCGGCGCCGGAAGCGGTCGAGCAGCTCGCCTCCCTCGGCCTCGCGTTGCGCCCGCTTCGCCTGCTTCTTCTCGGCCCGCTGCTCCTTCTGCTCGGCGACCTTGACCTTCGCGTCCGTGTACGACTCCCCGACGAGCTGCTTTCCGCCCGTCCAGCCGAACGTCCACACGACGAGGACGATCGCGAGGAGGACGTTCCAGGCGGTCATGATCAGCTGCTGGGCCGTGGAGTAGGCGACGGCGGTGGACTGGGGGACGTCGCAGCAGGAGTCGAGGGCGAGGGCGTTGGTCGCCTGGGTGATCCCGACTGCACCGGGGGTCACGGACACGACGTTCGCGAGCGAGCCCGAGCCGGTCACCCACATGATCGACTCGAAGGTGACCGGGATCGCGAAGGCGGCCAGGAAGATCCCGATCACGACCAGCTTGCAGAGCCATGAGAGGAGCGAGGGCAGGAACACGTGAATCGCGTACCGGCGCGGCGTCGAGAGGATCGCCCCGCCGGCCTTCGCCTGCGCCCAGAGCTTCTTGACCTGGCGCCAGAAGATGCGGCCGACCAGGACGATCAGGAACCCGCCACCTGCGAGGACGGCGAGCACAATCGCCGGGTTGTTGTCGATGCTGTCCAGGCTCTCATCGAATGAGCCGGGCACCGAGAGGAAGAGATAGAGGTAGACGAACGTCCCGGCGAGCGTGAAGAAGATCTTCTGGACGAGGTAGGCCGCCAACGCGCCGGCGAACGTGCAGGCTGGGATGATGGCCACGAACATGAGCAGCGTCACAAACGTGCCGATGTTCGCGGGCAGGAAGTTGTTCATGGCCACCCCGACCGCGTAGGCGGTCACGATCGGGGCCAGCGTGACCTCGCCGGGGTACGCCGCGCGGAGGATGCCGTAGTACGAAAGCCCGGCGAGCACCGTCTGGGCGGTCTGGACGGCAAATGCGGCGACGATGTAGCCGGCCGGGACCTCCTTGATCTGGTCCCAGAGGTTCTCGAGCCAGCCGATGACGTCGATCCCGAGGAGATGGAGGAGGACGATCACGACCGTAGTCCCGAGCAGCCATCCAGCCACCTTGACGAGGCGGCTGCGACGGGACGGGTCGCGGAAGGGCAGGACTTTTTCGGCTGCGGGGTGCGCGGTCAAGGACTCACCCCGGTGCTGCCACGGGCTCGGCGGCCGCTGCTGTCTCCGCAGCCGCCGCCTTCGCGCGTGCAAGGTCGGCACTGATGTGCACCGCCGCCGACGTGAGCGGTGCGGCGAGCACGAGCCCGACCATGCCGAAGAGCGCGCCGGCGCCGAGCGTGACGATAAGGACGACGAGCGGGTTGAGCCCGAGCGTCGCGCCGAACGCGATCGGCTGGAGGATGTTCTGGAGCAGGCCGTTCCCCAGGAGGACGATCAGGAGCATGATCGCCGCGGTCGTCGGGCCCTCAGAACCGAGCGCGAGCACGACGGCGAACGCGCCCGTGACGAACGCGCCGATGTACGGGACGTACGCCGTTACGAACGCGACGACTGCGATCGTGCCGGCCAGAGGCACGCCGAGCACCCACGCCCCGAGGCCGACCACCACACCGTTGAAGGCCGCGACAATCGTGACGCCGGCGAAGTAGCCTCGCAGCGAGCGGATCACGTTGCCCGTGATCGTCCGGGCGACCGGCTTCGGGACCCCCATGTGCTGTTCGACGCCCGCGCGCAGCGAGGGGCCGTCCTTGAGGAGGAAGAAGAGGCTGAGGACAGCGAACGAGAGCCCGAGCGCAAGGGACGCGATCTCGGTGATGCCGGTCACCAGGCCCCCGACGAACGTCGAGATGACCTGCGGCGTGTCCTGCTTGACGCTCTCGGTGGCGCTCGACGCGCCAGACGAGTCGACCCCGGCGTCCTCGAGCCAGCCCTGAATCTTGTCGGCGGCCTCGCCGGCGTGCGCGCCCGCCTCGTCGGACTGAGAGACGATCCCGCCGATCACGAGCAGGAGCACGAGTGCGCCCAGGGCCACCAGTAACAGGAGAACGATGGCCGCCCCTCCGGCCCGTGGGACGCGGTGCCGCCCGAGCCAGCCAACGAGCGGCGAGGCGACGGATGCCACCACGAAGGCGACGATCACCGGCTGGGTGATGACCGCCGTGGCGCCGAGGAGCCAGACCATGCCGAAGAGCAACGCGGCGAGGCCCACGAGAAGCCACGACGCGAACCCGAGGTCGCGCAGCCAGCGTGGAGCCGAAAAGACATCAGCAAGCTCGTCCACGCTGACCTGGACGACGTGGCTCTCCGCCGCCTCCTCGCGCGTGTGAGCGGCGTGACCCTCCTGCTGGTGGTGGAATCTGGGAATCTTCACGGGCGAACGATGTGGAGCGGCTGACTGGCGACGCTGAGGCACGGACAGTGCGAAGTCAAGTCAGGACGGTAGGACAGGCCTACGCAGGCCTGGGCGCGGCAGGAGTGAAATGCTTCTCGTCTAGTGGACGATCAGGCGAACGGAGCCCAGCCGGCGACGGCGCCCAAACGGGCTGGGCTCGTTCTCGTCTCGCTGATCCTCGTCGCGGCGGTCGCCAACCTCAACCTCTCGGTGGCGAACGTCGCCCTCCCGTCGATCGGCACGGCCTTCGACTCGTCGCAGACGACGCTCAACCTGATCGCGGTCGGGTATTCGCTGGGGCTCGCCGCGTCCGTCCTCTGGCTGGGGGCGATCGGCGACCGATACGGACGCAAGCTCCTGCTCGTGCTCGGGATGCTGCTCTCGGTCCCTGCGAGCCTGCTGGCGGCGTATTCGCCGTCGGACGAGGTCCTGTTCGTCGCGCGACTCGTGGGCGGGTTCTCGGCAGGCATGGCCTACCCGACGACGCTCGCGCTGATCACGGCTCTCTGGGCCGGGCCGGGGCGGACACGCTCGATCGCGCTCTGGTCGGCGATCGGCGGCGGGATCGCAGCGCTCGGTCCGCTTGTCGCCGGCCTCCTCCTGGAGGAGTTCTGGTGGGGCTCGGTCTTCCTCGTCACGCTGCCGCTCGTCGGGTTCGCGCTGCTGATGGCGATCCTCTACGTGCCGAGCCACGTCAACGAGACCACGGAGCCCGTCGACAACCTCGGCGGGATCCTCTCGCTGGTCATGGTCGGGACGTTGATCCTCGGGATCAACTTCGCGCCGGTCCCCAACGAAGGGGCGCTCGCCGTCGGGCTCATCGCGGTCGCCGTGGCGACCGCGATCGCCTTCGGCCTCCGGCAGCGCCGCGCGCGTAACCCTCTCTACGATCTCGAGGTCGCGTCGCGCCGGATCTTCTGGGTTGCCGCGTGTGCCGGGATCATCATCTTCGGCTCGTTGATGGCCGCGGCGTTCGTGAGCCAGCAGTACCTCCAGAACGTGCTCGGCTACTCGACGGTGGAGGCCGGCGCGGCGATCCTCCCCGCGATCGTCTTCATGATCCTCGTGGCGCCGCGCTCCGCGAAGCTCGTCGAGGCAAAGGGGGCCCGCTTCACGCTGCTGGCCGGCTACGTCTTCCTGCTGCTCGCCTTCCTATCGATGCTTCTCCTCTGGCGGGAGGGAAGCTCGTACTGGGAGGTCGGCCTCGCCTACGTCTTCGTCGGGATCGGCGTCGGTCTCGCCGGGACGCCGGCGTCGCACTCGCTCACGGGGTCGGTCCCGGTGCAGCGGGCGGGGATGGCCTCGGGCACGGCCGACCTGCAGCGCGACCTCGGGGGAGCGCTCCTGACCTCGGTCTTCGGCGCGCTGCTCGCGGCCGGGTACTCCACTGCGATGGGCGCTGCGATCGCGACCTCGCCCGACGGGCAGAAGGTCACCGACAGCACGCAGAGCCAGCTCCAGCTCTCCTTCGCGAGCGCGGAGGATCTGGCGGCGCAGAGCCCCAAGTACGCGAGCGAAATCACGGCCGCCGCCAAGTCGTCGTTCCTCCAGGGCGACCAGTGGGCGTACACCGCCGGGGTGGTGGCCGTCGTGGCCGGGGCAGCGCTGGTCTTCTTCCTCTTCCCGCGGCGGGACGAGGAGCGGCAGCTTCTCGCCGGCTACCACGCCGCCGACACCGCGGCGGTCCCGCCCGGCGACTGACCCCCCGTAAGCTTCCCGTGTCGCCGACCGAGGAGGAGGAGTTGATGGCAACTGACCGTCCAGGCCCGATCGTGGTCGGCTACGACGACGAGGATGCGGCGAAGCGGGCGCTCGACCGCGCGCTCGACGAGGCGAAGTCGGCCGGGACGGGGCTCGTCGTCGTCTCGGTCGTCGAGCTGCCGCTCGACCCGGAGGGCCCGCAGAACTTCGGCACGCTGGACGACAGCCCCGCGCGGATGATCCCGCTCGTCGTCCCGGACGAGCTGGAGCCGGTCATCGCCCACGCCCGGCAGCGGGTGGCCGCCGAGGGCGTCTTCGCCGACTTCCTCTGGGCGGCGGGGGACCCGGCGAACGTCCTCGTCGACGTCGCCCGCGACCGAAGCGCGTCGCTCGTGGTCGTCGGCTCTCATCACCACGGCTTCCTCGCCAAGCTCGTGGGAAGTGATGTCGCCGCCGAGGTGAAACGGCACGCGGGCGCGGACGTGCTCGTCGTCGAGTAGAGCCTTCCGGGCCCTGATGATGTGGTTGGATCACGCTCAGAAGGAAGGCGCAGGTCCTCCACCTGATCACCCGACCGGCCAGGAAAGGAGCTAGGCATGCCGCTTAGCCACCCGAAGGGACCGCCCCGCTCGAGCGCCGACGACCTCGGCGTTGCACCCCTGTTCACCCTGGAGGGCGCGAAGATCCCGCGCCACCAGCTTCCGGAGGGCGAGCTTCCTCCGGACGTGGCCTACCAGATCATCCACGACGAGCTGATGATCGACGGCAACGCCCGCCTCAACCTGGCCACCTTCGTCACCACCTGGATGGAGCCGCAGGCGCAGGCGCTCATGTCCGAGTGCTTCGACAAGAACATGATCGACAAGGACGAGTACCCGCAGACCGCCGAGCTCGAGATGCGCTGCGTCTCGATCCTCGCGCGGCTGTGGAACGCGCCGGACGCCGACCAGGCCACCGGCTGCTCGACGACCGGCTCGAGCGAGGCGGCGATGCTGGGCGGGCTCGCGCTCAAGCGCCGCTGGCAGCACCGGCGCAAGGCCGAGGGCAAGCCGATCGACTCGCCCAACATCGTCATGGGGATCAACGTCCAGGTCTGCTGGGAGAAGTTCGCCAACTACTGGGACGTGGAGATGCGCCTGGTGCCGATGGAAGGCGATCGCCTGCATCTCTCCGCGGAGGAGGCGGTGAAGCTCTGCGACGAGAACACGATCGCGGTCGTCCCGGTGCTCGGCTCCACGTTCGACGGCTCGTACGAGCCGGTCAAGGAGATCTGCGACGCGCTCGACGAGCTGCAAGCCGGCTCGGACCTCGACGTCCCCGTCCACGTCGACGGCGCGTCCGGGGCGTTCGTCGCGCCCTTCGTCGACCCTGATCTCGAGTGGGACTTTCGCCTCCCGCGAGTGGCGTCGATCAATGTCTCCGGCCACAAGTACGGGCTCGTCTACCCCGGCGTCGGCTGGGTTGTCTGGCGCGATGCGGACGCGCTCCCCGACGACCTCGTCTTCTGGGTCAACTACCTCGGCGACAACATGCCGACGTTTGCGCTGAACTTCTCCCGCCCGGGCGCGCAGGTCGTCGGCCAGTACTACAACTTCCTCCGACTGGGGTTCGAGGGGTACCGGCGCGTGCAGGAGTACGCGCGCGAGGTGGCCACGAACCTGTCCGCGCGGATCGCCGAGCTGGGGCCGTTCCAGCTCATCACGAAGGGCGACGAGCTGCCGGTCTTCGCCTTCGCGCTGAAGGACGAGATCGACAACTTCACGGTCTTCGACGTCTCGAACGCCCTGCGCGAGCGCGGCTGGCTCCTGCCTGCGTACACGTTTCCCAAGAACCGCGAGGACCTCGCGGCGCTGCGCGTCGTCGTCAAGCGTGGGTTCAGCGAGGACCTCGCCGACCTGCTGATCCATGACCTGGAACGCCAGCTGCCCCGGTTGCAGAAGCAGTCCGCTCCCGTCCACGAACGCGACACGGCGACCAGCTTCCACCACTAGCGTCCGACGGCCGCGTGCCGGCTCATTAGCCAGGCGCCGACGAAGAAGCAGACGGCTCCGAGGAACGTGAACGCGTTCGTCGCCTCCGTGTTCAGGAGCTCGCCCGTGTCCGGAACCACCCACGATGTCACCGCAGCGATCCCGAAGAAGACCGAGCCCAGCATGTTGAGCCAGGCGATCCGCCGGTCCGTTCCCCGCCGACCCCAGACGGCAGCGAGCGCCAGGCCGCTCGCAACGAGGAAGCAGGTCGAGCCGAGGGCGTCGGGCGCCCAGACGCGGATGTCCTCCTGCTTGGTCGAGAGCGCGTCGTTCATCGCGGTGAACGTCGTGACGTTGAAGAAGAGCGTGCCGGCGAACTGCACCACGCACGCCCACCAGTCGAGCCGGTCGAAGCGGGGCGTCTGCTTCAGCTGGAGGAGCGAGGCGGTCGTGAAGAAGATCGACCCGACGAAGAATGTGACGCCGACCAGAGCCGGCTCGACGAGCTCCGCGTAGAACGGGGCCGACCCGAGCGCGAACGCGGTCGAGCCGACCATGAACAACACCCCGATCCACCACAGCCTCGGCTTCATCCCGAGGGGATGATGCTTCGTCGGCCCGAGCGGTGCTAGCGCTCGCTCGAGGACGCCCAGAGGTTGATGCCGCTGTCCGTCGCGAAGCGGTCGATCTCGGCGAGCTCGTCGTCCGTGAAGTCGAGGCGGTCGAGCGCACCGACGTTCTCCTCGAGCTGGGCGACGCTGCTCGCGCCGATGAGCGTCGAGGTGACACGCGCGTCCCGCAGCGTCCAGGCCAGCGCCATCTGGGCGAGTGTCTGCCCCCGTCCGGAGGCGAGGTCGTTCAGCGCCCGGATCTTGTCCAGCGCCTCGTCGGTGAGGAGCTCCTTCGAGAGCGCGTAGCCCTCGCGCGAGGCGCGCGAGCCCTCCGGGATGCCGTTCAGGTACTTGCCGGTGAGCATTCCCTGCGCGAGCGGCGAGAAGCAGATGCACCCGATGCCCTCCTCGCCGAGAACGTCGAGGAGCTCCGGCTCGATCCACCGGTTGAGCATCGAGTACGAGGGCTGGTGGATGAGCAGCCGGATCCCCAGGTCGCGGAGGATCGCCGCGGCCTCCGCCGTCTTCTCCGCCGAGTACGACGAGATGCCGACGTAGAGCGCCTTGCCCTGCTGCACCGCCGACGCGAGCGCACCCATGGTCTCCTCGAGCGGCGTGTCCGGGTCGAAGCGGTGCGAGTAGAAGATGTCGACGTAGTCGAGGCCAAGGCGCCCCAGGCTCTGGTCGAGGCTGGCGAGGAGGTACTTGCGCGACCCGAGGTCGCCGTACGGGCCGGGCCACATGTCCCAGCCGGCCTTCGTCGAGATCACGAGCTCGTCGCGGTACGGCCTCAGGTCGGCGGCGAGCATCCGGCCGAAGTTCTCCTCCGCCGAGCCGTAGGGCGGCCCGTAGTTGTTGGCCAGGTCGAAGTTGGTGATCCCGAGGTCGAACGCCCGCCTGACGATCGCCCTGCCGTTCTCGAACGGACGGTCGTGGCCGAAGTTCCACCAGAGCCCGAGCGACACGGCGGGCAGGTCGAGGCCGCTGCGCCCGCAGCGCCGGTAGAGCATCCGGTGGTAGCGGCTCTCGTCGGGAACGTAGGTCAATGCGCTTAGCTTCCTCCGGGTGCGGTATACCTGATCTACACAGATGAGTAAGCCCGTCGAGCAGCGCGATCGGGTCGTCATCCGCTTCGCCGGGGACTCGGGGGACGGAATGCAGCTCACCGGCGGCCGCTTCGCCAGCGAGACCGCACTCCTCGGCAACGACCTCTCCACGCTTCCGGACTTTCCGGCCGAGATTCGCGCGCCCGCGGGCTCGCTGCCCGGGGTCTCGGGCTTCCAGATCCACTTCTCGGACCACGACATCCTCACACCCGGGGACGCCCCCGATGTACTCGTGGCCATGAACCCGGCGGCGCTGAAGGCGAACGTGAGGGGGCTCCCCAAGGGCGCCACGATCATCGTCAACACGGACGCGTTCAACGAGCGGAACCTCCAGAAGGCCGGGTACGCGGCGAACCCGCTCGAAGACGGCTCGCTGGGCGAGTTCCGGGTGCAGCCCGTGCCGCTCACGTCGCTGACGATCGAGGCGCTGAAGGAGTTCGACGTCTCCAAGCGCGAGGCGGAGCGGTCGAAGAACATGTTCGCGCTCGGGCTCATGTCCTGGCTCTACAGCCGGCCGACCGAGGGCACGATCACCTTCCTCGAGCAGAAGTTCGCGCGCAGCCCCGAAATCGCGCAGGCGAACGTGAAGGCCTTCAAGGCCGGCTACGCCTTCGGCGAGACCACCGAGGAGTTCGCGGTCCGGTACGAGGTCCGGCCCGCGCAGCTCGCCCCCGGCACGTACCGCAACGTCACCGGCAACCAGGCGCTCGCCATGGGGCTCATAGCGGCGAGCGTGCAGAGCAAGCTGCCGCTCTTCCTCGGCGCGTACCCGATCACGCCCGCGTCCGGGATCCTCGAGGAGCTCGCGCGGCACAAGGCCTTCGGCGTGCGGACCTTCCAGGCCGAGGACGAGATCGCCGCCGTCGGCGCGGCGCTGGGCGCCTCGTTCGGGGGCGCGCTCGGCGTCTCCACCTCGAGCGGCCCGGGCGTCGTCCTCAAGGCGGAGACGATCGGCCTTGCAGTGACGCTCGAGCTCCCGCTGGTCATCCTCGACATCCAACGCGCCGGCCCGTCGACCGGGATGCCGACGAAGCCCGAGCAGGCGGACCTGCTCATGGTGCTCTTCGGGCGGAACGCCGAGTCGCCGGTGCCGGTCATCGCCGCCTCGACGCCCGGCGACTGCTTCGCCACGGCGATCGAGGCCGCACGGATCGCGCTCAAGTTCCGGACGCCCGTGTACCTCCTCTCGGACGCCTACCTCGCCCACGGTTCCGAGCCGTGGCTCGTGCCGGACGTCGCGTCGCTCCCCGACATCTCGACGACGTTCGCCGACAAGCCGAACGACGGCGACCGCTTCCTCCCGTACGTTCGCGACGACGACACGCTGGCCCGCCAGTGGGCGCTGCCGGGCACGCCGGGCCTCGAGCACCGCATCGGCGGGCTCGAGAAGGAGGAGCGCACCGGCAACATCTCCTACGAGCCCGACAACCACGACCTGATGGTGCGGCTCCGGGCGCGCAAGGTGGCCGGGATCGCGGGCGACATCCCCAGGCTCGAAGTGGACGAGCAGCCGGGTGCGCGGCTCCTCGTGCTCGGCTGGGGCGGCACCTACGGGTCGATCGCCGCGGCGGTGCGGCGGGTCCGCGCCCGCGGCGGCGCCGTCGACCACGCGCACCTCACCTACCTGAACCCGTTCCCGCGGAACCTGGGCGAGGTGCTCCGCTCGTACGACCGCGTGCTCGTCCCCGAGATGAACCTCGGCCAGCTCCTCAAGCTCGTGCGCGCCGAGTTCCTCGTCGACGCGGTCGGCTACAACCGCGTTCGCGGCGTCCCGTTCACCTCGGCCGAGCTGGCCGACGCCATCCTCCCGCTGACATGAGCTCCGAGCTGAAGCTGACCGCCAAGGACTTCAAGTCCGACCAGGAGGTCCGGTGGTGCCCGGGCTGCGGCGACTACGCGATCCTCGCGACCATGCAGGGCTTCCTGCCCGAGCTCGGCATCCCGCGCGAGCAGCTCGTCTTCGTCTCCGGCATCGGCTGCGCCGCTCGCTTCCCCTACTACGTGAACGCCTACGGCCTGCACTCGATCCACGGCCGCGCGGCCGCGATCGCCACCGGCCTCGCTGCCTCCCGCCGGGACCTGTCCGTGTGGGTCGTCTCCGGGGACGGGGACGCGCTCTCGATCGGCGGCAACCACTTCCTCCACGCGCTCCGGCGCAACGTCAACATCACGATCCTCCTCTTCAACAACCAGGTGTACGGGCTGACGAAGGGGCAGTACTCGCCGACGAGCCCCCTCGGCCAGGTCACCGGCCCGACGCCCATGGGCTCCATCGACTGGCCGCTCAACCCGGTCACGGTCGCCCTCGGGGCGGAGGCGACGTTCGTCGCCCGCTCGATCGACACCGACCGCGCGCACCTGACCGGGGTGCTCCACGCCGCGGCACGGCACAAGGGCGCGGCGTTCATCGAGATTCTCCAGAACTGCAACGTCTACAACGACGGGGCCTTCGACCACGTGCGCGACGCGAAGGAGAACCGGATCGTCCTCGAGCACGGCGCGCCGATGCGCTTCGGCGCCGAGAGCGAGAAGGGCGTCCGTCTGGGCGCCGACGGCTCCGCCGAGCTCGTCGAGATCGCCGACGCCGGGGAGGACGCCCTGCTCGTGCACGACGCGCACGCCGACTCGCCGACCATCGCCTTCGCACTCGGCCGCCTGGGCTACCCGCAGCCGGGCCCGCTCCCGATCGGCGTCCTGCGTTCGGTGGAGCGTCCGGTCTACGACGAGCTCATGGCCGCGCAGATCGACGATGCCCGGCGGGAGAAGGGCGAGGGCGACCTCTCGGCCCTCCTGCACGCGGGCGACACCTGGCAGATCGCCTGAGCCGCGCCGAGCGGGGCTCTGGACGTCCAGACCGCCAAGTTGCAATTCGAAACTTGCGCGGGATACGGTCGGAGGTCCCCGGAAGGAAGGAGTCCCATGCGTGGGCCCTTGCTCTCGCCGCTTGCGCGGCCGTCGGCGTCCTCTTCGTCTGCTCGCCCGCGGGCGCGGTTCCGCCCATCGGCGGGTGGAGCGGATCGCCGCGGAGTGACCCGACGCTCGACATGTCGGCTCAGCCGTTGCCGACGCTCGTCCCGCCGCCGAACGACGCTTTCGCCGCGGCTGGTGTGGTCGGGTCGCTTCCCTTCTCGGCGACGCTTGGCACGGTCGAGGCGACGGCGGCGGTGGACGACCCGTCGTGCTTCGGCAACGACGCGTCCGTCTGGTACGCCTTCACGCCCGTGGTCTCGGCGCCGATCACCGCCGAGACCTTCGGAAGTGACTACGACACGACGCTGTCCGCGTACACCGGCACCCAGGGTGCGCTCACGCAGATTGCCTGCAACGACGACGTCGGCGCCGGCCAGGCGGTCCCAGATCCGGTTCCCGGCGAGTGCGGGGACGACGTACTACTTCATGGTCGCCGGAGCAGGTGGCGGAAACCTCGTCTTCGCGCTCGAAGCGGCGCCGCTCGCGCTCGTGCCGCTTAGGACGACGACGGCCCACGAAGAGATTCCGGCCGCGGACGCCACACACTTTGCCTGGTCGCAGTCTTCGCGCCGGAATATCGGTTTCGTCTCGCTCTTCATGCAGTCTGGAGGGACGCGCGTCCGCGTGAACCGAGCGAACACGCACGGCTGGTCCGGCGGATTCGAGGGCGATGTGTTCGTCTATCAAGAGGTCCGTGGGCGACAGTCGAACCTTCAGTTCTATGACGTCCCGACCGGCGTCCGCTCTTCGCCACCTCTGGGCGTTAACACGCTCGTCTGGGAATGGCGCCCGACGCTATCTGGTGACCAGTTGCTTTTCGGGCGGTTGTCCAATAGCCAGAGGATCGACTGGGTGTTTCTACGCGATCTCACGACGGGCGGCATCCGGCTCCTCGACAGGATTCGTTGGCGCAACGGGCTCCTGTGGCCCGGACAGGTCAGTGGAAACTACGCCGTCTGGTACCGGTGCACGGTGAGCGATCGGCGCTGCAACGTTCAGATGCATGACATCGCCGCTGCGACGACTGCGAAGATCCCGAATCCCGGTCGCCAGCAGTACGCTCCCTCCGTGACGAGCGACGGGACGGTGTACTTCATTCGGAGTGGCCGCGGATGTGGCAACTCGGTTCAGCTTGTCCGTCGTCCGCTCGGCGGTCCGAGCAAGGTGATCGCCGCAGTCGGCGCCGGCCGCGACGTCCAGGCGACCTTCGCGCTCGAGAACGGCGACGGGACGACGACCGTCTACTTCGACCGCGTCCGCTGCGCCACGCGCGCCTGGGACGTGTTTAGGGTGGTCGATCCCTAGACCTCTTGACCTTCCTCTGACTACAATCCTGCCCGCCGTGGTCCGCCGGGCAGCGATCGTCCATGTTGTGGCGCTCGTGGCGGCGCTCGCCGTCGCTTCGGCGGCGCACGCCCAGACGACCGTTCGCGTTCATTTCCTCCGGGGCGAGCAGACGGTCGCGGTGGAACGGCCCGGTGCCGTGCCGGCCGAGGCAGTCGAGGCGCTCCTCGCAGGCCCCTCGCCGGCTGAGCAGCGCAGCCGGATCGTCACCGAGCTGCCCGAGGGCCTGACGCTCCTCGGGCTCGAGGCGGCCGACGGCGTTGTCACCGTCGACTTCGGGAGCTCGTTCGACGACGGCGATGCCGCCGCGGTGTCCGCGCGCGTCGCGCAGGTCGTCCTCACGCTGACGGGCCTGCCGGGCGTCCACGAGGCCCGCGTCCTTGTCGAGGGAGCGGAGCTCGCCGTCCGCACCCGCGCCGACGTCCTCGCGCCGCCGCCGCCGACGAGGAGGGCGGCCGCGCCGAGCGCTGCGCCGACGCTGTCGAGGATCGGGGGATCGATGACGGTGCTCCAGCTTCAGCGGAGGCTCGTGAAGCTGGGCTACCTGCCGCAGGGCGCAGCGACCGATCACTTCGATCAGCGGACGCTGGCAGCCGTGATCGCCTTCCAGAAGTGGCGCGGACTGGTGCGCGACGGCATCCCGGGGCCCGTGACCCAGGCCGCCCTCCTCACTGCGAGACGGCCGACGCCCAGGACGACCGGCCCGGGAACGCGGGTCGAGCTCCTCCTCGACCGCCAGGTCGCGCTCGTCATCCGCCGCGGCCGGGTGTTGAGGACGATCCACGTCTCCACGGGCAAGCGCGGCTACGCGACCCCCAGCGGCCGCTATGCGGTTTTCCGCAAGAGCCGGAGGTCGTGGTCGGTCCCGTACCGCGTCTGGATGCCCTGGGCGAGCTACTTCGTGCGCGGTGTCGCATTCCACCAGGCGCAGAGCGTTCCCGTGACGCCGGCGTCACACGGCTGCGTCCGCGTCACGGCCGCGGACGCGCGCTGGCTCTACGCAATGACGCCGATCGGCACGAAGGTGCGCGTCATCGCGCGCTCGCGGCCGCCTGCGCACCGGTGAGGCCGGGGAGCGCGCGAGCCTCGGGCCCGCGCGCTCCCTCCGACCTCCGCCTACGGGCGAAGGATGTTGCAGAACCCCGGCAGCGCCAGAGCGGTGTTGAAGCTCCCGTCCATGAGCTCGCGGAGCGGATGCGGCCCGATCGAATCGATGATCCGGCCGGTCTGCCCGTCGATCCAGATCTTCCCCTTGTCGACGAGCACCTCGTCCCCGCGGCGCACGATCGCGGAGACGCCCCTGATGTAGACGAGGGTGCGGAGCCCGGTCTCCGGGTTGAAGTAGGTCGTCTGGACGAAGTCGTCGGGGCCTTCCTGCAGCGTGAGGCCCGTGACGGTGTTGCGGACGGTGTTGTTCTCCCTGACGTGCCCGATGACGTGGGTCCGCCGTCCCTGGTCGTCGAAGTACGTCGTTTGCTCGACCGTCAGGTTGATGTTCCACTCGACCCCGTAGCTTCCGCAGGCGGTCGGGTTGGCGAGCGTTCCCTGCTGGCTGATGGTCGTCCGAACGGGCGGAACTGCGAGCGCCGGCACGGCGAGCGCGGCGGCGAGCCCGGCAACGAGCGCAAGCACAAGACCTCGTCTCATGGATGACGCCTCCTTTTCCCTGGTTCTCTCCATGTCACGACAGCCCCTGGTTACGGCTCTCGTCCCCCGACGGTGGTCGTCATCTCACGCCTTCCCTGAGCGCCGGGCGAGCGAGACGGTTAGCCACACTAAACCCGCATCGGCCAAGTGTCAAACCTCCCGGTAGTAGGCTGCTTTTCTGCCCACGAAGGACGTCACGGAGGCCGGTGTCGGCGAGCGGTTGCGGGCCGTTCGGCGCGAGCGCGGGCTGACGATCGCGCAGCTCGCGGCGGCCACCGGGCTGACCAGCGGCTTCATCAGCCAGCTCGAGCGGGGCCTGAGCTCGGTGTCGCTCTCGTCGCTCGCCCGTATCTGCTCGGCGCTCAACATCCGGTTCGGCGACGTCCTCGACGTGAAGTCGGCCGGGGCGGTCATCCGCCGTGACGAGGCCGGCGCGTGGGCCGTCATCGGCGCCCACCGGGACCTGCTCCTGAGCTCGCTCGAGGACGAGCGCTTCCACCTGATCGAGTCGCACATCCCGCCCGGTGCCGGGGCGGGGGAGGATCTGTACACGTTCCCGGCCGACGTCGAGCTCGTCTACGTCCTCAGCGGCACGCTCGAGCTCCGCGTCGACGGCGGCGTCTTCGTCGTGCGGGCGGGCGACACGGTCACGTACTCCCCGCGCGAGCCGCACACCTGGCGGAACCCGTCGACGACCGACGAGGCGGTCGTTCTCTGGTTCTCGGTGCCGAACCCGTTCTGGCCGCGGGCCTCAACGCCCGGGTCGGAGATCGAGCCCTAGGCGCTCGAGCCGCAGCCCCTGCGGTGGCGTCGTCTCGAGGAGCCTCGGAACCTCGAGGACGAGCGCGTGCCACCCCTCTCCCTCGAGCTCGGCCTCCAGGACGGCCTCGCGCGAAACGACCGTCTGCTCGACGCGGGCACCGTCCACCCACAGGGCGGCCGGAGTCGGGGAGGGTGCGCTGACCTCCAGCTGCACCGCGCCCGAGCCGTACAGCCAGATAGGCGCCTGCCGCTCCTTCATCGTGCGGCCGCGCCAGCCCTCGCAGTAGAACGGCTCCGCCCGTGGAGGCTCCGGCACCGGCGGCTCCGCCTGCCCGGTCCCGCGGCCGAGCAGGGTGATCGCGCCGCCGCGCTCGATGGGGGCGTAGCCACGGGCGACCAGCTCGCGCCACCCGAACCAGGCGCCTGGAACCTCCGCCTGGGCGTAGACGCCTTCGTGGAAGGTCACGAAGCGGATGCCGAGCGAGTCGAGCTCCTCCTCGTCGCCGGGCAGCCAGATGCCGCACGAGATGCGGTTGCGGAGGAAGTAGAAGTCGAACGCCGGCTGCGGGACGAGTGTCGAGTAGCCTCCGGGCCGTTCCCGCGGCGCCTGCAGCTGGTAGTAGTCGTACACGCTCCCGTAGTGGACGCCGGGCTCTATGAGCGGGAGCTCGAGGACGCGTCCCTCGGGCTCGTCGCGCAGCGCCGCGTAGGCCCGGTTCCCCGGGTCGGCGGCGGTGGCGTCGAGCGGGAAGACGAGGAGATCGGCCGCGACGAGGAC
Organism: uncultured Actinomycetes bacterium; assembly: GCA_963775395.1. Taxonomy (GTDB): domain Bacteria; phylum Actinomycetota; class Thermoleophilia; order Gaiellales; family Gaiellaceae; genus JAIBJN01. The sequence continues at coordinate 19,488 of CAVZIX010000018.1, forward strand.
CAGGACGACGGCCGTCGCGGCCGCCGCCCGCCGCCCCGACGCGACCGCGATGCGCGCCGCCGCCACGGCGACGAGCGCGGCCACGGCCAGGTCGGCGACCGGCATGAGCCGGCCCGGCACGCGCGGGTAGCGGAGCGGTGGGAAGACTTCCCAGAGCCATTCGTAGAGCGGGAGATTCGTGCCCAGCGCGAGGAGCGAGGGGAGAACCGCGGCCGCGCCCAGGATCGAGGCGAGCGCCCGCGACCGTCGCCAGAGCAGGACGATGCCGGCGACGGCCAGGACGGGGACGAGCCAGCCCACGTAGACGAACTGCTCCAGGCCTCCGAGTCGCCAGCGGCTGACCAGGTCGGCCCAGTCCGCCGAGAACTCGCCCACTTCTGCGAGCGAGCGGCCGTCGCCCTCGGCCGAGTCGCGCACGATCGTGAGGTGCACGGCGAGGCCGACGCCGACGGCCGCCACCAGGCCTCCCGCACTCCAGGCTGCGGCACGCGGCGCCGCCCGCGCGGCGACGTAGACGGCGATGAGCGGAATGGCGCCGAGCGCGAGGTGGAGCTGCCCGGAGAGCGGGATCGAGACGATCGCTGCCGCGCTGACCGCGCCCCAGGCATGCGCGCTGCGCGCGGTCTCGGCGGCGCGGGCGCGCTCGTAGGCGAGGAGCGCGAGCGGCATGAGGATCGCGATCCAGCCGAGCAGGTGCACGCCGCTCTGCGCGAGCCGGTACGGCGCCAGGGCGAACACCAGCCCGCCGATCGCCGCCGCTCCGGGCGGCAGGGCCAGCGCGCGCAGCCAGCCGTACGTGAGCAGTCCTGCGGCGACGATCGTGGCCAGCAGGAGGAGGTTCCAGGCGACCACCGGGCCGAAGGCCGCGTCGAGCGGCCAGAACGCGAGGCCGAAGGGCCAGCCCGCGAGCACGATCTGCGGCTCCACGAGCGGCTGGAAGCTGTACGGGTCGAGCCACGGCGCGGCGCCCCGCTCGAGCTGGTGGCCGACGAGCCAGAAACGGTAGGCCGCCTGGAGGTGGTCGCCGGCGGCGGCCTCCCCGTGCCCGTCGCCGCCGTCGGCGATGAACGAGCTCCCGAAGGAGCCGACGGCCGGCAGGGTCGCCACGATCGCGGCGGCGCCGTAGAGCGCTACGAGGAGAGCGAGCGCGCGGCCTCGACCAGCCGGTCGAAGTCGGAGACCTCGGATGCGCCGTACCGCCATGCGCCGCGGATGATGCCGCTTTCGTCCACCACGAAGGCGGCTCGGCGCGCCACGTCGGGAAGCCCTCGGAACTCCTGGACGATGTCGAGAGCCCTCAGAGCCTCGCCGCTCCAGTCGGACAGGAGGCCCACCTCGATGTCGAGCGCCTGCGTCCAGGCGACGTGCGACCAGGGGCTGTCGCGCGAGATGCCGTACGGCGTCACGCCGGTTTCCAGGAGCTCGGATCGCCGCGCATTCAGCTCCGAGAGCTCGTTGGTGCAGGTGCTGGACCAATCGAAGAGGTACGAGAGGAGGAGGTACGGCGATTCGCCTGCGAGCTCGCGCAGGGTCAGCGACTCGGTCGTCGACCGCCAGACGGCGACGTCCGGAACGAGGTCGCCTTCGCCGATCACGTAGCTATCGGGACGCCGGCCTCGGTGGCCTCGGAGATCTCCCGCGTCACTTCGAGGATGTCTCTGTTCGCGTTGAAGATCCGCAGCTGGCGGTCGGAGCCGTTCCCGCGCGAGAGGATCTCGCGGATGCCCTCGAGCTCGCGGTCGGAGCCGAGCTCGCGCGCGTGCGGCTCGATGTCGCGAAGCGCTCTGCGGATGAGCTGCGCGATCGGCACGCGGTTTCGTCGGCCGGTCACGAGGTCCATCACGGGGGCCTCGAGGCCGTAGCGCGCACCCAGCCACTTGTTCTCGGTGACGAGGATGCGGTGGTAGCTGGGGAGCTCCTTGCCGGCGTCGTAGAGCTCCGAGTAGTGCTTGACGAGCCCCTGGACGAAGGCGGCGATCGCGACCGTCTCCTCCACGCGCGTGATCGCGTCCATGACTCGCACTTCGATCGTCCCGAAGCGCGGGTGCGGGCGCACGTCCCACCAGATGTGGGTGTAGTCCGCGATGCACCCCGTCTTCTCGAGCTGGCCGACCACCTCCGCGTAATCGTCGTAGTCGGTGAAGCGCGGGGGTGGCCCCGAGCGCGGGAAGGCGGCGAACACCATCTGGCGGCTGGACGAGAGCCCGGTGGGCTCGCCTCGCCAGAACGGGGAGCTCGCCGAGAGCGCGAGCAGCTCGGAGAGGTGGACGAGCAGCGCGCTGATCACGTTGATCGCCTTGTTCGCGTCGTCGACCGCCACGTGGATGTGACAGCCGAAGATGAGCTCGCGGCGGGCGACGTACTGGAGCTGGTCGACGAGATTGCGGTAGCGGTCGCGGGCGGTGATGCGCTGGCGCTCGAAGAGGCTGAACGGGTGCGTGCCGGCCGATCCCACGCGCAGGTTGTGGGTTGCGGCAGCCTGGGTGACGTGAGAGCGCAGCCGGCGCAGCTCCCGGTCGACGTCGGCCGTCGTCTTGCAGACCGGCGTCGAGATCTCCAGGACGGACTGCATCAGCTCCGGGCCGATGCGGTCGTCGAACTCGCCGTCCTGCGCGGACGTGAGCACGGTGTCCACGTGCTGGACGAGGTCGAACGTGTCCGGGTCGAGGAGCATGTACTCCTCCTCGACGCCGAGCGTGAACGGCTCGCTCGAGCCGAAGCGATGGTCGAGGACGCTGCCCCCCTCGGCGAACCCCTTGCCCGTGATGGTCGCGGGATAAATCTGCTTCATGGGAGCGACGAACTCTACTCCGAGGCCGGTGGAAGAAGACAGGCCCGAGCGGGGTCCTGTGAGAGACGCCAACTCGGTGTCCGTGGGAGAACGACGATGCGACGGAGATATCGAACCCGGCTCGTGAAGCGGCTCGTCCTCGGGCCGCTCGCCGCTTTTGCGACGATGAGGGCGTGCGTGCCATCGCCGCCCTCGCCTGCCTGACGATTCTCGTCGCCGCCTGCGGCGGCGACGACGAGTCCGCCGGCCCGACGACGACGGTCGCCGACCCGGGACCGCCGACCACGACGCAGGCCGAAACGGAGACCGCCCCGCCGCCGACAACGACCGAGGAGGAGCGCGAAGGCCCGGTCGTCCTCATCCAGACGGAGCGGGGCGAGGAGGTCTCCGTTGCCGTCGAGATCGCCGACACCCAGGCGGAGCGGGAGGTCGGACTGATGCACCGGGAGTTCCTCGCGGACGACGCCGGGATGATCTTCCTCTTCGAGGAGGAGATCTCGGGCGGGTTCTGGATGAAGAACACGCTCATCCCCCTCTCGATCGCCTTCGCGGACGGCAACGGTGAGATCCTGCGCATCCTCGACATGGAGCCGTGCGAGGCCGACCCTTGCGAGATCTACGACCCCGGCGTGTCCTACGAGAGCGCGCTCGAGGTCAACCAGGGGGCGTTCGCGAGCTGGGGTGTCGAGGAGGGCGATCTGCTCACGCTGGAGCAGTGACGACCGCCTCCACCTCGATCTCGAGCAGCCACCGGGGATCGAGCAGCGCCGCCACGACCACCGTCGTGTTCGCGGGGCGGACCTCGGAGAACGACTCGCCATGCGCCTTGGCGAAGCCGTCGAAGGCCTCGGCGTCGGTCAGGTAGACGCGAGTCCTCACGACGTCGGCGAGGGAGCCGCCGGCCTGCTCGAGGGCTCCTGCGACGATCTCGAGGCAGCGCTTGGCCTGCCCGTAGGCCTCCGCGGGCGGATCGGCGCCGTCGGCCATGATCGGCGCGGTGCCGGCGACGAAGACGCGGTCGCCCACGCGTACGGCGCGGGAGTATCCGACGACGGGCTCGTAGGGCGATCCGGAGGAGATGATCTGCCGCTCCATGACGGTGACTAGTATCGCCTGCCAACCGTGAAGGCGCTCGAGCACATCGACACGTGGCCGGTCCCGACCGCGGCGGCCGCCGTCGTCGCGCCGGACGGGGTCGTCGCCGCGCGCGGGCCGTCGGATGTCGTCCTCCGGTGGGCCTCTGTGACGAAGCTCCTCACGGCATACGCCCTGCTGGTCGCGGCGGAGGAGGGTGTGCTCGACCTCGACGAGCCCGGCGGGCCGCAAGGCTCGACCGTCCGGCACCTACTGGCCCACGCTTCGGGCCTGCCGTTCGAGGGCGACGTCCCCATCGCCAGGCCGGGGGAGCGGCGCATCTACTCGAACGCGGGGTTCGACCTGCTGGGCGAGCTGCTCGCGGACAGGGCCGAGATGACCTTCGGGGCGTACCTCCAGGAGGCCGTGCTCGACCCGCTCGGCCTGGGCGGGACGGAGCTGCGGGCTCGGCCGTCGGAAGGGCTGCACGGTCCGCTCGACGACCTCGCCGCCTTCGGTCGCGAGCTCCTCGCGCCGACCCTCGTCGCCCCGGAGACCCTCGCCGAGGCGACCCAGGTCGTCTTCCCGGGCCTCGTCGGCGTGCTCCCCGGGCTTGGGCGTCAGGAGCCGAACGACTGGGGGCTCGGGTTCGAGCTCAAGGACGCAAAGCGGCCGCACTGGACCGGCTCGCGCAATTCGCCTGGGACGTTCGGCCATTTCGGCGGCGCCGGGACGTTTCTCTGGGTCGACCCCGAGGCCCGCGTCGCCTGCGCCGTCCTCACGAGCCGCGAGTTCGACGCCTGGGCGCTCGAGGCGTGGCCGCCGCTCGCGGACGCCGTGCTCGCCGAGCTCGGTTCCTAGCCCGAGACGCCCACGACCCGCGTGTACGTGTCCTTCGGACACGTCGCCACGGCGGCCGGGGTCAGCGCCCGCGCCGGGCCCGTGAGCCGGTCGCCGGGTCGCAGCACGCCGCCGGCGCCCGTCAGCATCCCGCCGAGGACGAGCGCGACCTTGTCCTCGGGGTCGAGCTCCTCGCCCGAGGCGAGCTCGTGGCGCTCCATCTCGCGCGCGAGCTTCGTCAGCGTCTCGCCGGGCAGGCCCGTCAGCTCGGCGACCCGCGAGAGCTCGAAGACGGTCGCCGCCTCGTGCCTCACGGCTCGGACGTCCGCGCATCGTCCGGGTCCTCGTGACCCGGCCCGCGCTGGGCGTCCTCCTCGACGCGTCGCTCGGGCGGCGCCTGCTCCTCTTCCTCGGTCGGCTCCGGCGGCTCTGGCGTGGACATGGCTCGATCCTACTCGCGCACCGTCCCTCCCGGCCATGCCCGGGGTCAGACCCCGGCCGCGGCCTCGCCCGACGTGGCCCTGCCCCTCGAATCCGGCTTTCGCCGCGAGGCGTCACCGCGAGAGTCCGATCGCAATCCTCCCGACGCCATGATCCGCCCGGACGTGTCAGGGGTCAGACCCCGGGCGCGGCCGGGATGGACAGCGTCGTCAGTAAGCTCGCCAGCGATGGCGACCGCGGAACAGCTCAGGGAGTGGCGCGCGTGCCCGCGGTGCGGGACGCCGCTCGAGCACGACGACGGCGCCGTTTTCTGCCCCTCGTGCGGGCTTCAGGAGTACGCGAACCCGGCGCCGACGGCGAGCGCCGTGGTGCGCGACGGCGACCGGCTCCTGCTCGCGCGCCGCGCGGGCGACCCCGGCAAGGGCCTCTGGGATCTCGTCGGAGGGTTCATGGACGAGGGCGAGGAGCCGCTCGAGACATTGCGGCGCGAGCTGCGCGAGGAGACCGGGTGCGAGATCGAGGTGGGCGAGTTCCTCGGCGGGCTGCCCGACCGCTACGGGGACGACGGCATCTGGACGATCAACTTCTACTGGGAGGCGACGCTCCTGGGAGAGCCGCAGCCGGGCGACGACGTCGCCGAGCTGTCCTGGTTTCCGCGCGAGGAGCTTCCGCCGCGCGCCGAGTTCGCCTTCGCCAACACGGTCGCGCTCCTCGAGCGAGCCGGAGCGCGCTTCCTCGAGCCGCCCGGGTAGCGGCAGCCCATGACCGGTCCGTTCCTCGCCCTGGCGGCGAGCCTGAGCTGGGGCGTCGGCGACTTCCTCGCCGGGCTGAGCAGCCGCAAGCTGCAGGTCCTCACTGTCCTCGTCGTCTCGCAGGCCGCCGGCCTCACGTCCCTGGTCGTCCTGGTCGCGGTCCGCGGGAACGGGCCGCCGGAGATGCGCTACCTGCTCTACGCCTCCCTCGCCGGCATCGCCGGCGCGATCGGCCTGGCTGCCCTGTACCGCGGCCTCGCCGTTGGCTCGATGAGCGTTGTCGCGCCCATCTCGGCGACGGCAGCCGTGATCCCGGTGGCGGCGGGAGTCATCACGGGCGAGCGGCCGAGCACCGCCCAGGGCGCCGGGATCGCGCTCGCGCTCGCAGGCGTCGTGCTCGCCTCGCGCGAGAGCCGCCCGGACGGGAGCGGGCGCGGAGTCGCGGAAGGCGTCGGCCTCGCGCTTGTCGCCGCCGTCGGGTTCGGCTTGCTCCTGGTGGCGCTCGGAGCCGCAAGCGACGCCGACGCCCTCTGGGCGACCCTGGCGATGCGAACGACGTCGTTCACCCTGCTTGCCCTCGCAGCGCTCATCGTCAGGCCGACTCTCACGGTCGGGCGCGACAACCTGCCGGTCCTCGTCCTGATCGGCGTGCTCGACGCGGCCGGCAACGCGCTCTTCGCCCTGGCGACGACCGAGAGCCTCCTCAGCGTCGCCGCCGTGCTCGCGCAGCTCTATCCGGTGGTCACGGTCCTCCTCGCGCGCGCGGTGCTCGGAGAGCGGATCTCGCGTCCTCAGCAGGTCGGCGTCGTGAGCGCGTTTGCAGGCATCGCGCTCATCACGGCGGGCTGACGGCCCCTCGCAGGACTATCCGGACGGCCAGGAACGATAGGCCGAACGGCCTATATGGACCAGCGGGGTTGCGGCCGATAATCGGCACACATGGACTACGGGACACATCGGATCGACGATCATCTGCGCGAGGACTGGGTCGACGCCTGGATCGCGGAGGGCCTCGACGCCGTCGAGGCGTTCCTCCGCAACCATGCGGCGTTCGACACCTTTCTCGAAGACCGCGACTAGCGAGTCTTCGAGCGTTCAGGCCTGTGCAGGCTCTGCCAGGCCGAGCGACTGCTCGAGCATCCGCTTCGGCTGAGCGCCGATCGCGGCTGCCGCAGGCTCGCCGCCCTTGAAGAGGACGATCGTGGGGATCGAGAGGATCCCGTACCGGTGTGCGAGCTCGGGCTCCTCGTCGATGTTGACCTTGACGACGCGAAGCTCGTCGCCCCGCTCGTCCGCGATCTGATCGAGGATGGGGGAGACGGCACGGCAAGGGCCGCACCATTCCGCCCAGAAGTCGACGATCACCGGGGTCTCGCTCGCGAGCACCTCGGTGTCGAACTCAGTGGTCGTGATTGGGTTTGCCATACCTCTCCAAACGTAGACTGACCGCCAGATGTTCCGCACCCTAGCGCGCGTCCCCGATCACCCTGCGCTCGAGCTGGAGATCCTCGACTGGTGGGAGAAGCGGGGAACCTTCGAGCAGCTCCGCGAGCTGAATCGCGGCGGGCCCGTCTGGAGCTTCGTCGACGGTCCGGTGACCGCGAACAAGACGCTCGCGATCCACACGGCGTGGGGGAGGACCCTCAAGGACGTCTTCCAACGCTACAAGGCGCTCCAGGGGTTCGACCAGCGCTACCAGAACGGTTTCGACTGCCAGGGCCTCTGGATCGAGGTCGGCGTCGAGCGCGAGCTCGGGCTCAACTCGAAGCGGGAGATCGAGGAGTACGGACTGGCGGAGTTCGCGCGCAAGTGCCACGAGAAGGTCGTCTGGTCGGCCGCCGAGATCACGCGCGGCTCGAAGCGCCTCGGCCAGTGGATGGACTGGGGCAACGATTACTTCACATTCTCGGACACGAACATCGAGTACATCTGGCGCTTCCTGCGCAAGATGCACGACGACGGCCACCTCTACCTCGGCCACCGCTCGACCGAGTGGTGCCCCCGCTGCGGGACATCAATCTCGGCCCACGAGCTCGTCGGGAACTACGAGGACCGCACGGACCCGTCGCTCTTCGTCCGCTTCCCGCTCGTCGACCGGCCCGGGCAGTCGCTCACCGTCTGGACGACGACGCCTTGGACGCTACCCGCGAACGTGGCCGCCGCGGTCAAACCGGAGGCCGAGTACGGCCGGCACGAAAACGGAGAGTGGGTGGCGGTCGCGCGCGATCCGCACGAGACGTTCGCGGAGCGCGTCAAGGGCGCCGAGCTGGTCGGCCTGCGGTACGAGGGCCCGTTCGACCACCTCCCGGCGGTGCAGGGCGTCGAGCACCGGGTCATCCCCTGGGAGGATGTCTCGCTGGCGGAGGGAACGGGCATCGTCCACATCGCGCCGGGGAGCGGCGCCGAGGACTTCGAGCTCTCGCGTGTCCACGACCTGCCCGTGCTCGTGCCGGTCGACGAGGCCGGACGCTTCTACGCGGACTACGGCTGGCTCCACGGTCAGGGAACCTCCGAGGCCGCGGAGCAGATCGTCGTCGACCTCGCCGAGCGCGGTCGCCTTGTCGGCGCCGGGGAGATCGAGCACCGCTTCCCCTTCTGCTGGCGTTGCCACACGCCGCTCATCTTCCGCGTCGCCGACGACTGGTTCATCGGCGTCGAGGAGTTGCGGCCACGGCTTCTCGCCGCGAACGCGACCGTCAAATGGACGCCCGAGTACTTCGGGAAGCGCATGGAGGACTGGCTCCGCAACTTGGGGGACTGGAACATCTCGCGGCGCCGCTACTACGGGCTGCCGCTCCCCATCTACCCCTGCGACTGCGGCCACGTGACCGTGATCGGGTCGAGAGCCGAGCTGGAGGAGAAGGCGACCGCGGGCCTCGACGAGCTGGAAGAGCTGCGCCGCCCCTGGATCGACGACGTGCCAATCCGGTGCGAGGCCTGCGGCAACAAGGAGGTCCGGCGGATCCCCGAGGTCGGCGACGTCTGGCTCGACGCGGGCATCGTGCCCTTCTCGACCCTCGGCTGGGAGAACCCGGAGTGGATCGAGCACGGATACGGGACCGGCGCGGCCAAGGGCCTGACGGGTGCGGACCTCCCCGACCACGCCTATTGGGAGACCTGGTTCCCCGCGCACTGGGTCTCGGAGATGCGCGAGCAGATCCGCCTCTGGTTCTACTCGCAGCTCTTCATGTCGGTCGCGCTCGTCGACCGCGCGCCGTTCCGTGAGGTGCTCGGCTACGAGAAGATGCTCGACGAGCACGGCCGGGCGATGCACGGCTCGTGGGGGAACATGATCGACGCCGAGGACGCCTTCGCGCGCATGGGCGCCGACGTCATGCGCTGGCAGTTCTGCGCGCAGCCTCCGGATCGCAACCTCCTCTTCGGCTACGGGCCGGCGAACGAGATCAAGCGGAACCTCCTCACGCTCTGGAACTCGGTTCGCTTCCTCGTCGACTACGGGAACATCCAGGGGTTCACGCCGCGCTACGCCGACCTCGACGAGCCCCCGCTCGCCGACGATGCGCGGGCGCTCGACCGCTGGCTGGTCGCTCGCACGCAGCAATACGTCCATGACGCGACCCAGGCGCTCGACGACCAGCTCACGTACCGCCTCGTGGAGGGCTTCGACCAGTTCGTCGACGATGTCTCCAACTGGTACATCCGCCGCTCGCGCCGCCGCTTCTGGGACGGGGACGAGACGGCGCTTCGCGTCCTCTGGCATGCGCTCGTTCAGGGCATCCGCGCGATCTCGCCGGTGATGCCCTTCCTGGCTGAGCATCTGTGGCGCAGCCTGGTCGCCGAAGCGTGCGAGGGCGCGCCGGAGAGCGTCTTCCTCGCCGGCTGGCCGCAGGCGGGCGAGCCGGACACGGCCCTTCTGGAGGAGATCGCCGAGCTACGGTCGATCGTCGGCCTCGGCAACCGTGCGCGGGACTCGGCGGGGATGAAGCTGCGCCAGCCCCTCAGAGCACTTGTCGTCGAGGGCGCCGAACGGGCGACGAGCCACGGCGACGAGATTGCGGAAGAGCTCCGCGTGAAGTCGGTCTCGTTCGAGCAGATCGCCGGCGCCAAGGTCCGCGCGAAGCCGAACCTGAAGCTCCTCGGGCCCAGGCTCGGCGCGGAACTCCCGAAGATCAGCGCGGCGCTCGCCGAAGGGCGCTTCGAGCACCTCCCGGACGGAGGCGCCAGGGTCGAGGGGCACGACCTTGCCCCGGACGAGGTCTTCGTCCAGCGTGAGGCGCCCGACGGCTGGACCCTCGCCGAGGCCACGGGACTGGCTGTCGCGCTCGACATCCGCCTCGACCCCGAGCTCGAGCTCGAAGGCCGGGTCTACGACCTCGTGCACACGGTGAACTCGATGCGCAAGGAGCAGGGGCTCGAGATCACCGACCGCATCGTCCTGACGCTTCCCGACGGCGAGGACCTGCAACGGTTCGCGGACTGGATCAAGTCCGAGACGCTCGCGGTCGAGATCGAGCGTGGCGAAGAGCTTGCAGTGCGCAAGGCCTGACGCGGACGCTCAACCGCTCTCTAGAAAGGAAAAGGCCCGCCGCTCGGGGGGTAAGCGCGGCGGGCCTCTCCAGATTGCTCACCGCGGCTTACATGGCCAGGGACACACACCGCGGTTCGCATCGCCCAGTGACAGCCACGCTACCGCTCTCGCCTGTGAGTTGGAATAGGCCGAACGGCCTATCTTTGAAAGCTATGAGCATATGATTTACAAGTTATAGAACATCGCGAGAGCGGCGATGGTCGCAGGGCCTCCCTATCATCAAGGCCACACGCCGTGAGCGACGAAACTCAAACGATGCTCCACGCCGTGCCGTTGCTGGCCCTCGCGGTCCTGTACGGGCTCGTGTCGATCCTGCTCGGCATCTCGCTCGTCCGCGAGCGCAGAACCTCGTGGCTCGGGGTCGGGATCTGGCTCCTCTTCGCGCTCGTGGCCGCGCTCTCCGGGCTTCTCGGCGGGCTTGCGCTCACCGACGAGGACGTCTTCGAGGGCGAGCCGACCTGGCTCGTGATCGGCGGGTCGGTGGCCGTTGCGATCCCGGGCCTGATCATGCTCTTCCGCGGGCACGACCGAAGCCTCCTCTTCGCCGCCCGCCAGCGGGTTCGCGAGGCGGAGCAGCTCGCCACCGAGCGCGGGCGCGAGGCCGACGCGATCTCGCGGCTCTCCGCCACGCTCTCACGGACGCACACGGCCGACGAGGCCGTGGAGTCCCTCTTCGACGAGGTCGAGGCGCTGCTCGACCCCGACGTGCTCCTCCTCGCCAGGGTCGACGAGGAGTCGCGCCGCGCGGTTGGCTTCGCGACTCGCGGCGTCGACGCCGACTGGTGGGGCACCGTCTCTCTCGACCTGGACGAGGATACGGGCGCGCTCGTCCAGACGGCGCGCAGCCGCGAGCGCGTCGCGATCTACGACGTCCCGAGCGCGCCGAACGTCAACCGGCGGCTCGCCGAGGCCGTCGCCGCGAAGAGCGCTGCGTTCGTTCCGGTCATCTCCGAAGGGCAGGTCGCCGGCGTTCTCGTCGTCGTCAGCCAGCACGCACACCGGCAGTTCACCGAGTCGGAGCTCGACATCGTCCAGGGGATGGCCAGCGAGGCAGCGCTCGCGCTCAGCCGTACGCGGTCGAGCGAGGCTCTGCGCGCGGCGCTGGAGCGCGAGCGGCTAATCGCCGAGATCGGGCGTCGCGTCCGCTCGGAGCTCGATCTGGACACCGTCCTCCAGGTCGCTGTCGAGGAGACCGCGAAGGCGATCGGCGTCACGCGGAGCTTCATCCGCCTCGGCGAGCGAGGGGAGCCGATGCCCGTGCTCGCCGAATGGAACGCGCCGGGCGTCGAGCCTGTGGGCGACGAGGCGCCGAACCTGCCGGCCATGAACCTCGCGGCGCGCGACCGCCGCACCGTGGCTATTGCCGACGTGGAGGCGGCGAGCGAGCTCCGCGAGGACCCCTCCCTCGGGAGCCCGGACACCCTCCTTGCCCTGGGAGCACGCTCGACCCTCGCCACGCCGATCCTCGTCTTCGACCGCATGATCGGGGTTTTCAGCCTGCACAGAGGGGAGGCCAGGCCCTGGGAAGCTGGCGAGATCGCGCTGGCCGAGGCCGTGGCCAGGGAACTGGGCCTCGCCATCCACACCGCCCGCCTGCTGGGCGAGAACGAGCAGCGCCTCCGGCGGCAGGAAACGCTCATCAAGGCCGCCCAGGTGCTCACGAGCGACCTGCACTTCGAGTCGGTCATCACTCGCCTCGTGCAGGAGGTCGTGTCGCTCATCGGCGCCGACGCCGCGGACTGCTGGATCCTCGAGCCCGACCGCAAGCTGCTCCGGTGCCGCGCCGTCGTCGGCGTTCCGGAGTGGAACGTCGGGCGGCAGATCCCGCCCGAGGGGACGATCGGGCGCGCGCTCCAGTCTGGTCGCACGGTGCTCACCCACGACTTCGCGTCGACGGAGCAGCCGGCGCCCAGCCCTCCGTACGCAGTCTTCCACGACGTCATGTGTGCGCCGATCATGTGGCTCGGCGAGGTGCGGGGCGTCCTCGGCGTCTGCGACCGCGAGCCCGGGCGCTTCGAGGCCGGCGACGTCGAGGTGATCGAGGCGTTCGCGCGGTTCGCCTCGCTCGCGCTGCACAACGCCGAGAGCTTCGAGGAGCGGGAGCGTCAGGCGCAGGTGCAGCGCGGCTTCTACCGGATCGCCGAGGTGCTCGGCTCGCCGCTCTCGCTCGCCGAGACGCTCGACGCGCTGGCGCAGGCCGCCTCGGAGGCGCTCGGCGGCGCATCCGCGGTCGTTCTCGAGCGCACCGGCGACAAGGTCGTCCTCGCCGGCGCTTACGAGCTCCCCGACTCGATCCGCAGGCGCTTCGCCGCAGGCGTCGGGGCGTCCACGTGGCCGTTCGCGATCGAGGCTGGGGAGGGGCGCATCCTCGCCTCCGCAGAGCTCGCCGGCGACGACCGCTTCGACTCTGGCCTGCGCGAGCTGCTCACGGCCGAGGGCTACGGCTCGCTGATCTGCACCCCTGTCGCCGGCGTCCGCGAGCAGGCGTACGCCGGCGTCGTCCTCTTCAACGGCACGCGCGCGTTCACCGACGAGGACGTCCTGCTTACCCGGCACGTCAGCGACGCGGCGCAGGGCGCGCTCGAGCGCAGCGAGCTCTTCGAGAGCGAGCGCCGCGCGCGCATGTTCTCGCAGCGCCTCGCGCGTCTCGGGACGTTCCTGGGGACGAGCCTCGACCCGGCGGTCGTGCTCGACGAGGTTGCGCGAGAGGCGCCCGGCCTGCTCGATGCCGACACCGCGGTCGTTCGCCTGCTGGCCGGGGACGACCTCGTCGTGCGCGCGGCCCACGGGCCGGGGACGGCGCGCCTCGTAGGCACGTCCGCCAGCTCGTCGGGAGGCCTTTCGGGCGGGGTGGTCCAGGCTCGTTCGCCGCAGGCCGTGCGCGACGGTCGGGAGCAGCCGAGGCTCTCGCGCGGTGACGCGCTCCTCGAACAGGACATGACCGCCGCTGTCGCAGTCCCGATGATCGCGCACGGGAGCGGCGTCTACGGCGTTCTCGCGGTGTACGCGCGGACGCCGCGGACGTGGCGGGACGACGAGCTCGAGTCTCTCGCCGCACTCGCGGCGTCGGCCTCCGCGTCGATTGCGAACGCGGAGCTCTACCAGCGCGTTGCCGAGGAGCGGGAACGCGGCGCGGCAATTCTCGCGAACATCGCCGACGGGATCGTGGCCGTCGGTCGCGACGACCGGATCGTGCTCTGGAACGCGATGGCGGAGCACATCACGGGCGTGCCGGCGTCGGAGGCTCTCGGCCGTCTCGTCCCCGAGGTCCTCCAGCGCGAGTTGACCGCCGACGGGTCCGAGCCGCCCGGCGAGCGCTACCTCGCCGTGCGACGCGGGGGAAACGAGGTCTGGATCGCCCTCAGCGAGGCCGTCATGCGCGATCCCTCCGGCGGGGTCGCCGGTCGGATCTTCGCCTTCCGCGACGTGTCGAGCGAGCGGGTGGTCGAGCAGATGAAGTCCGACTTCGTCTCTACCGTCTCGCACGAGCTGCGAACCCCCCTGACCTCGATCTACGGCTTTGCCGAGACACTCATGCGGCGCGACGTCGACTTCAGCGACCCTGAGCGGGCGACGTTCCTTCGCTATATCGCGTCGGAGTCCGAGCGCCTGATCGGGATCGTCGACGACCTGCTCAACGTCGCGCGACTCGAGGCGGGGACGCTCGCGGTTGCGCTGGAGCCCACCGATCTCGGGACCGTGGCGCGCGAGGCGGCAGTCGGGATCGAGACACACATCGGCGAAGGTCACCGCTTCGCGGTCGAGGTGGAGCCGGGCGAGCTCGTCGTCAACGCCGACCCGGAGAAGCTCGGCCAGGTACTGTCGGCGCTTCTGGCCAACGCCGTCAGCTACTCGCCCGAGGGAGGCACGATCACGATCTCGGCCCGGCGCCGAGCCGACATCGCCGAGATCGTCGTCGCCGACGAAGGCGTCGGCATCGCCCGCGCCGACCTCCAGCGCATCTTTACGAAGTTCTTCCGGGCCGAGCGCGAGGGCGTGAGCGCCGGGCGCTCGGGACTCGGGCTCTTCCTCGTCCGCGGCCTTGTGACCGCGATGGGCGGGCGCATCTGGGTCGAGTCGGACGAAGGTCGGGGCTCGCGCTTCACCTTCGAGCTCCCGCTCGCCGGGGGCGAGCCTGCCGACGGGCCGCGGGTGGAGGCCGCGGCGACGCAGTGACGCACGTGCTCGTCATCGACGACGAGGCGCCGATCCGCCTCCTCTGCCGCGTGAACCTCGAGGCCGAGGGGATCGACGTCAGCGAGGCCGGCGACGGGCCGGGCGGCGTCGACGTCGCCCGGGCCGAGCAGCCGGACGTGATCCTCCTCGACGTGATGATGCCGGGGCTCGACGGCTGGCGGGTCGCGGAGATGCTGCTCGACGACCCGGCGACGAGCGAGATCCCGATCGTCTTTCTCACGGCCCGTGCGGATGTCCGTGACCGCGCGCGCGGGATCGACCTGGGCGGCCTCGAGTACATCACGAAGCCGTTCAACCCCGTCGAGCTCGCAACGCTCGTGCGCGGCGTGCTCACGGCGGTCCAGCGGGGCGAGCGCGAGCGGTTGCGCAGCGACAAGATCGCCCAGCTCAGAGAGCTGTTCGAGAGCGCCTAGCGGAAGCGCGCGACGGCCATCTCGACGCAGTTGTAGCCGCGCCAGTTGCCGCGCGTCCAACCGGTGCCGACGTAGTGGAAGCCTGGCCGCAGGAGCAGGACGCGGTGACCCGGGCTGTCGAGCCACATCCGCACGGCTCGCAACGGCGTGAACCACGCGCACGTGCCCCACGCGAGGATCTCGCCGGTGCCGGGGGCGAGCTGCGAGGAGTGGTGGAACGAGTCGGCACGCATCAGATGACGCGACCAGGCGTGCGAACCGCGCTGAAGCGCCGGGCCGATGCGCAGCTTGCGCAGGCCGTGGGCGGCCCTCGTCTGGTTGATCTTGGAGATCAGGCGCTTCTCCATGGGAGTCTGCGCGGCCGACTCTGTGGGAGTCGCGAGCGCGAGAGCTCCGGCGCACACGAGCAGGGCGATGAGTGTCTTCACAGGTCCTGGCATGCGAGAGACCTTGCCGGACAAGTGTCGGCAACTTTTGGGCAAAGCGTTAGGGTTGTCTGAACTGGGATCTCACGGGCTCTTGACCTGCGAGGCCAGGGAGATTGCCAGATCTTTGTGGATTTTGCGGACTTTCTCGTGCTATTCGTTACGAGGATCCGGCCGGGCAGTCTGCGCGAGGACGACGCCCGAAAGCACGAGCAGCCCTCCCAGGATCTGGATCGCGGCGAGCTCTTCGCCGAGCCACACCCAGGCGACGAGGGCGGCGAGCACCGGCTCCAGCATGGCCACGATGGTGACCCGCGTCGCCGGAACGTGGTGCAGCGCGCTGACGAGCATGACGAACGGGACCACAGTGCCCAGAACGACGATGTAGCCGACGAGGAGCCAGACCGGAAGGCTGACGTCGTCCAGGCGCCCGAGCAGCGGGACACTGCCGTCGACCGTCTCGAGCGGAAAGCTCCACCACGGTTGGAAAACGGCCCAGAAGAGCGCGGCGAACACGAAGCCCCAGGCGAGCAGCGAGTAGACGTCGCGGCCGGCGGCGAGCGACTGCTCCGCCATGAGGACGTAGGCCGCGTAGGCGACCGCCGTCACCATGCACGCGGCGACGCCGACCCAGTCGAGCGACGAGCCGCCCCACAGCTCGACGACCAGGGTGAGGCCGAAGAGGCTGAGCGCAATCGAGAACCACAGCCGCCTGCGCACCGGCTCGTGCACGTAGAACCGTGCCCAGAGCGCGACGAAGACCGGCGCGAGGTAGTTGATGACGAGCGCGATCCCGATGTCGAGCCGCCGGATGCCGACGAAGTAGAAGAGCTGGACCACGCCGAGGCCGAGGACGCCAAAGACGGCGAGCTTGACGAGCTCGCGACGACCGATGCGCATGCTCGCCGGATTGAGGATGAGGACGACGGTGACCAGGATCAGCGCCGAGCCGCTGGCGCGCACCTCCGCGAGGCGAAACGCCGAGAGCTCGGCCGAGTCCAGCACGACCTTCGCCACGACGGCGTTCAGAGACCAGAGCGTCACCGCCGTCCAGATGAGCGCGTAGCCCAGCGCGGGTCTCGGCATCGGGCGTCGCGACTCCAGGGCGGACGGCGCAAAGGGTGCGTCGGCCACGGTCGCGGAAGATAACGGCCGCCGGGGAGCGTGCGCGGCGGCATCCGGCTCCCGTAGCGTTTCAGTCCTCATGGGATCGCGGCCGGTTCTGATGGCGATGGCCGGTGCGACGGGCATCGCCTTCTCAGCGATCCTCGTCCGCCTCGCCGACGTGCCTCCGTCGACCGCGGCCTTCTACCGCTGCCTGTACGCGCTGCCGCCGCTCGCGCTTCTCGCCTGGTGGGAGCGGCGCCGCTTCGGGCCGCTGGGGAGGCGCGCCCTGTGGCTCGCGCTCGTCGCCGGCGTCTTCTTCACGGGCGACCTCGTCTTCTGGCACCACGCGATCGCCGCCGTGGGCGCGGGCCTCGCGACGGTCCTGGGGAACATCCAGGTCGTGATCGTGCCCCTCGTCGCGTGGGTCCTTCTGCGGGAGCGGCCGGGCGCGCGGACGCTGGCCTCGGTGCCGGTCGTGCTCGCCGGCGTCGTCCTCATCTCGGGCGTTGTAGGCGCGGACGCCTACGGCTCGAATCCGGGGCTGGGCGTTCTCTTCGGCGTTCTCACGGCGATCACGTACGCCGGCTTCCTGCTCGTGCTGCGCGCCGGAAGCTCCGATCTCCGGCGCCCGGCCGGCCCGCTCTACTGGGCGACGCTCTCGTCCGCGCTCGTGACGCTCCCTGTCGGCGCGGCGCTCGGCGAGCTCGAGCTCGAGCCGACCTGGCCCGAGCACGGCTGGCTTCTCGTGCTCGCGCTGACGTCGCAGGTCGTAGGCTGGCTGCTCATCGCCGCGGCCCTGCCCCGGCTTCCGGCCGCGCTCACGTCGATCACCCTGACCCTCCAGCCCGCGCTCTCGGTCATCTTCGCCGTGATCCTCCTGGACGAGTCGCCTTCCTCCGTCCAGTTCGCGGGCGTGGCCGTGATCATCGGCGGGGTCGTGCTCGCGACCGCGGGCCGCCGTTCGCGGCCGTACACTGAGCCGGAGCTGCGGGACGTAGCGCAGCCTGGTAGCGCGCCTGCTTTGGGAGCAGGAGGCCGCCGGTTCGAATCCGGCCGTCCCGACTGACACGGCCCGGGAACTTTCTCCTTCTCGGGCCGTCCTACTGGATGTGGCACTTCGTGTTGGCGCTGTCGCCGCTGTGCTCGCTCTACTCGTTACGGCATGCGAGTACACGCCGTCGGCGCTCGAGGACTGGCCCGATTCGCCGTCGTGCGGGGAATGGGAGAACCGGAACGAGCAGGCCTCGGCCGACCAGGAGCGCAAGAACCGCTGCCTTCTCGACGCCTTCGAAAAGGGCCGTCCCGCCGAGCTCTACGCCGCCTACCACTCGGAAGAAGGCGATCGGATCCGTGAGTACTACCGCGTCCTGGGACCGGGGCGGGTCGAGATGTTCATCGACTCGACCGACGACCCGTACAGCGCGCAGAAGTGGACGCACCTTCTCTGTGAGGGCGTCGAGGAGGACAGCGAGTTCGGCTCTGTCTTCGGTGACGACTGCCGGGAGGTCTCTGTCGACCGCACGGTCTCGAGCACTGGGTAGGGATAACCGCACCGAACGCCACGGGCTGGCCGCCTAGTTGCGCGCGCGAGCGTGCTGAATGCTTCGAGGCCATGTCCGAGCAGGAACTCACCTTTCTCTTCACCGACATCGAGCGGTCGACCGCGCTGGTCCGGAGCCTCGGCGCCGACTACTGCGACGTCCTGGCGTCCTCGCGCGTCGACCTCCGCACGGCTGCCGCCGAGCATCGCGGGCGCGAGATCGAGTGCCGCGCCGACGAGTTCTTCGCCGTTTTCGACTCGGCGCCCGCCGCCGTCGCCGCAGCCCTCGACGCGCAGCGCGCGCTCCTGGCCGAGATCTGGCCCGACGATGCGGCCGTGCGCGTCCGCATGGGCCTGCACACGGGGAGCGCGATCGACGCCGGCGCCGGCCTGATCGGGCTCGACGTGCACCGCGCCGCTCGGATCAGTTCGGCCGGCCACGGAGGCCAGGTGCTCCTGTCCGCCCGGACAGCCGCTCTGTCCGAGGTCTCGGTACGCGATCTCGGCTCCTACGAGCTCGCCGGCCTGCCGGAGGCCGAGCGCGTCTTCCAGCTCGTCGCCGATGGGCTCCCATACGACTTCCCTCCCCTGCGGCGGGCGCGCCGCATCGACGACAGCCGCCTGCGTGTCGCGCTGGCCGACGACTCGGTGCTCGTGCGCGAAGGCATCGCCGGGCTGCTCGAGGACGCCGGGATGCACGTCGTCTCGCAGGCGGGCGACGGCGACGAGCTACTGGAGCAGGTCGCCGCCACGCGCCCCGATGTCGCCGTGGTCGACATCCGCATGCCTCCATCGGGAAGCGACGAGGGCCTGCGCGCCGCGAAGATCATCCGCAGCCTCTACCCGGGCACGGGCGTCCTGCTGCTCTCGCAGAGCCTCGAGCACGCGTACGCGCGCGAGCTTCTGGAGACCGGCGAGCAGGGCGTTGGGTACCTCCTCAAGGACCGGATCGCGGACGTGGAGGAGTTCTCGGCGGCGCTCGTCAGGATCGCCGAGGGCGGGATCGTGCTCGACGCGCAGATCGCGATCGCCTGCGACGGCGTCCGCGCCTAGGAGGGTTTGACGGAATGGTGCTCGTCGCCGCGCGGCCCGGCGGCACAGCCACTATTTCGTCAAGCCCTCCTAGTTCTTAGGTCGCCGGCTTCGGCGTGACCAGCCGCAGCAGGCGCTCGAGCGTGGCCGCGTCGAGCTCGCCGCGGTTGCGGGCGAGCGCGGCCAGGAGCGCGAGCTGCGCGCGGGTTGTCTCCTGCTCGCTCTTCATGCCGCGTCGTTCGTGACGGCGGTCACAGATCCTTTCCGCAGGCTCGGCCGTGCCGGTTGCGCGATCGGCACATGTGTTGCACAATGCGCAACGTGCAGTCCGCCGACAAGGCGATGGCGATCCTCTCGGCCTTCGACGAGGGCCGTGAGGATCTCGGCGTGTCCGAGCTTGCTGCCGAGCTGGGGACGCACAAGAGCACCGTCTCGCGGCTGCTCGCCACGCTGGAGCGCCGGGGCCTCGTGCGCCGCGTCGGCGATCGGTTTGCGCCCGGACCGGAGCTGGCTCGGCTCGGCGGGCTCGCCGTGCGGGGGATCACACTTGTTGAGGCGGGGCGGCCAACGCTCGAGCGGCTCGCGGAGCGAACCGGGGAGACCGTCAACCTCGCCGTTCGCGAAGGGGCGCGCGCGCTGAACGTGCTGCAGGTGGACGCCGACCACTTCGTCGGGGTCACCGACTGGACCGGCCGCGCAGCACCCCTGCATGCGACGGCCAACGGCAAGGCGCTGCTCGCGTTCGGAAGCGAGCAGCTCCCGGGCCGGCTCTCGAAGCTGACGACGCGCACGATCGTCGACCGCGGCGACCTCCGCGCGGAGCTGGGTCGCGCGCGTACGGCGGGCTTCGCCGTGGCCGTGGAGGAGCTCGAGGTTGGCCTCAACGCCGTGGCCGCGCCGGTCTTCGACGCGTCCGGCTCCTGTGTGGCCGCGGTGTCGGTCTCCGGGCCCGCCTACAGGCTTCCGGAGCCGAAGCTTCCTGCCGCGGGTGACCTGTGCGCGGCCGCTGCAGCGGAGATCTCTCGCCGGCTCGGCTACCGGAGGGCTGCCTGATGGCCTGGGAGCTCGCGACCTTTCCGGCCGAGCTGATGGGCGACCTCCCCGGGCTCGACGGTGTCAACGTTGACGTCGTGCGGGCCGGCGATCCGGTGCGCATCACCCACGTGCTCGACGCCGTCGAGCCGCGCGTGCGCCCCGACGGTCGGGCCGCGTTCCCCACGGACGGCAAGGCCGGCGAGGGCCGGACGAACCGGCTCGACGGGGTGGTCGTCGTCTCCTGCCTCGATTTCCCGGCCGAGGAACGCCCGCTCCATGAGCAGGAGGCCGTCATCGACCTCGCGGGGCCCGGGGCCGAGCTCGCGCCGTTCGCGCAGGCGACGAACGTCGTGCTCACGTTCCGTCCGCGCGACGGTCTGGGCAACGAGGAGCTCGAGGCGTGGGCGCGCACGACGACGCTCGCAGTCGCCGAGGACCTCGCCAGGCCGACGCTCGGCGCCGAGCCCGCCGTCGTGGAGCGTTTCGAGCGCGGCCCTGCGGACGCGAGTCTTCCGTCGGTTGCCGCGCTCGTCCAGCTCTCCGACCTCGGACCTCTCTACTACCAATACCTCTACGGCGTCCCCGTTGGACAGGCCGGCCTGCCGCGCGCGGTCGACCCGGCCGAGCTCCTCGACGGCGTCCTGACCTGTGGCGAGTACCACTGGGCAGGGCTCCGAAACCCGACGATCCTCTTCCAGCGCAACGAGCTCGTTCGCACGCTCTACCGCGAGCACGGCCGACGGCTGCGGTTCGCCGGCGTCGTGCTGATGCGTGGGTACGAGCAGACGGCCGAGGACAAGCAGCGCGCGGCGACGGCGGCCGCTGCAGCGGCCGTCGAGCTCGGAGCGGACGGGGCGCTCGTGACCACCGATGCCGGCGGAAACTCGCACACGGACGTGATGCTCACCGTACGGGCGTGCGAGCAGGCGGGCGTGCGGACGACCACGATCGTCGCCGAGATGGCCGACCCGGGCTCGACGAGCCCTGGGCTCACGGACTGGGTGCCCGAGGCCGACTCGATCGTGTCGGCCGGGAACGCCGAGGAGCTCGTTCCCGCGTGGACGCCGGAGAGGGTCATCGGCGGTGACACGCTTCTCGACGGGAGCGACGCGCGCGACGCGGGCCCGATCCCGACCCGCAACTACCTCGGGGCGACCAACCAGATGGGCCAGCACGCGCTGAGGGCGGTCGCCTGGTGAGAGCGGTCCACTATCTCAACCAGTTCTTCGCCGGCCTGGGTGGAGAAGAGGCGGCGGAGACTCCGCCGACGCGCCTGGATGGGGCGGTGGGGCCCGGCCGAGGGCTGGCCGCTGCACTCGAGGGGATCGAGATCGTCGCGACGCTCGCCTGTGGCGACGACTACTTCGGCGAGCACGAGGACGAGGCCCTCGAGACGCTGCTCGGCCTCCTCGAGGCGGAGCGGCCGGACGTGCTCATCGCCGGCCCGGCCTTCGGCTCGGGCCGCTACGGCTATGCCTGTGCGCGTTTTTCGCGCATGGCGGCCGAACGGCTCGACATCCCCGCGCTCGCCGCGATGCACGAGGAAAATCCGGGTGTTGGGGCGACCGACGGCAAGGCGCTCGTCGTCCCCACTGCGGTCAACGTCGCCGGCATGCGGGACGCGCTTCCGCGCATGGCCTCGCTCGCGGAGGCACTCGCTTCGGGCCGCGAGCTCGGCCCGCCCGACGAGGAGGGGTATCTGCCGCGCGGTTTCCGGCGGAACCGGCTCGACGAGAAGCCCGGCGCCGAGCGGGCGGTCGAGCTCCTGCTCGCGAAGCTCGCCGGCGAGACCCGCAGCGAGGTGGCATCGGGCTTCGACCGCGTCGAGCCGCCGGCGCCCGTCGAGGACCTCTCGCAAGCGCTCGTCGCGCTCGTCACCGAGGCGGGGTGCGTGCCGCAGGGAAATCCGGACCGGCTCCCGACGATCCGCGCACAGGGCTGGCTTCGCTACTCGCTGGCGGATGAGATGAGCCTCTTGTCCGGCCGGTACGAGTCCGTCCACGGCGGCTTCGACGTCACACTCGCGAACGAGGACCCCAACCGTCTCGTCCCGCTCGACACGGCCCGGGCCCTCGAGGCCGAGGGCCGGCTTGGCCGGGTCCACGACGCCTTCTACACGACCACCGGCAACGGGACTCCGGTCGCGGCGTCCACGCAGTTCGGTCGCGAGATCGCTGCGGAGCTCACGGAGGCAGGGGTGCACGCCGTGCTCCTGTCCGGGACCTGAGGGACCGGGACGCGCTGCGGGTCAGTGCTGGCGAAGGAGATCGAGCGGGCGGGGATTCCGACGGTATTCGTGACCTCGCTTCCGACGATCGCGACGATGATCGGCGCCAACCGCATCGTTCGCGGGCCCGCGATCACGCATCCGTTCGGGCTCGACGAGGCGGAGCGGCGCAGGATCGTCGAGCGGGCGCTCGAGATGCTCGAGACCGAGGTCGAGCCGGCGACCGTGTGGGAGCTGGAGGGGTGAGCCGCGGATGAGCGCCGGGGCCGCGATCCACGCCTGCTCCATGGTCCTCGCGCACGCGCCGGACCTCGTCAGGCACGGCTCGAAGCCGACGAGGGAGCTGGCGGCCGACTCCGACGGGCTGCTGGCCTCGCTCTCGGGTGCCTTGCGCAGCTACGACGACGCGCTCGCCTATCCACCCAACCAGGCGCTGATCGGGAATCTCCGCCCAGAGGCGCTCTGGGAGCTCGAGCGGCCATGGTGGCGGCAGCCGGTCGACCCGCGCAGCGAGGGGCCGTTCGGCGTGATCGTCGACCAGGCCGAGCTCTACCGGCGCATGCAGGAGGCGGATCACTTCGGGCTCTTCAAGCTCGACGGGACCGCTGCGAGAAACGGCGGTCTGACGATCAGCGAGGACGGCCGCGATATCGGCTCGATGGCTGGAGCGCACGACGTCGACGAGAGCCTCTCGGCGGCGGTGCTGCTCGAGAACCTCGCCTGCAAGGCCACGGGCGCGCTCGCGCTCGAGCACGTGCTCCGCATCTCGACGCTCCCTCCGGAAGACGTCCAGTACGTGATCGGGAGCGGGGAGGAGGCCGTCGGCGACCGCTACCAGCGGGGCGGCGGCAACCTCGCCAAGGCGATCGCCGAGCAGGCAAGGTGCGTGAATGCCTCCGGCAGCGACGTGAAGGCGTTCTGCTGCGGCCCCGTGCACGCACTCGTCGTTGCCGGAGCTCTGGTCGCGGCCGGCGTCTATCCGCATGTGCTCGTCGTGGCGGGTGGGTCACTGGCCAAGCTGGGGATGAAGTTCGCGGGCGCCCTTCGTCATGGCGTGCCGGTGCTCGAGGACGTTCTCGCGGGCTTCGCCGTCGTTGTCGGCCCATCCGGCGACGGAGCGCCTGAGATCCGCCTCGACGCCGTCGGGCGGCACCGCGTCGGCTCGGGCTCGGCCCAGCAGGCCGTGCTCGAAGATCTGGTCGTCGAGCCGCTCGAGCGGCTCGGTCGGCGCATCCTCGACGTCGACCGCTACGCGACCGAGCTCCACGATCCGGAGATCACGGAGCCGGCAGGGGCGGGCAACGTCCCGAGCCGCAACTACAAGCTCATCGGCGCCCTCGCCGTGCGCCGTGGCGAGCTGGCCCGCGAGGAGCTGGACGGGTTCGAGCGCGCTCACGGCCTGCCGGGCTTCTCTCCGACGCAGGGGCACGTCGCCTCGGCGGTCCCGTGGCTCCCGCACGGCCTCGAGGCGCTGCGGGCGGGCGAGATCGGCTCGACCATGCTGCTCGCGAAGGGCTCGCTCTTCCTCGGGCGCATGACCGAGCTGGCCGACGGCCTATCGATCCTCGTGGAACCGGGAAAGGAGTAGACATGCCGGTCGACGCGACTGTCGACACCTACCACGACCTGACGAGCGACGGCAGCGTCCTCGTGGACTTCTGGGGCCCGCGCTGCCAGCCTTGCCTCGCGATGATGCCCACGATCGCGCAGCTCGAGGAGGAGGCCGGCGGGGCAGTTCGGGTCGTCAAGGTCAACTCGTCGGAGAACCGCGACATCTGCCGCGAGCTGCGCGTCTTCGGCCTGCCGACGTACGTTCTCATGCAGAACGGAGAAGAGCTGGAGCGGCTCTCGGGCGAGGTGTCCAAGGGCGACATCGAGCGCGCGTTCGCGACGCTCGCGAAGGGAGGTGAGGCTGCATGAAGCTCGACGGCAAGAAGGTGATCGCGCTCGGCGAGCGGGACGGCGTGCCCGGCCCCGCGATTGCCGCGTGCGTCTCCTCGGCGGGAGCCGAGGTCGTCTTCGTCGAGACGGAGTGTTTCGTCTGAACGGCTGCCGGGGCCATGGACCCGGAGAACCAGGACCGCATCATGGCCCTGGTCGACGAGCACGGCGCGGGCGACCTCGTGGTCGTCCTCGGCGCAGCCGACCTCGAGTCGCTCGAGGTCGCAGCCGAGACGGTCACGGTGGGAGACCCGGCGTACGTCGGTCCATTGGCAGGAGTCCAGTTGGGGCTCCCCGTCGTTCACATCCTCGAAGAGGGCGTCAAGGAGCAGGTCGATGCCGGCGTCTACGACGAGCAGGTCGGGCTGCTCGAGATGACCCTGGACGTCGACCAGGTGCGCGAGGCGGCGAGGAAGTTCCCGGGCCGCGACGGCGGCTAGCCGCGCGGCCCGGGGAGAGGTCGCGCCCGGGTCGGCATCGGGTGGAGCCCGCCTCGTCCCTGGTCCGACCTTCTATCTCTAGGGGCACCCCGCCCTCCACCCGCTTTCGAGCGTAACGCCGGAATCCGCGCGCGTGGCGCGCGAAACGTGTCGACAGCGCAACAGGTTCTCCGATTCAGCGCGGCTCGGGGTCCGGCGCGGACTCCTCTTCGGCCATGAACTTGACGAACACGACCGCGAAGGCGGCGAAGAACACGATCGCCTCACTCACCGCCATCGCGATGCCGGCGATCTGCTGGTCCTCGAGCGGCGTCAGGTCGCGCAGGCGCGGTGCAGCGACGTAGAAGTCGTAGAGCGGCTCGGTGAGGAGAGCGAGCAGGAGGCCGAGCGGGCTCGCGAAGACGAAGGCGATGAAGATGTAGGCGGCCTTCGCGCCCGACGAGAGGGCGCGGGGCGCGCTGTGCACCACGGGCCACCAGAGAAAGAAGCCGGTCACGAGATATGTGAGGTGCTCCAGGTGCAGGAGCGCGTGGTGCTCGAGGGCGGTGTCGTAGGCCGCGGGGATGTGCCACACGACATAGCCGCCGAGCCACAGCGGCAGCGCGATCGCCGGCGCGCTCAGGAGGCGAATCACGCGCACGCGCGCGAGAGACTCGGCCAGGGACGGCGGGAGGCTGGCGACCAGAAGAAGCGGGATCCACTCGGCGAGCGCGACGTTCTGGACGAGGTGAGCCGTGAGGAGGTAGTGGAGCGCAAGCGTCCCGAGCGGCGTGACGGACACTGCGAGGAACAGGACGACCGCCGCGACGAAGCATGCCGCCCGGACCCTTGACGGTCGATGCCTGCGGGCCGCGACCAGATAGGCGGTCGTCAGGACGGCGACGGCGGCGAGCTCGACCCACGCCGTTTGCCAGCTCGACGGCGAGGGCGCCACGACGCCCCGAAGGATACGGGCGCGGGCGCCCTGCGCGTGACTAGATCAGCCAGGGATCGACGTAGGCCGGATCCTTGCGGGCGAGCCAGTTGCGTACGTAGATGCCGCCTGCGACCAGCGGGATCCCCGGGAAGGCCGTGAGGAGCACGACCGTCGCCCAGAGTGCCGATGGGAGTCCGCCTGCGATCGCCGCGACCACGACGGGGACACCCGTGAAATAGAGCGCCTTCCAGTCGTCGACGACGTAGCCGAGGCCGAAATGCACGACGAGCGGTACCAGCAGGAGCACAAGCACCGCGACCGCAGGCAGCGACGTCTCCGTCGCGGCGAAGAAGACGATCCAGGCCGTCATGGCCGTGCAGTAGACGAGGATGGCCTCGCGCGGTGTGAGCTCGTTGATCCGTTCGAGAGTCACTCGACTCCCCTCCGTCCAAAGGCGTTGCCGCGCCGCCTGTTTGAGAATGCTTTGACCGCATGATCGCGGCTCCTCCGGCCCCCGCATATCCCCTGTTCGGGGAACCGGCTATCGTTGGCGGGGAGCCTGCGGGCGTAGCTCAACGGTAGAGCCCCAGCCTTCCAAGCTGGTGGTGAGGGTTCGATTCCCTTCGCCCGCTCCTGGATCGTTCGCCGTTCAGTTCTCAGGATGCCGCCGAGGGACCTCTGTCGGCGATGACCGCGTCGCAGCCACCACACCCAAGCCTCTGTGAGCTGACGTTGATTCGTATCAGCGGCGACTATGAGGATCCGGCCGAGGACCCATTGTTTCGCGCTTCTGCGAGGAGCTCTGCCCCTTCGTTGATCGTCCGAACAGCCTCTGCCAGTCCTTGTCTGGAATCTCCTGAGCGTGTCGATGCCGCGCGGGATGGCCGCGTGGAGCTTCCCACCGGCAGGGCGCGCGCAGCTGAAGTCGGCGCCGTCAGCCCGGCCGGCGCAAGCACCATGGTCGCTTCGATCTTCAAGAGCGGTATGCCGAGCAAGCGGGCACGGATACAGGCCTCGACGAGGACTCCGTCCGAGAGGCGTTTTCCTGGATCGGGAACGGCTGTTAGCCCGGCCGGAACTCTTGTCTGCGACGATCTAGGCATCGCTCAGGCCCGGCATCTGTGAGGGTCAGGAATCATGACCCTCGGTGCGCCGCCGGAGCGATGAGATGCGGGCGCTTCCGGCCGTCAGGGCGGTGAGGCCGCCGGCGATCAGCCCAGCTTTGAGAAGCCGCCTGCTCTTGGTCAGGCGGTCGCGCAGCTCGCCGAGTGAATCGCTTGCCGAATCGATGAGTCGCTCCCGTTGGCGTTTCCTCTTGAAGATTCTCATCCAGGTTCTCCCGTTCAGCGTTTGCGGGAGGCCCTCGTGATTGCCTGGACGAGTTCGCCCTTGGTCATGCTCGACCGTCCTTGGATACCCATGCTGGCTGCAAGCTCGACCAGTTCGGGCTTGTTGTAGGACTTCAAGCCGCCGTTCGCGGTATCCCGTTTGAGCTCGCGTGCGGCATGCTTTGCAGCTGCCGCTAGGTGGTCGCGGAGTTCTTCGGTCTCCCCGATCCGCGCCTCCGCGTCGCTCGCTTGCTGATTCGCTTCGGCGGCGAGCTGCTTCGCCTGGCGATTGGCCTCCTCGGCTGCGGCGCGAGCGGCCTGAGCCGCCTCGTCCGCCAGCCGCTTGGCTTCGGCGAGTGCCTCAGTAGCATCCTCGACGAGCTCTTCGGCGCGTTGTTGCGCCTCCTCGGCGTCAAGGTGCGCTTCCTCGATCTCCTCGTCAATTTCGTCCTGGACTTCCTTCCGATCCTCTGCTGCATCCGCTTCGGCAGCCTGGCGCTCTCGCCGCACGAACTCGTTGGCGGCCTTCTGAGCCTCGGCCACACGCTCCTTCACGTCCCGACTCGTCTCGCGCTCCACCTCCGTCATTCGTGCGCGACCACGCTCGCTGACCTGCCGAGCGTAGGCAGCGCGAGCCTTGGACTCCCGCGCCGCCTCGAGGGCGCGCTCTTCGGCTTCCCGAGCACGCTCGGCGGCCTCCTGTGCACGCCTCGCCCGCATCTCGACTGAGTCCCCGCCGAAGGGCGCAGCGTCCGCCACGGCCGCAGCGGGCTTCACGGCCTGGGCAAGCAGCCAGGCAGAGTTGGACGGCATGTCACGCAGACCAGTTCGCATTCGCTCCAACAACAACATCAACCCCTTTGCGTCCTCGATGCGCGGGAACTACCCCTCCTCTTCAGCAGGCGCGGCCCCGCGCGTGCTTCGCGGTTCAGCGGGCAGCCTTGGTCTTGGTGCTGCGACGCCGGTTCCCGCTTCGGCGTGTCGTGCTGCTGGTCGAACGGCGCCCGTTGCCGCTCGAGCTCGTGGCTCCCTGGACACGGCTCATGAGCTCGTCCGGCAGGTCGGACGCGCGAACCCGCACTTCCTTCACGACGTCGGAGGCCCGCCGCGCGAACGCTCCACTGGTAGTGAGGGCGTACAGGCCGGCACCGGCTGCCGGGAGAAACAGCCAGCGTGCACGCGGCCCTCTCCGCACGTCCTTGCCCTGGGCCGCGTCAGCCACGTTCGCGAGTCGCTCGCCGGCTTCGATCATCTGCTCCGAGAACTTCTTGATGCTCGCCATCTTTTGACCCCTTCATGTCGATATCTGGTTCCCAGAGGTCATTCCCATCCTCTGGGCGTGGAAACCTGTCCCCGAGCGGCTCGGCGCCTAAACCCCGGCAGTTGACCTGAGGGGCCAAAAAGTGATCTCATTTGCCCTTCGTACTGTTGCCGGGCAATAGGGAGAGAGAGGCAGGTCACTATGCGTTGGAGGGGGACGTGGCGAGTGCTGCTCGCCATTTCGGTGATCGCGCTGGCCATAACAGGTGGCGCGGCGGCGCAGGCTGACGAAGGCGGCGGGATCAATCTGACCGTCGAAGACAGCCTCGTCGAGGTCAATGTGTCGAGCAAGGCTGCGGCACTTCAGCTTCAGAAGAGCGCCGAAGACTTCGGCGTCGAGTTCAACGACCACTATCTGAGGAACAACCACGACGGCACCTTCACGGTGACCGTCTTCGCCTCCGAGGCCGAGCTCGATGCCCTCGCGGGTGCCGGATATCAGATCGGCACGACGCTCCAGGGCCCCGGCGCATCGTTCGAGTCGCTCTCCGAGATGAACTCGGCGCGGGCCCTCGAGGCGAAGTCCGGTGAGGCGGCCCTCGGCGATCCGCCGGTGATCGCGGACGACGACGAGCTCGTCATCCTGCGGGCGGACTACTTCGAGAACTACGCGGGCCGGTATCTGTCCGTCGAGGCCAAGGACCGCCTGGGCGGCGCCGCGCCTTCCGGCAGCACCTATGTCGGCCCGGCCGTGTCGGTCTCCTGGAACACGGGGGCAGGTACCCCGATCGACCAGGGCCCGCGGCCGATGAACGTCAACATCGATCCGGACACGACGCCCGATACCTACATCGAGCATCGGATCCTCATCCGCATCGGCAACGTCGGCGAAGGTGCCGGCGCGCCGACGAAGATCCGCCTCGGATCCAGCACGGGCGCGAGCCTCGAGGGCGACGTCTCAACGTGGCTCGGCAGCGGCGTTCCGCCGGCGGTTCCGGGCTACCTGTCCGACTTCACGACGCGGTACATGGACCCGACCGAGGTCAGGGCCCGCTTCTTCGCGCTGGCCGACGAGTACTCGAACCTCGCGGAGCTCGTGACACTGCCGTACAAGACGAACGGCTATCAGCGCAAGGCGCAGGCCAATATGGCCGGCTCCACCACGCCGGGCGGGACCCCGACTGCTCCGGGCAGTGCACCGCCCGGCTCGCAGACCGGCGCGACGGTCGTTCTCACGTCCCGTGCGTGGGGCCACGAGGGCGGCAACGACATCACGGCCGAGTTCCTGAACCCGGGCGTGCCCAACGCGCCGCTCACGGTCGGCATGATCGGGAACGACCTCTCGGTCAGCCTCGCCACCGACGCGCTCGGTGCGCTCTCGAGCACGGCCGCCCAGGTCGTTGCGGCGATCAACGCTCACGCGGGTGCGAACGCGAAGCTCGTCGCGCTCACGTACCGCGGAAACGCCGGCGCCGGCATCGTGCAGGCCCGGCCGAAGGTGAACCTGTCCGACTTCCTGCTCGCGCCGGCCCACGTGCAGCGCGGTCAGTTCGAGATCAGCGCCCTGCGCATCGGCAAGCGGCGCGACGGAAAGAACACCGGCGTCTTCCTCTACTGCCAGCAGCACGCCCGCGAGTGGGCGACGCCGCTGACGTGCCTGGAGACCGCCGAGCAGCTGCTCCAGAACTACGCCCTCGATCCGAACATCAAGCGGCTCGTGGACAACCTGGAGATCTTCATCCTGCCGGCCTCGAACCCGGACGGCTCCCACTACTCGATGTACGACTTCGCTAGCCAGCGACGCAACATGACGAACCACTGCGTCAACGGCGGCAAGGTGACCGACGACCCGAACGCGGCCAACTTCTGGACGCCGCGTACGAACCCGTCGACCGGTCTCCCGTACACGAACACCGATCCCGCCTCGCGGAACGCGTGGGGCGTGGACAACAACCGCAACAACACGGTCGGAACGCTTTTCGACGGGTACATCGGCGCGTCGCACTCGTGCACCAGCGACACGTACACCGGCCCGTCCGAGGCGTCCGAGCCGGAGATCAAGAACGAGCTGTGGGTTGCTGACACGTTCACGAACATCAAGTTCTCGAACAACATCCACAGCTTCGGCGGCTACTTCATGTGGGCGCCGGGCACGTACCTCCCCGACCGGAGCGAGGGCGTCGCCGTCCACGCGAACATCGGCATCGAGAAGTACTTCTTCGAGGCCGGCGACCGGATCCTCAACCGGATCAAGTCGGTGCGTGGAACGGTCATCCTCCCGGAGCGGACCGGTCCGATCGCGGACGTCCTCTACTCGGCGGCGGGTAACAGCGCCGACGAGCACTGGTACAACCGCGGCGTGATCGCGTACAGCTTCGAGACGGGCGCCGATCGGTTCGGCACCACGCTGTCCATCGACGCACCGGCGGGAGCGACGCAGCTCCGCGTCAGCAGCCGCAACAACTTCGTGGTCGGTGACATCGTCAAGGTCGACTGGGGCACCGCGAACGAAGAGGTTCGGAGGGTCGTGGCGATCGCCAACCCGACCAACCCGCCGAGCCCGGCTCCGAACATCACGCTGGACGCACCGCTGGCGCTCCCGCACACGATCGGCACGTGGATCGCCGGCGGCAACGTGCAGAACGGCGTCAACTTCCAGCCGGACTACGCAAGAGAGGGCAAGTTCGAGGCGCTCGAGTTCTCGGCCGGCAACGTCGGCCTCCTCGAGTCGGCCTATCAGTACCACGTGGACAAGCAGCCTCCGCGGGTCAAGATGACCAACGGCGGCTTCAACCGCGGGCCCGTCTACACCACGTTCCAGTGGGTGAACGAGCCTTCGGTGATCCGCTACACGCTCGACGGTTCGAAGCCCGACCTGAACTCGACGCTCTGGGACTCCTCCGGAACGCGCGAGCCGGGCCAGGTGTTCTACATCACGTCTGACACCAAGTTCAGGTGGAGGGCCGAGGACATCAAGGGCAACGTCTCGTTCGGCGAGCAGGAGTTCACGATCAGGTAGCAGCGATCGAGACCGAAAGTGGACGAGCGGCTCCCTCGGGGAGCCGCTCGTTCTTTCGGCAGCTACGCGCGCTGCACGCCGAGGGTGACCGTGCCTCGGTAGGTCTCGCCGGGCGTCACGGCGACGACGGTCGTGCCGCCGCTCTGGCCGTAGATCCCGTCCGCGTCGTTGGAGGTGTCGGGGGCGCCGCGGGCCGCGTAGGGATCCGACTCGTAGGCGGCCGCGAGCGTCGCCTCGTCGAAGAAGAGCTGGCCGGTGTGGACGTCGTCGCTCGCGAGGGCGACCTTCAGGTGGATGTGCACGGCACGGCCGGTGTACCAGCCGGGAAAGATCGTCAGGAACGAGGCGACGCCGTCCGCGCCGGTCATCTGGACGCCGCGGAGAAATGTCCCGGAGTCGCCCTCGACGCCGGAGTAGGCGCCCTCAGCGTCGCAGTGCCAGACGTCGACGGCCGCGCCCTCGATCGGCGCACACGAATCTGCGTCGACCACCGTGGCGGCGAGCTCGAACGGGACGCCGCGGCGCCCTTCGGTGATGTCGCGCCGGGCGAGGTCGAGGTCGAGGTAGTAGGGACCTTCGGTCAGTTCGGGCATGAGGACGCAGTCGGCGGCGGCGGCGCCGTCCGTCGCGGCTGCGGTCGTCGCGGGCGCGGTGGCCTGCTCGTCGTCCGCACACCCTGGAAGCACCGCCGCGAGCCCGAGCCCGCCGAGCCAGGCGAGCGCTCTGCGTCGGCTGAGCGGGAGGCCCTCCGAGAGGCGTTCGAGGCCGGGCATGGAGGTAGTGTCGCAGCCCGGTCCAAGAAGACCCTAAGAGCCGGCTAAGACCTCCCTGAGAGCCGGTCGCCGTCCGGCGCGTTGGGCACGCTAGCCCCGATGGAGGAGCGGCACCCCGAGGAACGCCTCGTCTCGTTCCGTCCCCGGGCGATCCTCGTCGTTCTCGGGATCATCCTCGCGGCGGTGGCGATCATCGCGTTCCTCTTCCTCGCGTGGCGCGTCATCACCTGGATCCTGATCGCGCTCTTCCTCTCGCTCGCGCTGAACCCGGCCGTCGAGTTCTTCGAGCGCAGGGGGGGACTACGGCGCTCGCTCGCGTCGCTGCTCGTGTTTCTGATCGCGCTCTTCGCGTTCGCGGGACTCGGCGCTTTGCTCATCCCGCCGCTCATAGACCAGATGGAGGAATTCGCTGACGCCGTGCCAGGGTTCGTCGAGGACCTGACGGCCGGCCGGGGCCCCCTGGGGTTCCTGCAGGACGACTACCAGATCGTCGACAAGGTGCAGGACGCGGTCGAGGACCAGGGCGCCGGGGGCATCCTCGGCGTCACCAACGCGAGCCTCGCGATCGCACGCGGCGTCGTCTCGTTCATCGTGGGCGTCGTCACCATCGCGTTCCTGACGATCTTCATGCTCATGGAAGGGCCTCGCATCCTGGAGCGCTTCCGCGACTCGCTGCCGGAGCACATGAAGCCGCGGTTCGAACGGATGGGCGGCGACATCTACCGCACCGTCGGCGGGTACGTCGGCGGGAACCTGGCCATCAGCCTCATCGCCGGCGTCGTGTCGGCGATCGTCCTCTTCGCGCTCGGCAGCAGCTACGCGATCGCGCTGGCCGTCGTGGTCGCCCTGCTCGACCTGATTCCGCTCGCAGGAGCGACGATCGCTGCCGTGATCGTCTCCACCGTCTCGTTCATCGAGCTGGGCTGGGTCAGGGGCGTGATCGTGATCGGCTTCTTCGTCCTCTACCAGCAGCTCGAGAACCACATCCTCCAGCCGGTCATCTACGGCCGCACGGTGCAGCTCTCGCCGCTCACGGTCCTGATCGCCATCCTCATCGGCGCCGAATTGGTCGGCATCCTCGGCGCGCTTGCGGCCATCCCGGTCGCCGGGATCATCCAGGCAATCTTCCGCGAGGTGCTCCGGTGGCGGCGGGAGGCGATCCTGCCTGCCGGCCTGGAGGTCGCCATGCCCGACGAGCCGGCTACCGAGACCTGATTCGCGAGCAGGCTCCTCCTGCGACTCAGGAAAGGATGGTGAGGGTCGAGGAGGCGCGACTGCCGCCGGCGACGTCATGCTGCTGGCGCGGCTGGACGAGAGGTGAGAAGCTGGATGAAGGCGAGATGCGCGACGTCGACTACGAGCCCGACGCAGCCCCTGATGGAGATCAGGAACAAGGTGCGTCCGATGAACCGGCAACTCGCCACATCCTCACTCGTCGGCGGCTCCTGTTCAGCGGCTTGGGCCTAGGCGTTTTCTTGCTCGTCGTCGCCGGCGGCGTGGCCGGGTACCTAGCGCACACGAACAAGCAGAGAGCGGATCAGTGGGCGGACCACGCGTTCCTGCTCCAGGAGAACCTCGACTCGCTCGAAGAGGAATTGGAGGAACGAACAGGCGACCTGAACGAACGCACCGACGACCTGAATGCCATGGCGTCCAAGGTACAGCAGGCGGAAACCGCGATCGCTCGTTCGGAGGCCGATGTGCGATCACTCGAGAAACGCCAACGTCGTCTCGCGAACGAGAAAGCACAAGTCGAGGACGCTCGGGCTGAGCTTGCCGTTCAGACCGGTTCGCTCGAGGACGTTGCTTCGGCCTACATCGACTGCAAATCAGGCTTGATCGAGCTGCTCAACTACATCCTCGCAGACGACTACGCCACTGCGAATGCCGTCGTGGCGTCTGTGGATGGCGACTGTGCGTACGCCGACGACTCGCTGTCAGGCTATCTCGCGCGGTACGGCGGCTAAATGCGTCGCGGCGCAACTCTCGTTGCGACCGTTGTTGCCTTGAGCGCGTGTTCGGTCCAGGCCGAGGAATCGCCGAGGACACCCCCCACGTATTCAGTCCCGCGAGTTATCGAGATTGCGCCGCAGGTCGGGGTGGCGGAGCGGATCCGCCTTCCTGTCCTTGCGCGCGACTCGGCCGAGCGAAGGGCCCGTCGACTAACAGTGCGGGTGCGCAACGTTTCGTGCCTCGGAGTCGCCACCGGTTCTGGCTTCGCCATAGCCCCCGACGTGCTGGTCACAAACAGGCACGTCCTGGCGGGCGCCTCGGCGGTCGAGGTATCGACCTGGAACGGCAAGAGCTTGCGGGCAACGTTTTCCGCAGTCGGCGTCCTGGGGGATGTCGGCGTTGCTGTGATCAAGGGCAAGCTGCCACTCGTGGGTGCGTTCGGGAAGGCACCCGGAGAGGGGGCGCCCATTAACGCGATCGGCTATCCGCTCGGCGGACCGCTGACGATCTCCCCGGGCGTCGTCGTGGATCGAGTAGATGGAGGGCGTTTCGGAATCCCGGGAGCTGTCGTGCGCGTCACTGCAGACGTGCGTGCCGGAAACTCGGGCGGTCCGTTGCTCAACCGCCGTGGGAGAATCGTGGGCATCGTCTACGCCATCGAGCGTGCGACCGCTCTGGGGTTGGCGATACCCGTGGATACCTTCCGCCGTCTCGTCCGCATCGGCGGATACGAGGAAGTCCCACCGTGCGGATCTGAATAGACTGGCCGAGCGTTTTTCAGCTTCCGTCCGAGCGCCAGCGGTGCTCCGCTGCGGGCACGCTCTCCATCCCGGGCCGTCTGTCCGACGGGTGCGACTCGTACCAACGCACGTAGCGCGCGGTCAGCGGGAGTGCCGAAAGGCCGTGCGCGTAGACCGACAGGCCGACGGTCGCGACGACCGCGAGCAGCAGCGTGTCCTGGTGCGGCAGATTCGCCTCCTCGAGGAGGATGACGCCGAACACGATCGAGGCGAGCCCGCGGGGGCCGAACCACCCGAGGAACGCGATCGTGGGGGGTCTCGCCCGCGTTCCCAGCGTCGCGAGGGCGACGGGAACCATGCGGACCACGGTCAGGCTGAGGAGGGCGTAGAGCACGAGCTCCCAACCGAGATCGTCCAGCGCCGGCCCGAGGATCACGGCGCCGAACACCAGGAAGGTGACCGCACCCAGAAGCTCGCCGCCCTGGTCGACGAGATAGCCGACCTCGCCTTCCGCTCCGCGTCGGGCCCCGCCGAAGACGAAGCCTCCCACGAAGGCCGCGATGAAGATGCTGCCGCCGAGCCCGAGCGCGATCCCCGCCGCGAGGAGCGCGGTCGCCACGGTGAGGATCTGAACCCAGCGCGGCTCGCCGAGGCCGCGTTGCTGCGCCACCCGCACGGCAACCACTCCGAGCACGCCCGCCACGATGCCCCCAACGATCCCGTATCCGATCTCCTCGGCGACGAGCTCGAAGGCGCCGCGCGCGCTCAGCGCGCCCTCCTCGGCCTCGGCGATCGCGAGCGCGATGAAGAAGAGCGGAACGCAGAGCCCGTCGTTGAGCCCGCTCTCGACGTTCAGGCCCTGTCGGATCCGCGAGGGGATGCGCCCGTCCGTCACGACCGCCTGTCCGAGTGCGGCGTCGGTGCAGGCCAGGATGACAGCGAGCACGAGCGCCTCGACCAGGCTCACGCCCGGGAGTACGACTGCGCCCGCCAGCGTTCCCGCCACGATGGTGAGTGGCAGGCCGATGCCGAGGAGGCGCGCCGGAACGCTGAACTCGCGGCGGAGGGCCTGAAGGTCGATCCGGGAGGCGTCGGCGAAGAGGACGAGCGTCAGCGTGGCCTCGGCGAGAAGCTTGACCGGCTCGCTGCCGAGATCGAGGTCGAGGAGCCCGAGAACGGGGCCTGCGAGGAGGCCCGCCGACGTGA
Source organism: uncultured Actinomycetes bacterium (assembly GCA_963775395.1). Classification (GTDB taxonomy): domain Bacteria; phylum Actinomycetota; class Thermoleophilia; order Gaiellales; family Gaiellaceae; genus JAIBJN01. Next base: position 55,487 of record CAVZIX010000018.1, read on the forward strand.
AGAAGATCGCGACGGTGACGAAGGACCGTTCGAGCCGCCGCGAGAGCGCCGCAAAGGCGAGCAGCAGGATGGCGACGGTTGCGAGGGCCCAGGTGTCCACGCCGAAGAGCGCCGGTCCGGCTTACTGACGCGCCATCGCGATCCGGTAGCGCTCCTCGGGCGAGATCAGGTGGTCGGCGTCCTCGGCGTCGTCTCCGAGGTCGATCTGCACCCAGCGGACGCGGCCCGTGAACTGCGTCTTGCCCTCGTGCAGGTCGTCGGTGACCGGGGTGGCGGTGTCCGAGCCGATGTCGGTCGTCTCGTCGGCGGAGAAGGCCATGGGCACGGTCGCCTCGACCCGGCCCTCGCCGACCTTGTCGCCGTCGAGGTACAGGGTGGCCGTCCCGCCCTTGCCGACGCCTCCGCCGTCGTAGGCGAACTCGACGCGGACCTGATGCTCCCCGGCGGGGATCGGTGCCTCGCCACGCACCTTGAACTGCTGCAGCCCGAAGAGGTTGTAGCAGTACGCCGGCTTGCCCTCGTGCGCGTACAGCGTCCAGCCGCCGAAGGCGCCTCCCTGAGCGACGATCGTGCCCTCGGCCCCCTCGTCCGGCACGAGAATCTCGGCCGTCACGGCGTGAGACTTGTTCTTCACGACGACGATCGAGTTCTCGGAGAGGCGGCCCATGGAGCCATAGAGCAGCTGGGTAGTGCCCGTGACCAGCTGCGGCCGCCCGGCGAGGTCGGGGTTGAACCGCTCGAAGCGCCGGTCGTCGAGGGGGAGGACGTTGTACTTCCCAGCCTCGATCACGAATAGGCGCTGCAGCTCTGCGAGCTTGTCGGGCTGCTCCTGTGCCAGGTCGTGCGCCTGCGTCCAGTCGTCGGGGCCGTAGAGCTCCCAGACGTCGTCGTCGAAAGCCGGCATCTCGGTGGCTACCCACGGCGTGCTGTGGCGGGTGACCGCGGTCCAGCCCTGGTGGTAGATGCCGCGGTTGCAGAACATCTCGAAGTACTGCGTCTCGCGTCGCTCGGCCGCGCCGGCGTCGTTGAACGAGTAGACCATCGACGTGCCGTGGAGCGGCATCTGCTGGATGCCGTGGACGAACGACGGCTCCGGCAGGCCGGCTGCCTCGAGCACGGTCGCCGCCAGGTCGATGACGTGGTGGAACTGGTTGCGGACCTCGCCCTTGGCCTTGATCCCTCCCGGCCAGTGGACGATCGTGCCGTTGCGCGTCCCGCCCCAGTGCGAGGCGACCTGCTTAGTCCACTGGTAGGGCGTGTCCATTGCATGCGCCCAGCCGACCGCGTAGTGGTTGTAGGCCTTGGGAGTGCCGAAGTCGTCGATGCGCGCGGTCATGAACTCCACCGTCTCGAGCCCGAACGCGCCGTTCAAGACGACCATCTCGTTGAAGCAGCCGTTCGGCGTGCCCTCCGCCGAGGCGCCGTTGTCGCCCACGATCACGTAGATCAGCGTGTCGTCGAGGATCTCGAGGTCCTCCAGCGCGTCGATCACGCGCCCGACGTGATGGTCGGTGTGCTCGAGGAAGCCCGCGTACACCTCCATCTGCCTTGCGAAGATGGGCTTCATGTCGTCGGGCGTCTCGTCCCATGCGGGGATCTCCGCCGGTCGTGCCGTCAGCTCCGCGTCGTCGGGGATGACGCCGAGCTCCTTCTGGCGGGCGTACGTCTCTTCTCGCAGGGCGTCCCAGCCCTGGTCGAACTTGCCCTTGTATTTGGCCGACCACTCGGGCGGGACGTGGTGCGGAGCGTGCGTGGCGCCTGGCGCGTAGTAGATGAAGAACGGCTTGTCGGGCATGAGCGCCTTCTGCTGGCGGATCCAGTCGATCGTGTGGTCGGTCATGTCCTCCGTGAAGTGGTAGCCCTCCTCCGCAGTGCGGTCGGGCTCAATGGGGACCATGTCCTGGTAGATGGCCGGCGCGTACTGGTTCGTCTCCCCGCCGATGAAGCCGTAGAAGTGCTCGAAACCGCCGCCGCCCGATGGCCACGCGTCGAACGGGCCCATCGGGCTCGTCTCCCAGACCGGCACCTCGTGGCACTTGCCGAACTGCGCTGTCGAATAGCCGTTCAGCTTCAGGGTCTCGGCGAGCGGCGCGGCCGACTTGGGCCGGACCGAGTTGTAGCCCGGCGCAGAGGTCGCGATCTCGGTGATGCCGCCCATGCCGACGGCATGGTGGTTACGGCCGGTCAGGAGGGCCTGGCGCGTCGGCGAGCAGAGGGCGGTCGTGTGAAAGCGCGAGTACTTGAGCCCCTTCTTCGCCAGGCGCTCGAAGTTCGGCGTGTCGCACGGGCCGCCGAAGGCGCTCGAGGCGCCGAACCCGACGTCGTCGATCAGGACGACGAGCACGTTGGGCGCGCCGTCTGGCGGCCGGAGCTGCTGGATCGGCGGGAATGATGTCGCGGGATCCTTGGCGTCGTACGTGGTCACGCCGACGTGCTGGCGATCCGGAATGGGCAGGACTTGGCGTCCGCTGGGGTCGGTCTCCATTTGCTAGGCGCTCCTCGGTCTAGAGTTCGGGTGCAGTCGATGCTGTCGCACCCGCGGGTGCGACGTCAATCGGCAGCAAGGTGATAATGACGTCCTGATGACGCGCGGGAGCTTCGGTGGATCGCTCTTCCTCATCGCGCTCGGGGCGATTCTTCGCTATGCCGTGACAGCCGAGCTCGCCGGCATCGACCTCGCGACCGTCGGGCTGATCCTCATGATCGCCGGCGGCGTGATGTTCGTCCTCGCGCTCGTCCTCACCTTTTCGGCGCGCGGGCCGAGGGACGCTCCTCCGCCTCCGTACTAGAAGACGGCCCGGCGCCACATCGGGCAGAGTGCAGGCATGGTCGAGGAGGCACGCCTGGAGCAGCAGGAGGCCGGGCTCACTGCCGTGACCGACGGCTGGTTCGTCGTCAACGTCCGTGACGCGCCTTGGGTGACGAGCGAGGGCTTCTCCGACGCCTGCATCTTCGAGGGCGACGAGGCACCCTTTCCGCAGGTCGGGTTCACGCTAGGCGTGCTCCGGCCCGGAGAGCCCAGCGGGCTCTACCACCGTGAGGCGAATCAGGAGAACTTCCTCGTCCTGTCGGGCGAGTGCCTCCTGCTCGTCGAGGGCCAGGAGCGGCATCTGAAGGCATGGGACTTCGTCCACTGCCCGCCCGACACGGAGCACATCCTCGTGGGGGCGGGCGACGGCCCGTGCCTGGTCTTCATGACGGGCGCGCGCGAGGGCTGGCCCGAGAAGGGCATCGTCTACCCGCGCTCAGAGGTCGCTCTCCGCCACGGTGCGGGCGTCGAAGAGGAGACGACGGTGCCCGCCGAGGCGTACGCCTCGCGTCCGAAGTGGGAGCTCGGCCCCCCGAAGGACTGGAGCGGTCTGCCCTGGTCCTAGCGACCTCTCTTCTCTGACCGATCCGAACGTTTGAGCTCGGAACCCTGCCAGCGAGCCGTCGCCCGATGCCGCTCAGGCTGTCCGACGTCCAGCTCGCGCGCCGGACTTGCGGTCCGAGTTGGGGAGTCATCGCGGAGACACGCTCGACGCCGACGGCCGCGATCCGTCTCGTCCAGATCGAAGTGAGCTCGGATGACTAGCGTGTCGCTTCCTCGGCCGCGGGCGGGATGTTCTGGTTGAGGCGGAAGAGGTTGGCGGGGTCGTACCGGCGCTTGATCGCCGCGAGCCGGTCCCACGTCTCCCCGGGATACGACGCCCTGACGGCGGCCTCGCCTTCGTCTCCGACGAAGTTGACGTAGGCCCCCGCATCGCTCTGGCGTAGAGCAGCCGCGAAGCTCCGTCACCCAGTCCTCGTGGACGGCGGCCTCGTCGAGGGTCTCGTAGATCGCGGCCACGTTGACCATGATCTTGCTCTGCCTGTGGGCGAATGCGGTCGCGTCGGCCGGGACCCGGGCCATCGCGCCGCCCAGGGTGCGGAGCTGGGCGGCCGCCATCATCGCCGTCGAAGCTCGGAGGTGCTCGAGGATCAGCTCGGCCTCGCCGTTCCCGATCGTGTCGACGAACATCGTGCGGGCCGCGGCGAGCGGCCGGTAGTCCGGGTCGTCGGGCGGATAGATCTCGGGATAGGCCATCGGCCGCACCATGTCGGCGAGCGGGGTCGCAAGCGCGCGGAAGGGCTCGATGGCCTGCTCGCCGTCCTCCGTCGGGCCGGCGTGGACGAGCATGGCCAGGATGACGATCTCCCCGTGGTGCTCCTGCGGGATGAAGGGCATCGGCGGGGCGGTCATGACGTTGGCGATCGTCGACAGCTCCTCGGGCGCGGCCTCGGCTGCAGCCATGAACCCGGCGACCGTCTCGACCGTGGCCGGCAGAACGAGCATGCCTCCCGTGACCGCGTCCAGCGGGTGCAGGCGGAACTTGAAGCGCGTGACGACGCCGAAGTTGCCCCCGCCGCCGCGGATCGCCCAGAAGAGCTCCGCGTGGCGCTGGTCGTCGACCTGCAGGAGCCGGCCGTCGGCGAGCACGATCTCCGCGGCGAGCAGGTCGTCGATCGTCAGGCCGTGTTTCCGGACGAGGTAGCCGACGCCGCCGCCGGTCGTCAGCCCGCCGATCCCGACGGACCCGGTGTCGCCGAAGCCGACCACCAGCCCGTGTGCGGAGGTCGCGTTCGTGACCTCGCCTGCGGTCAGGCCCGCCTCGGCCCAGGCGACCCGCTTGCCCGGGTCGATCTCCAGTCCTTTCATCAGCGAGAGGTCGAGCACGATCCCCCCGTCGCTGACGCTGTGGCCGGCGCCGCTGTGGCCGCCGCTCCGAACCGCGAGCTCGAGCCCGCTCTCGCGCGCCAGCGAGACGACGTAGCCGACCTCCCGTGCGTCGCTGGGCCTGATGATGACCGTCGGCCGCCGGTCGTCGTAGAGCGGCATGAACGTCTTGCGGGCATCGTCGTAGCCGGGGTCGTCGGGTCCGATCACCTCGCCCGCGAGCTCGGTGCGGAGTCGGTCGATCGAAATGCTGGTCTGGGCGTTCGTCGTCACGAGATCCTCCCTGGGGTCTTGGTTCTCGTTGGGTTAGACCTCTTGGTACCGGAATCTCATCGGTGCGTGTCGAGGTCCTCCTCGACGACATGTCCGAAACGGCCGGTACGGTCCCCGGCCGTGCGTCTCGTCGTTGCCCGCTGCGAAGTCGTCTACACCGGTCGGCTGAACGCGTTTCTGCCCGAGTCGACCCGCCTGCTGATCCTCAAGTCCGACGGCTCCGTGCTCGTCCATGCGGACGCGGGCGGGTACAAGCCGCTCAACTGGATGACGCCTCCGACGACGATCGAAGCTGAGGGGGACCCGCTCGAGTCGATTGTCGTTCGCAAGCGCGCCGGAAAGACCGAGGACCGGCTGGAGATCCGCATCCACGAGCTCCTTAGCGACGTCTCACACGAGATGGGCGAGGCGGCAGCGCTCGAAAAGGACGGCGTCGAGCACCACCTCCAGGCCGAGCTCGCGGCGGCGCCGGAGACGCTCGGCGAAGGGCTGCGCCTGGTTCGGCGCGAGTGGCCGACGGACATCGGGCCGGTCGATCTCATGTGCCGCGATGCAGACGACGCGTGGCTCGCCGTCGAGATCAAGCGGGTCGCCACGATCGATGCGGTGGAGCAGCTGACGCGCTATCTCGAGCGCATCCGACTCGACCCGTCGATGTCGGAGTGCGCCGGCGTCCTCGCGGCCCAGCAGTTCAAGCCGCAGGCCGTCACCCTCGCCGAGGCGCGCGGGATCCGGTGCGTCGAGGTCGACCTCGACGTGCTGCGAGGGGAGCGTGAGCCCGAGCTCACCCTCTTCGCGCCGGCCTGAGCGTTATGACTCGGCAGGTTCAGTGACGTTCTACCCGGCGGATGATGACGCCGCGGCGAACAACTCGTGCTCCCGCTCCAGACCCTTGAGGCGGTATCGCCCGCGCGACTCGAACGCCAGCCCTGCTGCGCCCTCGGCTAAGTCGCGCGTGGTGCCGGACACGAGCACCTCGCCCGAGCCCGCCTCCGCCAGGATGCGATTGGCAACGTGGACCGCCAAACCCTGGACACCTTCGCCGGACAGCGCCACCTCGCCGCTGTGAACGCCGACGCGGATGGAGATCCGGATAGCCGCCAGGGCCTCGACGAGCTCCAGTCCGCTGCGGATCGCGCGCTCGGCGCCGTCGAACACGATGAGAAATGAATCCCCCGCGGTCTCGATCTCCCGGCCGCCGAAGCGGACGAGCACCGTGCGGACGACGTCTTCGTGCATCGCCGCGGTGCGCTTCCAGGCCGCGTCGCCCTTCGTTTGCGCGTGGACCGTGGAGTCGACGATGTCGGTAAACAGGATGGTGGCCATCACGCGTGCGTCGTTGCCCGCCTGCGGGTCGAACCCGGCGCCTCCAGCCCAGTCGACCATCACGAGCTCCTCCTCGCCCTCCACCCAGGTGACGTGGCCGGGTAGCAAGTCGAACACCTGGTTGGGCCCGATGACCACCTCGTCGCCCTCGTCGGTCCGGATGCCCATCCGTCCCCTCAGCACCACACCGCGGTGATACAGCTCGCACGAGGCAGTGCCGGCCACCGGCCGGCCGTGTTCCTCCCAGCTCCAGCCCGGCTGCAGGACGTGGCGGGTGACCACCGTTCCGGCCAGCCGCACCTGGTGGCTCTCACCCAACGGACTGGTCACCACCGCCTCGGGCTCGCCGAGGTCGCGGACCTCGACCGGGCTCACGGTGAACCCGCCAGCCGGCACTCCGTGCCCCCGCGCATCACAGTGAGACGGTAGCGCTTTGGGCCTTCGGGAGTCGATGTTGACGGGCACGGAGCGGATCCTCCGACCCGCGGATTAGTAGTGGACGACGGTGGGGTCGCGTCTCTTGGCTAAGGGCTGGCGAAGCCGCATAGCTAGAGGAACTGCTTCGAGTCTTATGCCGGGGCCGCGACCTCTCTCATAGTCATCTCATCTGGTCGTCCTATCTTGCCGATAACCCAAGGGCCGGGACCCGTTCTCTCATGGGTGCCAAGCTCGCCGTCGAGCCCGGGAAGGAGGAGGTTTGGCGATCACGACCATGGTGGACACGGGGGTTCTGCCCGAGGTGCAGTCCCTGGCGGAGCCCGACCCGGTGCTCCTTCGCGCGGCGGAGATCGTGCGGGAGCGGGGTCTGTGCCAGGGACCCTGGAGAGCCGGCGGGCCGCTTTGCGCAGCAGGCGCGGTCGGTGAGGCCGGGAGCGACCTCGGGCTTCCCCGGGCGGAGATGGAGGCTCGCGTGCTTCGGTTCGCACACGCCCTGGGCGGCTCAGCCGTCAGCGACGTGCACGGCTGGAACGACGCGTCCGGACGAACCGCCGGGGACGTGGCGGAGGCCCTGGAGCGAGCCGCCTACGAGTTCTGACCCTTGAGCCCTGCGTCAGAATCACGCCGCGTCGAGGCGGGAGGACAGTCGACCCTTCCCGAAGCGGAGGTAGAGAGAGGGGACGACGAACAGATTGAGCAGCGTGGAGGTGAAGAGCCCGCCGAGGACTACCACGGCCAGCGGGTGTTCGATCTCGTGGCCGGGACGATCGCCGGCGACGACCAGAGGCAGGATGGCCAGTCCTGCTGCAAGCGTGGTCATGAGGATCGGCGCGAGGCGCTCTCGCGCCCCGCGCAGGACGAGCCCGCGACCGAACGTCTCGCCCTCGTGCTGCTCGAGATGCTGGAAATGGTTGATCATCAGGATCCCGTTGCGAGCGGCGATTCCGAAGACCGTGAAGAACCCGACGAGCGAGCCGAGCGAAAGCACGCCCCCACCGATGAACGCCGCCAGCAGGCCGCCCACGAGCGCCATCGGGAGAGTCAGGAAGGACATGGTCGCCAGGCGCCAGCTCCGGAAGGACACCTGCAGGAGAAGGAAGATGGCGACCGCCGTACCGATCGAGAAGAGGAGCATGCGCCGCTGAGCGGCCTGGCGCTCCTTGTACTCGCCCAGCACCTCCGCGCTGTATCCGAGCGTGAAGTCCAGGTCCTCGACGCGATCCTCGACCTCGCGCGCCACCGAGCCCAGATCCCGCCCCTGGACGTTCGCGCTGACCTCCAGCCGCCGCGAGGCGTTCTCCCGCTCGATCGTGTTCGGAGTCGGGGCGACACGGACGGCGGCCAGCTGCTCCAGGGCAACCTGGCCGTCGCGCGGCGTGTCGATGGGGAGCGCGCGGATGTCCGTGAGGCTGTGTCGCGCCTCGGGTGTGCTCCAGAGGTGGACGTCGTACGCCTTGCCGCCCCGGTAGATGTCGCCGACCTCCTCGCTCGCCAGGAAAATTCCTGACGCCCGCCGGACCTCGCCCGGCTTGACGCCGTAGCGCTCGGCGGCCGCCAGGTCGACCTCGACTTCCACCTGGGGAACGTCGGCGTGCAGCTCGATCTTCGCCTCGACGAGGCCGTCGACCCCCTCCATTGTCTGCAGCACCTTCTCCGCCTCTTCCTGGAGGACGCCGAGGTCGTCGCCGAAGATACGCACGACGATCTCGTCGCTCGATCCGGTCAGCACCTCTCTGATCCGCTCCTTCAGATACGTCTGCACGTCCCGAACGAGCCCGGGATAGCCGTTGACGACCTCCTGGACCCGGGCGAGCGTCTTGTCGTAGTCGACGTCCGGGTCGACGCTGATCCAGTTCTCGCCGAAGTAGATTCCGTACGGCTCGTCTCCCAGCATGGCGTTCCCGATGTGGGATCCGCAGTTGCGGACGCCTGGGATGGCTCGCAGCTCGCGACATGCGCGAACCGAGATCCTCGTCTCCTCGGGACCGGACGTATCGGGCTTGGTCAGCCAGTGCATGAGGAAGTCCCGTTCCTTGAAGGAAGGAAGCAGCGACTGTCCCAGGAAGGGCACCACCGCCAGGCCGGTGACCGCTGTGACGCCGACGGCGGCGTACGCCCAGCTCGGCCTGTGAATGACCCGGGAGAGAACGCTCTCGTAGCCTTTCTGCAGCCAGCGGACGAGAGGCTGTTGGCGACGCTCGAGCGGTGCGTTCGACAGGAGTATGAGGGCCATCGCGGGCGTGACAGTGAGCGCGACGATGAGAGAGGCCGCGACGGCGAGGACGTAGGAGAGCGCGAGTGGCTGGAAGAACGCGCCCGTGAGGCCGGTCAGGAAGAAGATCGGAGCCATCGCCGCGAAGATGATTAGCGTCGCGTAGACGATCGAGGGACGGACTTCGAGCGAGGCCTCGAGGACGATGGCGGCCGTCGGCTTCCGGCTGCCCTGCCGGCGATGCTCTCGCAGCCGCCGCACGATGTTCTCGACGTCGATGATCGCGTCGTCGACCACCACCCCGACGGCGATCACGAATCCGGCCAGGACCATGACGTTGATCGTCGCACCGCGCAGGTAGAGGACGAGCCCCGCGGCGACCAGGGAGACGGGGATGGCGACGACGCTGATCAGCGCGGCCCGCCATTCGAACAGAAAGGCTCCGATGACGAGGATCACGAGCAGCGCGCCGATCAGCAGGGCCTTCGTAAGATTGTCGATCGACGCCTCGATGAACGTCGCCGGCCGGAAGATGGTCGTGTCGACCTCGATCCCGGACAGTCCCGGCCGGAGCTTCTCCATCGCGTCCTCGACGCCCCGGGTCACCTCCAAGGTGTTCGCCCAGGGCAGCTTCTCGACGATGAGCATGAGGCCGGGGCCGTCGTTGATGACGGCATCTCCCATGAGGGGCTGGTGGTCGATCACGATGTCGGCTACGTCGCTCAGAAGGAGCGTCTCGCCGTCCGCGTTCTGGATGGTCACCTTGGAGAAGTCGGCCGTCGTGATGACCGGGAAGACGTGCCGGACGTTGAGCCGCTGGTTGGGGCCGTCGATGAAGCCGCCGGTGCCGACCTCCCCCGCGTCCGACCAGGACACCAGGCTCCCCACGTCCAGGTTCTTCGCGGTCTGCTCCTGGAGGGACGTCAGGGAAACGTTGTGAGCTCGCAGCCGCTCCGGATCGGCTTGCACCTGGTACTGGTGCAGGCGCTCCCCCCAGATCGGCACGTTCGCCACTCCGGGCACTCGCAGCAGCCGCGCCCTGATCTTCCAGTAGGCCACCAGGGACATGTCGATCAGGGACAAGCTGTCCGAGGTGAGCCCGATCTTCATGACCCGGCTCGTCGAGGACAGGGGCTGGATCATGAACGGCGGGGCCGACCAGCTCGGCAACGTCGGGGTGACGGTCGCCACGCGCTCCTGAACGAGCTGCCGTGCATGCAGGGGATCGGTCCCGCGGTCGAAGAGGAGCTGGATCGACGAGAGCTGCGGAACTGACTTGGAGCGGATCGTGTCCAGCCCCGGCATCCCCTGGAGGGATTGCTCCAGCGGAACAGTGATCAGGGCCTCGACCTCCTCGGCCGAGAGCCCGGTGCTGATCGTCTGGATCTCGACCTTGGGCTGGGCGAACTCGGGGAAGACGTCCACCGGCGTATCGCGGAGCAGCCCGCTGCCAAAGACCAGTAGCGAAGCGCCGGCCGCGACGACGAGATAGCGGAACTTGAGGCTCGTTCCGACTATCCAGCGCATCATTGAGGCCGACCTCCCCGCTCGCTCAGTGTCCGCTGTCGGCTCCGATGCCGTTCTCGGCACCAAACAGCTCGGCCACTCCGACCGTCACGACCATCGTCCCACTGGGTGGGCCTTCCGAGAGAACGGCGCGATCCCCGTCGATCGTCTCGACGGTGATGGGAGCCCGGACGAACGTCAGCGACTCGGGGCTCGTGTACGTCCAGGTCTTCCCGTCCGGCTCGTAGAGCACCGCGGAGTAGGGAATGACGGTTCGCTGCTGGGCGCCTTCGCCCTCCACGCGAACCGCCGTTGTTTGCACGTCGAGCCGCTCGGCCGCCTCCGCCGTCAGGGTGATGAGGCTGAGGTCGTCGTTCCCTTCGAGAGGCTCGACCTTGGCGGGCTCCTCGGCGCTTGCCCCGGCGTCTTCGTCTGCCCCCTGGCAAGCGGTGAGCGGAAGGACGGCGACGACCAGAACTGCCGCGAGCCAGAGGGTGCTGCGTCGCACGATGCTCCGGTTCATGTCCCTTCCTCCCTATGCATCGAGTTGTCTGGTGACCGGATCGACGCTGGCGAGGCCGACGCGCAGGTACAAGGCCGGTACGACGAAGAGGCTGAGAAATGTCGTCGTGACGACGCCGCCAATGACGACGGCGGCCATCGGGCGCACGACCTCGAGGCCGGCGCTGCCACCCAGGATCAGCACCGGCACGAACACGAGCACGGCCGCCAAAGCGGTGATCAGGATCGGCGCCAGGCGCTCCCCCGCCCCGCGCAGGACCAGCTGTCGACCGAAGGCGCCGCCGTTCTCCTGCTCGAGCTGCCGGTAGTGGCTGATCAGGAGAACGCTGTTGCGCGCGGCGAGCCCGAGCACGGCGAGCAGGCCGATGTAGGACCCGAACGAGAGTGTGCCGCCGTCGGCGAGCGCCCCGAGGACTCCGCCGGCGACCGCGAGCGGCAACGTCAGGAAGGCCAGCGCCGCCCGGCGCCAAGCGCCGAACGCAGCCTGGAAGAGGAGGAGCATCCCGACCGCCGCCGCGATCCCGATGACGATCAAGCGGCCTGCGGGTTGTCCCTCGGCAGCCAGCACCTCGGAATGGAACTCGAGCGGAAAGGTGACCTCGTCGAGGGCCCGCTCGACGTCGCCCACGACGGACTCCGTGTCGCGCCCTTCCACGTTCGCCGCGACATCGAGGTACCGCGAGACCGCGTGCCGCTCGATCACCGAGACGTTGGGCCTTATCCGGACGCCCGCCACCTGTCCAAGCTGGACATGCCCGCCGCCGGGCGTCTCGATGAGAAGCTGGCGAACGTCGCTGAGGCTGCTCCGGGTCTCGGGCGTCCCCCAGACCACGACGTCGAAGACCTTCTGCTCCTCGAAGAGGCTGCCTACCCCGATGCCCGACAGGAGCGTGGCGGCGGCCCGGCGCACGTCACCAGGCTTGACCCGGTGCCGTTGGGCCGCGAGAAGGTCGACCTCGACCTCGAGCGTCGGCTCCATGGCGGGAAGCTGGACGTGCTCGCCGACGACCCCGTCGATTCCGGACACGAGCTGCTGCACCTCGCCCGCCTTCTCGCGCAGGACCTCGAGGTCCTCGCCGTAGATTCGGACGACGAAGTCGTCCTCGGCTCCCGCGAGCGCCTCGGCGGCTCTCTCGTTCGAGAAGGCCTGGACGTCCGCCGCCAGCCCGGGATAGCCGGCGACGACGTCCTTCACGGAGGCCACCGTCTCGTCGTAGTCGGCGTCGGGATCGATGCTGACCCAGAGCTCGGCGGAGTTGACGCTGACCACCTGGTCCGACGTCACGGCGCGCCCCACGTCCGCACCGACGTTCCGGACGCCGTCGATGGAGCGGAGCTCCCGGCTCGCCAGCGTCGTGATCCGGTTCATCTCGGGAAGCGACGTGCCAGGCGGGCCCTGCCAGTGGATCACCAGCTCCGTCTCCTTGAACGTCGGCAGCAGTGACTGGCCCAGGAACGGAAGCGCTGCAAGGGCGGCCACGACAATGGCCGCAGCAGCCAGGTAGACGATGCGGAGTCGCCCGAGCATCCATGCGAGCGCTCGCTGATAGTGGTGCTGCAACCACCTGACGGCGGGCGACTCGCCGCGGGCGCGCGGTGTGCCGAACGACAGGAGGAGCAAGCTCAGCGCCGGCGTGACCGTGAGCGCGACCACCATGGATGCGCCGAGCGCCGCCAGGAACGCGACGGCCATCGGTGGGAAGAACGCGCCGGACATCCCTTCGAGGAAGAAGAGGGGCACGACGGCCAACGCGACGATCAACAACCCGAACACGGCTGCGCTCCGAACCTCGAGCGTCGCCCCGAGGATGACGGCGCTCGGCGGCTGGCCACGGTCTCCCTCGCGGTGCTCGCGGAGGCGCCGGTCGATGTTCTCGGCGCCGACGATGGCCTCGTGGACGACGAGGATCAGCGCCGCCAGGAGCCCCGCCAGGACCATGGCGTTCATCGTCTCTCCGAGTGCGTAGAGCACGAGCGCCCCGGCGACGAGGGACAACGGGATCGCAACGACGGCCACCAGGGCCGGGCGCCACCCGAACAGGAATGCCCCGAGCAGCAGAACCACGAGGGCGGCGCCGACGATCAGCGCGAGGGTGACGTTGTCGATCGACTGCTCGATGAAGGAGGCCGGGCGGTAGACCGTCGTGTCGAACGCGACGCCCGAGAGGCCGGGCTGCATCGAGACGATCGCTCCTTCGACCCCGCGGGTCACGTCAAGGGCGTTGGCCTCTGGGAACTTCTCGATGACGAGCAGAAGCCCGTCGCCGTCGTTGACAACGGCGTCGCCGATGAGGGGTTGATGACCCTCCACCACGTTGGCCACGTCGCCAAGTCGCAATCTCCGGCCGTTCGTGCCCTCGACGCGCACGCGGGCCAGGTCGGCAGCCGTGCTAATGGCCGAGAGGTGCTGGACCGGGAGCCGCTGGTTGGCCGTGTCGATGAACCCGCCCGTGCCGGGTGTCGACGCTTCAACGAACGTGAGCGGCGAGACCCACAGCGCGTTTCCGGTCGTCTCGACGACCTGACCCAGCGTGACGTCCTGCTCGCGCAGGCGCTCGGGGTCGACCTGCACCTGCAGCTGCCGGTCCCGGTGGCCCCAGATAGACACGTTCGCCACGCCCGCTACGCCCAGCAGCCGGGGCACGATCGTCCAGCGCGCCAGTACGGACATCTGGATGGGGCTGAGCCTGTCGGTCGAGACCGAGACCATCATCACCCGGTTCGTCGAGGACAGCGGCTGCAGCATTTGGGACGGCTTGGACACGCCCGACAGCGCAACGTGCGCCTCCGCGACGCGCTCGTTGACGACCTGCCGCGCGCGGTAGAGGTCGGTTCCGGGCTCGAACACGAGAAGGATCCGGGAGAGGCCGGCAATAGACTCCGAGCGGATGTCCTCGAGGAATGCGACGCCGTTCAGCAGGTCGGCCTCGAGAGGAACCGTGACCAGCTGCTCGACCTCGGCCGCCGAGAGCCCGAGCGCTTCCGTCTGGACCTCCACGGTTGGCGGCCCGTACTCGGGCAGGACGTCTACCGGCATGTCGCGGAGCTGGCTGATCCCCACGGCCAGCATCGCCGCGGCGGCGGCGAGCACCAGAAGCCGGAACTTCAGGCTCGAGCCGACGATCCAGCGCATCACCGGAAACGCCTCTGGCGATCTCGGCGATCGGACTTCGGCCGCAGGAGGCGATGCGCTTTCCTTTCTCTCACGCGCTGGATGCGGGCCCGCTGGGGCAACAGCTGGAGCCGGATGCCGGTGAGGCCGGATGAGCGCCCGACGTTGATGCGGCGCAGCCGCAGCCAGTCGGGCCGGCTCAGGTCGTTGAGGCCGCGCCTCGTCATGAACGCGAGCTCGAAGCCCTCCTCCTCGAGAAAGGTCGTCACCCCGTCGTCGCTGCCGCCGCCCGGATACGCGAACACGCGTGGGGTCGGACCGATCTCGCGCTCGAGGTCGCGGAGCGAATCGAGGATCTCCCCGCTCGCCTCGGCGCGCGCCACCTTGTGGAGCAGCGGATGGGTGCGGGAGTGCGACCCGAGGCCGACTCCCTCGGCGGCGAGCCGGCGGAGCTCGTCCCAGCCGAGCACGGACGGGCCTGAAGCCTCGACGCCGGAGCCGCCGCTCAGGTCGTCGAGGATCGCCATCGCCCGCTCGTGCGGAAGTGACTTCAGGTGTCCGCGAAGCCGACGGTACGTGCGTATCCGTTCTTCAGGATTCCGCACGGGCAGGTCGCCCAGGGGTGTCGAGACGACTGCGTCTTTCCCTCCGAGGACGCTCCAGAGCCGGTCCCACCAGAATGCCCTGCCGGGGTCGCCGGGATACGCCGTCGGCACGAAGAGCGTCAGCGGAACGCCGTGGCGCTGCATGATCGGCCATGCGTGCTCGGCGACCGATCGATACCCGTCGTCGAAGGTCACCATCACCGCGCGGGGCGGAAGGGGAGCTTCCCCGCGGCGGATCGCCAGAAGCTCCAAGAGGGACAGCGGCCGGTAGAGCGAGGAGAGGAAGCGCATGTGCTCGTCGAACTCCGCGGGCGTCGCGCCGATCAGCCCCGGATAGAGCTCCGGGGAGCGGTCCGGCTCGTCGACCCGGTGGTACGTGAGAACGGGAAGGACGCCGGGCAAGGGACGGGCGGCTCGCTCCAGGATGCCCACGGCGCGCGAGAGCGCAGGGCTGCGCGACGCTCGCCGAGCCGAGCGCTTGAGCACCGTGTTAGCGTCCACGGGCCAGCTTCCCGCGCAGTTTCTCCGCGATCCTGGCGAGCTCGACGAGGCCGGGGCGCGGGTCCTCGCGCGTGAGGATGTCGAACCCGTCTCCGGGATAGAGGAGGCGGAGGGCCGCCGCGACTGCCTGCCGCCGCCGGGGTACAGGGACGCCCGGATAGGGGCGGGCCTGGCGGAGCGTGGACCCGATCCAGACCACTTCCAGGTCGAGATTCCTGGAGCGGACGCCGACTGTATACGAGGTGTTCGGACGATCGTCCGGGCCCGGCAGGTTCCCTAAACAGACGTCCGCCAGGCCGGCCGGGAAGTCGATGCCGCTCTTCACGGCAAGGGGGAGCGATCCCCAGATTCGGCCGTTGACCTCCATCAGCCTTGGACCCTTCTCCCCTACCTTGAACTCGACCATCGCGAGCCCCGTCCACTCGAGCGCCGCGAGGAGGCGGGCAGAGTGGTCAAAGAGCACGGGCTCCAGCGCGACACTCTCCCGGAACGAGCTCGCGCCGCCCGTGATCGGGACTTCCCGCAGGCGCCGATGCTGGAACGCAGCGATCGGGCGGCCCGCGTGCGCGAGCACTTCGACGCCGTGGGCTTCACCGGCGTAGTACTCCTGGAGCAGCACGTCGCAACGCCCTTCGAGAGCTGCCATTTGCTCAGCGAGCGCGGCCCCGTCCGCGGCATAGGACACGGCGTAGCGTTCGACGCCGCGGCCGTCTCGAACGATCCGGGAGAAGCGCGGCTTGACCACCACGGGCCAGCCGAGTGCGGGGGCCGCCCGGAGCGCCGCGTCCACCGTGGACACAAGCTCGGTTCGGGGCAGGGGAATGCCCAGCTCAGCGGCGAGCTCGACCGTCGCCATCTTGTCGTGGCTCGTCGCCAGCGCTCGCGGTTCGGGCAGGGCGAGCATGCAGAGGCCCGCGAACCGCTCGCGTGCCGCGGCCAGGGGCAGGATCGTCTCGTCGGTAATGGGCACGATGAGGTCGATCCGGCGCGTCCGGGCGGCCGCCAGCAGGACCTCCACCATCTCCTCAGGCGACTCCTCGGGCGACGGGTAGCGCAGCCGCTCGGCCGCGTAGCGGGAGTAGTAGCCGGGGCTGCGCGCCTCCGAGTCCGCCGCGATCACATGCATCCCGCGGCGGCCGAGCGAGCGGATGATGGAGATGGCGCTGCCCCGACCGGCGTCCGTGACGAGGACTCTCGCTTGCCGCATGGGGGCCCGCGTCGAGGTGCCGACGCCGGACTCTCGATATTGCTGTTCGCCGTTTGCAAAGTCCTCAACGAGCGCGGCGACCTCTCCGACAACATCGTCCAGCGGCCGGTCAGCGTCCACCACGGCGAAGTTGCTCATCACGCGCGCGAGGTCGAGATACTCACGCCGACGCCGGGCGAGCGACTCGAGCGTGCCCTCGCCCTTGCGGATGAGGAGGGTCTCTGCGGGAGCATCGAGGTAGAAGACCAGATCCGGCTTCGGGTACAGGCGTGCGAGCACGAAGCCGTGTACCCGCCTGCTGGCCGAACGCCGTCTCGGCGCCGCCACGTCGTACGCGTAGTAGTCCGCAAAGAAGTGGCGATCGAAGACGACGATCGAGCCGCGGCGCCACCTCACTGAGGCGACGAGCGCGCGCTGCCACTCTTCTGCGAGCCGGTTGGCCAGCCGGAGAAACGACCGCCCGGTCCGGAGCGAACGCTTGACCCGGCCCTTCGGAGAGACGCGGTCCGGCCGACGAGAGTCCCGGGGTCCGCCGGTGTCGCGCGTGCCCCCTCGGGCGCGACACCGGCGGACAGCGTGAATGAGGCGCGTGCTCGGCAGCAGCAGGTTGCTGGAGTCGGGGTTCACACCCATGTAGAGGTAGGTCACGGGTGGCGGGAGTACCTCGGCGAGCCGTCGCGCAACGCTCGTCTTCCCCGCGCCGTCGGGTCCGATGAGCGCGACGGTGAACCCGCGCCGCTTCTGCACTCGAGAGGGATGGTCGTGCGTCGGCTCGTTTCGCGTCATCGGCCCTCGCAGTACGGGCTCATCGCCTCGAAGAGGCCGTCGAGCGAGAACGGATACGGATGGTGGACGACGAAGGCAGGCTTGCCGGCAAACGCGCGGTCGAGGGCCCTTCGCTCGAGCCGCTCGACCTGCTCGACGAAAGGGTTGACGCCCTCCGGGAACGCGAAGCGGTACTTCAGGTAGGCGGCCGTGAGATTCAGCCGCTCGTGCTGGAGCGAGAAGACCATGCGCTTGGCGACGTCCAGAGGGTCGACAGGCTCGACGGTGATGTCGGGCGCGTCGGAGCTCACGAGGAAGAAGAGTCGGTCGAAGGCCGCGGACTGCTCTCCGACGCGCCCGAAGAGCCGCTCGGGCTCGACGTCCACGAAGAGCTGACGGCTGAGAAGCGGAGTGAGCCGGGTCAGGGCGTGTGAGAGGCCCCCCTGCCTCCCCGCCCTGACCCGCCGCAAGGCTCGCTCCGAACCGAGGAACAGCTCGATCGCGCGCAGACGTGTCCGATCCGCGCGGCTGACGAGCGCCTCGTACTGGGGCAGTTGCCGCAAGTGCCAGCCCCAGATCCTGATGGGCTCGGGGATGCCGTGGACGCGGCTTCCGTCGTCCGTGACGTACACCCACTCGTCGCCCACGTACTCTGCTCCCCGCGCTGCGAACGCGAGCAGCGCCTCTGTCTTTCCACCCTTCGACCAACCGGTCGCGACGACTCCGGTCCCGCCGTGCACGAACGCCGATGCGTGCAGCGGCAACACGCCTCTGGCGAGGACCGTGAGGTTGAGGATCGGGATGAGGAACGGAACCGCCGGCAGGCCGCGCTCGCACACGATCTCGACCGGTGCTCCGATCTGCGTGAAGGCGATCTCGACCCGGGCCGGCGCCTTGTGCCTGCTCCGCAAGACGAGGAAGGCGTCGTCGGTGAAGGCGGCCTCGCCCAGTCCGACGAAGCGGATGCGCGATCCGGTCGCCAGCTGGTCGACGAAGCGGATGACGATGTCGGGCTCCCGGTCGAGGGACGCCTGGGCGAGGCCAAGCTGCCACCTCACCATCGCCACGTCGGTCGGCGACGCTCCGAGAAGACGGACACCCGCGAGCCCGTGGAAGTCGAAGTCGACCTCTTCTTGCACCCGCGATCCGGTGAGGGGTGCTAGCCGAGCCATCGACCCGTTCACGGCTAGACCCCCGACCGCCTCAGCACCGCGGGCACCGTCTGCAGGAGGATCTTCAGGTCAAGAGCCAACGAGCGGTGCCTGATGTACTCGATGTCCAGCCGCAGCCGCTCGTTGAAATCTGTCCTGTTCCGGCCCTCTATCTGCCAGAGGCCGGTGATGCCCGGCGTGACCTCGAGCCGATACGTATGCCAGAAGCTGTAGGTGCTGGGCGCAAACGAGGTCGGTCGCGGACCGACAAGCGACATCTCACCTCTCACCACGTTGATGAGCTGCGGAAGCTCGTCGAGGCTCGTCTGACGCAGGATGCGGCCGACGCGCGTGATCCGCGGGTCATTCGTGATCTTGAAGTCCGGCCAAGGGCGCTCGTTGAGGTGGGCGAGTGACGGCTTGAGCGCCTCGGCGTTGGGCACCATCGTCCGGAACTTGAACATGCGGAAGCGGAGGCCGTCCCTCCCCGTGCGGGTCTGGCCAATGAGGATGGGCCCGGCCGGGGGGTCGAGGGAGATGGCGAGCGCACAGAGGATGAGCAGCGGGACGACGACAGGAAGGAGCAGCACGCAGACCGCGAGATCGAGGGCTCGCTTGCCGATGAGATAGGACCGGCTCGCACGGGGCACGCGTTACCTCCCGCTCACTGATCGGCCACCGCCCCGGCCTTCTCACGCGGGCCCGGCGCCGGGGTCGTCGCGCCCTTCACGCGCCGGTGAAGCGCTGCGAGCAACGCGCCGCTCGTGGGGCACTCGTCGGGAGCGAAGACGGCTAAGGTGATCCCGTCGAGCTCCTCCTCGGAAAGGACCTGGGAAAGCGGCTCGCGTATTCGCGCGAGCGCCGCAGTTCCCATGGCGCGGTCGCTCTCCGGGAGGAGGAGGTAGACGTCCTTGCCGTCGAACCACACCCGGTCGACAGTCCGGATCAGGGAGAGCAGGAGCGCCAGGGTCTGCTCGTGCCACCCGTCCGCCTCCGTGCCGGTGCGCCGGCGAGGGATGCGTGCGAGGAGGAACGTGTGTCCGAACCGTCTGCTTCGACTGACCTCACGCTCGAGATCCTCGAACGAGCCGAGGCCCACCGCCCAGTTGCGGTCTCGCTTCCACGCCACCGTCTCGGTGAGGCCCGGACGAACGCGCGGCCTGACAAGCACCCGGGAGCGGAGACGAAATGCGGTCCGATCTACGGGACCAGGGGTGATGGATGCGCCGTCGCCGTGCTCCCCGCCATTCGACTCCTGCTTCGCGGAGCCCGTTGAGCGGCTTCGCGCCGAAACCTCGGTTGTCCTTCTCTTCCCTTTGCTGAATCGCACCGTTGACCTCCCGATCCGAACCTTGAATGCGCGCCCGGTTATCAACCGGGCGGCGCCCAACGGAGCGGACGGTTAGTCGGGGCGCTCGAGGCAGAGAACGAAGGCGGTGCAGCGAGGGGGTGCGAAGGTGAGCGAAACCAGACCGCCGCGAAGCTGTGCAGCGGCCGCAAAGAGGGCGATCAATCCCACGAGCACCAACGGGAAGAAGCCGCCCGACGATCCGCTGCCCATACCTCCCGCGCTCACATAGAGCTCCGAGGGACCCCTGTCTCTGAAAGGCAGCGGAGGGACAAGCGGAGCCTCGCCGGTGCTCTTGGCTGCGCGCGGGCCCTCGTTCCTCGTTTCCGAGCGAGGCCCGCTCTGCGTGTCGAGTCTGACCGCGGCGAGTCCGTCCCCGGACGATGGGAAGAGCAATGGGAGGCGGGGCGGAGAGGCATCCCAGAGGATCGTGACGATCGAGTCGCGTTGAGGGCCGGGCGCGGTCGGGACCTCCGGGGGCAAGGGCGGCTCCACCACCGGCGGATCCACAGGAGGCGGGGGCGGCTCGGGCGGAGGTACCTCAGCCATCGGCGGGGGCGGTTCCGCGGGAGGCGGTTCTGCGGGAGGCGGCTCTGCGGGAGGCGGCTCTGCGGGAGGCGGCTCTGCGGGAGGCGGCTCTGCGGGAGGCGGCTCTGCGGGAGGCGGCTCTGCGGGAGGCGGCTCTGCCGGAGGCGGCTCTGCCGGAGGCGGCTCGGGCGGAGCCTGCTCGTCGGCCGGTCCGTCTTCGGTCAGGGGGTCGACCGCGGAAGCGGCAGCGCCAGAAGAAGCCGACCCATCCTCGGCGCGTGCCTCAGCTGCGAGCACGAGGCCGAGGAGCGTGGCAGACGCGAGCACGCCTAGACGGGCGCCGCAAATGGCTTTCATACTGATGGCCGGCCGCCAGCCAATCGCAGTCGCGAAATCGAAAATGTCCCCGTCTCCCCAATCGCGTCAGACCCTGCGTTGGCCTGTTGGAAGCCTGCAGCGTTGCAGTCCCTCTCGGACATGTCAACCCTAAGTTTGCGGGGTCCGGTAGGGACTCGAGCGGGAAATCGACGCTCTCAACCTCAACTTGAGGGTGAGGTCGCTCGTACGAGTCGACGCCGTAACGGTGGGTCCCCGTTCGTCGCGACTTCACCGCTCGCGGAGTGGCGATAGACTCGATCCGTCCTGTCTTTTCAGGCGGAGAAGACCAGACTGCTCAACACGCGGCTTGCGGCACTCGGCATGAGGTCCCTCGGACGGGCTTCCACCCGGCGATCGCGCGCTGCGCTCTACGAAGAGGCCAGGCGCCTCGGAATCAAGGGGCGGTCGACCATGAACAAGGCCGAGCTCGCCGAGGCGATCCGCGGGCGCGGCACGTTGACCCGGAAGCCGGCGTTCGTCACGGCCCTCTTCGCCGGCTTCGGAAATGCCTGGCGCCGCGTCATGGCGTTCCTCGGTGCCGTCTTCGCGCTCGCCTCTCTGGGACGAGCGAAGCCCGTTCGTGTGCTCATTCTCTCCGTCTCCGCGCTCACCGCCGGAGCGCTCGGACTGATGACGGCCTACGCAATCTCGCCCGACCAGGGGCCCGACGCTCAGGTGCTCGTCACCAACGGAACGACGTACAGCATCGCGACGGTGACCGGGCCGGGCGGGACGACCACGGTCGCCGTCACGAAGACGAAGGAGGGAAAGACCAAGTTCCTTCCTGTCCGGATTCTCGAATCCGTGACGGGTCTTGCCGGCACCCAGACTGTTTCCGTCCAGGTGCTCGGACCCGCGCGCACCACGAGGGTCGTCGTCACCGACGTTCGGACGGAAACCGTCAGGGAAGTCGAGACTCAGCAGGTGACCGTCACCCAGACCGATACGGTCGTGGTCACCCAGACCGAAACCGTCGTCGTTACCGAGACCATCACCGTCCCGCCGCCTCCGTAGCACCGACGAAAGCCGGCCCCCGTTCTGACACCAGAACTTCACCGGCCGGACCCCCGCGCTGGCCGGGAGCCTTCTACACTCGCTCTAGAGAAGCCCTCCGACGATGGAACCCTTGGCCTCCTCCCCCGAGCTCCCGGCGTACGTTGAGCCGGCCGAAGCGAGCGAAGGTCCCGCGGAGGCCGGCGAGGGCAGCGGGTTAGGTGCACTGCTCATCATGCTCACGCCCTTCGCGCTGGCGGCGTGGTTCGCAATCGGCCTGGCGGTCTACCGAGTCGCCACCTGAGCGCCCGCCAGCGGACCTCGCCCGGGCGCGCACGCCTCCGGTCAGGGCGATGGCGCATGCGGGCAACAGCCGACCGCCCGTCGGCCTCCGAGAGCCGGGAAAGTTCACGTCTTCCTTACGAAACGTGGCTTGGGGAGCCGGGCCAAGCGTGTTAGGCTCCGCGCGCAGCCGGGCTCGGCGGCTCTTCGGCCCGTTGCGACGGCGGCCTAATCCGCGACGAAAGCGAGGGGATCAGGATGAGGGGTAGAGCATGCGTGGTTTCCGCCATTCTCTGTACCGTCGCGGCGCTCGCGGCGACGGGAGTCGCGCGCGCGGACATCGGGTTTCAGGGTCCGGCGTACGCCGCAGGTACGAGCGGGAGCCCGTCGGGATCGAAGCCCGAGAGCAAGCTGTGGTGGAACGACGGCTTCTGGTGGGCGAGCATGTACCACCCGGCCAGCGCCGATTACCGCATCTTCCGGCTCAACCTGAGGGCTCAGAGGTGGAGCGCCACGGGCGTGACGCTCGACCCGCGTCCGAGTACCCGAGCGGACATTCTCTCGGATGGCAACAAGCTCTTCGTCGCCTCCCACAAGTTCCAGGAGCCCGCGGCCCACGATCCAACTCCGAGCCCGGACGACAGCACCAGGCTCTACCGTTACAACTACAACCCCGCGACGAACAGATATACCCAGGAGGGATTCACCGTCATCGACGCGCAGAGGAGCGAGACGCTCGTCATCGACCGCGACTCCAACGGGGCGATCTGGGCGACCTGGGTCCAGCAGGATCCCGGCGGGCAGCGTCGGGTCTATGTCAAGAAGACGTCCGACAACTGCGTCTCCGGGCCCTTCGCCAACTGCGCTTGGACCACAGCCGTCGAGCTCGATAACCAGGTCTCGGCCGACGACATCTCGTCGCTCGTTCGCTTCGGCGGCAACAGGATCGGTGTCATGTGGAGCGACACGAGCGACACGAGCCCTGCGGCCGTCGCGGTGCTCCGGTTCGCGTTCCACGTCGACGGAGACGCCGTGAACGTCTGGTCGCCGGAAACCGTCGTCAGCGGTCCGAAGGCGGTGGACGACCACATCAGCCTCAAGGCCGACTCTGCCGGCGGTGTCTACGCGGTCACGAAGACGAAGTTCACCTCGGCGACCAACCCCGGGACGAGGCTTCACAAGCGAAGCACGACGGGCGTGTGGTCCACCTTCATGGTCTCGAACGCCTCGCTCGGCCGCACGCGCCCGATCCTTCTTCTCGACCAGCAGCACAACAGGATCCGCGTGTTCGACGGGCGGACGAACGGCACTACGATCTACATGAAGACGTCGCGCCTCAACGCCGTCTCCTTCCCCACCGGCAGCCCCGGCACGCCGGTGATCCAGGACGTCGGAGGCAGGTTGGCGAACCCGACCTCGACGAAGCAGAACATCACGAACGGCACGCGTCAGATCGTCGTCGCGACGAACCCCGTGACGAGGCGCTACTGGCATGGCTACCAGCAGATCATCCCGTGCATCAACGGCACGGCTGGAAACAACCTGCTCATCGGCACGAACGGCAACGACGTCATCTGCGGTCGCGGGGGGAGAGACACCATCCGGAGTCTCGCCGGCAACGACCGCCTGGCGGGCGGCCCCGGCAACGACACCCTGGTGGGGGCTGCCGGCAGGGACACGTTTGTCGGCGGCGCCGGGAACGACACGATCCACGCGCGCGACGCGTTCCGCGAGCTCGTCAGCGGTGGGCCTGGCGTTGACCGTGCGCGGGTCAACCGGTCGGACATCCGACGTTCGATCGAGCGCCTCTTCTAGGCGGATCGATGTAGTGAGACTGGGAGTGCCGGCGCCCGGCGGCCGGCACTCCGCTGTCGACCTCAGCTGTGGTGGACTAGAGAGGAACGGAAATGTCCACGCGACGCATCGGCTTCCTCTCCGCCGTCCGACGGTGGTCGCCGCTTGTCGCGCTGGCCACGGGCGCGGGCGCCCTCCTTGGTTATGCCTACGCCTCCAGTGTCACCCCGGCGTACGAGGCCGAGGCCAAGCTGGTGGTCGGCGCCCCAGTCGTGACCCTCGAGGACCAGCGGGCGGCCGCCGAACTGGTTCCCACGTATGCCGAGCTGGTCAAGACCAGACAGCTCCTCGAGCCCGCCCTCCGGGGGCTCGGGCTCCCACTCTCGCCCCGGGAGTTGGAGGGCGACGTCCGCGGGGAGGCGGAGGGAGAGACCCGCGTGCTCACGATCAGGGTCCGCGACGAAGATGCCGAGCGCGCGGTCACGCTGGCGAACGCGATCGCCGCCGAGCTGATCCGCTTCGTCTCCAGCAACGGACCGAGCGGGCGTGTCGCCGCCGCGAACACACCCGACGTCCGGCTTCGGATCGTCGAGCGCGCGTCCCGCGCAGACCGCGTCCGACCGAAGGCGGTCCTGACCATGGGGTTCGCGGCGCTCGCCGGCGGCTTCGGCGCGCTCGCGGTGTGTACGATTCTCGCTTCGCTGAGCCGGAAGGTCGGCAACGAAGAGGACCTCACGCGAGTCGCACCGGCCGTCCTCGGCTCCGTGAACGGTGGAGTCCTCTCGCGCTCGGGCGGCGGCAATCCTGACTGGCCGGGGGCCGATGAAGGCGACGTCGACCCGTATCGTGCGCTGGCGCGGCGACTAGGCGAGGCGGGGCAGGACCGTGCGCTTCGAAGCCTGTTGGTCCTAGGGGCGCAGGGGGGCGCCGGCAGCGGCGCCGTGGCGCTCAACCTGGCTGCCGCGTTGGCGGGGCCCGGGACTCGCGTCGTCCTCACCGATCTCGGCGAAGCGCGGGAGATCCTGCGGCTCGTTGAGCGGAGGAGCTCCCGCACGTCTCTGCTCGGCAAGCGGCTCCCGCCGATCCGTCACGGCGGGCTCACGCTCGACCGGTTCTCGGTCCGGCCGAGCCCCGCACTCGTCCTCGCGGTCCCGCGGGCATCCGAACCGCGTGCGATGACTCTCGAGGAAGCTCAGGGGTTGCTGGCTCTCCTGCTCGACGACGCCGACGTCCTCATCGTCCACGCAGCGTCGATCGGGAGCTCACCTGCCGCGCTTGCGTGGGCCCGCGCGGTGAGCGGGACGCTGGTGGTTGCGCGGCGCAGGCACACGAGGCGCGAGAGCGTCACGGACGCGCTCGAGACTCTCGAGCTTGTCGGGACGAACGTCGTCGGCACGGTCCTGCATGAGGGCCGGGACCGCCCAGTGACGATCAGTCCGCTCGGCCGCCTCGTCTCGGCGACGCGAAGGCCCTAATCCAGGTAGCCGAGATCTCGGAGGCGTTCTTCGACCAGAGCCTGTTCCTCGGCTGAGTAACTCGGCTCTTTCTCTGGAGCGGTGTCGGCCGTAGAAGCGGTCAACTCGAACAGCCTCGCGCGCAGCGCGTCGGCGACGTCCGGGAACTTGCTGATGACGTTGTGGCGTTCGCCGGGATCGATTTCGAGATCGTAGAGCTCCCTCTCCCCGAAGAGCCCGTGAATGTACTTATGGCGCTCCGTTCTCACGGCAGCGAAGCGCTGCTCGAAGCGCTCCGCGGGTGCGCGCGTGAGCTGACGGCCTCCACTCTCCTCCGCGTAGATCACCCTGCTCTCGAGGCGCGTCCGACCGTCGACGCAGGGCATGACGTCGAGACCGCTCACGTGCGACAGGTGAGTCCTCGGCAGGCCCAGGGCCGAGACGACCGTCGGAACGAGGTCCACGTGGCTGACGAGGTCGGGGCATTCACGGCCGGGCGGGAAGAGGCCGGGGCCGTACGCGATGAGCGGGACGTGCACGACTTCGTCGTAGACGTGAAAGCCGTGCTCCAGCCAGTTGAAGAGGAGATCGTTCCTCCTCGTCGCGACGCGCCCGGCCGTCCTGAACGCGATCGGCGTCACGCGCTTGAGCTTCTTCGCCGCCGGCACGCGCTTCTTGATCCACCTGAAGGAACGCTTCAGGCGCTTGACGAGCTCCTCTCCCGACTCCGAGACGTACTCTCCGTGATCGCCGGTGACGAGGACCACCGTCTCGTTCCCCAGCGCGTCGAGGATACGTCCCAGGTGCGGGTCGAGCGAGGAAACGGCTCGGTCGTATGCGGTTCGCCCGTACTCCGGCCGATCGTATTCCGGGGCCACGCGCCGAGGGGTGTGAAGCTCCCAGAGGTGGAGGAATCCGAACCAGGGAACGGGTCCGTTCTCGCGCAGGCGGGCCAGCAAGCGATCGCCGAACGAGGTGTCGAGCCATTCGGTGTGGTCTCGGAGCCGGTAGTCGTCGAAGCCGCGATCGAGTCGGGTCACGGGCTCGAGCGGACCCGTTACCTCCGCCCAGGTGTGATAACCGCCGGCCTGGAACGCCTCGGCCAGAGTCCCCAAGTCGGGCCGCAGCGGCCGACCGGGCATGGAACGGATGCCGTGAACGAACGGATACGTGCCCGTGAGGATGCTGGCCGTGCAAACCGGAGTCGTGGACGCGACCGAAAAGGCATTGCGAAACGTCGTCGAACGGCGGCAGAAGTCGTCGAGCACAGGCGTGTGGCAACTGCGCTGCTCACCCCAGGCTCGATCCGCGCGGAGCGCGTCGACCATGAGCAGCAAAACGTTTCGCCTTGCCGTGTCCTCTGTTTTCACGAGCCGTTCCGAAATCCGTCTGCGAGCATGTGGTCAGCTGGCCGGCACCCGTGCCCGGGGTCCCGCGCAGATCGTACTAGGAGACCTTGCGCGGGGCCGTGGTGAGCGCTCGCGCCCTGCGGATCACCGGCCGACCAAGAGTCGCGCGAGCCGAAAGCGCATGAGCTCGGGAAAGGCTCGGGCGGCCTGCAGCGACTTACGGCTCAGGGCGAGGACGGCCAGCGAGACGAGGGTGGCGAGGACGAAGCCGACGTAGAACGGCGGGGACACGGCGAGCTGCACGGCGAGCAGGAACAGCGCTCCGGCCGTGATGGCGATGTAGACGACGGCGTCTCTCCGCTGGAAGAGGCTGATGCCGGTCCCGAGCCGGAGGCCGGCCTGCTTGAGGATGTTGTGCGCGACGAGCGTGGCGGTCGTCCCGATCGCGGCGCCGAGGGCGCCGTAGCGAGGGATGAGGATGAGGTTCAGCCCGATGTTCACCGCGGTCGCCGCGGCGTTGATGGAGACGATGTACCGGAGCTTTCCGAAGACCTTGAGGGTCAGGCCGTTGAAGCCGAGCGCGGCGTTGAAGTAGTACCCGAAGGAGAGCAGCATCAAGTACGTCGCAGAGTCCTCGTAGCGCGCCCCGTACGCCGTCACCGTGAACGGCTCGGCGAGGGAGAAGGTCAGCGCGAAGATCGGGAAGGAGGCGACCGCGATCCAGAGGGCGGTCGTCCAGTAGAGCTGGTTGATCCCCGCTCGATCCTCGCGCGCGAAGAGGCGCGCGGCCGCCGGTGTGAAGAGGAGCGCGAAGCTCGACATGACGAGCTGGTTGAGGTGGGCGGCAGGCCAGATGGCGCGGAAAGACGCCACCTCGGCCGAACCCTGGTAGTGGCCCAGGAGGAGCACGTCCGACGTGTTCATCGCCATGTACATGACGTCGGAGGAAAGCAGCGGGATCGTGAAGGCGAAGATCTCGCGCGCTGGCATGTGCATCGTCCCGAAGCTGAAGTATCGGAGCAGCCCCTCCTCCCTGAGCACGCGGACGAGGATGACCA
Organism: uncultured Actinomycetes bacterium; assembly: GCA_963775395.1. Taxonomy (GTDB): domain Bacteria; phylum Actinomycetota; class Thermoleophilia; order Gaiellales; family Gaiellaceae; genus JAIBJN01. The sequence goes on from CAVZIX010000018.1 coordinate 82,985, forward strand.
CGTAGATCCCGACGCTGAGCGCTCCGGCGACGACGTAGCCGATCGCGAGGAAGGACACGCCGCTGTCGCCCAGGATGAGGAGCAGGACGACGGTCAGCCTGAGCCCCGGGCCGAGGACGTACTTGCGGAGGAAGATCGCGCGCGGTTTCCCGATGACGGCGAACATGCCCGTGAGCAGGCCGTCGAGAGCCTGGATCGGCGCGAGGAGGATGAGGATGAGGAGGAGCGAGACCGCCTGGTCGTCCTGGACGAGCGATCCGCCGAGCAGTCCCTGGAGCCCGTAGACGAGGAGGATCGCCGCGAGCGAGAGCGACAGGATCGTTCCCGTCACCATGACGATCGTCCCGAACATCTTCTCGTAGCGGCGCTGCTCCTCGTAGATGGGGAGGAAGCGGGTGATCGAGCGATCGAGGCCGAAGGTCGCGATGCTCGAGACCAGGCTCACGATCGAGAGCGCATAGGCGAAGGCGCCGTAGTCCGCCTTCGAGAGGTAGCGGACGATGAGGACCTGGACGAGGAAGTTGATCGCTACCGCGAGGAGGCGGCCCGCCAGGAGGAGGCTGGACCCGCGGATCTGCTTCTGGGTCGCCTCTTCCTGGGTCTCGGCGACCGCCGGCCTATCCGGTGCGTCCACTTCGGTCCGCTCCGGTCGGGGGGCCGGATACCCGGCCACGACAACGACGGCGGCTACCTCGAGCGACGTGACTTCGAGGCTGCTGACGAGGGCGCCCGAGGGTAGGGTGGCGATGCCACCAGCGTCCGTTTCGAGCCCTCACCAAGCGCACAGGCGCCGGCGGGGCGGCCCCGGGGGTATCAGAGGAGGAGATCACGAAGCGAGAGACCACAGTATTCTGGAGGCGCGGGCGCCGCAGGACCGACGGGACTGTGGGAGGCGGTCGATGACCCGCCGGACCGGCGCGCGGTGGCTTTTCTGGGGTTCCTTCGGCGTCGTCGCGTACACGTATGTCGGCTTCCCGCTCGTCGTCGCGCTCCGGGGAGCTCTTCGGCCACGGCCGTTGAAGTCGGGTACCGGCACTCCGCCGGTCAGCCTCATCGTCGCCGCCCACAACGAGGCGGCCGTGATCGCGCAAAAGCTCGACAACTCCCTCTCGCTCGACTATCCCCGGGGAAGACTCGAGGTCATTGTCGCCTCCGACGGCTCGGACGACGGGACGAACGAGATCGTGGCGGCGTCCGAGGCCCCCGAGGTGCGGCTGCTGGCTCTTCCACGTCAGGGCAAGAACGTCACCCTGAACGAGGCGGCCGCCGCCGCCCGGGGCGACGTGCTCGTTTTCAGCGATGCGGACACGATGCTGACGACGGATTCGCTGCGGCACCTCGTGCGGGCGTTTGCGGATCCTGAAGTGGGCGGAGTCGCCGGAGAGAGGCGCCACGCCGAACACGTGGGCACGGGCACGATCCACCGCGTTGTCTGGCGTCTCAAACGCGGCATCCGCGAGCTTCTCAGTCGCGCCGGAAGCGTGACAGCGGCAGAGGGCCAGGTCCATGCCGTGCGGCGTGAGCTCTTCACGCCGATTCCCGACAACGTGCTCGACGACTTGTGGATCTCGGTGCACGTCGTGGCGGCCCATCGCCGCCTCGTGTACGAGCCCCTGGCCGGGGCATACCCCTTTGCCGGAGCGACGGCGCTGCGGACGCCGTTCGACCGCAAGCGGCGACTGACGAGATACTGGCTCCGCGGCGTCTGGTCGGCCCGCCGGCTGCTCAATCCGCTGGAGTACGGCTTCTTTTCCGTTCAGCTCTGCTCCCACAAGCTCCTGCGCCGGCTCCTCTTCATCCCGCTGCTCGGGCTCGCGGGAAGCGCTCCGAGGCTCCGGAGCCGCGGGCGGCTCTACAAGCTCGCCATCTTCGGCCAGGCTGGGCTGCACGGCGCCGCTCTCGTCGGCTTCCTTCTCCGGGAGACCCGCCTGGGTCGTCTGAGGCCGGTGCGGGCCGCTTTCGCGTTCGACATGGTGCACGTCGCGAGCCTGGCAGCGCTCCTTGATCTCGTGCGCGGCCGACGGGAGCGCGACGACATCTGGGTGCCGCAGCGTGCGGTCGTACCCGAGGCGGCGAGCGACGCCGAACGAGAGGGCGCTCCGTAATGGCACCCGCCGCCCGGAAGGCCGTCGGGCGTGCCCGCGCGGGGCCGGTCCTGCGGCGTCTCCGGGCGGTGTTCCTCGGCGACCAGCGAACCGACCTCCTGACCCACCTGCCCAAGGGCTCCGTCGGCGCCGAAGTCGGCGTCTGGCGTGGCGACTTCTCCGCGCGCCTCCTCCGTGTCGTTCGGCCGGCTCAGCTCCACCTGGTCGACCCCTGGAACTTTGAGCCGGGCGCCGCCTACGAACACGCCTGGTACGGCGGGGCAGTTGCCAAGAGCCAGGCCGAGATGGACCGTGTCTACGAGAGCGTCCTCCGTCGTTTCGCCGACGAGATGGAGGCCGGCACCGTCCACGTCCACCGCGGCCCGTCCGTGCGGATCGGGGTGCTGTTCGACGACGCGTACTTCGATTGGGTGTACATCGACGGCAATCATCTGTACGAGTACGTGAAGAGCGACCTTGAGGTGTTCGCGAGCAAGGTGAAGCCCGGAGGGCTGATCGCCGGCGACGACTACGGCGTGCGCGGCTGGTGGGAGGACGGTGTGACCAGGGCCGTCGACGAGTTCGTGGCCCAGGGGACCTGCGAGCCGGCCCGCCTGGACCACCAGTTCGTCCTTCGAAGGCTCTAGGTGCCTGCTCGCGGGGAGCGAAACCCAGCTCAGGAGCCGAACGTCACGACCAGCTGTGGAGGGTTCGACCCTTCTTTGCTGCTGTACCAAGCGGCGTCGGTGCCCCCGTCCTTGAGAACAAGGCTGTAGACGCCGTTGCCGGCGATGGTCGTGCCGAGATCGAACTCGACCCAGGTCCCTAGGGGAGCCGAGCCGCCGCTCGCCAAGAGCGCGCCCCCTGCGGGCTTGGTCGCCCACGTGATCGCGTTCTCGGACCATGTCGTGTCGCCGACCCCGTAGATCTTCCCGGCGGTCGCGCTCCCGTCGCTGACGTAGAGGCGCAGCTTCACGGAGGAGACCGGCCCGGTGATGCCGCCGACGGAGAACTTCAGATACGAGTGCGTCTCGATGGGAAGCTTCGCGTACGTCCGAAGCGTGGGCTGCCCGCCCGAGTTCTCGTTCGGATACGGAGATCTGACGTAAGCATCGTCGGTGGGGAGGAACGTCACCGTAGAACTCTCACCCTCCGAGGGGCTGACGGTGATGTAGCCGGTCCTGGTGAGCGTGCTCGAGCCCGCGCTGTTGGAAACGGTCAGCTTGACTGTGTAGGTGCCCGGCGTGGCGAACGTGAAGGTCGGGTTCTGGACGGTCGAGTCGACGATGCCGTCGTTCTGGAAATCCCACTCCCATGCGTCCGGAGCGCCGCTCGACGTATCGGTGAAGCTGACGACGAGAGGGGCGGTCCCGCTCTGCGGCGACGCCGCGAAGTTGGCGCTCGGCGGAGTCCCGACTCCGCTGAGCGCGCTGTAGTTGTGGAAGTAGTTGCCGATGCCGTTGACGGCCATGACGACGAGTCCCGTCGCGCTCGAGAGGTTCTGCTTCGTCGACGTCGCGTTGTTCACCACGCGGTCGGCGTCCTTGATGAAGGGCGTGCCGAGCCCGGCGGCGAAGGAGATCGAGTTGATCGGCGACGTCTTCGCGTAGATCGTCCCGCTCGATTCAGGCGAGGTCGCGAACATGTGCACGATCCCGTGCTCCTCGTCGATCTCCACGATGGGTCGCGTGTGGTTGTCCTTGACGAGCCCGAACACGTGGCTCGACCAGCCTCCCCCGGCCGAGCGGACGAGCAGCATGTTGAGGGGGTCGTTCGACGAGCTCTTCGACGTCTTCACCGCCGCGAACACTCGTCCGGCGACGTCGGTCTTGAGGTTGATGTGATCGTCGGCGAGGCCGGGGCCCTGGAGAGCCGTCTCGATCGTCCACACGTTGTCGGGCTGACCGTCGTCGTGCACGGCGAACAGGTCCCTCGCCGTGTTCTGGTTGCTCCACATGACGCCGATCCGGTTGCCTCCGAAGGCGATCACCGACGAGATGTCGTCGCTCTTGACGGCCGTGGGGGAGACGACGAACGGCGACCCCCAGGTCGTGTCGTTACAGGTCGGCTCGCAGACTGAGCGGTTGACCCACACCTGGCTCCCCTGGGTCCAGGTCGCCCAGAGCTGGCCGGTGGAGTCCTTGTCGATGACGAGGGTCTCGGTCCGGAAGTTGTTGATCGAGACCGGGAAGCCCACGTCACGCGTGTAGGTGTCCGTGGCGGCGTTGTAGCTGTAGCGATAGAGCCGGCTCGGGTAGCCCGACGAGGGCGACTCGGAGAAGCGGTGCGAGGCGACGTACAGCTTGCCCGCCGCGCCGTCCCACAGGACGTCCGCCCGCGTCGAGGGACGGTCGTCCAAAGCGACGCCGGTGTCGATCCACGTCTGCGAGCCCGAGTCGAGCTTGAAGATGTGGAAGTCTGCGCTCGGGGCGTGCCAGAGGCTTCCCCACCAGAAGCCGTCGTTCCACCAGAGCTTGCTCTCGGGTTTCGAGCCGGTCGGCGCCGTGCCTGCTCCGGTGCTCGACGGGCCTTCGTAGCCGATGTCCCCCGGGGCCGCCTTGGCGTCGGCGGGAAAGCCCACGGAGGCGAGCACGAGCGCGAGCAGCAAGGCAAGCCGTGCCACCCGCCCAGCGGATGCGAGGCGGGCGCTCACCATGGGGCCTCGTTCCTGCCGCAGGAGAGCGCTTCCGCTATGCGAGTCTCCGGAGCGCCGCGATCACCGGTTCCGAGGGATAACAGTGTGAGGGACGTCTGTCAAGCCGTTGAGCTCGACGCCCCGGGCTGCCGCCCCCCGTGTTGCTCGTCGGCCTCCCGGCGTAGCGTCCAGATCACGGCGTTCGCAAGACCGAGCAGCACCCAGAAGTACCGCTGGTAGGAGAGATGGAGGAACGCGGCGGTGGTGAGATACGCGACCAGCGCGAAGAAGAAGGAGCTGGCCAGCATCGCTCGCTGCGGATCGTGTGGGCGCCACAGCCTCGCGCTGCGATAGAGGTAGATCATCGTCGCGCCGACCATGCCGAAGAACGCCGCGAGACCGAGCATGCCCGTGTCCGCTGCCAGCTCGAGGTAGAGGCTGTGCGCCCGTCGCTCGCTCCCGAGGTACCTCAGCCCGAGCCGGTTCGCGTACTCGCGTGAGTACTCCCGGAAGTAGACGCCGGGGCCGACCCCGACGAGCGGGTGATCGAGGAACGTCTGCCACGCAGCCCGGTTCTCGGTCTGCCGCCCGAGGATTGCCGAGTCGACGTCGCTCGAGGGCTCCGACGATAAGGGGCTCGCGGTCGCGCCCTCGAGCGAGCTCAGCCGGACGACGTAGTCGGGGACGACGAAGAGGACGAAAGCAGTCAGCACCGCCAGAAGCAAGGCGAAATGACGGACCCGGATCTCTCGGAAGAGCACCATCAGAACCAGCGTTGCCGCGAGGGCGACTGCCGCTCCTCGCGAGAAGGTGAGGAGGATGCCGCCCGTGATGAGAAGCGAGCCGCCGGCGGCGACCACGCGCAGCCGCTTCGAGGGCTCCCGGAAGACGCGCAGGAGGGCGAGGGGGAGGAGGACGGCCAGGATCTGGGCGTAGCGGTTCTCGCTTCCGAGCGGTCCGCCGAGCCTCGGCCGAAGAACCTTCTCGTCGCTCTCGGGCGCGATGTTGAATCCGCCTCCCGTCTCGAGTCGATCCACCTGCGCGAAGCCGCCGAAGTCGTTTGCGTAGGAATGCGTTAGCTCTTGGTAGACGGAGAGCGCGCCCAGCAGGCTTCCGGCGAGGATCAGGATCCAGACGACCCGGTTCAGGATGTGGGTCGTTCTGACTGCGTTCGAGACGAGGAGGTAGAGAAGAAGTCCTTCGCTCAGGTACAGCGGGAGGGCCCCGCGCGAGAGTTGGGGCTCGCTCGAGAGGGTGGCGGAGAGAAAGAGCGCACCGAGGAGCGCAAAGACGAATGGGAGCGCGGGCGTGACGACGAAGGGCTCCCGTTGGATGACGACGTACCTGACCAGGGGGACGACGAGGAGGAGGGCGATTCCCGCTGCAAGGAACTGCGGGACGCCGTGGAACCGGACGGCGACAACCGCGAGGTTCGTGTAGAAGATCAGGAAGAAGACGAGCGCGCAGATCTCCGGCGTCCTGCTGCCGCCCCCTACAACTCGAGAGGGCCAGGTCGCGCGCCAGACACTCGGGGCCGGAATGCTCTCCCCGGGAAGAGCCACGCTCTTACCTCAGACGCTTCTGGTGGAAGGGGTTTCGCCGTCGCCCTGGCTGCCCGAGCCGAACGGGCAAGACGCGCAGGTTGTAGACCAGGCGGTAGCGCAGGTAATGCGCGAGCTTGCGCCAACCGCCGCGGAATCTCCGCCCGGAGGTCAATACTCTCAACTCCCTCGCTCCGGAGTAGGCGATACGCCCTCCGGTCGCTTTGACCGACGGCCCGACGTTGAGATCGTCCGTAAGAAGACCCTGCTCGTAGAGGCGCAGGAACAGCGTCCGTTCGACGGCATAGTTGCTCCCGCGAATCGTCGGGATCCGGAGAAGCACTCTCTTGATCCAGCGCGCGAGGTGGTGGGCGACGATGCGTGCGCGGACCGACCAGAGCCGGCGCAGGTCGTAGTAGTCGACATGCGTGTAGGCGGCCTCAGCACCGCGCTCGAACTGCTCGATGTACCAGTCGAAGAGAGTGGAAGGGTTCGGGATTCGACAGTCGGCGTCCAGGTGAATCGTCCGCTCCGAGGCCGCGGCGCGAGCGCCTGGAATGCGGGCCGTAAAGCTGACGACTTCGCCGGCCCTCCAGAGGCTCGGGACGCCGATGATGCGCATGCCACTCCGACCGTACGTCTTCAGCTCTGGCGGCGGCTCGTCCTCGGGGTAGTTGTTGATCACGAGCACGACCTCGAAGGAATGCTTCCCGCGATATTTCCCGACCTCGGCGAGGAGCTGGAGTACGTTCTCGAGATCGGCCTGAGCATTGACGGGGACGACGATGCTTCCGTCGGGAGCGACGGAGGGATCGCCCCGCAAGCGCCTGAGCCCGCCGCCGATGTGGTCGAGAGGCTTGGGCGGGGCGAAAGACATCACTTTCGCGTCGCCGCTTCCCAGCCGACCGCTCCTGAGGCGTCCTCGGGTCGCTGCGGTTCCCACTGGTCGATGCGACGGCCCCGGACGAGGTTCCACGCTGCCTTGAGCGAGGCCACGTTCACGAAGCAGAAGAACGCGGGAAGCATGAAGATCTTGCGTCGCCCCAGCGGTTTGCCGGCGAGCAGAACGCCGGCGGCCCCGAGTCCGTAGAGCGCGCCCTGAGCGACGGTTGCGGCCCGGTAGAGGTTCCCGCGCCGCCAGAGGAGCAGACTCGTCACCGCGGTAAAGACGAGCGGGAGCACCATGATGCGCCTGAGAAGCTTATGTGTCAGCAGTTGGATCGCATAGAAGCCGTGGCGCCGGGGGTCGAGGAGCCTCCTTCGCGCCGCGACGCCGCGCAGCCCTCTCGTGATTACACGCACCTTGCGACCGAACTCGATCTCCCCCGTTTTCGACACGGGCTCGTAGGCGACCGCGTCGGGAGCGAAGACCAGTCGGTATCCCTGTTCGATGACGCCGGTCGACGTGAAGAAATCGTCCGTCACTCCCGGAGGCACGGTTCGGAAGAGCGACCGGCGGACGGCGTAGATGGCGCCCGTGGCCGAGATGACGTTCCCAGCGCGGCTCTCCGCCGCTTTGAGCATGCGGTCGAAGTCCCAGTACCGCTGCTCGCCTGAGGCGATCGCCCCAGCGGTCCTCTCCAAGACGTAGCGCTGGTCGCCCGCGACCCCGCCGACACGCGGGTCGGCGAACGGCTTGACGAGCATGCGGAGCGCGTTCGGCGCGTACATGCTGTTGGCGTCCGAGAAAACAAGAACGTCGCCGCTCGCCGCGGCCGCTGCCGCGTTGAGCGTCGCGGCTTTGCCAGCGCGGGGCAGCGACAGCAGACGGATGCCTCGATCGACGTACCGGCTGACGATCTCGACGGTGCCATCATCCGAGCCGTCGGACGCGACGACGATCTCGAGCCGATCGGCCGCATAGTCGACCGAGAGAAGATTCTCGAGCTTGGCGCCGATGCTCGCCGCCTCGTTGTGGGCGGCGATCAGCACGGTCAGCGACGGTGTGATTTCGTCGGTCCGGTGGGGTCGGGGCCGGAGCGCGGCGCGAATGAGGACGACGAGGGGGAAAAGGAGGTACGTGTAGGCGAGCACGCTGGCCGCCGACCAGAAGAGGAGCCGTCTCAAGAAGGCACTCCCGCCTGCACCCGGAAGCGTCGGACGAGCTCCGCCGCGTTCGTGCGCACGTCGAACTCACGCACAACCTTCTCACGCCCCGCGACGCCGAGCTTCTGCCGCAGCGCCGCGTCGTCGAGGAGACGGCGCAGAGCGTCCGCAACCGCCCGCGCGTCACGTGGCGGGACGAGCAGGCCGGTGACTCCGTCTTCGACGAGCTCAGGGATCCCAGAGATAGCGCTGGCCACGACGGGTACGCCGCTCGCCATCGCCTCCATGAGGACGACCGGGATCCCCTCGCGCTTCCCCTCTCTCGTCGGAACGCTCGGCGCAACGAGCGCATGGGCTGCGTGGAGGTGCTCCGCGAGCTCGGCGCGCGTCCGGCGTCCCGCGAGCACGACCTGCCGCTCGAGGCCGGCGGCCGCGATCTGGCGGGTCAGGGCCGCATGGTCCGGGCCGTCGCCGACGAGCGTGCACCTGACGGCTATTCCCGCTTCGGCGAGCAGGCGGCAGGCCTCCACGAAGTAGCCCTGCCCCTTGACCTCGTGCAGCGTTCCCACGCAGAGGAGGGAGAGAGGCCGCTCCGGCGGCGCGCTCTCGCGCGGGCGGAAGAAGTCCGTGTCGACGCCGCAGTGAATGACGGCGAGCTTTCCCCGCGCTCGCGCCCCGCACTCCGCGACGATGAGCTCCCGGTTGTACTCGGAGACCGGAACGACGAAGGCGGCCTCCGCCACCTTCTCGCAGAGCATGTGGCGGTCGACGTGGAGGTCGAACCCGTGCGCGGTGAAGCTGTACGGGATGCCGGTCAGGCGGTGGACGATGTAGCCGGCGGCGGCCGGGTGGTTGGAGAAATGGCAGTGCACGTGCTCGACCCCGTTCGCCTCCATCGTCCGCGCCACGTGCGCGACCTTGGGGAAGATCCCGAGTCCGCCGACGAGGTAGTTGAGGCTGCCCCACGTCCCGCGCAGGAGGCCGGCGAGCGCCCCGAGGTAGGCGCGCGGCTTCGACCGGAGGAAGTGGAGCTGGCTGCGAACGATGGCGAGGGAGAGGAACGGCTGGTAATGGGCCCGCGCGGCGAGAGGCCGCGCCTCGGAGTGGACGACGTTTTCGCGCGCGCGAAGGAGCGGGAAGATCTCGACCTCGACGCCCCGTTCCTCGACGGCCAGGATCTCGCCCAGGACGAAGGTCTCGCTCAGCTTCGGAAAGCGAGACATGAAGTATGCGACCTTGAGACGACGCGGGCGGAGAGACTCCGCCTCGGCAGTTCGTACGCGGTCGTCGACGTCAGTTGCCACGTGTCTGGTTCCCTTTCCGACGTCCCACACCCCGAGGGGTCGGACACCTGGAGTCATAGCACCCGTATGGGCGCGGCGCACGGCTCAGAGCGACCAGGCGACCCTCAGCCGTTTCTCCGGCTAGCCGGGCGCTTCAGACGCGCGCGTCTTCCTACTCGCGCGCGTGGGTCCAGCCGGTCCACCCGAAGTTCCGACCGAACCCATTGCCCTCCACCGGAAAGAATGTCTTGTAGCGGAAGTTGATGATCCGGTACACCGGGATATCGGGCTCCCACCACTCCTCTTCGGGGAACTCCTGCTCGAGCTCGAAGAGGAATCGGGTTGCGCGGAGCAGCGCCTTGTTCTCCCACGCGTAGACGTCGTAGCCCTGCCGGTGGAGGAGCTCGGCCAGCGCAACGTAGCCGCTCAGCGCTTCGCGGGGGTACTGCGTGTAGCGAGGAGGCCAGGTGAATTCACCGCCGCGCCGCATGTCGTCGGGAAGTGCGCCGTCGATCGAGTGCCCGTGCTTCTCAGCCCCTTTTGGATTGACACCTCGCGGCCGGGAAGCATCGGCGTGCCAGGAGAGATCGTCTTCGGCCCCGCCGAAACTGTGCCCCTTGCCGATGTGCTCGGGCCCGAAGTAGGGGGCGGGAATCCCAGGATATGCAGAGCGGTTGCCGAGCCAGCCCTTCATCACCGCCGCCGCGCGGGCGATGTCCTTGTCGTCTTTCAGGTACGCGGCGACCGCGACGCGGCTCGCACCGGCCATGCCTCCCCAGTTGCTCGGCGAGCGCTCGTGCGTACGGATCAGAGTGCCGCGAGCGTCGTCGGGGCCGAGCGGTTCGCGGCGCACCGCGCGGAGCCACTCTCGAAACTCCGCTTCCCGGGCGGGATCATACGCTCGGAAGTCAATCAGGTCGGCGGCGACGACGTAGGAGAGGAGGTTCCGGCCGAGCTCGAGCGTCCTTCCGCCTTCCTCCGTGCCGATCGCGCTGGCGATCGCATCCGCGGCCTTTCTGCGGTAGCCAGGGTCGCCGGTCCTCGCGTAGACGAGCGCGACGGCCAGCGTCTTGACGTCGTGGTTCGAATCCTTGTCGGCGATCTTCCCCGGTTCGAGTCTCTCGTCGGCGGCGGCCTTGAGGTGATCCCAGGCGGGACCGCTGGTCGGGAGCCGCAGGAGCTCGGCCCGGGAGATCCAAATTCCATCGGGGGCGCTCGATGCCCTGCGAGGCGGTGGGGCTTCTGCAGGCTCTGGCACGCTCACTGCTTCGGGCACATGGCTTTCTCCCCGCTTGCTCTCCGTCCTGCTGCACGAGACACTGAGCAGCGCTGCGAGGACGAGCACGAGCGCCGCGAAGGTTCTCATGCGAGAAGTGTAGGCACCGGTCGACCGGACGACGTCAGCGCCCACGTGCGGCGACGCACCGCCTTGACAGCCCCCGGAGCGCGGACAAGGATTGCGCGGTTACCCGGGACCTTCCAATCAGGGGGATTCCCGTTCAGTCGGCGCCCAGGGGGTCAAACCGGCTTGTTCACCGCGCGCGCCCGACTCGCCTGCTGCGTTTAGGTTGCCGTATGGTCGCGAGGACATGAGCCGCGGTCAGGCCCGGGCGAAGCCGGCTCTCCCACGGCCGGCAGGTGATCCGCTCGCGAGCATCTCGAGACGCTCTCTCGCCTGGATCATCGACGTCGTCCTGGTTACGGTGCTCATCTTCATCGGGGTAAGCCTCCTGGATGCGGCCTTCGGACCAGCCGTCCGCTTCGAGCCCGACGCAGCCACATTGTCGGACACGGTGGCGGCCGACATGGGCATGGTCGTACTGAACGCGCTCCTCGGCACGGGTCTAAGCGCGGCGTACTTCGTCTTGCCCTGGGCGCTCATGGGCGGGTCGCCCGCCCAGCTTGCTCTTCGCATGCGAGTTCGAAGCGACACTGACTGCGAAGCCCTCCCGGTCTGGCGGGCGATTGCACGCTGGATCCTTCTCTTCCCTCCGTTTGCGACGGTTTCTGCCCTGACCGCTGGTGTGCCGCTCCTCGGCTGGGTCGTATGGGGCAGTGCGCTCTTGTGGTATCTCCTCCTTCTCGTCACGATCGCCCAGAGCGAGACCAATCAAGGTCTGCACGACCGGATTGCCCACAGCGTCGTGCGCAAGACACGAGCGGTCGCCGGGTAGGGGCCGATGTTCGCTGACGCCCGCTCTGTGCCGCGGGATACGAGGTTGGAGACGGACGTCTGCATCATCGGCGCCGGAGCGGCCGGCATCACGCTCGCGCGGGAGTTCAGCGGGTCACCATTCCGGGTGACCGTGCTCGAGAGCGGCGGCTTCGAGTATGAGACAGAGACGCAGGCACTCTACGAGGGCCCCTCCGTCGGACTTCCCTACGCTCAGCTGAGCGTTCCTCGGCTGCGCTTCTTCGGTGGGACGACCAACCACTGGGGTGGGATCTGCCGGCCGTTCGAGGACGCTGACTTCGAGGCACGCGAGGGGATTCCATACACGGGATGGCCGATTAAGAAAGACGACATCGACCCCTTCTACGGGCGGGCTGGGCGAGCCGTGCGGCTCCCGTCGCAAGAGTGGGATCTGAGCCATTGGGCCCCGGACGGTGCATTGGCGCCCCTTCGCCTGAGCAGCGATCGCATCGTCAGCAGAGTGGCTCAGCAGGTCGAACCGGACCTCCGGAGCTTCGGCGCGGGCTACCGGGACGAGCTTCGTTCCGTGCCGAACGTGACGGTCTACCTGCACGCCAATGTGACCGGCGTGGACGCTGACGACCCGGGGCGAACGGCGACGTCCGCACGTGTGGCGACGCTCGCAGGCAACCGCTTTTCCGTGGGCGCCATGGTCTTCGTGCTGGCGACCGGCGCCATCGAGAACGCGAGGATGCTGCTCGTCTCGAACGAGCGGTTCCCCGGAGGCTTGGGGAACCAGAATGGGCTCGTCGGCAGGTTCTTCCTGGAGCATCCCCGCTTCCTCGGAGGCTTCATCGTTCCGTCCGCTCCACACCCGAATCTGGGCTTCTACGAGAACCATCGTGTCGGCGGCGCCTTGGTCCGGGGCTACCTCGCCTCCTCGAAGGACTTCCAGCTCGCCGAGGGCCTCCTGGACCTCCAGATCCGCCTCGAGCTCGGCTACGGGGACGCTCCCGAGGACGCCGAGGACTTCGCGCGCCACGTCATGACCCTGGCCGCGGACCTCGAGAGCTGGCAGAGGATTGCGATTCCGGGACCGCCGGTTCCCATTCCCTACCTCGAGGTGGTCCGAGAGGCGCTGGAATCGCCGGAAGACACGTACATCTACCTGCGGGGGCGAATCGAGACGATCGGTCTGACGACACGGATCGAGCAGGCGCCGAATCCCGACAGCCGCGTCGTACTGCTGCGGGAGCGCGATCAGCTCGGCATGCAGCGCGTCGCGCTGGACTGGCGGCTGAGCGAGGTCGACAAGCGAAACGTCCGGCGGACCCTCGAGCTCCTCGGTGCCGAGGTCGGGCGCGCTGGTATCGGGCGCGTCAAGATCCTCTACGGCGAGGACGACTCGGAGTGGCCGGATGATCTCGATGGGGGTCAGCATCACATGGGGACCACGCGCATGAGCGACGACCCGAAGCAGGGCGTCGTCGACCGTGACTGCCGCGTGCACGGGATGTCCAATCTGTTCGTCGCGGGCAGCTCTGTCTTCCCGACGCCCGGCGGGGCGACGCCGACCCTCACGCTCGTTGCGCTCGCGATCCGGCTGGCCGATCACCTCAAGGGCATGATGCCGCGATGACCGTGCCACCGACGATGAGGCGCCGGACGTTCCTGCTCGCCGCTACGGGCTTGGGTCTCTCCATGGCCTGGCGGTCGGTCGGCTTCTTGCCTTTCGTGCAGACGTCTCGTTCCAGGAGCGAGCGGCTGGCGGGGTTCCTGAAACACGAGGAGAGTGCGCGCATCGTCGGGCGCGAGTATCTTCGAGCGGTTCCGGCTGAAGCGTCACGGGGGATGTTGACGGCGCGTGTGGTCGAGCAGCTGCCCGGCGGGTTCCGGGCTGTCGATACCGCGTCGGACAGCCGGCTGCGGGAGCTCTTGCTACGGGCCACGGCGGCGGATTTTCGCGATCTGCGGACCGTGGAGCTTCGCGGGTGGGTGCTCGCGCAGACTGAGGCCCGGTTGTGCGCGCTCGCGGCGCTCCGAGGGGGCTCGGCGCCGGCTTGACTACGGCTCAGAACAACAGGTCCACCAGGCTGGCCGCCTCGTTGACGCCCCACTTCCCTGTGGCTAGGCTGCCTGCACGAGGCAGCGTCGGGACGAGAGACCGCGCCGCTTGACAAGTGCTAGGGAGGAGGGGGCATGCAGCGCGTATTGGTGACCGGAGCGGGGGGTTTCATCGGCCACCATCTCGTGACGTACCTGAAGGAACGTGGGTACTGGGTCCGCGGCGTGGACCTCAAGTACCCGGAGTACACCAACGTCAACGCGGATGAATTCGAGCTGCTCGACCTCCGGCGGCGAGACGATGCCCTCCTAGCCGCTCGCGGTGTTGACCAGGTCTATGCGCTCGCAGCAGACATGGGCGGTATGGGCTTCATCTCGGGCAATCACGCGACCATCCTGCACAACAACGCCCTCATCAACCTCCACACGATCGAGGCAGCCCGTCTTTACGGTGTCGAGCGGTACCTGTACAGCTCCTCGGCGTGCGTCTACCCCGAGCACCTTCAGGCCGATACTGCGGTCACACCGCTCCGCGAGGAGGACGCCTACCCGGCGAAACCCCAGGACGCATACGGCTGGGAGAAGCTGATCTCGGAGCGACTGTGCGAGTACTACACGGACGAGCACGGAATGGAGACGCGCGTCGTCCGCTTCCACAACGTCTTCGGACCGTACGGGACCTATGACGGAGGTCGCGAGAAGGCTCCGGCGGCGCTCTGCAGGAAGGTGGCGCAGGCGCAGCCCGGCGGTTCGGTCGAGGTCTGGGGAGACGGCGAGCAGACGCGCTCCTTCTGCTACGTGGACGACTGCATCGAAGGGATCTACCGGATCATGCAATCGGACTACCGGGAGCCGCTCAATCTCGGGACCGACCGCATGGTTACGATCAACGAGCTCGCCCGCATCGTGATCGACATCTCCGGCAAGCGCGACGTGGAGCTCGTGCACGTCGAGGGGCCCCAGGGCGTGCGCGGCCGCAACTCCGACAACGGCAGGCTGCGCGGCCTTCTCGGCTGGGAGCCTGAGATCTCGCTGGAAGACGGCCTCGAGCCGACGTACCGGTGGATCGAGGAGCAGGTCGAGCGATCGGCGGAGAAGGCTTCCGAGCCCGGGGTGCTCTTCTCGGCTTGATCGCTGACGGAGGCGGGACGAGCCTGGAGGGTCCCGGCCCGCCCAGAATCTCGCCTTTCGACCTGCTCGCCTACGCGTTCATGCCCGTCGAGCCGGGGAGGCACGGTGTGGCGGTCCAGGCGCCTCCCGACTGGCGCTTCGACTTGTCCGCCGTCGACTCCCGCGCGGACGTGGTCGTCTGGGGCCGTACGCCGGAGGGGTCGGCACCGCTCGCTTCGGCGGCCCGTACCGCGGGACTGCGAGAAATCTCGCTTCGCACCATGAGACGGCGACTGCCCGCGCGCCTGCACGTCGTCGCCGTCCACCGCCTGCCGCCGCGCCAGCTCGGGATGAGCCGACTCCGTGGCAGTGTCCGAGCGGCTCTCCGCGGCGGTGCGCTGGTCGAGCTGGAATCTGCGGAGTCCGGATCCAGGGTGCTGGACGCAGTCGCGGAGGCGGCGGGGGTGAGCGTTCTCGGGCGCGGGTTCCACGCGGGCGCCGGCGGCGCAATGCTCGTCCGGGGATTCCTCGCCGACGGCTCGGGCGTCGTTCTGCGGGTGGCCCGCGCCGGCTCGGCGGGTGACCCGGCTGCGCTCGCCGACACGCTGGAGCGTCTCAGCCGCGACCGTATCGCGCTCACCCCGCGCCTCCACGCGCGCGGCAACACGGCAGGCGCCTCCTGGCTCGCCGAGGCAGCCCTACCGGGTCGCCGGCCGACGCGCGCGACCGGCTCGTTGACTCGGCAGGTCGCGGATCTCTGTGCGTCCTTCCCGCGCAACGATCGCCCCCCGACCGCGACGGCCGCCGATCTCGCCGCCATCGCCGCCGCACTCCCCGACCGCGCCGGGCCGATCGGCAGGGTCTCGTCCGACGTCTCCGACCCCTTGCGGACGTTGCCATCGGTCCTGCGGCACGGCGATCTCTGGGCCGGCAATCTCCTCGTCGATCGCCGGGGAAGGCTCTCCGGGCTCGTCGACTGGGACGCGGCCGATCCTGCGGCCGTCCCCGGGGCCGACCTCCTCCAGCTCGTCGCGACGGAGTTCCGCAGAAAGGCACACCGCGCGCTGGGACCGGCCTTCCTCGCCCGCCCGTGGCATCTGCCCGAGTTCGGCGAGGCCACGGACCGCTACTGGTCGGCAGTGGGAGTCCGGCGCGACGGCGACCTGCTCGGCGTCGTCGGGATCGCCTGGTGGGCGACCGAAGTGCACGGAACGCTCGCTCGTCTTCCGCATCGGGCCACCGACGAGCGCTGGGTCGAGATGAACGTCGATCGCGTCCTGACCCGCCTCGCGCCCTGACGCGCCCTCAGCGCGTGCCGACCACGCGCCCGTGCTCCGACAGGACCTCCTCGTAGAGGCGGTCATAGGTCCGCCCGACTGCGTCCCAGTCGTAGCGGGGGCGAACGTACGCACCGCCGCTGCGACCGATCCTGCGTGCACGCTCGTCGTCTGCGAGCACTGCGACGAGCTGAGCGGCGAGCTCCTCCTCGGTGGAGCCGACGAGCAGCTGGTCGCCCGACGTTACGTCGTCCAACCCGCGATGCCCGAGCGGCGTGACGACGCACGGGAGATCGGCGGCCATAGCTTCGAGCAGTTTCGTCTTGATCCCGGTGCCGTCCAGGAAAGGGCCCGCCCACACCCGGCTGCTCGTGAGCCAGGCTCGCATATCCTCGACTTCGCCCGTCACGCGTACGCCGTCGAGCGCTTCCAGCTCGAGCACCCGCGCGGCCGGGTTGCGGCCAACGATCACGAGATGAGCGTCAGGCCGCTCGGCGCGCACACGCGGCAGCACCTGTCGCGCGAGGTACTCCACAGCCCGGACGTTGGGCGCGTAGTTCATCGCGCCGTGGAAGATGATGCGATTCGGGTCGATGACCGCCTCCGGGTCGGGCGCGTACGAGCTCGCGTCGAAGCCGATAGGAACGACGACGAACGGCAGGCTCGGGTCCCTCATTCGGAGCTCCGTGAGGTCGCCCTCGTTGCTCACGACGACACGATCGAAGCCGCGGTATTCCGACGCCTCGAACCGCCTGATGCGTTTGGCGTCGGCGCGGAGGAGCGGACGTCGGATGCCGGTCGCAGCGTCTGCCCGCGCGTCCACGTTCAGGTGCCACGTATCCATCGCCATCAGGATCTTCGGGATGCTCGTGATCTCCCGCTTGAGGCCGGAGAGCTTTCCCGGTCCAAGGTGTACGAGGTCCGGCTTGAAGCGCTCGAGCTCCTCCCGTAACGGCTCGCGCAAGCCTCGCACGAGGCGCTCGGCGCGCAATGGCCGCCGGCGAATCACGGCCAGGGCGAGATCGCGTGCGTTCTCTGCGGCGCCGGGCCTCTCGAAGTCGACGATCCGCATGTCGGCTTCCACCGCCGTGTTCTTCGACTGGTCGGGCATGCGATAGCCGATCAGCCGCACGTCGTGGCGTTTCCCGAGCTCGGGCACCAACCCCATGAGCTGACGCCGGAAACCGGTGTTCGTCGGGGGGAACGGTGCATCCGAGGCGCAAATCAGGATCCGCATCTTCGTCCTTGCTTGGAGCTACCTCTCGCGAGGGATGTCTCGCCGTTCCAGCGTCGGGCATACTCATGCCAGATGAGCGCGGTGACCTCGGGGCGCACCTGCTCAGCCTCGCGGGATGCATCCACGATGACTGCCCTCGGAAGGCGTGGAAGCAACGCTCGATACGCCTGCCGCTGCGACTCCAGAAGCGCCGCGGTCTTCTCGCCCTTTCTCTCGTAGAGCACCTCGCCGGGGGCGTCGAGAATGATGACGAGCTCTGGTGGGGGGCAGGCGTGCGCCAGCATCCACCGACGAGCCCTGCCGAGCCTGTTGTACTGGAAGCGGGTCGGCAGGAGCGCGTCGTACGGGTAGCGATCGAAAAGGACGAGCCGGCCCCGACGCCGGTGGTAGGCCCCCTGGAGCCAGCCCGACCACTGCGTTGACAGCTGCCTGGCCACACCCACCCCCGGGAGACGACGGCTCGCCCGTGCTCGAGGCACCTGGTACAGACCCATGTTGATCGACCGGACGGGGAAGTAGAAGCGTCCTTCGATCCCCTTCGTGAGCGTCGACTTCCCGGCTCCGTCGGGAGCGACCAGCGCCACTCTCAATCCTCGGCGCCCGCTCCACCGGCGCGCCTTGCCGGACCACCGCCAGAAGGTATTGGTGACCGTTCGTCTCCGCACGCTCCCGTGCTGCGTTTTCCGCCAGGCGGCTGCGATCGGCGCGCCGAGGGCGGCGAGCGAAGCCCATTCGCCCCGCGAGGCGGCGGCGACGATCGAGCCTGCACTCCAATCCGGAGGGCAGAGGGACTCGACCGTCCGAGCCAGCGCGCTGTCTGTCCGCGCCGCTTCCGCGAGCACGGGGAGTCGCGCCGCGTCGCGGGAGGCGACGCCGCCCTTGTCGAGGAGCCGGTGCAGCAACAGGGTCCAGAACGCGTCGTCGTCGGAGAGGACCGACACTCCCTCGACGCGGCGCCGCCGCTCCAGGCATTCGGCCTCGGCCCTCGTTGCGAGCGAGTAGTTGGGTCCGAAGGCGAGCTCAGTGACCACGTCGAGCTTGATCCACAGGTCACCGAGCGCGTCGTAGCTCACGAAGAAGGCGTGTGACCCGTAGCCCCACGCCGGCAAGGAGGCGAATCCGAGCTGTGCTGCGAGGCGGCGAACACGAGGGAGGTGCGAAGGGGCGACGAGGAGGTCGACGTCGCCTTCCGGCACGGCGAGGTCCGCCTCACCGCGCAGGAGGCACCAGACGACGCCCTCGTCGTCCAGTGCGCGAAACAGCGCTGCCAACTTCGGGTGCACGCCTGCTCGAGTCTCCATTCGGTCGTTGGGGTCAGTAATCGTCGGGCGAGAAGAGGTGGCGCAGCCCCGGCGCGCCGCGCCGGGCGATCGCCATCCGGAGGACGTTTACATAGCGGCCGCCTTCGAGTCCGTGGGGCGGCCGGGTCGCAGCCTCCTTCAGCGCGCGGTGGATCCAGCAGACGTAGAAGAGGGGCTCCACGAGGCCCGGCGCAAGGCCGGTCTGGGTGCAGAAGCGGCGCGTCGTCTCTACGAGGAGCAGGCTCAAGTCGGACTGTTCGAGATACTGCTCTGCGAAGCTGCGGAGAGGGTCGCGCGTACCCGCCGCCCGGGAGACCATTACGCCGTAGCTCCGCAGGAAGTGAAAGAGGTCCCAGAGCGGCATTCCTAGCGGCTCGGCAGCTTCCCAGTCGAGAAAGGCCGGTCTCCCATCCGGGGTGATCAGGAGGTTCCACGGCCCAGGATCCCCGTGCTGGAAGACAAGCGGGAATCCGTCCCCGCCTCGCGCGAGGGCAGCGACTTGCACACGGAGGAAGTCCTCCTCCCCGGCGTCGAGACGGTAGATCTGCGAGAAACGCTCAAAGAGCGGCTCGAGCTTGGAGAGGGCGTCCCGAGCGTCTGCGCTTGTACCCGCAACGGTGGTCGTCCCCAGATCGAGAAGCCACTCCACCGCGGCGCGGGCGTAGGGACAGTCTGCGGTCGCCCGCGTCCGCTTGCGGAAGCGCTCACCGTTGATCGCCGACTCACCGAGGACGGCGAGTCCGGCGTGCAGGCCGAAGAACTGCGGCCGGGGAAGAGTGTCGTCAGCTCCGATCCCGCCGTCCCGCAGCAGCGTGAGCGCACGCCACTCGTTCTCGAGCCGCGGATTCAAGCTTGCATCGCGCGTGATCTTGACCACGGACTGGGGCGCGTCGCCCTCGGCTCCGAACAGGAAGACGAGCACCTTCTGGGAGGGATACTCGCCCGGGGCCGCGAGCGCCCAGCGGCTCTCGTGGACGTGGACACGGGCTGCAGCCGCCACGTCACGGAGATAACGAGGAGGTCCGGGTGGAAGCCCCTCCCCGGGGCGGCCGAAGAGGGCGCCGCGCCGATGGACGATGCGGCTGACGGCGGGGTGCCGTGCAAGCACGCGTCCGGGCCGGCGCAGGAGCAGGCGGCGGAGGAGGCGCCGCTCCAAGCGTCGCTCGAGGTACCTGATCGCCCGCAGGTCGTGGAGCGGAGCGGCCGCCCGCACCTCGCCGCTTGCCGGCGCAAGCCAGAAGAACGCGCCATCTCCGAGATCCCCGCCGGCTCTCCCAGCCGAGCTGCTGCCGAGCCTGGCGACCAGCGATCTGAGCTCGACGTAGGTGAGTCCATCCGGCTTCAGCAGGCGGCCGGCCTCTTGCTGCAACCGGCTCCTGCGCTCAGCTCGCAAGCGAGGCAGCCGCGCGATGACGACGAGGTCCACACTCGCATCGGCGAGGGGGACTCTATCGGGGCGATCCACCTCGAGAACCGAGACCGTTCGCAGCGCGTCGAGGCCGGTCCGGTTTCGGATCCTTCTCAGCTCACCAGCCGACGCGCAGACGGTCACCTCGTCGCCGAGTCGCGCGAGCGTCGCGAGTGCCGGGGTCGACGGACGCCCGAGGCAGACGATCCGACCGAGCTCGAGGCTCGGTAGCAGGAAGCACCAGTTCGCCCCCCCGACCGTGCCCTTGAGGTTGCTGCCCGGAACGAACCGTGTCTCCGACTCTTCGGTGAGCCTGGTCATCCCTCTTTCCGGCAACAGGCGAGCCAAGCCTGGCGGGGCGTGGCCGGCTGCTGACCGGCCGGATGGACGCCGGTTACAGGATCCGATCCTTGCACAGAACCGTGCCGATGACGTTCGCGCCGGCGAGGCGGAGGCTCTCGAGGGCGACGGGTATCTGTTCGCGCTTCGTGTGGTCGCGCTCGGTCACGAGGACGGTGACGTCGGCTGCACGTGACCACACGAGACTGTTCGGCGAGCGATCGACGGGGGCAACCGTGAGAACGACGACGTCGGAGTCTGCGAGCACGCGGTCGATTATCGTCGTGGCCTGATCGAGTTCGAGCGGCTCCATGGCGTTGCGCGGTCGAATAATGCTCAGGCGCGATCCCGTGACGCGAACCCGGTCGAGCATGACCCGGCCGGCCCGCAGAGGACGGGCGGGGCGGACGCGATTCTCCACCAGGCCGGGCTTGCGGAGGATGCCGAAGGGCTTCGCGTCTCCTTGTTGCCCGGCATCGATCAGGGAAACGCTGGCTCCTCCTTCGGCCAACGCGCCGGCCAGGTTGGTCGCGAGGCTGACGCTCGACCGACCGCCGTGGGCGTCGAGCACGAGGATGCTCCGCAACGGCCGCTCGCCGTTCGAGAGCTCGATCTTCACCGCCAGGAGGCGGTAGCCGGCCGCCGTACTGGAATTCGGGTCGGAGCCCAGGGGGATCGCTCGACCAAAGGGGTTGAGGCGAGCTCCGTCGACCGAGCCGAGGAAAGCGACGGGCGCCGCTGTGGCGAGATCCTCCTCGCTCCTGACCGCGGTGCTCAGCGAGTCAACGAGGGCAGCGAGCCCCAGCGCGGCGAGTAGGCCGGCGATCGCCGCCAGCGGAATGATCAGTTGTTGTGAGGGGCCAGTCGGGCTCGTGGACGGGGTGGCACGCTCGACGACTTGCAGCCTGCCTTCGGGCGGAGTCTGGAATCCGAGCTGCCTTGAGTAGGCGACGAGCGACCCCGCGATCGCATTCGCAATGGCGGCAGCACGAGCTGCGTTACTGTCGCGCGCGCGGATGGTGATCAGACGCGTGACGTCGCTCGCGGTCACGTCCACCTTGCTCTTGACGCTGCCCGGCGTAAGACCGACCTCGGCGGCCGCTCGGTCGACGACTACGGCCGTCTCGGTCACCCCCGCATAGGTCCGCGCCTGCGATCCCGCCGCCTGCAGCGTGTCTCGGTCGGCGCTGACCGGGCCCACGAGCAGGGTCGCCTCGCTCTCGTAGGTCGCCGGGAGCCGCTCGGCGACGAGGAAGCCCATGGCGGCCGCGACTCCCGCCCCGACGGCGAGCAGCCACCACCAACGACGAATAACTGGAAGAAGGCCGCTCAGCTCAAGAACCCCTCGGCTAGTTACGTCTCGGCGCTAAGCCAGGAACGACCTAGCTTAGTCCCCCCGAGGCCCCGGTGGGCTGCGGAGGAGGTGGGCATGCCCGCTACGCTACATCGCGCTGCGGCCGACTCACTGCGGCGAGGTGCTCGATCCTCTTTCTGAATGGCGGCCACTATGCCGAGCTCGAGGAAACCCTCGGCGCCGGCCTGCCTGCCATCTTCGCCACGATCGCGCTCTCGCTCCTTCTGTTGGTCCTCGCCGCGATTCCTCCTTCGGCGCTTCCAGGAGGCATCTCGGAGCTGCTG
Organism: uncultured Actinomycetes bacterium; assembly: GCA_963775395.1. Classification (GTDB taxonomy): domain Bacteria; phylum Actinomycetota; class Thermoleophilia; order Gaiellales; family Gaiellaceae; genus JAIBJN01. The sequence continues at coordinate 105,082 of CAVZIX010000018.1, forward strand.
GCGCCTCGCCGCGCCCAGATCGCAGTCCTTGGAGTCTCCATCTCCATGGCTGGCGCCGTCGGCCTCTTGATCGTCGTCTGGGCCCTGTAGCCCCGCCGGCCTCGTCGACCTCTACGGACGGCTGCCCCCTCCGGCCTCCGTCGCCGCGAGCTGGGCCGCCAGCCCCTCCTCGAGCCCCGTCCCCGGCGTCCAGCCGAGCTCCGAGCGCAGGAGGGTCGTGTCGGCCGCCGTGCGACGGACGTCTCCGAGCGCAGACGGCTCGTTGCGCACGTCCAGGCGCCTCCCCGCCAGCCGCTCGCAGATTTCGATGACCTGTTTGAGCGTCGTCTCGCTCCCGCCCCCGACGTTGTAGATGCGACTTCGATGCTCGTTTGCCATGGCTGCGAGAGTGGCCTCGGCGGCGTCGCCGACGTAGGTGAAATCCCGCGACTGCTCGCCGGTGCCGAAGAGGCGGAAGGGCGTGCCGCCCAGGAGCGCAGAGATGATGCGCGAGAACGCCATGTCCGGGCGCTGCCTGGGCCCGTACACAGTGAAATAACGGAGGGAGACGACCTCGAGCCCGAAGGTCTCGAAGTAGGAGCGGGCCAGTGACTCGCACGCCAGCTTGGTGACCCCGTACGGCGAGACGGGCCGGGGCAGCGCTCCCTCGCTCGTGGGATACGCCTCTGCATTCCCGTATACGGAGGAGCTCGACGCCATAACGACACGCCGCTTGGCCGCCGCTGCTGCCTCCAAGAGACGTTGCGTCGCGTAGATGTTGTCCCGGACGTAGACCGCGAATGTGTCGCCCCAGCTTCCACGCACCCCGGGCTGGGCAGCCAGGTGGAAGACGCCGTCCGTCTCGGCGAGGAGAGGCTCGAGCGAGGCGTCCGCGAGATCGAGCTCCGTGAACGAAAAGCCCGGATACGCCCGGGCCTCCGCGAGATTCGCCTCCTTCCGCTCGCGAGGGTAGTAGTCGGTGAAGACGTCGACTCCCACGACGTCGTCGCCTCGCCGGAGGAGCCGGTCGACCAGGTGCGAGCCGATGAAGCCGGCGCATCCCGTGACGAGGTAGCGACTCACGCGGAGGCGCTCAACGGCAGGTTCCGGAGCCGGAGTCCGTGAAGGTCTTGCCGTCCACCGGAAGGAACTCCCAATCGTAGCCGGCCGACTTCAGGGTCAGCTTCAGCACGCCCCACGTGTCGTCGTTGCGGATCTCGGTGGTCGGAAGCGGATCGTACTTGAACCGGCGAAGGTTCCCGCCGCCAGTTCCGGCGACGAATAGCCGAACGCCCCGGGCGTCGTCTCGCTCGCCCTGGGCATTCATGGGCGCGAAGCGCTCGTAGCTGTGCTCGTGTGCGGTCAGGAACACCTCGACGCCTTCCTCGTACAGAACCTGCCAGATCGGTCGTACGCGCCCGGTGTTCTCCGGGTCGCCGTACCGCCCTGAGCTGAACGGCGGCCGGTGTGCCACCGCCAGCGTGCAGAAGGCGGCATGTTCTTCCAGATCGCGGCGAAGCCACTCGATCTGGGGTTCGTCAAGTTCACAGCCCCCGATTCGCCAGCAGTCGCCGTTGAGGACGACCACGTGCCAGGCGCCGAGGTCGTAGCTGTAGTAGTACTTGTCGTACGGGCCGCCTCTCGAGCCGAAGTAGTCCGCATAACCCTGTGCGTCCTTCGTCGAATGGTCGTGGTTGCCGGCTGCGGCCCGGGTCCGGTCCTTGAACCTCCCCCAGGAGGGGGCGTAGCACTCGTTGAAGTCAACCAACGTCCCCTGCTGGTACGCGTTGTCGCCAAGCGTTTGAATCGTCGCGTCGGGGAAACGTGCAAGGATCTTCGCGGTCGCTTCGTCCCCCTCGTGCTCGCATTCGGCGATGTCGCCGGCCGCCAGGAGCACGTGGAACCCACCCGCAGCCTCCTCGTCTGTGTCTCCTCCCCCGAAGGCGAAGGCGAAGGCGACGACGAGCGCCGCACCCAGCACGACGATCAGAACGGTGAGCACGGTCAGCGGTCGCACGGACTCATGCTAGCCCCGTGCAAGCCCTTCCTCTCCGGTCTAACGCCCCCGTCCGCCGACTGCACCGCGAAACGGGAGGGGTCGCCCGCTGCGGCCTGCGGGCGACCCCATGAACCTGTTTCAGCGTACATCAGTTGCCGGGACGGCCAACCTGTGGGAGAACCATCGTCCCACTGGCACACGGGCCCGAAGAAACCTGCACAGGCGCCAGCAACGGAGCGGTGAGGGGAGAAGCCGGGCACGAACGGCTTACTCAGCGAAGAGATGGGCTCGATCTCGAGCGCGCATGTGGAGGGCTTCTTGCGACCCGGGCCGCCTTCGACCGCCATCCCCTCGACCTCTCACGCGGAGCCCCGTCCGCGTGTCACTTAGTACGAGCGGCCTGGGCCATTGCCTCGAACTCCTCGAGGCTCCGTCCTGCGCCGTGGGCGACGCAGAGGAGCGGCGATTCGACCCGGTGCACGGCAACCCCGGTCTCCCAGCGCAGGCGCTCGTCGATCTCCCGCAGCAGCGCTCCCCCGCCCGCCAGGACGATCCCTCGCTCGACGACATCGGCAGCGAGCTGCGGGGGCGTTCGCTCGAGCGTCTCCTTGACGGCGTCCACGATGCGGACGACCGGGCCTTCGAGCGCAAGCTGCACCTCGTCGGAGTGGAGCGCGCGTCGTTGGAGGAGCCCCGTGGCCTGGTCCCGCCCTGCGACCTCCGCCTCGCCCTCGGGGGTCCCGGCGCCGGCGGCGCCGATCTCGATCTTCACCCCCTCGGCTCGCTCCTGCCCGATCAGCAGCCCATGTCTCTTGCGCACGTGGTCGACGATGGCCTCGTCCATCTCGTAGCCGCCCACGCGGACCGAATTCCAGACGACCATGCCACCGAGCGAGATGACGGCCACCTCGGTGGTCCCGCCGCCGATGTCGACGACCATGCTCGCAGCCGGCTCTTCGACAGGGAGGTCTGCGCCGATCGCCGCCGCCATCGGCTCCTCGATCAGGCAGACCTCGCGCGCGCCCGCGACGAGCGTTGCTTCCTCGACCGCCCGGCGCTCGACGTCGGTGATGCCGCTCGGCACGCAGAGCACGACGCGGGGATGGGCGAAGCGGCTACCGATCGTCCTCCGGATGAAGTGCCGGAGCATCTGCTCGGTCACCTCGAAGTCCGCGATGACACCGTGCCGGAGCGGACGCGTCGCGCGGATCGTGGCCGGGGTGCGTCCGATCATGCGTCGCGCCTCTTTCCCGACTGCGAGCACTTGGTTCGACGTCTCGTCGATGGCGACGACCGACGGCTCGAAGAGGGCGATTCCATGACCGCGGACGAACACGACCGTGTTCGCGGTGCCGAGGTCGACGGCGATGTCGCCGCCGCGCTGTAGGGGCAGATGTCGCACGAGCCGCTTGCGCACGGATGGGAGCGGACCCTTCTCGATCCGGTCGAACCGAAGAGGCTTGGTCGTGACCGCCACCGCTGCGGCGCCTCCCGAGGCGCCGAGCGGATCGACTCTGCAGGGTACCGCGCTGCGCGGCCTCAGCGAACGCGCCACCGCCAGGTGGCGGGCGTCCGGTCCACGTTGCCGGCGCGGTCGCGCGCTCTCACCGCGAGGACGTGAGGGCCGCGGGTGAGGCTGATGTACGTGATGCGTGACGGGCAAGTGGAGAACGCGCGGCCGTCGAGGCTGCACTCGAACGTCGCGTCGCCTTCCGTGGCCGAGAACGAGAACGTCGCAGTTCGTTGGCGCGTCACGGGCGGCGGGTGCTCGACGAGGAGCGTCCCCGGCGGGCGAACGTCGACCGTCCAGCGGCGCTCGGCCGGCGTTGCGTCGGCGTTCCCCGCCTTGTCACTGGCGAAGACGCGCAAAGTGTGCGTCCCGGCGCCGAGTCCCGAGAGGACGAGGGGCGAGGAGCAGCCCGCGAAAGGCGCTCCGTCGAGTGAGCAGCCGAAGGTGACCCCCGACTCGGTGGCGACGAGCTGGAAGCGGGCCCTCGGTCCGGAAGGGCCGCCCGCGCGGCGAATCTGGGTGCCCGGGGGAGTGCGATCGACGACCCACCGCGAGACCGCGGGTGTCCGGTCGACGTTCCCGGCGCGGTCCCGAGCCCTGACGGCGAAGCGGTGCGGCGCCTCGGTGAGGTTGGAGAACGACTGTGCCGAGCGGCAGGCGTGCCACGGAGAATCGTCCAGCTTGCAGGCGAAGCGGACGCCGCGCTCGTTCGCTGCGAAGCGGAAGCGGGCGGACCTGGCGCGCGTCGCCGCCGGGGGCTCGTGCGTGAAGCGCGTCCTCGGAGCACGGGTGTCAACCGTCCACTCGTAGACGGCGGGCTCGCCGGCGACACCGGAGATCCCCGTCGCGCGCACGGCGAGGCGGTGCTCCCCCTGCTCCAGGCGGCGGTAGCGGCGCGGCGACTCACAGGCGCTGAAGGCGGCCCCGTCGAGCGCGCACTCGAAGCCGGCCTCGCTCTCGGACGCGCTGAACCGGAAGGTGGTCTCCCGAGAAGGCGAGGCCGCGCGCGGACGTTCGGTGAGCTCCGCGGCCGGCGCCTTCGGAACCACGAAGGGGCCGAGCCGAACGCCCGCGCTCCAGTCGTCTCCCGACCCCTGAGTCCGGAGGACGAACCACCACCTCCCCGGGGCGAGCGCGGGGCTGTGCGCGCGCGTGGCCGACGCCGGGAGGTCGACGGTCTCGTTGGGAAGGCCGCCGGCGTCGCGGGTCCAGAGGACGGAGTAGCCCTGCCCGTCCGGCTGAGGAGACCAGGAGACGGCGACGACGTTCGCGCCCGGCTGACCAATGCGGTGGCTGACGCTTCCGAGCTCGGCGGGGTCCTCGACCCCGCCGCCGCGAGCGGCGAGCACCGCCCCGGTTGTCACGGCCGCGAGGAGGGCAGCACCGCCGATTGCCAGCATGGGCCTGCGCGTGCCCGGCCACCCGCGCGCGAAGCGAGAACCGGGAGGCTCCACCGGCTCGAGCTGCGCGAGGATCGCGGCCGCCGCCGAGGCGTCGATCCCGCTGGCGTTCGCGCCCAGCTCCTCTCGCAGCCGCTTCAGCCGGAGGACGAGGGCACCGTGGGCGACACCTAGGCTTGCCGCGAGCTCGTCCGCCGCGAACCCGCGTCTGACATGAAGGTCGAGGAGGGCGTAGTCCTGCGCCGGGAGGGCGGCGGCGGAGCGCCAGACGGCCTCACCGTCCCCGCCGGGAGCGGTAAAAGAAAGCGCCGGGTCATCGGCGACACCCAGCTCCTCCGCGAGAAGCGCGTCGAGGGCAGCACTGTGAAGCGTCGCGTAGAGCCAGGCCTTCGGGCTGCCGTGGGCGGGATCGTCGCGTAGCCCCGCTCGAGCCTCGCCTGCAGCGGCCTTCAGGGCTTGAGCAGCCAGACTGCGGTTCCGAACGAGGCGCACGGCGAAGTCGTAGAGGCCCGGGAAATGAGCTTCGTACAGGCGGTCGAAGGCTCGCCGGTCGCCGGCCGCTGCCAGGCTCGCAAGCTCGTCGTCGGAGAGCGGCGGTTCGTCCACGGCTAGCTCGCGTGTGCCGCCGAGATCGAACGAACGTCCACGAAGGAAGAGTGCAGCACGATGCCCGGCACGGCTACCCACGAGTGGGGACTTCCGCGGTAGCGATCCCGATCCTTCGCCGAGTGAGGCCGGTGGGGAGGGCTCCGGGCTGGGCCCTCCCCTCAGTCAGCGACCTCGGCGAGCGCGGTGATGGCAGCGTCCAAGGAGGTGCTCGAATGCCGGATCGTCGAAGCCTTCGAGCGGGCGACGCGCACGAGCGCGGCGGCCTGCTCGATCGCAATCGCTGTCCCGTTCAGACTGCGAGCATTGCGGTTTCCAGGCACTTCCCGACGCGCCTGGCAGGATTCGAACCTGCGACCCGCGGATTAGAAGTCCGCCGCTCTGTCCACTGAGCTACAGGCGCTCTCTCGGCCGCACGGTAGCACCCGCTAGACTCGTTTCTCAGGCGCGGAGGGCGTAGCTCAGTTGGTAGAGCCCCGGGTTGTGGTCCCGGTGGTCGTGGGTTCGAGTCCCATCGCCCTCCCCTCGATCTCCACGGGTGGCGAGGGCGCGAGTCCAGCGTGCCCTTCTCGACCCTTGAACCCTTCCGAAACAAGGGGCCCCATGGCGCTCGGCTTCTGGCCTGTGGCCTGCTACGCTGTGCGGCGCAAATCAAGATCTAGAGCGAGTTCGGTTCGCGCTCAGCGCCTTCCATACCCGTTCGAGTACTTGGTAGAGGGAGGTGTTCATATGGCCAGCGGAACCGTCAAGTGGTTCAACGACAGCAAGGGGTACGGCTTCATCACCCCTGACGAGGGTACGAAGGATCTCTTCGTGCACTTCAGCAACATTGCGGGGGACGGCTTCAAGAGTCTGTCTGAAGGACAGCGCGTCGAGTACGAGGCGCGCGAGGGCGAGAAGGGCCCCGAGGCGATCAACGTCGCCGCGGCGGTCTAGCAGCACCGCTCCGGCCGTGGTCGCCAGGGCGGCCACGGCCGAAACTACGGAAAGGAGCGGATATCGCTACCAAGGAAGAGAAGATCGAGATGGAGGGCGAGGTGGTCGAGGCCCTCCGCAACCGGATGTTCCGGATCAAGCTCGACAACGGCCACGAGACGCTTGGGTACACCGCGGGGAAGATGCGGCGCTACCGGATCAGGATCTTCCTCGGCGACCGGGTCAAGGTCGAGCTCTCGCCGTACGACCTCACGCGCGGCCGGATCGTCTACCGGTACCGCTAGGAACCGTCGCCCGCGACGGGCTCGCGGCCGTGACCTCGCGGAGGCGAGGTCTACCGCTTCTTGCGTGACTCGCGGATCGCTTCGGTGAGCCGCTTCGCGACGACTGGGCCACGGTCGCGCACGGTCCGTGCCACCGTCGGCCCGTGCTTCTTCGCCGAGGATTGGGCGGCCTGGAGGATCGCCTTGCGCTGGGCCGGCGGAATCCGCTTCCAGGCCTGCCGGGCTTTCAGTGCGACGAGCACGCTCTTCCAGGGCATCTCGGAAGGTCTACCCGCAAGCCGCCGGCGTCATGCCGCCGAGAAGCGCTCGGCCACGGTCGACCACGCGACCGTGTTCCACCAGGCGTCGAGGTAGTCGGGTCGGCGGTTCTGGTACGTGAGGTAGTACGCGTGCTCCCAGACGTCGACTCCGAGGAGCGGCGTCTTCCCGTCCGAGATCGGGTTGTCCTGGTTGGCCGTGGAGACGACGGCGAGCGAGCCGCCGTCGAGGACGAGCCAGGCCCAGCCCGAGCCGAACTGGTTCACGCCGGCGTCCTTCAGCTTCGACTGGAAGTCGGCGAAGGAGCCGAAGGCCTCGCCGATCGCGGCGCCGAGGTCGCCGTCCGGCTCACCGCCGCCGTCGGGGCCCATGCTCTCCCAGAACAGCGTGTGGTTGTAGTGGCCGCCGCCGTTGTTGCGCACCGCGGTGCGCTTGTCGTCGGGGAGGCTGCCCAGGTTCGTGAGGACTTCCTCGATCGGCCGGTCGGCCCACTCGGTTCCCTCGAGCGCGGCGTTGACCTTGTCCACGTACGCCTGGTGGTGCTTGTCGTGGTGGATCTGCATGGTCCGCTCGTCGATGTGCGGCTCGAGCGCGCCGTAGTCATAGGGGAGAGGTGGGACCGAATACGCCATGAAATCGCTCCTTGGTCGGCTTCCCCACGGAGACTACCGGCCGCAATAGCCACTTGTCCGGGTGCGCCGGACCTGATATTTCAGCGCCTGAAAAAGGTGCAGCCCGGAGACTCGGCTTCTGCGGCCCAAGCCTGAGCCTCCGGGCCAGCTCTCGCGGTATGCCAGGCATCACTCGGGATCGGGTTTCCCGAGGGCGAGATCGACCGTGACTATATCCGGATCCACACCGAAGTCAAGGGGGATTGTCAAGTGGATCAAAGACTCGTATCCTTGACCGGACAGTGACGAGCCAGGTTCAGTTCAATGCGCCCCAGGCCCCGACCACGCTTGGGCAGCGTGTCCGGCAGGCTCGAGTCGCCCGCGGCCTCACGCAGTCGGAGCTCGCGGACAGCCGTTTCTCGAAGCAGTACGTGAGCCAGATCGAGCGCGACCAGCTCCGGCCGACCGACGCCACGCTCCGGTGGATCGCCGACCGGCTCGAGGTCGACCCGCAGTTCCTGGCCACCGGGGTCGACGGTCGGGAGCTCAACCGGGTCGAGAGCGTGGTCGCCCGCGGCGAGGCGGCGCTGGAGGCGCACGACTACGCCGAGGCGATCACCCTCCTCGCCGGCGTCACCGAATCCCTCCCGGCGGAGGCCGCACCCGACCTCGAGCTGCGTTCCCTGCTCGCGGAGTCCTGGGCGCGGATGTACATCGGCGAGATGCGGAAGGCGTTGCCCCTTCTCACCAGGGCGCGGGAGCTGGTCGAGGATGCAGTGTTCTCGGATGTCGATCGCGCGGAGGTGTTGTTCCGCCTCGGGTGCTGCCGGTACCGGCTCGCCTCGATCTCGACGGCGCTCGCGCTCTTCAGCGAGGCGCTCGAGCTCGCCGAGCGATCGGGGATCCCGTGCGACAGGCTCCGCTCGAAGATCTTCGGCTGGCGCTCGCGGTGCTACCGCCGCCAGCGGGACTGGGAGGCGGCGCGTGAGGACGTGGAGCGCGCGCTCGAGCTCGCGGAAGCCCTCGACGACCGTCGGGCGACCGCGGATGCCTACTTCTTGGGAGCGCTCGTGTCGGAACGCAGGGGTCAGTGGGTCGCAGCGCGCTCGTACGCCGAGCGCGCGAAGGTGCTCTACGAGGAGATCGAGGACAGGGCCAACACGGGCAAGCTCCTGACGACGCTCGGCGGCCTCACGTTCCTCCTCGGCAAGCCGGACGAGTCCATCCCCCTCTTCAAGCAAGCGTTCGCCGTCGCGCTCGAAGTCGGAAGCGACGCCGACGCCGCTCAGGCGGTCTCCTCGCTCGCCCAGGTTCACTTGCGAACGGGCCAGCTGGAGCTCGCCGAGCAGCAGGCTGGGCACGCCCTGGACCTTCTCGCTGACAGGGTCGACTTCATCGACGAGATCGGGAACGCACAGCTCGTTCTCGGCCGCTCGCTCCTGGAGCAGGGCCGGTTGGAGGAGGCCGAGGAGAAGTTCAGGGCCGCGGAAGAGAGCTTTGAGCAGCTGTCCTCCGCAAGTCACAAGGCTGCCGCGTGGACCGCGCAAGCCGAGCTCGCCGTTCGCCGGGGCGAGAAGGAAGGCGCGATCCAGCTCTACCAGCGCGCAGTCGAGGCGCTCCAGGACTTCCGCTTCTAGCCGAACGAAAGGAGGTGAGTCTGACCGTGAGCCGGGCCTCGCTTCATATCTTTCTCGTCACCGTCGTGTTGCTCGTCGCGAGCTTCGCTGGCGCTGGCTTCCCCGACGGGCCGTAGGCCTCGTCGTCGCCGGGACTAAGGGTTTCCAACCGGCCGTAGGGCCGGTCGGCATGTGGCGTCCGTTACCGCTCGAGTCGGTCCTTGCCGCGTGGTCCGGGCGAAAGCGCCGGTGCTTTCATCCTCGGTTCATCTTGGTCTCACGGCCGCTTCATTTGGCCTTCCTACGGTGGGCTCCTATTGAGAGGCGACCGAGGAGGTCAGACGATGTACCAGCAACGACGAATCGTGTACGCGCTCGCCGCGGCGGCCGCGCTCTTGGCGGTGACACTCGGCGCCGGCGGATGCCGCGAGGACGGCGGATCAGCGTCGGCCTCCGGCGGAGGGCAGGAGACGATCGCCCAGGAGCCGATCGCCCAGGAGGCGATCCACCAGCCCATCGTTGAGGGCATTCGAGTCGCTCCCGAGAGTGCTCGGGTCGACCTTGCCATGCCGACATTCTCCGATGGCACCAACGTCAGCAACCCGCTCTTCCCCGTCTCGCAGCAGGCATCCGTTCTCTTGCTCGGGCGTGTCGACGGCCAGGCCTTCCGGACCGAGGTGACGCTGCTGCCCGAGGCCAGAATCATCGAGTGGCAGGGTCAGATCGTCGAGACACTGGTCTCGCAGTACGTCGCCTTCCTCGACGGGCGCATTCACGAGGTGGCGTACGACTTCTACGCCCAGGATGACGGCGGTGCGGTGTGGTACCTGGGCGAGGACGTCTTCAACTTCAAGGACGGCGTCATCGCCGACACCCACGGCACTTGGATCGCCGGCAAGGACGGCCCCGGGGCGATGATCATGCCCGCCGATCCGCAGGTTGGCGACGTCTACCGGCCGGAGAACATCCCCGGCTTCGTCTTCGAGGAGGTCACGGTCAAGGCCGTCGACAAGACGCTCAACGGCCCGCTGGGCCCTGTCGAGGGCGGGCTCGTGATCGAGGAGCTCCATATGGACAACTCGACGGAAACCAAGACCTTCGGCCCCGGCTACGGAGAGTTCTTGACCGGCGGCGGGGGGGACGTCGAGGCGCTTGCTCTGGCCGTGCCCACCGATGCGCTCTCCGAGCCGACGCCCGCAGAGCTCGTCACTATCGCGACGGGCGCGGGCGAGGTCTTCGACGCGGCCGGATCGAAGGACTGGGGCGCCGCGCAGGCCGCGGTCCCGGGGATGACGGCTGCCTGGGAGGCTACGAGGGTAGGCGAGGTGCCGAACAGGCTCGAGCCGCTGATGAGTCGGGCTCTCGGCAAACTCGCTGCCGCAGTCGAGAATCGCCGGGCGCCCGAGGCTCGCCAGGCGGCGATCGACGTCGCTCGCTGGAGCGTCGATCTTCAACTACGTCATCGTCCGGTGGCCGAGATCGACCTGGCTCGCCTCAACCTCTGGGCGGCTCAGATGCTGGTCGACGCCGTGGCGGGCGACGTGGCCGGGGTCAACGGCGACTTCTTCAGCATCGACTACATCCGGGATCGGATTCAGCAGAGCCTGGAGGAGGCCGATCTCACCCGCCTGAACGTCGAGCTGGAGGAGCTCAACGGCGCGGTGGCCGACGAGGATCTCGCCGCGGTGGCGAGTGGAGCGCAGCAGCTTCGAGAGACGGTGGCTGACTTTACTCCTGTGCGCTGAGCCCTCCGACCGCCTCCTCGGTCTCCGCGACGAGGGCGGCGACCAGGTCGCCGGCGCCCTGGACGCCACTGCGTGGGGCGCCCTGACCAGCCAGCGCGATGGCCAGGTCAGGGCGTCCCTGCGCGGCCGCTGTGCGCCGGACCGGCTCGGTCGGACACGATCGAGCTACGAGCCGTTCTTGCGCGCCCGGCTTGGGGCGACCCGCGGAGGCTCGTCCGGCTGCTTGGGATACACAGGCGGCCAGGGCGCGTCCATGAGGCCGGATTCCCGGTCGCGCTCGTTCATGGCCAGGAGAGGCTCGAGCGATTGCGGCTGCTCGTTCATCCCCTCCCAGGGGTCGCCCTGTGCGGCGAGCCGTTCGGGAACGTTCGCGATCGTCAGCTCGTCGGGGTATATCGCCTCGATCTCGTCCCAGGCGAGCGGCGCCGAGACCTGCGCTCCTGCGCGGGCGCGGACCGACCACGCGCCGAAGACCGTCTTGTGCGGCGCGTTCTGGTTGTAGTCCACGAACACGCGCCGGCCGCGCTCCTCCTTCCACCACGCCGCCGTGATCAGCTCGGGGTGGCGCCGTTCGAGCTCGCGGGCGGCGGCGACCGCCGCGGATCGCACCTGGTAGGAGTCCCAGCGCGGCTCGAGCCTGACGTAGACGTGCACGCCCCGGTTCCCGGTCGTCTTCGGATAGCCGACGATCTCCAGCTCGTCCAGCAGCTGCCGCACCGCCGCCGCCGCAGCGCGCACCTCTTCGAAGCCGACCCCGGGCTGCGGGTCGAGGTCGAGCCTGAGCTCGTCTGCGACCTCCTGTTGGTCGTGGAGGCTCGGCCAGACGTGGAAGCCGAGGCAGGCGAGATTCACGGCCCAGGCCACGTGCGCCATGTCGGCGAGGACGAGCGCGCGCGAGGTCGTCCCGTTCGGCGTCGAGACGATCGCCGTCTCGAGCCACTCCGGCGCGTTCTTGGGCACGCGCTTCTGGAAGAACGAGCTGCCCTCGGCGCCGTGCGGGAAGCGCTGCATGAGCGCCGGCCGCCCGCCCGACGTGCGCAGGAACGGCTCGGCGACCGCGAGGTAGTAGCGCACGAGGTCGAGCTTCGTCTCCCCGCGCTCGGAGAAGAAGACCTTGTCCGGGCTGGAGATCGCGATCTCGCGCCCGTCGATGTCGAGCACGTGCTCGTCGCTCACTGCGCCGAACCGTAGCCGGAACGTGCCGCTAGTTGTCCAGGCGGGTTGGCACTCCTTCCCCGACGTGGGCCAGCACTGCGTCGAGCGGCCGGGGAACGCGGTCGAGGGCCAGTGCGTCGACGAGCAGGGTCGCGTACTCGATCTTCCGGCCGCCTCCGCTCCCGAAGAAGCGCCGAAGCTGCTCGTCGAGAGGTCGTCCGCTCCACTCGGGCTGCTTCTGGAGCGTCCGGAAGGAGCGAAGTTCGCCTCGGGCCGCGACGATCCCTTCCACGACCTGCGCGCCGAGCGCGCGGATCAGCTCGTCCTCCAGGTCGGCGACGCAGACGTAGAAGCCCAGCCGCTCCATCTCCGCCCGGGTGAGGTCTGCCCCGAGGCCGGCCCGCTCGAGGCCGCGTCGGAAGTCGTCCTCCTCGCCAACGTCGCAGAGGCCCGCCAGCTTCGCGCCCAGCCCGCGGGGGCCGAACCGCTCCAGGGACCTGCCGATTGCCTGCGCGCCTCCGATCGGCACGATGGAGATGCCCTCGGCGGCGAGTGAGCGGCCGCGGCGGATGGCAAGCGCCTCGAGCGCGCGCTGGTCGCTGATGCCCTCGACCAGCACGACTGTGGGCGCGACGTCGCCGGTCTCGTCGTCGTAGCGCTCCGACGCCTCGAGCCCGAAGCTCGTCGTCGGGTCGAATCCTTCCATGTCGTCTTCCTTCCTGGGCGAGTGCAAGCGGGTTGGCGGGCCGGCTTCACGGTGGAGAAGGTGGCCCCGGGAGGAGTCGAACCTCCGCACGCGGATTCGAAGTCCGCCGCTCTATCCACTGAGCTACGGGGCCCGGGTGCGAGTGTAGCGGCGGGTGCCGTCAGGCCTTGGCGGGCGCCTGGAGCTCCACTTCGGCCGGCTGGCCCTGCCGCAGCTCGCGGCTCCGCTCGGCCTCGGCGTTCATCTCGGCCCCGAGGAGGAGCGCGAGCGCGGAGAGCCAGAGCCAGGTGAGCAGGATGATCACCGCCGCCAGCGATCCCCACGCCTTGTTGTAGGAGCCGAAGAGGCTCACGTACACGGCGAAGAGACCCGAGGCGACGAGCCAGACGGCGACGGCGACGACCGAGCCGGGCGTGAGGAAGCGCCAGCGCGGATGGGCGACGTTCGGCCCGAGGTAGAGGACGGCGGCGAAGACGAGGAGGAGCCCCAGGAGGAGGATCGGCCACTCCGCCGTCCACCAGATCCAGCTGAACACGCCCTCGATGCCCAGAGCCTCGCCCACCTCCCCCGAGATGACCGGGCCCATCACGAGGAGCCCGAAGGAGAGCGCGAAGGCGAGCAGCAGGCAAAGGAGCATCGTGAGCGCGGCCAGGCGCTGTCTGAGGAAGCTCCTGGTCTCCTTCCGGCCGTAGACCCGGTTGAGGCCGCGGATGAGGGCGTTCATCGCGCCCGTCACCGTCCAGAGGGCGAGCAGGAGGCCGAGGACGATGAGGACGACCCCGCCGCTCTGGTTCTCCGTCACGCGGACGAGACTCTCCTCGATGAGCTGGAGCGCCTCGGCCGGAACGACTCCTGTGAGGCGGTCTATCATCGAGTCGATCGTGTCCGGCCCGGCAGTACGGCTGAAGACGCCGACCGCGATCAAGAGCGTCGCAGGGATCGCCAGGAAGGCGTAGTAGGCGAGGGTCGCGGCGACGTCTGTGATCGCGTCCGCGTTTGCCTGCTTCGCCGTGCGGAGCAGGATCGCCTTCCAGTCGCGGAAGGTGAGGTCGCGGAGACGGGGGTCGGCGAGCTGCGGCTCCCCGCGCTCCGGCTGTGGGCGGGTGGCGTCCTCCGGAAGCTGGTCGTCGGCGCTCACAGCTCAGGTCTACCCGGCGGTTATCGTTTGGTACACGCGGGCGTGGCGGAATTGGCAGACGCGGCGGGTTTAGGTCCCGCCGGGCGAAAGCCCTTGGAGGTTCGAGTCCTCTCGCCCGCATCGAAAAAAAAGAACATAAAAAAAAAAGGAGGTTCGAGTCCTCTCGCCCGCATCGGTCCGTTTTCTGAGCGCGCTAGAATGCGTGTAGCAAACGCTCGCCGACCTCTTTGACCTCCGTCTGGCCAATCTGGCCTGGAGGGCAGGAAGGAGAGGTCGTGGAGACCTACGTCCGCAAGCAGAGCGTCTCCCGGATAGCGAATGACCGCCTCTACAACGTGCTGTGGGGCTTTGAAGTAGAGGAAGGAGCCTTCCTCTGTGAGTGCAAGGACTCCTGCGAGGTGAGAGTCCTGATGACGCCCCCGGAGTACGTGCGCATGTGTGACCGGCATGAGCTCGTCCACGCACCCGGTCACGACGGTGGGATCGATCTCGGCATAGTCCCCGCGCGCGGCGGAACCTAGAGCTCGACCGTCGCTCCCACTCCAGAGACGGACGGCCCCGTGGGCGGCTACCCTGGCTGCGGGACTCGCCGTCCCCCAAGTAGGGGTTGAAGTCCATCGCGTTTCCAGCCGACAACATCCTGTAGATGACTGCGGCCCGGGACATCCGTTTTGTCATTCGGCTTGCCGTGCTCGCGACGGTGGCCGTGGCGGCGCTCGCCTTCACGCAGGTCGCCGACGCGTCCTACATCCTCGCGCGGAACGCGACGGGCGTCAGCCTCAAGACCAACGCCAAGGGCGACATGGCCCTCGTCACCTACAGGGATTCGCGCGGCTGGCACCGCGTCCTCGCCTGGGGCGCCGTCAACGCGCGCCCGAGGCCGACCCGCAGCGTCAAGCAGATCGAGTTCAAGCTCGACTACTCGGGCGGCTACGGCAAGTTCGGCAGGCCGATCTGGAAGACGTTCCGCGACTACTCGCGCGCGTACGACGGCCCGACGCTCCCGTTCGTGGTCGTCGCCAAGAAGGCGCGCAACGGCTCCTACTGGGTGCTCCAGCGCTGGCAGCGGATGCTGCCGAACTACGGCGTCCGGCCGTGGAAGGCTTCGCAGCGCGTCTGGGAGCTCCGGCTCTCGCACTTCACCGGCGACCCGGGCCAGCTCCAGATCTGGCTCGACTGGGCCTACGGCGGCCGGTTCCACAACCTCTTCGGCCTCTACACGTACAAGGGCAATCCGTACTACGGCTTCGGCTCCACCGCGTACGGCAACCCGACCGACGGTTACGGGCGCCTGCTCTACGTCGACACCTTCAACTCGGCGTACGGCCAGGGCTGGAAGCGCGAGAACTCGTTCCTCACGCACCGCCCGCTCGGAAACTACTGCTACGGCTTCTTCCCGCACACGCCGCCCCCGTACTACCCGGGCAACGCGAGGCGGCCCGCCGGGCACGGGACGCAGTACCGCGCGATCATGGACGGCCCCGGCGTGGCGCCGGACGTCATGTGGTCGGGAGCCGGCCTCGACGACTACGACTCGTCGAATCCGGCGCATGTCCAGCACGAGCAGGACATGAACGCGCTGCGCCAGTCGCAGATCGCGTCCGACCCGGACGACAAGTGCACCTATAACTAGGGCCGAGCGCCGCTAGGCGCGAGGGAGCACGAAGAACGCGATCGCGGCGAAGTGGCAGCCGGCCGCGGCGATCGTCATGAGATGGAAGACCTCGTGGTAGCCGAAGACGGCCGGCGCGGGATCGGGCCGCTGGATGACGTACACGATTGCCCCGAGCGTGTAGAGGACGCCGCCTGCGACGACAAGCGCCACTCCGGCAGACCCCGTTTCGGACAAGATCTGCGGGAAAGCGACCACGCCGACCCAGCCCAGGCTTAGGCCCGCGAGGGCGGCAACCCATTTCGGCGCGTCGACCCAGACCAGGCGCTGCGCGATCGCCAGCGCCGCGCCGATCCAGACGACGCCGAGAACCGAGAACTGCCAGGCGCCCGAGAGGACGAGCAGCCCGTAGGGCGTGTACGTCCCGGCGATGAGGAGGTAGATGGCGGCGTGGTCGAGGCGCCGCATCATCCGGCGTGCTGCCGGACGCCACGTCACGCGGTGATAGAGCGCGCTCACCCCGAAGGTGAGCACGAGCGCAGCGCCGAACACCGCACCGGCAAGCCGCTCGCGGGCACCGGGCGCGGTCGCGACCAGCACCACGCCGAGCGCGGAGAACACCACGAAGGCCCAGAGGTGGAAGACCCCGCGTAGCCGGGGTCTCTCCAGGGTTGTCGACGAATCCAGCTCTACCACTTCGAGCGGCGACCGCGGCGGCTCGTATAGACGAGCTTCGGTCGTGCCGACGTCATGCCGGCGCTCTCGAACTGCTCTCTGTGACCGAGCCTGCCGGCGACGCGGCTGGCGTCGGCCTGCTGCTCGGGAAGGACGAAGGTGACCGCGATCCCGCTCTTGCCCGCGCGGCCGGTGCGGCCGGTGCGGTGGAGGTAGCCCTTGTCCTCCTCGGGCGGGTCGAAGTTGATGACGTGCTCGATGTCGTCGATGTCGAGCCCTCTCGCAGCGACGTCGGTCGCGACCAGCACGGGCACGTTGCCGGTCTCGAAGCGGCGCAGCGCCCGCTGGCGGGCCGACTGCGACATGTCGCCGTGCATCGCCTCGGCCTTGACGCCGTGGCCGCGGAGCTTGCGCACGAGCCGGTCGGCGCCGCGCTTCGTCCGGACGAAGACGAGCGTGCGGCCGTCCTCGATGCGGAGGTGGTCGACCAGCGTCTCGACCTTGTTGTTCTGGCTGACCGAGACGAAGCGGTGCTCGATCTCGCCCTCGGCCCGATCGGCCGGCGCCTGCGCCTCGAAGCGGGCCGGGCTGCTCGTGTACGAGCGCGCGAGCTCGCCGACCTCGCCGTCGAGCGTCGCCGAGAAGAACATCGTCTGTCTGTTCCTCGGAACGCGGCGCACGATGCGGTCGACCTGCGGGCGGAAGCCCATGTCGAGCATCCGGTCGGCCTCGTCGAGGATGAGGATGCGGATGTGCGACAGGTCGATGAGCCTGCGCTGCGCCAGATCTTCGAGCCGGCCCGGCGTCGCCACGATCACGTGGGCGGTTCGCGCTTCCGTCGCCTGGCTGCGGAGCGGGACGCCTCCGTACACGGACGCGACCTTGAGCCCCTTGGCGCGAGCGAGCGACTGAAAGTCGTCGGTCACCTGCACTGCGAGCTCACGCGTGGGAACGAGGACGAGCGCGCTCGGGCGAGCGTCCTTTGATGTCGTTCGCTCGACGATCGGGATCGCGAAGGCGAGGGTCTTGCCCGAGCCCGTCGGCGACTTCGCGAGCACGTCGAGCCCCGCGAGTGCGTCCGGTAGGACGAGGGACTGGATCATGAACGGCTGCTCGATCGAACGAGCGGCCAACGCGTCG
>CAVZIX010000019.1:0-33892 GCA_963775395.1 uncultured Actinomycetes bacterium
CTGCTCGACGCAAGGCTGCGACCACTGAGACTGAGATCATTGCCTCGGGATGCGGGATCTCCGGCTCAGCCAGGCCCTCGTGCTGCGCGTGGACGCGGTCTCGAACGCCGCTCTGGCGGTCTTTCTCCTCGCGGCGACCTGGGACGGCCTCTACGAGTTCCTCGGCCTCCCCGTGCCGGAGCCACCGTTCTACGCCCAGCTGCTCGGCGCGGCCCTCGTCGCCTTCGCGATCGTCGAGTGGGCGCTGGCGGGCTCGCCGGCAGAGGCAGCGGTCACGTTCGCGGCGGCGGTCGGGAGCGCCGTCGCCGCGGCGGTGCTCGCGGCCTGGCTCCTCTTCGCGGACACCGACCTCGACACCCACGGCCTCGTCGGCCTCTGGTCGGTGGTGGCGTTTCTCGCGGCGGCAGCGGTCATCCACGCGGTCGTGCTCTGGCGCGGCTGGGCTACCGGCTCCTCGCCTTGAGCGCGCGCTCGATCTGACGCTTGGCGTCGCGGTCGGCGATGGTGCGCCGCTTGTCGCGCACGTCCTTCCCGCGTGCGAGGGCGAGCTCGACCTTGGCGCGCCCGTTCTTCCAGTAGATCTTCGTCGGGACGAGGGTCAGGCCCTTCTCCTGCATCTTGCCGAGGAGCTGGTCGATCTCCCGCCGGTGCAGGAGCAGCTTGCGCTCGCGGTCGGGATCGTGGTTCGCGATGTTGCCCTGCGTGTACTCGTCGATGTGCGCGCCGACGAGGTAGAGCTCACCGTCGCGAATGTCCCCGAACGCCCGCTGGATGGTGACCTTCCCGTTGCGCAGCGACTTCACCTCGGTGCCGGTCAGCGCGAGGCCGGCCTCGTAGCGGTCGAGGAGGTGATAGTCGTGGCGAGCACGACGGTTCTCGGCGATGAGCTTGGTCCCGGCGGCCATTACCTGCATTGGACCAAAAAAATTCGCCGAGCCGGTTGCGCTTTCGTCCCCCTCACCGACGGACCTTCCGCTTCCGCGTTGTGCCTACCGGCGAGGCTTCGGCCTACTCGCGCTCCGTGCTCGGCGCAAGCGGCAACCTAAAGGGACGGGCCACCCCGCGCAAGGGACCGGCGGAGCCTTTCTCCGCAAAGAGCGGAAAATTTCCGAGTGGGTCACGCGGGCGCCAGCTCGACCTTGCCCTCCCACCTTCGGACGTCCGCGACCCGGACCTCGATCGCGTCGCCGAGGCGGTAGGAGAAGCCCCCGCGACGGCCGACGAGGGCCGTTCCGAGGGGGTTCAGCTCGAAGTAGTCGCCGGGAAGGCGCCGCGCCGGGACGTAGCCCTCGAAGACGCCGTCGAAGCGCACGAAGATGCCCGAGCCGATCGCGCCGACGATCTCGCCCTCGAATGTCGTCTCCCAGCCGTCCTCGAACAGCCGACGCTCGAGGAGCCAGGCGAGGCAGAGCTCGTCGGCCCTGTACTCGGCCTGCGCGGCGTCGCGCTCGCGCACGGACGTCCACTCCGCGACCTCGGAGAGGTCATCCGGGAGCTCCACGTCGAGCACGCCGAGCTCGCGCAGCAGCGCCCGGTGGCAGAGGAGATCCGGATAGCGGCGGATGGGCGAGGTGAAGTGGCAGTACGCGCGACTTGCGAGGCCCGAGTGCCCGAGGTTACGAGGGTCGTAGCGCGCCTGCTTGAGGGCGCGGAGAACGAGCGCCGGATAGGCTTCGCGCCCCCGCCCTGCCTGGTCGACGTAGCGGGTGACCGTGGTGCTCACGCGGGCGGCGAGCTGCGCGGCGGCCGCCGGCCGGAGGTTGTCGGGGGCGGGCGGCGTCGGCACCTCGAGGTCGGCGAGCTTCGCGAGGAGCAGCTCGACCGACTGCGGGTCGGGCTGCTCGTGGACGCGGTAGACAGCCTCGCGGTCGCGGCCGGCCAGCAGCCCGGCGACCGCCTCGTTGGCGGCGATCATCAGCTCCTCGACGAGCATGTGGGCGAGCGGCTCGGTCTCGATCCAGGCTCGCTCCACTCCGCCGTCGCCGTCGAAGGCGAACGTGACCTCGCCCGTCTCGATGCGCAGCGCGCCGCGGCCGTAGCGCCGCTCGCGCAGCGCGGCGGTCACCTCCTCCGCGAGCCGCAGCGACTCGGTCAGCTCGTCGCTCGCGCGCTCGTGCCCGGCGAGGACCGCCTGGGCGTGCCCGTACGTGAGGCGTTCACGGCTGACGATACGACTGCGGTAGAAGCGCGCTTCGCCCGGCACGAGATCGCCGTCGAAGGGGATCTCGACCGTGACGCAGCGGCGCTCGACGTGCGGGCGGAGGCTGCAGGCATCGTTCGACAGCTCCTCCGGGAGCATGGCCTCCACGCGACCGGGGACGTAGACGGAGAACCCTCGCTCACCGGCATCGTGGTCGAGCGGCGAGCCGGCGGGGATGTAGGCGGAGACATCGGCGATGTGAACCCACGCCCGGACGCCGTCCTCTTCACGCCGCAGGCTGAGCGCGTCGTCGAAGTCCTTCGCCTCGTCGGGATCGATCGTGAAGGCGAAGAGGTCACGGAGGTCGACGCGGTCGGGCTCGTCGTCAGGTGGCGCGGGAGGCACGGGCGCATGTGGCTTGCGCACGCCGAGATGCCACAGAAGCCCTTCGAGGACCGCTTCGATGTGGCTCGCCGGCCCGAGCACCCGTTCGACCCGCGCGCGTCCGCGTCCAAGCCGAACGACGACGAGGTCGCCCGGCGACGCGTCGCCCGCGCCCTTGCGGTCGACGACGACCGGCACACCGCCCTCGAAATACGGCTCGCCGGAGAGGAGCTTGCCCCGGCGCGCAAGCTCACAGACGAGCAGTTCAGGCACTACTTGCCGCGGAGGACCTGGAGAATCGCCCGGCGGGCGATCTGGATCGCCTCGTCATGATCCGCCGTGAGCGGGTCGTCGACCGCCTCCACCGAGGGGTGGAGGCCCTCGCCGGTGATGTCCGCGCCTGCAGGCGTGACGTACTTCGCAGTCGTGAGCTTGAGCGCGCGTCCGTTCAGGAGCGGCGCGACGGTCTGGACGGAGGCCTTCCCGAACGTGCGCTGCCCGACGAGGATCGCACGATCGTGGTCGACGAGGGCGCCGGCGACGATCTCGGCGGCGCTCGCGCTGCCGCCGTTCACCAGCACGACCAGCGGCAGCTTGGGCTGCGTCGGAAAGCCGGTGACCCGGTACGTGTGCTCCTCCTCGTGCAGGCCGGCGGTGTGGCACACGACGCCGTCGGCGATGAAGATCGACGCCACGTCGACCGCCTGCGAGAGCAGGCCGCCGGGGTTGTCGCGAAGATCGATGATCGCGCCGGTCGCGCCCTTCGCGACGAGACGCTTCGTGGTCGCCGTGACCTGGTCGGCGGCGTCGGCCGAGAACGAGAAGATGCGGATGTAGGCGACCTTCTGCTTCTTGACACGCATCAGGCGCGCGCTGATCGGCGGCACAGCGATCTCCCTCCGCACCACCTCCACGTCGAACGCCTCCTTCTGCGGCGGCCTCCGTACGCGCAGGCGGACCACCGTTCCCGCGTGCCCCTTGATCAGCGTCAGCGCACTCTCGAAGGGCTTGTCGGCGACGACGGCGCCGTCGATGCGGACGATCACGTCACCGGGTTGGATCCCCGCCGACTTGGCGGGGCCCGGGTAGGCGGACGTCACGACGAGCCCGCCGCTCGCGGGCCCGACGGTGAGGCCGATGCCCGAGTACGTGCCGTCGGTGCGGTCGCGCAGGCTCTCGAACTCGGTGGCCGTGAGCACCTCCGTGTGCGGGTCCTCCAGCCCGTCGAGGATGCCGTCGACGGTCGGACGCGCGAGCACGTCGGGATGGATCCAGCGGTAGTAGGCGGCGTTGAGCTCGCTCCGGACCTCGTCGATCAGACGGATCGACGGGTCCGTGGTGCGCGGGGCCGCGGCCTGGCTCGCGCTGTCCGTCGGACTGTGTGAGGACGAAGCCGAGAGCGAACGCGGCGACGACGACCAGGGTCGCGGCGAGATAGCCGGCCGCCCGTCTCACAGGCCGCCCGCCGTCCGCAGTCCCGGGCCGGCCGCCAGCACTGCCGTCAGATCCGCAGGAAGCGCCGCAGCGTGATGCCGGAGCCCGCGGCGCCCACGAGCAGGCTCACTGCGACGAGAATGAGGGCCACGACCGGGAAGCTCCACGCATTGATGTCGTCCGGGCTCTCCACACGACCCATGATGCCTGGGAGCGCCAGCTCCTTCGCCATCAGGAGCAGGACGACCGCGAGGACGGATCCGGCCAGGCCGCAGAGGATGCCCTCGAGCATGAACGGGGCGCGCACGAACCAGTTGGACGCGCCGACAAGCTTCATCACCTCGATCTCACGGCGCCGCGAGAAGATCGAGAGGCGAATCGTGTTGGCGATCAGGATGGTCGAGGCGATCAGGAGGATGATGCTCCCGACGAGGAAGATCCCGCCGATGATCGTCGCCACCTGGAGCACACGCTCGGCCTTCTTCTCGCCGTAGATGACCTTCTCGACCCCTTGTGGCGGTGGGTCGAGCGTCCCGGCGATCGCCTTCACCCGCTCCGCATCGACCGGGATGACCTTGTAGGCGGGCGGCAGCGGGTTCCGCGCCAGGTTGCCCGCCAGGTCGGGGAACCGCCTCTCCATCTCCTCGAGCGCTTCCTCCTTGGAGATGAAGTCGATCGAATCGACGTCGGGGTTGTTGGCGAGCTGCGCCCGGACGGCCTCGATCTGCTGCGGGGTCGCCTCCTGCCCGCAGATGGTGTCGGTGCAGAAGTACACGTTCACGACCAGGTCCTTCTTGACGTGGTCCGTCCACGAGATGACCCAGGTCCCCAGGGCGATGAAGAGCCCGAGCAGGAACATCCCGATGAGGACGGTCATGACTGCCGCCACCGTGGTCGAGAGGTTCGCGGCGATCGAGCGGAAGGCTTCGGTGACGAAGAGTCGCGCCCTCAAGGCTTATCCGTAGCCGCCCCGTCGCTCGTCCCGGATGACGACGCCGTCCTCGAGGGCGATGACGCGCTTGCGCATCTTGTCGACCATCTCGCGGTCGTGCGTGGCCATGACCACCGTGGTGCCCGTGCGGTTGATGCGGTAGAGGAGCTGCATGATCCCGACGGACGTGTCGGGATCGAGGTTCCCCGTCGGCTCGTCGCAGATGAGGAGCGGCGGGTGGTTGACGAACGCTCGCGCGATCGAAACGCGCTGCTGCTCGCCGCCGGACAGCTCGTGCGGGTGGTTGTTCATCTTCGCGCCGAGGCCGACGAGGGCCATGATCTCGGGCACCTTGGATCGGATCTGCGCCTTCGACTCGCCCTGCACCTTGAGCGCGTAGGCGACGTTGTCGTACGCCGTACGGTCGGTCAGGAGCTTGAAGTCCTGAAAGACGCAGCCGAGGTTGCGGCGAAGCATCGGGATCTTCGAGCCCTTCAGGCGGGCCAGCTCGCGGCCGCCGACGAGGATCTTTCCGCGCGTCGGGTCGAGCTCCTTGAGGAGCAGGCGCATGATCGTCGACTTGCCCGAGCCCGAGGGGCCGACGAGGAAGACGAACTCGCCCTTCTCGATCACGAAGCTCGTGTCGCGCAGGGCGACGACGTTCGGGTCGTAGATCTTCGTGACGCCCTCGAAGACGATCATGGGCGTCCCGGAAGGCGCCGGCTGGGTCTCGTCCGGATGGGCGGCGGCTGCAGCGTCGGGCGGGTCGCCGATCAATGCGGCCGCGGGCGCTTCAGGCTGTTGGAGTTGCTCTTTGAGGTCGGCTTCCTGCACCGGTCTACACGTGGTCGCCCGTCCCGAGGGCGCACCGGTCGGGTTTCTGCAAGGAGTCGAGTCTAGCGAAACACGCGGGCGGCATACAGCACATCAGGCAACAGCTCCAGTGGCGTGGGCTAGGAGGTACGCGCGGATGAAACGGTCGAGATCCCCGTCGAGGACGGCTTGGGCGTTTCCTTCTTCGACATCGGTGCGGTGATCCTTCACGAGCTGGTACGGGTGGAGCACGTAGCTGCGGATCTGGCTCCCGAAGCCCGTGTCCAGCACCTCCCCGCGCTCCTGTGCGAGCTCGGCCTCCCGGCGCTCGAGCTCGTGCTCGGCCAGGCGGCTGCGCAGGATCCGCATCGCCGTCTGGCGGTTCGAGAGCTGTGAGCGCTCGTTCTGGCACTGGACGACGATCCCGGTCGGGACGTGCGTGATGCGGACGGCCGAATCCGTCTTGTTCACGTGCTGGCCGCCCGCGCCGCTGGCACGGTAGGTGTCGATCCGGAGGTCGGACTCGTCGATCTCGAGGTCGACGTCGTCGTCGACGAGCGGGCTCACGATCACCTGCGCGAAGGAGGTGTGGCGGCGGTGCGCCTGGTCGAAGGGCGACAGGCGGACGAGCCTGTGCACGCCGCGCTCGGCCTTCAGCGTGCCGTAGGCGTTCTCGCCCTCGACCGTGAAGGTCGCCGACTTGAGGCCCGCCTCCTCCCCTGGCGACTCCTCGACGAGCTCGGTCTTGAACCCGCGATCGGCCGCCCAGCGGAGGTACATGCGCAGCAGGATCTCGGTCCAGTCCTGGGCGTCGGTTCCCCCCGTGCCCGCGTGGATCGAGACGACGGCGCCGCCGGCGTCGTAGTCGCCGCTGAAGAGCGAGTCCTCCTGGAGGCGGTCGAGCTGCCCGCGCAGGGCGACGGCGCTCTGCTCGACCTCGTCGAGCTCGCCGTCGTCGGAAACCAGCGTCACCAGCTCGCCGAGATCCTCGGCGTCCCTGCTGAGCTGGCCGTAACGCTCGAGGCGGCGTGAGAGCCGGGAATGCTCGGCGGAGATGCGGGCCGCCTCCCGCTGGTCGTCCCAGAACCCCGGGGCGCCCATGGCCTCCTCGAGCTCGGCGAGCCGCGCCTTCAGACCCTCGGGGTCAAAGGTAATCACGGACCCAGGCCAACTGGGTCCCAATCTCTGCGAGCTCTCGCTCCACCGCGCTCCTCTCGGCCATGCGTGGATGGTAGCGCCCGGATCGAACGGCTCCGACCGGTCCCTTCGGTCCCTGTCCGCGGGGCCACCCCGGGCCACCACCCGCTTTGGACGCTAGCGAGGAAAACCGCACGCGTGGCGCGCGGATCGTGCCGAGAGGGTGAAAGAGGAGGCGGGCGGGCCGGCGCCTACGCGCCGTGGCACTTCTTGAACTTCTTGCCCGAGCCGCACGGACACGGGTCGTTGCGGCCCACGCGGTCGAACTCGCCCGCCACGCGCTGGCCCGTCGAGACCGTGGTCGCGGCCGCTCCGCCGCCGCCGGCCACCGAGGCTCCGCGCCCGCCGGTCGCAGGCGGGGCGGCGCCGGCGCCCGCGGCGCGGATCGCGTCGGCGCCTGCGACCGACTCGTGCTCGTAGACGAGGTCGCCGCTGCCGGCGCCGTTGCCCTCCGGGGCGGCGGGAGCGAGCGGCTCCTGCTCCGGGCGCTGCTCGATCTGGATGCGGAGGAGATAGCGGACGACTTCCTCCTGGATCGTCGCGGTCAGCTCCTCGAACATCGTGTGGCCCTCCGCGCGGTACTCGGCGAGCGGGTCCTTCTGGGCCATGGCGCGGAGGTGGATGCCGTCGCGGAGGTACTCCATCGACTCGAGATGCTCGCGCCAGCGCACGTCCACGACCTGGAGGACGAGGTAGCGCTCGACGTCGCGAAGCAGCTCGGCACCGTATTCCTCCACCTTGGCCGCGTAGGCGTCCTGCGCGTCCTCCTGAAACTCCTCGATGAGCTCCTCACGGGTCATTGACGTGCCCGTGAGCTCCTCCCTCGCGATCTCCGTGTCGTAGAGCGTCTGCATCTCCTTGAAGAGGCCGTCGAGGTCCCAGTCCTCCTGGTACTCGGCCTCGGTGTGCTCGAAGACGATGCGCGCGACCAGCTCGTCGAGCCAGTCCGAGATCTCCTCGGAGAGGTCGGCACCCTCGAGCACCCGGCGGCGCTGCTCGTAGACGACCATCCGCTGGACGTTCATGACGTCGTCGTACTTGAGGACGTTCTTCCGCGAGACGAAGTTCTGCTCCTCGACCTTCTTCTGCGCGTTCTCGATCTGCTTGGAGAGGATCGAGGCCTCCATGGGCTGGTCGTCCGGGAGCTTGAAGCGCTCCATGATGTTGTTGATCCGGTCGCCGGCGAAGAGGCGGACGAGGTCGTCCTGCGCGGAGAGGTAGAAGCGCGACTCGCCGGGATCTCCCTGGCGGCCGGAGCGGCCGCGGAGCTGGTTGTCGATGCGGCGCGCCTCGTGGCGCTCGGTGCCGAGCACGTAGAGGCCGCCGAGCTCGCGTACGCCCTCGCCGAGCTTGATGTCGACGCCGCGGCCTGCCATGTTGGTCGCGATCGTGACGGCGCCGGGCTGGCCCGCGCCCACGATGATCTCGGCCTCGCGCTCGTGCTGCTTGGCGTTGAGCACGTTGTGCGGGATCCCTTGGCGCTCGAGCATCGTCGAGAGGTACTCGGAGACCTCGACGGAGATCGTGCCGACGAGGACGGGCTGGCCCGCCTCGTGGCGCTCCTTGATGTCGTCGAGCGCCGCCTGGTACTTGGCCTCGCTCGTCTTGTAGATGAAGTCGTTCGCGTCGTCGCGGGCCACCTCGACGTTCGTGGGGATCTCGACGACGGAGAGGTTGTAGATCTCCTGGAACTCCTTCTCCTCCGTCTTGGCCGTACCGGTCATGCCGGCAAGCTTCTCGTAGAGGCGGAAGTAGTTCTGGAGCGTGATCGTCGCGAGAGTGACGTGCTCCTCGCGGATGGCGACGCCCTCCTTCGCCTCCACGGCCTGGTGGAGGCCCTCCGACCAGCGGCGCCCTTCCATGATCCGCCCGGTGAACTCGTCGACGATCTTCACCTCGCCGTCCTGCACGACGTAGTCGACGTCGCGCTGGTAGAGCGAGTCGGCCTTGAGCGCCTGGATGAGGTGGTTGACGAGCTGGGCGTGCTGCGGCTCGTAGAGGTTCTCGATGCGGAGCGTGCGCTCGACCGCCTCGATGGCGGAGTGCCGCGGCGACACCGTCTTGAACTTCTCGTCGAACTCGTAGTCGGCGTCGTCCTCGCTCTTGGCGACGCCCTTGGGCACGAACTTGGCGGCGACGCCCTCGAGGCCGCGGACGATGCGCGCGAAGTCGTAGTACGTCGTGGCCGCGGTCTCGGGCTCGCCCGAGATGATCAGCGGCGTGCGCGCCTCGTCGATGAGGATCGAGTCGACCTCGTCCACGATCGCGTAGGCGTGGCTGGGTTGGACGGTGCCGGCGAGCGTCGAGGCCATGTTGTCGCGGAGGTAGTCGAAGCCGAACTCGGAGTTCGTGCCGTACGTGATGTCGGCCGAATAGGCCTCGCGGCGCTCCGCGAACGGCATCTGGTTGCGGATGAAGGACGCGCGCATGCCGAGCGCCTCGTACACGGGGCCCATCCATTCGGCGTCGCGCTTGGCCAGGTAGTCGTTGACGGTCACGAGGTGGACGCCACGGGCCGGCAGCGCGTTCAGATAGAGCGGCATGGTGGCCACGAGGGTCTTTCCCTCACCGGTCTTCATCTCGGCGATGTCGCCCTCGTGGAGCACGATCGCACCCATGATCTGGACGTCGAACGGGCGCATCCCGACCGAGCGCTTGGCAGCCTCGCGGACGGCGGCAAAGACCTCGAAGGAGAGCTCGTCGAGCGACTCGCCGTTCTCGAAGCGCTGCCTGAACTCGACGGTCTTGGCCGCGAGCTCGTCGTCCGAAAGCGCCTCGAAGTCGGGCTCGAGCGAGGTGACGTAGTCCGCCTGTCCGGCGAGTCGCTTGAGCCGTCGGCCCTCGCCGACACGCAGGACCTTTTCGAGGGCGCCGTAGTTCTGGGGCATCAGTTCAGGGTAGCGAGAGGACGGCTTCTAGAGAGGGTCGATGGTCAGCTCCCACCGACTGTCATCCACCCTATCGGCACGCGCGACGAAAGCCTGAAAGCGAGCCGCGCCCCGGCTCTCGAGCGTCGCGAAGGCCTCGCCTTCCGGCCCTTCCGGGACGTCCGAAGCCATCTCCCCGTCGACGAGCAGCGTCGTGTCGCCGTCGGGCGGCACGGCAACCTCGAGCGACATCGCCGAGATCCCGGGCGGGAGCGAGATGAGCTCGGACTCGAGCTGGAGGCCGCCCACGGTCCACTCCGAGTCGCCCTGGCGCACGGCGCGCACGACGAGCGGCGGCGCGAGGCCGAGCTCACCGGTCAGCTCCGTCACGGCCTCCGACGGCACGTCCCCGACGACCGTGCCGTCGGCGAAGACGCGGAACTCGAGCTCGGCGGCCTCGTAGCCCCGCAGGGACGGTGCCTGCACGAGCGCGGTCGCGTCCCAGTCGCGCGCCCGCGCGAGCCCCGAGACGCCGCTCTCCACCCAGCGGAAGACCCGCGGGTCGCGAATCTCCTCGCCGCCTGTCACGCAATCTGGGGCTCGATGAGCCCGTAGTTGCCGTCGCGGCGGCGGTAGACAACGTTCACGTCGTTCGTGTCCGCATTCTGGAACACGAAGAAGTCGTGGCCGATCAGCTCCAGCTGAAGCACGGCCTCCTCGGGCGTCATCGGCTTCACCGCGAACTGCTTCGTCTTCACGATCACGGGGGTCTCCTCGTCGGCGACGACGGGTATCGACTCCAGCTCGTTCGCGTTCCCGCGGCGACTGCTCGGCCGCCGCTTGTCGCGGTAACGCTGCGCCTGCCGCTCGAGCTTCTCCACGAGCAGGTCGATCGAGGCGCGCATGTCGGACGAGCTCTCGCGCGCGCGCAGCACTGGGCCCTTCGTCCAGATCGTGCCTTCGGCGATCTGGCTCTCGGCGATGGACGGGTTCTTCTCCACCGCGAGCTCCACCTCGAGCCGCGCAGCGTCGTTGAGGTGCTTGTCGAGCTTGCCGAGCTTCTCTTCGGCGTAGGCCTTGAGGGTGTCGGTGACCTCGACGTTCTTGCCCTTGACCTGAAGTCTCACTAGGAGCCTCCCTCGTCGGTCTGTCTTCGCAGACTACCGCGCCGAGGAAGCCGCGGCCCCCGCCGCGAGGGCGGGGGCCGCGACCATTTCGTACGCGCGCCGGCTAGTTCAGGTCGCTCGCGTTGACCGTGCAGGTCGCGGTATCCGTCTTGGACGGATCGCTCTCCGAGGTCGCCGTCAGGGTGACGACGGCCGTGCTCGGTCCGCTTCCGGTGCGGGTCACGAAGACCGGCACGTCGACGTCGCGGCGTTCCTTGGTCGTCGCGAGGGCGTTGTAGAGCTGGGTTTCCCAGCCCGCGCCCGCGATGCTGGCGGACAACCGGTAGACGTCGTTGCGGAGGTAAGCGTCGACGTCCTCGGGGTGAGCCGCGGTCGTCGGCGCGAACCTGCCGGTGTTCTTGAGGTTGAACGTGCAGTCGTTCCAGCCCTCGCGCGTCCGCTTGCCGACCTTCCCGTTCGCGAGGTCGACGCCGCGGAGGTGCGGGCCGTTGCCGTTCAGAGACCGGACGGCGACCTGGTACGAGCGGACTCCGTCCGTCCGGAACGTCTCGATGACGTAGAAGTGGAGCCGGTTGGGCTGGTCCACGTACTCGTACTGGCTCCCGGACTCGAGACCGGCATGGAACGTGGCGTCGTTGAGCTGGCGCCAGTCCGCGATCGTCACCATCGAGGGCGTCCCGTCAGGCCGGAGGAAGTCGACCTTGTTCATGTCCTCGGGATGGGCGTCCATGATGTAGACGAACGGCAGGCTGTCCTGGTTCTTCGTCCTCGAGAAGAGGACGCCGTGGCCGGGCGTGAACGAGTCGTTGCCCAGCCGGTCGACGACCTCCACCGTGTAGTTGTTGTAGAGGCTCGACTGATTGATGACTCCTGACGAGTTCGCCGTCGGGCCGGGGCAGAACGGATCTGTGTTGATGTTGCACACCGGAGACTGGTCGCCCCGCGTTGGGAAGGCCAGGTCGGGCGAGGGGAGGAGCTGGACGTTCACTCCGGTCAGCCCGTCGGGCCCGGGATCGGCCACGCGGGCGGTGACTCTCGCCACCACAACCCCGGACTCGTCCAGCGCGTTGCGGTCGAGTCGGAGGATGTTCTCCTCCTCGATGATCCCGAGCTCCATCCGGTTTCGGAAGTTCTGGCTGGCACCGAGCGACCCGCCTTCGGTCGACGGGATCAACCAGCGCTTGTGCGGTCCCCCGGGACCGTTGAATGAGCCGCGACTCAGCATGTCCCACGGACCCGAGTAGTCGCGCCGCTGCGGGATCCCGTACGGATTGTTGTAGTTGTCCCCGATCCCGAGGTTGTGGCTCAGCTCGTGCGCGTGCGTGCCCATGCCCGAGCTCTCGGCCGCCGTGAACGTGTTGCCGCTTGCGCTCGGCCAGACTCCCTTGCCGGCCGCGAACGACGTCCACGGGATGTAGCGCGTCGGCGACCAGTTCGGCTTCGTCGGATCCGGGTTGCCCCACGGCTCCGTGACGTCGTTCATGGTCTGGAACATCATCTCGCCGAACTCCTGCCAGGTCGAGCTCTCGTCCTGGCCGGCCTGCAGGTAGATGATGTTGTCGTAGCTGTTGACGACGTCGAGGCCGACGTCGGCCAGCCAGAGCGCGCGCACCTCGGTGCGGGCGTTGCGGCTGCACGTGAAGCCGGTCGGACAGGCCGAGCCGGCGTTGCCTGCATCACGGAGCCAGTACTCCCACTGGTTGCCCGTCAGCGTGTACGGGCCGTAGGCGTCCATCTCGACGCCGTAGCGGCCGAGCGACGTCTCCATCCAGTAGCTGTTCATGGTCGTGAAGTGGTTCAGCAGGCTCGGCGTGTTGAGGAAGTCCTCGTAGAACTGCGCCGCCTGCGCCCGCGGGATGCTGTTGGCCGTGGCCTGCGGATTGCCGAAGATCGTCGCGCCTGCCGGCATGGTGATGTTGAGCGGCTGGTCGGCGAACTCCGTGAGGACGATCGCGACCTTCCACTTCTCGATCGTGGGCTGGAGCAGCAGGGTTCGCCCAGTCGGTGCCCGGGACCGTCCTGTAGTCCTCCCAGGTCATGTCGTCCTGGTACTCGGCCTCCTGCGTGGTCGATCGGCTGGAAGCCGGGAGGCGCCGCGGTCGCGGCGGCCGCCATGGCGAGGAAGACGCCGAAGGCCAGCAGGACGCCGATGGCCGCTCGCCGGCGTCGTGGTACGTGACTCATGAAGAGCTCTCTCCTTTCCACCCGGGCTCCCCGGCCCGGTGTCGCTGAACGGCTTCGCGGGAGAGCGCGAGCGCCTGCGTCATCGCAGGCGTCAGCTGCCTGCTCGAGGCCACACGGCTCGGCCTGGTCACGTACCGGCCTGACGGCGTGCGTTGCGTGGCTCGGATCCCCCCTTCCGGACCCGCGGCCGAGGTCTTCGTCGCCCGGCCCGCGGCTCCGACGGCGGCACTATATGCCAACCGCCCGAAGAAATTCCACCTCTCCGAGGCGGGCGCTACCCGACGATCAGCTCCAGCAGCTCGCGGGTCGTGAGGTACTTCGCCTCGAACCCGAGCGGGATCGCCTTCCGGGAGCCGCAGATGGGTGACTGCCGTGCGGCGCGCTGTGGTCAGCTCGCGGGCCTTCGTGCGCGGGTCTCCTCGGCCGCCGTGCAACCGCCGAACACCCCTCAACGTCGCACGACACGGGCGAATGCGACGACATGCACCTCCTTCGCGCCGGCGCGGCGGAGCTCGGTCGCGGCGGCGAGGGCGGTCGAGCCGGTCGTGTACACGTCGTCGACCAGGCAGACGCATGCGGGGACGGCTGCAGTCGCCCGGAACGCGCCGCTGACGTTGGCCCTGCGCTCCGTCCTCGTGAGCCCACGCTGGCGGTCGACACGGCGTGCGCGCTCGAGCAGGCGGCCCACGGGGAGCTCCCACCGCTCTCCGAGGAGTGCGGCGAGCTCACGCGCGGAGTTGACCCCGCGCCACCCGACGCGATCGGGCTCGCCGGGGACGTAAGCGAGGACGGTCGCCCGCGGGCGCGGGACGACATCGGTGACAAGGTCGGCCGCCATGTCCGCGAGGCGGCGGACTCCGCGCTCCTTCCAGGCACCGACGAGCGCGATGACGGGGCCGTCGTAGGCGACTGCGGCGCGGGCCGAGGCGAACGAGATCCGCCGACCGGCACACTCGCCGCAGCGCTCGACCGGCCAGGCGGTCGGGCAGCCGCAGCGGGCGCACACGGTCCCGCGCAGGAGAACGAGCTGCGCACGGCACTCCTCGCACAGGAGCGCGTCGGCCGTCCCGCACGCAACGCAGCGCTGCGGCAGAAGCAGGTCGAGGATCGCCGTCGCCACGCCCACGCCTGGTGAATAGCGCGAGCCGGCGCACGCAGGCTGCGCGAGACCGTGCCGGGATCGTGTCAGCCGCCGAGCGTGACCGGCTTTCCCTCCTCCGCGGAGCGGTAGAGCGCCTCGATCGTTCGCGCCTGGGCGACGGCGTCCTCGCGCCCGAGCAGCAGCTCGGCGCGCCCCGCGATCGCATCGCTCATGTTCTCGAGCTCCAGCCGGTAGGAGTCCTCGGGCGTGAGCACGATCTCCTCGCTGAACTCACCCCTGCGGATCTCGATCACCGGCACCCGCGCGTGCCAGGGGTCGTCGAGGAAGAGCGATCCTTCCTCGCCGACGACCTCGAGCTCGTCCCGGTCCGGCGAGACGAAGCCGCAGTCGAACTGCGCGACGACCCCGCCCGGGAAGCGCATCGTCCCGGCGAAGAGCTCGTCCACGCCCGACGCGCTGACGACCTGCTGCCCGTAGACCGTCTCCGGCTCCCCGGCCACGAAGCGAGAGCCGCTCACGCAGTAGCACCCGACGTCCATGAGCGCACCGCCGTCGAGATCCGCGGCGAGACGCACGTTCGCGGCCTCCTCGAGCTTGAAACAGAAGGCCGAGCGCACGAGCCTGACGTCGCCGATCGCGCCGTCGTCGAGCAGCTCCCGGAGACGGCGCGTCTGCGGATTGTGGCGGTACATGAAGGCCTCGGAGAGGAGCCGACCCGCCGCGTCGGCGGCGTCGAACGCCCGCTCGACCTCGGCGGCGCGGCGGTCGAACGGCTTCTCGCAGAGGACGTGCTTCCCGGCCTCGAGCGAGCGGATGGACCACTCGACGTGAAGCGAGTTCGGGAGCGAGATGTAGACCGCGTCCACATCTGGATCGGCGAGCATCGCCTCGTAGCTGCCGTACGCGCGCTCGATCTCCCATTCGCGCGCGTACGCCTCCGCGCGGGCCTGGTCGCGGCTCGCCACGGCGAGGACGTCCACCTTGTCGGATTCGCGCGCGCCCGCCAGGACGAGGCGGTTGATGTGCGCCGTCGAGATGATCCCCCAGTTCGTCATCGAACCTCCGTTGCTCGTAGGGCTGGATAGAGGGCGCGGAAGCGGGCGTACCCGTCCGCGTAGAGACGCTCCCATTCGGGGTCGGGCTCGACCGTCTCGCGGACACGCACGCACGCGGCGACCGCCTCCGGGACGTCGGCGTAAATGCCCCCGGCAACGCCGCCGAGGAGCGCTGCGCCGTAGGCGGCCCCCTCCTCTGCCGCCGTGCGCTCGAGGGGGAGGCCGAGGACGGACGCGACGATCCGGAGCCACAGATCGCTTCGGGCGCCGCCGCCGGAGACGCGGCCGACCGTGACGGTGCAGCCCAGCGCCCGCAGGACCTCGAGGCAGTCGCGCAGGCCGTAGGCGACGCCCTCGAGCACCGCGCGGACGAGCGCGCCGCGGTCGTGGCGCAGCGAGAGGCCGACGAAGGCGCCGCGTGCGTGCGGATCGGCGTGCGGTGTCCGCTCGCCGGCCAGGTAGGGCAGGAAGGCGAGGCCCTCGACGCCGGGCTCCCAGCGCTCCGCCTCCGCGAGCAGCCCGTCGAACGGCTCCCCGGGGGCGATCGTCTCGCGGAGCCAGCCGAGCGACCCCGCGGCCGAGAGCATCACGCCCATTGCGTGCCACATCCCGGGCACGGCATGGCAGAAGACGTGCGCGCGGGCTTCCGGGTCGAGCGCGGGCTCCGGGAGAGCTGCGAAGACGACGCCGGACGTCCCGAGGACGACCGACGCAGGCCCGGGCTCGTGCACGCCCACACCGACCGCCCCGGCGGCCTGGTCGCCGGCCCCCGCGGCGACAGGCACGCCGTCCGCGGTCTCGCCCGAGACCGCGGGCGACTCGAGAACGGGCGGGAGCCACGCGGCCGGCAGCTCGAGCGCCTCCAGCACCTCCCCGCTCCAGCGCCGTGACGCGACGTCGAAGAGGAGCGTGCCCGAGGCGTCGGCGACGTCGATCGCCCGCTCGCCCGTGAGCGCCAGACGGACGTAGTCCTTCGGGAGGAGGACGTGCGCGATCCGCTCGTAGACGTCGGGCTCGTGGCGGCGCAGCCAGAGGAGCTTCGGGGCGGTGAAGCCCGTCAGCGCGCGGTTGCGGGTCAGCTCGACCAGGCGCGCGAGCCCGATGCGCTCCTCGATCTCCGCGCACTCGGCGGCCGTGCGCTGGTCGTTCCAGAGGATCGCCGGGCGCAGGACGCGCTCGTCCGCGTCGAGGGCGACCAGGCCGTGCATCTGCCCGGAGAGCCCGATGCCGGCCACGTCGTCGACCTTCAGGTCGGCCAGTGCCTCCCCGGCCGCGCGCGCCCAGTCCGCAGGGTCCTGCTCGGCCCAGCCCGGATGCGGCGTCGAGAGCGGATAGCCGCGCTCGGCCCGGGCGAGCACCTCGCCGTTCGTCCCGACGGCGAGCGCCTTGACGCCGGACGTCCCGACGTCGAGCCCGACGAGCGCGCTCACTCGACTGCGAGGCCGGCGGCGGCGAGCCCCGCGAGCGCGAGCGCCTCGTCCTGCTCGCCGGGAAGCCCGCTGACCCCGACGGCGCCCACGCGCGTGCCGTCCTCGAAGGCGGCGACGCCTCCGCGGAAGAATGTGAAGAAGGGGTCGAAGCTGGCGCGCTCGACCGGGTCGTCGCGCGCCTTGTCGGCGAGCTCGCCCGTCGAGCGGGCGTCGCTGCGAGCGGCCGTGTAGGCCTTGCGCTGGGCGTTCAGTCGCGTGTCCGGCGGCGCGCCGTCCATCGTGGCCGCGGCGACAAGCTCTCCGTGCGAGTCGCCGACGAAGACGGAGACCGGGCCGGGCGCCCCGTTGATGACGGCGTCGACGACCTTTTGGGCCTGCTCGAGCCTCATCCCGCGCCCAGGGTCGCGTAGACCAGCTCGTAGGCCCGCACGGCGTCCTTGGCCTGCTGGGCCTCGCGCAGGGCCGCGTCGTCGATCCGGCCGGCGACGTCGTCGGTGGTCTTCACCCCTCGGCTCCGCGGTAGGCGATCTCCTCGCGCCTGCCGCTCTCGGCGGAGCGCACGATCGCGTCGCAGACCTCGGCACAGCGGTAGCCGTCCTCAAAGGTGGCTCCGTGCGGCGCCACGGTGCCCTCGCCCGCGATCGCCGTCAGCAGGTGGTGAATCTCGTGGGTGAAGGTGTCGCCCCAGCCGACGATGTGCCCGGGCGGCCACCAGAAGGACATGAACGGGTGCTCGGGCTCGGTGACGAGGACGCGCCGGAAGGCGCGCTCGTCGGCCACCTCGAGCTCGTTGAGCCGCTCGACGTCGAAGGCGAGCGAACCGCGCGAGCCGTTGACCTCGAAGGCGTTCGAGTTGATCCGCCCGCGCGCGAGCCTGGAGGCCTCGAGCGTGCCGACGACACCGTTCTCGAACTCGACCGTGGCCGCGAACGCGTCGTCCACCCCGTGCCCCTCGATGAACGTCTTGACGACGGCGGTCACCGCGATCGGCTCGCCCACGAGGTAGCGGCCGATGTCGACGATGTGGGCCCCGAGATCGCCGAGCGCCCCGGAGCCGGCGGCCTCGCGGTCGAAGCGCCAGCTCGGCGCCGCGTCGACCCCCCACGACTGGAGGTAGCGCGCCCGGAAGTGGAAGAGGTCGCCGAGATCGCCGGCCTCGAGCAGCTCGCGCGCCAGTCGCACCGCGGGGACGAAGCGGTAGTTGAAGCCGCACATGTGCACCACGCCCGCACGCTCGGCCTCGCGCCAGATCTCCAGCGACTCGTCGGCGGTACGGCCGAGCGGCTTCTCGCAGAGGACGTGCTTGCCGTTGCGCGCGGCGGCGATGGTCGGCTCGGCGTGGAGGGCATTCGGGCCTCCGTTGTCGAAGAGGCCGATGCGCTCGTCGGCGACCTGCTCTCGCCAGTCGGTGACCGCCTCGGCCCAGCCCAGCTCCCGCCGCGCGGCCTCGACCTTCTCCGGGGTACGGCCCGAGAGCGAGAGGAGCTCGGGCGCGAGCGGCGCATGGAGGGCCTTGGCCTCGCGGAACGCGCGCGAGTGGGCCTTGCCCATGAAGGCATAGCCGAGCATGGCGACGCCAATGGTCTCGCCGGTCGTCACACGCCGCCGCGCGCGGCCCGGCGGCGCTTGGAGACCGCGTCGATGAGCACCGCGCCGAGGAGGACGAGGCCGGTGATCACGAACTTCGTCCCGGACGCGAGCCCGAGCAGGTCCA
Source organism: uncultured Actinomycetes bacterium (assembly GCA_963775395.1). Classification (GTDB taxonomy): domain Bacteria; phylum Actinomycetota; class Thermoleophilia; order Gaiellales; family Gaiellaceae; genus JAIBJN01. Next base: position 18,379 of record CAVZIX010000019.1, read on the forward strand.
TGCCGTTCTGGATGGAGGCGATCACGAGCGCCCCGAGGAGCGCCGAGACCACCCGGCCGACGCCGCCGAAGAGGCTCGTGCCGCCGATGACCGCGGCGGCGATGACGAGCAGGAGCAGGTTCCCACCGCCCGTCCCGGTAGCGACCGACCGGAGCCGGGAGGCCAGCATGATCCCACCGACGCCCGCCATGAAGCCGCTGATCATGAAGACGGCGATGCGTACCCGATCGACGTTGATGCCGGCACGGCGGGCCGCCTCCGCGCTGCCGCCGACCGCGTAGACGTGGCGCCCGAAGCGAGTTTTCCCGGCGATGAACGACCAGAAGACGAGGAAGACGCCGAGGATGACGGTCACGTAGGGAAGCCCGCGGTCCTTGTTTGCGTACCAGACGGCGGCGCCCAAGACCACGGCCAGGCCGAGGACCTGCAGCGCGATCAGAACCGTCGGTTTGGCGGCGAGCCCGCCCGCGCGCCTGACCATTGCGTTTCGGAACTGGGATAGTGCGAAGGCGACCACGACCGCGGCTGCGAGGATCCAGCCCCAGACGTCCGAGAGGAAGCCGTTCGCGATGTCGACGACCCTCTCGTCCTGGACCCTGATCGTTCCGGCCGTCGAGTACTGGGTCGTGAGGATGAGGACGACGCCGGACCAGATGAGCAGGCCGGCGAGCGTGACGACAAACGACGGCACTCCGGCCTTCGTGATTACGAGCGCCTGGGAGAAGCCGATGGCCGTCGTGCAGGCGAGCGCGAAGAGGATCGCCGCCCACCAGGGCCACCCGGGGTTGTCGGGGCGCAGGAGGAGTGTCATGACAACACCGCCGACAGCGCTCACGAACGCGACCGACAGGTCGATCTCGCCGATCAGGAGGACGAAGACGATGCCGATGGCGATGGTCGCCACGGCCGCCATCTGCAGCAGCAGGTTCGTGAAGTTCCGCTCGGTGAGGAAGTTGTCCTCGAGGATCCCGAAGACGACGAAGATGGCGACCAGGCCGACGATGATCGGCAGCGAGCCGAGCTCGCCGCCGCGGACGCCCTGCCACCACACTTGGATGTAGCCCGACAGGCTCTGCGTCTGCTCGGGCGTCGGTTCAGGGACGATGGCTGCGGTCGGGTCGGCGCTCGTCGTCACGGCTCGACCGCCTCGGCCGCCTCCATTCCCGGGACCTTCTCGAGCGTCCCCGCGGTGATCGCGTGCACGACCTCCTGCTGGTTTGTCTGCGACCGCTCGAACTGCGCGACGCGCCGGCCGAGGCGCAGGACCGTGATCCGATCGGCGCACTCGAAGACGTCGTGGAGGTTGTGCGAGACGAAGACCACGCCCAGATCGTGCTCGGCGAGGCGGCGCACCAGGTTGAGCACTTGGCGCGTCTGTGCGACCCCGAGGGCTGCGGTCGGCTCGTCGAGGATGACGAGCTTCGAGTTCCACATGACCGCCTTGGCGACGGCGACCGACTGACGCTGGCCGCCCGAGAGGCCGGCGACGGTCTGGCGCACGGAGCGGAGCGTCGTGACAGAGAGGCTGTCGAGCGTCTCGCGCGCTGAGCGCTCCATGCTCGACTCGTCGAGCACGACGCCCGTGCGGAGCCGCTCGCGGCCGAGGAACATGTTGGCGACGACGTCGAGGTTGTCCGCGAGCGCCAGGTCCTGGTAGACGACCTCGACGCCGAGCCGCGCCGCGTCGCGAGGCCCGTGAACGTGGACATGCTCGCCGTCTACACGGACCTCGCCCTCGTCGAAGGGATAGATGCCGACGATTCCCTTGATGAGCGTCGACTTGCCCGCGCCGTTGTCACCGACGAGGGCCATCACTTCGCCCTTGCGCACCTCGAAGTCGACGCCGGAGAGGGCCTGCACGGCGCCGAAGGCCTTCGAGACGCCTCGGCACTCGAGAAGCGGGGCAGTCGCGGCCATGGGGTCAGTCTCCCACACGCGGAGGGAAGAGAGGGGGCGCCTGCCGGCGCCCCCTCTCGAGCCGCGTGAGGATTAGCCGTTCTCCTGACACCAGTCCGTCTGGGCGGCGTCTCCGGTGCAGATCTCCTCGACCGTCCGGAATCCGTCGGCAATGACGGTGTCGGCGATGTTGTCGACCGTCACAGGCGTCGGCGTCAGCGCCAGGTACGGGACGACACCCTCGCCCTCGGGCGACTCGGCCGGCTGGCCATCAGCGGCCGTGATCCCGATCGTCTGGAACTCGAACTCCGACTCGATGGCGGTCGGATCTTCGCCCGCGCAGAGCGCGAGGGCGGCCTTGGCCGCGACATCGGCCTCGGCCTCGATCGGCTTGTAGACGCTGACCAGCTGCCGGCCCAGGACGAGGTTCTGCATGCCGGCCTCGGTCGCGTCCTGGCCGCTCACGGGAGCGCCCTCGATCCCGGCGGCCTCGAGCGCGTTGGCGGCCGAGTTTCCGAGACCGTCGTTCGCCGCGAAGACCGCGTCGACGTCGTTGTTCGCGTCGGTGAGGATCTGCTCCATCAGCGTCTGTGCCTGGGCGTTGTCCCAACCGGGCACGTGCTGGTCGGCGACGATCTCCCACTCGCCGGCCTCGGCCTTCGCCTCGGCCGTCTCCGCGTAGCCCTGGCGGAAGAGGAAGGAGTTGTTGTCCTCCTCGCCGCCATTGAGCAGGACAACGCGCTTCGGATCCGCGTCGAGAGCGTCGATTGCGGGATCCATGACCTCGGCCATGGCCGCGCCGACCGCGACGTTGTCGAAGCTCACGTACGCGTCGCCGCCGGAGCCGCCGGTGTTGAAGCGGTCGTACTCGATCACCTTGACGCCGGCGTCCTTCGCCTGGTCGATGATCGCGGCGCCGGAACCGGTGTCGATGCTGACGAGGAGGATAACGCCCGCGTCGTCGGCGATCGCCTGCTCGGCTTGGGCCTGCTGCTGGGCCGGGTCGTTCTCGGCGTTGACGATGCTGGATTCGACCCCTGCCTCCTCGAAGGCCTGTTCGAAGTAGCGCCGGTCGTCCGTCTCCCAGCGCGGCGAGCTGGCGCTGTCCGGGAGGAGCACCCAGATGCTCTTGTCGCAGGTGCCTTCGCCGCCACCGTCGCCGGCGGCCGCCCCGGTGTCACCACCGCCCTCGTCATCGTCGTCTCCGCCGCAGCCGGTCGCGACCACTGCGAGGGCCGCCACCAGCGCGAGCAGCAGGACGAGCACCAGTCGACGCTTCGGAAATTCGGTGGCCTTGTACGAAAATCTTCTCACGACTTCCTCCTCGTTGACTGACCCCCGCCCTTGCCCGGGGGAGCTTAGGCTCCTCAAAGGACGGATTTCAAGCGTCCTAGTTAGGTTGCGGGAGCGCGGCGGGCGGCATGAGGAGCGGGGAACGCCAAGTTTCCTTTCTGCCCGGTCTTGGCGTATTTCGCGGATGAGCAGGTGAAATTCGACCGCGATCCTGCGAAAGTGTCAGGCGTGCGACCCTCGCGAGACCGGGAATGACCGTGGAATCAGGGACATTCGGGAGCCTGCGCGAGCTCAACCGCCTGCGCGTCGTCGACGCGCTCCGGCGCCAGGGAACCGCCAGCCGAAGCGAGCTCGCACGCCTCACCGGGCTCTCGCGCACCACCGTCACCACGCTCGTCGCCGACCTGCAGGGGCGCGGCATGATCGCTGAGCAATCGGCCGGCCGCACGAGCCCTTCCGGCCGCGGCCGCCCGCCCGTCCTTCTGCGCCTGGACGCCTCGGTCGGCGCCGCGCTCGGCATCGACTTCGGCCACCGGCACGTCCGGGTGGCCGTCGCCGACCTCTCCTCCACGGTACTCGCCGAGCGCTATGTCTCCCTCGAGGTCGACGACGACGCGGCGACAGCGCTGGACGCCGCGACCGACCTGGCCGGCGAGGTGCTCGCCGAGGCAGAGACCGACCGCAGCCGCCTGATCGGCGCCGGCATGGCGCTCTCGGGGCCGATCGACCGCGACACGGGAACGATTGCCTCCACGGTCGTCCCCGGCTGGGCCGGCGTCAACGCGGGCGAGGAGCTCTCTCGGCGCCTGGGCGTCCAGGTCGAGGTGGACAACGACGCCAATCTCGGCGCGCTCGCCGAGGTCTCGTTCGGCGCGGGCCGCGGGCTCGCCGACGTCGTCTACGTGATGATGTCCGCCGGCGTCGGCGCCGGGCTCATCCTCGGCGGGCGCCTCCACCACGGGTCGACCGGCATCGCCGGCGAGCTCGGCCACGTGCAGGTGCGAGTGGACGGCGCGGTGTGCCGCTGCGGAAACCGCGGCTGCCTCGAGACCGTGGCCTCGACCGAGGCGATCGTCGATCTCCTTCGCCCCGCCCACGGCGAGGGCCTGACGCTCCGCGGCGTGATCGAGCTCGTGGCCGACGGCGACCTCGCCGCCACACGGGTCGTCAACGACGCCGGCCACGCGGTCGGGCGTACGCTCGCGGATCTTTGCAACCACCTGAACCCGGCGGCCATCGTCGTCGGGGGCGACCTGAGCGCCGCCAGCGAGCCGCTGCTCGACGGGATCCGGCAGGCGATCGACCGCTACGCGCTCCCCGGCGCGGCGCAGGCGGTGGAGGTCAAGCCTGGCGTGCTGGGCGAGCGTGCCGAGGTGCTGGGCGCCCTCGCGGTCGTGATCGCGGATACCGACAGGCTCCGCTCCGCGGGTCTCGCCCCGCTCCGCACGGGCGCCGTCCGCTAGTTGTAATGAACCTCTCTCGAAACGAAGCCTGGTGCCACCGGGCCGCACAGGGCGGCACGATGCCGCGTCCTCAGTCGCGCCCGTAGCCTCCGGCTACGAACGCTCCCTGCGTCCTTGCCTCGCACTCGCCCTGCACGTCCCGGTGACGACGCATCATTTCGACAGAGGTTCGCTAGTCGCGCGCCGCGGGATAGCGCAGGATGCTGTCGGCGAGCTTCGACGCGTCGCCGAAGATCCCCGCGATCGCCAGGCCCTCGTCGGGCACGACGCTGCCCGGAAGGAGCGCGGCGCGGCGAATGGCGGCGGCCTTGCCGACATGGCAGTCGGCCCCGATCGCCGCCGGCCCGCGGATCTGCGCGTCGGCCTCGACCGTCACGTTCGGCCCGAGCACGACCGGGCCGTCGATTGTCGCGGAAGAGTCGATCTTGCAGCCCTCCTCGGCCCAGACGCCCGAGGCGATCTCCTCACCGGGGATGTCCACGCGGACGTGGCCGAGGACGGCGTCGAGGATCGTGTTGCGGAGCTCGTCCAGGTCGCCCACGTCGTTCCAGTAGGCCATGGTCGTGTACGCGTAGACCTCCTCCCCGGCGGCGACCAGGTTGGGCCAGACGTCCTCGCCGAAGTCGTAGAACGTGTCGGGCGGGATGCGCTCGAGGAGCTCCGGCTCGATCACGTAGATGCCGCAGTTGGCCAGGTCGCTGCGCGCCTCGTCGCGCCGCGGCTTCTCCTGGAAGCCGCGCACGCGCGTGTCGCGGTCGAGGATGACGACGCCGTACGAGGAAGGGTCGCTCACCGGCTTGACCGTCAGCGTCGCCAGGGCGCCCGTGCGCTGGTGGTGGCCCAGCAGCGCCGTGATGTCGACGTCGTGGAGGCCGTCGCCCGAGGTGATGAGGATCGCCTCGTCGCCCCAGTGGTCCTGGAGCTTCTTCGTGCCGCCCGCCGTGCCGAGAAGCTCGGGCTCGTGCGACCAGAGAATCGACATCCCGAGGGCGGAGCCGTCGCCGAAGTAGCGCTGGATCATCTCCGGGAAGGCGTGCAGGTTGATGCCGACGTCGTTGACATCGTGGCGTCGCAGGAGGTTGAGCAGGTGGTGCAGGACGGGCCGGTTGGCCACCGGCATCATCGGCTTCGGCAGGAAGTCCGTCAGCGGCCGCAGGCGCGTGCCCAGGCCGGCCGCCATCACCATCGCCTTCATCGCGCTACCTCCACCGTTTCGGCGCCCAGCCCGGCCAGCGACGACTCATACGGCGGGCGGTGGACGCCCTCCTCCGTCACGATGGCCGTCACGAGCGCCGCCGGCGTCACGTCGAACGCGGGATTGCGAGCAGGGAAGCGGCCGGTCACCTCCGCGGGGTCGCGCTCCTCGATGGGGATGTCCGCGCCGGTCGCGGCTTCGAGATCGACGGTCGAGCTCGGCGCGACGACGTAGAACGGGATCCCGTGATGGGCCGCGAGGACGGCCAGCGGATACGTGCCGATCTTGTTGGCCGTGTCGCCGTTGGCCGCGATGCGGTCGGCGCCGGTGAGGACGACGTCCACTTCCCCGCGCGCCATCAGCGAGCCCGCCGCCGCGTCGGCCAGCACGCTGGCAGGGACGCCGGCCCGCTCCAGCTCCCACGCGGTGAGCCGCGCCCCCTGGAGGAGCGGCCGCGTCTCGTCGACGAGCACGTGCGCGACGAGCCCCCGCGCGTGTGCCTCGCAGATCGCCCCCAGCGCAGTCCCCACGCCCCCGGTCGCGAGCGGGCCGGTGTTGCAGTGCGTCAGGGCCCGCGAGCCTGCGGCGATCAGGCCGGCGCCGTGGTCGGCCATACGGCGGCAGCGCTCGACCTCGGCCTCGTGGATCGCCCGCGCACGTCCGGCCAGCGCAGGCGCGTCCTGGTCGCCCGCGCGCATCTCGGCGACGGCCCAGGGCAGGTTCACGGCCGTCGGGCGGGAGGCCAGGAGCGTGGCAGCGGCCGCGTCGAGATCCTCGCCCTTCGCCGCAGCCAACGCGTAGCCATACGCGGCCGCGACGCCGATCGCAGGCGCACCGCGAACGGCAAGCGTGCGAATCGCGCCGGCCACCTCGTCAGCCGACCGACACTCGAGATACGCGACGTCGTCCGGCAGCCGACGCTGATCCAAAACCACGACCGCCTCGGGTTCGAGGCGGACGATCTCGTCGGGCGTGAGGTCTCTCACCGGAAAATGCGCAGCATTTTCCGGTGCTACGTACCTTCGTCCCAGGACGCCAGGTACCTCGCCTGCTCCTCGGTGAGCTGGTCGATCTCGGCGCCCATGCTCTCGAGCTTGAGGCGGGCGATCTCGCGATCGATCTCCTCCGGCACGACGTAGACACGCGGTTCCAGCTCGCTTGCGTGCGCGACCACGTGCTCGGCCGAAAGGGCCTGGTTCGCAAAGCTCATGTCCATGACGGCGGCCGGGTGGCCCTCCGCCGTGGCGAGGTTGACGAGGCGGCCTTCCCCGATGAGGTAGACCTTGCGCCCGTCGGCAAACTCGAACTCCTCGACGTCCGGTCGCGCCTCGCGGGTCGAGACGGCGAGCTCCCTCAACGCCGGGATCTCGATCTCGACGTTGAAGTGGCCGGTGTTGGCGAGGATGGCGCCGTCCTTGAGGCGCTCGATCGCGCTGCGCGCGATGACGTGCTTGTCGCCGGTGGCCGTGCAGAAGACGTCGCCGACCTCGGCCGCGCGCTCGATCGGCATCACCTCGTAGCCGTCCATCAGCGCCTCGAGCGCCCGCACGGGATCGACCTCGGTGACGATCACGTGCGCGCCCATGCCGCGCGCGCGCATCGCCACGCCGCGCCCCGTCCAGCCGTAGCCGGAGACGACGAAGCGCCGCCCGGCGAGAAGGAAGTTGGTGGCGCGGATGATGCCGTCGATCGTCGACTGGCCGGTGCCGTAGCGGTTGTCGAAGAGATGCTTGGTGTCGGCCTCGTTGACCGCGATGATCGGGAAGGCGAGCTGACCCTCGGCCTCGAGCGCCTTGAGCCTGATGACGCCGGTCGTCGTCTCCTCTGTCCCGCCGAGGATCTCGCCCAGCTGGTCGCGACGGTCCTTGTGCAGGACGCCGATCACGTCGGCCCCGTCGTCCATCGTCAGCTGCGGCCGGTGGTCGACCGCGGCCGAGATGTGCGAGTAGTACGTCTGGTCGTCCTCGCCGCGGATGGCGAAGACGGGAATGCCGTACTCGGCGACCAGCGCTGCCGCCACGTCGTCCTGCGTGGAGAGCGGGTTCGACGCGCAGAGCACGACGTCGGCGCCTCCCGCCTTCAGCGTGCGGGCGAGGTTCGCGGTCTCCGTCGTGACGTGGAGGCAGGCCGAAATGCGGATGCCGTCCAGCGGGCGCTCCTGCTCGAAACGCTCGCGGATCGCGGCGAGAACCGGCATCTGCCGGTCGGCCCATTCGATGCGGGCGACGCCCGCGGGAGCGAGGCCGAGATCCTTGACGTCGTGGCTGGGGGCAGTCGTGGCCATGGGCCGCGGGTCAGTCTAATGAAAGAGCCTCGAGCGGCCGGAGATCAAGGGTCCGCGCGGCCGTAGCGGTCCTCGAGCCGGACGACGTCGTCGAGCTCCGGCGTCGAGGCCTCGAGCACGGTCGAGTCCTCGAGCGCACGCCAGCGGTGGACGACGCCCGGGGCGAAGCGGAACGCCCGGCCCGGGCCGACGACCTCGACGTCGGGCGTGCGGCCGGGCTCCCCGACCTCGAGCTCGATGCGCCCGGAGTGGACGTAGATGACCTCGTCCTTGCGCTTGTGGAACTGGAGGCTGAGCTGCTCGCCCGCGCGGATGAAGAGCACCTTGCCGAGATAGTGCTCGGTCGCCGCGTAGACGATCTCGTAGCCCCACGGCTTCTCGACCCGTTCCACGGGCACGGCGAAGCGATCGAGGTCGAGGAGGTTCGGAGTCAGCTCGCCCACCGCACGGTCATAACCCAGCGCCGTATCGGGAGTCAAGCCAGTCGGGATGCGCCCGGAGGTGCTCCTCGGCGACTCGGAGGTCCTTGGGGGTGTTGATCGTCATCCAGAGGCCGTCGTGCCGGAAGGCCCGCAGGCGACCCCGTTCGGCCAGATCCGGGAAGGTAGTCGTCTCGTGGTCGCCCCGCTCGGGCAGAGCGGCGAGAGCCTCTTCGCCGAGCGCGTACACGCCGCAGCTGACCCACACGGGCAGCACGTCGGCCTCCTGGAAGCCCATGACGACGTCGTCCTCCTCGAGCTCGACGACGCCGAACGGCGAGCGCGGGTGCGTGACGACGATCGTGGCGGCGGCGCCGGTCTCGCGGTGCCGCGCGAGCAGGTCGGCGAGGTCGGCGTCGAGGAGCTCGTCGCCGTTGAGGGCGAGGATGTCGCCTTCCTCGCTGCGGGCGGCTGCGGCGAAGCGCAGGCCGCCGCCGCGCCCCAGCGGCTCGGGCTCGCCGACGGCGACGATCTCCGGGCCGAGGCCGGCGAGCTCCGCCTCGAAGACCTCCTCGTTGCCCGCGGAGCAGCTCACGAGGACGCGGTCGACCCCTGCTCGGGCGAGGAGCTCGACCTGGTAGGCGGCGATTGGACGCCCGGCGACCTCGACGAGCGCCTTCGGACGCCCACCGGCCGCCGCGCCGAGGCGCTCCGCCTTCCCGCCGGCGAGGATGATGGCCTCCAAGACTAGGTGCGGAGCGTCGTGTCGGGCTCGCCGGTCTCCGGGAGCCCCGAGACGAAGACCTCGGGACGGCCGATCGCCGCGTAGGCGAACCCGGCCGCGCGCACCGCCGCGGGATCGAGGAGGTTGCGCCCGTCGACGATGAGCGGCGTACGCATCGCGTCGCGCACCTCGGCGGTGGCCAGGTCGGCGAGCTCGGGCCATTCGGTGACGATCACGGCCGCGTCGGCGCCGCTGACGGCCTCCAGCACGGTCTCCGCGAAGGTCACGCCGCCGAGCAGCCGGCGCGCCTCGTCTAGGGCGACGGGATCCCAGGCGCGCACCTCGGCGCCCTCCGCGAGCAACCGCGGGGCGAGGACGAGGCTCGGCGCCTCGCGCATGTCGTTCGTGTGCGGCTTGAACGCGAGCCCGAGCAGCGCCACGGTCTTCTCGCGCAGCGAGCCGAGGTGGTGCTCGAGCTTCTGGACGACGCGCCGCTTCTGGAGCTCGTTGACCTCGATGACGGCGGTGAGAAGCTGGAAGTGGTAGCCGGAGTTCGCGGCGAGCTGCTTGAGCGCCGAAGCGTCCTTCGGGAAGCACGAGCCGCCGTAGCCGATGCCCGCACGCAGGAAATGCGGCCCGAGACGCCGGTCGAGGCCGACACCGCGGGCGACCTCCACGACGTCCGCCCCGACGAGCTCGCAGACGTTCGCGATCTCGTTGATGAAGCTGATCCGCGTCATGAGCGCTGCGTTCGACGCGAGCTTGATCATCTCCGCGGAGGCGATGTCGGTTCGCACGATCGGCGCGTCGAGCGGTTCGTACAGCGCGGCGACGCGGTCGGCGTCGGCCTGGGCGAAGCCGCCGACGACGACCCGGTCGGGCTCCATGAAGTTCGCGAGCGCGGTGCCTTCGGCGAGGAACTCGGGGTTCGAGACGTAGCCGACGTGCGCGAGGCCGCGCGCGTCGAGGCGGGCCCGGACGCGCTCGCCGGTGCCCACCGGCACGGTGCTCTTCATGATCAGGAGAAGCGGCTCGCCCGGCTCGGGGAGCTCGTCGACGACCTGCCAGACGGCCGAGAGGTCGGCATCGCCCGAGTAGGTCGACGGCGTCCCGACGCAGATGAAGGCGGCGCTGGCCGAACCGAGCAGCTCGCCCAGGTCGAGCGTGAAGCGAAGCCGTTCGCGGTTGCGCGCGACCGCCTCCGCGAGCCCTGGCTCGTGGATGGGGACGTCACCCGTTTCGAGGGCGGCGACGCGCTCGGGGTCGACGTCGCGGACGACGACGTCGTGGCCCAACTCAGCGAACGAGGCCGCCGTGACCAGCCCGACCCAGCCCGCGCCGACGACGCCGAGCGGTTCCGGGGCCATTACTGGGGCCGGCCGAGGGGCCTGAGGCCCTTGGCGATGGCGATCATCGTCTCGTTCGAGAGGCTGTTCAGCAACGTGTTCACGACCCAGTAGACGGCGCCGTTCTGCTCGAGTGCGATCATGTGCAGCTTCGAGCCGCTGAAGAACAGCTTGTACTCGCGGCCCTTGATCGTCCGGGTCAAGGTCGGCGAGGCGAGGACGGGCGCCTCGGTCCAGCTGGTCTGCTGGACGCCCCAGTACTCGTTCGCTCCCGTGTCGTACGTGATCCGCAAGGCCGTGTGGTCGTTGATCGGGTAGGCGCGGATGCCCGACTCGTCGGCGATCGAGGAGTTCTGCTCGCGCACGGCCGGCACCAGGATCGGGAAGTCGACCTTGGGACGCAGTGCCCTGAGCTGGGGGGCGATCGACGCCGGGTCGTTGACGACGGCGGGCGGCTGGCGCTCCGGCGTCTCGTCGCGCGGGGCGGGGCCGAGGGAGCCCTGGAAGGTCTGGCCGACGATCACGCGCAGCATGGTGCCGAGCTGCGTGCCGGGCGGCATCTCCTTGACCTCGGCGTCCCCGAACAGCTTTCCGACCGCACGCGCGGCGGGCTCGGAGCCGTCGACGGCCGGGTCGTAGAGAACATTCGTGCGGAAGTACTCGAAGTTGTCGGCGTTGCCGCCGTTGACCGACTGGTAGCCGATCTGGCCCAGGAGGTAAGCCGCGTCGTCGGCCGCGCCCGCAACGGCGTTCCCGTTCTGCACCTCGATGGAGACCTGCGACGGCGGTGGCCCCCTGTCGACCTTCGGCTTGCCGCCCGTCGCGACGGTGATGGCCTTCTCGGATGCGTCCACGTCGGGATTGAGGAAACTGGAGACGGCCTGCCTCATGGCGGTCTCCGAGGTCGACAGCTCGTTGTAGCCCGAGATCTCCTCGAGCGGCACCTGCTGGAAGTTGCCCGCCGGGAGCTCGTACACGAGCCGCGCGTAGCTCAGTACCTCGTCCGCGTTGATCGGCTTTCCTCCGCCCTTGGCCACCTCGACGTTGTCGGTGATCGCGGTGACGATGCCGGGGAGCTGGAACAGCGACCACTCGTTGGAGACCTGCTGCTTGAAGGCCTTCACGAATTCCTGCTGGCGCACGACGCGGTAGAGGTCCGAGTCCGTGTGGCGGAAGCGGACGAAGTCGAGCGCGCGTCGGCCGTCGAGCTTCTGGTAGCCGGGCTGGAGGTTGATCTTGGCGTACGTCCCGCCGTACCCGGCGCTCGAGTTGTCGTTGAAGTAGCGGCGGTCGACATCGAGGTGGACGCCGTTCAGCTTGTTCACGATCGCGATGAACGCCTTGAAGTTGACCGTGATCATGTAGTTGATCGGGACGCCGGTCAGTTCCTTCACCGTGGAGAGCGTGCCGCGCGGGCCGCAGTAGGCGTAGGCCTCGTTGATCCTCCCCGTCCAGGCGGAGTGGCCCTCGCAGCCCGGGATGTCGACGATGAGGTCGCGCGGGAAGGACAGGAGCGTGACGGTGTCCTTCTTGGGGTCGGCGCGCAGGAGCATGACGGTGTCCGAGCGCGAGCCGGTCCCCGACTCGCCGGCGCGCTGGTCGTAGCCGATCACGATGGCCGTCGCGGGCTGGCCGGCCGCCGGGGCGGCGTCGAGATCCTTCGCGGCGGCGACGACCTCGGGCGAATGCGCGCGCACCGCGGCCACGCTGTAGTCGAAGTAGAGCTTGGCACCGCCGGCGAGCGCCCCCGCGGCGACGAGGACGAGCACGATCAGCCACACGACGAACTTGGCGAGAAGCTTCAGCGGGTTGCGCCGGACGCGGTAGTGCGAACGCGGAGACGGGCCCGGCGGGAGCACGGGCGGAGCCGCGACCCTGAGCGGAGGCTCGGGAGGCGCGGTGGGCTCCGGCGAGAACGGAGGCTCGGGACCGGCGACGCTGCCGTTGCCGTTGGCCGAGCCCCGGGTGCCTTTCTTCAGGGTCGTCCGCATCTATGAAAAGTCGCCCTTGGGCGACCGGCTGAGGATAGCGAAGGTCACGGTCGTACGGTTTCCCTTCTACAGACCGCGGACGGTCTCCTCCGCGATCCACTGCGCGACGGCGAGCAGGCTGTCGGTTCCCTCGTAGATCCTGCGCTGCTCGTCGGCGCCGCTTCCCCGCTCCAGCACCTCCTCCACCGCCGCGAGGTCGCCCGCGCAACCGAGCCGGCGCGCGGCGGGCTCACAGCGCTCGACCAGGGCGCGGACCGCCTCGCGCGCGGGTCGCTCGGCGTCGTGCTCGAGGTCGATGAGCGTCGCGTCGAGCCCGTCCCGGGCGGCCCGCCATTTGTTCTCGTCCACGAGCGTGAACGGCTGCACCGACAGAGGGTCGCCGCTCGCGTGCCGGTCGGCGACCATGGCGACCAGGCTCTGGGTGAGCGCGACCAGCGCCCTGACCGAGTCCAGCCGCGTCTGCGCGTCCGGCACCCGGATCTCGATCGTCCCCAGCTTCGGGTGCGGGCGCACGTCCCACCAGATGAAGGTCGCGTCCTCGAAGGCGTTCGTCGCGATCCCGCGCTCCACCATCCGCTCGAATTCGGCCCACGACGAGAACGACGGCGGGAGCCCCGAGCGCGGGAACATGTCGAAGATCTTCACCCGTGTGGACGCGAGGCCGGTCGGCCGCGACTGCCAGAACGGCGAGTTGGCCGAGAACGCGAGCAGCTCCGGGAGGAACGTCCGCACGCCGTTCGTGCAGGCGATCGCGGTCTCGGGCGAGTCGAGGCCGACGTGCACGTGCAGGCCGAAGATGAGCTCGCGCTCGGCCACCCAGCGGATGTCCTCGGCCAGCTCCTGGTAGCGCGGGCGGTCGGTGACCTCCTGGTGCTCGTACCGCGAGAACGGGTGCGTGCCGGCGGAGGCGATGAGCGCGTCGCGCTCGGCCGCGGCGTCGCGGAGCCTCGCCCGCAGGCCGCGCAGGTCCTCCATCGCCTCGGCGACCGAGCCCGCCACGTTCGTGGCCACCTCGACCACGGACTGCAGGAGCTCGGGCTTGACCCGGCCCTCGTGCTCCTCCTCGTGCTCGACCTCGGAGAGGATCTCGTCCACGCGCGAGACGAGCTCGAAGCTCTCGCGGCCGACGAGCTGGAACTCCTCCTCCACACCCAGGCTGAAGGGACGGCCCCTGCCGAAGTGGTGCTCCACGGAGCGGGCCTGTACCCGGCTAGCCCGGATCGTAAGCGAGGTTGGGCGAGAGCCAGCGTTCCATCTCGCGCAGCGGCATGCCCTTCCGCTCTGCGTAGTCCTCGACCTGGTCGCGGCCGAGGCGCCCGACGGCGAAGTAGCGCGACGCCGGATGGTGCAGGTACAGGCCGCTGACGGCGGCGCCCGGGACCATCGCGAAGGTTTCCGTGAGCTCGATTCCCGCCTCGGAGGCGCCGAGGAGCTCGAAGAGCTTTCCCTTCTCCGAGTGGTCCGGGCAGGCCGGGTAGCCGAACGCCGGCCGGATGCCGCGGAAGCGCTCCGCGATCAGGTCCTCGCTCGGCAGCGGCGGCCCGGTCTCGTACCAGTCGCGGCGCGCGCGTTCGTGCAACAGCTCCGCGAACGCCTCCGCGAGCCTGTCGGCGAGCGCCTTGACCATGATCGAGCGGTACGGGTCGTTCTCGGCGTCGAAGCGCCCGGAGAGCTCGTCGCCGCCGTGGACGGCGACGGCGAACGCCCCCATGCGGTCGTCCTCGGGCGAGACGTAGTCGGCGAGCGAGCGGTTCGGCCGCCCGTCCTTGTGGTCTGCCTGCTGGCGGAGCATGGAGAAGCGCGTCCCGTTGTCGAGGACGATGTCGTCGCCCTCGGCATGGGCGCGCCAAAAGCCGTGGATGCCGCGCGGCGCGAGAAGGCCGCCCGCCACGATCTCGTCGAGCAGCTCGTTCGCGTGCTCGTAGAGCTCCGTCGCGGCCGCGCCCTTCTCGGGATCCTCGAGCAGCTTGGGGAACTTCCCCTTCAGCTCCCAGGCGTGGAAGAAGAACTGCCAGTCGATGTACTCGCGCAGGGTCTCCACGTCTACCTCGACAGTGCGCGTGCCGAGGAAGCCCGGCTCGGGAGGAGCCTCGAACTCCACCACCTCGCGGTTCTCGCGCGCACGGGTCAGCGGCAGGAGAGGCTTCCGTTCCTTCTCCCCGTGCAGCGTCCGCAGGCGCTCCTGCTCCTCGCGGTTCACCCCGTCGAGCCGCGTTCGCCGCTCCGGCTCCAGGAGGTCGGAGACGACCCCCACCACGCGCGACGCGTCGAGGACGTGCAGCGTCGGCTGGCTGTACGCGGGAGCGATCTTGACGGCCGTGTGCTGCCGCGACGTGGTCGCCCCGCCGATGAGCAGCGGCAGGTCGAGGCCGCGCCGCTCCATCTCCTTCGCCACGTGCACCATCTCGTCCAGCGACGGCGTGATCAGCCCGGAGAGGCCGACGACGCTGCAGCCCTCCTCCACGGCCGTGTCGAGGATCCGTTCGGCCGGCACCATCACGCCGAGGTCGATGACCTCGTAGTTGTTGCAGCCGAGGACGACCCCGACGATGTTCTTGCCGATGTCGTGGACGTCGCCCTTCACGGTCGCGAGCACGACCTTCCCACGGCCGCGGCCGTTCCCCTCGGCCTTCTCGGCCTCCATGTAGGGCTCGAGGTACGCGACGGCGCGCTTCATCGCGCGGGCGCTCTTCACCACCTGCGGCAGGAACATGCGCCCCGAGCCGAAGAGGTCGCCCACGATCGACATCCCGTCCATGAGCGGGCCCTCGATCACGTCGAGCGGGCGCGGGAGCTGTTGCCTCGCCTCCTCCGTGTCCTCCTCGATGAAGTCGACGATCCCGTGGACGAGCGCGTGCGAAAGCCGCTCGCCGACCGGGGCCTCGCGCCAGGAGAGGTCGACC
>CAVZIX010000020.1:0-312093 GCA_963775395.1 uncultured Actinomycetes bacterium
GCGCTCGATGAGGCGCTCCGTGCAGCGGAGCGAGTTGGCGCAGATCGTCGACGTCGGCGCCATCGGGCCCGAGGTCGGGAAGACCGCGCCGTCGAACACGTAGAGGTTCGGCACGTCGTGGGCCGCGCACCAGCGGTCGACGACCGACGTCGCGCGGTCGTCGCCCATGCGCGTCGTCCCGAGCAGGTGCCAGCCCCATTGCGACCAGTCGGCGACGATCGTCTTCGCAGCGCCGGCGGCTTCATGCGCCTCCTTGGCCCTGGCGAGCTGGAACTCGAGGTTCGCATGCATGTCGTCGTCGATCGTGAAGTTGATCTTCGGCGCCGGGATCCCGTCGGCGTCCGTCAGCTCGGGGTCGAGGGTCACGGTGTTCGACTCGTGCGGGAGATCCTCGATGCCGACGCCCCAGTCGAACGCATGCCCGAGCGTCTCCTCCGTGAGGCCGTGGACGGCCGCGCCCCAGCGCTCGTCGAAGGGCAGCTCGTCGTAGCGGAAGAGGGAGAAGAGCGGTCCGCCGAGCGGCATCACGTCCCACTGGGCGCCGAGCGGGAAACCGTGCGACTCGTCGTGGTCGGCGAACTCGAGTGACAAGAGTTGCGTGCCCCACGGGCCGAGCCAGCCCTCGAGGTCGTCCTCGTAGATCCCGAGCACGCTCATGTACGGGTGGAGCATGAGCCGCTTGCCGACGAGCCCCGAGGAGTTGGCGAGCCCGTCAGGGCCGCCGGAGAGCAGGAGCAGACGGGCGGTGCCGACGCCGTTCCCGGCCACGACCACGACACTCGCCTCCTGGCGCTGCTCGTTCCCGTCGCGGTCGATGTAGATCGCGCCCGTGGCGAGGCCGTTGCCGTTCGTCGTGATCTCGCGGACGCGTGCGCCGGTGACGAGCTTCGCGCCGTGCGCGAGAGCGGAGGGCCACATGGTCGTGTCGGTGGAGCTCTTCGCTCCCTTGGGGCAGCCCCACATGCACGCGCCGGTGCGCTCGCAGGCGGCCTGGTTGTCGACCTCTTCCGAGCGGATCGCGTGGGCGGCCGGCCACCAGTGCCAGTTGAGCTCGTTCATTCCCTCGGCAGCGCGCCGACCGATGGCACCGATCGGGAGCGGCGGGAGGAGCGGCGGCGGCCCCGGCGGGTAGTTGGGGTCGCCCGCCATGCCCGAGATGTGCATTTCCTGGTCGATCCGCTCGTAGTACGGCTTCATCTCCTCGTAGGAGATGGGCCAGTCGTCCGCGAGCCCGTGCAGCGTCCGCAGCTTGTAGTCCTGCGGTCGGAGCCGCACCCACTGGGCGCAGAAGTGCACGGTGCTCCCGCCGACGGCGTTGTACATGACCGGCGTGATCGGCGAGCCCGAGACCTCGAGCGGATAGTCCGCGGGATGCTGTCTGACGTTCGGGTTCGGGCTGAACTGCGCGTCGGCGACGAGCTCCCACTCGACCTTGTCGCCGGGGAAGTCGGCGGCGTTCTCCCAGCCGCCCTGCTCCAGGCAGACGACCTTGAAGCCGGCCTCGGCGAGGTGCCGCGCAGCTACGGAGCCGCCCGCGCCGGCGCCGACGATCAGGACGTCTGCCTTCTCGCCGTTTCCCGAGACGGAGAACGAGAGCGGGGCCGCCGGCTCGACCGGGTCGGGCGGCGGGGGCGGCGTCGTGTTGATCGCGCCTCGCGCGTAGACCGGGTCGAGCAGCCCGTCGCGCAGGTCGTACTCGGCCTCGTCCGAGAAGGGAGGACGCTTGCCCTGGCCCGGGTAGCGGATCCGCTTCCGGATCTTGAGGTTCATGTAGTAGCCGCCCGAGGCGATCTGGGCGAGCGCCGAGAAGCCGTCGGGGTCCTCGGCATGCAGGCGCCGCGCCTCCGCCTCCGGTTCCTTCCCGGCAGCACCGTCGAGCACGGCCTCGAGCGGCTCGACGAGGTCGGGCCGCGCGGTCAGCGCGCGGTCGAGCCACTTCTCGGCCGAGCCCGCCTCGCTGGCCGCCGGCATCTCGTCGGTGGCCGGGATGAGGACGTCGGCGAGCGCCCAGAAGGTGGCGCGCTGCGTGTCGGTGAGTGCCACGGCTAGTTGAACGCCGGCATGACCTCGTCGGCGATCAGCTTGAGCTGGGCGTTGACGTCGGGGACGTCGACCTCCCGCTGCGCGAAGAGCTTGAGGATGTAGGGGTCGGTGATGCAGCAGATCATGTGGTTGACCCCCGCCGACTCCATCTCCTTGATCTGCGCCACGCACTCCTCCGGCGTGCCGGCGATCGAGAGCTTCCCGGCGATCTCCGGCGTGGTCATCTCGTACGCCTTCTCGAGGTCGCCGGTGCCGAGCACCTCGACGATCGCCTTCGTCTCGGCCGGGTCGATGTCGTGCGCCTCGAACTGCTCGTCGGGCTGGGAGGAGAGGTAGAAGGTGACGATGGCCCGCGCGGCCGTTTTGGCCTTCTCGGAGTCGGGGCCGCAGGTCATGACGCACCAGGCGCCGATGTCGAGATCCTCGAAGTTCCGGCCGGCCTGCTCGGCGCCGATCTTCACGTTCTCGACGACGTAGTCGTACCACTGCTTGTTGTAGCCCAGCGCGCTGTGGACGCCGTCGGAGACCTCGCCGGCGAGCTGCATCGACTTGGGGCCGCGCATGGCGCCGATGTAGATGGGCAAGCGCTCCTGCACCGGCCGCGCGAACGTGAACAGGCCGGCGTACTTGTGGAACTGGCCGTCGTAGGTGATCACGCCCTCGTCGAGGAAGGTGCGCATGACCTCGTGCGCCTCCTTGACGCGCGAGAACGGCTTGATCGTCTTCCAGTCGACGCCGTACTGCGTGAGCATGCCGAAGTTGCCGCAGGAGATGACGCCCTCCGCCCGGCCGCCGGTCAGCTCGTCGAGGGTGGCGAGCGCCTGGCAGATGAGCGTCGGCTCGCGCAGGTAGACGCTGGAGAGGTTGGGCCCGAAGCGGACGTTCTTCGTCTTGTCGGCCGCAGCCGCATACAGCAGCCAGAGATCCTTGTGCCAGGTCTCGTCGGCCGCGTAGCACGCGTAGTACCCGTTCTCGTCGGCCGTCTTGATGTGCTCGAGCGAATCGGTGAGCGGGTAGTCGAGCAGCGTCGTAAAGCTGAACTTCATGCCTGGCCCTCCTCGGCCTCGATTTCCTCCAGGAGCTCCTCGGCGGAGAGGACGCTGTCCGCGAAGTGGTCGTGCATCCACGCCAGGTGCTCCCAACGGCTTTCGACGATCCGCAGCGTGTCCCAGGCCGGGATGTCCTGCTGCGGGGTGTGCTCCGTCATCAGCGACGGGTCGACCTCGTAGATGTGCTCGAAGCGCATGACGACGTCGTCCTTGATGCGCTGCGCCTCGGGCGGCTTCTGCGCCGCGAGCCTGAAGCCGATCACGACTCCTCCTCGTAGGCCTCGTCGAGCAGGTACTTGCCCGGGTTCATGATGTTGTTCGGGTCGAGCGTGCGCTTGATCTGCTTCATGACCTCGAACCCTCCGCCCAGCTCGAGCGGGACGAGGTCGACCTCGCCCTCGCGGCACGAGCCGTGGCAGGCGGAGATGGAGCCACCGTGCTCGATGGCGATGCGGGCGATCTCCCGCTTCGCCTCGACCCAGGCGGCCCAGCTCTCCTCGTCCCACTGCATCTCCCAGATGCCGATGTCGATCTCCGTCAGGTAGTCGCCCCAGGATTTGAAGGCGCCGTTCGTGTACGCGAACATGCCCCAGTCGTCGAACATGTCGAAGCGCTCGCGCAGATCTGCGGCGATCGCGTGCCACTTCTCCCGCACCGCCGGCAGCTGCGAATAGAGGATCGACGCGTCCTCGCAGTGCCAGCTCATGGGCACGACTTGGTCGTTCTTGAGCCGGCCGTGCAGCGGCGTCGCGTAGCGGTCGTGGCGCGACGCCCAGTCGCCCTGGGAGATCTCGTCGCCGAGGTACTCGCCGCCCGAGGCCTTGCCGATCTTCAGCATCCGCTTCGCCGAGGCGCGGACCTCGTCCTCGTTCCCGTACATGGCCACCGCGACCACGCCCTTCACCCAGTCGGGCTGCGGGATGTAGGCCTCGTCGTCGCGGCGGAGGTACCGGATCTTCCACTCGTCGAAGAGCACGACGCCGGCCAGCGTGGCCGCGCCCGAGCGGGCGAAGTCGCCGGTCGCCCGCCAGGCGTCCTCGTAGGAGCGGTACGCGTAGAAGGCAGAGAACTCGGCCTCGGGGCGCTTGACCAGCTCGAGCGTCGCCTCGGTCGTGATGCCGAGCGTGCCCTGGTGCCCCATGAACAGGTGCTTGAGCTGGTAGCCGCTCGACGACTTGCGCACCTTCCGCCCGCCGCCGTCGCCGACGCGGATGATGTCGCCGGTCGGGAGGACGAGCTCGAAGCTGATGACGAGGTCGCGCGTGTGGCCGTAGCGGCCGCCGATCAGCGACCAGCCGCTCGTCCCGATGCGACCGCCGACGAGCGAGCACGGGTACGAGGCCGGGTTGTCCGGATAGATGAAGCCGTGGGGCCTCAGCTCCTCGGAGAGCTTGAGCATGTTGATCCCCGGCTGCACCGTGACCGTGCGGTCCTCGAGGTCGAGCTCGAGGATCCTGTTCATCAGCTTCACGTCGACGATGATCCCGTGCTTCAGCGGCACGGCCCCGTCGGTCAGCCCGGTGCCGCCCGCGCGGGGGACGACGGGGATCCGCTCGCGGTTGGCGAGCTTGACGACCTCGGCGATCTGCTCGGCCGAGGTGGGGAGTACGACGGCGTCGGGCGCGAACTCGTCCCAGCGGTGGACCGGGAAGGGCGAGGGCACGCGTGCGCGGTTGAAGCGCGCCGAGC
The DNA here is from genome assembly GCA_963775395.1 of uncultured Actinomycetes bacterium. Taxonomy (GTDB): domain Bacteria; phylum Actinomycetota; class Thermoleophilia; order Gaiellales; family Gaiellaceae; genus JAIBJN01. Next base: position 4,782 of record CAVZIX010000020.1, read on the forward strand.
GGCCGGTGAAGACGTGCTCCTCGCCGCAGATCTGGACGAGCTCGTCGAGGATGCCGTCGGCGATCGCGGTCGCCATCAGACTTCGATCCCCGCAGAGACGGCGACCAGCTCCATCAGGTCGACGACCTCGACGTCCTGCTTCTCGCCCTGCTCGGTGAGCGGGCGCTCCGACCACACGCAGGCGGAGACGAGCGTGTCGATCTCGAGCGCCTTGGCCTTCTCCACGCGTCGGCGGCTGATCTCGGCAGTCAGGTCGGGCCGCTCGATCCCGAGGCCCGCGCCGGCGCCCGAGCAGTACGACCACTGGGTCACGTGGTCGACGTCCTTGAACGTCAGGCCCGGGATCGCCCGCAGGATCTCGCGCGGCTCCTTGTGGATGCCCTTGCGCTTGTTCAGCCGGCAGGCGTCGTGGTAGGTCGCCACGCGCTCGATGGGCTCGGTGAGCTCGAGCTTGCCCTCGCGGATCAGTTCGGCGACGAGCTCGACCACGAGGACGATCTCGAAGTCGTAGTCCTCGCCGAAGTAGCGCGGATAGTCCTCCGTGAAGGAGATGTAGTCGTGCGGGTCGAGCACGAGGATCCGCTTCGCGCCGACAGCGCGCCAGTCGGCGACATTGTGCTCGGCGAAGCGCCGCGCTTGATCCACGTAGCCCATTTCCGCGGCGGGCCCGCCGCAGCACCACTGCTCCTGCATGAGGCCGAACTCGACGCCGGCCCTCTTGAGGATCTGCGCCACGGCGCGGGGGACGCTCGTGCGGTAGAAGGCCGCCTCGCAGTCGCAGAAGAGGACGGTCTCCCCGCCAACCGGCAGGTCGAGGCCCGCGGCCCAGTCGGCCACGTGCTCCTGTGAGACCGGCGTCCCGTTGAGGACGGGCTCGTTCTTGCGCTCGTCGGTGAGCTCGTTCCACCGCTGCCAGTGCGGCTGGTGGATGCCGTTGTCGACCGCGAGCGCGCGCACGGCCTTGACGAGGTCGACCGTCCGCGTGCGGAAGCGGTAGAAGTCGCCGGTGAAGAGCGTGTTCGGGCAGCGCAGCTCGCACGCGCCGCACTGCGTGCAGTGGACGTAGTCGCGGGCCACGTCCTCGATCGTGAGGTGGCCCTTCTCCATCGCCACGACATTCGCGTGGAAGGAGGTGGGGGTATGGGCCTCGTCGCGCGTGACCTGCATGACCGGGCAGACCTCGCGGCAGAACTTGTGCCCCGACGAGTAGCAGTTGTAGGCCGCGTTGCGCCACTCCGCCACGAACTCGGCGGTGCGCTCGTCGGTCCCCCCGGAGTCGCTGACCTGCTCGGTAGCCATTCGCCTCCTTCGCTGGGTTGCGGCGACTCTAGGGCGACTGCGATAGAAATGTCCAGTCACATGGGCCACAGAGCGAAACCCGTCATCGGCCTCTCGCTGGGCCTGCACGACTTCGGCGACTACGCCGCGGTCGGCTTCCAGCGCCCGGTCGCGCTTGCGGGCGGCGTCGGGCTCGGTCTCCCGCGCGTCAACGGGCACCTCGAGGACGCACTCGACGTGTGCGATGGGATCCTTCTGGGCGGCGGCAGGGACATCGACCCTTCGCGCTACGGCCAGGAGCCGACCGAGCACCTCGCGCCGACCGAGCCGCTTCGCGACGTCTTCGAGCTCGAGCTCGCGGAGCGTGCGCTCGATCGCGGGCTGCCCATTCTCGGGATGTGCCGCGGGATCCAGATCCTCAACATCACCCTCGGGGGCACGCTCGTCCAGGACGTATCGGTCAAGCCCGAGTGGGCCGAGCACCCTTCCGACCCGGGCTGGAAGGCCTGGAAGGAAGTCGAACGCTCGTCGCTCGAGGGCTCCGACGAGGTGCCGCCGCACCCGCGCCACCCCATCTCTATCGAGCCCGGGAGCAGGCTGCATCGGGCGCTCGGGGTGGCGGAGATCGAGGTCGACAGCTTCCACCACCAGGCGCTCGACGAGGTCGCTTCCGACCTGCGGGTGGTCGCGACCGCTCCCGACGGCGTCGTCGAAGCGGTCGAGATGAACGGGGACGCCTACGTGCTCGCCGTCCAGTGGGAGCTTCAGGAGGAGTGGCGGGTGGATCGCCGCTTCCTCGAGCCGTTCGCACAGTTCGTCTCGGCAGCAGCGGAACGCTAGATGTCCGGCTGGCGGCTCGGGTCGGGCATCTAGGTGGGGATCCTCCTCGGCCTCACGGCCGCGTTGTCGTGGGGCTTGGCCGACTACTTCGCGGCGCTGGCCTCGCGTCGCACCGGCTCGTTCAGAGTGGTGCTCGGCTTCCACCTCGCGGCGATGGTCCTCCTCGCACTGCTCCTCGTGGTCACCGGGGAGGGCCTCTCGGACGTCTCGGGAGGCGACCTGGCGTGGTTCGCGTTCCTCGGAGTCCTGGGCGGGGTGTCCTATCTCGCCTTCTACCAGGCGCTCGCCATCGGGCCGATCTCGATCGTGAGCCCGATCGTCTCCGCCTACGCGGCGGTGACCGTGGTTTGCGCCGTGCTGATCGGAGGAGAGCGCCTCGCCGGCGGCGAGACCGCGGCAATCGTGGTCGTCATCCTCGGCGTCCTGCTCGCCTCCTCCGATCTCGCGCAGACGCGGCACCTGGAGCGGGTCGCGCTCCTCGGGATCCTGCTCGCCCTCTCAACGGCGGTCGTGATCGGCGCCTTCGTCTACGGCGTCGCCTACTTCAGCGCGGAGTACGGCTGGCTCGTGCCCATCTTCCTGGCGCGCGGCTTCTCGACGCTCTTCCTCATGCTCGTCTCGCTTCGCGGCGGCGAGTGGCGCTTCACCGATCGCTCACCGCGGCTCCTGATGACGATCGCCGGCATCGCCGTCGTCGACACGCTGGGCTACGTGGCGTTCAACTTCGGCGTCCGTCATGCGGACACGTCCGTCGTGGCCACGGCGGCGGCGCCCTACGCCGTCGTCCCGATCGTCGCGGGCGTCTTCCTGCTTCACGAGCGGCCGCGCACGACCCAGTGGGCCGGGATCGGGCTCGTGATCGCCGGCCTGGTGCTGCTCGGCCTGGTTTCCTGACCTTTCGGCCCGGGTATTTCGAGTCTGCGCCCGTCCGAAAGGAGGAACCGCAATGTTGGACGAAACTCAGCTTCGAGCCTTGTTGGGCCGCGACGTCGTCGACAGCGACGGAAAGTCGATCGGCAACCTCGAGACCTATTTCGCCGACCGGAACACCGGAAGGCCCGAGTGGATCGGGGTCTTCGCCGGAACGTTCCGGCAGCATCACTTCCTGGTGCCCGTCGAGGGAGCCGTGAGCGAGGGCACGGCGGTCCGCATCCCGTGGACGAAGGAGCAGGTGAAGGACGCTCCCGAGTACCGCGACCCCGAGGAGAGCATCCCGGAGGAGCTTGAGCGCGAGGCCTACCGGCACTTCGGCCTCCAGCCGGCCGTTTCCAGCTAGCAGCCGCAATCGACTAGGAACTCGTCGAGGAGCGCGAAGTACGCTTCGGGCTCCTCGGCCCACGGCCGGTGGGCGCTGCGCTCGAGCACGGCGAAGCGCGCGCGGCCCGGCGCCAGCGCCTGCCACGTCAGATGCGCGATCCTGGGCGTCGTGAGGCCGTCCCAGCGGCCGGTGACGACGAGCACCGGCAGCTCGAGCTCGCCCAGCCGGGATAGCGGGTCGAACCCGGTAAGCGTCCCGGTCACCTCCCATTCCGGGTCGGATCCGATCAGCGCCTCATAGGCGTCCAGCCGTACTCCCTCCGCCTCGTCGCGCTCGAGCTGCGGTCGCCTCTCCGGATCGGCCCACTCCAGCCGCTCGAGCACGCCTTCGAAGAGCTCCTGGTAGCGCGGGTCGAGCGACCTCACGCCCTCCGCTCGGAAGGCGAGCAGCTGCTCCCAGCGCTCGGGAGCCTGCTCCCGCAGGGCTTCGTTGACCCGGTCGATGTTGCCCTCCTGCCAGGTCTGCGCACTGACCTGGGCGTTGCTGAGCACGAGCGCGTCGAGCGCTCCCGGGTAGGCCAGCGCGTGGGCGAGCGCCGGGAGGCCGCCGAACGAGAGTGCGACCATGGCCGTCCGGTCGCCGCCAACGTGCAATCGGACGCCCTCGAGCGCTGCCGCATAGCGCTCGACCGTGTGGTCTACCGCGGGGCCCGAGCGCCCCGTGCCCGGGTAGTCGAGGTAGGCGACCATGCGGCGGTCGGCGAGGCGCGAGAACCACGGGTGGTAGTGCGCGTGCCCCACTCCGGGCCCGCCGCCGGCGAGGATCACGAGCGGGCCTTCGCCCTCCAGCTCGACGTAGACGCGCCCGGCGTCCGTCTCGACGTGCTCGCCGCTGCCGTGCACGGCCGGACTAGCTGCGCGGCCTCGTCTTCTGCGGGTCGTAGATCGGGAAGTCGTCCACGGTCGCCGAGACGGTGCCGTCGCCGAGGGCGACGTCGACCGTTTCGCCCTTCCCCGCGAACCGCGTCTCGAGAACGGCCATGCCGATGACCTTGCCGAGGGTCGGGCTCTCGGCCGGGCTCGTGAGCGTGCCCGCTGCCTCGCCGTCCTTCGTCACGGCGGCGCCGTACTCGGGCACGTCCGAGCCGTCCACGACCAGCGTGACGAGGCGCTTCGGCGGGCTCTTCGCGGTCTCCTCGAGCGCCGCCTTCCCGTGAAAGTCGCCCGCGTCGAGGCGGATGACCTTGTCCAGCGACATGTCGAAGGGGTCGGTCTCGTGCTGGAAGTAGTCGTAGCCGATGAAGATGAGCCCCGATTCGATGCGGAGGCTCTCGACGGCGGAGAGGCCGTACGGCTTCGCGCCCGCCTCTGTGAGGACGCCCCAGAGCTCGGCGGCGTAGTCCGGCTCGGTGAAGATCTCGTAGCCGAGCTCGCCCGAGTAGCCGGTGCGCGAGACCCACGCGGGCACCTTGCCGACGTGCACCTGGTGGGGGAGGAAGCGGAAGTAGCCCAGGCTCTCGACGTCCTCGTCGACGAGGTCGGCGAGCACCTCCCGCGACCGCGGCCCCTGGAGCTGGAGGTGAGGCAGCTTCTCGGTGATCGGCTCGATGGCCACGTCGAGCCCGGACACGACGTCGAGCATGTGGTCGAGGTCGGTGTCGAGCGCGGTGATCACCCAGGCGCTCGAGTCCGTGAACTTGAAGACCGTGCCGTCGCCGACCATCTTCCCGTTCTCGTCGCAGAAGGGCGCGTAGCGGATCTGGCCGATCTCCAGCCCGAGCATGTCGTTGGTGAAGACCCGGTCGGCCGCGGCGAGCGCGTCCGGGCCGCTGAAGTCCCACTTGCGCAGGGGTGACTCGTCCCAGACGCCGACGTCCTTGCGCACGGCGTGGTGCTCGGCGACCGCGTCGCCGAACTCGGTCGGCCAGTACCAGTTCTCCCACTCCATGAACTCGGCGCCGAGCTCGCGCTGGACGCCGTCGAACGCCGTGCGGATGGTCGCTGCGTCGGTGCTCACTTATCCCTCCTTCGCCGTTGGGCGCCAGCCTAAAGCGTCGGAGACCGCCGTCGCACGCGCGAGCAGCGGGTCGAGCGCGCGCGTCATCGCGTCCTCGCCGAAGCGCGAGGCCGGCCCCTGAACGCCGAGAACCGCCGCGAGCTCGCCGTCGCTCCCGCGCACCGGCGCCGCGAGGGCGTTCAGGTCCTCCTCGCGCTCCCCGACGGCCCCGGCCCAGCCCTGCCCGCGGACGCGCTCGACCTCGCGGGCGAGAGCCTCTCTGTCCACGACGGTGCGCCCGGTGAAGGAGTGCAGGCGGCCCGGCGGGAGCGCGACGTCGCCGAACGCGAGGGCGACCTTGCCCGTCGCGGTCGCGTGCGCCACGCTCGGCCTGCCGACGCGGGCGACGCTCTGCACGGAGGACGAGCTCTGGACGAAGTCGACGGTTACGGCGTCGGGGTCTCCCGGCGCGGAGAGCGTCGTCGTCTCGCCGGTCTCGTCCGCGAGCGCGCGAAGGTGTGGCCGGGCGACTTCTCGGAGGTCGAGCCGCGCCAGGACTGCGTTCCCGAGCGCGATGAGCCGCAGCCCGAGCCGGTAGCGGCCGGTCTCGGGGACGTGCTCGACCAGGCCGGACTCCGCGAGCGTGGAGAGGAGCCGCGACACTGAGCTGGGATGGAGCCCGGTACGGCGCGCGAGCTCGTTCGTCCCGAGCTCCCCGCCCTCGGCCAGCGCGTCGATGACCGAGGCCGCGCGCTCGACCGCCGCCACGCGCCGCGTGGCTGGCTTTCCCGTTCGGGCCATGGTACGGTCAGTATGTCAGTTTTGAAACACTATTGCCCAGGAGGCAACAAGAGATGTCCGACCTGCCCGTCTCGCCCCGCTTCGTCGTCGTCGGAGCCGGGATCCACGGCCTCTCCACCGCGTACCACCTCGCGAAGGAGCTCCGCACGCGCGGCGCCGGCTCGGGCGCGGACGTGGTCGTCCTCGAGAAGTCGGAGCCGGGCGCGGGAGCCTCGGGCATCGCCTGCGGCGTCGTTCGCAACAACTACTTCCAGCCGGCCATGAGCGAGCTCATGCAGGCGTGCGTGGAGGTCTGGGAGTCCGACCCGGATGCCTATGCGTACAACCCGGTCGGCTACATGGCGCTCGGGCCGTCCGGCCAGGAGTCCGACCTCGCCGCCACCTTCGAGCGGCAGGAGGCGATCGGCTACCGCTCGACGTTCGTCACCGGCGAGGCCGAGGTGGACGCCTACATGAAGGAGATCTTCCCCGACTGGCGCGCCCAGGGCGTGACCGCGTGCCTCCACGAGCACCAGGGCGGCTTCGCCTTCAACCGCGAGTCCGTGCTCGGGCTGGCCGGGAAGTGCCGCGAGGAGGGCGTCGAGATCCTGACGGGAGTCGAGGTCAGGGCCCTCGAGCTTGCAGGCGACGGAACCGTCGGCTCGGTCGAGACGAGCCGTGGTCGCCTCGAGGTCGGCGAGCAGCTCGTCGTCGCGCCCGGGCCGTGGGCGAGGCGCTTCTGGTCGATGCTCGAGCTGCCTCCAGCGATCGACGTGCGCACGCCCGCCGGCGACGTGATCGAGGACCAGCCGATGTGGACGTACTGGAACCTCCAGGAGGGCGAGATCCAGGTCGACCCGCAGATGTTCGCGACCGCCGACGGGAGCGCGCCCCCGGTCGTCCATCTCGACACCGACGCGCCCCTCTACACCGACGAGGGCGAGCTGGTCACCGACGAGCTCTGGGGCATCTACTACAAGCGCGACCGCCACGGCGTGCAGGGCGGCGCGTCGCCGCTCGTCGTCGACGGAGACGTCGAGCTCGACCCCTACCCGTCCACGACCGACGTCGACGCGACCTTCCCGGACATGTGGTGCGCCGCGCTCTCGCACGCGATGAGCCGCTTCGAGGGCTGCAGGCCGCGTTACAAGATGGCCCGCTCGGGCGGCGTCGGCGCCTTCACGGTCGACAACTTCCCGGTCTTCGACTACATGCGCCCGAACGTCTACACGATCCTCGACTCGAACCACGGCTACAAGATGATCGGGGTCGGCCGCGAGGTGGCGAAGGTCCTCCTCGGCGACCACTCGAGCCTCCTGCACCCGTTCCGCTTCGAGCGCTTCGCCACGGGCGACCTCCACCCGGTCTCGAGCTCCCCCTACCCCTGGTCCTAAGAGCCACGTCCGGGGTCTGACCCCGGGCACGGCCCTTTCGGCGGGACATGGCTGGGGAGCGGATCTCATTCGCCCTGCTCAACGCGGACGTGGGCGTCCACAGGCGTCCGCCGCGGGCATGGCCAAGTGCCTGGCACCTGGGCGTGGCCGGAGGGGACTAGTCCGCGCCGTCGTCGAGGCCGAGGCGGCGGGCGAGCCAGGCCTTCGTCGTCGACTGGACGAGCAGCGTGACCAGGATGGCCATGGCCACGACGGTGACGAGCTCCGTCTCGTAGGGCACGCCCTCTGCAATGAGGATGCCGGCGAGCGCCGCGGGGACGACGCCCGTCTCGCGCGTCCAGGCCACGAACGCGATCTCCTCCCGCTGCCAGCGCCCGCGCCTGTCCAGGAGCAGGCACGCGAGCACCGTGAGCGGGCGGGCGACGAGGATCAGGGCGGCGATCGTCGCCAGGGCGGGGAGGGCCTCGTCGGCGAAGTCGTCGAAGGGGATGTTCGCGCCCAGCGTGATGAAGACGAACATCACCATCAGGTCCGCCGAGGTGGCGACGAAGGTACGCATGTCGCGCTCGCGCTCCGAGTGCATCCCGAGCCCGAGCTCGTCCATGTTGGAGACGATCAGCCCGGCGATGAACGCACCGAGGTAACCGCTGCCGCCGGCGAAGTCGATCGTGAAGTACCCGCCGGTGACGACGAGGAGGACGGCGATCCCAGGTGACTCACGCCAGACACCGAAGCGCCTCGAGGAGATCGCGAGGGCGAGGAGGACGCCGAACGCGACGCCGAGGCCGGTCGAGATCGCGATGTCCGTGACGAACTCCCACAGCGGGTCGGCGAGCGTCTCGCCCTCGCCGAGCACGAAAGCTGCCACGGCGAGTGCAAGCACTGCCCCGCTCGGGTCGTTGAGCGCCGACTCGGCGACGACGGTCTGCCGCACCTTCGCGCGCAGGCCCATCCGCTCGAAGAGCGGGATGAGAATGGCCGGGTCCGTCGGCGCGAGAACGGCCCCCACGAGGAGACCGGCCTCGAAGGGCAGGTCGAAGGCGAGTGCCGCGACCGAGCCGGTGATCACCGCTGTGAGCACGACGCCGGGGACGGCGAGAAAACCGAGCCCCACGGCGACCGGCCGCAACACGCTGAACGCGAGGCCGAGCCCGCCGTAGAAGAGGATCATCGAGACGCCCAGCGTCAGGAGGATCTGGACGGCGACCGACTCGAGCGGGAGATCGAGCTCGCCGATCGCGTGGGGCCCCAGCAACGCGCCCGCCCCGACCAGCACGAGCATCCGCGGAACCCGCAGGATCCCCGCCACGAGCTCCGAAAGGAGCCCGGCCGCGAGCAGCAGGGCGATGATCTCGACGACGTCGCGGGCCGACACGTTGCGGATTCTCCTCCGCGCCGATGACGGTTGCGCTGCGGAGCGCCGTGGGGAACGATCCCCAGGTGCTCCTCGTCGTCTTCGCGCCGAGCGGTTTTCCTCAGCTCATGTTCTTCTTGACCCTCGCGATCGCGATGTACCTGACCGTCATCGAGCTGCGCGAGCTCGAGCCGCCGCCGCACTGGAAGTGGTGGGCCTGGTGGCTTTCGCTCGTCTTCCTGACCCATTTCGTCGGCTATCTCGTCCTTCGGGGCTACTCTGCCTACCGACGCCGCGCCCAAGCCCGAGCCTAGGCCGTTCAGGGACCGGCCGCTCGGGCGAGTGGCGATGCTGCTCGCGGTGCTCCTGCTCGCGTTCATCGCGCTGAAGACCTGCGCGGCGCGCGACGAGGAGATCAGCTTCGAGGAGGCCGAGGCGATCGCGAGGGACGAGGTCGACTTCGTGCCCGACAAGGTTCTCGTTCGCGGCGTCCAGCGCGGGCTTGATGCCCAGCTGTTCTGGGCCGTGTCCCTCTCGACGGAAAGTGCCACCGGCGTCATAGAGGAGTGCGCGACGGTCCTCGTGGACGCAGAGACGGGGGAGACGCAGCAAGAACCGTGCTAGCGCGGCCTGTGTGGTCTTTGCACACTCGTAGCGGGAAAAGGTGGGCCTCGGGCACCTGGGACACATCCGACGGGTTTCGTACGCTCGCCTGGCTCTGTCTAGCGGTGCATTAGCTGGCGTCGTCCCGAGGAGGACTTCCTGATGACATCGTCGCTGGCGTCCGTGTTGTCGACGCTTCTTGCGCAGGCTCCCACGCTCGAGGAGGTCAACGCCAAGGTCGACCTCGACAGTCTGATCCTGCTGGAAGTCTTCTACTTCTTCACCGTCGTGATCATGTGGCTGATCCACGTCGGCTTCATGGCGTACGAAGCGGGCGTCGCGCGCCGCAAGAACATCATGTCGACGGCGATGAAGAACATCCTCACCATCGCCGTCGTCACGCCGAGCTTCTACTACTTCGGCTGGTACATCTACGGGTGCTTCGAGCACGGCGGCCCGGCCGAGGGACATGCCGGCCCGGCCGAGTTCCCGGGGTTCTGCGGTCTGACGGCCCCGTGGAGCGAGGGCATGGCCGGCAACCTCGAGTCCAGCCTCACCGGCCATCTGAGCCTCGTCTTCTTCCTCGCGTTCCTGCTCTTCTCGTGGACGACGGCCTCGATCATGTCGGGCGCGCTCATCGAGCGCGTGCGCCTCTCCGCCTTCCTCATCCTCGCGGTCGTCCTCGGCTCCGGCGTCTGGATCATGGACGCGGCGTGGGGTTGGAGCGCCGGCGGCTGGCTCACGACCAACTACGGCTTCCACGACTCGATCGCCTCACTGGTCGTCCACGGCGTCGCCGGGGCCTTCACGCTCGGAGTGCTGCTGAACCTCGGGCCACGCATAGGCAAGTTCGACGCCCTGGGGCGGGCGAGGACGTTCAGACCCCACAACACGCACCTGACGCTGATGGGTCTGATGCTGATCTTCACCGGCTTCTACGGCTTCTACGCCGCCTGCCTGTTCATCCAGTCGACGGCGTTCCCGGGGTGGCTCAACATCTATCTGTCGCCGACGACCCTCGGCACCATCGCCATGGTGATCACGTTCGGCTTCGCAGGCGGCTTCACCGGCGGCTGGATCGCCAGCAAGGGCGATCCCTTCTGGACGTTGTCGGGCGGTCTCGCGGGTGTGATCTCGGTTTCAGCGGGCGCCGACGTCTACCACCCGTCGCTCGCGTACCTGCTCTCCGCGTCGGGCGGAATGCTGGCCGTGTGGGCCGGGACCTACATCGAGAAGAAGCTGCGCGTCGACGATGCGGTGGGAGCGGTGGCCGTCCACGGCGTCTGCGGCTTCTACGGCGTGTTCCTCGTCGGCATTTTCGCCGGCGGGTTCCCGACCGGCGTCAACAACATCCCCACTTCGTTCGGCGGCCAGATGATGGGCATCCTCACGTTCTTCCCGCTCGCCTTCCTGCCCGGCTACATCATCAGCTGGCTTCTCATGAAGACGAACCTGCTCCGCGTCCCGCCGGAGGTCGAGCTCGAAGGCCTCGACATGGCGGAGTTCCAGCAGGACTTCTTCCCCGAGTTCGAGCGTGTCCCCGAGGTCATCGTCCTCCCGGACGGCCAGGAGGTCGAGGCCGCCCCGATCCTGATCGAGGAGTACGCGCGAGTGAACGGGCATAGAGCCGGCGCTCCCGCGGAAAGGAGCTCGCTGTGATCGACAGCTTCCCCTTCGACAGCTGGGAAGAAGTGACCACGACGTTCTGGACGTTCGGCCCGGAGGGCTCCACCGGCACGTACATCATGACCGTGCTCGGGATCATCCTCATGGTGGCCTCGATCGTGTACTGGGTCTGGCTCGAGAACGTGAAGCTGAGCGCCCAGGCCGCGCTGCTGCGCGGTGCTGGGGGCTTGCCTCCCGCAAGCCCGACGGCGCCGGGTCCCGGCTTCGCGGAGCCCCCCCTCGCCGGCCCCTCGACCGACCCCGGCCCGTAGAAAGGAGGCACGATGGCTCGTGAAAAGCAGGTCCAGTTTCCCCCCGAGCAGTCGCCCGTGCGCTGGCTGACGCCGGCCTTGCTCCTGGCCTCCGTCGCCTGCATCGTGATCGTCGTCATCATCCTGTTCGCCCACCCGAGCGGCGAGTTCATCGGCCCCTGGTAGAACGGCTCCGAACCCGGGTGGTATAACGAGTCAATGGCGCTCTATCTTCGCTGCGGTCTCTGCGGTCGACAGCAGGCGGACGGTCTGCTCTCCCGTGGCTACTGGGGTCACCTCGAGGTGACCGAGGTCACGCTGCGCGCGTGCCCGACCTGCAAGGAGCAGCACTCCGACTGGGAGGAGCGGCTCCGGATCACAATCACGCAGAGCGGCCCCGGCTACTCCTCGGTTCAGCAGGCGTCCTGAGCTGACCTGGGCCTAGGCCGGCTCGCCGTCGCCGACGGCACGTTTGGCGGCCTTCTCTGCGCCCGCAACCAGCGTGCGGGCGCGCTCGACGCGCTCCTCGCCCTCGACGGTCGAGAGGTTGATCTCGACCAGGTTGGCGGCGACACGGGCGGCCGAGGCGGCGAGCAGCGACGCGGCGGCAGCGTCCCCCCGCAGGTTCGGGTTCCCGCGGACGGCGATCTCGGAGGCGAGCTCCGCCACGTCCGCGGCCGTCTCGGCGATCAGAAGCGGGATGTCCGCTGCGCGAGAGAGCGTCTCGCCGATCAGCGTGTTCCGGACCTCGGACTCGAGCTCCTCGGGCATGCGCATCGCGGTGAGGACGTTCTCGTAGGCGACGGCGTCCTCCGTGGCGAGCGGGGCTGCCCGGTGGCGGAGCGTCTCCGCCTGGGCGACGGCGCCTGCCGCCCCGTCCCAGTCGTGGGCGAAGCGCGCGGCCATGGCGGCGAGCGACGCCGCCATCTCCGTCACGAAGGCCGCCACGGAGCCTCCACCCGGTGCAGGCGTCTCCGCGGCGATCGTGTCGAGCAGCTCCTCGAACGGCATGTCCGTGTAGGTCACGCCGCGATTCTTTCCGATCCGCCCCGCAGGCGTCGCGAGCCCCACGTTTCCAAGTAACACTTTGTTACTTGGAAGGTTCGACCGCTAGAACAGCCCGACCGTCTTGCCCGTCTCGTCGATGTCGACGTCGAACGCCGCAGGCTTCACACCCAGGCCGGGCATCGTCTGCATGTCGCCTAGAAGTGGGACGAGCCAGCCGGAGCCGGTGTACGCGCGGATGTCCCGAACGGTGACCATGAATCCGGTCGGCGCGTTCAGGAGGGTTGGGTCGTGCGAGAGCGAGAGGTGCGTCTTCGCCATGCAGACCGGCAGGTTGTCGAGCCCTTTCTCGGTGAACGTCTTGATCTTCTCCTGCGCGGCCGGGAGGAACACGACTCCGTCCGCGCCGTAGACGCGCTTGCAGATCGCCTCCACCTTCTGGTCGATCGGGGCGTCGAGCGGGTAGATGAAGTCGAACGAGGACGGCTGCGCCGCCGCGTCGACGACCGCCTCCGCGAGACCGGCCGCTCCCTCGCCGCCGCGCTCGAACGCCTCGTTGAGCTCGGCAGCGTGGGCGCCGTACTCGAGGGCGAGGCGTCGGACGGTCTCGACCTCCTCGTCCGTGTCGCCGGGGAAGCGGTTGACCGCCACGACGGCCTTGAGGCCGAACTCCTCGACGATGCCCAGGTGGCGCTGGAGGTTGGCCGAGCCGCGCTCGATCGCCTCGACGCCGCCGTCCGGCTCGCCACCGTGGTGCTTGAGCGCCCGCGCCGTCGCAACGAGCACGACCGCGCTCGGCGAGAGCCCGCCGATGCGGCAGACGATGTCCAGGAACTTCTCCATTCCCATGTCGGAGCCGAAGCCGCTCTCGGTCACGACGTAGTCGCCGAGCTTGAGCGCGACGAGGTCGGCGACGAGCGAGTTGTTGCCGTGCGCGATGTTCGCGAATGGGCCGCAATGGACGAACGCCGGCTGCCCTTCGAGGGTCTGCACGAGGTTCGGCTTGATCGCGTCTTTCAGGAGCACGGTCATCGACCCTGCCGCGTTCAGCTGCTCGGCGTTGACCGGCTCGCCCTCCCAGGTGTAGCCCACCGTGATCGAGCCGAGGCGCCTGCGCAGGTCCTGCAGATCGCGGGCGACGGCCAAGATGGCCATGACCTCGGAGGCCGCGGTGATGTCGAAGCCCGTCTCGCGGACATAGCCGTTCGTGCGGCCGCCGAGCCCGACGACTATTGAGCGCAGCGCGCGGTCATTGATGTCGACGCAGCGCCGCCAGCTGACCGTCAGCGGGTCGATCCCGAGCTTGTTGCCGTGCAGGAGGTGCGCCTCGAGCATGGCCGCGAGGAGGTTGTTCGCCGCGGTGATCGCGTGCAGGTCACCCGTGAAGTGGAGGTTCATGTCCTCCATGGGCACAACCTGCGCGTAGCCGCCGCCCGCCGCGCCGCCCTTGATCCCGAACACCGGGCCGAGCGAGGCCTCGCGCAGGCAGAGCGCCACGTTCTCGCCGATGTGCCCGAGGCCCTGCGTCAGGGAGACCGACGTGGTGGTCTTCCCCTCGCCGGCCTTCGTCGGTGTGATCGCCGTCACGCAGATGAGCTTCGCGTCCTCCGCCGACGAAAGCCGGTCCACGACCCCGAGGTCGACCTTGGCCTTGTACTTGCCGTAGAGGTCGTACTCGTCGGGACCGAGCCCTGCTGCCTCGGCGATCTCGGCGATGGGCCGGAGGGTCGCCTCCTGTGCGATCTCGAGGCTGCTCGGCATCTGCGTGGCCATGTGGCCTCCTTGGGTCGAGGTCAGTGGGAGACGGCCGCCGCGGCCAGCTCGGACACGAGGCTGTCCGTATGGAAGCGCTCGAGCGCGAAGGGCGCGATCAGGCCGGGAGTCTGTCCGGTCGCGACCAGCTCGGCAAGCGTCGTGCCGACGATCGGGGCCGCCTTGAAGCCGTACGTTCCCCAGCCGGTCGAGACGAGGAACCCGTCGAGCTCCGTCTTCCCGAGGATGGGGCTGTAGTCGGGGGAGAGGTCGCAGAGCCCCGTCCACGAGCGCAGCACCTTGACCCGCTCGAGTTGCGGGAAGAGCTCGAGGACGTGCCTCGCGGAGTACTCGAGGAACGAGAGCGTCCCCTTCGAGCTGTAGGTGGAATACGGCTCGATCTCGGCGCCGATGAGGAACTCGCCGCGGTCGGTCTGGGAGACGTACACGTGCATCTGCGAGGAGACGATGATGACGTCGAGGAACGGCTTCATCGGCTCTGTGACGAAGGCCTGGAGGATATTCGTCGTGATGGGCAGCGGGACGCCCGCGAGGTCGGCGACGAGCGTCGACCAGCCGGCGGTGGCGCTGACGACTATGTCCGTCTTGACGTGACCGCGCGTGGTCTCGACGCCGGTCACGCGGCCGTTCGAGCGCTCGATGCCCACGACCTCGGTGTACGGATGGATCTCGATCCCCTGCCGGTCGGCCCCGCGCGCGTAGCCCCAGACTACGGCGTCGTGCCGGATGATCCCGCCGGGCGGGTGGTAGAGCGCTGCCTGCACCGGCCAGGTCACGTTCTGCGAGAGGTCGAGCTCCGGGCAGAGCTTCGCGATCTCGTCCGGGTAGATGACGCGCGAGTCGATGCCGAGGAGCTGGTTGACTTCGGCTCGCTCGTTCGCGGTGATGATCCCGCGGTCCGAGTGCGCGAGCGTCAAGTGGCCCTGCTGGGAGAACAGGAGGTTGAAGTCGAGGTCGGCGCCGAGGCCCTCGTAGAGCTTGACGCTCGCTTTGTAGAACTCCGCGCCCTCGGGCGTGCGGTAGTTCGCGCGGATGATGGTCGTGTTGCGGCCTGCCGCGCCCGAGCCGATGTAGCTCTTCTCCAGGATCGCCACGTTGGTGATGCCGTGGTTCTTGGCCAGGTAGTACGCGGTCGCGAGCCCGTGCGCGCCGCCGCCGACGATGACGACGTCGTAGCGCTCCTTCAGCTCGGAGCGTGGCCGCCACATGCGCCGGACGCGGAAGACGTCCTTCACGCGAGGCCCTCGGCCGCGTCGATCATGGCCTCGGCGACGGAGTCGCCGTACTCCTGCGCCATGAAGATGCGGTAGCTCCCGTCCTCGTCGCGGATGACGAGGGCGCGCACATGCGCCAGCGTCCCGAGGGCGGGGAGCGCGTCGAGATCGAGGTCGGTGAGGCGGCGCATCAGCGTCTCGCCGCGGACGCGGAGGCCCGCCCAGCCCGCCGAGACGTCGACGACCAGCCGCCCCGCGCCGTTCAGCCGGGTGCGCATCCGGCCGGCGTCTTCGAAGGGGCAGAGGACGAGCGCACGCTCGGGGGTGAGGCGCACGACCTCGCCGTCGAGCCCGTCCAGGTCGCCGCGGACCTCGAAGACCGCGGTGCGCGAGAGGTCTTCGACGCCGTCGGGCGCATGCGCGAGCGCCCGCTCGAGCGGCGAGCGCCACACGGCGTCGGCGGTGGCCAGGTCGGGGCTGAGGAAGTCGAGGTGGCTCAAGTTCTCAGGTGCTCCCCGTCGGGGTCGAAGAACGGCCGGAGACGCACGCGCGCCTTCTCGACCGAGCCATTGACCTTGATCGTCAGCTCGGCGTCCTCCTCGGCGAGGTCGGGCGGCACCCAGGCCATGCCGATCGCGCGTCCGAGGTGGTCGCTGAAGCGCGCGCTCGTCACGCGGCCGCCCGGGCGCCCGTCGATCACGATCTGGCCGCCCTCGGCCGGGACGACGCCGCTCTCGACCTCGAACCCGACGAGCTGCTCGCGGAAGCCGCGCTCCAACACGTGCTCGAGCGACCACTTGCCGACGAAGTCGTCCTTGTCGAGCTTGGCGATCCAGGGCATCGAGGCCTCGAGGACGTTCGACTCGGAGTCGGTGTCCTGCCCCACGAGGATGTGCATCTTCTCCAGGCGCAGAATGCGCTGCGGCTCGAGCCCGAACGGCCGGACGCCGAGGTCGGCGCCCTGGTCGAGGATCGCGTTCCACACATGCTCGCCGTAGGGGCTCGGGAAGTGGATCTCGTACCCGAGCTCGCCCACGAAGCCGATGCGGAGGATGAGCGAGGGGACGCCGGCGACGTGCGCGTGCTTGGCGTCCAGGTACGTGAAGCCGTCGTTGGTGACGTCGAGGTCGGTGAGGCGCGTCATCAGCTCGCGCGCGTTGGGGCCGGCCACGTTGACCGCCGCGAGCGCCCCGGTGATGTTGGTGATCTCGACGTCCATGCGCCAGATCGCGTTCCACCACTCGAACCACTCGACGACCGCGCCGGCGCCCGTCGAGGTGGTCGTCACGTAGAAGTCCTCGTCCGAGAGGCGCGCCAGCGTGCCGTCGTCCATGATCCGGCCGGCGTCGGAGTTGAGGACGCCGTAGCGGATCCGCCCGGGCTTCATGTCCCCGAAGCGGTTCGGGTACAGGCGCTCGAGGAAGGTCGCGGAGTCCGGACCGCTCACGAGCAGCTTGCCGAGGGTGGAGACGTCGATGACGCCGAGCGAGTCGTGGACGTTCTTGGCCTCCCCCGCGGGATCGCCGTACGAGTGCGGCCGACGCCAGGTGCCCGTCCACATCATCTTCGCGCCGAGCTCCTTGTGGCGGTGATGGATGGCAGTCCGCTGCGCGGGCTCGTGCGGCCGGCCGGCCAGGAGGCCGAGCTCGACCGGCTGCCACGGTGGGCGCGCGGTCGTGGTACCGATCGTCGCCTCGTCCGTTTCGTTCTCGCGCGCATAGAGGCGGATGGAAGGGACATGGCAGAGCTTTCCCTGGCACGGGCCCATGGTCAGGGTCGTGTAGCGCTTCGCGAGCTCGATCGAGTCGAAGCCCTCGGCGATGGCGCGCTTGACGTCCTTGTCGGTGACGTCCTCGCAGATGCAGACGAAGCACTTCCCCTTGCCGGCGGCGCCGTTGTACGTGGCGGCGGGGACCGCAGACTCGCCCGTCTCGCCGGCGGCTGGCCCGACGGCCTCGATCCCGGCGGGGAGGTCCGTGGGCACGAAGATGCCGCGTCCATGGTCGTACTCGACCTTCGCGCCCGCGTGCGCGAGCAGCGCGTAGGCGGGTTGGCGACCGCCGGACATGACGAGGAGGTCACATGCGACCTTGCGCCCGTCGACCTCGACGGAGGCGAGCCGTCCACCGCGGCCGTTGGCGGCGAGCTGCCGTACCCGGGTCTCGCGCAGGTCGACGACCTCCGCGACCTCCGTGCCGGCCCTCTCGAGGAAGGGAATCGTGTCCAGGCCACCGTCGTCGGCCGTGATCACGACGGCGCGAACGCCGGGCTTCAGCGACCACCGGCCGACGAGCCGGCGCACGGCCTCGGGGAGGACGACGCCGACGAGGTCGTTGCCGGGGAAGAGCAGCGGCTGTTCCACGGCGCCTGCGGCCACGACGACGTGTCCGGCGCGGAAGCGGTAGAGGACGAGCCCGCCGTCGACCGGGACGAGCCCGCCTTCGAAGACGCCGAGCGCGGTCCCCTGCACCGTCTCGACGCCCTCGATTTCGATCGGGTCGGGCCCGTTGTCGACCAGCACCGTGTGCTTGCCCTCGGCGGCCGCCTCGCGTGCGGCAGCCAGCCCCGAGTCGCCGCCGCCGACCACGAGGACCTCGGCGCGCCGGTGCTCGACGTCGTAGCGGCTCGCGCGGCCGGCGTGCTCGTCCACCTTGCCGAGGCCCGCGACGTTGCGGAGGAACTTCTCGTAGAGCGGCCAGGCGCGACGCGGCCTGATCATCGTCCGGTAGTAGAAGCCGACCGGCGTGAACGGCCCGCCGATCTTGTCGGTGATCGCGAGCATGTCGTGGTCGAGCGAGCCCCAGACGTTCTGGGCGTCGACACGCGCGCCCTCGCGGATCGGCGTCACGCATGCGCGCACGTTCGGCGTGCCGTCCACCTGCACCATGCAGTTCGGACAGGAGCCGCGGCAGCACAGGAGGCCGCGCGGGCGGTGGTACTTGAAGCTGCGGGAGAAGATGCGCTGGCCCTCGCCGAAGAGCGCCGAGGCGAGCGTGTCCCCCTCGAACCCGTGCACGGTCGCGCCGTGGAAGGTGAAGGTCACCTCGCGGCTGCGATCGATGCGCTCGCCCTGCTGCGGCTCGAGCCTCATTTCGGGGCGGGCACCTCGACGGAGAGCACCTCGTTCGTGCGCGTGTCGCGGTCGGCCGTGAACCAGGCCTCACAGCCGTTGCGGTGGCACCACCATTCGCGCTGCACGCCGGCCACGTTGTGCTTGAAGTAGAGGTAGTCGGTCAGGTCGCGCAGCGTGGGATCGCTCTTCGGGCGGACGGTGACTTCGCCCGTGCAGGTGAACTCGTCCACCGGGCGGGGTCCGCAGTTGGGGCAGGGCAGGAGGAACGACATGGTCTACGCGCTGGCCTTCGCGGCTTCTGCAGTGTCGAGCATTCGCTGGAGCTCCGCCAGCACCCAGAGGAGCGCATCGCGCGTGGCCGTCTCGGCCGCCTCGCCGTCGCGCGCGCGGCAGGCTTCGAGCAGCGTGTCGGGCCCGCGGCGGAGGTCGGCGAAGGCCTCGGGATCCCGGCAGAGCGTGAGGACGTAGCGCTCGACACGGACCCGCTGGTCCTCCAGCGTCCGCTGGAGGCGCGGCCGGTCGGCGCAGCGGTAGCAGGCGTCGCGCAGTGACCAGAAGGATGCGAGGTAGGCGTCGAGGTCGCCGGCGCGGAAGGCCTGCTCCATCTCGTCGCGGGCCGCCTTCATGTCGGCGAGCGCCTCGGGGGTGATCGCCTCGGCGCCGCGTCGGGCGAGGAAGGTCTCCAGCCCGAGCCGCAGCGCCTGGATCTCCTCCAGCTCCTCGACGGAGAGCGGCGCCACGCGCGACCCGCGGCGCGGGAGGCTGACGACGAGCCCTTCGCTCTCGAGCCGCCTTAGCGCGTGGCGGACGGGCGTCAAACTGACCTGGAAGCGCCCCGCGATCTCCTCGAGCGGCAGCCGCTGCCCGGGCGCCAGCTCGAGCCGTCCGATCTCGGATCGGAGAGCGCGGTAGACGCCGTCCTCGACGGACGAGATCTCGAGCGGTGTGGACGCGGCGGCGGGCAAACTTGACCTTTGATCAAAGATTCTCCCAGCCAGCGCACCGGGCGTCAATCGGCCACGTCCAGGTGCCAGGCACTTGGCCGTGGCCGCTGCGGACTCGGCCGAGCTGATGAACCCTGGAGTTCGCGCGCGCGTGCCTGCACTGACACGTCCCCGGACACGTCCCAGTGCCTGGCACCGGGACATGTCCGGCTAGGCCGTGATCGAGACGTGGTTCGGCTGGGAGGCCACGCGGTCGATCCAGGCGGCTATGGCCGGGTAGCCGCCCATGTCGAAGCCACCCTCGTGGGCGACGTGGGTGTAGGCGTAGAGGGCGATGTCGGCGAGCGTGTAGCGCTCGGCGGCGAGGTAGTCGTGGCCGGCGAGGTGGGACTCCATCGCGTCGAAGGCGAGGTAGCCGACCCGCTGCCGTTCGGCGAGCGTCTCGGGGTCGACCTCGACGTTCTTCGTGAGCCAGAAGCGGGGCACCGCGACGTACGGCTCGTGGCTGTACTGCTCGAAGAACATCCACTGGAGCATCCGTGCCCGGTCGTAGACGCTCTCCGGGATGTACTCCGTGCCCTCGGCGAGGTAGTTGAGGATCGCGCCGGACTCGCCGAGCGCCCGCCCGTCGTCGAGGACGAGGGTCGGCACGCGGAGGCCCGGGTTGAGGTCGCCCAGCACCTCCGCGCGGTTCGAGCGGTCGACGACGGAGAGCTCGCGGCGCTCGTAGTCGAGCCCGAGGTGCGCGAGCAGGAGGCGCACCTTGTAGCAGTTGCCCGAGACCCCCGAGTCGTAGAGCAGCATTCAAAGAACTCCGTTCCGGCCCGGGATCCAGTCGGTGCCGGCGAGCGGCACGCCGGCCATGGCGGCTGCCTCGACCGTGAGGGCGACGAGATCCTCGGGCTCCAGGTTGTGGACGTGGGACTTCCCGCACGCGCGCGCGAGCGTCTGCGTCTCGAGCGTGAGCACGCGGAGGTAGTTGGCGATCTTGCGGCCGCCGAGCTCGGGGTCGAACCGCGCGGCGAGCTCGTCGTCCTGCGTCGAGATCCCGACGGGATCGAGGCCTGCGTGCCAGTCGTCGTAGTACCCGGCTGCGCTCCCGATCTCGCGGTAGGCCCCGTCGTGCTCCGGCGCGTTGTCGCCCATCGCGATCAGCGCGGCCGTGCCGATCGAGACCGCGTCCGCGCCCATGGCGAGCGCCTTGGCCACGTCTGCGCCCGTGCGGATCCCGCCGGAGAC
This sequence comes from uncultured Actinomycetes bacterium, assembly GCA_963775395.1. GTDB lineage: Bacteria > Actinomycetota > Thermoleophilia > Gaiellales > Gaiellaceae > JAIBJN01. Next base: position 25,448 of record CAVZIX010000020.1, read on the forward strand.
GATCAGCTGCACCTGCCGGTGCATCCCGAGCTCGGTGAGCGCCTCGACCGCGAGGCGCACGGCCGGCAGCGTGGGAATGCCGACGTGCTCGATGAAGACGTCCTGCGTCGCCGCCGTGCCGCCCTGCATCCCGTCGACGACGATCACGTCCGCGCCCGCCTTCACCGCGAGCTGGACGTCGTAGTACGTCCGCGTGGCCCCGACCTTGACGAAGATCGGCTTCTCCCAGTCGGTGATCTCGCGCAGCTCGCCGATCTTGATCTCGAGGTCGTCGGGCCCCGTCCAGTCGGGATGGCGGCTGGCGCTGCGCTGGTCGATGCCGGTCGGGAGGTCGCGCATCTCCGCGACGCGGTCGGAGATCTTGTGCCCGAGGAGCATGCCGCCGCCGCCGGGCTTGGCGCCCTGGCCCACGACGATCTCGATCGCGTCCGCCTTGCGCAGGTCGTCGGGGTTCATCCCGTAGCGCGAGGGGAGCAGCTGGTAGACCAGGATCTTCGAGTGCTCGCGCTCCTCCGGCGTCATCCCGCCGTCGCCGGTGGTCGTCGACGTTCCGACCTCGCTCGCTCCGCGGCCAAGGGCCTCCTTCGCAGGCGCCGACAGCGCGCCGAAGCTCATGCCGGCGATCGTGACCGGGATCCGAAGCTCGAGCGGCTTCCCGGCGAAGCGGGTGCCGAGCGTGACGTCCGTGTCGCAGCGCTCCCGGTAGCCCTCGAGGGGATAGCGCGAGACGCTGGCGCCGAGGAGCAGCAGGTCGTCGAAGTGGGGGACGCGGCGCTTCGCGCCGAAGCCGCGGATGTCGTAGATGCCCTCGCGTGCCGCCCGCTGGATCTCGGCGATCACGGGCTTGTCGTAGAGGGCCGACTCCCGGAGGTTCCAGGGACGCTCCGCCATCAGTAGGCGCCCGCGTTGTCGACCTTGAAGGTGTAGAGCTCGCGGGCCGATCCGTAGCGGCGGAACTCGGCGGGGTCGGCGTCGTCGTAGCCGGCCCGCGAGAGGAGCGAGGCCAGCTCGGCCCGGTGCTCGTCGCCGAGCTCCTTCTCGACGCAGTCGGCGCCGAGGCCCGCGACCGAGCCGCGGACGTAGATCCGCGCTTCGTAGATCGAGTCCCCGAGCGCATCGCCCGCGTCGCCGAGCACGACCAGGCGGCCGGTCTGCGCCATGAATCCGCTCAGGTGCCCGACCGAGCCGCGCACGACGATGTCGATCCCCTTCATCGAGATCCCGCAGCGGGCCGAAGCGTCGCCGTGGACGACGAGGAGCCCGCCGTGGCCCGTGGCTCCGGCCGACTGGCTCGCGTTCCCCTCGATTACGACCGTGCCGGACATCATGTTCTCGGCCAGGCCGGTGCTCGCGTTGCCGCGCACGCGCACCGTGGCGCGCTTGTTCATCCCGGCGCAGTAGTAGCCCACGTGGCCCTCGATCTCGACCTGGATGTCGGCGTCGAGCCCGCAGGCGACCGCGTGCGCGCCGCTCGGGTTCAGCACGCGCCAGTGGGCCGGCCCCGGCGAGGACGCGAGGTCGTGCAGGCGCTGGTTGAGCTCGCGCAGCGGCGTCGTGGCGAGGTCGACGACCTCGACGGCTGTCGCCTCTGCGGCTTCCATCAGACCCGGGCCCGCTCCCAGGCGTAGACGACGCCCGGCACCGGCTCCCAGGAGCGGGCCGCGGCCGCTCCCGGAAGGGTCGCGATCGCGCGCCACTCGGAGGCCATCGCCACCCAGTCGTCGGTCTCCGCGAGCACCGCAGGCTTGCACGCGATCGGGTCGCGGAGCACGGCGAAGCCGTCCTCGGTGCCGACGAGGAAGGTGTAGAAGCCGTCCAGGTCGTCGAGGCAGCCCTCGAGCGCCTGCTCGAGCGAGGCGCCCTCGCGAATCCGCCAGGCGAGGTAGCCCGCCGCGACCTCGGTGTCGTTCTCCGTCTGGAACTCGATTCCCTCGCGGCGCAGGCTCGCGCGCAGCCGGTTGTGGTTGGAGAGCGAGCCGTTGTGGACGAGGCAGAGGTCGAGCCCGGTCGAGAACGGGTGCGACCCCTCCGTCGTGACGCGGCTCTCGGTCGCCATCCGCGTGTGGCCGAGGGCGTGCGAGCCGCGCAGCTCGTGGAGGGCGAACTGGCGCACGAACTCCTCGGGCCGCCCCGTCTCCTTGTAGATCTCGATCCTCCGCCCGGCGCTCATGACGCGGATCTCGGGATGCGCCTGGCGCATCCACGCCTCCGCCTCCGGCGCGTCGGCGCCGACGACCACGACGGCGTGGCTCGAGCGAAAGGTGGCTTCGGGCGAGCCGCCGAACGCGTTGCGGAGCTCGCCACAGAGCGCGTCCCAGTCCTGGAGCCGGTCCACCGACCAGAGCGTGAGCTTGCTCGACCCGGCCGGTGCGGGGTCGCGGTAGACGGCCACCCCCGCGCTGTCGGGGCCGCGATCGCTCATCTGGCCGAGCATCGCGGCGAGGTGCTCGCCGAGGGACTCCTCGATCTCAGGCGACTTGCTGAACAGTCCGACGATTCCGCACATATGTCCTCAATCTACATGCGTCCTGGCGAAGAAAAGCCGCTGTTTCCGACGATTTTGGTCAGCTCGATGTGGAGGGTTCTTACACTGCTAGAACCGCGTCAGGTACTCGGTCACCTCCCAGGGCGAGACCTGCTCGTGGTAGCGGTTCCACTCGTCGCGCTTCACGCGGATGAAGTAGTCGACGTAGTCCTCGTCGCGCCCGCGCCCCAGGGCGGCGCGCAGGACGTCGTCGCGCTCGAGCTCTCCGGTCGCCTCGAGGAGGTTGGACGGGAGCGTCTCGAGCCCGCGACCGACGAGCTCGTCGTACGGGACCGCGTAGAGGTTCTCCGAGTTCGGCTCGCCCGGCTCGACCCCGTTCTCGACGCCGTCGAGGCCGGCGGCCAGCACCGCCGCGGCCGCCAGGTACGGGTTGCAGGAGCCGTCGATGGTGCGGTCCTCGATGCGGCCGGGCCCCGGGATGCGGAGCATCTGCGTGCGGTTGTTGTAGCCGTAGCTGATCCAGACGGGCGACCAGGTCGCGCCGCTCGCCGTCGTCCCCACCTTGAGGCGCTTGTACGAGTTCACCGTCGGCGCCGTGACGGCGCTGTACGCTCGGGCGTGCTTCTTGAGCCCGCCGATGAAGCCATAGGCGGTCTCCGAGAGGCCGAGCCCGCGCGGGTCGTTCTCGTCCAGGAAGAGGTTCGTCTCGCCGTCCCACAGCGACATGTGGAAGTGGCAGCCGTTGCCGGTCAGGTGCGAGAACGGCTTCGGCATGAAGGTGGCGAGCAGGTTGCGCCCCTCCTCGCGCCCCTTCCGCTCCGCGAGCTGGTGGACCATGTAGCGGAAGAAGATCGAGCGGTCGCAGCTCACGAGCGCGTCGTCATAGGTGAAGTTCTGCTCGAACTGACCGTTCGCGTCCTCGTGGTCGTTCGCGTAGTTGCCCCAGCCGAGCGCGTTCACGTAGCGCGAGACGGTCGTGAGGAAGTCGTAGTGGCGCGAGAGCCCGTTGAGGTCGTAGCAGGGCTTCTCGAGCGTGTCGAGCGCGTCGGCGAGGCGGATCGACCCGTCGTCCAGGAGCTCGACGAGGAAGTACTCGAGCTCGAGGCCGATCTTGAACTCGAAGCCCTTGTCCTTGGCCTTGGCGAGCTGGCGGCGGAGGATCGTGCGCGGGTCGTACGGCCAGTCCTCGCCGTCCACCGTGATGTCGCAGGCGAAGCGCGCCACGGTCGGCTCCCACGGAACCGGCGTGAAGCTCGCGAGATCCGGGATCGCCGCGATGTCGGGATCGCTCGGGACCTGGCCGATCTCCCCGGCGGCGAACCCTGCGAAGCCGGCGCCGTCGGTCACGAGATCGTCGAGGTTCTGGGCGGGGACGAGCTTCGCGCTCGGCCGCGCGTACATGTCGACGAACTGGGCGAAGTAGAACTCGATGCCGCGTGACTTGGACTCCTTGCGGATGTCCTCGACGGTCGGCGCGGCGGCGCTCGCGCTGGCCATGCAACTCCTCCTTTGGGGACGCCCTGACGATAACCGCCGTCAGCGCATCCGCCGATGGCGGCTTCCTACAACCGCTAGGGGCGACTTGTGTGCGGTCCCGCGGTCCCGAGCGCCTCCTGGAGGCGCACCATCTTGACGGCGATCTCGACCATCAGCCAGTCGTCCTTGCGGAGGTCGAGGCCGGAGAGCTCGCCGATGCGGCGGAGCCGCTGGCGGAGCGTGTTCGGGTGGATGTAGAGCGCCTCGGCGGTCGCGCTGATGTTGCCTCGGCGGCGAAGGAACTCCTCGAGCGTCTGGAGGAGAGCGGTCGAGCGCAGGCGGTCGTACTCGGCGATGCGGGCGACGGCGTCGCGATGGGCGTCGCGGACGTCGCCGTCGAACGGCATGCGGAGGAGGTACTTGTACGGGCCGAGCTCCTCATAGGTCATCACGCCCGGCGATCCCTGCAGGACCGTCGTGCCGAGGAGCGCGTGCCGGGCCTCCTCGAAACCCGCGGCGAACGTGTCCGCGCCGCGGCAGACGTTCGACAGGCCGATCGCCACCGGGGCGTCGAGCCCCTCCTGCGCCTCGCGCACGTCGTCGAGGAGCCGCTCATGTCCCTGCGACGAGACGCGAAGGAGCGCCCGCGTGGAGTCGTCGCGCCGGTCGAACAGCGAGCCCGGGATCGCCGCGGCGAGGATGCGCTCGAGCTCGTCGGAGGGCGGGGCCGCGGCGAGCACGACGTAGCGCTGGTCGAGGTCGCAGCCGAGCCGGGCGGCGCGGCCCTCGAGGCCGGGGACCGATTCGCCGCGCGCGAGCTGCTCGAAGAAGTCCTTGATCAGGTTCTTCTCAGTCAGCCGCTCGATCAGCTCGATCTTCTTGATCGCCACGGCGACCTGGTTGGCGACGACGCGTGCGAGATCCACCTCGGACGTGCCCATGGCGGCGAGGAGGCCGAGCAGCTCGTCGTTCGCGACGAGCGGAACCGAGACGGAGGGCGTGCGCCGGCCGCGCGCGAGCTCGGGCCCGAGCTCGGACAGCGCGATCGTCGCCCGTGCCGGCGTGCCCCCGGGCGAGGACGCCTCCAGGCGCAGCTCCTCGGAGGCCGGGTCGAGGAGGTAGAGATGGCACGAGTCGGCGCGCAGGAGCCGGGCTGCCCGCCCGGCGACGACGGGGAGGAGCTCGTCGAGGGTCTCCGCCCGCGCGAGGGTCTCGCCGAGCTCGGTGAGGTGCTCGAGCTCGTCGACGCGCCGGCGCATCTCCTCGTAGAGGCGGGCGTTCTCGATCGCGCCGGCAACGAGCGACGCGCTCGAGACGAGGACGTCAACCTCGGCCTCGGTGAACTCGCGCGGCGCGGCCGTGTGACTGGAGATGACGCCGATCACGTTCCCGTCCTTGCCGACGATCGGTACGGAGACGAGCGACTGGAAGCGCTCCTCCTCCAGCTCGGGGACGTATTTCACGCGCGGGTCTTCGAGGAGCTCGTCGCGGATCCACGCCGGCTCCTTGCGCTCGGCCGCCCACCAGGCGAGCCCCTCGCCGCGCTCGAGCGCGACCTGGTGGACGAGATGGGCGTACGGCTCGGACGCTGCCTCGAGCACGAGGCGCTCGTCGTCCTCCACCAGGTAGACGAAGCAGGCGTGGACCGAGGTCGCGTCGGTCAGGAGGCGGACCACCGCGCCGAGGACCTCCTCGAGGTCCAGGGAGGAGCCGACCGTCGAGATGATCGTGGTGAGGAACCCGCTCTCACCGGCATGGGTGCCAGGCGTGCCTATGGGGGCATGGTAGGACGAAATTGCCCTGGAGATGCGGAGAACTCGGCGAGGGGGCTCCGCGAAGGAACCCCCTCGCCTCCTCCACCCGGGTTCGCCGGCGCGGCTCGCAGCCCGGGAGCATCGGAATGCCCGTCAGCGCGAGTAGGGGCGAGCGCCAGCGTCCGGGGCGACCATACAACGCTCCGATCAAACGATCAACTGACTTGCACTTATAGGCTCGGCGGGCGGACGAGCGGGTCGATGTCCGGCCGCAGGGCCTACTTCAAGGGCGCGTGCGGCAGGTGAGCCCCGCGCAGGCCTGCAGGTGCTCGAGGCGCTCGGCGAGATCGGCCTTCAGCGCCGCGTACGCGGGGTCGCCATGCCGGCTCGTGAGCTGGAACGGGTCGCGGGCCAGGTCGTAGAGCTCCTGCTCGCCGTTCCCGTACTCGGCGTAGAAGTAGTTCGGCGCGCGCAGCGCGGTGAACGTCCCCTGGCCCGGCCCGCGCTCGATGAGCAGGTCGCGGCCCAGCGACATGCCCGGGCTCGCGATCACGGGGAGCAGCGAGCGGCCGTCCATGACGCGGCCAGCCGTAGCGCCCGCTGCGTCGACGATGGTCGGCGCCACGTCGATGTTGGCCACCCGCTGGCCGAGGCGCAGGCCGGCCGGGATGCCGGGGCCGCGCACGATCAGCGGCACGCGGATCGACGGCTCGTACGGGAGGACCTTGCCGGACGGGACGCGATGCTCGCCGTGGAAGAAGCCGTTGTCCGACGTGAACACGATCAGGGTGTTCGCCAGCTCGCCCTTGCTCCGGAGCGCCGCGACGATCCTCGCCACTGCCTCGTCGACCGCCAAGAGCGACTCCAGGCGCTGCTGGTAGTTCTCGCGGATCTTCGCGATCCGGGCGGCGCCGAGGAGCGGCCGGTTACGGATCCCGACGGGCTTGTCGGAAACGTTGCGCTCGTTGAAGCCGGGAGGCCTGGGCAGCGGCGCCGAGGCGAAATCGTTGCGGTGCCGGGGCGCGGGCACCGGGGTCGCCTGGCCGGCGGGGTCGTCGGGCTCGCGCGGGCCGCCGCTGTGCGGGGCGAGGAACGCGACCGAGAGGAAGAACGGCTGGGCTTGCGGGGCGCGGCGGTTGATGATGTTGACGGCCTTCCGCGCGTACAGGTCGGTCTGGTAGGCGCGCTCGTAGGTGTGGAGCGTGCCGTTCTCGTTGAGCGTGTAGCCGTAGAAGCGGTAGGTCGAGGGGTCGACGGAGCCGCGCCACTCGTTGTAGCCGGGCGGGATCTCGGTCGGGTCGGTGCGCCCGTAGCCGTTCAGGTACTTGCCCAGGTGGGCCGTGTAGTAGCCGGCCTGCTGGAGCCAGACCGGAAGCGTGTTCGTGTGGTCGAGCTTCGCGTAGCCGCCGCTGGGCGGCGCATTCCCCATGACTCCGTGGTTGTGGGCGTATTGACCGGTGAGGAAGGTCGCGCGCGAGGGGCAGCAGAGCGCGAACGTGACGAAGCTGTTGGAAAACGAGGCGCCGCGGTCGCGCAGGAGCCGCCGCACGTTCGTCATGACCCGCATGGACTCGACCGTCTGGTCGTCGGTCATGATCACGACCACGTTCGGGCTCGCCTGCGCCGCGGTCGTCTGCGCGCCCTCCGCTCCCGCGGCGACCGTCGCTCCGGGAAGGAGGACGGCGGCTGCCGCGAGGAGGGCAAGGACCCCCTGTCGCATGGCGGCAGTCTCCGCCCGCGGCGTTAGGGATTCCTAAGCAGCCCGTAAAGGATTCTGATCCGCGTGGGCCTCGGCGCCGACGCGCTTGACGATCTCGGGCAGGGCGGAGATGTCGGCCGCGGTCGTCCTGAAGTTCACGACACAGGCCCGCAGCAGGTAGGTGTCGCCGACGACCGCGTTCGAGACGTACGTCTCGCCCCCGTGCTCGAGGCGGTCGCGGATCTCCCTGTTGAGCTCGTTCAGGTAGGCCTCCGTCTCGGGCGCGCCGGGCTCGACGTCCGCGGGCACGTAGCGGAACGTCGTGATGCTCAGGCTCGTCGTCCACGCCTCCAGCTCCGGCTCCTCGGACGCGAGGCGATGGAGCTCCTTCGCGAGCGCGATGTCGTCGGAGAGCATGCGGACGTAGCCCTCGCGACCGACCTGGCGGAGCCCGAGCCAGACCTTGAGCGCGCGGAACCCGCGCGAGTTCTGCGGGCCGTAGTCCACGTAGCTGATCGGCGCGTCCGGGCCCTCCTCGAAGGCGTAGTAGGGAGGCCGATACGTGAACGCGTCGAGGAGCGCCTGCGGATCCCTGACGAGCACGCATCCCGCTTCGAGCGGCGCGTAGAGCCATTTGTGCGGGTCGATCGCGACCGAGTCCGCCTGCGCCAGCGCCTTCAGCTCGGGAGGTGCGTCGGGGAGCACGGCCGCCGGGGCGCCGTAGGCGCCGTCGACGTGGAACCAGATCTCCTCCTTGCGACAGAGGACGGCGATCTCGTCCAGCGGGTCGATCGCCCCCGTGCTCACCGAGCCGGCCGTGCCGACGACGAGTAGCGGCGTGGCGCCCGCGGCCCGGTCCGCCGCGATCGCCTCCTCGAGCGCCGGCACGAGCATGCGCTGGTCGGCGTCGGTCTCGATCCAGCGAATCGCGTCGGTGCCGAGGCCGAAGAGGTCGGCGGCCTTGTGGATCCAGGTGTGGGTCTCGGCCGAGCCGTAGACGCGCAGCGGTCCCTCGTCGCAGGCGGCCATGCCGTCGGTGCGCACGTTGAACGGGGCGCGAGCCCGGCGTGCGGCCAGGAAGGCGACGAAGTTCGCCATGTTGCCCCCGCTCACGAGCAGGCCGCCGCAATCCGTCGGGTAGCCGAGCAGCTCGGCGATCCAACGGATCGTCTGCGCCTCGAGCTCCGTGGCGAGCGGCGAGAGGGCCCAGCCGCCGACGTTCGGGTTGACCGCGGCCGCGAGTAGGTCGCCCAGCGCGCCGATCGGCGCAGCCGAGGAGGTGATGTAGGCGAAAAAGCGCGGGTGGCCGTTGAACGTCGAGTGCTCGAAGAGCAGGCGCGCCGTCTCGGCGAGGAGCTCGTCGGCGGGCGTCGGATGCTCGGGCAGGCCGCCGCGCCCGAGCGCCGCTCGCACCTCCTCCGCGTCCTCGCCGGGCGCCACCGGGCGCTCGTGCAGCGTGCGCAGGAAGTCCGCGATCCCGTCGACGAGATCGTGGCCGAGGCGGCGGAACTCGTCCGCGTCGAGCTCGATGGGCGCGTGACGGTCGGAGCTGGCCACGACGCTCAGCGGGCCGCGGGCCTGACGGCCCCGCCGATCGGCTCCACGCGAACGGCGCTGGTCTTGTACTCCGGCGTTCCGATGAGCGGATCGCCCACATCGTGCGTGAGCCAGTTCACCTTCGCCTCGGCGAAGTGGAGCGCCATCCAGACGAGGCCCGGGTAGACGCGCTCGCCGAGCATCGCCCTCGCCTCCAGCTCGCCGCGCCGTGAGACGAGCCGAACCCACTCGCCGTCCTCGATCCCGAGGGCGCTGGCGTCCTCCGGGTGCATCTCGACGAACGGGTCCTCCTGCTTCTGGACGACACCGTCCTCGCGCATGGTCATGGTCGCCGAGTTGTAGTGGTAGAGCGTCCGCCCGGTGGAGAGGACGAACGGGTACTCGGAGTCCGGCTGCTCGATCGGCGGCTGGTACTCGACGGGGTAGAACTTCCCCTTGCCGTTCGGGCGCGACGGGTGCGGCGCGTGCAGGTACTGAGAGCCCGGATCGTCGCGGTCGGTGCACGGCCACTGGAGCCCGACCTCCTCGATCCGGTCGTAGCGGATGCCCGACCAGAGCGGCGCCAGGTCGGCGAACTCGTTCCAGGCATCCTCGGCCGTTTCGTACTCGGGCCAGTTCGCCCCGAGCGCCTCGGCCATCTCGACGACGATACGGAGGTCCTCGCGCGCGTTCCCCGGGCACGGTACGCCTCGGCGCACGCGGTTCACGCGGCGCTCGGTGTTCGTGAACGTGCCCTCCTTCTCCGCGAAGCTCGAGGCCGGGAAGATCACGTCCGCGTACTTGCGGTTCGAGTCGTTGAGGAAGAGGTCCTGCGCGACGACGAAGTCGAGCTTCTCCATCCCCTCCTCGACGTGGTGTGCGTTCGGCTCGGTCTGCACCGGGTTCTCGCCGATCAGGTAGAGCGCCTTGATGCGCCCGTCATGGAGGCCGGACATCATCTGGTCGAGCCGGAAGCCGGGCGTGCTGGGGACGTCGAGGCCCCACGCCTCGGAGAACTTCGCGCTGATCTCAGGGTCGTCGACCGGCTGGTAGCCCGGCAGGTAGGCCGGGTTGGCGCCGGCGTCGTTGAGGCCCTGCACGTTGTTCTGGCCCCGGAGCGCGTTCAGCCCGGTCGACTCGTAGCCCAGGTGCCCGGTCATGAGCACGAGGTTGGAGAGCGACCAGATGTTGTCGACCCCGCAGGCGTGCTCGGTGATCCCGAGCGTGTAGAAGACCGCCGCGTGCCGCTCGCGCGCGTACTCACGCGCGGTTGCGACGATGTCGGCCGCCGGGACGCCCGTGACCTTCTCGGCCTCCTCGGGCGTGTAGCGGGCGACGACCTCCGCGACCGCCTCGACGCCCTCGGTGTGCTCGGCGATGTAGGCGTCGTCCTGGAGGCCCTCCTTCAGGATCACGTGCAGCATCGCGTTCACGAGCCAGACGTCGGAGCCGGGCCGAAGCTGCAGGTGGCGCTTGGCGAGCTTCGTCAGCCAGATCTTCCGCGGGTCGGCGACGACGAGCGTCGCGCCGTTGCGCACGGCCTTCTTCATGCGCAGCGCGAGCACGGGGTGCGCCTCGGTCGTGTTCGACCCGATGACGAGGATGAAGCGGGCGTTCTCGATCTCGGGGATCGAGTTGGTGGTGGCGCCTCTGCCTAACGACCTGACCAGGCCGTAGAGGGTCGGAGCGTGTCAGGTGGCTTCGCAGGAATGGACGTTGTTCGTCCCGATCGCCGTCCGCGCGAGCTTCTGGATGAGGAAGTTCTCCTCCATGGTGAGCCGCGCCGAGGAGAGGAAGCCGATCGAGTTCGGCCCGTGCTCGGCCTTCACGCGGAGGAGGCCGTCGGCGGCGACCTGGTAGGCGTGCTCCCACGTGGTCGGGTGCAGCTCGCCGTCTTCGCCGCGGACGAGCGGCTCGGTCAGCCGGTCCGGGTGATGGACGAAGTTGAAGGCGAAGCGGCCCTTGACGCAGAGGTTGCCCTCGTTCGAGACGTAGTGTGGCTCGGAGGTGACCTTGACGATCCGCTTCGTCTCGGGGTCGACGTTCAGGTCGATCTGGCAGCCGACGCCGCAGAACGTGCACGTCGACTTCACCTTCTCGAGCGAGCGCTCCGGCCGCTCGGTCGCCTCCTCGAACTTCTCGTAGATCGCCCCCGTGGGGCAGACGGAGAGGCAGCCGCCGCAGAGCTCGCACTCGGTGTCGAGCCACGAGTAGCCGTGCGTCGGGACGATGCGCGCGTTCGGCCCGCGGCCCTCGAGGGAGAGCGCGGAGCACTGCATGACCTCTTGCGTGTAGCGGACGCAGCGGTTGCAGAGGATGCACGCGTCAGGCTCGTACCCCATGAACTTGTTGCGGTCGGCGTACGGCTCGCGCTTCGCGTCCGGGAGGATGAAGGGCGCCTCCGCGTCGAGCTCCTCGGCCAGGTCGACGAGCTCGTTCGGGCGCCCGCCGGGATCCGGGTTCAGGTGCTCTGCCAGCAGCATCTCGGTGAGGGTCTTACGGAAGTCCGGCACGGAGGAGTTGGTCGAAACGGCCATGCCCTCGGTGACCCCAGTCGCGCACGCGGGCAGCGGCCGCGGCGAGCCCTCGACGCCGACGACGCACATCCGGCAGCCGCCGTAGGGCTCGAGCTTGTCGTCGTGGCAGAGCGTCGGGATGAAGACGCCGTGGCGCGCTGCCGCGTGCACGAGCAGCTCGCCCTCGGGTGCGCTCGCGCGCCTGCCGTCGAGCGTGAACTCAACCGTCCGGGCCATCGGGTCCATCGTAACGGCCGCCCTCTCAGGTCACGCGCGTGAACGCGGCGTCGACCTGTAGGTACTCCTCGCGCTCGAGCACGCCTCGGAGGCGCTCGATCGCCTCGTAGACGTCGGCGAAGCGGGTGTAGAGCGGCGGGAAGCCGAAGCGGACGCTGTCGGGGCCGCGGTAGTCCGGGATCACGTCCGCGCGTTCGATCAGCGCGCGGCAGATACGCCAGGCCTCCGGGTGGCGGAAGGAGACGTGCGCGCCGCGCCTGGCCGGGTCTCGAGGCGTCCCCAGCTCGACGCCGAGCGGCGCGAGCAGCTCGTCGTGCAGCTTGACCGCGTACTCGGTGAGCGCCCGGCCTTTGGCCGCGACCGCCTCGATGCCGGCCTCGGCCAGGATTCCAAGGCTCGCCCGGATCGCGACCAGGCCCAGGATCTGCGGGCTGCCCGCGAGGAATTTGGAGATGCCGTCCGCGGGCTGGTAGGGGTGGCCCATGGCGAACTGGTCCCGCTGGCCGAACCAGCCCTGGATCGGTGTGCGGAGCTCCTCCTGGAGCGGCGCGCGGACGTACAGGAACGCGGGCGCCCCCGGCCCGGCGTTCAGGTACTTGTAGGTGCACCCGACGGCCAGGTCGACGCCGTGCTCCTCGAGCCCGATCTCCACCGCGCCGACGGAGTGGCTCACGTCCCAGAGAACGAGGGCGCCCGCGGCGTGCGCGGCCTCCGTGATCCCCGGAAGGTCGGCGAGCGCCCCGGATCGGTACGCGACGTGCGAGAGGACGACGGTCCCGACGTCACCGGCGGCACAGGCGGCCTCGACGTCTGCGGCGGTCGGCCCATCGACCGGGTCGGGCTCGATGAAGCGGAGGTCGCCGGCGAGGCCCTCGAGCACGTAGCGGTCGGTGGGGAAGTTGTCCACGTCCGTGACGACACCGGGCCTGTCGGGGCGGGCGGCGAGCACGGCGGAGGCGAGCTTGTAGAGGTTGACCGTGACGGAGTCCGTGACGACGACCTCGCCCGGCCGTGCGCCGAGAGCATGCTCGGCGAGCTCGTCGCCTACCGCGGTCGGGAGCTCGATCCAGTCGATGCCAGCCGCGCACGAGGTCGGTGCCCCACCGCTCGACCACCTCGGCGATCGCCGCCTGCTGTCCGCTTCGGCAGCCGGCCGAGCGAGTTGCCGTCGACGTAGAGCGGCCCGCCCTCCTCGTGGACGAACTCGTCGCGGAAACGGGCGAGCGGGTCGTCGCGGTCCAAGTCGCCGCGTCCGGCGCGGTCACGCTGTCGGCGTCGGCTCGCCGAGCGGGGCGAAGAGCTCCGGCCAGTAGCGGAAGGCCGCGCGCATGGGGAAGGGCGCGCCCTGTCCGAGCCCGCAGATCGACGTCGCCGCCATCGCGTCGAGCCACTCCTCGATCTGCTCGCGCGACATGGCGACCCGGCCGTGCTCGAGCTCCTCGAGCAGGTGGTGCATGCCGCGGTTACCGATCCGGCATGGCGTGCACTTCTGGCAGGACTCCTCGGCGAAGAAACGCATCGTTTCCGCCAGGAGCCGGAGAGGCGAGTAGCTCTCGGGGAAGACTTGCACCGCCGCGGAGCCCGCGCCGACGCCCCACTCGCGGAGGGCATCGCGCGTGAGCGGCACGTCGAGCGCCTCCGGCGGGAGGATCCCGCTGGCCGCTCCGCCGGGGACGATCGCGCCGATCTCCTCCGTCGCGCCGCCGGCGTGCTCGTCGATCAGCTCGCGCAGCGTCACGTCGATGGGCGCCTCGTAGCAGCCCGGTGCGGCGACGGCGCCCGAGACCGACCACAGGCGCACCTTCGGCCAGGCCTCCCCGCCCAGCCGCAGGATCGCGGGGATGTGCGCGAGCGTCTCGACGTTGTTGATGAGCGTCGGGCGCCCGAGGTAGCCGACCTGGCTCGGGAACGGAGGCTTGAGCCGCGGCATGCCGCGCCGGCCTTCCATCGACTCGAGCATCGCGGTCTCCTCGCCGCAGATGTACGCGCCGGCGCCGACGACCAGCTCGATGGAGAGCCCGTTCAGGATCCCGGCCGCGCGCAGTTCCTCGATCGCGGCCTGTAGGCGGTCGCGTGCGGTCGCGTACTCCTCGCGCAGGTAGATGAACCCCTCCGTCGCCTCGGCGAAGCGCATGGCGACGAGCATCCCCTCGAGCATGAGCTGCGGCCGGAGCTCCATGACGTAGCGGTCCTTGATCGTCCCCGGCTCGCCCTCGTCGGCGTTGACCACGACGTAGCGCGGGCCCTGCTCGCGCGCGACTGCCTCCCACTTGACCCCGGTGGGAAAGCCGGCGCCGCCGAGGCCGGCCAGGCCGCTCGCCTTCAGCTCCTCGACGATCCTGTCGTTCGCCGGGAGGTTGCGGAGCACCTCGAGCCCGCCGCGGGCCTCGTAGTCGGCCAGCGTCTCGTCGCGTTGCGCGAGGCCCGTCGAGGGGCCGTCGTTGGTGCGGTGGACGACCTCCGGCTCGACCGTGTCCCCGCGCAGGAGGACCGGGCCGATGTCGCAATGGCCCAGGCACTCGACGCCGAGCACGGGGATGCCGTTCGCGGTCTCCTGCTCGCGGGCGAGGAGGTCCTTCGCGCCGAGGCAGTCACAGACGGGGCCGATGCACACCCGCACGGCGGCCATGGGCACGCGCAGGAACGAGTAGAAGGAAACGACCTCGTGCACCTCGCCGCGGCGGATGTTCATGTGGTCGGCGACAGCGTCCGACAGCTCGGCCGTCACCGGGCCGACCTCGCGGCGAACGCGGCCGAGGTTGTCCAGCAGCTTCGTCCGCTCTCTCGGCAGCTCGGGGAGGAGCTCGGTGAGCTTGAGGACGTCTATGGTTCGATCATAGTGAACGCCCTGCCGCCGTACTCCGCGGCCCGCACGGACGTCCTGCGGCTCCCGGGCGGTTGGACGGAGCGTGACGAGGTGGCCGTCGAGGAGCCCCTCGAGATCCGCGTGAACGGCGAGGCCGTCGCCGTGACCATGCGGACGCCCGGCCACGACGAGGAGCTCGCGGTCGGTTTCCTGCTCTCCGAGGGCATCCGTCCGGTCGAGGCGTCGCTGCCGGAGGATCTCGCGGCCAACACGGTCGAGGTGACCGCCGACGACTTCGATGCCGAGACGATCCGTCGCAACTTCTACACCTCGTCCTCGTGCGGGGTGTGCGGCAAGGGCGCGCTCGAGGCGGTTGCGGTCGAGGCGCCGCGCGTCGAGAGTGACCTCCGCGTTCCCGTCGACGTCGTCTCCACGCTGCCGGACCGTCTGCGCGCCTCCCAGCCCACCTTCGCCGCGACGGGGGGCCTGCACGCGACCGGCCTCTTCACCGCAACGGGCAGCCTTCTGCACGCGCGCGAGGACGTCGGCAGGCACAACGCCTTCGACAAGGTCGTCGGCCGCGCCTTCCTCGACGGACTCCTTCCCCTCACGGACAAGGTCGTCTGCGTCAGCGGCCGCCTCTCGTTCGAGCTCGTCCAGAAGGCGGCCGTGGCCGGCTGCCCGGTCGTGGTCGCCGTCGGCGCGCCCTCGTCGCTCGCCGTCGAGCTGGCCCGCGACCGCGGCGTCACGCTCTGCGGCTTCGTCCGCGACGGGCGCGTGAACGTCTACTCCGAGCCGTGGAGGGTCGCATGACCTTCGCGGTCGCGGCGGATGCGTACGACCGCTTCGTCGGCCGGTACAGCTACGCATTGTGCGACGCGCTCGCCGAGCGGGCGGCCCTCGCCCCTGGGGTGTCGGTGCTGGACGTCGGCGCCGGCTCCGGTGTCGGGACGCGTCGGCTCGTCGAGATCGCCGGGCCGGGGCGGGTGGCCGCCGTCGACCCATCAGAGCCGTTCGTCTCCGCGCTCCGTGAGCGCTTCCCGGAGGCCGACGTCCGGCAGGGCGTCGCCGAGTCGCTGCCGTTCGAGGACGACTCCTTCGACGCCGCGCTCGCCCTGCTCGTCGTCAACTTCATGGCCGACCCCGCGGCCGGCGTCGCGGAGATGCGGCGCGTCACGCGGCCCGGCGGCACGGTGGCTGCGTGCGTCTGGGACTACGGGGGCGAGATGCAGCTCCTGGGTAGGTTCTGGGACGCCGTCGAGGAGCTCGACCCGAAGGGCTCCGGTGACGCCGACGAGCGCTCCCGCATGCCGTATCGACGCGAGGGCGAGCTCGCCGGGCTGCTCCGCGACGCCAGCCTCGAAGACGTCGAGGACGGCGCGATCGTCGTGTCCGCCGAGTACGAGTCTTTCGAGGATCTCTGGGAGCCATACACGGCTGGGGTAGGCCCCGCGGGCGCCTATGCCGTCTCGCTTCCCCCCGACCGGCAGGAGACTCTCAAGGCGCTCTATCGCGAGCGGCTCGAGGCTCCCGAAGGCCCCTTCAGCCTCACCGCGCGCGCGTGGTACGCGACCGGCCGGGCGTAGCCGGCGCGCTGCTCGTCGGCGGCGCGAGCACGCGGTTCGGCTCGCCGAAGGCGCTCGCCCGCTACGAGGGCGCGACGCTCGCCGAGCGGGGTCACCGGGTCCTCGCCGAGGCGTTCGGCGAGGTGATCGTGGTCGGTAAGGCAGTCGACGGCCTCGAGCTCCCGTTCGAGGTCCTCGACGACGGCAGCGAGGTGCGCGCGTCCATCATCGGCGTCGCCGCCGCTCTCCGGCTGGCCGGGGCGGATGTCGTCGTCGTTCTCCCGACCGACATGCCGCTCGTGACCGCGGACCTCCTGCACGCGCTCGTGGACGCGGTCGGTGAACATGACGTCGCGGTCCCACAGACGGGCGCCTTGCCGGGGGCGTACCGGCGCTCGACGCTCCCCGCGCTCCAGCGGCGCATCGCGTCGGGCGACCTGGCGCTGCATCGGGCACTGGGCGGGCTCCGTGTGAACGTCGTCGTGCTGGACGAGGCTCAGCTCCGAAACGTGAACGAGCCGGACGAGCTGCCCGAAGAGCCTTAGTGGGCGGCCGGCGGGTTCGACCCAGGGTTCCAATCCAGGGAGGCCACCGCCGGCCTGTTCTCAGTCTACAAGCGCGTTTGCCGCCTTTCGAGGCCCCAATTTGTGACAGTTGACACGGTTTGCCTCGTGTCGTAACCTCGGCCCGGGTTCCAATCCAAGGTGTGTGGGAGGCAGCCGGTGCCGGCGGCCAACGGAGGTTTTGCGCGTACCGGGGGGCGTCGTCCCTGAAGGGGTCGAGCCGACCGGCGCGCGCCGAAAGCGTGTCGTCCTCTCGCGCGGTGCTGCTCGCGCGCTGCCGCCCACCCGCACGAAAGGAGTGCGAATGGGTGTGATCCGGAAGAGGACACGACCGCGCACGACCGTTGCGACAGTCGCCGCGTTGGGGCTGACGGCGGCCTCGCTTCTGTTGGCGACGCCTCTCGCAGCCTCCCCGCTGGACGGTGGCTTCTCGCCGACCATCGTCTCGGGCCGGGCCGACCTGAACGGGGACGGCGCCGTGAGCGGCCGCGACGATGCGAACGCGTTCTACGGCGACACGCACATCATCGACGGCATGCTCGACTGCGATGCGTGGGGGTTCATCGCGAATGACGGCGATGCGGGCGATGACGCCATCACGACCGCCGACGACTGCTCGCTCATTGGGCACGACGGCACGCCGGACGGCGTCACGATCGAGGTCGTCGACGGCGTGTTCCAGGCCGCGAGCGGCCCGCTTCCGACGGTCTTCAACGCCGGCGATCCGGACAACCCGGACATCGGGGATTCGGACTTCGCGTGGTCGGCAATCGACGGCCGGGTCGACGCGAATGGCGACGAGACGATCAACGGTGAGGAGTGCCACTTCGGGCTCGTCGGCGTGCTCGTAGACGTCGGCCTCGGCGATCCGACCGACGGCGCTGACGTCCTGGGCAACCCAGGCGCGAACGAATGCGGCTTCGGGACGCCTCCGAACACGGCCGACAATGGTCTCGTCGACCTCAACGGCGACTCGGACATCACATCTGCCGATTCCTGCGCCAACGGCTGCTTCTTCGGCCTCGACCTGCTGCTCGGGAAGGTGCAGGAGGCCGAGTGCCCCGGTCGCGAAGGCGATCCGCGGAACGACGTCATCGGCACACCGGGGCCGGACACGCTCAACGGCACGTCGGGCAACGACATCATCTGCGGGCTCGGCGGCGCCGACACCCTGAACGGGAAGGGCGGAAGGACCTTGTGCTTGGAGGAACCGGCGGCGATCTCATGCGCGGCGGACTCGGAGCGGACACGCTTGCGCGGCGGTCCCGGGCCAGACCGGATCTTCGGCCAGGCCGGGAATGACGCGCTCGCAGGTGAGGCAGGAAACGACCTCCTGAACGGCGGCCCCGGACGAGATGCGTGCTCGGGAGGGCCCGGGCGGGACACCCTTCGGAGCTGCTGACGCGGCCGTCACAACTCCGGAATGCGAAAGAGAGAGGGCCGGCTTCAAGGAAGCCGGCCCTCTCTTTCCGAGCCTCCCGTGTAACCGAACAGGCTGCTGCGACGAGCGGCTGCAGCGTGAACACGCGCGCCGACCTGAGCCTGACGTGACAGCGGGGGCCCGCGAAGGCCCCCGCCGTCAACTGATGCTTCCTTCCGGCTACGGCCGGAAGATGTAGAGGCCGAAGTCGCGGTCACTCGCGAGCACGTACTGCTGCCCACGGATCTTGTGGACCTCGACGCCCCAGAAGTTGTTGCCGCCCTCGTCGATGAAGGCGCCAACCTGGCGCAGCCCCAACGGGCCGTACTTGAGGACGCGGAACCCACCCGCGTAGTAGCTCACGTACGCGAGCTTCTTGCGCGGGTTGGGATCGAGCGCGACCTCGTGCACGGACAGGTCGCCGAAGCCCGACGCGTAGGCGGGATCCTGCGACTCGGGAATGGCGAACGTGTCGAGCGACGTGATCGAGCCCGGCGCGCCCACCTGTCCCGGGACCTCGGTCTCGAAGAGGCGGACATAGCCCCAGCCGTCGAAGATCGCCTCGATCGCGACCGACGAGGCCGGGGAGCCGACCGCCGGCGAGGCCTGCGTGCAGACGTCGGTCGAAAGCGTCTGCCCCAGGATCCGCAGGCCGGTCGCCCGGTCGACGAACACGAACGGGATATCCCCTGCCGCGAGCATGAACACCAGGCTCTGGCAGTCCGGACGCACGGTGTTGAAGACGATCCCGGCGTCGTAGCCCGCCGCCTTGACGGTGTCCAGCTTCTCCTGGAACGAGCAGACGCCTCGCTCGACGAGCGCGATGCCGTCGCCCGGAGGCACGGTTCCCGCACATGCGAGCCCGACGAACGTCGGCGTCCCGGTGATGCTCGTGTCCGCGTCGATCGGCGGGACGTCCGAGCCGGAGAGCGCCGTGAACTCTGTCCCCGTGTGCGGCCCGGACGTGATCTCCGCGACCACGCGGTACGGGTTGAAGTCCTCGTCCCCTGCGACCAGGAACCGGTTGTCGGGCGAGAGCTCGGACTGGTGCGCGTTGCCCTCGGGCGAGATCTCGTGCCCGCGGGCGAGGCGCTCGGGATCCAGCTCCTCGAAGTCCTGATCGGCGATCAGCGTCACGTTCCCCGGCGTCGGGTTGGTGACGTCGAGGAACACGTAGCCGCCGTCCCAGTAGCTCACGTTCATGACCAGTCGCTTGCCGACGCGCTTCACGTACATGTCGTGCGAGAAGATCGACGTCAGGCCGGGCGGGGACGCCTGGTCGACCCCGAACAGCTCGACCAGGTCGAGCGTGTCGTTCACCATGAACGGGTTCCTCGGATCGGTGATGTCGAGGATGTCGAGGTCGGTGAATTCCTCGTCGTCGACGAGGACAGCGTAGGTCCGGCCGTCGAACGGGCTCGTCCACGCGAAGACGCTGTGGGTCTGGTTCGGCTGGTCGTCGAACCCGCCGTCGAGGTCACCCGCGTGCTTGACGAGCAGCTCCGGGTGCTCGGGGTCACTGATGTCCCAGATGTTGATCCCGCCACGGGTCATCGGCGCGGTCGGAGCCGGAGCGCCGGGGCACGTCTCGTTCTGGTGGATGAAGAGCACGCCGTCGAAGAACTGGTTCTTCAGACGCAGCGTGTCGGAGCCTTCGCCCGCGTAATTGAACGGGGTCGTCTCCATGAACGCGCTCGTCACCTCGAACGGATTCTTCGGGTCGGACATGTTGATCACGTGAGCGCCGGTGCGCTCGCAGGTCGGGTCGCGGAAGGCCGTCAGGAAGGCGTACTTCCCGTAGGCGGACACGTCGGCGACGCGGCCGTCGTTTCCGGTCCCGGCCGGGTTGGTGACCTCGGCCTTGCCGACGAGCTTGATGCCCCCGATATTGACCGGAGGCAGGTGGCCGTCGGCCATGTCGTGTTGGCCCATGTCTGTGGCGACTCCTTCGCCGGGGAACATCTCCCCGCCTAAGAAGCGATCAGGTCTTGCGGCCGCTGCCTCGACGCTCACCAGAAGAGCGAGCAGCAGCCAGGACCACAAGGCGACTCAATCGTTGCACTTGTCCCCTCCTCCCAAGTGGTGAAGGCCTTTTATAGCGCGATTCGTCACAACTCGGAAACCCCCGGAAGGCTAGGAACCATGCGGTTTAGCGGTACCTAACACGCGGCGTCGGCCCGGGTTCGCCCCGGCGCTCCTCTTCAGCCAGTCCGAGCCGGAGCCGACGGTGCGCCGCGTCGACCCTGAGACCGGCGTCGTGATGACGATTCTTCGCTGACCCCGTTACCGAGCGCGCTCGCGGCTCCGGCGACCGACGAGACCCCGCGGCAGGTGCACGACCCTGCGGGCCACGAGGACGGCGGTGACCGCGGCAAGCGCCAGCATCACGTAGAGAATCGCCAGGGCGATCGGGCCGCCGGGTTGCGGGGCCCGCGGCGGCGGCCCTGCCGTCGACCCGTCGCGCTCACGAGTCTGCAGCCGCTCGACGCCGGCCGGGGTCTGGTCGAGGGGATACTCGCTCCAGAGGTCCGTGAGGTCGGGCTCGCGGCTCTGACTCTGCCCGAGCGCGCCAGGGGCCACAAAGAGGGTGACGAGCGCGAGAAGGACTGCGAGCGCTCTCACTACGCGCGAATCCTCAGCGGCGTTCCGATGGGCAGCAGGCGGGCGAGCCGCAGGATCGCCTCGTTGCGAAGGCGGATGCACCCATGGGACACCTGCCCCGGGATCAGTGCCGGTTGGTTCGTCCCGTGGATGCCGACGAATCCTCCGTCGGGCCAGTCTGTGAGCGTCTCCGAACGGGCGCTCGTGCCGAACGCGAGCGGGCCGTAGAAGGCGTTTCGGTAGCGCGTGAGCTTGTTGCGCACGTAGAAGTCGCCGGTCGGCGTGGGGAACTGCTCCGTGCCGACGCCGACCGCGGCGCGGAAGATCGCCTTGCCACGGCGGAGGAGGGTCAGCCGGCGGTCGCTCAGGTCGACGACGAGTCGCGTGCGGACGACCCCGTAGCCCCCGAGCGCCGACCGCGGCACCCACCCGGTCGTGTTGTTCGGCAGGGCGGGGATGCGCACGCGGATCCACAGAGATCCCTTGCCGTCCTCCGCCCGGTCGAGAGTCAGGACGATGTTGGTCGTTCCCTCGGGCGTTCGCGACGCGAGGCGCCCGACGAGGGGCGCGGCTCGCCGCGGGCCGGCGCGAACCGCCGTGGCGTGCCTCACCGCTGCCCAGGTCGACTCGAACTGCGACGTCTGGAGCGGCCGCGGCTGCTGCACCCTGAACACCGGGTCAGCCGGTGGTGCGAGCCCCTGACCGGGCGCTCCTACTGGTGCCCCGAGGCTCACGCCCGGAGCGCCGCGTCCGCCGGTCGCGGCGAGCGCAGCCAGGGACGCTCCCGCCGCGACGGTCGCGACGGTCGCGCTGAGCAGGAACCGACGTGCCCTCGGCCGCCTCATCCGGTGAAACGCGGCCCCCTTCTCGAGCGCATGCGGGGTCGCGCCACGATGAACCGCGTCGCACGGACGAGCTGCAGCGTCTCGTTCACGGACTTGGGCTCGTCGAAGGGCTCGGCCGCGGGGGGCGTCCCCGCGATGTAGCGGATCCACGCCGCGTGGCGCGCCTCCACCGAGTGGATGCCGACCGCCGCAGCGAGCACCTCCGGCGACTTGATCCGGTGCGCCTGCCCCTTGTAGGCGGCCGTGGCGAGATCTTCGAACGCGACTGCCGTGCGCGTGAAGCGCGCCGGGTCCTCGGTAACGCCGCGAAAGTCGAAGAACGGCCGCTTGACCGCCTGCTTGCCGAGGACCTCGCGCAAGGCCTTCACGTGCGCCCGTTCGACCGCTCCGACGACCTGCGTCAGTTCCGCCGCCGGTCCCTCGAGTGCACCCTTGCGCTCGGCCTCGGTGTAGAAGGCGTCCTGGAGGTACTCGAGCGTGAGGGCGTAGTTCAGGATCGCCACGTCGCTCTTGGCGAGAGCCGCAGCCGCCGCCGGCGCCCGGACGAGCGCCGCTGCGGTCGCGACTCCTCCCGCCGCGGTCGCGAGGAAGCCGGCCCGGGACGTCCGTTCGAGCTCGTCGGCCGCCTGTCTCAGCGCGCCGTCGCGGTCGAGATCGTCGAGCGGAAGATCGGTGAAGTCGCGCAGGGTCATCGTCGCTCCTCCTGGAGGAAGCCGGTCTCGTCCAGCCTCGCCGTCGCCTCTTCGGCGGTCAGCGGCGCGTCCACGGCGTCGGCTGCGGGAGGCTCGCCGATGATCGAGCGGACCCAGGCCGCGTGCCTCGCGTCGACCGAGATGATTGGGGCCGCGGCTTGAAGCGCACCTTTCGTCAGGTTGGCCGCCTGGCCGTTGTAGGCGGCGACCGCGACGTCCTCGAGCGTGACCGCTGCCGCACCGAAGGCGTCCGGATCGGTGGTGGCGTTGCCGAAGTCGGTCACGGGCTCCGCTCGTGCCTCGGCGCCGAGCGCCTCCAGCAGATAGTCGACGTGTGCGCGCTCGTGGTTCGCCACCACCTTCGCGAACTCGAAGAGCTCGCCGGTCAGCTCGGCCCGCTCGACGGTCTCGTTGTAGAACGCAGCCTGCGTGTACTCGAGCAGCAATGCGAAGTTGAAGATCTCCACGTCCTGCTCGGGCGATTGCGCCGACGCGGCCAGCCTCGGCAGGCCGCCGATGATCACGCCGCCCGCCACCAGCGCCCCGCCTGCGACGACCGCCCGCTGAAGGAACCGCTCACGGGAGGTCGTCTCCTCCGCGGAGACCGCAGCGCGAACGGCACCCGCGGGGTCAGGAACTCGCACGCTTACTCGCTCAGGCATAGACCCTCCTCTGCCTTATGTCGGCCGGGCGGGCCTGAGTTCTGCCGCAGGCCCGCCCGTCCGGCCAGACGCCGAGCCACTGAGTCTAGAGCCATTCGCCCGGGCTGAAACCCGTATTTCCGGCTAGTTTTCGGC
This sequence comes from uncultured Actinomycetes bacterium, assembly GCA_963775395.1. Taxonomy (GTDB): domain Bacteria; phylum Actinomycetota; class Thermoleophilia; order Gaiellales; family Gaiellaceae; genus JAIBJN01. Next base: position 48,440 of record CAVZIX010000020.1, read on the forward strand.
GGCGAAGGCTAGGGTTCGCCCGCGGTCTCAGTACTGCACTGCGCGCTGACGGTCAGGTGTACGAGATGAGCTCGAGCAACGAGCCGTCCGGGTCGCGGAAGTACACGCTGCGCCCCCGGCCTCGTCCTCCCTCGCGGTCGACCGGCCCCTCCTCGAGCTCGACTCCACGCGCCCGAAGATGCGCGATCGCCTCCTCGATCGCTCCGGCCCACTCGAAGCAGAGGTCACTGTTGCCGGGACGCACCGGGTCGCGGGCGACGAGCCTCCCGACGTCGGTGTCGGGGCCGTGAACGTTCAGGCGCTGCTCACCGAAGGCGTACGCAAACCGGCCGCCTTCGATCGCGACGACCTCGGCGCCGAGCACGTCGCGGTAGAAGGCGTTCGAACGCTCCCAGTCGCTGACCGCGACGACTACGTGGTCGAGCCGGACGCTCAGGCCTCGCGGTCCCAGTAGTCGACGTCGCTCTCGCGCCGCACCATGACGTCGTCGTCCTCGTTGCCGGTCCAGACCCCGATCTTGTCGCTGTCCGGGTAGACGGCGACCGCGGGGAAGCCCTTCGTCGAGAGGATCACGATCCGCACGGGCTCGTCCGTCTTGTTGGCGACGGCGTGGGCGCCCTCGGGCCCCTCGGGGAAGCAGACGACGTCGCCGGGCTCGAGCTCGTGCTCGCCCTCCGGGTCGCGCAGGGTGGGGCGCCCGGAGACGACGAGCAGCCACTCCTCGCAGCCGTACTCGTAGTGGTACGGGAAGCTGCTCTGGCCGGGTGGAAGCTCGTAGATCGAGGCGCCGATCAGGGTCGCCCCGAGCTCGGGCGCGAGACGGGTGAAGGCGAAGCGCCAGCCGTCCGGCCGCCCGGGCGAGTCCTCGAGCGCGGCCGAGAAGAGGTTGACGCGACGCACGCCGGGATTATCCCCGTCCGGGCTCGGCGGCGAGCAGCTCGAGCTGGTTGCCCGGCCCGGCGCTCATCCGGCGACGCCGGCGAGCCCGCGCGGGGCGACGACGCGTTCGCGCTCGGCCCCGACACTGATGAGGCAGACCTCGACGCCAAGCTGCTCCTCGACGAAGGAGACGTAGGCCCGGGCGGCGTCGGGAAGGTCGGCCAGCGACTCGGCCTCTTCGAGCGAGGCCTTCCAGCCGGCGAGCGTCTCGTACACGGGCCGCGCGTGGTGGAAGTCGCTCTGGTGCGCCGGGAACTCGTCCGTCTCGGTGCCGTCGGGCAGCCGGTAGCGCGTGCAGACCGGGATCTCGTCGAAGGCGGAGAGGACGTCGAGCTTCGTCAGCACCAGGCTCGTCATCCCGTTGACCCGCACGGCGAAGCGCAGCGCCACGAGGTCGAGCCAGCCGCAACGGCGCTCGCGGCCGGTCGTCGTCCCGTACTCGGCGCCGAGCTCGCGCACGCGGACCGACTGCTCCCCCTCGATCTCGGTCGGGAAGGGGCCCTCGCCCACCCGCGTGACGTACGCCTTGGCGACCCCGAGGACGCGATCGATCCGGGTGGGGCCGATGCCGACCCCGGTCGTGGCGGCGCCGGCGACGGGGTTCGACGAGGTCACGAACGGATAGGTGCCGTGATCGAGGTCGAGCAGCGTTCCCTGCGCCCCCTCCAGGAGCACCCGCTTGCCGTCCTTGAGCGCCCGATCGACCAGCAGTGACGTGTCTGCGACGTACGGCCGCAGGCGGACCGCGTAGGCCTCCATCCGGGAGGCGAGCTCTTCCACCTCGAGGGGAGGAACGCCGTGGATCCGCTCGAGCACGAGGTTCGTCTCGGCGAGCGCCGTCTCGAACTTCTGGCGGAGGATCTTGGGGTCGAGGATGTCCTGGACGCGGATGCCGATCCGCGCTGCCTTGTCGGCGTAGGCCGGCCCGATCCCCCGGCGCGTCGTGCCGATCTGAAGGCGTCCGAGCTTGCGCTCGCTGGCGGAGTCGACCGCGACGTGCCAGGGCATGATCAGGTGCGCGTTGCCGGAGATGCGGACGGTCCCGGTCGAGATCCCACGGCCCTCGAGCTCGTCGAGCTCGTCGACGAGGAGCCCGGGGTCGACGACGCAGCCCGCGCCGACGACGCAGAGCTTCCCGGAGAGGATCCCGGACGGGACGTGGTGGAGGGCGAAGCGCTCGCCGTCGATCACGATCGTGTGCCCGGCGTTCGGGCCGCCCTGATAGCGGCAGACGACGTCCGAGTCGCGCGCGAGCAGGTCGACGATCTTCCCCTTGCCCTCGTCGCCCCACTGGGCCCCGACGATCACGGTGGCGGGCATCGACCGGAGCTTAGTCGTCCGACCGGCCGCGGGACGTCGTCCACAGGCGGGTGTGGAGCATCACGCGAAACTTCGCGCGTAGAGCGGGAATCTCATGCACAGGGCTGTGGGTTCCCGTGGGCACTGTCGTCCGCCAGGTATGGGAACATTTGTTCTCTTTGCCTGCACCGGGGGGATTTTCCGACTGTGGATTCACAATCAACAGGCCACATAGGGTCGCGTCCGATGGCGACGAACGGAGCCCGGACAGCGGCCGTCCAGGACCCCCAGGTTCCCCCGCAGAACCTTGACGCGGAGGAATCGGTCCTCGGCGCGATGATGCTCTCCTCGGGTGCGATCGCGGCGGTCAGCGACGTCCTGTCCCACGACGGCCACGAGTTCTACCGGGAGAGCCACGCGAAGATCTACCGCGGCGCGTTGGCCCTGTACGCGAAGGGCGAGCCGGTCGACGCGATCACGCTCGTCGACGAGCTCGACGAGCGGGGCGAGCTCGAGGACGTCGGCGGCAAGGTTCGCGTCCACGAGCTCGCGGCGCTGGTGCCTGCGAGCGCCAACGCCGGCCACTACGCGCAGATCGTCAAGGAGACGGCCACCTTGCGCGGCCTCATCCGCGTCGGCGGCGAGATCGCTCGCCTGGGCTGGGAGCGTCCCGGCGAGACCCCCGAGCTGGTCGACCGGGCCGAGCAGATCCTCTTCGACCTCTCGCAGGAGAAAGCGACGTCCGAGTTCAGTCACATCGAGGCGTTGCTGAAGGAGAGCTTCGAGCGGATCACCCAGCTCTACGAGTCCGGTGCCGACGTCACGGGCGTGCCGTCCGGCTTCCGCGACCTCGACCGCATCACGTCCGGCTTCCAGGAAGGGAACCTGATCGTGATGGCCGCGCGCCCGAGCATGGGCAAGTCGGCCCTCGGGCTCGGGGTCGCCGCCAACCTCGCGGTGCGGAAGAACGTCCCGGTCGCCCTCTTCACACTCGAGATGTCGAAGTCGGAGGTGACCCAGCGCCTCATGTGCAGCGAGGCCAAGGTCGAGTCACAGCGCCTGCGTACCGGAAAGCTGTCCGCGGATGACTGGCCCCGGCTGACGGCTTCCTGCGACAAGCTCGCCAAGGCGCCGATCTACGTGGACGACACGGGGTCGATCACGATGATGGAGATCCGCTCCAAGGCGCGGCGCCTGAAGTCGAAGCAACCGGACCTCGGGCTCATCATCGTCGACTACCTGCAGCTCATGACCTCGGGTACGAACGCCGAGAACCGCGTCCAGGAGGTCTCGCAGATCTCACGGTCGCTCAAGGTGCTCGCGCGCGACCTCGACGTGCCGATCATCGCGCTCTCGCAGCTCTCGCGTGCCGTCGAACAGCGCCACGACAAGCGGCCGATCCTCTCCGACCTGCGCGAGAGCGGCTCGATCGAGCAGGACGCGGACATCGTCATGTTCATCTACCGCGACGAGTACTACAACGGCGAGGAGTCCGACCAGCAGGGCCTCGCCGAGGTGATCGTCGCCAAGCACCGCAACGGCCCGACCGACACGGTCAAGCTCTCGTTCCTCAAGCGCTACGCGAAGTTCTCGGACCTCGCGGCCGCTTAAGTGAGGCGAGGCGCCGGTGCCGCATCCGGCGCCTCGCTTCCGAGGAGGGCCCGTGGCTTCTGTGAGCCGTGTGCCGCTGACCTCCAGACGGGACCGCCGCAGGTTTTCTTCCCCGCGGGAAGGAAGTCGTGCCGGCCCGCGTTTTCAGAGGCGTGATCGCCCGCTGGTGGAGAGGCTGGGCCGCGACGCCCGAGAGCGCGGACGCCTACGAGGAGCTGCTCCGCTCCACCATCTTCCCCTGGGTGCGGACCTTCGAGGGCCAGGAGGGGACGTACCTCTTCCGCCGCGAGCTCGAGGGCGAGGTCGAGTTCGCCACGCTGACGCTCTGGAAGTCCTGGGATGCCGTCAGGGCATTCGCCGGCGAAGACGCCGAGACGGCCGTCGTTCCCGATGAAGCGCGGGCAGTGCTCTCGCGCTGGGACGAGCGCTCGGCGCACTACGAGCTGATCGAGGGCCCGGCCGGCTAGGCCGACAGGCGCCCGCGCTCTAGCGGCCTTCGGCCTCCGTGTCCTCTGTCTCGGGCTCTGCTTCGGCGTCGGCCTGCGGCTCGGCCTCGGCAGGGGCCTGCGGCTCGGCGGCCGCCGCCTCGGGCTCGCCGGTCGTTTCGGGCGCCGACTCGGCCTCGCCGGTCGCGCCCTCGTCCTCGCCGGCCGCCGGCGCCTCGGCTTCGGCCTCCTCGGCCTCGACGGCCTCGATGGCCGCCTGCGTCTCGGCCGCCGCCGCGCGGTCGGCCTCGGCAGCCGCCTCGGCTTCCGCAGCCTCCTCGGCGGCGTAGGCCTCGAGCTCCTCCTCCGGCGGCAGCTCGCCGCCGATGGGGACGACGAGGGTCTTCACCTCGACGCTGACGTCCTCGAAGACGCTGATCGGGATCTCGTAGCGGCCGATGCGCTTGATCGGGTCGCGCAGGTCGATCTTGCGCCGGTCGACGCGGATCTTGCGCGTGCGCCAAATCTCGTCGGTGATGTCGGTCGACGTGACGGAGCCGAAGAGCGTGCCGCGCTCGCCGGCATTGACCTCGAAGCGGAGCACGGTCTTACGCAGCGTCTCGGCGATCGCCTCGGCCTGATCGGCGGTGCGTGCCTCGTGCCGCGCCCGCTCGGACTCCCGCCTGGCCAGCTCGGCGACCCGTGCCTCGGTCGCCTGCTCCGCCAGCTTGCGCGGCTGGAGGTAGTTGCGCATGTAGCCCCGCGAGACCGAGACGACCTCGCCCCGCAGGCCCACCTTGTCGACGTCCTTGAGCAGGATCACGTCCATTACCGGCCGCCGCTCCCATGGTGCGACTCGACGTAGGGCAGGAGCGCGACCTCGCGCGCCCGCTTGACCGCGACCGCGATCTGGTCCTGATGGCGGCGGCAGGCGCCGGTGATCCGCCGGGAGCGGATCTTGCCCTTCTCGGAGATGTAGCGCCGCAGCTGGTTGTAGTTCTTGTAGTCGACCTCTTCGATCTTCTCCCGGCAGAAGTAACAGCTCTTCCGCCGGGTCGGGCCCGTCGAGGGGGACGTGCGGCGGCGCTTGGCCTGCTCTCGTGCCATCTAGTCTCGAACCTCGCTCTCTAGAACGGAATGTCGTCGTCCGCCGCCGCGGCGCCTGCCGGGGCGAAGTCCGAGCGGTCGGCCGCCACGTCGGAGGACGGGATGTACTGGCTCTGCTCGCCGTCGGTGCGGCTGTCCAGGAACTGCACCTGGAAGGCCACGACCTCGACCTTGGAGCGCTTGCTCCCGTCCTGGGCCTCCCAGGAGGACCAGTCGAGCCGGCCGTCGATGCCGACGCGGCGGCCCTTGGCGAGGTGCTGCGAGAGCATCTCCGCCTGGTTCCCGAAGACCTTCACGTCGAAGAAGTTGGGCTTGTCGGTCCAGTTGCCCGCGTCGTCCTTCTGGCGGCCGTTCACGGCGAGCCCGAGCTGCAGGACGGGCGAGCCGGACGGCAGGTGCCGAAGCTCGGGGTCGCGGGTGAGGCGCCCGACGAGCGTTACGCGGTTGATATCTCCAGCCATGGCTTCAGAGCTCCTCAGTCGAACGTTTGTTCTATGCTACTCGGCCGCCGGGACGGTCTCGCGCGTGGGCGGCGGGGACGGCTCGCGTGACTCGCGCGCGGGCGGCGGGGACGGCTCGCGGGACTCGCGCGCATGGTGCTGGGAGGGCTCGCGCTGCGACGTCGTGCGGGCGGTGGGAATCCTGCGGACGGCCATGTGCCGGAGGACGCCGTCGGTGATCTTGAGGACGCGGGTCAGCTCGTCGAGCGTCTCGGCGTCGCAGTCGAAGAGCAGGAGGTAGTAGAACGCCTCGCCCTTCTTCTCGATCTCGAAGGCGAGCTTGCGCCTGCCCCACCCGTCCTCGCTCTGCCAGCTTCCACCGCGCGTCTCCACCAGCTCTTTGATCCGCGCCAGGATCTCGTTCTGGCGCTCCTCGGCGAGCTCGGCGTCGAGCAGCAGCATGATCTCGTATGGATTCACGGTTCCCGTCTCTCCTTCCCTCGGTCTACACGGCCCCGCCTTCGCGCACCGCTCGGGAATCAGCGGGGCCCGGCGAAGCAGGAAGCTCGTCGAGTATAGCGGCGGCCCGAGAGTTGCCCGACCCCTCTTTGTCGTGAAAGAGTGGCGAGAGTGAGGAGAAACGCGAAACTGGCACTCGCCGCTGTCGCCGGGGCCGCGGTCGGCGCCTTCTTCTCCCGTCGCCGCCGGCCGCCCGAGGCCTTGCCGGCCCCGCCCGACACGCGTGCGGAGGAGCTCCGGCACAAGCTCGCCGAAGCCCGCGCGGCGGTCGCCGACGAGAACGACTTCGAGGCGGCCGGAATGGGAGGGGAGACCCTGGTCGAGGAGCCGGCTGAGGAGAAGTCGCCGCCTCCGGTCGACGAGCCCTCTCCGCCCGAGGAGCCGCCGCCTCCGCCCGCAGCGGAGGAGCCCGCAGCCGAGCCCGAGCCCGAGCCGCCGCCGGCGAAGGGGCGGCAGCAGCCGGCCGCCTCCGAGCCACCTCCGGTCGACGAGTTCGAGGCCATGCGCCGGCGGATCCACGAGGAGGGCCGCTCGGCCGCCGAGGAAATGCGCCGGTCGGGCGAGAAGCCCGATCAGCCCTGACCTCACCGCCCGCGCGTGCACCGCAACGAGCACTCGGTCGAGATCGCGGCCGCGCCCGCCGAGGTCTTTCCCTGGCTTGCGGCCTCCGACCGCCGCTGTGAGTGGATGAGCGCCCTGACCGAGAGCGAGCCGCTCACCGAGGGCTCCCCCGGGATCGGCAGCCGCTTCCGGGACGTCTTCGAGGATCTCGGCCAGCGGGTGGAGCTCGAGGCGGAGATCGTGGAGCTCGACCCGCCGCACGCGATGACCGTCCAGCTCGTCTCGAAGGTCTTCGACGCGACGAGCTCGCAGCGGCTGGAGGAGCTGGAGGGAGGTCGCACGCGCCTGATCGCGGTGATCGACACCGAGTACAAGCAGCGAGCGGCGCGCATCGCGGCACCGGTTGTCACCCGGCATGCGCAGAAGCGCCTGGAGCAGGACCTCGAGCGCCTGAAGGAGCTGGTCGAGGGCGCCTGAGCCGGCTCAGACCGGCTCGAGTGCGCGGTGCGGCTCCGAGGGCAGCTCCACGAGAATCGGATCCCCGGCCCGCACCTCCCCGCCGGCGAGGACGATCCCCATCACGCCGGCCTTGCGCACGAGGCCGCCGTCTTCGTCACGATCGAGCGTGGCGGCCATGAGCCCCGCCTGGATCCCGTCGAGCTGTGCGCAGGGGTTGCGCAGGCCGGTCACCTCGACCACCGCCTCCCCTCCGAGGCGAAGCCGCGTCCCGGCCGGGAGGCCGAGGAGGTCGACGCCGCGCGTGGTCACGTTCTCTCCGAGCTGACCCGGCGAGACCGGGAAGCCCTTGGCCCCGAGCTCCTCGAGCAGCTCCGCGTGGATGAGGTGCACCTGGCGGAGATTGGGCGCGGTCGGATCCCACCTGACGCGCGAACGGTGCTTGACTCTCATGCCCCGGTGCGCGTCCCCGTCGACGCCGAGGCCGGCGACGAGCACGATGCTCTCCCGCGCCGGCTTCGACATCGTGTGCGTCTCGCTGCGGCCGACCGAGGCCACGACGCCGTCTGTCACGACGGTGGGACGAACGCGGCGGTGCCGGCGGCGAGCCCACGGGCTACCCGCCACTGGTACGCGCGCGACCGGAGCCTCCGCCGTTCGGTCGGGTTCGACATGAACCCGGTCTCGACGAGGATCACGGGGACGTTCGCCCAGTTGAACCCGGTGAGGTCGCTGCGCGCGACGAGGCCGCGGTCCGCAGCGCCCGTCGTCCGAAGGACGTTGCGATGGACCGCCCGGGCCGCCCGCAGGCTCGGCCGCTGGATGTCGTCGGTCCAGCCCCGCCGCCACGCGGGGTAGAGCGTCGAGACGCCGTGCGTCCGTGGGTTGGACGACCCGTCCGCGTGGATCCGGATCATGAGCGCGGCGTGCTGCCGGTTGCAGAACTTCGCTCGGTCGACGTTGCCCCCGGCGCCGCGCGTGAAGTTCGGGCCGTTGCGCGTCATCGCCACGCGGTAGCCGCGGTCGAGCAGGAGGCTGCGCAGCTTCAGGCCGATGGCCAGCACGACCGGCGCCTCGCCGCTGGCCCCGCCGCCGTCCTTGATCTTGCGCGTCGACGAGCCCGGGCCGATCGGCTCCGTGGTCAGGTTCGGCCTGCTCGCGTGCCCGGGGTCGAGGCAGATGAGCGGCGCTGCGTCGGCAACGGGAGCCGCGACTAGCGCGACGGCCGCGGTCACGATGATGCGCCTGACCACGCACCCATTGTTGCTGACGCTTCCGGGGTAAGAGAAATCCGTGCAGGACGTACGGATCGGCTGCTCGGGGTGGAGCTACGCGCACTGGCGGGCCGTCGTCTACCCGAAGGGCCTGGCGCAGCGCCGCTGGCTCGAGCACTACGCGACGCTCTTCGACACCGTGGAGCTGAACGCGACCTTCTACCGGCTCCCGCGCCGCACGACCGTCTCCGCCTGGGTCGAGCGCAGCCCGCCGGGCTTCGTCTTCGCCGTCAAGGCGAGCAGGTACTTGACCCACGTGCGGCGGCTGGGCGATCTCGGGAGGGGCGTCGACCGCTTCTACGACTGCATCGAGCCGCTGCTCGACTCGCCCAAGCTGGGGCCGGTGCTCTGGCAGCTTCCCGAGACGTTCCGGCGGGACGACGAACGGCTGGCCGCGACGCTCGAGCGTGTCCCGCCGGGACGCCACTGCTTCGAGTTCAGGCACGAGAGCTGGTTCGTGCCCGAGGTCTACGGGCTCCTGCGGGCGCACGGTGCCGCCCTCGTCATCGGCGACCATCCGGAGCGGCCCTTCCAGTCGCACGAGCTGACGACGGACTGGACGTATGTCCGCTTCCACTACGGGCGGCGCGGGCGGCACGGGAACTACTCCGATGGCGAGCTCGACACGTGGGCCCGCCGGATCGCACAGTGGCGGCGCCGCGTCGAGGTCTACGCCTACTTCAACAACGACTGGGAGGGCTTCGCCGTTCGCAATGCGCTCGCGCTCCGCGAGCGGCTCAGCAGCCCGAGCTGAGGTAGCCCCTCCAGCGCGCCCCGGTCTCCGCCCAGATTGCGTGTGGCTCGATCTGCGCGAGCCGGTCCAGGAGGGTCAGGTGGTAGCGGTGGTAGCCGTCGGAGGCCGGCGACCCGCCGAGCGAGTAGCGAGACCAGCAACCGGTGTCGAACTCGGGGAGGAGCGTGCGGGCGGCCGTGCTGAGGCTCTCGACGTAGCGCTGCGCCTCGGCGTCCTTCGTGATCCGCGCGTACTCGGCGAGGGAGACGATCGACTGGAGCTGCGCGTTCAGAACGGCCATGTCGGAATAGCTGTATTCCTTGACCCACGTCCCGCCGCCGAGGCTCTGCGAGAGATCGCGGGCGATCTCCCGGTAGGTCGCACCTGCCCCTGCGAGGAGCGTGTCGTCCTCGAGCAGGGCGCCGGTTCGCGCGAGCGCCTGTGCGCCCGCCGCCTGCGCGAGCGCCGACGTCCAGCGTCCCGGGCCCGCGAAGGGGAAGTAGTACTCCCAGGTGAGGGTGCGCCCTTCACGGACCCCGCGGGCCACCATCGCCTTCGCCAGCCCTTCGGCCTCCTCGCGGCGCTCGTTCTTGGCGTGGCCGTTGAGCGTGGCGAAGTTGGCCAGCGGGTGGAACTGGAACCCGTGCGCGGCGAACCAGCGGTAGACGACCCCGTCCTCGCCTGTCATGTCGGCCGGCGGAAGGGGCACCGGGTTCTCGGCGAAGTGCGCGACGTTCGCCGTCAGCATCCCGAAGAGCGCGAGCGCCCGACGACGGTCGTAGACGTCGGCGTGCGCGGCCACGTCGCCGAGGACGAGCGCGATCGAGGCGCCCCTCCCGGGCGACAGAGTGCCGATCGCCGCGAGGGCGTCGTCGAGCGCCGCGCGGTACTGGGCGGCCGGCTTCGGCCCGAGGCGGCCCGCCGTCTCCGCGGCACCGAGCCCTGCTAGCGCCGTGTTGGCGGACTCCCTCGCCTGTCCTGAGACGACCTCGCGGAGCTGGGCCGCTGTGGACGATCCGGCGATCCCGTCCGGGAGGAGCGCGTTGTCCGCCTGGAAGGCGCCCACCGCGGCAGCCGTTCCCGCGCCGAATGCGCCGTCGGCGACCGTCTGGGAGTAGCCGAGCGCGGCGAGCGCGTGCTGGAGGTCGCGGACGGCGACGCCGCGGTCGCCGGTGCGGAGCGTCGGATCCGACGGCGCGTCCGGCACTGCGGCCGCAGCAGCGGGCGTGGGCGGCGCGGTCACCGGAGCCGGGGCGGCCTCCTCAGCAGGCGCGGACGGCCCGCCGCCTCGGGAGAGAACGACGTACGCGAGCGCGACCAGGACGAGGAGCCCGATCGCGGCCCCGAGGGCGAGCGGGCCCTGCGAGCCGGAGGAGAGCCGCCTGCGGAGGCCGGCGAGATCGCCCGCGAGCGTTCTCGGCGGGGGCCTGCGCGGTCGCGGTGGGCGACGCGGAACCGGTTCCGGCCCAGGGTCGTCCCACCACCCGATCGCCTCCTCCTCGAAGACGAGAAACGGGTCCTGCACTCGTGCCACTCGCCACGAAGATACGCCCTCGCCCGGACGCTGTTCAAGCTCAGCCGTGCACCGAGGGGCCGCCGGCGCCTGCGGCGGCTCCCGGCGGGTACGGCTCGAGGTCGTCCACGAAGCCCGGCGTCGACTCCACGCGGCGCAGCCAGGCGCCGACCTCGCCGTATGCGCCCATGTCGATCCCGGCGTCGCCGGCAACGTGCGCGTAGGCGTAGAGCGAGACGTCGGCGACCGTGTACGCCTCGCCCAGCAGGAAGCGACGCCCGGCGAGCCCGCGGTCGAGCGTCTCGAGGCCGCCGCGGGCGGACTCCAGCCGCGCGCCGAAGACCTCGGGCTTGAGCGTGTCGCGGCCGGTGAGGCGCCAGAAGCGCGCCGTCCCGACGTTCGGCTCGAAGAGGTTCTGCTCGAAGAAGAGCCACTGCCACACGCGTGCGCGCTCGCCGAGCGCCTCCGGCACGAACGGCGTGCCCTCGCCCAGGTAGAGGAGGATCGCGTTCGACTCGGCGATCGTCTCGCCGGAGTCGAGCTCCAGCACAGGTGTCCGCCCGGCCGGGTTGCGCGCCAGGTGCTCGGCCGTGGTCGACTCGCCCGCGAAGATGTCGACGGCGACGCGCTCGTACGGGAGGCCGAGCTGGGCAAGGAGGAGGCGCGCCTTGTAGCAGTTCGCGGAGGCCGCGTAGTCGTAGAGCTTCAGCACGAGCGCGATCGTCTCAGATCGACCGACCCGTCGTCCGCCCTCGTTAGGATCGGCGCACTTCGGGGTCGCAAGAAAAGGGGCGAGATGCGAAATCGGAGCCGTTCGATCGTCTTCGGGCTCATCCTGAGCGTGGTGCTCGTCGTCGCGGCCATGCCCGCCGGCGGTGCGCGGCCCGGCAAGCCGCGCGACGACGAGGTGCGGTCCGCCAACCTCAGGCTGGTCGGCGCGACCGGTGACAACCGCCCGGTGGTGACGTTCGCGGAGGCCTTCTTCACGGACGCGGCCTTCCAGGACGACTACGCCTACCAGGGGACCTGGAACGGCGGCTTCCGCATCGTCGACATCTCACGCCCGCGGAAGCCAAAGGCCGTCGCCGAGGTCGACTGCGGCACGTTCCAGGGCGACATCGGCGTCTACGGGAACCTCGTCTTCCGCTCGATCGACACGCCGATCGCCGCGACCACGCCCGAGGAGACCTGCGACGCGCCCGCGGCGGCCTCGGGCTTCGAGGGCATCCAGATCTTCGAGGTGCGCAAGGCGAAGCGGGCGAGCGCCGACGACCTCGTGGCCGCCGTGGCGACCGACTGCGGCTCCCACACGCACACCGTCGTCCCCGACCCGAAGCGGAACCGCGTGCTCCTCTACGTCTCGGCGAGCGCGACCGCTCCGGTCTACGACAACGACCCTGTCTGGCGCCACGAGTGCTCCGTGGAGCACGACAAGTTCCAGATCGTCGAGGTGCCCCTGGACGATCCCGAGGACGCAGAGGTGATCGCCGACGTCCCACTGGACGGCGGGCACTCCTGCCACGACATCGGCGTCCTCCTGACCAAGGAAGACCGGGTCGCGGTCTGCGCGGGCATGCAGGCGGTCGTCTTCGACATCTCCGACCCTGTCGAGCCCGAGCGCCGGCGCGCGTTCACGACGCCCGGGGTGACCGGCTGGCATTCGGCCGCGCTCTCCTGGGACGGCGACGTGACGGTCATGGGCTGGGAGCCCGGCGGCGGCCTCGGGCCCGAGTGCGAGGCCGGCGACCCGGCGCTCTTCAAGAGCATCTTCTTCTTCGACACCGCGAGCGGCGCGCTGCTCGGGACGTGGGTCCTCCCGCGGGCCCAGTCCGCCGTCGAGAACTGCACGATCCACAACTACAACGTGGTGCCGACCCGAACGCGTGACGTGCTCGTGGCCGGCAACTACCAGGCCGGGACCTGGGTGGTCGACTTCACCGATCCGCGCCGCGCGAAGACGGTCGCCTGGGCGGATCCCCTCCCGCTCGATCCGGCCGCGCTCACGCTCGGCGGGGCCTGGGGGAGCTACTGGTACAACGGCTTCATCTACCAGACCGACATCACGAAGGGCCTGAAGGTCTACAAGCTCAAGGACAGGATCAGGTGGAGCGCCGAGGACGTCGTCAGGCTCAACCCGCAGACCCAGATCTGGCCCGACGGGAAGCGGAAGAAGAGGCGCGGCGACTGGTAGCGGTGTTGGACCACCTTACCTTGACGGTCAGGTAAGCCTTACATACGCTTCCCGGCTCCGTGGGGACGCCGCAGAGCTTCCGGGAGGCACGCTGGAGCACGTTCGAGTGCGAGCTCAGCGCCTGGCTGGCGACGCCCGAGGGCCGCTTCGCCGAGTACTGGGCCTGCCGCCAGCGTGAGCTCGAGGAGCGGCGCGCGCTCCTCCGTCGCGTCGCCCTCGCCGCCTCGGTGCTGCCCGCGCCGTGCGTCGGCTGCGCCCTGCGCCTGGCACTCGTCTCGCCGGGCAAGCATGTCGAGCGCGTGCTCGACGAGCTCCTGGCCGGCATGACGAGCTGACTTCGGGAACTTCCGGGGCGCTCCTTCCGTCGAACCACGAAACGAGATCGGAGGAGCGAATGACCAGGAGCGCGATCGCAGCCGTCGTCCTTGCCGCAGCCGTCCTCGCGGCCGGCTGCAGCGGCGACGACGAGGGCTCGGACGGCGTCGCCGTCGGGGGCCTCGAGAGCGGTGTCCTGGCGGCCGGCATGTCCGCCGAGTCCCTCGCCGCGGGCGCGTCGGTCTCGGCGGCGGGCATCACTGTCGTCGGCACCGGCTCGGTGAAGGTGACGCCCGACGTGGCCGAGTGGTCCTTCGGCGTCCAGGCGTCGGCCGACTCCGCCGCTGCTGCGCTCAGTGACGCGACCGAGGCGACCGAGCGGGTCGTGGCCGCGCTCCGCGAGGCGGGCGTGGCGCAGGATGACCTGCGCACCGAGCAGGTGTCCGTCTATCCACGGACGGGCGAGGACGGCCTCTCCGTGACGGGCTACGACGCCTCGAACACGGTGCGGGCCACCATCCGCGACCTCGACCAGGCCGGCCCGACCGTCGACGCGGCGGTCGCCGCCGGGGCGAACCAGGTCTACGGGCCGACGCTGACGGTCTCTGACGCGGAGAGCCAGTACGCCGACGCGGTCGACGCTGCGTTCGACGACGCGAGGGCGCGGGCCGAGGCCATCGCCGAGAAGGCCGGGGTCACGCTCGGCGCTCCGATCGCGATCGTCGAGGGCGGGGGAGGCGGTGGCGTCGTGCCCCTCTACGACGGCGCCGAGGCTGCCGCGGCCGACGTGGCGATCGAACCTGGCACGCAGGATGTCGGCGCGACGCTCACGGTCACGTTCGCGATCGACTGACCGGACACACACGCTCCTCCTCAAGGACGGGCGGGCCCCATCGAGACTCCACTCCCCGGGGCCCGCCTGTCCATCCGGATCCGTGCGGGTATCCCCACCGCAGGACGCAGGCTGGCTCCCTGGCCCGCGCGGCGGCCCTGGGCGAGCATGCAGGCAACGTTTCAACGACCCGCAGGAGACTTCCGATGACCGCAACCGCACTCGTCCATCCGTTCAGGCGCAACCGCAGGCCCCGCGTCCGCCTCTTCAACGCCTACCTCCTGAACGCCACGTTCGAGAGCCCCGTGGGCGAGCGCCGCACGGCGCTCGGCGGCGGCGAGAGCATCGCCGACGCGATCGGGGCCGCGCGTGGGGAGCTCCCGCTCGACGTCGACTGGACGCTCGTGCGCTGGAGCCACGCCTTCGGGGACTAGCCGGGCTGGAGCAGGGCCTGCGTCTGCGCCGCGTGCCACCTGAGGCCGAGCCTACGGAACCGGTCCTGGGCCAGCCGCACCAGCTCCTCCTGCTCGCGAACGACCCCGAGCGTGCGGAGCGCGAACGGCTCGAGCGGCCGCCCGCGCTCGTCAGTGGTGTGAGCCCTCGACCGCGGTGAGGATGTCGCGGAGCGACTCGTCGGCCAGCTGCTTGAACTTCGGCGCGGATTCGTCGTCGAGCCAGCGGACGAGCCGGATCCTGCCGCCGGAGATCTCGATGCCGGTCACGTCGCCGTCGCCGTAGGAGCAGCAGCCCGTGTTGAAGTAGCACGGGAGCGGCATCTTCTTCGGCGGGTCGCCGAACTGCTCCGTGCGCACCAGCTCGTACTCGGCCCTCAGCGTCCCGAGGCCGTCCGGCGTCGCGTCCGGCGCCTCCCGGAGTCGCTTCAGCTCGGTGTCGACCTCCTCGGGCCTCCGCTCGGCCTTCACCTTGGGATCGCTGAAGACCGGACGGTGGGTGTGGCCGGCGATGAGCACGAGCTTCTCCGGCCGCTTCCGCGCCCACTGGAACATCGCGTCGTCATGGCGCGCGCGGAGCGCGAAGTCCCGTGACGGGGTCGTCGAGGGGATCTTGAACCGGCGCTGGAAGGGCCTCCATCCGTAACGGACGACGAGGCGGGACACGCTCGAGAAGCGGTCGCTGTCCAGCGTGCCCTGGTGGCCGTGGACGAGGAAGAGGACCCCGAGCGGCTTGTCTCCGTCGACGATCCTGATCCGCATCGCCTCGTGGACGACGAGGCCGGGATACCGCTTGTGGAGGTGCTTCTCGACATCGCCCTCGTGGCGCCACGAGTCGTCGTGGTTCCCCCAGAAGCGCTCGAGGCGGCCGGCCCGGTGGTACTCCTGCTCGAGCTCGAGCGTGTTCGCATAGGCCTTCAGGACCTCCTCGTGCTTGTTCTCCCACAGCTCCTCGACGTCGCCGAGCAGGAAGAGCCGGTGCCCTGCCTCGAAGTAGTAGCCGAGGGCGGCGTGGTAGGAGCGCTCGCACCGCCAGAAGTCGTCCGCGCCGTCGCGCGAGCCCCGGTGGTGGTCGCTGAAGATGACCAGCCGGTCGCGGTCGACGTCGAACGTCGTCTCGGTGAGGCCGGGATGGTCGTAGGCCCGGCTCAGGCCCGCGAGCACGGCCTCCCGGTACTTCTTGGGGTCGTCGGCCACGGCTCAGTTCCCCAGCGGGTTCAGCAGGGCCTTCTGGCCCCGGAAGGCGAACAGGAGCAGGTCGACCATCCGGAATGTGGTCGAGTTGGGACCGAGCGTCGGCCGCCAGCTCGAGTCGCGGACGATCGAGTGCTGGCTTCCCTCCATCGCCCGGTGGAACGTCTCGGCCACGATCCGCGCTCCAACGGCCTTGAGCTTCCCCTGGTTCAGCTCGGCCTCGCGCAGGATGTAGAACCAGAGCGGCGTGTCCTTGAGGAACGCCGCGCGCTGCTCCTGGGTCAGCCCTCCGAGTCCGGCGCCGTTCCTGCCGTCGCGGATCTGGGCATTCGTGAGCTTCGTGAGGTTCACGCCCTTGTTCTTCATGAACGTGGCCATCTGCTGGCCGGTCGCGAGCCGCACCATCTTCGCCCGCGTCAGGTTGCGGAACGCGAGGCTGGCCTCGGAGAAGTCGAAGCCGGGGACGAACTGGAGCGTGGGCGTGAGGGTCGTGTCGATGCGCATGGCCCGGTTGAACTTGGGCTCGGGCACCGCCAGGTCGTTCCGTCCCGCCTCCTTGAAGTCGTAGAGCCGCCGGAAGTCTGCGATCCAGTTGCTGGGGAGGGTGCGACTGCCGCCGAGGCTCCCGCTCCCGCCCGAGAACTCGAACAGGAGGAAGAGGTCGCCGAAACCGTCGTCGAAGACCCGGTTCCAGTTGTAGGTCTCCCGGATCATCGAGTGCCCGAGCCGGAAAGCGGCCACGGAGAACTCGATCGGCATCGTCGGGACGTCGGTCGGCGCGGCCCCGACCTCGAACACCTTCCTGCCGCTCGAGAAGACGTTGTTGACGATCCCCGGCGCGCAGATGCGCGGCAGGTAGTCGGTGCGGAGCATCCACTGGTAGTGCTTCGTGACGATCTCGCGCGCGCGGGCGAAGCGCTGTCCCTGCGGCACCGACGAGGGCAGCGTGTCGAGGACGCGGTTGTGGAAGCGCATGAAGGCGAGGTGCGTCTGCGCGACCGCGAGGTTCTCGTCGTTGCGCGGATCGGGGATGATCGCCTTGCGCTTCGCTGCCACTGTCCGGCCCGCGCCGCGCGGCAGGTCGAAGCCCTGTCTTGGCGGGATGCCTTCGATCGCGGACGTCCTGCCGAGCTTGAAGTGGCGCAGGTCCGGCGCGTAGAACCTCGCCGACGCCGGATCGGTCGGGCCCGCGCCGTAGAGGGAGTCGAGGTCGAGGCTCGGCGAGCGCGCCTGCAGAAGCTGCGCGGGCGACACGCCCTCTCCGAGCATGACGTTGGTCTTGTCGAACGTGAGGTCGTGGTCGACGAACTGGCCGAGGTACGTGTAGCCCGCCGGGATCTGCGACGCGCCTCCGCCGCCGGCCATCGCAAGGGCCACCTTTCGCCGGTTGGGCGTCGGGAGCTGGCGTCCTACACCGACGGGCCCCATCCGCGAGAAGCGGAACGGCGGCGCGGGCGCCGCTGCCGGGAGCGCGGCCGCGAGCGTCTCGTCGCGACCGTCGCCGCTCTCCGTGAGCAGGCCTTCGCCCACGACGTAATAGCTTTCCGAGCCATGGTGGTTCACGGCGCCTCCTGTCGTCTGATCGCCCGGGCGCGTATGCGGTGGGCCCGGCCCGATCGGAGGGCGTTGTCGAGCGCACCCTAACCCGGCCGGCTCCGTTACGTTTCTCCGGTGAAGATCAGAGCCGCGGTCCTCGAGGAGTTCGGCAGCCCCCTGGCCGTCCAGGAGCTCGAGCTCGCAGAGCCGAAGGCGGGCGAGGTGCTCGTTCGCCTCGTCGCCTGCGGCGTCTGCCACACCGACCTCTACACGGCGTCGGGCACCGATCCGTCCGGCTACGCGCCCACGGTGCTCGGGCACGAGGGCGCAGGCGTCGTCGAGGCTGTCGGCGAGGGCGTCACGCTCGTCGAGCCCGGCGACCATGTCGTCACCCTCTTCGCCCCGCAGTGCGGCCGGTGCGTCCACTGCCTGCAGCCCGGGATCAGCCTCTGCCTCGCCGTCCGGGACATGCAGAACCAGGGCTATCTCCCGGACGGCACGCCGCGGTTGTCCCGCAACGGCGAGCCGATCCGGCACTTCATGGGGACGTCCACGTTCGCTGAGTACACGGTGATGCCCGAGATCGGGCTCGCCAAGGTCGACCGGGACGCCCCGCTCGACCGCGCCGCGCTTTTCGCCTGCGGCCTCTCGACCGGGATCGGCGCCGCGCTCAACACCGCCAGGGTCGAGGCAGGCTCGACCTGCGTCGTCTTCGGGATGGGCATGGTCGGGCTCGGCGCCGTCGTCGGCTGCCGGCTCGCCGGCGCGGAGCGGATCGTCGCGGTTGACGTCGCCGAGGGCCGCCTCGCGCTGGCCCCGCACCACGGTGCGACGGAGACCCTCCCGGGCGGCGAGGGAGTCGTGGAGCAGGTCATGGAGCTGACCGGCGGCTTCGGCGCCGACTACACATTCGAGGCGACGGGCAACGTCGGGGTCATGCGGCAGGCGGTCGAGTCGGCCCGCATGGGCTGGGGCCTGGCGACCATGTGCGGTGTGGCTGGAAAGGGCGAGACGCTGAACGTCGTCCCGCGCTTCCTCATCACGGGGCGGCGCATCGCCGGCTCGTCCTTCGGAGGCTGCAAGGGCCGCGAGGACGTGCCCGCGTACGTGCAGCGGTACCTGGCCGGTGAGATCGACGTCGACTCCTTCGTCTCGCACAAGCTCACGCTGGACGAGGTCAACCGCGGCTTCGAGCTGATGGAAGCCGGCGACGGCATCCGGAGCGTGATCGACTTCGCATGATCGTCGAGCGCGTCGAGCACCCGGACTGGCTCTCGAACGCGTACCTCGTCGCCGAGGGCCCCGGCGGAAGCGGTGTCCTCGTCGACGCCAACGGGCTCGAAGGCGAGCTCGAGCGCATCGTCGCCGAGCAGGGGATCACCCTCACCCACGTCCTCTGCACTCACGGCCACGCCGACCACGTCGTCGGGATCGAGGCGCTCGCAGGGCGCCACGGGGTGCCGCTCCTCGCGCATCCGGACACGGGTGTCGAGGCCGACGAGCGGCTGGCCGAGGGGGACACGATCGCGAGCGGCGCCCTGGAGATCCAGGCGCTCTACACTCCCGGCCACTGTCCCGACCACATCGCGTTTCTCGTCGACGGGACGGGCTGCCTCACGGCCGACTGCCTCTTCAAGGGCACCGTGGGAGGCACGGCGGCGGGCGGGCCGAACGGCTACCGCGAGCAGGTGCACTCGATCATGGATGTGCTCCTGGCCCTGCCGCCCGAGACTCGGCTTCATCCGGGCCATCGGGAGCCGACCACGGTCGCGGACGAGCTGGAGACGAACCCCTTCGTCCGCATCTGGCGGGGCCTCGACGCGGAGGGCTCCGACCCGTGCCGGGTGCGGGGCGAGGAGGCGACGCTCGTCCTCTGGGGGCCGGACTACGACGGAACGCACAAGGCCTGGGTCCGCTACGGCGACGGACGAGACGCCATCGTCGGCGGCTCGCAGGTCGAGCGCGGCTAGGCGTGGAGGCCCGCGAGGGGCACGTCGAGTTTCGCGGCTACCGCACCTGGTACCGCATCGTCGGTGGGAGCGCCGACGGCCGCGACCCGCTCGTCGCGCTGCACGGCGGGCCCGGCTCGACCCACAACTACTTCGCGCCGCTCGAGCGGCTGGCGGAGGACGGGCGCGCCGTCGTCCTCTACGACCAGATCGGCTGCGGCAACTCGGACCGCCCGCAGGACCTCGACTGGAGCGTCCAGGTCTTTCTCGACGAGCTCGCGACGCTGCGCGACCAGCTCGGGCTCGAGCGGATCCACCTCCTCGGCACGTCGTGGGGCGGCCAACTTGCCCTCGAGCACGCGCTCAGCGGCTACGGCGGGCTCACGAGCCTCGTGCTGAGCTCGACGCTGGCGAGCATCGAGGAGTGGGTCCTCGAGGCCCGGCGGCTGCGCGCCGCCCTGCCGGCCGACGTCGTCGAGGTCCTCGACCGCCACGAGCAGGCGGGCACGTTCGACGACCCGGAGTACCGGGAGGCGCTCGGCGTCTTCGACGATCACTACATCCACCGCGGCGCCAAGGGGACACCGGAGCTCGCGCGCATGTATGCGGAGAAGGGCCCGGAGGTCTACCTCGCGATGGTGGGCCCGAACGAGTGGACCGTGACAGGCGAGCTGCGCGACTGGGACGTCCGCGGCCGGCTCGGCGAGATCGCGGTCGCCGGCACTTGGTGGCCCGCGGCGCCTACGACATCTGCACCGAGGCGATCGCGGCCGACGCTCCTCGACGGTCTCCCGAATGCGCGCGGCGTCGTCTTCGAGGAGAGCTCCCACATGCCCGCCCTGGAGGAGAGCGACCGCTATCTCGAAGTCGTTGGGGAGTTCTTGCGGGAGACCGAGGGATCCGGCGAGGGCCGAACCGGGTAAGAAGCACGTGGCTCCCGACGCTAAGAGGACGGATGCGAGCGGAGATCAAGGAGAAACGGGAAGTCGCGAAGGGAACGTTGCTCGTGACCTTCGACCTGCTCGGCGCGGAGGTCGAGATCACGCCCGGCCAGTACTTCTTCGTCAACCTCCCGGACGTCGGTCACCAAGACGACAAGGGGCTGCGGAGGCACTTCACGGTCGTGACTCCCGCGTGGGAGACCGGCGTGCTCGGCTTCGCGACGAGGATGCGGGACAGCGCGTTCAAGCGCTCCCTCGCGGAGCTGCCCGTCGGAGCAGAAGTCGACGTCGAGCCTCCGAAAGGAAGCTTCTCGCTACCCGAAGACGCGTCGCGGCCGCTCGTCTTCGTGGCCGGCGGGATCGGCATCACGGTCTTTCGCAGCATGCTTCTCCACATCCGCGAGCAGGGGCTTTCTCACACCGTGACGCTCGTCTACTCGAATCGCGACCGGGAATCGACGGCGTTTCTCGACGAGCTTCGGGAGCTGGAGAGTGCGAATCCCAACCTTCGCCTCGTTCTCACCATGACCGAGGACCCGGGCTGGGAGGGCGAGAGCCGCAAGATCGACTCCGAGTTCTTCCACGACCACCTCGGGAAGGAGCTCGACGAGAGCACGTTCCTGGTCGCGGGGCCGCCCGGGATGGTCGAGGGGATGCAGAAGGCGCTGGACGAGGCGGGAGTCGACGAAGAGAACGTGATCGCCGAGCGCTACAGCGGCTACTGAGAGGCCGGCTCGGCCTCCCGAGCGGTCGTCAGGGGCTGCCCGCTTCTGGCTGAGTGCGAGCGGTCGCGGCGGTGCGAGCTGCAGCCGAGCGAAGCCCGCGCCAACCCCGTGCCGCCCCTCGCACCGGCCTGAGGCCGGCGAGCCAGGCCAGTGCCGAGGCCGTCCCGTATGTGAGGCCCGCCGCCGTCTCGACGGCGTGCAGCACGAGGCCCGCCTGCACAGCGGTCGACATCGGCATGCCTTGAGCGAACAGCGCCCCGGACGCGGCTGCGCCCGCCACGCCCACGTTCCCGGGCGTGAGGGGAATGAGCGCCGCCAGCTCGAGGGCCGGGACGACTGCCAGGGCGTCGAGCGGGGAGCCGACGTCGAGGCCAACCAGCACGACCGCGATCGCCGCGGCCTTGGCCATCGGCGAGAGGAATGCGAGGCACACGAGCTGCGCGGTCCCGCGGCTCAGCGCAGCGACCACGAGCGCGACCGGCAGCACGAGCGGGAGGAGGATCAGGAAGCCGGGAAGGGCCGCCGCGATCGCGAGCGCTGCCAGCGCTGCGAGCCGCGCGCCCTGGATGACGCCGAACCAGGGGACGATCCGCCGCCGGCCGCCGGCCGGGAGCTTCTCGAGCAGGAGGACGGCCCGGACGATGTCGCCCAGGTGGGCCGGGGCGACGGAGTTGACGAAGGATCCAACCCCGTAGCGGGCGCAGGCGTCCACGCGGCCGACCTCACCGCCGGCGCGAAGAATCGCGTCGCGCCAGGCCAGCCCGCAGAACACGGTGGCCGCTGCGAAGAGCGCCCCCGAGAGGATCAGGAGCTCGGGCCGGATGCGGCCGAGCCCTTCCGCCGCGTGGGCGACGGTGGGGCCGAGCTGCGGCCAGAGGGCGATTGTGGCGACGACGGCAAGTGCGAGGCAGACGACCGAGAGCAGCACTTGCCGGCGGTGGCCACGGCGCGCCGGCTTCGTGCCGCTAGCGAGCACGTCGGGCCGATCTCCTCGAACTGTGTCCTTGCGGGTGCGCCATCACTCTCTTCTTCGGCAGGACACGGGCTGCTCCACCCCCCAAAGTGGTGGTAATCCGGCCCCGAGGTGGTGAAGGGCCTAGGGCCCGTTTGACGGTCGCGCGGCCCGGGCAAGCTCGGGCGCATGAACCGATTGCTCCTGCTCCTCGCGGTGCTGTCAGTCCTGTTGGCGCCGGCCTTCGCCGGCTGTGCCGGTGATGACGACGGCGGCGGCATGCCGACCACCACCGTCTCGACCACGGGCGGAACGACCACCGACGACACGACCACCGGGACCGAGACCGACGACGACGGTGGCGACGACGACAACGGCGGTGAAGGCGGAGACGACGACTCCGACAGCGGCGACGGCTAGCCGCTGCCCATCCCTGACAGCTCCGGGGCGCCGTTTCGCGCCGCGCTCGCGGGGTACATGACTCGAGGGCTGCGGCGTGCCATCTGATCTGATTGCAGGGCGCTTCGAGCTCGAGCGGCTGCTCGGGCGCGGCGGGATGTCCGAAGTCTGGCTCGCCCGCGACCTGGAGCTCGAGCGAGCCGTGGCCGTCAAGCTGCTGGCTGCCACCGGGACGGCGCCTCGCTTCGAGCGCGAGGCCCGGTCGGCGGCGTCGCTCTCGCACCCGAACATCGTTGGCGTGTTCGACTACGGCACCTTCGAGGGTCGGCCCTACCTCGTGCTCGAGCACGTCCCCGGCGGGACGCTCGACGAGAGGGTGTGGGCGGCCGCGCCGGAGCCACTTCCCGACGAGCAGGCGGAGGAGATCGCCCGGGACCTCGCCGCCGGCCTCGCGCACGCCCACGAGCACGGGATCATCCACCGCGACCTGAAGCCGTCGAACATCCTCTTCGACGGCGAGGGCCGCGCCAAGATCGCGGACTTCGGCGTCGCTCGGGCGCTCTCGGACGCGACCCTGACCACGACGGGCGCTGTCGTCGGGACGGCCCAGTACATGGCGCCCGAGCAGGCGAGCGGCGGCACGGTCGGTCCGGAGAGTGACGTGTACTCGTTCGGAGTCGTCCTCTTCCAGATGCTCGTCGGGCGTCCGCCGTTCGAGGCCCAGCACCCCGTGGCAGACATGCTCACGAAGAGCTGGCAGGAGGCTCCTTCCGTCGCATCCGTCAGGCCCGATGCGCCGCCGTTCCTGGCCGCTCTCGCGGGGGCGGCGCTCTCGCTCGACCGCCATGCGCGACCGGCCGACGGCGCGGCCCTGGTCGCGGCTCTCGACCAGCAGGCGCTTCCGGTGCCCGCCTCGGCGGCCGACACCGTGGTGATGTCCGAGCCCCCTGCGCCCGAGCGCATCGTCCGCCCGTCCCAGCGGCGGCGGACGTATCTCGCGCTGGCTGCCGCGCTCGGGTTGCTCGCCCTGGTCGGCTTCGGCGCGAGCATGATCTTCACCGGCGAGAGCCCCGAGGAGGCGCCGGCCACGCCCCAATCCGACGGCGCGAGAACGACGACCGGCGACCGGCAGGCCTCGACGGAGACAGAGTCGCCGGCGGCAACTCCCGTGACGACCGGCGAGGGCGCGCCCGCAACCACGGCGCCACCGCCGCCGACGGAGCCCGGGGCGACTACGACTCCGCCGCCTACCGAGACGGCTCCGCCGACGACGGCGCCTGCCACGACCGCGCCCGCGGACCCCGCGACGACAACCGGGCCCTAGCTGACGGTCAGGCGTGTTCCTCGGCCTCGCGCTGCTGCTCGCGCGACGCCTCGATCTCGATGCGGTCGGACCACAGCCAGTAGACGAGCCCGAGGAGTGCGGCCGAGATCGCGATCGCCGCGAGCAGGGCCTCGGGAGACGGCCCGATCTCCGGCTGATAGAGCACAGACGGAGAGAAGAGCTTCACCGCCGGGATCGTCGCGATCGCCAGCAGGAACTGGAATACGGCGGCGCCGAGGCTCACCGGAGTCAACTCGTGCTCGCCGTTTCTCCAACGCACGACGAACTGGAACACATCGATGTCTGGCCGGGCGATTCCAGCTCGGGCAAGCGCGGCAGAGATCGCGACCACCATCCACGCAAGCAGGAGCACGAAGGGCACGAGGAGAGCAGAAGCCGGGACGAGTCCCTCGTGCCAGGCGGCGAGCGCCACGCAGACCAGACCGGCTCCGCAGCGGGCGAGACCACCCCAGTGAGGGAGAAGCACTGCTGACATCGCCAGCTTCACCTCGGTCCGCCGCTTCGTCTGCAGTTCCGCGATCGGGAGGTGCCAGACGTTCGGCGAGATGACGTTCGCAAGACCCGACGCTGTCTCGATCACCCCGAAGACGCCGACGAACTGCCAGCGGGTCCAGGGCGCAAGGCCGCCGAGCGCGGTCATGGTCAGGATGAGGCCGACGAGGTTCACGAACGAGAGCAGGAAGACGAGGACGAGCCCTCGGTAAGCCCGCCTCGATCCTTGCCCTTTGGGTTGGCGTGGTTTCGTCAGCCTGGTCCGCCTGAAGGTCGCTCTTCGGGCATACCCCGTTTCCGCCCTCAGGAAGCGGCCGGCTGGCGCGTCTCGACCTATCGAGGCTACGAGCCGCTCGGCTCCTCGGGCGCGAAGGATCCGTACTGAACGTCGCCCGCCCGCCTGTAGATCGCGATGACCACCCCGGTGGAGGACGTCTTGCTGTCCGTGAGCTCGAGCCCGGCCGGAACCGCTCCCTCGCCGAAGAGGCGCTTCCCACTGCCAAGGACGACCGGGAAGATCATGAGGCGGATCTCGTCCACCAGGTCGTGTTCTAGCAACGTTTGGATCAGGTCCTGGCTCCCGTGGACCTGGAGCTCCGGCCCGTCTTCTTCCTTGAGCTTCGCGACCGCCTCGGGCACGTCGCCTTCGAGCAGGGTCGAGTTGCTCCACTCGACCTTGTCGAGCGTCCGGGAGGCCACGTACTTGGTCGCGTTGTTCAACTCGGCCGCTCCGGGCGTGTCGCCCGCGTTCGGCCAGTAAGCGGCGAAGATCTCGTAGGTCTTCCGTCCGAGCAGCAGGTCGAAGGGCTTGCCCATCGTGTCGCCCATCTGCTCGCCCATGACGTCATCCCAGTAGTTCACCGACCAGCCGCCGTGCGTGAAGCCGCCCTCCGGATCCTCCTCGGGGCCTCCCGGCGCCTGCATGACTCCGTCGAGTGTCAGAAACGTGGTGACGAGGAGCTTTCTCATGGCGGCTTCCTTTCGAGTCGTCGGATGCGTTGCTCAGGTTGACCCTCCGTGGCCCACGGACTCATCGGTCGGCCCCGGACTAGGCGGTCCCGCAGAAACGCATGGCGCAGACGGCGAGGGCCTGGGCGCACTCGACGAGGTCGTCGACGGGCACATGCTCGTCGATCGTATGCGCGATGCTCGGTCCGCCCGGCTCGGTCGGGAACCCCCGCGGACCGTAGGCGATGGAAGGGATCCCGGCGAGGTGGGTGAACGTGGCTCCGTCGTACCAGGAGTCGAGCCCGAAGAGCTTGCCCGGCCGCCCCACGTCTTCGCCCCGCTTCGAGCATCGCAGCGACGATCGGGTCGTCTTCGGCGATCTCCATCGGCATGACGCCGCTCGGCCACCATTCGAAGCGGGGCGGGTTCTCGGCGAGCCAGCCATCCTGCGCCGTCTCGCGCAGAATCCACTCCTCGACCTCGCGTCGCACGTTCGAGCCCCAGCCCTGCTCGTCTGCCTGCGAGGGGAGGTAGAGGACGGCGCAGGTGAGCTCACAGGAGGCCGGATAGGTCACCGGCCAGTCGCCTGCGGATGCCATGGTCGGGAGCACGTCCGGCCTGCTCAGGTACGGGTGCTCCAGGCCGGCGCGGGTCGACCACTCGGACCGCAGCGTGTTCATCGCCTCGATGACCACCGTCGCCTTCTCGATCGCGTTCACCGCGCCACCCTCGCGCCATGAACGCTGGAACACCTCGGCGTGACCAGGACGGCCGGGGACGGCGACGACGCCGTACTCGGAGCCTCGGCAGGCAACCCACACGTCGAAGCCGGTGGCCTCGGTGACGATGCCCGCGTCCGCCTCGATCCCCCGCGCCACGATCGCCGAGCTGCCGGCACCCGACGACTCCTCGTCGGTGTTCGTCGCGACGATCAGGTCGCCGGCGAGCCCGACGCCGCTCGCTGCGATCACCTCGGCCGCGAGCGTCATCGCCGCGATGCCGCCCTTCATGTCGCACGAGCCGCGCCCGTAGAGGTTGCCGTCCCGGACCTCGGCCTCGAACGGATCGCTCGTCCAGTGGTCGATCGGCTCCACCGAGACCGCGTCGATGTGGCCGTTGAAGAGGAGGCTCTTACCTCCACCCATGCCTTCGAAGCGGGCGACCAGCTGCGGTCGGCCCTCGAAGCTGAGGCCAGGGGGAACGAGCGGCTTCCCCGTCATCTCCTCCGCCGAGGGCTCCCAGAGATCGACGTCCGCGCCTGCGTCACGGAGTCGACGGGCCAGGTGATCCTGGAGTGCCGCCTCGTCGCGAGGCGGATCCTCGGGGTTGCGTGCGGTCGTGTCGAAGGCGACGAGCTCCGACGTGAGGCGCACCAGCTCGTCCCGGCGCCGCTGGATCTCCTCGACGATCTGACGTTCGGGGTCGCTCAACGGCACGGCGGCAATCTAACCTGCCGAAGCCGGGTCGCTAGCTTGCATTACGCCGCCCGGCCTCCAAGAATAGGGACTTGGAACGTCTAGGTCGGACTGAGCCGAAGACACTCGAGGCAGGCGACGGCCACATCGTCCTCGCCGGGGTCACGAAGCTCTTCGGCGACCTCAAGGTGGTCGACGTCGACTTGTCGATCGAGAAGGGCGAGTTCTTCTCGCTCCTCGGCCCGAGCGGCTGCGGCAAGACGACGACCCTCCGGATGATCGCCGGCCTCGAGGAGCCGACGACCGGCCGGGTCCTGCTCGCGGGCCGCGACGTGACCGATGTCCCGTCGGCCAAGCGCCCGGTGAACATGGTCTTCCAGGCCTACGCGCTCTTCCCGCACATGTCGGTCTTCGAGAACGTCGCCTTCGGGCTCCGGATCAAGAGGCTCGGTCGGCGCGAGATCGAGGAGCGCGTGACCGAGGCCATGCGGATCGTCCAGCTCGAGGGGATGGGCAAGCGCAAGCCGATCCAGCTCTCGGGAGGCCAGCAGCAGCGAGTTGCCCTGGCACGGGCGCTCGTCAACCGCCCGGAAGCGCTCCTGCTCGACGAGCCGCTCGGCGCCCTCGACCTGAAGCTGCGCAAGGAGATGCAGCTCGAGCTCAAGCACATCCAGGAGCAGACCCGGACGACGTTCGTGTACGTCACCCATGACCAGGAAGAAGCTCTAACGATGTCCGACCGGATCGCGGTGATGGATCAGGGGCTGATCGAGCAGGTCGCCGGGCCGCGTGAGCTCTACGAGCGGCCCGCGACACCGTTCGTCGCCGGCTTCATCGGGGTCTCGAACGTCGTCCATCTGCGCCCGGACCGTGCGCAGGACGGCATCGTCGTGATGACCGTCGGCGAAGGAGAGCGGATCGTCGCTCCTTCCGCGTCTGCCAGAGGCACGGACGAGATCCTGATCACGGTCAGGCCGGAGAAGATCAAGTTCGAAGACGTCGGCGAACCGGCCTCGCGCGTCTCGGCGACCGTTGCCGACATCGTGTACCTCGGCTCGATGACGCAGTACATCGTCGAGCTTCCCACGGGGGAGCGACTCACCGTGCATCGCCTCAACGACGAGGTGCGCGGGCGCCCGATCCAGGTGGGCGACCGCGTGACCCTGCACTGGGCCGCGGAGCACAGCTTCGTGATCGAACAGGCCGAGGCGTCCAGCGATGCAGCGGCCGAGCGAGTGGGGGAGATCGAGGCGGTTGGCGGAGCCGCCCCAAGCACGAAGGAGGTCTGAGGATGGATCTGGAACACAGCAGGCTCACGCGGCGGGGATTTGTCGCGCTGACCGGAGCGACGAGCCTCGGCGCGCTGCTCGCAGCGTGCGGTGGAGATGACGGAGGAAACGGCGGGGCGGCGGCGCCCGAGACCGGCGCATCGACCGGCGAG
Source organism: uncultured Actinomycetes bacterium (assembly GCA_963775395.1). Lineage (GTDB taxonomy): Bacteria > Actinomycetota > Thermoleophilia > Gaiellales > Gaiellaceae > JAIBJN01. The sequence goes on from CAVZIX010000020.1 coordinate 76,444, forward strand.
GCGCCGGCTACGGTCAGCTTCGACCCCGCATCCGAGCCGGACGGGCCCATCACGTTCTTCGAGTGGGCGGGCTACGACAAGACGTCGCCCTGGATGTGGGAGACCTACACCAAGGGCGAGTACGGGAAGAGAAGCCCGCTCAAGTTCGACTTCCTCGAGAACGACATCCAGGCGCTTGCCAAGGTGGCGTCGGGCTACAGCCCCGATGTCATCCATCCTTGCATCGCCTACTGGCCGGACTTCCACGCAGCCGGCCTGGTCCAGCCTTTCGACACGGCGCTGCTCCCCGATTACGAGGGCATCCCCGAGGCGATTCGCGGACCGGGAGTGGGCGAAGACGGCCTCGTGTACCACGTCCCCTTCGACATCGGGTTCTCCGCCTTCGTGTACCGGGCGGACAAGATTCCGATCACGCCGGAGGAGGAGTCCTGGAACATCCTGCTCGACCCCGCGTACGAGGGGAAGCTCGCGACGTTCTCGGACCCCATCACGATCATCAAGATCGGCGCGCTCATCAACGCCGGCGAGCCGATCGACCCGAACAAGCTCACGTCCGATCAGATCGAGGCGGCGAAGGAGACGATGATCGAGGCCAAGCCGCAGATCCGGAACTTCTGGGACAACAACCAGGGCAACATCGACGACTTCATCAACGGGAACCTCTGGGGGACCTACATGTGGCCGGACGGCTACCTCCAGGCCATCCGTCACGAGAAGCTGAAGGGCGTCGACGTTCGCTACATGTGGCCGAAGGAGGGCCGCCTCGCCTGGGTCTGCGGCTTCGTGCTCCACGCGGCCACGGAGCAGCCGGGCCGATCGACGCTTGCCGTCGCGGCGGCGAACACGCCGAAGGCCGCGGCCTCGCTCACCGATGTCTTCGCCTACGGCGCGGCGCAGCAGGAGGGCGTGCTCGACCTGATCAAGGACAAGGAGCTGATCTCGATCTTCAGCCTGGACGATCCGTCGGCGTTCGAGCCGCCGCGGGCGTGGTTCGAGCAGCCGCTTGCGAACCGGCAGGAGTACTCGGAGGCGGGCGAGGCGGTGAAGGCTGCGTAGTCCTCGCCGGGCCTGAGGAGGAAGACGAATGGCGCAACGAGCGACCGTGACGGCGCCGCCGATCGCGATCGAGGAACAGGCCTGGTTCCGGCGTGCCCAGGATCGGCTCGCGACGTACGCGTTGGTGACGCCCGCGCTCGCACTCCTCCTCGTCTTCTTCCTCGTCCCGATCTACTTCGTTGTCCGCTACAGCATCGGCCTGGAGCGGTTCGCGCAGAACGAGGCGGCCGCCTCGCTGACCGGCGAGCTCCCCGGTTTCTCGATGGAGCTGTGGCGCGAGTTCCTCGGCCCGGGATTGGACTTCGAGGTGCTCGGTAAGGCGTCCGTGCACATGCCCGCGTGGGTCATCGGCGTCGTCTTCGCGGTCCTCGTCATCGGCGCCGTCTTCGGATCGCGGCTCTCGGAACGCTACGGCGGCTGGATTCGGGCGTGATCGTTTCTGCTCTTGCTGGCGCCGTTCCTGACCATCCCCGCGGGAAACAACCTGCTCCGCGTCGCAGAATTCTCGTCCGAGGGCGACTTCCTGCGGCTCTTCTTCCGCTCGGTGACCATGGCGACCACGTCGGCGGTCTGGGCGGTGATCATCGCCTTCCCGATCGCCTACTTCCTCGCCTTCGGGATCAAGAAGTCGAAGTACATCTGGCTCTTGGTCGTCATCGCGCCTTTCCTGACCAGCTACCTCTTGCGGGTCTTCGCGTGGAAGATCATCCTCGGCGACCAGGGGCTGTTCAACAGCGCGCTCTTCGAGCTCGGACTGCGCGACCCCGACAACCCACTCTCCTTTCTGATCTACAGCCAGTTCACGGTCATCCTCGTCCTGCTCTATGCCTGGGTGCCGTTCATCATCCTGCCGATCTTCATCGCGCTGGAGACCGTGGACCGGCGCCTGCTCGAGGCTGCCACCGACATGGGCGCGAGCAGGCTGCAGGCGATGCGCAAGATCACTCTGCCCCTCGCCGCTCCCGGGATCGTCGCCGCCTTCCTGTTGGTGTTCATCCCTTCGATCGGCGAGTACGTCACGCCCTCGCTCGTCGGCGGCAACAACGGCTACATGTTCGGACAGGCGATCGCGAGTCAGTTCGTGGGCGGCGCGCTCAACTGGCAGACGGGCTCGGTCCTCTCGATCTTTCTCCTCGGCGTCGTGCTGTTCCTCGCGCTCTCGACGTCGAGGTTCCTGCGTGCCGGCGGAGGAGCGACGACATGAGTCGGGGCACGACGGACGTCTTCATGTCGAGGAACGGCAAGCGCCTGCTCGTGCTCTTCTTCGCAGGCTTTCTGGTCTTCCTCTATCTGCCGACGATCCTGCTGACCATCTTTTCGTTCAACGCGTCGACCGTCATCGGCTTCCCGCTCAGCGGCTTCACCACGGACTTCTACGAAGCTGCCTGGCAGAACCCTGAAATCAAGGGGTCGCTGTTCGCGAGCCTCAAGGTCGCGGCGGGAACGGCCGTTGTTGCCACCGCGCTCGCCGTCCTCGTCTCGTACGCCCTTGCCCGGAGGTCTCTCCGCTTCAAGGCAGGCGTATCGGCACTGCTCCTCCTCCCGCTCGTCGTGCCGACCGTCGTCCTCGGGGTCTCCCTCCTCGTTCTCTTCCGGCCCTCCGATCCGATCATCCCGATCCCGCTCGGGCTCTGGGCCGTGCTGATCGGCCACGTCGTGATCGCGCTTCCGTTCTGCGTGCTCCTGCTCCTGCCTCGCATCGCGTCGATCGACGAGCGCCTCGAGGAGGCCGCGCACGATCTCGGCGCGTCCGGCCTCACAACCTTCCGGCGCGTCATCCTGCCGCTGATCCTTCCCGCCCTGCTCGCCTCGGCGATCGTCGCCTTCGTCATCTCGATCGACGAAGTCGTCGTCGCAAGCTTCCTCGTCCAGGATCAGGCGACCTATCCGGTCTACCTGTACTCGGGCTTGCGGCTGTCCGGCCAGACCAGCCTGCTCATGCCTGTCGCGACGGTCATGATCGTGGCGAGCACGATCCTCATCCTCGCGGCGGCGCTGATCAGCCGATACGGCGAGCGCCGCGCAGGTCTGGCGCAATGAGGCGCCTGATCGGTCAGCCTCGTCGCCGCGGCCGCACTGGCGACGGCGTGCGGCGGTGCCGAGGAAGACGCGCGTGACTCCGGCCCTGCGACCACCGGCCCGACCGAGGCGCAGCTCGTCTTCCGCGAGCGGATCCTCGAGGAGATCGAGAGCGGCAAGTACAAGTGCACGTGCACGGCCGCTCTGCGTGCGCGCGACCGGATCGAAAAGGGCCTCGTAGACGAGCCCTAGCCGCTAACTGGGGTCGCGCACCAGCTCCATCGTGGAGCAGTGGATGCCGCCGCCGCCCTTCTGGATCTCGTCGTAGGGGATGGCCACGACCTCGATGCCGCGGCGCTCGAGCAGCTCGGCCGCGCGCGGGTACCGGTCGCACATGAGCACCCGTCCCGGGCGCAGGACGAGCGAGTTGATCGCCCATTCCTCCTCCCGGGGACAGGGGATCGCCTCGATGCCGAGCTCGCGCAGGCGCTCGAGGAACCAGTAGGGCAGGCCGGGCACGTCGACCAGCGCCTTGTCGACGTCGACCATGCCGAGGTGGCCGTCGAGGTGGATCGACCAGCCGCCCATCGGCACCACGATCAGCTCGATGCCGAGCCTGCGCAGGATCTCCTCGAGCTGGCGCGCGCCCTCGGAGTTGCAGCGGATCGACGTGCTGTAGGCGGCAACCTTCGGCGTCAGCTTGGCGAACGAGCCGCCCTCGACGAGCCCGGCGCCGGTGATCGTCGCGAGGATCGGCATGCCGACCGAGGCAATCGCCTGCGTGATCAGCCGCTCCTCGCCGCGACGCATCGCCGGGGCCATGCGCCCGATGATCGCCCCGCCGGGAACGGTCAGCAGCGGATCCCTGGTGTAGACGGAGCGCGAGAGGTGCGGCGGCGACTCGCCCTCGACAAACACGACTTCGATCCCCTCGGCGCGCAGAGCGGCGACGAGGCCGTCGTGCTGTGAGTGCACCTTCTCCATGACGGGCGGCTCCCGCGAGAGCCAGTACCACATGCCGTCGGGGTCGACGAGCGCCTGCGCGCGCTCGTTCCAGCAGTCGGCTCGGACGCGCTCCCATTCCTTGCCGGGATGCCTTACGAGTGCGACTCGCAGCGGTCCCACCTCGTCGAAGGAGCCCCACATGCGGCCCCAGACCCGCTGCTGCTCGTCCGGCGCGTTGAAGGGGGGCTCGGCGAGCGATGGCGAGAGCGAGAGGTAGTAGAAGTCCGGAAACGGCTCCTCGCCCTGCACGCGAGTCAGTCGACGTGCGTCGGCGCGCCGAGCTGATAGAGATCCGGCCGGCGATCGCCGAGCACGTCGTTGCGTTCGTTCCAGGCCTTGTCGTGGGCGCGGGCGAGATCGCAGTCGGCGACCACGAGCCCGGGCCCGAAGTCCGCGGGCGGCCCGGCCAGCAGCCAGCCATGCTCGTCGCAGATGACGCTTCCGCCGACCCAGTCGACCCCCCGCTCGGGCCCGCAGCGGTCGCAGAGCGCGAGGAACAGGTGATTCAGGTGCGCGGTGGCCATCGCCAGCGTGACCTCCATGGGCCGCTCCTCCGGCCGTGAGAAGCGCGGCACATTCGCCGGCAGCACGATCAGATCCGCGCCGCCCAGGGCAAGACCGCGGGAGATCTCCGGGAACCAGAGGTCGTAGCACACCGCGACGCCGATCCGTCCGGCGCGGGTCTCGAGCACCGGCGCAGAGGACTGCCCCGGTTCGAAGAAGAGCTCCTCGCGATCCCACAGGTGGATCTTCCGGTAGACGCCGAGAACGCCGGTTCCGTCCACGACGGCCGCGGAGTTGTAGAGCGAGCCGTCCTCGCCCAGCTCGCAGAATCCGCCGACGACGACGGCATCCGCTCTGGCGGCCTCCTCCGCCCACCCGAGGAGGGTCGGCCCGTCAGAGGGCTCGGCGCAGGCGCGGGCCTCCTCGGGCGACTCGAAGACGTAGCCGGACGTCGAGAGCTCGGGAAGGACGACGAGACGCGCGCCTGCGGCGACCGCCTCGCGCACGGCCTCGCGCGTGAGGCGGCGGTTGCCCTCGAGGTCGCCGACCGCCGGTGCGAGCTGTTGGCAGGCGACCCGAACAGTCTCGCGTGCGTCGTCCGGTGCCAAGCCCGTCTTGTAGATCACAGAGCTGCCGCGGTCAAGCCCTCGGAAACGAGAGGGGGCGGCTCGAACGGCCGCCCCCTCGGGTCCTGCAGTCGTTGGTTTCGGTTTACGGGACGAACGTCCCCTGCGAGCCGGCCGGAGGCCGGAAGCTCCGACCTGCCCTGGCCGGGAACCTTCTTGCCCGGGACGCCGTTCACCGTCTCCGTCGAGTACGCGAACGTGAGCGCCGCGAGCCCGATCAGGTCGGAGTTGACGTCCAACGCGTGGTTGTTGTTGTTCGCGAACGTGTCGCAGGCGAGGTGGTAGCACGGGTCGAACTGCGCGCCCGTGGTCCCGCCCCAGATCGACTGCTGCTCGGCGGTCTTCGGGACCTCCGCGCCGGTGAAGAGGCCGCCGGCGGGGATGTCATTGAGGATGAACGCCTGGTAGTCGCTGCGTCCGTCGAACGCGGCGTCGTCGTACGGCTCGTCCATGAGCGTGTAGAACGACTCGAAGAGATCCTCGATCGCCACCGAGCCGTCCGGAACGGCGACCGGGGCCACGAAGCTCGACTGGTCGGCGTCCTGCGTCATGAAGATGTAGTTCGGCGAGCCGACCATGTCGTAGTTCATGTACAGCGCGATCCGGGCCAGCTCGTCGTCACTGAGGCCGTCGACATAGGCCGTCGAGCCGAGGAGGCCGTCCTCCTCCGCACCCCACCAGGCGAAGCGCATGGTGTTCTGCGGCTTGATGTTGGCGAGCTGCTCGGCGGCCTCCAGCAGGGCAGCGGAGCCCGAGCCGTTGTCGTTGATCCCGGGCCCGGCCTGTACCGAGTCGAGGTGGGCGCCGGCCATGACGACGTTGTCGTCGTTGACGCCGGTCTTCTCGGCGATCACGTTGACCTGGGGCCTCGACTCCGGCGGGTCGACGACGATCCTCGCCGTCGAGCCGGCCTGCGAGAGCGCCGCGCCGTCTGCGAACGAGGCGCCGACGACCGGGATGGTGACGCCCTCACCGCCGGGAATGAGCGTGCCGACGATCAGGCCCTCGCGCGTCGGGTCGTTCCCCTGGTTGAAGATGATCACCGCCGAGGCACCCGCAGCCTGAGCGTTCACCGCCTTGACGGCGAAGGTGCAGGTCCCTCGCTGGATCAGCGCGATCGAGCCCGCCGGGAAGCCGGCGAAGTCGGCCGCCTCGCACCCGCTCGTCGACGCGCGCGGGGGTACCAGGTTGATGTCGACGGCAACCACGTTCGCGGTCACCGTTCCGAAGCCGGAACCGCTGAACGCTCCCGTCTCGTAGGTCGCGTTGACCGGCGTCAGCTGCTGCAGCACCGACGGCGGGGTGAACTCGTACTCGAACTCGTCGAGCGTCACGTCCCAGCCGGCCGCCTCGAGCTTCGAGACGACGTACTCGACGCTCGCGGTGTATCCAGGCAGGCCCGCGGCACGGTTGCCGCCGTTGGCGTCGGCGATGGCCTGGAACGCGGCTTGGTGCGCGCGCACCTGGTCGAGCCTGATGCACTCGGTGAGCTTCTGGTACGTGTTGTTGTTGCGCCTGTCGCAGGCTCTCTGCGAAACCTGTGCCAACGCGGCGTTGGTGAAGACCATGGCCGCGAGCGCGACCGCCACGATGACCAAGCCCTGAACGCGTCCACGCCCAAGGGCTCGTGTGACTCCCCTCATACGTTTGCCCCTTTCCGTTTTCCCAAGTTGCGCGGCCGGCAGTGGGTCCCGTCCGGCCGCAGACGGGCACGATAGCCCGTGAGCCAGGAAAATGTAAGTGGCAGCCGCCACGACGCGCCGTTTGTCATCGGGCGGCCGGTAGCTCGCCGCGTCCCGATCAGGACAATGGCGGACGGAGGAGAACGCGCTTGTTCCGCGGGACGACCTGTTCGACGTCGTCGATCGGAACGATCAGGAGCCGGGTCCGGAAAAGGCCCGTGCGGACGGCGAGGGCTTTCGGCTGTCTCTCACGCGAGAGCCGTACCTCCTCGACGATCCCGACACGGCCGCCGTCCGACTCGACGGAGAAGCCCTCGCACGTCCTCAGCCAGTAGGCCGAGAGGTCGTCCGCTTTGGAGGGCGTCTCAGGTTCGCCACTTGGGAGGCCACCCTCCAGCGCCCGATCGAAGGCGGCAACGACCTCCTTCTGAGTCCGTCCTGGACGGTCGTTCCAGACCTCCAGCGCCGATTCGCCGGTCGACCGATGGAGCGAGCCGACCGCGTCGACGAGGTCCGAGGCAGGTTGACCGTCCCGGCTCGCAAGGAGGGCGCCGAGCATCGACCACCGGCGAGCCTCTGGGCTCGAGAACAGGACTGTTCGCCCGTTCGCGTCGCATGCGACCGTGCCCTGACACCAGCCGGCGAGGACGCGCTGGCGGGCCTCGGCGATGATCTGAATCGACATCGACACCCCTCCCTCTGGAAGCCGTGGGAAGAGCAGGGAAGCGGCGCTCGGCAGGTTCGGGCCGCGAGCCGTTTCGAGCGCCGGCCTCCCAGCCGCGGGCAGGGTAGCAAATGAGTAACTCACGAGCAAATAGTGTTGATAAGCTGAGGAAAACCTTGCCCTGCACCGTCTGCAGGCCAGGAGTAGGCTCGACAGGTAATGACTCAGGACCTACGCGCGATCTACAGAATCGGCGCCGTCGCGCGCCTGGTTGGCCTGACGCCGGGAACCATTCGCACGTGGGAGGAGCGCTACGGCGTCATCTCGCCGCGTAGGAGCGCGGGCGGCCGCAGGCTCTACTCGAGCGCCGACATCGAGGGCCTTCGGTTCGTGAAGACCAAGGTCGACGAGGGAATCCAGCCTGCCGATGCCCACCGTCTCCTCGCCGAGCGCACAAGCGCCGGCCCGGAACGTCGCGAGCCGACCAGGCAGGCAGGCGTGCGTCCACTCATCCTCCTCGTCGACCGAGATCCCTATGCGGCCGACGGCAGCGAGTACTTCCTCCGCCGGGAAGGATACGACGTGGACGTGGCGACCGACCTGCCCGAGGCGGAGAGGAAGTTTTCCGCCCTCGCGCCCCGGCTGGCGATCGTCGAGCTCCTCGTCTCGGGGGGCGAGGGGTTCGATCTGTGCCGCCGCCTGAAGGAGCAGCGCGCTGCACCTGTCCTCGCGGTCTCCCCACTCGATGCCGGCCGTTCGGCTCTGGCCGCGGGGGCTGATGCCTTCCTGCAGAAGCCGATTGACCCGGTCGTGCTCGTCACGGCCGTGAACGACCTGGTCCGCTCGAGCGACATCGTCGAGGCGGACGCGGAGTCGCGCTCGTGAGCGACCGTCTCCCGAGCGGCGATCCCAAGCTCGACCTCGTGCTCGGCGGTGGGCTCCCGACCGACTCGATCACGGTCGTGGCGGGCGCGCCGGGCAGCGGAAAAACCATCCTCGCTCACCAGTACGTCTTCGAGAACGCGACCCAGGACCGGCCTGCTCTCTATCTCACGACCGTGTCCGAGCCGTTCGACAAGGTGCTGCGGTACGGACAGGCTCTGAGCTTCTTCGACCCGCGCCTGATCGGGAGTGCCGTCTTCTTCGAGGATCTCGGAGCCACCCTGACGTCGCGAGGCTTGACCGCCGCCCTCGACCGCATGGATGCCCTGACCAAGGAGCGGCGCCCGGGCCTGATCGTGATCGACAGCTTCACGGCGTTTCGCGATTTCGCAGCAGACGACGGCGAGTTCCGACGTTTCCTCCATGTCCTGGCAGGGCGGCTTTCCGCCTTTCCCGCCACCTCTTTCTGGATCGGGGAGTACGACGGGGAGGACCTCGTGGGCAAGCCGGAGTTCACAGTTGCGGACGCGATCCTCCATCTGTCGGCCAGGCGGATTTCGGAGCGTAAGCTCCGGGAGTTCGAGGTTCGGAAGTTGCGTGGCTCCGACTTCCTGATGGGCAGGCATGCGTATCGTCTGTCGAGCGAAGGCGTCGCGGTTTTCCCCCGTCTCGCCGATCCGGCGGAGCAGGGGGCCGACAGCCTGAACGGCGAGCGAATCTCCTCCGGCATCGACGCGCTCGACAAGATGCTGTCCGAGGGCTACTGGCCCGGCGCGAGCACCCTGATCGCGGGCCCCTCGGGTTGCGGCAAGACGCTGTTCGGGCTGCACTTCATCTTCGGCGGCGCTCGCGACGGAGAGCCCGGTCTCATCGCCACCCTGCAGGAGAACCCGTCTCAGCTCGAGCGCGTCGTGAGGAGCTTCGATTGGTCGCTCGAGGAGGACGCGGTCGAGGTCATGTATCGATCGCCGGTCGACATCTACATCGACCAGTGGTTCCACGAGCTCTTGGAGCGCGTGGAGCGGGGTAGGGTGCGTCGAGTCCTGATCGACAGCCTCGACGACCTTGGCTTCACGACGCAGGACGAGGTGCGCTTTCGCGAGTACATGTACTCGCTCGTCCAGCGCTGTGCCAGAAACCAGGTGAGCCTCATGATGACCCTCGAGGTTCCGGCCCTCTCGCGGATCACGCATCTCTCCGATTTCAACATCTCGCATTTGGCGGACAATGTCGTCCTCCTCCAGTACGTCTGGTCAGGAGCGACTGTGAAGCGCGCGCTCACGGTGCTGAAAGCCCGCGCGAGCGCGCTCGAGCCGACCGTGCGCGAGTTCAAGATCACGGGTGCGGGAGTCGTCCTGGGCGAGGAGCTGGAGCTCGGACTGCTAGTCGGGAGCGCGCGAGCGCTTCGCGCACTGCTCGGCCTCGGGCGCCTCTATGAACGGGGGGCCGAGTATGCGAGGGTGCCCGGCGGTGGCGTGACTCCCAAGCGAACGTGGGCCGCAACGTTCTCTTAGGGTCACGCCACCCACACGGGGCGACTCTTGAGCCCAGGAGTTGCCCTGCGTAGCGGCGCCTCTTTGCCGATCGAGTCGACACCTGGATCGAGATCGTCGACCCCCGGCGAGCCTGGAGCGCTGCAATACCAACCCAACCGAAGGGAGATCCTCCAGACCACGGTCGGCCCCGTCGGACGGTGTCCGAGTCGAGACTCACCTCACGGAGAGTTTCACCGAACTCGCGGCCGCCAGGGCGGGGCTTCCAGGTCGGGCTAGGTCTCGGCCTGTTGCGCGGGTCCGCGCCGATGGGCGCCAATCGTCGGGCGGCCGGCCGGACGCGCCGGGCCGGCCTCCGGCAGGCAAGCTGTCGGAGTGGCAGGACGCCGTCGTCGTTGGGATGGGTTCGGAGCCGGGGAAGCGCCGGAGCGTCCAGCCGATCCTGCAGTGCGCAAGGCGAACTTCCGCCGCATCGTCCGCCTCTTCAGACCGTACGGCCGGACGTTGCTCGCGGTCAACGCCCTGATCTTCGTCTCAGCCGCCCTCGGCGTGATCCCGTCCTTCCTCCTGCGGGAGGTCCTCGACGTCGCCATCCCGGACGAGCGCGTCGGCCTGCTGACCCTGCTCGTGGCGGGCATGGTCGCGATCCCCGTCGTGACCGGTGTGCTCGGCGTCTGGCAGACGCTGCTCTCGAACCGTGTCGGCCAGGCCGTCATGCACGACCTGCGCACGGCCGTGTACCGACACCTGCAGCGGCTTTCGCTGGCGTTCTTCACCCGCACCCGCACCGGTGAGGTCCAGAGCCGGATCGCCAATGACATCGGCGGCATCGAGACGGTGGTCACCTCAACGGCGACCTCGGTGGTCTCGAACGTGACCACCGTGCTCGCCACCGTCGGCGCCATGGTGCTCCTTGACTGGCGCCTCGCCGTCTTCGCCCTCGCGCTCCTGCCGCTGTTCGTCTGGCTCACGAAGCGTGTCGGCGACCAGCGCCGGAAGGTGACGGAGGAGTTGCAAGCCTCCCTAGCGGACGTGTCCTCGATCGTGCAGGAGTCTCTCTCTGTGTCGGGCATCCTGCTCGGCAAGACGATGGGCCGTTCCGACGACCTCGCCGAGCGCTTCGGGAACGAGTCGAGCCGCCTCGCCGACCTCGAGGTGCGCAGCCGAATGACCGGCCGCTGGATGATGGCCGCCATCCAGACGACCTTCGCCGTCATGCCTGCGCTCGTGTACTGGTTCGCCGGCTGGACGATGGCGAGCGGCAGCGGCGCGATCTCGATCGGGACGCTCGTCGCGTTCACGACGCTCCAGTCTCGCCTCTTCTTCCCGATCGGTTCGCTGCTCGGCGTCCAGGTCGACGTTCAGAGCTCGCTCGCGCTCTTCGACCGGATCTTCGAGTACCTCGACCAGCCGGTCGACATAGTCGAGGGGACGCGTGCGCTGGAGAGCCCGCGCGGAGACGTCGCCTTCGACCACGTCTGGTTCCGCTACGGCGACGAGCGGTGGACGCTCGAGGACGTCACGTTCGCCGTGCCTGCTGGGACGAAGACGGCGCTCGTCGGGGAGACCGGTTCGGGCAAGACGACCTGCGCCTATCTCGTTGCTCGCCTCTACGACGCCACGGACGGGAAGGTGACGATCGACGGGGTCGACGTGCGCGAGCTGACGTTCGAGTCGCTGGCCGCCGCCGTCGGCGTCGTCTCCCAGGAGACGTACCTCTTCCACGCGAGCGTGCGCGAGAACCTGCGCTTCGCGAGGCCCGAGGCGACGGACGCCGAGATCGAGGAGGCGGCGCGTGCTGCGCAGGTACACGACCTGATCGCCTCGCTGCCGGAGGGTTACGACACCGTGGTCGGCGAGCGCGGCTACCGCTTCTCCGGCGGCGAGAAGCAGCGCCTCGCGATCGCGCGGACGATTCTCCGCAACCCGCCCATCCTCGTTCTCGACGAGGCCACGTCGGCGCTCGACGCGCAGACCGAGCGGGCCGTGCAGGACGCGCTCGAGCGCCTCGCCGAGGGCCGGACGACGCTCGCCATTGCCCACCGACTCTCGACCGTCCGCGACGCTGACCAGATCGTCGTGCTCGATCATGGTCGGGTCGTCGAGGTCGGAACCCATGACGAGCTCCTCGACCACGGAGGGCGCTACGCGTCGCTCGTCTTCCGGGACGCGGACACGCCGGCGACTGCCCTTACCGAGTCCTAGGAGACCTGTCGAATCGGCCAGTCCTTGATTCGCGCAAGTCTGACATCTGCTCCGAGAAATGGCGCCTGAGCAGGCTTTCCAGCGAACGGAGCGGCGCAGGAGTCGAACCTACCCAGCGACGGGTTACGCCGCCTCACCGGTTTTGAAGACCGGCTGGGCCACCGGGCCCGGGCCGCTCCGCTGAGAACCTAGCCGGTTTGCGCCTTGCGCCGGAGGACCCGCTCGTCGCCGACGCGGCGTGTGATCCCGTCGGCGTCGAAGCGCTCGAGGAGGAGCTGGGCCGGCTTGCGGCCTGTGCCGAGGAGGTCGCGGAAGCGGGCCAGCGTGATCGAGCCCGCGGAGGTGCACTCCTCGACCAGCAGTCGGCGGGCCTCCCCGTGGGCGGCGGCGCCGACTGCGAGGCCGTCGCCCAGCCGGACGAGGCGGCCGGCCTCCTCCAGGTAGCGCGCCAGCTCGGGATCCTCGACCTTCACGGGCGTGAAGCCCGCCTCGTCGAGCTCGTCCTCCATCGCCTCCGCGGACTCGGCTCGGTCGCCCAGGCCCGCCGTCGCGCCGGGCGCGTAGGCCTTGGCGCCGCGGCGCTCGATGGGGAGCAGGGGGAGAAGCGCGGCCGCCCACGGCCGCTGCGGCAGGAGCTCGGCCACCGGGACGCCGGGATCGAGGGGGGACCCGGCCGCGCGCTCGTCGAGCGCGCGCACGACGTCGTAGCGCAGCTCCTCGAGCCGCTCGGGAGTCAGGTACCAGTCTCCGGCGCGCACGGCCGCGGCGAGCCCGGCGTCGAGCTCCTCCCCGGGAAGCAGGGCGCGGCGCTCGAGCTCCTGGCGGCGCATCGGCTCGCTCGAGGCGGAGAGCGCGGCCATGACGATGGAGACCGGATCGCCCCGCTCGAGCAGGGCCAGCCGTTCCTCGGACGTCTGCCGGGGCGGGGCCGGGTCGAGAACGGTGCCACCGCCCAGCGTCGTGCCCTCGCGCAGCACGACGCGATCGCCCCGTGCGGCGACGACGGGCGAGCTGAGCCGCAGCTGCGCGTGGCGCTCGCCGACGCGGACGACGCGGGCGAAGTGCTCGGCCGTTCCGTGGTGGACGTGGAGGCGCGTGCCGTCGCCAATCTCGTCGAGGGGCTCGCAGGGCGATGTCGAGCCGGTAGCCGACGGGGTATGAGCCCTCGGCGATGAGCGCGTCTCCGCGACGCAGGTCGCTTCGTTCCACGCCGGGGAGCGCGAGCGCGACCCGCTGGCCGGCCTCGGCACGCTCGACCGGCCGGTCGTGCACCTGGACGCTGCGAACGCGCACGGCCAGCCCGGCCGGTTCGGCCCGGAGCTCGTCCCCCTCGCCGACCGAGCCCGACCAGAGCGTGCCCGTGACCACGGTGCCGATCCCCTTGAGCGTGAACACGCGGTCGACGTAAAGACGCGTCGGCCGGTCGAAGGGCCGCGGCTCGACGCGGTCGGCCGCCTTGCCGAGGGCAGCGCGTAGCTCGTCGAGCCCCTCGCCGGTGCGCGCGCTCGTTGCCACGACCGTCGCCTCGGGGACGAGCTCGCGCGCCTCCTCGAGCGCCAGCTCGCGGGTCTCCTCGTCCACCGCGTCCACCTTCGTGAGCGCGACGACGCCGTGCTCGATCCCGAGCAGCCTGATGATCGCCAGGTGCTCGTGTGTCTGGGCCCTCGCCCCCTCGCCGGCGTCGACGACGAGCAGGAAGAGGTCGATCCCCGTTGCGCCGGCGACCATGTTGCGGACGAAGCGCTCGTGGCCGGGGACGTCGACGAGGGAGAGCGAGCGGCCGTCGCCGAGGTCGAGCGGCGCGTAGCCGAGGTCGATCGAGATGCCGCGCTCCTGCTCCTCCGGCAGGCGGTCGGTGTCCTTGCCCGTCAGGGCTCGGACGAGCCAGGTCTTGCCGTGGTCGATGTGCCCGGCTGTGCCTACCGTGAGCGGCACGTGGCCACGGCCTCCGCGACCTCGTCGACCTCTGCGTCGGTCAGCGTCCGGCAGTCGAGCAGGAGCTGGTCGTCGCGGACGATCCCGACGATTGCCGGTTCCCCGAGCCGCAGCGGCTCGGCGAGCTCGAGCTCGAGCGCGCACGCGTAGCTCTCGATCTCCGCCAGCGGGAGCGCGCCGCCGCCCGAGCGCGCAACCGTCTGCTCGATCGTGCCGCCGGTCAGGCCGGCGAGGCGCTCGGCCCGGGCGCGCACTGTCTCGGGCGGCTCGTCGAGCATGCGCAGCACGGGAAGGTCGCGCGAGCCGGCGCGGTAGAGGGCGAGCGTCCCTTCCAGCGCGGCGAGCGTCAGCTTGTCCGCGCGCAGCGCCCGCTGGAGCGGATGGCGGCGCATGCGCTCGATCAGGTCGGCGCGGCCGACGGCGACGCCCGCCTGCGGTCCGCCGAGGAGCTTGTCGCCCGAGAACGTGACGACGTGCGCGCCCGCCTCGATGCTGGCGCGGGCGGTCGGCTCGTCGAGCGTCTCGACGAGCGCGCCGGAGCCGAGGTCGTCCACGAGCGGGAGCCCGTGCCGGTCGGCGAGCCGCGCGAGATCGCGGACGCTCGGGTGCTCGGTGAACCCGACGATGCGGAAGTTCGACTGGTGGACGCGCAGCAGCGCAGCCGTGCGCTCGCCGATCGCCCGCTCGTAGTCGGCGAGGCGCGTCCGGTTCGTCGTCCCGACCTCCACGAGCGTCGCGCCGGAGCGTGCGAGGACGTCCGGGATGCGGAACCCGTCGCCGATCTCGATCAGCTCGCCGCGGGAGACGATGACCTCGCGCCCCTCGCCGAGAGCTGCGAGCGCGAGCAGGACTGCGGCCGCGTTGTTGTTGACGACGAGCGCAGCTTCGGCGCCCGTCAGCTCGCGGAGCAGCGCGGCGACGTGGTCCTGCCTCGACCCGCGTGCTCCAGCCCCGACGTCGTATTCGAGGTTGGAGTAGCCCGAGCCGACCTCCTGGACCCGGGCGAGCGCCGACTCGGCCAGCGGCGCGCGGCCGAGGTTCGTGTGGACGACGACGCCGGTGGCGTTGAGCACGCGTCTCAGCCTGGGCGTGAGGCGTGTCTGGAGCTCCAGCCTCGTCCTCGCGACGAGGTTGCCGGCGGGGAAGCCTGCGCGCACGTCCTCGCGGGCCCGCTCCAACGCGGCCCGGGCGGCCGCAAGCACCTCAGGGCGCCCGTGGCTCTCGGCGAGCGCCGCGAGCTCCTCGTTTCCGAGCAGCTCGTCGACCGAAGGAAGCTCTCTGAGAGGGTTCGTGGACACGTTCCGCCTGATGATAGAGGCCGGGTTTCGCGGTAACCTCACGGGTTCATGACCGAGATGGCGGCAAGGCTCGCGCGGCCGATCCGGGGTCTCAGCCGGGCCGGCACCGTCGCCGCGGTCCTGGGGCTCCTCGTGCTCGTCGTCGGCGCTGCCGTCTTCGCGCGCGCGCTGACGCTGCGCGAGTCCGTTCTTCCCGGCGTCTCGGTCGCCGGCGTCGACGTGGGCGGCCTCTCGCGTGCCGATGCCCAGGCGGCGCTTCAGACGCAGCTCGCGTCGCGCCTGGCCGAGCCAATCCGCATCCAGGTCGGCGAGCAGAGCCTCACCGTCCGCCCCGACCGCCTCTGGGCGCTCGACGCCCGGGCCACGGAGGAGCGCGCATTTCAGGCTGGGCGCGACTCGCTTGCCTCCCGGCTCGGCGCGCTCGCGGCACCGTTCGCGGCCGAGCACGAGGTCGCGCCGGTCCTCGAGCTGCGGCCGGGCGAGATCGCGAGTCTCGAGACCGCGCTCCGCGAGCTCACCTCCCGGCCGGTCGGCGCCGGGCTGCAGATGAAGGGCGCCGAGGTGGTCGTTCAGCCCGGCACGCCCGGCACGACGGTTGCCGTCGAGCCGCTGCTCGAATCGGTGCGCGCGGCCGCGCTGGCCGGCACGGGCGAGATCGTCGCGGCCGTGGAGCATGTGCAGCCTGGAATCACGACCGCGGAGGCCGAGGCGGTCGCTCTCCAGGCGCGCGGGATCGTCGCCGCGCCCGTCGCCATCCGCTTCAAGGGGAGGGAGGTCGGCGCTCTCCAGCCGCGCCGCCTGGCCAGGCTCGTCCGCTTCGAGCGCGCCGCGGGCGCCTACGAGGTCTCGCTCGACGTCGCAGGCCTCGAGCGCGCGCTGCTCCCGATGGTCAAGGCAAGGCTGCGCGCCCCGGTCGACGCGACGTTCAAGGTCGTCGGCGACCGCGTCCGGATCATTCGCTCGCGCCCTGGCACGACGCTGGCGCCGAAGAAGGCCCAGGAGGCCGTGCTCGCCGCTGCCCTGCAGCCCGGTGTGAGGACGGCCGCCGTCGCGCTCACCGTCTTGCCGGCGACGTTCACGACGAAGGCCGCCAAGGCAATGGGCATCCGCGAGAAGATCTCGACCTTCACGACCGACATGGGCGAGTCGTCGGCGAACCGGATCTGGAACGTCCACCTGCTCGGCGACTACCTGAACGGGACGATCATCAAGTCGGGCCAGACGTTCTCGTACAACAACGAGGTCGGGCCGCGGACGGCCGAGCGCGGCTTCCGCGAGGGCCAGATGATCTTTGGCGGCGTCCTCATTCCCTCGATCGGCGGCGGCGTGTGCCAGACGGCGACGACGGTCTTCAACGCGGCCTTCGACGCGGGCCTGCCGATCAAGACCCGGTACAACCACTCGTTCTACATCAGCCACTATCCGGTCGGCCGCGATGCAACGGTGTCCTGGGGCGGCCCCGACCTCGTGTTCCGCAACGACCTGAAGAACGCGATCCTCGTCAAGGTCAGCTACACGAACACGACCTTCACGGTCAGCTTCTATGGGACGAAGCAGCGGCGCAGGGTCGAGGCCACGACCAGCACGCCGACGAACTACACGCAGCCGCGGCTCCAGTACGCGATCGACCCGTCCGCGCCGCCCAACTCGGTGCGCACCGCCGCGGGCGGAGGCCCGGGCTTCGACGTCAACGTGCATCGGAAGGTCTACCAGGACGGGAAGATCCTGCGGCAGGACGATTTCTTCACCCGCTACGTCCCGCAGAACCCGACCGCGATCTACGGCCCGGGGAAGACCCCGCCGGGCCCGTACTTCTACCTGCCGTCGACGTAGTGGTTTAGAGTGCCGCCCGGCATGAGGCCCGAGGCGGCGACTCTCAGGTTTGCGTTCTTCCCGCGGTCGCTGGCGATCGACGCGGCTCTCGTCACCTCCGGCGCGGCCCTCGTTGCGATCACCGCCCAGTACGAGATCAAGCTCTGGTTCACGCCGATTCCGATCACCGGCCAGACGTTCGCCGTGCTCCTGGTCGGGGCGTCGCTCGGCGCCGTTCGCGGTGCGTCGAGCCTGCTCCTCTACTTCTTCGTGGGCCTGGCCGGGGCCCCCGTGTACTCAGGCGGCGACGGCGGCTGGAGCATCGTGAAGGGTGCGACGGGCGGCTATCTCGTTGGGTTCATCGTTGCCGCCGCGCTGACCGGCTGGCTCGCCCAGCGGCAGTGGGACCGCCGCTTCAACTCCGCCGTGGCGGCGATGCTCACCGGGAGCGTCGTCATCTACGCGTTCGGCCTGCCCTGGCTCGCGCGCACGGCGAACCTCGGCCTCGAGGAGACGCTCGAAGCCGGTCTCTACCCCTTCGTGGTGGGCGACCTGCTCAAGCTCTACCTCGCCGGCGCCCTGCTTCCGGCCGCCTGGAAGCTCGTCCGCCACCTCCGCGGCTAGCCCTGTTTCCCGCCCGCACGAGCGGGTACGCGAAGAGGGAATCCGAACCGTAGGAGGGTCTACGAATGGCCAGCATCCAGGAATCGATCGACGTCCAGGTACCCGTGCGCACCGCGTACAACCAGTGGACGCAGTTCGAGGAGTTCCCGCAGTTCATGGAGGGTGCCAAGTCCGTCACCCAGCTCGACGACACGCATCTCCACTGGGTCGCGGAGATCGCCGGCAAGGAGCACTCGTGGGAGGCCGAGATCACCGAGCAGAGGCCCGACCAGATGGTCGCCTGGAGGGCGATCGAGGGTCACGGCACGAGCGGTGTCGTCACGTTCGAGCCGCTCGGCGAGAGCGAGACGCGGGTCACCGTGCAGATGGACCACGAGACGAACGGGATCATGGAGCAGCTCGGCAGTGCGCTCGGCGTCGACAGCCGGCGCGTGAAGGGCGATCTCGAGCGCTTCAAGGAGCTCGTCGAGAGCCAGGGCGTCGAGAGCGGCGCGTGGCGCGGCGAGGTCGAGCAGGGCCAGCGGGTCCGCTAGCTCCGTCCCGACCCGAGCACGCGAGGGGCTGCTTCGGCGGCCCCTCGCCGTTACTGAGCGTCGGCCTTGGCCGGCTCGGCCGGCGTGTCGGTGCTGCGGCGGCGGTACGCCGCGACGACGTAGGCGACGGCTTCTTCGGGATCGTCCGTGACGTGGAGCTGCTCCCAGTCCTCGGGCGAGATCATGCCCTCGGCGAGCAGCGTCTTCTGCGTCCAGTCGAGCATGCCGCGCCAGTATTCGGAGTCGAAGAGCACGACCGGGAAGTCGAGGATCTTCCCCGTCTGGATCAGCGTCAGGGCCTCGTAGAGCTCGTCGAGCGTCCCGAACCCGCCGGGAAAGATCACGAACCCCTCGGCGGCCTTCACGAACATCGTCTTGCGCACGTAGAAGTGGGCGAACGTCAGCGAAACGTCCAGGTACGGGTTCGAGCTCTGCTCGTGCGGCAGCACGATGTTGAACCCGACGGAGAGGCCGCCGCCCTCCTTGGCGCCGCGGTTGGCCGCCTCCATCACGCCGGGGCCGCCACCGGTGACGACCACGAAGCCGGCCTCGGCGAAGCGCTTGCCGACATCGCGGGCCTCCGCGTAGACCGGGTGATCCTCGCCGACGCGCGCCGAGCCGAAGATCGTGACCGCGGGCTCGGGCAGGTCGGCGACCGTGTTGAAGCCATCGTAGAACTCCTCCGCGATCTGCTGGACGTGCCGGCGCTCGGCATGCTCCCAGCTCTCGAGGATCCGCCGGTCGTCGACCATGACCCTTAGAACGTGCGCTCGACGTGCGTCGCGCTCATGGCGAGCGCGAGCAAGGCCGCGAGCCCGACGTACGTGACGCCGACGACGGCCCGCTGCCATGTGGGGATCGAGTAGTACTCGCGCGCACCCGGGAGGCGCCGCTCCTTCCAGCGCCGCCAGACCTCGAGCCCTCCGAGCAGGAGGACGAGGATGAGGATCGGGTTCGGCCAGAGGATCGTGAACACGAGCAGCATCGCGAGCCCGACGGCCCAGAGCGCCGGGTGAAGCGCCGCGACCGCCCGGCCGCCGTCGAGCGGCGAGACCGGGATGAGGTTGAACAGGTTGAGGAAGAACCCCGTGAACGCGAGCGCGATGAGGAGATCGGAATCGAGTGCCTCGCCCGCGGCCCAGACGCCCGCCGCGCCCAGGCTCCCGATGATCGGCCCGGCCAGCGCGACGCGTGCCTCGCGCCAGACGTCGTGCGGCATCTGCTTCATGCCCACGACCGCGCCGAGGAAGGGGATGAAGAGCGGCGCCGACGCAGGGATGCCCTGTCGGCGCAGCTCCGCCACGTGGCCGAGCTCGTGGACGAGCAGCAGCAGCACGAACCCGACGGCGAAGCGCCAGCCCCAGATCCACGCGTACGCCGCTATCGAGACGAGCATCGTCGCCGAGGTGGCGAAGATCTTGATCTTGAAGATCGCGAGGGCGACGGCCTTGAACTTGAAGATCAGGTAGCCGAGCCCGGCGATCGGCACCCAGAGCTTCTTCCCCAGCTCGCGCCAGCGGCTTCGGGGGTGGATCGGCTCGTAGTCGCGGAGCGGGTAGTCGTCGCTGGGCTCGACCGGGTCGAGCTCGTAACGGCGCGCTTCGGGCTCCTGCTGGGGGGTGAGGCTGCTCACCGTCTCATCGTAGCCGCGCCCTGGCGAAACGCTGCCCTCCCCGAGGGAAGATCCGACCGTTCCACCTCCGTCAGGTCGGAGATACATCGGCTAGAACAGTCCCCTCACTGCGGCGACGAAGCGGGGCCCTCGGGCCCCGCTTCGCCTTTCCGGCGAATCCCCCGAAGAGGAGGCGACTCCGGCCGAGCGCTCGGCCTTAATGCGTTCGACGGCCATCGGAAAAGGAGAATCGTGAGAGAACGTCGCTGGAAGCTCGTCGGGCTGCTCGCATCCGGAATCGCGCTCGGGGCCCTTCTCGTGGGGACGCCCGCCACGGCCCACGTCGGAGGCACGCTCGGGCACCTCTGGGCGCATCTCAAGCCGTGGGCCGACGCACGCTACGACCGGCCCACCGTCGAGCCGGGCGAGACCATCCGCGGGACGATCGGCGGACAAGTCATCTCGGCCGCCACGTCCGGGGAATGGGGCTTCAACGCCCAGCTGCCGCGGGCCGCGCCCGTCGCTCTCGACGACGCCCACATCGTCGTCAACGGCGTCGACGAGCCGACCCCGGTCTGCACCGGCACGGCCGCCGCCCCGACGGCGTCGCCCGGCTACGTCTGCATCTATCCGTACTCGACCGGCGGGCTGACAGCCGGCGCGAACGCGGGAACGATCTGGGGGATCAGTAACAACGCGTGGGGTTTTCAGGTCTCGCTGAACGCCACCCTCACCGGCGAGGTCTACTGGTTCGCCAACTGGGCCTACAGGGCTCCGACGAGCTGATGTCACTTGCGGGGTCGGGCGCGGTCAGGAGCCGCGCCCGACCCACTCCTCGCCGCCCTCGTAGACCTCCTTCTTCCAGAGAGGGACGTCGACCTTGAGCGTGTCGATCGCCTCCTTGCAGGCGGCGAGGGCGTGCTCCCGGTGCGGCGCCGAGACCGCGATGGCGACGCTCGTCTCGCCGATCCCGACCCGGCCGATTCTGTGCGTGATCGCGACGCGGCAGAGCTCGTAGCGTTCCCGCAGGGTGTTCGCGATCTCCTCCATGATCTTCTCCGCCATGCCCTCGTAGGCCTCGTATTCGAGGTACAGGACCGAGCGGCCGCGCGAGCGGACGCGCGTCGTCCCCAGGAACGTGGCCACTGCTCCGGCCTGGTCGTCCGCGACCTCGGCGATGACGGCTCCGACGTCGATCGGGTCTTCAGTCAGCCGGAACTCACCGCCCGAGACCGGCGGGATGAGCGCGACCTCGTCGCCCTCGGAGAGCCGGCGGTCAGGCGACGCGTACTCCTTGTTCACCGCGTAGAGGAGCCCCTCGGGCTCCTCGCCGAGCCCGAGCGGCGCCCAGACGTCGGCGACGCGGGCGCCGTCATCGAGCTCCAGGTCGCGCTCACCCTCGCGGGCGCGCTCCCGCAGGCCGGCGAAGAGCTTCACCGTGATACGCACGACCCGAGCCTAGATCACGCGGCGCGGTCGAGCGTGGCCGCCGAAGCCTCGAGCGCGGCGAACGCCTCGGGACAGATTCTGAGGCCGGCGTCACCGCGCATCAGCTCGAGCGCCTGCTCCATCTGCATCGGCTGTCGGTACGGGCGATCCGCGGTCATCGCCTCGAAGATGTCGGCGACGGCCAGGACGCGCGCGGGCAGGCCCAGCTCGTCGCCATGCACGCCGCGGTGGTAGCCCGAGCCGTCCAGCTTCTCGTGGTGAGCGGCCGCGATGTTGGCGATGTCGGCGAAGCGGGTGACCCGCCGCAGGATCTGCTCGGTGACGAGCGGATGGCGCTTGACGGCCGCGAACTCCTCCTCGGTCAGCTTCCCCGGCTTGTCCAGGATCAGGTTCGAGATCGCGAGCTTGCCGATGTCGTGGAGCCGGCCCGCACGGCGCAGGTCGCGCAGCGACTCCTCGGGAAACCCGAGCCTCGTCGCCGTCGCCACCGCGATCTCGGCCACCCGCTCCGAGTGCCGGAACGTGTACGGGGACTTCGCGTCGATCACCTGGGCGAACGCCTCGGCCACCCGGTCGAGCCGAGCCTCGTCGGCGATGACCAACCGGTCATCGGGCTCGAGCGCGGTGACGCGAGCCCCGGCGTCCTGGCTCTCGACGCCGCGCCAGAACTCCCGGTCGGCGCCGGCGGAGCGGAGGGTCCGGACGAGGGTTGGGTCGAACCAGCGTCCGCTCCGCTTCTCGGCCATCTCGAGCGCGGCCTCGAGCCCGTGCTCGCGCAGGAACACCTCGGTCGTCTGTGCGAGGCACGCGATGCGGGCGAGGATGGGGATCTCCTCGCCCGCCAGGCCGTGCGGATGCCCCTTTCCGTCCCAGTGCTCGTCGATGCTGTAGATCGTCTGGGCCGTCGCCTCGGGGAGCTCCAGCATCCGCGCGATCTCGGCACCTCGCTCGCAGCGTGTCTCGGTGACCTCGCGCATCGTGCGGGCGCCGGCGGCGAGCACGCGCAGGAGATCTCGGACGCCGCCCGAGTTCCGGACGATGTAGGCGAGGGCCTCGGGCAGGCGTGTCTGGTCGATCCTCTTCGCGTTGCGCTTGGCGACATGGTCGTCGGCCCCGTACAGGGAGGACAGCCTCGCCGCGTTGGACGAGCAGCCCAGGTCCTTGAGGAGCAGCCCGTAGAAGAGCGCCGAGCGGTCGGCGGGCTCGAGCTCGAGGTTCTCGGCGAGGCGCATCCCGATGAGACAGGTGCGGGTGGCGTGGCCTGCCGGATGGCCGTCGGAGATGTCGAGCGCGTGTGAGAGGGCGGCCATCACCTCCGACAGCCGCAGGTCGACGTCCATCAGCCGCATGATTCCAGGATTGGCTCGCCGCGGCCGCGTGGCCGACCCTCGAAAGTAGGATCCCTTTCATGGCCACGGCGGAGAATCGCCGCGAGACCGACTCGGGAATCGAGATCAAGCCGGTCTACACGGACGAAGACGCGGCACGAGCGGCGCCCGAGCCGGGTGAGTTCCCCTTCACTCGCGGCCCCTATCCGGACATGTACCGCGGGAAGCCGTGGACGATCCGCCAGTACGCGGGCTTCGCGTCAGCGGAGGAGACGAACGCGCGCTTCCGCTATCTCCTCCAGCACGGCCAGACGGGCCTCTCGGTCGCCTTCGACCTGCCGACGCAGCTCGGCTACGACTCGGACGACCCGCGGGCCACCGGCGAGGTCGGGCGCACGGGAGTGGCGATCGACTCCCTGGTGGACATGGAGGTCCTGTTTGCCGAGATCCCGCTGGGCGAGGTGTCGACGTCGATGACGATCAACGCGCCCGCCGCGCTGCTCCTGCTCCTCTACGAGCTCGTCGGGGAGAAGCAGGGCGTCCCGCGGTGAGCGGCTGCGGGGGACGGTCCAGAACGACATCCTCAAGGAGTACGTGGCCCGCGGGAACTACATCTTCCCGCCGCGGCCCTCGATGCGGATCACGACGGACCTGTTCGCCTACTGCCACGAGCGGCTGCCGCGCTGGAACACGATCTCGATCTCCGGGTACCACATCCGCGAGGCGGGGGCGACCGCCGTGCAGGAGCTCGCGTTCACGCTCGCGCACGGGATCGCCTACTGCGAAGCGGCCGTGGCCGCGGGGCTGTCGCCGGACGAGTTCGGCGAGCGGCTCTCGTTTTTCTTCAACGCGCACAACCACTTCTTCCAGGAGGTGGCGAAGTTCCGGGCGGCGCGGACGCTGTGGGCGCGCATCATGCGCGACAGGTTCGGGGCGACGAACCCGAAGGCGCAGGCGCTGCGCTTCCACGCGCAGACGGGCGGCTCGACCCTGACGGCGCAGCAGCCGGAGAACAACGTCGTGCGGGTCGCCGTGCAGGCGCTCTCCGCCGTGTGCGGCGGGGCGCAGTCGATCCACACGAACGCCTTCGACGAGGCGCTGGCGCTCCCGACCGAGCGCAGCGCGCGCATCGCGCTGCGGACGCAGCAGATCCTCCAGCACGAGGCCGGCGGGACGGACACGGCCGATCCCCTCGGCGGCGCGTACTTCCTCGAGTCCCTGACGCGCGAGCTCGAAGAGCGGGCGACCGAGTTGATTGCGCAGATCGACGAGCTGGGGGGCGCCGTCTCGGCCGTCGAGCAGGGGTTCACCCAGCACGAGATCGAGGAGGCGGCCTACGAGTTCGAACGGCAGGTCGAGTCCGGGGAGCGCGTCGTCGTCGGGGTGAATCGCTTCGCGGAGCACGACGAGGAGGAGATGGAGCTCCACCGCCTCGACCCGGAGTCCGAGCAGCGCCAGGTCGAGCGAACGCGGCGGCTGCGAGCCGAGCGCGACGCCGGCGCCGCGGAGGCGGCTCTGGCTCGCGTCCTGGAGGCCGCCCGCGGCGACGCCAACCTGCTCCCTCCGATGCGCGAGGCCCTGGCCGCGCACTGCACCGTCGGGGAGATCTGCAACGCCCTCCGCGATGAGTTCGGCACGTACGACGCGCACCTCGCACCGTGAGGCTCGAGGACGGCGACGTCGTCTTACGGCCGTTCGTGGATGACGATGCGCCGGCGATCGTCGCCGCCTGCCAGGACCCCGAGATCCCGCGCTGGACGAGCGTTCCCTCGCCGTACACCGAGGCGGACGCGCGCGCCTTTCTCATGGGCGCGCCGAACGTGCACACGTTCGCGGTCGTCGACCGGGACACGGGAGCGCTGCTTGGCTCGGTCGGGTTCCAGCTCCTGAATCACTCGCGCGCGACGTTCGGCTACTGGGTCGCGCGGGAGGCCCGCGGGCGCGGCGTGGCGACGCGTGCTCTCCGCGTCCTCTCGCGCTATGCGCTGCGCGAGCGCGGGCTCGCTCGCGTGCAGCTCATCGTCGAGCCGGAGAACGTCGCGTCGATCCGCGTCGCCGAGAACGCGGGCTTCAAGCGCGAGGCGCTGCTGCGCTCCTACATCGAGCTGCATGGCAGGCGGCGCGATGTGTACCTGTACGCCCTGCTCGCCGAGGACCTGAGCGCCGAGACCTGAGTTAGACGCGCGGAGGGGCCGGCCGCGGGCCTCCCTCCGCTTCGAGCGTAACCGGCAGAAACGCACGCGTGGCGCGCGGAATGTGCCGAATCACGCGCGAGCCGAAGTAAGCTCCCGCGCATGGCCAAGGCCGAGGACCTCCAGTCGACCCAGGCGAAGCTGGCGGCGCTCCAGCGCTTGCGCGAGGAGGCGCTCCACGCCGGGGACGAGAAGGCGGTCGGCCGCCAGCGCGAGCGCGGGAAGCTCCTGGCCCGCGAGCGGCTCGAGAAGCTCCTCGACCCGGGCAGCTTCGTCGAGCTCGACCGCTACGTCCGTCACCGCAACCCGCACTTCGGGATGATGGAGCGCCGCCCCTGGGGCGATGCCGTCGTCACCGGCTACGGGACGATCTTCGACCGCAAGGTCTTCGTCTTCTCGCAGGACTTCACCGTCTTCGGCGGCACCCTGTCGGAGGCGTTCGCCGAGAAGATCTGCAAGGTCATGGACCTCGCACTCAAGTTCGGCTGCCCGCTCATCGGCATCAACGATTCCGGAGGCGCGCGCATCCAGGAGGGCGTCGTCTCGCTGGGCGGCTACGCGGAGATCTTCTGGCGCAACGTTCAAGCCTCCGGAGTGATCCCGCAGATCAGCCTGATCATGGGGCCTTGCGCCGGCGGCGCCGTCTACTCGCCGGCCATGACCGACTTCGTGCTCATGGTCAAGGAGAGCTCGTACATGTTCATCACGGGCCCCGAGGTCGTGAAGACGGTCACCGGTGAGGAGGTGACCTTCGAGGAGCTCGGCGGCGCGCTGACGCACGCGTCCAAGTCCGGAGTCGCGCACTTCGCGGCCGACGACGAGGAGACCTGCCTCGAGGACGCCCGCTACCTCCTCTCCTTTCTCCCGCAGAACAACGTCGACCCGCCCCCGTACTTTGCGCCCTCTGATCCGACCGACCGCGAAGACCCGGAGCTCGACACGCTCATCCCGGACGAGCCGACGAAGCCCTACGACATGCGCTCGGTCGTGGAGCGCGTCGTCGACGACGGCGAGTTCCTCGAGGTCCACCAGCTCTGGGCCGAGAACATCGTCTGCGGCTTCGCGCGGCTCGGCGGCCACCCGGTGGGGATCGTCGGCAACAACCCGCGCGCGCTCGCCGGGACGCTCGACATCGACTCCTCCGTCAAGGCCGCCCGCTTCGTCCGCTTCTGCGACGGCTTCAACATCCCGCTCGTCACCTTCGTGGACGTGCCGGGCTTCCTGCCCGGGACGGCGCAGGAGTGGGGCGGGATCATCCGTCACGGCGCGAAGCTGCTCTACGCGTACTCGGAGGCGACCGTCCCCAAGATCGCCTTGATCACGCGCAAGGCCTACGGCGGCGCCTACGACGTCATGAGCTCGAAGCACATCCGTGCCGACTTCAACTTCGCCTGGCCGACCGCCGAGGTGGCCGTGATGGGGCCTGAAGGGGCGGTGAACATCGTCTTCCGCAAGGAGCTCGAGGAGGCGGACGACCCGGAGGCGCGCCGCGCGGAGCTGATCGCCGACTACAAGGCGCAGTTCGCCAACCCGTACACGGCGGCGGAGCGCGGCTACGTCGACGACGTGATCGAGCCCAGGCGCACGCGCGCGGTGCTCTGCGACGCGCTTGCGACCGCGCTCGCCAAGCGCGAGCGGCGGCCGCCCCGGAAGCACGGCAACATTCCTCTCTGAGACCTGTCGATCCGGGCGAAGCCCGTTCGTCGTCTCTGTGAAGGCGGCGAATCGCGCCGCATCACGACAACGGGAGGTTCTGCGATGAAGTATCTGCTGACGCTCTGGGGCGACGAGGCACGCTGGGCGGACCGCACGCCCGAGGAGATGCAGGAGAGCATGAAGGCGTGGGACGCCTACACGGTCGAGGTCAAGGACGCCGGCGCGTTTCTCGGCGGTGAGGGCCTGCAGCCGACTGCGACGGCAACGACGGTCGCGATCCAGGCGGACGGCAACCAGATCGTCACCGACGGGCCGTTCGCCGAGACGAAGGAGACGCTCGGCGGCTTCTACCTGCTCGAGTGCGAGAACCTGGACGAGGCGATCGCCTGGGCGCGCAAGATCCCCATGCCGGGCGGCAAGGTCGAGGTGCGGCCCGTGATGGACTACGACGCGGCGGGCTCGGAGGCACACTCGAACGCAGCGGAGGCCCGGCGGTAGGCGCGCCGGACGAGGCCGTCGACCGTCTGTTCCGGGAGGAGTCGGGACGGGCGGTCGCGGCGCTCATCCGCGTCCTCGGCGACTTCGACCTCGCCGAGGAGGCGGTCCAGGACGCGTTCCTGGTCGCGCTCGAGGTCTGGCCCCGGCGCGGGCTGCCCCGCAATCCCGGTGCGTGGATCACGACGACGGCCCGGAACAAGGCGATCGACAGGATCCGGCGCGCCCGCAGGCTCGAGGACAAGGTGCGCGAGCTGGAGGCGCTCGTGCCGGCGGGCGAGGAGGACGAGATCGACGACAGCTCCATCCCGGACGATCGGCTCCGGCTGATCTTCACCTGCTGCCATCCGGCGCTGGCGCCGGAGGCGCGCGTCGCGCTCACGCTACGGACCCTCGGCGGCCTCCAGACGCCCGAGATCGCCCGCGCGTTCCTGACCACGGAGCCGGCGATGCAGCAGCGGCTCGTCCGTGCGAAGCGCAAGATCGCGGGCGCCCGCATCCCCTACGTCGTCCCGCCCGACCACGAGCTTCCCGATCGCCTCGCCTCGGTGCTCGCCTCGCTCTATCTCATCTTCAACGAGGGCTACGCGGCGACGGCCGGCGAGGCGCTCGTCCGCCGCGAGCTCTGCGCGGAGGCCATTCGCCTGGCGCGGGTCCTGCGGTCGCTCATGCCGGACGAGCCCGAGGCGGCCGGCCTGCTCGCGCTCATGCTCCTCCAGGACTCTCGTCGCGATGCCCGCACCGGCGCCGACGGACGGCTCGTGCTCCTGGAGGACCAGGATCGCCGGCTCTGGGACAAGGAGCAGATCGAGGAAGGGCTGGACATCGTCCGTCGGCTGAGTGTCTACGGCCCGTACGCGCTCCAGGCGGCGATCGCCGCGGAGCACGCGCGCGCGGCGACTGCCGAGGCGACCGACTGGAGGCGCATCGTCGACCTCTACGACCTCCTCGCCGCTGTCGCGCCCGGGCCTGTCGTGAAGCTGAACCGGGCCGTTGCAATCGCGCTGGCCCACGGCGAGGAGTTCGGACTCGAGCTGATGGCGCCGCTCGACGAGGAGCTCGACGGCTACCACCTCCTCCACTCGGCGCGCGCAGACCTGCTCCGCCGCCTCGGCCGCAACGACGAGGCGGCGGCGTCCTACGAGCGTGCGCTCGAGCTCGTCCGCCAGCCCGCCCAGCGCGAGTTCCTCGAGGGGCGGCTCGCAGAGGTCACGGAACGACCCACTCGAGGTCTCTGACCGCGAGCGGCAGCGAAACGACCTCGCCCGAGATCGGGGCGACGAGCATGATCGACTGCGGCGTCGCAACCGCGGCCACGAGCTGATCCGGAGCCCACGCGACGGCCCGACCGTTGGGGAAGGTGAGCGCCCGGCGACCGCCGCTGTCGAAGAAGACGACGCCGACGTCGGTTCGGGCGGCGACCATCCCCGTCGTGCTCACGCGGAGGCCCTCGATCGTGCGCGCCGTGAAGGACGGCGACATGGCGAGCTGGCCCTCCGTCAGCAGGGCGATCGTCGCGCTGTCGCCCGAGCGCACGACGGCCCAGATCTGCTGGTCGCTCGCCCACACGACCTCTTCGAGGGCGGAGGGGCGGCCCAGCCGCTCGCGGAGCTCCGCACGTGAGATGAGGACGTGTTCTCCTCCGGAATCAGCCTGGTAGAGCTCGCCGTCGCGGACGAAGGTCAGCTTCCCGTCCGGCATCCACGCGGGGGCGCATGCGCCCGGATAGCCGACGAAGAGCTCCCCGTTCTCGAGGACGTCCACGGCGTGATTCCGGCAGACGGCGATGCGGTCTCCACCGGGTTGCGGGTGCTCGTCCTCGGCGAGGATCTCGTCCTCGGCGCCGAGCGTGAACCGGCACGGGCTGCGCGCGCCGGCGGGCTCCTGCGCCCACGTGAGGTCGGGAATCTGGAGTGCCTGGAGCGAGCAGCCCTGCTCGTCGGCGACGCTGACCACGAGCCGTCCCGACGCTCCGGTCGGCTCGAGCCATCCCCGCGCCTCGTCCACCTCGGCGAGGGCATCGGGCTGCGCGGCCTCGCGCCACTCGAGGTCGTTCGCGACGAGCTCGAGCCGCCGGACGAGATCGGTCTCGCCGGGCCTGAACACGTACACGCTCGCCTCGGTGGCGATCGCCATCCTCCGCTCGTCGGGCGACCACGTGACCGCTCGACCGCCGCTGAGCGCGGGAACGGGGAGTTCGTTCGCGTTACGGTCGAAGAGCTGGACCTCCCCGGTGTCGACGGCGAAGTACGTGCCGAACGGGCTGACCCAGAGATCCTCGATGGAGTCGAAGAAGTGCGGTGGTTCCGAAGGGAAGCCCGTCGTCGAAGACCTCGACGAGATGCAACGGCGCCCCGCCGCGAACCTGCGCGTCGAGCACGGCGACAAGACGGTTCGGATCGAGCCAGTGGTGCTCCACCACCCGAACGTCGTCGAGGATCTCCGCGCTTCCAGGAGTGTTTGGATGCTCCGAGACGGCCAGGCGGATCCTCCGCTGCGGCACGATCGTGTTTCCTTCCGGCCAGTCACGGATCGCCCGCCCGTCGAAGTAGGTCAGCGTCCCGTCCGGCCGCCACGCGGGCGCCGTCCCGGGAAACGGCTCCCCCTCGGGGCCGGCGTTCGTCGAGACCTGGATCGTCCCGTCCTCGCGAACCTGGAACAGCCTGCCTCGCCGCGGATCGGTGTGCGGGTCCCAGCCGGTCGTCTGGTCGCCGACCCGAGTCCCGTCCGGCGAGAGGACGAAGCGGCACTCGTCCCAGTTGGGCGCCTCGGTGGGTCGCAGGTCGGGGAGCATCGCGGCCCTGAGCTCGCAGCTCTCGTCGGTGTAGTAGAGGTTGCCTGTGAGGGCGTCCGGGTCGCTCAGCGGGACGAAGTTCGTGGGCCCGTCCTCGGTCGTGGAGGAGGTGGCCGGCTCCTCGGGTTGCCCCGCCGGCTCGTCCCCTCCGCGCAGGGCGTCCCAGCCCGCGGCGAGGGCGATCGCCGAGACGGCGACGACGACGAGCAGGGTTCCACCTCGCCGCATCTACCGAGGATACGCCGCCCGCCTGGCGGGCGTTCCGTCTCAGCCCGAGGTCTGCTCGGAGCGCGGCGACCGAAGCCGCGGCAGGCGCGCGCCCGTCGCCGAGAAGACGAGCACGACGGCGCCGAGGGCGATGACCACGTCGCCGACCGAGTAGACGTTCGCGAGCGGCAACCAGTCGGGGGCCGCGAAGCGATCGACGAGCCAGGAGAGGTTGGGCTCGGCCGCGGCGACGCTGTTGTGCTTCACCGCGAAGTCGAGGCCCGCAGCCTGCATGGCCTCGGGCGTCGCCGGCATCCGGCCGCCGTTCGAGAGGATCGCCGCCAGGTTCAGGGCCATGCCGACGGCGACGACCTGCGCGCCGAGGATGCGGCGGTTGAGCGCGGCCGCGACGAGCAGGCAGCCGTAGGAGACGAGCCAGAGCGCCTTGGCGGTGTCCTCGCCGGTCGTCCACGGGAGGAAGGCGAAGGGGAAGGCGACGATCTGAATCCCGATGGCGAGGAAGAAGAGCCAGAGACCGCGAAGCTGAAGCTCGGCGAGCCGGCCGAGGCGGCCGCCGAACGCAAGCGCGAGCGGGACCGCGAAGGCGATGGGGAGGAGCTGGGCCATCTACGCGATCTCTTCCAGATGGGTGTCCGACTCCGACCCGAGCCCGCGCACGACGCAGCGCTCGAGGGCGCTCACGATCTCCGGGTCGAACTGCGTCCCGGCGCGGCGCCGCACCTCGGCGAGAGCCTCGGTGGTCGAGCTGGCGTTGCGGTACGTGCGGTCGGTCGTCATCGCGTCGTAGGCGTCGGCCACGAGGATCACGCGCGAGCCGAAGGGGATGTTCTCGCCTGCGAGGCCGTCGGGATAGCCGGAGCCGTCCCAGTGCTCGTGGTGGTGCAGCACCCAGGAGTCGACCGGCTCGATGCCGAGCCCTTCCAGCAGCGAGTGCCCGAACTCGACGTGCGCGCGGACGAGCCGGCGCTCGTCGGGCTGCAGGCAGCCGGGCTTCTTGAGGACAGTGTCGGGGATGGCGATCTTGCCGAGGTCGTGCAGGAGGGCGGCGAGCTTCAGCTGCTGCGTGGTCTCGTCGTCGAGACCGAGCTCGCGCGCCATCGCCTCGACGAGCTTGGCGACGGCCTCGGAGTGCTCACCGGTGTAGGTGTCCTTCGAGTCGACGATCCGGATGAGGTTCTCTGCGGCGCGCAGGCGCGCCTGGCGCTCCGCCAGCTCGGTGAGCTCGTTGGGCGAGTAGACGCGCACTACCGACGGGCTGTAGACACAGGACCGGTTCTTCCCGTGTCGCTTCGCCCAGTAGAGCGCGCCGTCGGCGACCTGCTGGAGCTCGTCGGGGCTCGAGGCGTACCCGGGGAAGGACGCGATTCCGACGGTGATCGTCACGGGCTGGCCGTGGGGGAACTCGGTCTGGGCGATGCGGTCGTGGAGGTCCTCGACGAACCGGTAGGCGTCCTCTTCGTTCTCCTCCAGGAGCAGGGCGAACTCGTCGCCGCCGAAGCGAAACGCCGCCACGTCGTCGCGGCCCTCGACGAACAGGCGCGAGAGCTCGACGAGGATCTGGTCGCCGAGCGGGTGGCCGTACCGGTCGTTGCAGCCCTTGAACTCGTCGACGTCGACGAGGCAGAGCGAGACCTCGCCGCCGTTCTCCCCGGCCCGCTCGAGCGCTTCGCGCAGGCGGCTCTGGTACGAGCGGTGGTTGCCGAGGCCGGTGAGGCTGTCGGTGAGCGCGTCACGCGTCGCCACCTTCGTGGAGAGCGCGGAGCGCTGGTAGAGGGTGAGGGTGAAGAGCGGCCCGGCGAGCAGGACGAGGAGCTTGGGGTCCGTCGTCCAGAGCGAGGACGCGAGCGCGGCCAGGAAGGCCATGATCACGAAGGCCGGGCCGGAATGGCCCAGGTTGTCGCGGAGGAGCGGGAGGAACCGCTGGCCGGAGAGGATCGCGAGCGCGCCGCAGACGAGGACGACGTTCACGATCACGTAGAGGGCGCCCCCGGTGAAGGCGAAGAGGGTCAGCCGGGTCGTGTCCAGCTCGGCGCCCTGGCCTGCGATGAAGGCGGGGAAGGCCGAAGAGAACGCTGCGAGCCCGTAGACCGCCGCGTTGAAGAGCGAGCGCATGAGCGGCCGGCGTTCGACCATCTGGGAGACGAGGACGCCGCCGATCGCGCTGAGCACGGCGTACTCCCAGCCGAAGAGGATCTGACTCGAGACCACGAAGACGAACGCGAGTGAGACGACACGCTCGTTCTCGACGTCGAGCGGGACGGGCTTCATGTCCGCGAGGAGGGCGAGCCCAAAGAAGAGGACGACGCCGACCCAGGTCGTGAGGCCCGGCGGGTCGAGGGCGACCCTCACCACCGCCCCGGCCGTCACCGGCAGAGCGACGCCGAGAACGGCGGCGATGTACCAGTAGAGCCGGGGCGGGTATCCGTGGGACTTCATGACGGAGAGCTTGGTGAGGTCGTGGAAGCGGGCTGCTGGTTTAGTACCAGCGGAACCCGGCACCGGCTGCAACGGCATAAGCCGTGATGGCGCCGACGACGAGCATTGCCCGAACGTAGTGGTTCTTCCATCGAATCACGCGCGCTCACCTCCTTCCGCTGGGAGAAACGTGGCCACAGGAACGCGCGCGGCCGTTGTGCCTCATCCAACGGTTTTGGAGGGACTCTGCAACAGCCTCAAGAGAGGGATAAACCGCCTCTGCGGCGGTTTGTAACCGGTATGAATGGGGGCCTGGAGCTCGGCCGACCTATGCGCTGTCGGCGCCGACCAGCTGCAGCCGCGGGTAGTCGAACTCCGCCTTGAAGGCGTCGACCACGTCCGGGTCGAACTGGGTGCCGGAGCAGCGCTCGAGCTCGGCGATGGCGCGGTCGTGCGAGAGGCGGCCGCGGTAGACGCGGTCCGTGGTCATGGCGTCGTAGGCGTCCGCCACGAAGAGGATGCGGGCGCCGAGCGGGATGTCCGGGCCTGCCTTCTGATCCGGGTAGCCGGCGCCGTCCCAGCGCTCGTGGTGGTGGAGGACCCACGTCGCCACGGGCTCGACGCCGAGGGAGTCGAGCATCCGGTAGCCGATCTGGGGATGGCGCTCGAGCACCAGGCGCTCGGCCTCGTTCAGCGGGCCGGGCTTGCGGAGGATCTCCTCCGGGATGGCGAGCTTGCCGAGGTCGTGCAGGCTGCCCGCGAGCCGCGTGAGCTCGATCGCCTCGGTGTCGAGGCCCATCCGCTTGGCGACGCGCGCTGCGAGCTCGCCGACCATGTAGGAGTGGCTGCCCGTGTAGGCGTCGCGTGCGTCGACGGCGTGCGCGAGGCTCGCCGCGGCGCGGAGGCGCGCGGCGCGGTCGGGGCCCTCGGCCAGCCGGCGCAGCTCCTGGATCCCGGCTATGTCCGGCCGGTAGACGCGGACGGTGTTCTTGCCCTGCTCCTTCGCCATGTAGAGGGCGCTGTCGGCGACGCGGACGAGTTCGGCCCGCTCGACGCCGTGCTGCGGATAGGTGGCGACGCCGGCGGACATGCTGAGGAACTCGCCGCTCTCGAGGGGCTTCTCGGCGAGGCGTTCGATGACCGAGCGGGCGATCGACAGTCCTTCGTGCTCGTCGCGTCGCGCGAGCAGGAGGGCGAACTCGTCGCCGCCGAGCCGGAAGGCCTCGCCGCCCTGGCGGAGGCGGGATGCCACCTGCGCGAGGACGCGGTCGCCGATGGGGTGGCCGTGCCGGTCGTTGACCTGCTTGAAGTTGTCGATGTCGAGGAGCACGAGGGTGAGCGCGAAGCCCTCCTCGTGCGCCTTGTCCAGGTCGTGCTGGAGCCGCTCGTGGAAGTGGCGGTGGTTGCCGAGCCCGGTCAGCGGGTCGGTGAGCGCCAGGCGCATCGCCTTCAGCGCGCTGTGCACCGAGCGCTGGTAGAGCGCGATGGCGACGAGCGGGCCGACGAGGGCCGTGGCGAGGAACGGAGACCGCTCCCAGAGGACGGCCAGCATGAGGCTGACCGAGGCCATGATCGAGAAGGGAACGACCGTCCAGTAGATCGAGCGCTCCAGGAGCGGCATGAACGGCTCGCGCGACCAGCGCGAGATGATGCCCGCCGTGAGCGGGATGTTGATGGCGTAGAAAGCGGACGCCGCGAGGATGACCTCGACGAAGAGCCCGCCGACACCGTTGTGGGCGCCGATGAGGGCGGCTGCCGCGCCTGCCGCTCCGCCGCCGAGTGCGTAGACGGAGCTGTTGTAGGCGAGCCGGATGGCCGGGCGGCGCTGGACGAGCTCGATGGACGCCCTAGCGATGAATCCGATGAGAACCGCCGGCGCCCAGCCGTAGATGACGGCCGCGCCGACGATGAAGACGGCGGTGAGGGAGACGCCGCCGGACGAGATTCCCTCGATCGGTACGGGATACGCCTCCACGAACGTCGCCGCGACCGCAAGCGCGAGGACGCCCCCGAGCATGGCCATGCTCGGAGCTGAAAGCCCGAGTGAGAGCGCCGCAGCAACAAGTGCCGCTCCGGCCGCCAGCGCAACGGGTGCTAGAAGCGGGAGAAGCCGGGCGGTCTCTCTCGAAACCCCCGGCCTCGCCGCTTCACCCGACGCGCTCTCGGGCGAGCGAATCGGACGTACCTTCACCTGACTGGGTTACCAGTGCCAGCCTTCGGCCTCGCCAAGAAAGGAGGCGAGGACGGTGGCCGCAACGAGCAGGTACGCCAGCTTGGACTTCCAATGCAGCATCTGATCTCTCCCAATCGATATCGGACGCCTGACGTCACGAAGTATCCGGGCCGCGGGGCCCGTTCACATCCCCCGTACGAGGGATTGGTCAAAAGCCCTGCTCATCCCCCGAAAGGGGCACTTGCGACGTCCCTAGGCGAGGCCCGCTTCGCGGAGCGGCCGGCGGCCCCACGCGAAACGGTCGGCGTACCACCCGGTCAGGGTGGTCAGCGTCGTCCCCTGGCTGGAGGAGTGCACGAACCAGCCCTTCCCGACGTAGATGCCCATGTGCGTGACCTGGGACGGCCGTGAGCTCGGCCCTCGATCGCCGAAGAAGACGAGGTCACCGGGCCTGAGGTTCGCGCGGCGGATACGGCGGTTTACCGGGAACTCGCCACTCATGTCGTACGTCGTGCGGCCCCGGAGGACGTTCTGGAGCTGCGGTGCGCCGGCGAACGGATGCGTCTTGTAGACGCGCCAGACGAAGCCCGAGCAGTCGAAGCCGCCGCGGGAGCGGACGCCGAAGAGGGTCTGCGCGAACTCCGACGTGCCGCCCCAGACGTAGGGGTAGCCGGCGAACGCGACCGCGCGCTTGAGGACAGTGCGCTGCCACGGCGTGAAGGCAGGAAGCGAGAAGGATTGAGCGAGCGAGGCGACCGAGTCCTTCCTCCAGTCGCTCAGGTGGAGCAGCTGGGCGAACGAGTACGCGGCTTCCGCGCGGGTGGCGACGTCCTGCGGCCGGAGCTCGCGGCCGTCGTTGACGGCGGCGTGGTTGAAGCGCAGGCCGAGAAGTCGCGCGACCACCTCCGCTCCGAAGCGCCTGGGCGGAGCCAGCCCGGCCTCTCGCGCCTTGGTGGCAAAGAGGATCCCTGCGTTGCGGAGGCCGGCGGCCTTGACGAGCGCGCGCTCGAGCTCCCACATCAGCACGGGCTTGGCGCCGTCGACGACGACCTGCGGCTGGCCCGTGAGATTGGCGACGGCCTGGGCGAGCGCCTGGCGGGTGAGCGGCTGTCCGGGCCGGAACGCGGCCACGGACGGGCCCATCAGGCCGTTGTTGACGACCGTGCGAATCTGCGGCTGCGCCCAGGAGGCTGCGGCAGCGGACGACGACGTCCCGAGCGCGAGCGCGATCAGGACCGCGGCGATCAGGCCCCTTTTCATCCCAGCCTCTATCGGAGGGTCCGCGGAAACCCTTTAATGCAGGAGCCGTGCACTACGACTGGAGCCCGGAGCCGACTCCCGAGGAGCGCGAGGCGCTCGAACGTGCTCTCGCCGCGAGCTTCGCCGACGAGCCCGAGCTCCGCAGCGCCTGGTGGCGAGCGGGCCTCCGGGAGTCCTTGACGTCAGAGCCAGAGCTCGTACGACTGGAGCACGAGCCAGGGCGCGAAGCCCTGTCGGCGGAGGAGCCGTAGCGCCGGAGTGTTGTCGGCCTCGACCGAGAGGCCGAGGATCTCCCCGGGATGGCGGCCCCAGTAGTCCTCGAGCACGCGCGAGAGGAGGAAGTGCCCGACGCCGCGTGAGCGCTCTTGTGCCACGACGCCGATCTGGTACGCCCACCGGTCGCTGGGGTCGATGTTGAGGAAGGCGAGCGGCCGGCCGTCGCGCTCGGCGAGGTAGACGCTTCCCTTGGCGAGGCCGTCGCGCCACGCGTCGTCGGGGAAGAGGCCGTCGGGGAACGTGTCGTGGTAGAGCGTGAGCGCCGCGTCGAGATCGGCCTCGGCGCCCGGGCGCACCTCGACGCCCTCGGGCCCCTCGTCGGCCGCGCGGTGCTCCTCCTGGGCGAGCCTGAACACGGCCTTGGCCGCGCCGCGCGGATGGAAGCCCTTGTGCTCGAGCAGGATGCGCCCCGTGATGTTGCGCGGTCCGACCGAGCCGACGACCGTGTGGCGTCCGTGCTCGACCGCGATCGCGACCGACGCGTCCAGGAGCTCGCTCCCGAGCCTCTGCCCCCGGTAGCCGGGTGCGATCATCGGCCCGAAGAGGTCGGCGTGGGGAAAGCCCTTTGCGACCTCGACGCCGCCGAAGCCGACGACCTGGCCGTCCTCCTCGTCGACGAGCAGCGTCTGTTCGGGAGGCTGGTCCCAGTCCGAGAGCTCGCTTTCGAGCTCGTCGCGCGTCGCCCAGAGCGGGTTCCCGACCTGCTCCTCGGGGCGGTTGAGCGCGCGCCGCGACAGCTCGAGCACCGACGAGCTGTCGTCCCTCGTGAAGCTACGCAGGCTGTTGGCCACGGAGGACGCGAGGTGCGCTTCGGGCGTAGTCGAGCCCCGAGAGCCAGGTGAGCACGAGCGCGACGAGCATCGCCCACCAGGCGATGTCGTCGGAAATGGCGCCGCCTGCCGCGAGGCCGCCGAGGCCGGCCGCCACGGCCTGCGCCCAGGTCTTCAGCTTCCCGAGGTCGCGGGCGCCGATCACGACGCCGCGCTCGAGGGCCGCGAGGCGGAGGCCCGTGACGAGGAACTCGCGCGCGATCACTGCGGCGACCATCCAGGCGGGAAGCACGTCGCCGACGAGCATGATCAGCGCCGCCATGACGAGGAGCTTGTCGGCGACGGGGTCGAGCAGGCGGCCGAAGTCGGAGGTTCGGCCGGTGCGCCGGGCCCACCAGCCGTCGACCCAGTCCGTCGCCATGGCGACCGCGAACAGAGCCGTCGCCCAGTAGTCGTGGTTCGGGAAGTCCCAGGCGAAAAGGACGACCACCGCCGGGACGGCGGCCGCGCGGGCGACCGTCAGCTGGTCGGCGAAGGTCACGGCGAGAGCATACGCCCGCACCCGGTCCGCGCGGCGTCGGGCCGCGAGTGGTGAAAATGCGCCCTCGTGCCTCCGTTCGCCAAGATCCTGGTCGCCAATCGCGGGGAGATCGCCGTCCGCGTCTTCCGCACGCTGCGCGAGCTCGGGATCGGCGCCGTCGCCGTCTACTCGGAGCCCGACCGGGGCGTCGCTGCACGTCGCCGCCGCGGACGAGGCGTACCTGCTCGGGCCCGGCCCGCCGGCCGAGAGCTACCTGCACCAGGAGCGCGTGCTCGACGCGGCCAAGCGCGCCGGCGCCGAGGCGATCCACCCCGGCTACGGGTTCCTGGCCGAGAACGCCTCCTTCGCGCGCGCGGTCGAGGAGGCGGGTCTCGTCTGGATCGGCCCGCCGCCGCAGGCCATCGAGGCCATGGGCTCGAAGGTGACCGCACGGCGGCTGATGCAGGAGGCCGGAGTCCCCGTGATCCCGGGGACGACCGATCCGGTCGAGTCGGCCGACGAGGTCGTCGCGCTCGGGAACGAGCACGGCTGGCCCGTGGCGATCAAGGCCTCCGCCGGCGGGGGAGGCAAGGGGCTCAAGGTGGTCGGCTCGGCCGAGGAGGCCGAGCGCGCGCTGGTCTCTGCGCGCCGCGAGGGCGAGGCGTACTTCGCCGACGACACGGTCTACGTGGAGCGCTTCCTCGAGGACCCCAGGCACGTCGAGGTCCAGGTGCTCGCCGACGCCCACGGCGCCGTCGTCCATCTGGGCGAGCGCGACTGCACGATTCAGCGCCGCCACCAGAAGCTCGTGGAGGAGACGCCGTCTCCCGCGGTCACGCCGGAGCTGCGCGAGCAGATCGGCGCCATCGCCGTGGACGCGGCCCGGGCCGTCGGCTACCGAGGCGCCGGGACGATCGAGGGTCTCCTCGACCGCGACGGGAACTACTTCTTCCTCGAGATGAACACGCGCATCCAGGTCGAGCACACGGTGACCGAGCTCGTGACCGGCCTCGATCTCGTGCGCGAGCAGGTGCTGGTCGCCGCGGGGGAGCCGCTCTCGTTCGGGCAGGAGGACGTGCGCCTCTCCGGGCATGCGATCGAGTGCCGGATCAACGCCGAGGACGCGCGCAAGGGCTTCCTGCCGGCGCCCGGGACGATCGGCGCCTACCGCGAGCCCGCCGGCCCCGGCGTGCGCGTCGACTCCGGCGTGACCGCGGGGTCGGAGATCGTCGGCATCTACGACCCGCTGGTCGCCAAGCTCGTCGTGTGGGACAGCGACCGCGAGCGCACTCGCCGCCGGATGCTCCGCGCGCTCGACGAGTACGTCATCGAGGGCGTGACCACCCTGCTCGGGTTCCACCGCGCGCTCCTCGACCATCCCTGCTTCGTCGCGGGAGGGACGTGCTTCGGGCTTGTCGAGGAGATCGCTGCGCAGGCGCCCGAGCCGAAGCCCGCCGCTCGAGCGCCCGCCTCGGGGCG
Organism: uncultured Actinomycetes bacterium; assembly: GCA_963775395.1. GTDB lineage: Bacteria > Actinomycetota > Thermoleophilia > Gaiellales > Gaiellaceae > JAIBJN01. The sequence goes on from CAVZIX010000020.1 coordinate 115,429, forward strand.
CGCCCAGGAGCAGATCGTCGGCGTGGAGCTCGACGGCCGCCGCTTCGAGGTCGCGCTCCTGCGGCCGGAGCCGCCTCACGCCGAGCTGGCGCGGCGGCGGCGCGAGCGGACGCGCGACGGGGCGCACCATGCCGCGGCGCGCGAAGCGGTGGTCAGCCCGATGCAGGGCACCGTGCTCGCGGTCGAGGTGGCCGACGGCGACGAGGTGCGCGAAGGGCAGGTCGTCTGTGTCGTCGAGGCGATGAAGATGGAGAACGAGATCACCGCCCACCGGCCCGGGACCGTCTCCGGGCTCTCGGTCGCAGAGGGTGAGCAGGTCGCGACCGGCCAGGTGATCTGCGTCGTCGCGCAGGAGGGTGAAAGGCTTCCCGACGAGTCGCTGTAAGGTTAGCCTTACAGATCGGCTACGCTAGGTTCGTGGCAGTGAGCGTGCAGCCGAGGCCGGGCGTCGCGAACCGAGCGTTCTGCGCGGCGGTCTCGACGGAGAGCCACGAGTCCCTCGCCGCGACCGCCAGCCGCATCGACAACTGGATCGTGCTCGAGTACCGCGCGCTCTGGGATCGCGACGTGCTCGGCGCGAGCCGCTTCACGCCGGAGCTCAAGGCGCACCTGCGCGAGCAGCTCCACGCGCTCGCTCCCGCGCGGCTCCTCTTCGTGAAGAAGCCCGAGCGCCGCGCCTACGGCCGTCGCCACGTGTACTTCGGGTCGTCGAAGGCGGGAGCGGAGCGGTTCTTCCAGCTCGAGGTCGACCACCAGGAGGACCTCCTCGGCTTCGACTTCGCCGCCGCCCTGGCCGGCGACGGTCTCCCGGGCATGGCCGTCGACCATCCGCTCCTCGTCGTCTGCACGCACGGCAAGCGGGACCGCTGCTGCGCGAAGAACGGCCGGCCGCTCTACGACGCCCTGCGCCACGAGACGGAGCCGAACTGGGTCTGGCAGTCCACGCACGTCGGCGGCGACCGCTTCGCCGGCAACGTGGTCATGCTCCCCCAGGGCCTCTACTACGGCCGCGTGGAGCCCGGCGACGTGGAGGAGCTTCTCGAGGCTCATGCCGCGGGCCGCATCGACATGGAGCACTATCGCGGGCGTGCCGCTCACAGCTTCCCCGTGCAGGCGGCCGAGCACGCGATCCGCGAGTCGGAGGGCCTCGTCGGCATCGACGACCTCGAGCTCGTCGGGGTCGACTCCGTCGACGACGGCTGGCGCGTGAGCTTCCGGACCAGGGACGCCGCCGTGATCGAAGCGGACGTCGTCTCCGAGCTCTCGGAGGAGCCGGTCTTTCTCACCTGCGGCGCCGCGGAGCCGCAGCGCGCTCGCCACTATTCGGCGACGGCGCTCAGACGCCTCTGATCCGCAGGAAGCCCTCGCGGACGAGCCTGCGGGCGAGCACCAGGCGCCCCTCGGCGTCGAGGTCGCCGGGCAGCTCCGAGAGGCGGAAGGGCTCTTCGGCCTCGTAGCAGGCCTCGAGCTCGGGCCCGGCATGCGCCGGGAACCGGAGCTCGCGACCCTCGTAGGCCAGTGTCCAGCCGTCGCCGCCCTCCTCGAGGTCGGCGATCACCGTCTCACGCCGCTCGAGCTCGGTCTCGCCGTCGAGACGCTCGAGCGCGCGGAGCTGGGAGAGGCCGTCCGCGCGGATGGGCCGGCGCGTCTGGACGAACTTGCGCCGCCGGCGCCTCGCGACGAGCTCGGGGTCGAGCTCGGCGCCCAGGCGCTCGGCGAGGCGGTCCGCCTCGCCCGTGCCCGGCTCGATGCCGTGCCTGAACGCGAGCTCCTGCTCCGTGTCCGCGAGGGCAGCCTTGGCCGCGTCCAGCCAGGTGTAGGCGTTGATCCCGATCGTGAGGTGGAGCGAGTCCGTGTCGGACGTCTCGGCCTGGTGGAGCCAGCCCCGCGGGAGGTAGAGCGTGTCGCCCGCCCGCAGCACGAAGTCGTCGATCGGCTCGCCGTGCTCCCCCAGCGCCTTCGAGTAGCGCTGGTGCTTGAGCGGCAGCTCGAAGAGCGGGTCGTAGAGGAGCCAGCGCTTCTCGCCGGCGACCTGGAGCACGAGGACGTCGTGCGTGTCGTGGTGCACCGCGAAGCCCTGCGAGCCGCGCGGCGTGTAGTACGAGTTGGCCTGCACCGTGTGGCCGATCGCCTCTTCGAGCAGCCGGCAGAAGACCGCCAGCGGATGCCAGTTCACGTGCAGGGCCTGGAGGACGATCGTCGCGCCTGCCTGCCACTCCTCGAGCACCCGCGGGACGTTCGCGGTCCTCGTGAAGGCCGGCCGCCAGGAGACGTCGGCCGTGTACGAGCCGAGATCGAGCTGCCCGCCCTCCCGCACCAGGCGGAACGCCGGGTAGCGAATGGCGGTCGAGCAGACGAGCCGCTCGACGTCCGTCTCGGAGAGCAGGTCGTCGAAGCGACCTGGCTCGTCCCTGGGGACGACGAGCGGCTTCTGCTCCCAGTGCTCGGCGAAGAAGGTGTCCGCGCCGACCGGGTCGAGGCAGCGCTCGAGCGCCGCCTCCGCCGCCCTACGGCGCGTCCGTGTCGTCGGCGTCCGCGTCAGTGGCGTCAGTGTCGGCGTCCGTCGAGTCCGTGTCGGTCGCGTCGCCGTCGGTCGTATCTGTGTCGTCGCCGTCGGCGTCCGCCTGCAACTCGAGCGGGGAGCCGTCGGTGCCGAGGGTCTGGATCTCCTCGTCGCGCAGCGTGGTCATCGTTCCTCCTCGGGCTGGTGTCGGGCCAACGCTACATCGTCCGGGGGTATACCCGGAAGCAATCCGGCGCGAACGCGCGCTAGGTGCAGGAAGGGGCGCCGAGGCTGCGCATCGTCTCGTCGAAGCGCGCGTCGATGATCTTCGTCGCCTCGACCTTCGCCTCGTAGCCCTCCTCGTCCTTCGCCCGGAGCGCGGCGATGGCGCCGTCGGTCAGGGCGAGCGTCGCGCGATTCAGTCGCGCCACAGCGGCGGCTTCGAGGCGGTTGCGCTTCGGCGGCGTCAAGGCCAGGAACTCGCGGTCGAAGCGTGCGAAGACCTGCCGCCACGAGCGCAGCCGCTGCACGCGGACCTTTCCGGCCTGGTCCCGCCGGAGGTCGGCGAACGCGTCTTCGGTGCTGTCGCAGAGGTCGTTGAGGTCGAGGACGTAGCGCCGCTCCGCGGCGGTCGAGCGCTCGGGAGGCCCGGCGTGCTCGCTGGCCGCCTCGACGAGGGCGGCGAACTCGGCGGCGTCGCGCGGCGGGCGCTCGAAGAGCGTGCTGGCGAGCGCCACCGCCCCTCCGAACGCAGCAGCGACGATGACGAGGACGGCGATGACTTTGAGGAGCGGGCGCGCGAGTCTCACGGGGTTCCCCTGGCCTGCATCGCCCGTTCGGCCGCGAGCCTGATCGTCAGAACGAGTGATTCGGCGTTCCCGCTAGACTCGCCCCGCCGTGGACCTCTACGAGTATCAGGGGAAGGAGCTCTTCGCCCGTGCAGGCATCCCGGTCTCCGAGGGCCGCGTGGCGACGAGCCCCGAGGAGGCGCGTGCGGCGGCGGAAGAGATCGGCGGGCAGGTCGTCGTCAAGGCCCAGGTGCTGACCGGCGGGCGCGGCAAGGCGGGCGGCATCAAGCTCGCGGAGACACCTGACGAGGCCGACGCGCGGGCGGGCGAGATCCTGGGCCTCGACATCCGCGGCCACGTCGTCCGGAAGCTCTGGATCGAGAAGGCCTCGGACATCGCGAAGGAGTACTACCTCTCCGTCACGTTCGACCGCGGCGAGAAGAAGCCGCTCTTCATGTTCACGACCCAGGGCGGCATGGATATCGAGGAGGTTGCCGCCGAGAGCCCCGAGGCGCTCGCCAAGCTCCACGTGGAGCCGCTCGTCGGCTTCCAGCCCTGGCAGGCGCGCTGGCTCTGCTTCACGGCGGGCCTCGAGGACCCCGGCGAGCAGAAGCAGGTCATGGCCATCGTGGCGAAGCTCTACGACGCCTTCGTCGACTACGACGCGATGCTCTGCGAGGTGAACCCGCTCATCGTTACCCCCGACGGTGAGGTCAAGGCGCTGGACTCCAAGTTCACCGTCGACGACAACGCGCTCTTCCGCCACCCGGACGTGGCCGAGATGCGCGACGTCGAGGCCGCCGACCCCCGCGAGCGCCTCGCGCGCGAGAAAGGCGTCACGTACGTGAAGCTCGACGGCGAGATCGGCATCCTCGGCAACGGCGCCGGGCTCGTGATGGCGACGCTCGACGTGATCGACCAGGTCGGCGGCCGGCCCGCGAACTTCTGCGACCTCGGCGGAGGCGGGGACGCCCAGGGCGTCGTCGATGCGCTCGAGGTCATCACCTCGGACGAGCAGGTCGAGGCCATCCTCTTCAACATCTTCGGAGGCATCACGCGCTGCGACGAGGTGGCGCGCGGGATCCTCACGGCGCTCGGCCAGATGACGATCGAGCACCCCATCGTCGTCCGCCTCGACGGCACGAACGCGGAGGAGGGCCGGCAGATGCTGGTCGACGCCGCGCCGCCCGACCTCTACGTCGAGGAGACGATGCTCTCCGCCGCGGAGCGCGTCGTCGAGGTGGCGAAGGGCAAGGTGAGCTGATGGCGATCGTCGTCGACCGGGACACGCGCCTCGTCGTCCAGGGCATCACCGGGCGCGAGGGGTCGTTCCACGCGACGCGCAACCTGCACTACGGGACCAACGTCGTCGCCGGCGTCACGCCCGCGAAGGGCGGCCTGGACGTCGAGGGGATCCCCGTCTTCGACACGGTGCGCGAGGCCGTTGCGGAGACGAGCCCGAACACCGCCATGGTCTTCGTGCCGGCCCGCTTCGCCGCCGACGCGATCTACGAGGCGGTCGACGCGGGCATCGAGACGATCATCTGCATCACCGAAGGCCTTCCGGCCCACGACATGCTTCGCGTCTACAACCACGTGCGCCCGCGCGGGGTGACGCTGATCGGCCCCAACTGCCCGGGCGTGCTCTCGCCCGGGAAGGCGAACGTCGGGATCATCCCGGCGGAGATCTTCAGCGAAGGATCGGTCGGCCTCGTGTCGAGATCCGGCACGCTCACGTACCAGATCGGGCACGAGCTGACACAGCTCGGTATCGGCCAGTCCACTATCGTCGGAATCGGGGGGGACCCCGTGGTCGGGTCGTCCTTCGTGGACGTGCTCGCGCGCTTCGAGGCCGATCCCGAGACCGAGCTCGTCGTGATGGTCGGTGAGATCGGCGGGGCGGAGGAGGAGAAGGCGGCCGCCTTCATCGCCGAGGAGATGAGCACGCCCGTTGTCGCCTACATCGCCGGCTTCACGGCGCCACCGGGCAAGACCATGGGCCACGCCGGCGCGATCATCTCCGGCTCCGCCGGCACCGCGCGCGCGAAGAAACAAGCCCTTGAGGCGCACGGCGTCCGCGTGGGGACGAACCCCACCGAAGCCGCGCGCCTCGCAGCCGAAGCCGTCGGCGCCCGGACCGCCTAGCCGCTTCTGAGCCGGCCCTGCAGCGCCCGCAGGCCGCCGGCGAGGCCGACGAGCAGAAGCAGCCCGCCGAGCACGAAGACGGCGAGGACGATGGGGCCGGCGTACGCGGCCACGTCGGCGAAGGCACCTACAGGGCCTCCCGACTCGCCTGTGGCCACGCCGAGCACGCCTTCACCCGTGGGCTGTCCGCCGACGACGCCCGCAGTCGAGGCGGAGAGGATCCCGCCACTCCCCCCGCCCCCGCCGAGGATGCCTTCGCCCGGGCAGTGGTGCGAGATTCCGTGCGAGCTCCCGATGCCTTCACCGGCGCGGTTCCCTGCAGGGCCGGAGCCCCCGGACCCGTCGCCTCCCGAGCCGCTCCCGCCGCCGGGCGCCGGTGCGACCGGGCCTGTACCGCCGACCGGCGGAGGACTGTTGCCGACCGCCTTCTTCACGTCCTCGACGGGCTTCGTCGCGTCGGGCACAGGCGGAACTGGCGGAGGTGCGGGAACCTGGGAACCTGGGGAACTTGAGGAACCTGGGGAACCTCGGGAAGTGGAGGAAGTGGAGGAAGCTGCGCCGAGGCGGCCGAAGTGCCAGCCGCCAGCACGAACGTGAGAATGAGAAGTAGACCCCTGAGCCGCATCCCGATAACCCCCTGTGCCAGACGCCAAGCCTGAGATCAAGATGTTACCCCTCTGCCGCGAAACTAACCACCCCGCGTTCGACCCTCAGTAGACTCGTGCCATGACTCAGATTTCCTTCGCACGAGGATTCCCGGGCCCCGACCTGCTGCCTCTGGAGGAGTTCGGCGAGTGCGCCCAGGCCGCGCTCGCGCGCGACGGAGCGACCGCCATGAACTACGGCCCGCCCCTCGGCTACCTACCGCTGCGCGAGTGGATCGCCGACCGGCACGACGTCCCCGTCGAGCGTGTGATGGTCACGAACGGCTCGCTCCAGGCGTTCAACTTCATTGCACGCCATCACGTCCAGTCGGGCACGAAGGTGTTCGTGGAGGCCCCGTGCTACGACCGCTCGCTCCAGATCCTCAGGCGGCTCGGCGCCGAAGTCGAGGCCGTCCCGCTGACCGACGAGGGCCTGGACGTGGACGCGCTCGACGAGGCCCTCGCCCGCAGCTCCGGCCCGAGTCTCGTCTACACGATCCCGACCTTCCAGAACCCGAGCGGCCGGACGCTCTCCGAGCCGAGCAGGCGTCGCCTGCTCGAGGTCGCGCGCTCGCGTGGCGCGACGATCCTCGAGGACGACCCGTACGGCCTGCTTCGCTTCGCCGGCGAGACGCTCCCTCGGCTGATCGAGCTCTCGGGTGGCGACGGAGTCATGTTCCTGTCCTCGTTCTCGAAGACGGTCGCGCCGGGGATCCGGGTCGGCTACGCGATCCTCCCCGAGGAGCTCATGGGCGCCATGCAGACCCTCGTGTTCGAGAACTACGTCTCGCCCGTGATGTTCGTCGAGGCGACCCTGTACGAGTTCGGCGCCCGCGGGAAGTTCGACCCGAACGTCGAGACGATTCGCGAGGGCCTCCGTGCCCGGCGCGACGCGATGATCGGCGCGCTCGCCCGCGAGATGCCCGAGGGGACGACCTGGAACGAGCCGGACGGCGGCTACTTCCTCTGGGTCGACCTTCCGGGCGGGATGACCGGCGACTCGCTCCTCGCCCAGGCCGACGAGGTCGACGTCACGTTCGTCAAGGGCGCCGACTTCTACTGGGACGGCGGCGGCGAGACGGCCATTCGGCTGGCTTTCTCGTATGCGACGCCGACGGAGATCGACGAGGGCATCGCCCGGCTCGGGCGCCTCGTGCGGGAGGCGGTCGCGGTCACGGCGTGAACGGCCCCGGGTACCGCACGGTCCACCTGGACGAGCTCGAGCGCTTCGACGGCCACGGCGTCACGATCCCGGTGCGGGCTCCGCTCGGGATCGGCTCCTTCGGCATCAACGCGTACGCCGCGCGCGAAGCGGGCGACGAGGTGATCGGGGAGCACGACGAGCTCGGCGCCGGTGCGGGCCACCACGAGGAGCTGTACCTCGTCCTCACAGGCCACGCACGCTTCATCGTCGACGGTGACGAGCTGGACGGGCCTCCGGGCACCTTCGTCTTCGTCCCGGACCCCGCCACTCGCCGTGCGGCGACGGCCGCCGAGCCCGACACCACCGTCCTCGTCGTCGGAGGGACGCGCGGTGAGGCCTTCATCGCCTCACCGTGGGATTCATGGCTCGAGGCGCTGCCGCTCTCCACGGCGAAGGACTACGAGGGGGCGACCGCGATCATGGCCCGCGCCCTCGAGCGGCATCCGGACAACCCCAACGTTCTCTACAACCTCGCCTGCTTCGAGGCCCTCGCCGGGCGCCGATCGGAGGCGCTCGCACACCTCGTGCGCTCCGCGGAGCTCGACCCGAACGTGCTGGGCTGGGCGAGCGACGACTCTGACCTCGACTCGATCCGGGACGAGCCCGGGTTCCCCGCGAAGGCCGAGAGCTAGGCGGCCGCGTGGGCCCGAAGCTCGGGTCGAGCGATCAGGCGGGCCTGCTCGGGCGGCTCTAGCCGCGGAGCCTTCGCCGAGCGGAACGTGGGGCACGGGCCGTCGGTCAGAGCGCAGAGCCCGGCCTGGCGGAAATAGCAGTCGGTGCAGGTATTTTTCCGCCTCTTCGCCATTGTCCGGGGGCGACCATCTTAGGCCTCGGCCGCCGCGGCGGTAAGCGTTGCCGCGACGAAAAACACGCTATTTCCGGAAGGTTCGTGCAAGTCGTTGGCTCTGCGGGCAACTAGCGTGCTGCCAGAACAGACAACGCTTCGTCGAAGGTCGAGACAGGCACGATCTCGAGGTCGTCGACGTCGACGGCCTTGCGCGCCTCCTCGAAGTTCGCGTCCGGGACGAGGAAGATGTCGGCGCCGGCCTCGCGGGCGCCGATGGCCTTCTGCTTCACCCCGCCGATCGGCAGGACCTCGCCGTCGATGGTCAGCTCGCCCGTCGCCACGATCTTGCGGCCGCGGTCGACGTCGTCGCCGAGCTCGTCGACGATGTCGAGCGCGAACGCAAGCCCGGCGGACGGCCCGCCAATGGCGCCCGCGTCGATCTCGATGTCCACGGGGAACTCGAAGTCCAGCGCGTCCTGCACCTGCACGCCGACCACCGCGCGGTCGGGATCGTCCGGCGAGGCCTGCGTCCCGGATGTGAGGTCGACGCGCTCGTCGCCGCGCTGCACTGTCAGCTCCACCTCCTGGCCCGGCTCGACGTCCTCCAGCGCCCGGCGGAGGTCGTCGATCGACTCGATCGGCTCGCCCTCGGCCTCGACGATCACGTCCCCGACCTCCAGCACCCCGTCCGCCGGCGACCCAGGCTGCACGAGGACGACCTCTGCGCCCGAGCCGCTCACGTCGACCTCGCGACCGAGCTCGCGGAGCGCAACCGTGATCGCGACGAGCTGCGAGCGAGACATGTCGTTGAGGCTGGACTGCCGGCGCTGCCGGTCGCTGACGCCCTCCGGGTTGATCGCGCGCTCGGGCAGGAGGTCGGCGCCTTCCTGGATACCGGGGAAGAGCCGTTCGAGCAGGTTGGCGCGCCCGATGCGGACGTCGACCATGTAGATGTCCTCCTCGTCCTGGGACTCCTCGCCGGGGATGCGGACGAGCGGGTCCGTAGGCCTCGCCCTGTCGGGTAGGACGAGGTAGTGGTTCGAGGGGATGAGCGTGAGCGCGACCCCTGCGACCGCGACGACCATGAGGCCCGTGAGGACGAACGCGAGGCGGCGCATCATTCAGCGATCGTAGCCCTGCCTCGCCGGGCCGGGCGCCAATCGCCCCTGCTACCCGGCGAGCACGGAGACGACTTCGCGGACCGCCGCCGCGGACTCGTCGAGCGCCGACTGCTCGTCGTCCGTCAGGTCGAGCACGAAGATCTCCTCGATGCCGTCGGCGCCGAGCTTCACCGGCACTCCCATGTAGAGATCGTCGATCCCGTACTCGCCCTGAAGCAGTGCGGTGCACGGCAGGACGCGCTTCTGGTCGAGCACGACGGAGTCGACCATCTGCGCCGCGGCCGCGCCGGGCGCGTACCAGGCCGACGTGCCCAGGAGCTTGACGATCTCACCCCCGCCCTTGCGCGTGCGCTCCACCATCGCCTCGATCCTGTCCGCCGAGACGAGCTTCGTGAGCGGGACGCCGCCGACGGTCGTCGCCGAGACGACCGGCACCATCTGGTCGCCGTGGCCTCCGAGCACCATGGCGGTGACGTCCTTCACCGAGGCGCCGGTCTCCATGGCGATGAAGGCGCTGAACCGTGCGGTGTCGAGGATGCCGGCCATCCCGAAGACCCGCTCCCGCGGCCAGCCGGAGACGTTCCTCGCCACATGGCACATGGCGTCGAGAGGGTTGGAGACGACGATGAGGATTGCCTCGGGCGAGTGCTCGACGACCTCGCGGGTGACCGAGCCGACGATGCCCTCGTTGATAGACACGAGGTCGTCGCGGCTCATGTCCCCGGTGCGTGGGACCCCGGCCGTGACGACGACCACGTCGGAGCCCTTGGTCTCCTCGTAGCCGTTCGAGCCGAGCACCGACGGCTCGTAGCCGAGCACCGACGCGGCCTGGTCGATGTCGAGGGCCTTGCCCTGTGGCAGCCCTTCCTTGATGTCGACCAGCACGACGTCTGCGTAGTCGCGCCTGGCGATCTCCTGCGCTGCGGTGGCGCCGACGTTGCCGGCTCCGACCACCGTCACCTTCCGTCTCAAACCCGTACTCCCATCCTGTCGATTATTGCGTCGGCGACCTCGCTCGTCCCGACGGCGGTCGGGTCGTCGCGGGTCGGCTTCATGTCGTATGTGACCTGCGCCCCCTCGGCGATGACGTCGGCGATCGCGCCCTCCAGGCGGTCGGCCGCGTCGCGCTCGTCGAGGTGGCGGAGCATCATCACCCCGGAGAGCATCATCGCCATCGGGTTCACCTTGTTCTGGCCCTTGTACTTCGGCGCCGAGCCGTGGGTCGGCTCGAAGACCGCGGCGTGCGTGCCGAAGTTGCCGCCCGGGGCGAGACCGAGCCCGCCGATCAGGCCTGCGCAGAGGTCGGAGACGATGTCCCCGTAGAGGTTGGGGCAGACGAGCACGTCGTACTCCTCCGGCCGCTGGACGAGCTGCATCGAGAGGTTGTCGACGATCTTGTCCTCGAACTCGACGTCCTCGTTCTCGGCGGCGACCTCGCGCGCGACCCGGAGGTAGAGCCCGTCGGTGAACTTCATGATGTTGGCCTTGTGCACGGCCGTGACCTTGCGCCGGCCGTTCTTGCGCGCGTAGTCGAAGGCGAACTCGACGATGCGGCGCGTGCCGGTCACCGAGATCGGCTTCACGGAGATCCCGGAGTCCTCACGGATCCGCCCGAGGCCGCGCTGGTCGAGCCACGCGATCAGCTCGAACGCCTCGTCGGTCCCGTCCTCGAGCTCGATCCCGGCGTAGAGGTCCTCCGTGTTCTCGCGGACGACCACGAGGTCGACCGTGTCGTAGCGCGAGCGAACGCCCGGATAGCTCTTGCACGGCCGCACCTGGCCGTAGAGGTCGAGGCTCTTGCGCAGGGCCACGTTGACCGAGCGGAACCCCGTGCCGACGGGGGTCGTGATCGGGCCCTTGATGGCGACGCCGTTGCGCTTGATGGACTCGAGGACGTGGTCGGGAAGCGGGTTCCCGCCGTAGGAATCCATCACGTCGGCGCCCGCCTGCTGGACGTCCCAGTCGAAGTCGACGCCGGTCGCGTCGAGGACGCGCCGAGTCGCCTCGGCGATCTCGGGCCCCGTCCCGTCGCCAGGGATAAGCGTGACTCTGTGTGCCATCGGCCGCGGCCCATTCTACGGGCGCAGGGGCGGGTGGCCGTCCGATACCGTGCCGCTGACAGGGAAGGAGCACATGAACGACTTCAAGCCAGGACTCGAGGGCATCGTCGCCGTCGAGACGGAGATCGCCGAGCCGGACCGGGAAGGGGGGTCGCTCCGCTACCGCGGGGTCGACATCGAGGACCTCGTCGGCCGCTACCCGTACGAGAACGTGTGGGGCCTGCTCGTCGACGACGACCTGGACTCGAAGATGCCCGACCCGGAGCCGTACGAGCCGGCGCGTCTCACCGGGCATGCGCCTGCGGACCTCCAGGCGGAGACCGCGCGGCTCGCGGGCGAGTGGGATCTCGGGAAGCTGAACGAGATCTCCGACGAGCAGGCGCGCGAGGATCTCGGCCGCCTGTCCGCGCAGATGATGTCGATCGTGGCCCGCTCGGCGCGCATCGCCGACGGCAAGGACGACGTCGTCCCCGACGAGGTCGTCGCGCAGGGCTCCACTGCAGCCGAGACGTTCCTCCTGCGCTGGCGCGGCGAGGCCGACCCCCGGCACGCGAAGGCGATCGACACCTACTGGATCTGCACGGCGGAGCACGGGCTCAACGCCTCCACCTTCACCGCGAGGGTCGTCGCCTCGACCGGGGCCGACTGCGGCGCTGCGCTCTCCGCGGCCGTCGGCGCGCTCTCCGGCCCGCTCCACGGCGGCGCCCCTGCGTACGTCAAGCCGATGCTGGAGGAGGTCGCCGCTCACGGGGACGCCGAGGGCTGGGTGCGCGACGCCCTCGCGAGCGGGAAGCGCATCATGGGCTTCGGGCATCGCGTCTACCGCGCCGAGGACCCGCGCTCCAGGCTCCTCAAGCGGACCGCGCAGGAGCTCGGCTCGCCGCACGTCGAGGTCGCCGAGGAGCTCGAGCAGGCCGCCCTCGTGGCGCTCCAGGAGCGCCACCCGGAGCGCGTGCTCGCCACCAACGTGGAGTACTACTCGGCCGTCGTGCTCGACATCGCGGAGATCCCGCCGCCGCTCGCGCCGGCGATGTTCGCCTGCTCGCGGGTCGCCGGCTGGTCGGCCCACATCCTCGAGCAGAAGCGCACGGGGAAGCTCTTCCGCCCCTCGGCGACCTACGTCGGCCCCGCAGCCCGCACGCTCGCGTGACGCTCGCCGAGGCCGTCGGCCGCGCCGCCGAGGTGACCGACGAGCGGGCGCTCGCCGACATTCGCCGTGCGGTCGAGGACGACCTCGAGGCCGCCGCGCGCAGCCAGGACTACCGCGAGCGGGCGCTCGCCTACCGGGCAATCGGCCAGCTCCGCTTCAACCAGAAGACCGAGCTGCTCCGCCGCGGGCTCGAGGACACGAGCCCGGCCGCGCGTGGCTCGGCGCTCCTCTCGCTCGAGCTCCTCTCGCGCGACCATCCCGGGCTCGTGAACGCCGTGCGCGGGACGCTCCACTCGCTTGCGAACGAGGACCCGAACGCGGCCGTCCGCCGGCTCGCCGTCCTCTCGCTGAAGAACGGCTCCCCCCAGGCCGACACGATCACGCTTCTCGCCCACCTGGCGGAGGTCTCCGACGACAAGGATCTCAGCGCTGCGGCCACCGCCGTACACCGTGGCCTCAAGAAGCGGGCCTCCGAGCGAGAGCGTTAGGCTTGACGCGGATCGCTTCAGTTTGTAAAGCTGGCCCTTCCTTCAAAAACTGAAGCGTCACAAGGGGGAACCATGCCGGAGCGCGACATCCTGCAGGCTGCCAACGAGATCTACTCGGACGGGTTCGGGAAGGGCGATCTGCCCATGCCTCCTGGGCGGCGGTTGGCGATCGTGACGTGCATGGACGCACGCCTCGACCCCGCCAAGTTCCTCGGCCTCGAGGAGGGTGACGCGCACGTGATCCGCAACGCGGGCGGGCTCGTCACCGAGGACGCGATCCGCTCGCTCGTCATCTCCCACTGGCTCCTGGGCACCCAGGAGGTGGCGGTGATCGCCCATACCGACTGCGGGATGCTCACCTTCTCGAACGACGACCTGCACGCGAAGCTCCACGAGGAGGCGGGCTCGGACGCGACGGACATCGACTTCAGGCCCTTCTCCGACCTCGACGAGAGCGTCCGTTCGAGCCTGCGCGCGATCCGGGAGTCGCCGCATCTCCCGGACTCGCTGGAGATCTCCGGCTGGGTCTACGACGTCAGGAGCGGACGTCTCAGCGAGGTCGCCGAGGTCGGCTCGCCGGCCAGGAGGGTTTGGCGGAATGGGCATCGCCACTCGTCAAGCCCTCCTGGGAGCGACCTAGTTGCAGCTGCAGGAACCGCGGCGCCGGATGATGCCGCACGCGGGACAGCGCGGCTCTTGCCGCTGCTCGAGCAGCGAGTACCGCTGCGCCAGCAAGGCGAGCAGCACGCCGAGCCCTCCGCCGAGGCTCAGGGTGCCGATGATGTCTGGGCTGATGCTCTCCACGATCACTAGGTGCGCGCACGGCGCGCATGCGGGTGCGCCTTGAAGTAGGTATCGCGTCTGCGGCGATCCGAAACATGGGTGTAGATCTCGGTGGTGCCGAGGTCGGCGTGCCCGAGCATCTCCTGGACGCTTCGCAGGTCGGCGCCGCCCTCGAGGAGGTGGGTGGCGAACGAGTGGCGGAGGAGGTGCGGGTGGATCCGCTCCGGGTCGAGCCCGGCCGTCGCCGCCAGCCGCCGGACGATGAGGAACGCCCCCGCGCGGGTGAGCGCGCCGCCCTGCGCGTTGAGGAAGAGGTCCGGCCGGTGGCGTCTGTCGAGGTAGGGGCGTCCCCGCGCGAGGTAGCGGCGCAAGGCCTCGACGGCCTCGGTCCCGAGGGGCACGACGCGCTCCTTGTCACCTTTGCCCACGCAGCGCACCGTGCGGTTCTCGAGGTCGACGCCGCCGCGCTCGAGGCCCACGGCCTCGCTTACGCGAAGCCCGCCCCCGTAGAGGAGCTCGATGAGCGCTCGGTCTCGCAGGCTGCGCGGCGTCGTGCCGTTGGCGGCGTCGATCAGTCGCTCGACCTCGCCGAGCGAGAGCGAGCGAGGAAGCTTCTGGCGCCGCCGTGGGAGGTCGACGTCGGCCGCCGGATTGTCGCTCCGCTGGCCTAGCGCCACGAGGTGGCGATAGAAGGAGCGGGCCGCGGCGGCCCGGCGTGCGATCGAGCTCGGCGCCTGTCCCCTGCCGCGCAGGTCCGCGAGCCAGCCCTCGATGTCGTCCGGCCCGGCGGGGACGGGGGACTTCCCCAGGTAGGCCGTCAGGTCGGCCAGGTCGCGCCGGTAAGCGTCGACCGTGCGCGGTGCGCGGCGGGCGGCAAGGAGGGCGAGGAACCCCTCGACCGCCGGATCGGCCTGGTCAGGCGCGTGGGTGGGCACGGTCGTACACCTTCCTGAGGCGCTTGGCGTCCACGTGGCTGTAGATCTGGGTGGTCGAGAGCGACGAGTGGCCGAGGAGCTCCTGGATGGTGCGGAGATCGGCGCCGCCCTCGAGGAGGTGCGTGGCGAACGCGTGTCGGAGGCGGTGGGGGTTCGGGAGGAGCTTGCGCAGCGTCGAGGTCTCGAGCGGCTTCCCGCGGGTGGAGAGGAAGAGCGTGTCGATCGCTCGGCGCGCCAGCTCCGGGCGCCCGCGCTCGAGGTACAGCCGCAGCCGGTAGGCGGCCTCCTCGCCCAGCGGGACGACCCGCTCCTTGCCGCCCTTGCCGCGGACGTGGACGAGCTCCTGCTCGAAGTCGACGTCGGCGAGCCTCAGGTCGACGGCCTCCTGGGTTCGGAGCCCCGCCGAGTAGACGAGCTCGAGGAGTGCGCTGTTTCGCAGGCCCAGTGGGCCGTCCTGCGCCAGATCGGCGAGGAGCGCGTCGGTCTCCGCCGGCCTCGGCGCGTGCGGCAGGCGGCGGCGCCGCCGCCCCGAGACCGCGAGGTCGGGGACGTGAGCAGGGCCGCGGGTTGCCCGCACAAGGGAGCGGACTGCGGCGAGCTTGCGGGCGACGGTGGTCTGGGCGAGCTTGCGCGGGGTGCGGCCGGGGCGATCGCCGCCGAGCTCCGCCGCGTAGCGCGCGAAGGCGCGCGCGTCGAACGATTCGAGCCCGAGGCCGTTGCGGCGGAGCCAGCTCGCGAGCTCCTCGAGGTCGCGGCGGTAGGCGCGCCGGGTCGCGTCGGAGAGCGACTGGCTGCGCAGGAAGCTGTCGATGGCGGCGCCTGTGTCCACGACAGGCAGTTCCGCCTTCCTCCTAGTCTTCCTGCCGTGCTTCTCCGTCACCGGGCCCGAGATCTCGTCCTCGCGAGCTGGGAGACGGACTCCGAGAGCGTCGCGCGAACGCTCCCCGCGGGGCTGGAGCCCGCCACCGTGGACGGGCGCCATCTCGTTACGCTCGCGGCGCTGCGCTGGGACGGCGGCCGCCTGGGCGTGCTCCCGATCCCCCACTTCTCGCAGGTGAACGTGCGGGTGTACGCCCGCCACGGAGACGAGACCGCGGTCGTCTTCCTCGCCGTTCGCGTGACGACGTTGGGGATGGGCGGCGCGCTCCTCGGCTTCCCGGTTCGTCTCGCGCGCGCGCGCGTGGGCGAGGGGCAGGTCGACGCGCCAGGATTCGGCGTGTCGTTTCGCTACGAGCGTCGCGGCCCGGCCGAGCCGAGCGAGCTGGGCGTACACGAGCTCGGCGTCTTCGAGGCCGCGGGCGTGCGCGCCTTTCGTGTCCGGCGCGGCGAGGCAAGCTGGGAGCGCGGGGAGGCCGTCGGCCCGGTCAGTGCCGACCCGCTGCTCGCCCTCGGCTTCCCGGTCGAGGGACCGCCCGAGATCCGCTACGCGGCGCGCGCCTCGTTCGAGGTCGAGCTTCCGCCGCGCAGGCTCTAGACCCCAGGCGGGCGAGTCGGCGCGTGGGCGCCCGTGCGGGCCTCGAGCCAGGCCTCGACGCTGTCGTGCGGCTCGACGGTCGTCTTCCCGCCGCTGACGCGCACCGAGTAGATGTGGCCTTCGGCGCAGCGGTAGAGCTGCTCTTCGAAAGACTTCCTTCGCCAGAGAAATCCGACCGCGCCCACGTAGGGCGTGCCCACGGTGATCCTGGGCGGCGATCCGCAGCCGGGACAGCGATGCTCGGGTGTCGCCATGAGCTGAGCCTACGAAAGGTCGAGCCGCCCCGGTCGGGGCGGCTCGAGTCGAGGGGTTCGGATGAGTGCTAGTCGAGCCCTGCGTACTCGCCGGCGCCGTAGACGACTCGGCCGTCGACGACGGTCAGGAGCGACTGGATCTTCCAGATCTCGTTGTCCGGGACCTTGAAGTAGTCCTTGTCCAGGACGATCAGATCCGCCAGCATGCCGGGCTCCAGCGAGCCGAGCTTGCCGTCCAGGTCGAGGAACCACGCGCACTGGGTGGTCGCGGAGCGGAGCGCCTCCATGCGGGTCAGCCGCTCCTCGGGCGGGACGCCTTCGTCGCCCGGGAGGAGCGTCTGGCCGGTGGTGACGAAGAAGAGCGTCAGGAACGGCGGCCAGGGAGCGACGTTCATCGCGTCCGTCATCAGGCACATCTGCGCGCTGTTCTCCCTCGTCGTCCTGAAGCGCGGGCCGGTGCCCCCGTCCTGCACGGGAGCGATCGTCAGGGCCCAGCCGATCCCGAGCGCCTTCGCCCGCGCGAGCTGGGCGTCGCTCGGCTGCCCGTTGCCCGGGTGCGCGATGCGCCACTTGAGCTCGCCGACGTCGTAGACCTGGTCGGCCGCCTCGAACCCGTTCAGGATCGCGTCGATGTCCCCGACGTGCGTCTCGACGCTGAGCCGCTTGGAGGCGGACCAGCGCATCACGTCTGCGTACTGCGGGTCGGTGGCCATCACGTCCTCGCCGGGGCCGAGGTACTTGAACATGTCATCCCCGAGGAAGCCGAGGGCGTTCTGGGTCTCCGGGATCACCCGGTTGATGTCGTACCCGCTCATGGCGTTGAAGGCGATGCGGGCGTTGAGGCCGCCGTCGCGATAGAGCTGCATCGCGCCCTCTTCGACGTGGAGCTTGTCGTTGATGGCTCCGCCGGTGCCCCAGGGGGCGTCGTTGCCACCGGCGTCCTTCCAGGCCGTGAGGCCGCGGCTGTTCGCCTCACGGATGAAGTCCAGAGGCACTTCGCCTCGCCGTCGACGCCGATCGCGTCGAGCTGGGCGAGGATGGCCTGGTTCGCGGCCGTCGTCGCGGGAGCGACGAGCTGGCCGGTCGGGTTGCCGCTTCGCGTCGAGGACGACGCCGGCCGACCCGGGGCCGAGGCCCGAGCGCGGTGAGCGCGGCCTGGTTGACGCGCGGGCCGCTGAAGCCGCCGCCCTGGATCCAGAGCGGGTTCGCCGGAGCCGCGGCGCTGAGCTCGGCGAACGTGAAGAGGGTGGGGTTGTCGAGCTGTGGGAGGCTCCACCCACCCTGGGTCGTCCAGATCCACTTGCCGTCGGGAAGCTCGGCGGCCTTCGCCGCGTACATGGCCAACGCGGTCGAGCGGCTGGTGACGAGGTCGAGCCGGACGACCTGCGTCCAGCAGTGGTACCCCTCGCGCATTCCGTGGAGATGGCCGTCGATCAGACCTGGGAGCACGCGCCTGCCCTTGAGGTCGACGACCGTCGTGCCAGTGTCGGCGAGAGCTTTGATGCGGCCGTTCTGGTCGTCGATGGCGATGATCTCGCCGTCGCGAATGGCCACCGCCTTCATCGTCGAGTTGCTGCCGTCGAGCGTCGTGATGACGCCGTTGTAGAGGATCAGGTCGGGGGCGTTCGCGACCCGAATCTGCTGGTTGACGGTCGGTCCGGAGGCACTGACTGCCGCGGCGACTACGAGCGCGGCGAGTGTCAGGCCGACGAGCACCCGGCGACCGACCAAGCGTTGCAACTTCATTCCTCCCCCTCCTTCCGCGGACAGCCAAGTCCCAGATGTAGGCTTGTCCGACTGTCTGACAGGCGAGTATGTGCAGGCGGCTCGTGAGGTGTCAAGCTTCGGAAGCTGGCTTGCCACAGCGCGGGGCGCGGGGTTATAAATTGACAGGTGTCCCTTGTCTGACGATCAGACACCCGAATCCGTCCTGGCACTTCGCCGGCCCATCGAGCGCCGCAATACCTACGAGCTCGTTGCCGACAGCCTGCTCGCGCTCATCAGCGAGCGGCATCTGAAGCCGGGGGACGCGCTGCCCACCGAGCGAGAGCTGATGCAGCACTACGGGGTCGGGCGCTCGTCGGTGCGCGAGGCGCTCCGCATGCTCGAGTCCAAGGGCCTGATCAGCGCCGGCGGCAGCGGGGCGTTCGCGGTCGCGGACTTCCGGAACCCTTTGAACGACTCGCTCTCGCTGCTCCTCGCGGTCGAGGAAGGCAGCCTGCGCGAGCTCTTCGAGGTGCGCCGGATTCTCGAGGGCGAGGCCGTGGCGCTCGCCACCGAGCGGGGGAACGAGTCCTATCTCGAGCGCATGCGCGACGCCACGGAAGTCATGCGCGAGCGCCTCGCCGACCGGGAGGAATACATCGAGGCCGACGTCGCCTTCCACCTCACGATCGCGGAGGCGACGCAGAACCGCCTCATCCTCCACCTCATGCACGCCATCCGCGACCAGCTCGAGCGCGCCCTCGGGTCGATCTACAAGATCCCCGGCAGCCCCGAGCGCTCGATCGAGGACCACGGGCTGATCATCGCCGCGATGGCCGAGGGGAAGCCCGACGAGGCGCGCGAGCGCATGCGCGAGCACCTCGGCCGGGTCGAGGAGGCCGTCGACGCGGCCACGGCCAAGACCAGCCGCAGTCGAAAGCGGAGCCGCTAGCGCGTGGCGAACGTCGGCTTCGTCGGCCTCGGGGTCATGGGCGGCGGCGTCACCAGGCGTCTGCTGGCCGCGGGGCACACGGTCTCGGGCTACAACCGCTCCCGCGACAAGGCGGCGCCGCTCGTCGAGCTCGGGCTCGACCTCAAGGATTCGCCGCGCGAGGTGGCCGAAGCCTCGGACGTGGTCTTCAGCATGGTTACGAACGTCGCGGCGCTCGAAGCGGTGGCGCAGGGCCCCGACGGCATCCTCGCCGGGCTCGGCCCCGGGAAGATCTACGTCGACATGACGACCGGCACGCCGGAGGCCAGCCGTGCCCTGGCGGAGCAGGTCGCCGACCTGGGCGCGCGCATGCTCGACGCGCCGGTCTCCGGAAGCGTCAGCACGCTGGAGGAGGGACGCCTTTCGATCATGGTCGGCGGCGACGAGGACGCCTTCGCTGAGGTCGAGGCGATCCTGCGCGACATCGGCCCGACCGTCATGCGCATCGGCTCCAACGGCCAGGCCCTGCTGATGAAGATCGCCATCAACCTGAGCCTGTTCGTCCAGATGGTGGCGTTCTGCGAGGGCCTGCTCCTGGCCGAGAAGGACGGGATCGACAAGGAGGTCGCGGTCGAGGCGCTCCTCGAGAGCGTGATCGCCTCCCCGATGCTCAAGTACCGCGGGCCGTCCGTCCTCGAGATGCCGGACGAGGTCTGGTTCAACGTCAACATGATGCAGAAGGACATGAACCTCGCCCTCGAGGCGGGCCGCAAGCTCGACGTCCCCATGCCGACGACGGCGATCTCCAACGAGCTGCTCACGGCGGCGCGGGCGATGGGCTACGTCGAGCAGGACTTCGCGGTCGTCTATGAGGTCATGGCGCACATGTCGGGCCTCCGGAAGGTGGTGCACTAGTGGCGACCCAGGCGAGCCCGCGCGCCGACGTCTCGCCGGAGCTCGCGCTGCGGATGTACGCGCAGATGCGGCGCATCCGGACCTTCGAGGAGCGCGTGAACGAGCTGTACCGCTCGGCCAAGATGCCGGGTCTCGCGCACCTCTACATCGGCCAGGAGGCCGTCGCCGTCGGCGTCTGCGAGGCGCTGACCAAGCAGGACTACATCACGAGCACGCACCGCGGCCACGGCCACTGCCTGGCCAAGGGTGCCGACGTCGACCGGATGTTCTGCGAGCTCCTCGGCAAGGAGGAGGGCTATTGCCGGGGCAAGGGCGGCTCCATGCACATCGCCGACCACGAGAACGGCAACCTTGGCGCGAACGCGATCGTCGGCGGTTCGGCCGGCATCGCCACGGGCGCCGCCTTCTCGGCCAAGGCGCGCGGAACCGACCACGTCGCCGTCTGCTTCTTCGGCGAGGGAGCGCTCGGCCAGGGTGTCCTCTACGAGGTCATGAACATGGCCTCGCTCTGGAAGCTCCCGGTCGTCTACGTCTGCGAGAACAATCTCTACAGCGAGTACACGCACTACTCGGAGAACACGGCGGGCAACATCGCGGGCCGGCCGGCTGCCTTCGGCATCCCGGTCGAGGAGGTCGACGGCCAGGATGTCCGAGCGATCTACTCGGCCGCGCGGCGCGCCGTCGAGCGCGCGCGCTCCGGGGACGGGCCTGCGTTCCTGCTGTGCAACACGTACCGCTTCCACGGCCACCACGTCGGCGACGTCGACCGCGCCTACTACCGCTCCGAGGACGAGGAAGTCGAGTGGTCGGGCGAGCGGGATCCCCTGCAGATTCTGGGCGAGTGGCTCGTTGCCGAAGGCCTGGCCGACGCCGACGCGCTCGCGCAGATCGAGAGCGAGATCGGCGACGAGGTCGCCGCGGCCGCGGAGCACGCTCTCGCCGCTCCCTTCCCGGATCCGTCCGAGGTCGACGAGCATGTCCATCCCTAGCGTCGAGGAACCGGTGACGCGCGGGGCGCGCGAGATCTCGCTCGCCCAGGCCGTCAACGAGGCGCTCGCGGAAGAGCTGCGGCGCGACCCGACCGTGTTCGTCATCGGCGAGGACGTGGCCGAGGCCGGGACGCCCTTCAAGGTGCTCTCGGGGCTCGTGGACGAGTTCGGCCCGCAGCGCGTCCTCGACTCGCCCATCTCGGAGGCAGGCATCGCCGGCATCGGGCTGGGCGCCTCCATGACGGGCATGCGCCCGGTCGTGGACATCATGTTCGGGGACTTCATGACCCTGGTCATGGACCAGGTCGTCAACCAGGCCGCCAAGGTGCACTACATGTCGGGCGGGCGACTGAGGGCTCCGCTCACGGTGCGCACCACGCTCGGGGCGACGCGGCGTTCCGCCGCCCAGCACAGTCAGAGCCTCCACGCCTGGGTGGCGCACATCCCGGGGCTCAAGGTCGCGCTGCCCGCGACGCCCTACGACGCGAAGGGCCTCCTGAAGTCGGCTATCCGGGACGACAGCCCCGTCGTCGTATTCGAGGACAAGATGATGTTCGCGACGAAAGGGCCGGTGCCCGAGGAGGAATACACGCTGCCGTTCGGCGTCGCCGACGTAAAGCGTGAGGGCGAGGACGTCACGCTCGTGGCCACGAGCTCGATGGTCTACGTCGCGCTCGAAGCGGCGGACGAGCTCGCCCGCGAGGGCGTGAGCGCCGAGGTCGTCGACCCGCGCACCCTCGTCCCGCTCGACCGCGAGACGATCGTCGGCTCGGCCGCGAAGACCGGCCGCGCGATCGTGCTCGACGAGGGCCACCAGAGCTACGGCGCCTCGGCGGAGATCGCCGCCGTGATCGGTGAGGGCGCCTTCTTCCACCTCGACGCGCCCGTCACGCGGGCCGGCGCAATGGACGTCCCGATCCCGTTTTCGCCCGTGCTCGAGGACCAGACGGTGCCGACCGCCGAGAGCGTCTTCGAGCTCGCCAAGTCACTCGTCGGAAAGGCATGAGATGGGCCTGAAGTCGTTCGGAACCATGGGGGTCGACTGGGAGCAGCGGGTGGACTTCGACCGCCTGCGCCGGGAGCGCCTCGCCCGGGCGAAGGAGGGCCTCGAGCAGTCCGAGCTGGGCGCGCTCCTCTGCTTCGACATGGCCAACATCCGCTACATCACCGCGACCCACATCGGGACGTGGGCGATGGACAAGCTCATCCGCTTCTGTCTTCTGCCGCAGGGGGACGACCCGATCATGTGGGACTTCGGGTCGGCGGCGCGCCACCACAAGCTCTACAACCCCTGGCTCGGAGAGGGGCGCTCGCGCGCGGGGATCTCGACGCTGCGGGGCTCGGTCAAGGGCAGGGCGGAGTCGGTCGCGGGGAAGATCCGGGTCGAGCTCGAGGAGCGCGGCCTCCTCGGCGAGCCCCTCGGCGTTGACGTGATCGAGCTACCCGTCCTCGAGGCGCTGCAGGCCGAGGGGATCCGGGTCGTCGACGGCCAGGCCCTCCTGCAGGACGTCCGCAAGGTGAAGACCGAGGACGAGATCACGCTCCTGAACACGGCCTGCGCGATGGTCGACGCGGCCTACGAGGAACTCTTCCGGGCCATGAAGCCGGGGATGCGCGAGAACGAGTGCGTCGCGCTCGTCAACAAAGTGCTCTTCGAGCTCGGCTCCGAGCACGTCGAGGGTGTGAACGCCATCTCGGGCGAGCGCTGCAGCCCGCATCCGCATGTCTTCACCGACCGCATGCTGCGTCCCGGCGACCCCGCCTACTTCGACATCCTCCACGCCTTCAACGGCTACCGCACCTGCTACTACCGCACGTTCGCCGTCGGGAGCGCCTCGCGCGCGCAGGTCGACGCCTACAAGCGCTGTCGCGACATCCTCGACCAGGCGATCGCCCTCATCAAGCCCGGCGTCACCACGGCGGACGTCGTCTCCGTCTGGCCCGAGGCCGGGGAGTTCGGCTTCCCGGACGAAGAGGCCGCGTTCGCGCTCCAGTACGGGCACGGGGTCGGCCTGTCGATCTGGGAGAAGCCCATCTTCAGCCGCCTCGTCTCGTTCGACCATCCGGAGACGATCGAGCCGGGCATGGTCTTCGCGCTCGAGACGTTCTGGCCGGCCGCGGACGGCTGGTCGGCGGCCCGCATCGAGGAGCAGCTCGTCGTCACCGAGGACGGCTGCGAGATCCTCACGCGCTTCCCGGCCGAGGAGCTCCTCGTCGCCGGCGGTGGCCACTACACGGTCAGCGGGCCGCTGCCCACGACGCGCGAGACCGAGTCGCACAAGAATCGCGAAGGCACGCTCGACTGGGTCGTGGCCGGTGCCCACGGCGAGGGCCTCGGGACCTAGCCGTTGCCGACAGACGTGATCATGCCCGCCCTCGGAATGGCCCAGGAGACCGGCAAGGTGATCCGTTGGCTCAAGGCCGAGGGTGACGAGGTGGCGAAGGGCGAGCCGCTCATGGAGGTCGAGACGGACAAGGTGACCGTCGAGATCGAGGCGCCCACCGACGGGCTCCTGGCCGGGCTCCGCGCCGCCGAAGGCGCCGACGTGCCGGTCGGCGAGGCGGTTGCAGTCATCCTCGCGCCGGGCGAGGCCCTGCCGGAGAACGGATCGTCGCCGGCGCCCGAGCAGGCGCCTGTGGCGGCGGCTCCGGTCGCCGCCTCGACCGGCGAGGCCCCCAAGCGCGACGCGCGTCGCCGCCTCGCCTCACCGAAGGCGCGCCGCCTGGCCGCGGAGCAGGGGATCGACCTGGATGCGGTCGGAGAGGGCAGCGGCCCGGGAGGCGCCCTCGTCGCGGCGGACGTCCTCTCGCCGGCCCCCGCGCCGGCGCCGGCCGCCCAGGGCGGGCAGCAGCCGCTGTCGCGGATCTGGAGCATCATGGCCGAGCGCACGGCCCAGAGCTGGGCCTCGGCGCCGCACTTCTACCTCCTGCGCGAGGTCGACGCCGGCAGGCTCTCCAGCTGGCGGTCCGTCGCCCGCGAGCGGCTCGGTCGCGATGTCAGCGTCACGGACCTGCTCGTGCGCGCGACCGCGGCTGCCCTCGCACGGCATCCCCAGGCGAACGCGGCCTGGGACGACGGGAGCATCCGCCTCAACGGCGAGGTGAACGTCGGGATCGCGGTCGCCGTCGAGGACGGGCTCGTCGTCCCCGTCGTCCACGGCGCCGACCGGCTCGGGCTCGGCGAGATCGCCGCCCGCCGCGAGGACGTCGTCTCCCGCGCGCGCGAAGGCGCGCTGCGCCCCGAGGACGTCGAGCGAGGCACGTTCACGATCTCCAACCTCGGCATGTACGGCGTGGATGCCTTCAACGCGGTCGTCAACGCCCCGCAGGCGGCCATCCTGGCCGTCGGCCGGATCGTCGAGCGCGTCGTTCCCGTCCAGGGCAGCCCGGGAGTGCGCCCGATGATGGCGCTCACGCTCTCGTGCGACCACCGAGTCATCGACGGCGCCCGCGCCGCGCAGTTCCTGTCCGAGCTCGCCGACCTGATCGAGGAGCCCGCCGGCCTTGCCGACTAGGAGACTTTGGCGAAATAGCAGCTTGCCGCCGGGCCGCGCTGCTCGCCCCGATGCCGCGTCCTCAGTCGCGCCCGTATCTCATTCGATACGAACGCGGGTGGGTGGGGATGGCATCAGAAGGATGAGTTCCGCAGGAACTCACCTGCCTCGGAACGACCATCGCACCCCGGCGGCGAGCACCATTCCACCAAAGCCTCCTAGGAGTCGCCGATGAGCACGACCGAGCGGTTGCGGGCGACCGACCTCGAGGCGGCGCGCCCCGCCGTGACCGAGCTGACGCTCCTGGCCCTGAACGACCGTTGACCACCGCGACCCTGGAGGAGGCTAGTGACCACAGTGTTCGACGTTGGCGCTGAGCTGGAGAAATCGCGAGGGCTCGCGCCGAAGCCGCCGCGCGAGGAGCAGGAAGGCCGGCTCGCCCGGGCTCGCGCAGCCATGGAGCAGCACGGGCTCGATGCGCTGCTCGTCTGGGGCTCGGCCGGGGCGAACTCCGACCCGATCCGCTACCTGGCGGGCTACGTCCACGTCTTTCCGACGGCGAGCTCGCTGCTGCTCGTCCCGCTCGACCGCGACCCCGTGCTCCTCGTCGATCAGCCGTGGCACCTCGACGAGGCGCGCCGGATGTCCTGGGTGGAGGACGTGCGGTCGTACCCCAACCCGGGGCGGCGATGGCTCGCGGACGAGCTCCACGCCGCCATCCGGGACGCCGTTTCGGGCGCCGGCCTCGCGAAGGCGAGCATCGGGGTCTTCGACGCGGAGATGCCCGCGGTGTACACGGGCATCCTCGAGCAGAGCCTCCCGGAGGTCAGGTTCGGGGACGCGATCGCCCGTCTGGCACGACCTGGTCGCCTCGCCGTCCGCCTACGACGCCGACAACATCCGCCGCACCGTGTCGGTCGCCGACACGGGCCTCTCCGCGGCCGTCGGGGCCGCTGCGGCGGGCGTTCCCGAGTACGAGATGTGCCTCCGCTCGCTGGAGAGCATGGCCTCGCTCGGCGCCGAGTTCCTGCACGGGAGCGGGATGTCCACGCACATCAACGTCGGCTCGTTCAGCGACGCCATCTCGAACGTTCGCCCGTTCCTCTTCTCGGCGCGCCGCCTCGAAGAGGGACAGATGTTCTGGCTCGACCTGTCCGCGTCGTACGCCGGCTGCTACACGGACACCGATCGCACGATCTCCGTGGGTGAGCCGAGCGCGGAGCAGCGCGCGATCTACGACGTCGCCGCGGAGATGTACAACGTCATGCTCGCTGAGGCCCGTGCCGGGGTTCCCGGCGGAGATCTCTGGGAGAAGGCAACGAAGGTCGCCGTCGACGCCGGGTACGGCGACCACTCCAACCACGTCTACCTCGGACACACCACCGGCATCACCACCTCGTCGCGCCCGGTCGTTGCGCGTGGGGAGACTGCGGAGCTCCGCCCAGGGAGCTTCGTGAACGTCGAGCCCGGGATCTTCGTCCCCGGAGTGGGCTCGGCGTGCATCGAGAACACGCTCTACGTCACAGAGGACGGAGCGGTCCCGCTCAACGAGTTCGGGATCGAGATCCATGTCGTCTGAAGGCGTGGGGGCGGAGGCGCGCCGCACCGCGGGCGGGTTGCCTCGGAAATCGGTATCCGCGACAACGGAGGTGTCTTAGATGAGAAGGACCGTTTGGCTCCTCGCGCTGCTGCCGGTGCTGCTGGCGCTGATGCTCGCGGCCGGCTGCGGCGGCGACGACGACGATGAAGGCAACGGCGACGGCAGCGCGGACACGACTGCGACCGACGGCGGGGAGGCCAGCGGCGAGCCGATTCGCATCGGTGCGTCTCTCCCCCTGACCGGTGACTTCGCCGAGCCCGGCGAGGCTGCACGGCGCGGCTACGAGGTCTGGATGGAGATGGTCAACGAGTCCGGCGGCCTGCTCGGGCGCCCGGTCGAGATGGTCATCAAGGACGACCAGTCCGACCAGAACCTCGTCGTCACCGACTACAACGCTCTGATCGACCAGGATCAGGTCGACCTCCTGCTCGGCACCTTCTCGTCGCTCCTCAACATTCCCGCCTCGGCGGTCGCGGAGCGCGCGCAGATGGTCTATGTCGAGCCGGCGGGCGGCTCGCCCGACATGTTCAACCGCGGGTTCGAGTACCTCTTCTTCGCCCAGCAGGCGACGGCGCCGCACCAGGCCGACCTCTTCTCGGAATGGGTGCTGAGCCTGCCCGAGGGCGAGCGGCCGACGACGGCCGCATACATCGCGGCCGACGACCCGTTCGGCGCTCCCGTCGCCGAGGGCATCCAGGAGCAGCTCGAGGCCGGCGGGATCGAGACCGTCTACTCGGAGATCTATCCGCCCGAGACGGTGAACTTCGACGCGATCGCCTCGGACATCGCCGCACAGAAGCCCGACGTGATCGCACAGGGCTCGGCCGGTCTCCAGGACGGCGTCAACCTGATCAGTGCCCTCAGCGCGGCGGGCTACAGCCCGCAGCAGATGTTCCAGGCCTCGACCCCGTCCTTCGCGGACCAGTACTCGGACGCGATCGGGATCGAGAACACCGAGGGCATCTTCTACGCGGTGAGCTACCACGTCGACTCGCCGACCCCGGGGAACACCGAGTTCCTCGAGGCCTACCGCGCGAAGTTCGACGAGGACCCGCCCGAAGATGCCGCAGACGGCTATGCGGCCGCGCAGGTTCTGCAGGCCGCAGTCGAGGCCGTCGGCTCGATCGACGACCAGGCGGCGCTCAAGGATTGGCTCCACGAGAACTCCGTGGAGACCATCTTGGGCGAGCTGAGCTGGGACGAGACCGGCGCTCCCGAGCAGGCGTTCCTCCTCGCGCAGTGGCAGAACGGCGACGAGGAGATCGTGCTGCCGGAGGACGCCGCCACGTCCGACACCATCGTCAACCCCAAGCCTCCGTGGTCGGGGGGCTAGCACGTAGCTGAAGCACCAACGGAGCCGGCCGGGGACCCCCGTCCCCGGCCGGTCTCCATCTCGGGACGGCATCGTGACGCAGCTCATCCAGACAATCGTCCTGGGTCTCCTCCTCGGAGGCGTCTATGCCCTGCTCGCCTCGGGCCTGACGCTGATCTTCGGCGTCATGGACGTGATCAACGTCGCCCAGGGCGCCCTCATCATCCTGGCGGCCTTCATCACGTGGGCGATGTGGAACGAGACCGGGCTCGACCCGCTCCTCGGCGTGCTCGTCACGACGCCGGCGATGTTCCTGATCGGCTACGGGATCTACATGACGAGCGTGCGGTGGATCCAGGGGAAGCCGCCGTCAACCTCGGTGATCCTGACCTTCGGGCTCGCCCTGATCATCGAGGGCGTCATGGGCATGGTGTGGACCGCCACGCTCCACCGGTCCACGCCGTCCTACTTCGACGAGTCCTTCCGGATCGGCGACATCTACCTGCGCAAGGGCCAGGTCTACGGCTGCGCGATCGCAGTGGGCGTGCTGGCGATCCTCTACGTGATCCTCCGTGTCACCTGGCTCGGGCGGGCGATCCGCGCAGTGTCCGCCAACATGAGCTCGGCGAGGCTCGTCGGCGTGAACCCGAGCACGGTCGCGGCGCTCACGTTCGCGGTCGGCGTGGCCACGGCCGGCGCCGGCGGCTCGATCGCCTCGGTGCTCTACCCCTTCCTGCCGGGCTCGCACTACCAGTGGATCTCGCGCTTGCTCGGGATCATCGTCCTGGGCGGCATGGGCAGCCTGCCAGGGGCGATCGTGGGCGCGCTCCTGCTCGGGGTCGCCGAGACGATGACCCAGACGTACATCTCGCCGCAGTGGGCGACCATGGTCCCGTGGGTCGTGATCATGGTCGTGCTCCTCGTACGGCCGCAGGGGCTCATGGGCCAGAAGCTCAGGGAGGACGTGGCGCTGTGACAGCGGCCGCGGGGCTCCTGTCCAGGCACGCGGCCAAGGCGGCGATCGGCGCGCTTCTGCTCACGATCCTCGTCTTCCCGGTCATCTCGGACAACCGGTACTACCAGACGATCATCATCCTCTCGCTGCTCCTGGCCATCATGGCGAGCGGCTGGAACATCATCTCCGGCTTTGCGGGCTACGTCTCGCTCGGCCAGACCGTCTTCCTGGGCATCGGCGCGTACACGACCGCGATCCTCTCGTTGCGCGTGTTCGGGGCAGACACGTTCGGCGGGCAGGCCGCGAACCCGTTCTACTTCGTCCCCATCTCGGCGGTCGTCGCGGGCCTCTTCGCCGCCGCGGTCGGCCCGATCATCATGCGAACGCGCGGCCACTCGTTCGTGATCCTCACGATCGCGTTCCTGTTCGTCATGCAGCTCATCGTGCTGAACTGGACGGAGCTGACGTACGGGAACCGCGGGATCTCGCTTCCGCTCCCGACCTGGCCGCGCGAGTGGGGCAACCTGCCCTTCTACTACGTCTTCTTCGGGCTGCTGCTGATCTCGGTGGCCATGTCTTGGTGGATCCGGAGGACGAAGTTCGGCATGGGTCTGATCGCGATCCGCGAGGACGAGGACAAGGCCGCATCGGTGGGCGTGAACACCCCGATCTACAAGGCGCTCGCCTACATCGCGAGCGCCGTCTGGATCGGCGCCGCGGGCGGCGTCTACGCCTATTTCCTCAGCTTCATCGATCCGCGGAACATGTTCGACATCGTCGCCAGCGTTTTCGTCGTGCTCGCGGTGCTGCTCGGCGGGCGCGGGACGATCTGGGGGCCGGTGATCGGCGCGTTCATCCTCGAGCCGGTCAACCAGATCACGAACAACAACTTCAACGACTGGGTCCCAGGCGGGATCTGGGATGCGAACGTGCGCCTCATCTTCTTCGGCGCGTTGCTCATGGCCGTCGTGCTCTTCCTGCCCCGGGGAATCATCCCCAGCGTCGGGGACATCGTGAAGCGGCGTCGCGAGTCGGGGAAGGCCACCGAGGTCGGCGCGCGCTTCGAGCGCAAGCCGATGCGGGTCGTCGAGCGCGCGGCCGAGGAGGCGGCGGAGGCGCCGGCCGGGCCGATCCTCGAGGTCAGGGGCGCCGAGAAGCGCTTCGGCGGGGTCAAGGCGGTGGACGGCGTGAACGTGTCGGTCGAGCGCGGGACGATTACCGCGCTGATCGGGCCGAACGGCTCGGGCAAGACGACGCTCTTCAACCTGATCGACGGAACGATGCCGCTCGACCGCGGCGAGGTCTGGTTCGACGGCGAGCGCATCGACCAGCTCGCCCCGTACCGCCGCGCGCACCGCGGTATCGGACGCACCTTCCAGATCACGCGCCTGTTCAGGCGGATGACTGTCCTCGAGAACGTCGTCGCCCCGCTGCGCTCCTTCTCGTGGCGCAGGCTCGGCGCCGACGCGGTCAGCGGGCCGGAGGCCGAGCGGGCGTACGAGCTGCTGGAGTTCGTCGGAATGCACCGCTTCGCCGAGCGGGAGGCCGGCGAGCTCTCCTACGGCCAGGGCAAGCTCGTCGAGCTCGCGCAGATCCTCATGCTCGACCCGAAGCTGATCATGCTCGACGAGCCCGCGGGCGGTATCAACCCGACGCTCATCGCCCATATGGAGGAGATGATCAGGGAGCTGAACCGCCAGGGGTCGACGTTCCTGATCGTCGAGCACAACATGCCGCTCGTGCTCGGGCTCTGCGACCCGGTGTGCGTGCTGGCGCGCGGGCAGACGATCTGCAAGGGGACGCCGGCGCAGGTGCAGGCCGACCCCGCCGTGCTCGACGCCTACCTCGGCGCGGACTTCGCGCTCGAGGAGAAGGCGGGGGTGACCTAGCCGTGCTGATCCGTCTTCAGGAGGTGTTCGCGGGCTACGGCGGCGGCGACGTCCTCCAGGGGCTCGACCTCGCCGTGGAGAACGAGTCGGTGACGTGCATCGTCGGGCCGAACGGCGCCGGAAAGTCGACCGTGCTTCGCGTCGTCAGCGGGCTGCTCAACCCGCGGCGGGGCTCCGTCCACTTCGACGGCAACGCGATCGGCGGCCGCGAGCCCAGCGACATCCTCAAGCTCGGCATCGTCCAGGTGCCGCAGTCGCACGGGCTCTTCCCGAACCTGACCGTCCGCGAGAACGTCCTCATGGGTGGGTACCTCATCCGCCGCGAGCGCCGGCTCGTGAGAGAGCGCTACGCCAAGGTGGCCGAGATCTTCTCGATCGTCAGGGAGCGCGGGGACGAGAAGGCCGGCAACCTCTCCGGCGGGCAGCGCCGCATGGTCGAGTTCGGCCGCTCGCTCATGCTCGACCCGCGCGTCGTGCTTCTCGACGAGCCCTCGCTCGGGCTCGACCCGAAGGCCCTCAAGCACGTCTCCGACTCGATCGAGCTGATGAAGCAAGCCGGCAAGACGATCGTGCTGGTCGAGCAGAACGTGCGCTTCGGTCTCCGGCTCTCGACGCACGGCGTCGTCATGGAGAGTGGCCGCGTCCTCCTCGTCGGCGGGGCGGCCGAGGTGCTCGCGAACCCCGAGATGTCCGACCTTTTCTTCGGCGGCACCGCGCACCGGGAGGCGAAGCTCGGGAACGGCGGCGCGCCCGCGACCGGACCGGCCGAGGTCGAGCCCAAGCAGTGACCGGGCCCGCGCTTGCCGCAGCGGCGGGGCTCGGGTTCGGCGTCTTCCAGACGCTGAACAGGCGCGCCGTCGGGGGGATGAACGACGCCTACCTGGCCACGTTCCTTCAGCTCATCACCGCGCTCGGCGTCCTCGTCGTGGCCAGCCTCGCCACCGAGGACGTCGGCCTCCTCGGCGACGCGACCGCGCTCTCGCTCTTCTACTTCTCGCTCGCCGGCGTGATCCACTTCTCGCTCGGCTGGACATTTCTGAACATGAGCCAGATGCGGATCGGAGCAGCTCGCTCGAGCCCGCTACTGGCCACGACGCCCGTGTTCGGCGCCGCGATCGCCGTCCTCGTCCTCCAGGAGGTCCCGGCCGCGGTGGTCTGGCTCGGGGTTGCGCTCGTCACGGCCGGCGCGCTCGTCGTCTCGCTCGAGCGCGTCTCCGAGGACGGGCCAGGGCTGGGGGATCTCGTGGCGCGACGCGCTGCCGGGGCTCGCCACCGCGCTCGCCTGGGCGGTGAGCCCGATCCTGATCAAGGAGGGGCTCGAAGGCCTGCCGTCGCCGCTCCTCGGGCTGACCCTCGGCATGGTGGTCGCGGTCGTCGTCTACGCGCTCGCGCTGCCGCTGCGCCCGTCGGTCGAGGGCCCGGCGCTCGGCTCGCGGGCGTCGCTCGCGTTCAAGCTCGTCGCCGGGGTCATGGTCGGCCTCTCCGTCTGGGCGCGCTGGGCCTCCCTCGATTACACGAGCATCGCCGTCGTTCTCGCACTCGGGCTGCTCTCCGTGCCGGTCGTGCTCCTCCTCTCGCCCATGCTGATGGGCAGGCACGTCGAGCGGGTGACACTCCAGATCTGGTTCGGCGCCGGCCTCGTCGTCGTCGGCGGGCTGCTCCTGGTCTTCCTCTCATGACGGTCGTCGACGCGCACGCCCACGTGATCGTTCCCGGGCTCGGCGCCGAGGTGCGCTGGGACGACCGCGGCCAGGTCGTCGAGCTCGGTGGGAAGGCGATCCGCGCGGCAGTGCGCGAGTTCGTCGACCTGGACAGGATTCTCGAGGAGCAGGATCGGTCCGGCGTCGACAGGGTCGTGCTCTGCCCGTGGGTGAACCTCGTCGGGCGCGAGACGGCGCGCCAGAACGAGGGCCTCGCGGCCATGGTCGGGCCTCGGGTCTCCGTCCTCGGCACGGTCGACCTCGAGCGCCCGGACGAGCTCGTCGAGCTCATGCGGGACGGACGGTTCTCCGGCGTGGAGATCGCGGCGAGCGTCGACGGCGACTACCTCGGCCACGACCGCTTCGCGGACTTCTGGGCGGCGGCTGAGGAGATCGGCGCCGTGGTCTTCATCCATCCGACCACGCGCGGCTTCGGCATCGAGGCGCTCGACGACTACTACCTCTGGAACACCGCCGGGAACCCGCTCGAGACGACCATCACCGCCGCCCACCTCGTCATGGCCGGCGTGCTGGAGCGCCATCCGCAGCTGCGCATCCTGCTGGCCCACGCCGGCGGCGCGATCCTCGCGCTGCGCGGGCGTCTGCGCCACTCGCACACGTTCCAGCCGGACGCACGGGCGCGGCTGACGGAGTCGCCGGTCGACTCCGTCCGGCGCTTCTATCTGGACACGGTCACGCACGACCCGACGCTCCTGCGGGCGGCGATCGAGTTCGCGGGCGCCGACCGCGTGCTTCTCGGCTCTGACTATCCGTTCGACATGGGGCTCGAGCGGCCGGCCGAGCCGGTGCGGGAGCTCGGTCTCAGCCCCGACGACGAGGCGGCGATCCTGGGCGGGAACGCGCTCCGGCTGCTCGGTCAGGAGCCGGCGTGAGGCAGCTCGGGCGTCACGCCGAGCGTCCGCACGAAGTGCTGCTGGCCCATCTCGAACCCGATCGCGCACCCGAGGTCGACGAGCTCCTCCTCGCTGAAGTGCGCGTGGAGCCGCTCCCAGAGCGCGTCGTCGGCCTTGTCCGAGTCCCAGGCGATGGCGTGCGCCCAGTCGAGCGCCGCGCGCTCGCGTCCGTCGTAGCCGGAGGGCTCGATCTCACCGGCGAGGAAGCGGAAGCAGAGCTGCTTCAGTTCCCGGTCGGCCGGGCCGTCCAGCAGGACGTTGTCCCGGATGAACGCGTAGGACTGGAGAACGGCCGGCACGCGGGCACGGATCTCGTCAGCGCTGCCGGGCACGTGGGCCATCTAGCGGGCCGCCTCTCCGGGCGCGAGCCCGACCGTCGTGTCCGCGAGGAGCTCGCCGTGGCCGACGTCCCAGGTCTTGATCACGCGCTGCTGCCCGAAGGTGAGGCAGACGAAGGAGCCGAGCTCGACGATCTCCTCTTCGGAGAAGTGCCCGCGCAGGCGCTCCCACAGCGCGTCGTCGACGCCCTCGGGATCCCAGACGAGCATGCTCGTGTAGAGGAGCGCGGCCTTCTGGCGCTCGCTGAAGCGGTCGGAGCGCTCGAAGTCGAGGAGCTCGTCGTAGTCCGCCTCGGTCAGCCCTTGCTCTCCGCCCCGGAGAGACCGCTGCGAGCCTCAGTAGTGGCAGTCGATCGTCTTCGAGACGTAGACCCGGCAGAGCTCCTTGAGCGGGTGCTCGACGATCCCCTCGCGGAAGATCGCGTTCCACGCGCGCGAGAAGCCCTTGGCCACGTCGGGGACGCGGGAGCGGATCGCCTGCGTCTCGGGCCGCGGCGTCCCGAACTTGCGAGAGCGCTCAAGCTCCTCGATCAGCTCCGGGTCGGTCAGCGACGCCGGGTCGGCGTAGGCGATGCGGGCCATACCTTGTCTGACAATCCTACAACGGAGGTTGTATGAGCGTCCCTCGCTTCCAGCTCGCTCCCGTGGGGGAAACCATGTTTCCCCCACGTGCCCCCTTCTTTGATGCAGTGAAGGAACCTCCCGGTTCCCTCACACACCCTCCCCACGCTCATCGGCTGGAGGGCGGCCGATGAGCACGGTGGACGTCGTCGTCGCCGGGGCGGGCCACAACAGCCTCGTCTCGGCCGCCTATCTCGCCAAGGCGGGTTTCGAGGTGCTCGTCCTCGAGACGCGCCCGGTCGTCGGCGGCAACACCGCGACCGAGGAGCTCACGCTCCCCGGCTTCCACCACGACTCGTGCTCGACCGCCCACAACCTGATCCAGGCGAGCCCGGCGATCAAGGAGCTCCGCCTCGCCGAGGACTACGGCCTCGAGTACCTCCACCCGGATCCCGTCGTGCACGTGGTCTTCGGCGACGGGGAGTCGCTGACGCAGTGGCGCGACCTCGACCGGACGTGCGAGGAGTTCGCGCGCTTCTCGGGCCGCGACGCCGACGCCTACCGCCGGCTGATCGCCGACTACGACGCGGCCAAGGGCGCCTTCGGCGCCTACCGGAACAACCCCTACGGCCGCGCGCCGCGTCCGGACGAAGCTCTCGGCGGCACGTGGAGGCGTCGCATCGCGATGAGCGCCTGGGACGTCGTCCGCACCGAGTTCGAGGACTGGCACTCGCAGGCGTTCATGGTCTGGATGGCGTTCATGACCGTGCAACCGGCCGACCGGCCGGGCACCGGGCCGCTGGCCTACTCGCTGACCTACGGCCGCCAGCAGCACAGCTGGACGCTGCCGCGGGGAGGTTCCGCGGCCCTGCCGCTCGCGCTCGCCCGCCTGATCGAGGATCACGGTGGCACGGTTCTGACCGGGGCGCGGGTGACCGGCCTCGTGCTCGAGGACGGGCGCTGCGTGGGCGTCGAGACCGACAACGGCGAGACGCATCGCGCGCGCAAGGCCGTGCTCTCGACCGTGCACGTCAAGCATCTGGCCGAGATGGCGCCCGACGAGGCCTGGGGCGAGGAGTTTCTCTTCGGCGTCGAGCGCTGGCGCGAGGGGATCACGCTCTTCCCGACCCACTACGCCACGACCGAGGCGCCGACCTTCGCCGGCCATTCAGGGTTGGTCACTCCGGTCGCGTCGGGAGTGGCCCCCTCGGTCGATCGCCTGCTGCGTGTGGGCAACGACGTCGAGCGTGGCCTCCTCGCCGACGACGACCCGCCGCTCCTCGTCGTCTGCGGCTCCGTGGCGGACCCGGGCCGCGCGCCGGAAGGACAGCACGCGCTCAAGGTGATCGGCTTCCATCCGTACACGCTCGCGGACGGCGGCGCCGAGCGTTGGGAGGAGGTGAAGGAGGCGGTCGCCGAGCGCAACCTGGAGCAGTTGCGCCGCTTCGCGCCCAACATGACCGAGGAGACGGTCCTCGCGCGCGTAGTGAAGAGCCCGGTCGACCTCGAGCGCATGAACGCCCACAACTGGCATGGAACCTGCCACGGCGGCGACATGGGCCCCTCGCAGTCGGGTGCCCTCCGCTTCGGCCCGCGCTCGCCGATCGACGGCCTGTACCTCACCGGCGGCACGACGCACCCCGGTGGCTCGGTCAGCGCGGCGCCCGGGCGCAACTCGGCCATGGTGCTGCTGGAGGACCTGGGCACGTCCCTGGAGGCGGTGGTCGCCGGTGCCTGACGCCAGGGTCGAGGCCGCGATCGCCAACTGGGCGCCGCGCTTCGTGGCCAACGGCGTCTACCTCGACGACTTCGAGCGCACGACGGCGCAGATCGAGACGTGGGACGGCTGGCTGGACGCCTGGGTGAAGACCGGCGACGGCCATCGCGCCCGGGCGGAGGAGGCCGAGGCGAACGGCAACACGCTCACCGCGGGCGAGGCGTTCGTCGCCGCCGCGGTCTGCTACCACTTCGCCAAGTTCGTCTGGGTCGTCGACGTCGAGCGCAACCACGAGACGACGCGGCTCGCCGCCGACAGCCTCTACCGCGCCCACGTCCATCTCGACCCGGATGCGGAGCGCGTGGACGTCCCCTTCGAGGACGGGCCGCTCGTCGGCAATCTCCGCCGCCCGGCCGGTCTCGACCGCCCGCCGCTGGTCTTGCTCTTACCGGGCCTCGACTCCACGAAGGAGGAGTTCTTCCTGTGGGAGAACGTCTTCCTCGACCGCGGGCTGGCGACGTTCTCGCTCGACGGCCCCGGCCAGGGGGAGAGCGGGTTCGCGACGAGCATCCGTGCTGACTACGAGGCCGGCGTGGCGGCCGCGCTCGACGCCCTCGCCTCACGCGACGACCTCGACCACGACCGGGTGGGCGCAGCCGGTGTCAGCCTCGGCGGGTACTACGCGCCGCGCGCCGCCCTCGAGCCGCGGGTGAAGGCGGTGGCGGGCGTGAGCGGGGCGTTCAACTTCGGGGAGTGCTGGGAGGGGCTTCCCGGCCTCACGCGCGAGACGTTCGAGCACCACTCGGGCGCGCAGAGCCCGGAGGAAGCCCGCGAGAAGGCGTTCGAGCTCGACCTCGGGCCGGTGATCGCGGACGTGCGCTGCCCGGGCCTGATGGTCACCGGGAAGCTCGACAGGATCATTCCGTGGGAGCAGACGAAGCGGATCGCCGACGAGGCGCCGAACACGCGCTTCGTCCTCTACGACGAGGGCAATCACGTCTGCAACAACATCCCGTTCAAGTACCGGCCGCTCGTTGCGGACTGGCTGAGGAAGGAGCTCGCTGATGTGGGATAGGTTCTCCGGCGCCGAGATGGAGCGCCGCTACGGGCTCGCGCGCGACCTCATGCGCGAGCACGAGCTCTCGGCGCTGGTGGTGTTCGGGAACTCGGGGACGAACCGGGCCAACATGGCCAACCCGTTCTGGCTCTCGAACCACCTCGACCTGCACCACTGCTACCTCGTCGTCCCGCTGGACGAGAGCGAGGAGACCGCGCTCTACACGGGCCTGACGAACCACGTGCCGAACGCGCGGGAGGTCAGCGACGTCCCCATCATCGAATGGGGCGGGTACTCGCCGGCGGAGCGCGTGGTCGCTCGCCTGGAGGCGATCGGGGTCACCGCCGGCCGAGTCGGGCTCGTGGGCGTGAACGCGACCTTCTCCATGGGCATGCCCTACGCGCATCACGCACTCCTGCGCGAGAAGCTGCCCGGCCTCGAGCTCGTCGACGTGACCCTCCCGTACGCGCGCCTGCGCCTGATCAAGTCGGAAGAGGAGGTCGGGTGGCTCCGGAAGGCCGCCGAGCTCACGGACAAGGCGATGATCGCGCTTGCCGAGGGGGCGAGGCCGGGCATGAGCGACGTCGAGCTGGTCGCGCTGGGCGAGGCTGCCTACCGCGCCGAGGGCGGGATGCCGCGGATCATGTTCTTGCGCTCGATGGCGATGGACGACCCGAACGGCTGCCTGCCCGCCCAGAACCCGTCCCACCGCCGCATCTCCGCCGGCGATGTGATCATCACGGAGTTCAGCGCGTCCTACTGGGGCTACACAGGCCAGATCCAGCGCCCGGTCTTCGTCGAGGCCGAGCCGACGGAGGAGTGGCAGCGGATGTTCGACGTCGCCCTGGAGTCCTACGAGACGATCGTCGAGATGCTCGTGCCGGGCACGACCGAGGCGGAGGTCATCCGCGCGAGCTCCATGATCGGCGAGGCCGGGTACGCAATCTACGACGACCTCGTGCACGGCTACGGCGTCGACATCATGCCGCCGATCATCGACCGCTCCTGCGTGCGGTGGTGGCCGTGGGACGACGCCAACCCGGCGCCGGACGGCCGCACCTTCGAGGAAGGGATGGCGATCGTCGTCCAGCCGAACCCGATCACTCCCGACGAGCGCATGGGCCTCCAGCTCGGCCAGCTGACGATCGTCAGGGCCGACGGGGCTGAGTCGCTCCACTCGGTGCCGTTCGAGCCGCTGGTGGCCGCTTCTTGAGGGCTGTCGGCGTCGCGCTCGTCGGCACGGGGATGTTCGGAGGGCGCGTGGCGGCCGCCGTTGCGCGGACGCCCTCGCTCGAGCTCGTCACGTGCTACAGCCGCGACGCCGAGAAGCGGCAGGCCTTCGCCCTCGAGGCCGGGTGTGAGGCGGCGCCGTCGTTCGAGGCGGCAATCGAGGACCCGCGCGTGGAAGCGGTGCTGCTCGTCACGCCCAACTTCGTGCACCGGGAGCAGGCGGTCGCCTGCGCCGAGCGGGGGAAGCACGTCTTCGTCGAGAAGCCGATCGCGGACACGCTCGAGGACGGGCGCGCGATGGCTCTTGCCTGCGAAACCGCCGGCGTCACCTTGCTGGTCGGCCACGGCCTACGCCGGCTCGGCGCCGCCAGAGCAGCCGAGCGGCTGGTGCGCGACGGCGCGCTCGGGCAGGTGGTGCTCGCGGAGGCGAACTTCTCGCTCACGGGGACGCTGAAGCCGCACATGTGGCGCTACCGTCGCGAGACGTGCCCCGGGGGGCCGCTCCTGCAGATCGGTGTCCACCACGTGGACACGCTCATCCACTGGCTCGGGCCGGCGGCCCGGGTGCAGGGGTCGTTCGCGAGGCTCGTCACCGAGGCGGAGATCGACGACCTCGGAATCGCCCTCGTCGAGCACGAGTCGGGCGCCCGCTCGCTCGTCTCCTCCAGCTACGTCTCGCCGAAGACCTTCTCGATCCGGCTCCTGGGCACGGACGGGGTGCTCGACTACGTGGCGGACATGGCCGTCTGGCCCCGCGTGGAGCTCGTGGACGCCGCGACGACCCTTCGGCTCACGACCGGCGCGGGGGCCGAGGATGTCCCGTTCGAGGCGCGTGACGTCCTCGTCGAGGAGCTCGACGAGCTCGCGCGCTGCGTCCGCGGCGAGGCCCGGCCGGAGACAGGGGCCGCGGAAGGGCTGTCGGCGCTCGGCGTCGTCCTCGCGGCGATCGAGTCGCACGAGCACGGTGACGGGCGAGGGGTGGCGCCGGGCCGGTGAGCGCCGAGCGCTGGGTCGGAAGGCCCGTGCCGCGCCGCGAGGACGTGCGCTTTCTCCGCGGCGAGGCGACGTACCTCGACGACATCGAGCTCCCCGGCCTCCTCGAGGCCGCGTTCGTCCGCAGCCCCTACGCGCACGCGCGGCTCGGCGCGATCGACGTCGAGGCCGCGCGCGCGGTTCCCGGGGTTGCCGCCGTCCTGACGGGCGCCGATCTCGGCGAGCGGGCCCGTCCTCTGCCGGTGGGCGGCGTCGAGGGTGGAGCCGTTGCGGACGCCGGCCACCCAGTGCTCGCGCGCGACCGCGTCCGGTACGCGGGCGAGGCGGTCGCGCTCGTGGTCGCCGAGTCCCGCCCGGTGGCCGAAGATGCGGTCGAGCTCGTCGAGGTCGACTACGAGCCGCTCGAGCCCGTGCTCGACCCGCGAACGGCCGCGGAGGCGCTGCTCCTCCACGACGGCGTGGAGAGGAACCGCCTGGTCAGCTGGGAGCGCACCCACGGAGACGTCGAGGGAGCGTTCGCCGCCGCCGACTGGGTTGTTTCGCAATCGTTCCGCATCCCGCGGCTCGTCGCCGCGCCGATCGAGACGCGGGGCGCGATCGCGACCCACGAGCCGGACGCGGATGTTCTGACGGTCTGGTGCTCTGCGCAGGACCCGCACCGGCCGCTGGCGCAGCTCGGGGCCGCGCTCGGGCGCGAGGCGGACCGCCTCCGCGTCGTCGTGCCGGACGTGGGCGGCGCTTTCGGGAGCAAGGGGGTCGTCGCGCCCGAGGTCGCCGCAATCGCCTGCGCCGCGGAGGAGCTCGGTCGTCCGGTGCGCTGGACGGAGGATCGCGCGGAGAACTTCCTGGCCGCCTACCAGGGGCGAGGGCTCGACGCCGACGTGGAGCTGGCGTTGGCGGCCGACGGGCGGATCCTCGGTCTCCGTGCCGTTCTCTACGCCGACCTTGGCGCCTACCTCTACGCGACGACCGCGGTCGCCCCGCACACGACCGCGATGCTGATCACGGGCGCGTACGACATTCCGGCGGCCAGCGTCGAAGTCGTCGGCGCGGCGACAACGAAGGTGCCGACGGGCCCCTACCGCGGCGCGGGGCGCCCGGAGGCGGCCTTCCTGGTCGAGCGCATGGTCGACCTCGCGGCGCGGGAGGCCGGCTTCGATGCGGTCGAGCTGCGGCGGAGGAACTTCATCCGGCCCGAGGCGTTCCCCTACGAGACCCCGATGGGCTGGATCTATGACTCGGGCGACTTCGAGCGCTGCCTCGACGCCGCGCTCGAGCTCGCGCCGCTGGAGGGCTGGCAGGAGCTCAGGGCCGAAGCGCGCGCCGAGGGTCGCGTCATGGGGATCGGCGTCGGCATGTACATCGAGCGCGCCGGAGGGCTCTGGGAGAGCGCCGTCGTGCGGGTGGAGCCGGACGGTCGCGTCGTGGTGCGCACCGGGTCGTCGCCGCACGGACAGGGCCACGAGACGACGTTCGCCCAGATTGCCGCCGACGAGCTCGGGGTCGAGCCGGAGGTGGTGGAGATTCTGTGGGGCGACTCGGGTGCGCTGCCGGGCATAGGGACGTTCGCGAGCCGCTCCGTTGCGATGGGCGGCTCGGCGATCGCGGTGGCGGCGCGGGAGCTCGCCGCGCGGGCTCGCTCCGCAGGCATCTCCGTCGCCGAGCTCGCAGCCGGGGAGGGCGGCGTCCAGGCGGAGACCAAGTTCAGCTCGGGTCTCGTATTCGCCTCGGGCGCGTATGCCGCGCTGGTCGAGGTCGAGCGCGCGAGCGGCCGACTCCTGGTGCTCGGCCTGGCCGCCGTGGACGACTCGGGCCGCATCGTCAATCCACTTCTCGCCGAGGGACAGGTGCTCGGCGCGACCGTGCAGGGGCTCGGGCAGTGCCTCGTGGAAGAGGCGGTGCACGACGAGGAGGGCCAGCTGCGCACGGCGTCCTTCGCCGACTACTCGCTTCTCACGGCGGCCGAGCTGCCGCCGATCGAGAGCCGCTTCGTGGAGACCCCGTCACCGCTGAATCCGCTCGGCGCCAAGGGGATCGGGGAGGGCGGCGCCATCGCCACCCCCGCCGCGATCGCGAACGCGGTCGCCGACGCGCTGGCCCCGTACGGCGTCCGCCACGTCGACCCGCCGTTCACGGAGGCGAAGCTCTGGCGGCTGCTGCAGGAGGCCGGCCCGTGAAGCCCGCGCCGTTCGCCTACGACGCGCCGCGGGAGCTCGACGAGGCGCTCGCACTGCTTGCGAGGGAGGACGAGGACGTGAAGGTGCTGGCCGGTGGCCAGAGCCTCGTCCCGCTCCTCAACTTCCGGCTCGCGCGCCCCGACCGGCTGGTCGACCTGAACGGCGTCGAGTCGCTCGCGTTCCTGCGCGT
Organism: uncultured Actinomycetes bacterium; assembly: GCA_963775395.1. Classification (GTDB taxonomy): domain Bacteria; phylum Actinomycetota; class Thermoleophilia; order Gaiellales; family Gaiellaceae; genus JAIBJN01. Next base: position 156,431 of record CAVZIX010000020.1, read on the forward strand.
GGAGGAGGGGGCGCTTCGCATCGGGGCCCTCGCGCGCCACGCCGACCTCGAGCGGTCGGCCGAGGTCGCGTCAGGCTGGCCGCTCCTCGCCGAGGCCGTGCGCCACGTCGGGCATCCCCAGATCCGGGCCCGCGGGACGGTCTGCGGATCGGTCGCGCACGCCGACCCGGCGGCTGAGCTGCCGGTGGCGCTCTCCGCGCTGGACGCCCGCTACCACGTGCGCTCGGCGCGCGGGTCGCGCATCCTGGCGTCCGACGAGCTCTTCCTCGGGTTCTTGACGACGTCACTCGAGCCCGACGAGCTGCTGGTAGAGATCGAGGTCCCGGCCATGCCTGCCGGGAGCGGGAGCGGCTTCGCGGAGCATGCCCGCACGCACGGGGACTTCGCGGTCGGCGGCGCGGCCGCGATCGTGACGTCGGGTCAGGCGCGTCTGGCGCTGCTCGGGGCGGGCCCGGTGCCCGTCCGCTTCGACGGCTCGGTGGAGGATCTCGCTGACGTCGCCGTGGCGAGCCTCGCCCTGTCGGGCGCCGATGGGGACTGGCGCCGTGCGCTCCTGCGGGAGCTCGCCCGCCTTGCCCTCGAGAAGGCCGCGGCGTGAGGGTCTCCATGGAGATCAACGGCCGTCTCTACGAGGGCGAGGTCGAGCCGCGCACGCTGCTCTCGGACTTCATCCGCCACGGCGCGGGCCTGCACGGAACCCACGTCGGGTGCGAGCACGGCGTCTGCGGCGCGTGCACCGTCCAGCTCGACGGCGAGCCCGTGCGCTCGTGTCTCCTGCTGGCGGTGCAGGCGAACGGCCGCGCGCTGCGCACGGTCGAGGGCCTCGCCCCGCCCGAGGGGCTGCACCCGATCCAGGCGGCGTTCCAGGAGACGCATGCCCTCCAGTGCGGCTTCTGCACGCCGGGCTTCCTGATGAGCATCGAGGCGTTCCTCCGCGAACGCCCTCAGCCGACCGAGCCAGAGATCCGCGAAGCCCTGGCGGGCAACCTCTGCCGCTGCACCGGCTACAAGGCCATCATCGAAGCCGTCGAGCTCGCCGCCGAACGCCTCAGCGGCCCGTAGCCACGGAGGACATGTCCAAGTGCCTGGCACCGGCACACGTCCAGGAGCGACTAGCTCTCGGTAGAGGCTGAAGGTGTGGTGCAGGGTCAGGCCGCAGGACCTGCCCTGTGCAAACACGTCCAAGTGCCTGGCACCGGGGCGTGGCCGGCGGAGGCTAGTCCTCGAAGGGCTCGACCTCGTAGCCGGCGGCTTCGAGGGAGCCCGCGCCCGCCCAGCCCCAGATCAGCTCCACGTCCTCGTCGGACGTGTTGTCGAAGCCGTGCCAGTCGCCGGCGGGGGTGAAGATGACGTCGCCGGCGGCGGCCGGCTCCATGCCCTCGTTCGTATGCACGAGGCCGCTGCCGGACAACACGAGGAGGAACTCGTCGCACTCGAAGTGGCGGTGGCGGTCGTGCTTCGCGCCCGGCGGGAGCACGGTGCGGCCGAAGACGAGGCGCTCCGAGCCGGCCGACGCGGCGTCGATCAGGAACTGGACTTGCATGTCGACCCAGCCCTCGTCCTCGCGCAGGCCCTGGACGAGCGGGACGTCCTCGACGCGGGTGCGGTACCTCGGCACTACTCGCCCAGCTCGCGCGTCCCCGCGAGGCCGTTGAGCGCTCGGAAGACCTCGTAGACGACGGAGAAGTCGTACTGCTCGAGGCCCATCCCGCGCGCCGCGGTGAGGAGCTCGTTGGCCGCGGTCGACGTGGGGAGCGGCGTGGCGAGCCGCTTGCCGGTCCCGAGCCCGAGGGTCATGTCCTTCTGCTGCAGGTTCACGTTCGACCAGGCCTCGGCGGGCATGTTGCCCTCGAGGATGAAGGGCCCTCGGTACTGGAGCATCGGCGAGGAGATGACGCTCTGGAGCAGGGCCTCGACGGCCACTTCCCGCTTGACGCCGCCCTTCTCGGCCATGGCCACGTTCTCGCAGAAGGCGACCATCTCGGCGACGAGCGTGTTGTTGATCGCGAGCTTCACGATCAGCGCCTGCCCGCTGTCGCCGATCCGCATCACCTTCGGGCCGATCTCCAGGAGCAGTGGACGCACGCGCTCGTACGCCTCCTCGTTGCCCCCGACCATGATCGAGAGCTGCCCGGCCTCGAGCGTGGCGATGCTCCCCGACACCGGGGCGTCGAGCATGACCCCGCCCGCGGCCGCGACCTCGCTCGCCAGCGAGACGCTCGCCGCTGGGTCGATGGTGCTCATCTCGACGATGACCGCGCCGGGCTGCAGGCCCTCGAGCAGCCCGCCGGAGCCGGAGACGACCGCCTGGACAGCGGCGGTGTCCGTGACCATCGAGAAGATCACCTCGGCCGCGCGCGCGACATCCGCGGCCGAGCTCTCCTCGACGAGCCCGCTGGCAACCAGCCCGCCGCTCTTTCCCGGCGTCCGGTTCCAGCCGTGCACTTCGTGGCCCGCGGCCAGGAGCCGCGCAGCGATCCGGCTCCCCATGGAGCCCAGGCCGACGAATCCGAGAGTCGGGCTACCCGACGGCGTCGACAATCTCGGCCGTGAGGCTGTCGAAGCCGCTCAGGAACTCGCGGCGTTCGCTGTGCAGGCGCTCGACCTGCCGCTCGTACTCCTCGACACGCCCCTGCGCCTCGTAGAGCTCGCGCGGGCGGAGGACGGCCTCGTCATCGGCGTCGATGCCGGGCACGTGGCGCGCCACCTTGTAGCCGAAGTCCGGATCCTCGACCCACTCGATCGTGCCCTCGGCGATCCCCTTGACGATGGCCGACGAGTGCTTGATGCGAACCTTGCGCGCGCGCTCGTCCGCGACGGGGCCACCGACGCTCCCCGTGTTCATGAGAAAGACCTCGAGCGGATGCTCGGCCAGCAGCTCGAGGAAGCGGTTGCCCTGGAGGTCGTGCGGGAGCGGGAAGAACGGGTTCGTGCCCGGGACGCGCAGGAACTTGCCCTCCTCCGCGGCGCCGCCGGCAGCCGTGCCCGTCGTCTCTCCGAGCATGAAAAAGGCCGCTGCCTGCGGCCCCTCGAGCTTGGCGACTGCCGGGATGATGCCCTCGTTCCTGTTCAGCACGAGCAGGAAGTGGGCCTCTCCGATCGGGCGTGTCGCGGCCGACTCGATCACATCGAACGGAAACGTCGCCCGGCCGTTCTTCGTGTAGCTCTCGTCGTAGAAGTCGACCTCGTCGCCGGTCTGCGAGACGTTCTCGAGGTACGAGCGCGGCTGCGTGACCGCGCCGTGGATGGTGGGCTCGTCCTCGGGGTTCAGAGCGAAGGTCTTGGCGAAGCAGCCGTTCTCGGTCGCGTAGACGGCGCCGTCCGGCATCCACGCGACGAAGTCGTCCTGCACCGGCAGCGAGCCATTCTGGCGCGTGAACGTGGTCGTCGTCTTGCCCGTGCCGGACAGGCCGACGATCATCGCAACGCGCTCGCCGCGGTCGGTCGGGATGATCTTGCAGCCGGCGTGGAGCGGAATGCCGCCGCGGTCGTACACGAGCTTGTTCCACATGCGGAGGATCCCCTTCTTCGACTCGCCGAAGTAGTCGGAGTTGAAGACCCGGTTCACGCCCTGCTCGAGGTCGACCAGGATCAGGCGCTCGTCCGGCCAGCCAGGCGCCTTCAGGTTGGGCGTATAGACGACGGTCAGCTCGGGCTCGAAGTCCTCGGGCTCGTCGACGGCGAACCACAGCTGCTGCTGCATGCCGGCGATGTTCGCGTTCGCCGCCTCGATGAAGAGGCGAACCGGGACGCGGAACTCGGGCTGCGCGCCAAGCCAGCCGTCGAGGAGCACCATCTCCTGGCCCGCGATGTAGGCGTCCTGCTTGTCCGCCCACTCCTGGGCCTGCTCACGCGACGCCGTGCGCTCGACCCCTGGGTCGGGATCGTCCGTGACGATGAACGTCGACGGCGTCGAGCGGGCGAGGACCTCCGTCTGGACGTTGACGTTGCCGTACTTCGTCCAGCGCGCGGTCGGCATCCTGGCGGCGAGCTCCTGAAGCTCGGTCTCGCTCGGATTGTTGACAACCCCCGCTGCCTGCGGCACCTGGAAAGCCATCTTGGCCACGCGAGGATCTTAGCGGCCACGCGTTTCGCCGGTCCCCGGGCAGCATCCCCGTCCAAACGGTGCATTGACGAGTTGCGGCGTCACATTGTAGAAAGCCGCACGAAGGACAATCAGTGGAGCACAACGTCGTCCAGGGCGCGCGTGCGACGAAGCTTCTTCCTCCTGCGGTCGCCCCTCCCGCGCTGACTCGCCCACGCCTGGAAGGGAGGCTCGACGACGGCCTCGGGAGGCGGCTCACCGTCCTGATCGCGGGCGCGGGGTTCGGGAAGTCGACCCTGCTCAGCGCCTGGGCCGGCCCGCGTACGACCGCTTGGTACACGATCGCCCCCGAGGACACAGAGCTCGCCGCCCTCGCCCGAGGCCTCGTGAGCGCGCTCCGTCTTCGGGTTCCCGCCCTCCGGATCAGCGTTCCCGCAGCGATCGAGGGCTCGCGCGGGCCCGACGGCGACCTGGGTGAGCTCGGGAGCGCCGACGCCTACGCGGCGCTCATCTGCGCGGCGCTCTCCGACGGGCACGGTCGCGATCTCGTGCTCGTGCTCGACGACGTCCACGAGCTCGGGTCCGACGGGGCCTCGGCACGGCTCGTCGAGTCGCTCGTGCGCAACGCTCCGCCGAGGCTGCACGTGGTGCTGGCCTCCCGCGACGAGCCGCCCTTCCCGATCGAGCGCCTGCGCGGCCAGGGCCAGGTCGTCGAGCTGACGGCCCGCGAGCTGGCCTTCACCACCGACGAGACCAGGCAGCTGCTCGAAGAGGCGCTCGGCGACTCGGGCGACGAGGTCGCCGGCCACCTCCAGGAGGCGAGCCGCGGGTGGCCCGCCGCGGTGCGGCTCGCCCTCGAGGCGTTGCGTGACGTCTCGCCCGAGGAGCGGCGGCGCACGCTCGACGGCCTGCGCCGGCCCGGCGGGCGCCTTTTCTCCTACCTCGCAGGCGAGGTGTTCGAGCGCGAGGCCGAGGACGTCCGCGCACTCGTGCGCACCGTGGCCCCGCTCGACCGCTTCAATGCGGAGCTCTGTGAGGCCCTGGGGGTGGAGAACGCAGCCGAGGCGCTCGCCTCGCTCGAGCGTCGCGGGCTCTTCGTGGAGTCCGACCGGAGCGAGGCCGGCTGGTACGCGCTCGGCGCGCTCGTACGCGAGTTCGCGCGCGAGAGCATGGCGCTCTCCGACGAGGAGCGCAGGAGATTCTGACCCGGGCTGCGGCCTGGCTGGAGGCGCAGGGCTTCGTCGAGGACGCCCTGCGCGCCTTCGCGGCGGCCGGGGCGCACGAGGAGCTCGCCGCCCTCCTCGCCGAGCGCGGAGAGGCGATGCTCTCGGCGGGCGCGGTCGACGCCGTCGTTCGGCACACGGAGCTCCTCCCCGACACCGTCCTGAGCACGCCGGTCGTGCTGCTCGCGGGCCGAGCGCGGCAGATCCGGGGCGAGTGGGAGGACGCGCTCGCCTGGTATGCGCGGGCCGCGCACACCCACGAGCTTGCACCCGGGCTGGCCTGGCGCGTGGGGCTGATCCACCATCTGCGCGGCGACCTGGACCAGGCAGTCGCCGTCTACGAGCGCGGCCGTCTCGACGGCGAGTCGCCTCGTGACGAGGCGCTGCTCCTCGCCTGGCACGCCAGCCTGGAATGGCTGCGGGGCAACATCGAGGAGTGTCGCGAGCACGGCGCCAGAGCCCTTCAGATCGCCACCCGCATCGGCGACGCGCAGGCCCTCGGGGCCGCGCACACGGTCATGGCGCTCATTGCCGCGTACGAGGGCGACCGCGTGGCAAACGACTCGCACTATCTGCGCGCTCTCGAGTACGCGGAGCGCGCCGGGGACGTGATGCAGGTCATCCGCATCCACACGAACCGCGGCTCGCGCCGCATGGAGGAGGCCGACTACGAGGAGGCCCTCGCGGAGCTCGAGATTGCGCTTCGCCTTGCCGACGTGGCCGGCTTCGTCTTCTTCCGGGCGCTCGCGCTCGGCAACCGGGGGGCGGCGCTTCTGCGGCTCGGGCGGCTCGAGGAGGCGATCTCCGATCTCGAGGCGGCGCGCTCTGCCTACCAGGGGATCGGCTCGCGGGACGTGTGCTACGCCCTCCTGCACCTCGGGGACGTCTACCGGGAGCGCGGCGACCTCGCCCAGGCCCGCGCAGCCTTCGAGGAGGCGGTCGAGCGGGCCGGCGATGCGGGTGACCTCCAGGCGCTCGTGCCCTCCCTCGCCGGGCTCGCCCGCGTCGTCGCAGGGGAGGATCCCGAGCGGGCGGCCGAGCTCGCCGAGCGCGCGATCGGCTACGGGCCGGGGATGGCGTACGTCTTGGCGCTCCTGGCGGCTGCCGACGTTGCGCTGCGCGGGGGAGACCGCGAGCGGGCGGCCGGGCTAGCCGCCGACGCGGCGACGGAAGCCGGTGCGCGGCGCGATCGTGCGGGGCTGGCCGAGGCGCTGGAGCTCGGGGCGGCGGCTGCGGACGATCCCGAGCGGGCGCGGGCGCTCGCCGAGGAGGCGATCGCGATCTGGCGCGAGATCCGCAGCCCGTTCGGCGAGGCGCGCACCCAGCTCACGCTCGCTCGCATGCTCGGGGCGCCCGAGGGCCTGGCGCTCGCCGAGGCGGCGGAGGCTCGCCTGCGGGAGCTCGGCGTCCGGGGCCCCGCGAGCGCCGCCGCGACGCTCCTGGCCGAATACTCCGAGGCGAGCGTCCCGACGGTCGCGATCGAATCGCTGAGCCGCTTCCGCGTCCTGCGCGAGGGTGTTCCGGTGCCGCTCGGGGAGTGGCAGTCGAAGAAGGCCCGTGACCTGCTCAAGATGCTCGTCGCGCGCCGCGGCCGGCCCACTCCGCGCGACCTCCTGATGGAGGCGCTCTGGCCCGAGGGCGACCCGGCGAAACTGGCCAACCGCCTCTCCGTCGCGCTGAGCACGCTGCGCTCCGTCCTCGATCCCGAGCGCCGCTACGACCAAGACCACTTCGTGAGCGCCGGGAAGGACATCCTCGCGCTGGAGACCGCGAACCTCGAGATCGACGTCGAGCGCTTTCTCGCCGAGGCGACGGCCGGCTTCGCCCTCCGCGCCGACGGCGCGCTGTCCCGCGCCCGGAGCCGGCTCGCGGCCGCGGAAGGTGTCTATTCCGGCGAGTTCCTCGAGGAGGACGCCTACGAGGACTGGGCGGTGCCGCTGCGCGAGGAGGCGCGCACGACCTACATCTCGGTGGCGCGGGCACTCGGCGAGGACGCGCTCGAGCGCGGCGAGCACGATCTCGCCTCCCGGTACTTCCTGCGAACGCTCGAGAAGGACCCGTACGACGAGGACGTCCACCTCGCCCTGGTCGCGCTACACGAGTCGGCGGGCCGGCACGGGGAGGCCCGGCGCGCCTACCGGGCGTACGTCATGCGAATGGAGGAGATCGCGGTCGAGGCGGCGCCGTTCCCCTCGCCTTAAGCCGACTTTAAGCGCAGCAGGTGGGCGGCCTGGGATGCTCGCACCGTGGACACGTTCGTCGTTCGGCTCTGGGACGCTGCGGCCGCGGGTCATGCGGCAGATCCGCTCCGCGGCACCGCCCTGCACGTGGCGAGCGGTCGTACGACGCCGTTCGTCGGCGCCGAACAGCTGCTTGCATTCCTAGCGACGGTGAGCGTGCGGAGCCCGGGGAGCTTGCGGCCCTCCGGAGATCTGGACGCGAACGACGAGCCATCCACGGTCGGCAGGCGCGGGCGCGAGACGGCGGTCCGTTCTCGTCGCCCGCAGCCCCGACCTTCCTCGCCTCCCTCTGCCTAGGGGCTCGCAGGCCGCTTTGGGTGCGGCCTGCGAGCGTTCCCATCGTGTAGCGTCCTCTGCGGTGGAAGGGAAGCACGACGTCCTCATCGTCGGCGCCGGTTGTGCCGGCATGCGCGCAGCCATCGAAGCCTTCGACGCAGGGGTGGACGTCGCCCTCATCTCGAAGATCCATCCCACGCGCAGCCATTCCGGAGCGGCCGAGGGAGGGATCAACGCGGCGCTCGGAAACGCCTCCGAGGACGATCCCGAGAAGCACGCCTTCGACACCGTCAAGGGCTCGGACTACCTCGGCGACCAGGACGCGATCGAGGTGCTCTGCGACGAGGCCCCGGGCGACGTCTACCAGCTCGAGCACTGGGGCGCCGTCTTCTCGCGGCTCGAGGACGGGCGCATCGCCCAGCGGCCCTTCGGCGCCGCGGGCGAGCCGCGCACCGCCTACGCGGCCGACATCACGGGCCACGTGCTCGTGCACGTCCTCTACGAGCAGGTGATGAAGCGCGACATCGCGACCTACGAGGAGTGGTTTGCCTGGAAGCTCGTCGAGGACGACGGGCGCTGCCAGGGCGTCATCTGCTGGGACCTCCTGAACGGCGGGCTCAAGCTCGTCGGCGCGAAGACCGTGATCCTCTGCACGGGCGGCGCAGGCCGCCTGTACACGGGGACGACGAACGCGTACTCGTGCACCGGCGACGGCATGGCGCTGGCGCTCCGCATGGGCGTGCCCCTGAAGGACATGGAGATGATGCAGTTCCACCCGACGACCCTCTCTCCGTCGGGCGTGCTCATCACCGAGGGCTGCCGCGGCGAGGGCGCCTACCTGCTGAACTCCGAGGGCGAGCGGTTCCTCAAGAGCTACGCGCCGAATGCCATGGAGCTGGCGAGCCGCGATGTCATCTCCCGGGCGGAGCAGATCGAGATCGACGAGGGCCGGGGCGTGAACGGCAACGTCCTGCTCGACCTGCGCCATCTGGGCGCCGAGCGGATCATCGAGCGGCTGCACGGGACGCGCGAGCTGAGCATGGTCTTCGCCGGCGTCGACCCCATCCACGAGCCGATCCCCGTGCGCCCGGGCTCGCACTACCACATGGGCGGCGTCGACACCGACCTCGACGGCAAGACGGCGCTCGCAGGCCTCTACGCCGCGGGCGAGTGCGCCTGCGTCTCCGTCCACGGCGCCAACCGCCTCGGCGGCAACGCGCTCATGGAGACCATCACCTACGGCAAGCGCGCCGGGCGCGCGGCCGCCGACTGGGCGCTCGCGAACACCGTCGTCGCCCCGCCCGAGTCGGCGCTCGCCGACGCCGAGCGCGAGCTCCAGGAGCTCCTCGGCCGCAAGGAGGGCGAGCGGCCGCATTCGATCCGCGACGAGATGGCCGAGACGATGCACGAGAACTTCGGCGTCTTCCGCCGGGACGACCAGATGCGCCGGCAGGGCGAGATCATCGAAGGCCTCGAGGAACGCTACGGACGCGTCGTGGTCGAGGACACGGGCTCCGTCTTCAACACCGACCTCACACAGGCGCTGGAGCTCGGCTTCCTGCTCCAGCTTGCGGCCTGCATGGTCGAGGCCGGGCTCGCCCGCAAGGAAAGCCGGGGCGCCCACGCGCGCCCGCACGATTACCCCGACCGCGACGACGAGAACTTCATGAAGCACACGCTCGTGACGTGGGTGGACGGTAGGCCCCGCCTCACCTGGGAACCGGTTCGGATGACGAAATGGCAGCCGCAGGAGCGAAAGTACTAGGCGATGCGAACCGGGGGGCTTGCACTCGTGCTCTGGCTGGCGCTCGCGCTTCTGCCGGCGGCCTGCTCCGGCGACGACGAGCCGGAGGGCTCGCCCACGAACACGGGCGGGACTTCGACGGAGACGACCGCCGAGGGCTCCACGGGCGAAACGGAGGAGGCGCCGCCGACGTCGACCGGCGCGGCCGTGGGCGAGCAGGTCGAGCCGGCGGTGATCGCGGACGCCGCGGCCAGGACGAGGGAGGCGAAGACCGCCCGGGTCGCGACCCTCGTCCGCGTCGTCGAGCCCGGTGGCCAGCAGCGGTTCGGCGGCCAGGGCAAGTTCGACTTCGAGCGCCGGGCCGGCCGGATGACGCTCCGTCTGATCGAGGGGGAGAGCGCAGGGTTCGGGCAGGCGACGGCCGTCTTCGTGGACTCGACCGTCTACTACCTGCTGCCTGTCGGGGCGCTGGCCGGCGACAAGCGCTGGATCCAGCTGGACCTGCAGAACGTCGCGGACGCATCGGGCCTCGACTTCGGGCCGCTCGTGCAGGGCAGCCAGGCCGATCCGACCCAGTACCTGCTCTGGCTGAGCGCGCTCGGCCCGGGGATCACGAAGATCGGCGAGGAAGAGGTCCGCGGCGTTCCGACCTCGCGCTACCGCGCGGCCGTCGACCTGAACCTGCTCGAGCAGGAGGCGCCGCCCGGCAAGGAGGCCGAGTGGGCCGCCTACGTGCAGATGCTCCGCGACCGGCTCGGCCTGGCGTTCATCCCCGTGGAGGTCTGGATCGACGAGGAGGGCCTCATCAGGCGGTTCAACCACGAGTACGGTTTCAGCGCCGAGGGGACGACAGCGGTGGTGACGACGGAGCTCTTCGACTTCGGCATCCCCGTCGACGTGACGGCCCCGTCGCCCGACCAGGTCGTCACCCTGAATGATTTGATCAGGCCGTGAGCGAGGAAGGAGCCCCTTGGACGTCGCACTGAAGATCTGGCGGTACGACCCGGAGTCGGGCGAGCGCGTGCTTCGCGACTACGAGGTCGAGGCGCCCGAGTGGGCGTGCCTGCTCGACGTCCTCGACATCATCAAGGACACTCGCGACGGGACGCTCTCGTACCGCAAGAGCTGCCGCATGATGATCTGCGGCTCGTGCGGCATGCGCATGGACGGGCGCGCCGTCCTCGCGTGCAAGGAGCGGATGAAGCCCATCGTCGACCGCGGCCACGTCCCCGTGATCTCGGCCATGGGGAACATGCCCGTGCTGAAGGACCTCGTCGTCGACATGCAGCCGTTCTGGACGAAGGTCCGGCGCATGAAGCCGTGGGTCGAGACCGGCTACGAGGAGGTCCCGGAGAAGGAGTTCCGCGTCTCGCCCGAGGAGATGGCGCCCATCCAGAAGGAGGCGCTCTGCATCATGTGCGGCTGCTGCGTCTCCGAGTGCAACTCGATGGAGTCCGACCCGGAGTTCTTCGGGCCCGCGGCGCTCGCCAAGGGCTTCCGCTTCGTCGGCGACCCGCGCGACCAGGAGACCGTGGAGCGGCTCGAGAGCTACAACGACGAGCACGGGATCTGGGACTGCACGCGGTGCTACTTCTGCAACGAGCGCTGCCCGAAGGGCGTCGACCCGCGCGACGCGATCGCCAAGCTCGGCGCCGAGTCCATCAGGGTCGGCATCGACAGGGACATGGGCGCGAAGCACGCGAAGTGGTTCGTCCACTCGGCGAAGACGACCGGCTGGCTCCGCGAGACCGAGCTCGTCCCGAAGACCCAGGGCGTCGTCTCAGCCCTCAAGGAGGTCAAGTTCGCCGTCAACCTCTTCAAGAAGGGCAAGGTGCCGCTCGTCCCGCACGTGGCGGACGAGGTGCACGAGGCGCGCGCCCTCTACGAGGTCGTGAAGTCCCAGGGGCGAGACGGCGCCGCCGGCATCGTCCAGTCGGAGCGCGCGCTCGCGCGGCTCGAGCACGACGGCGAGATTCCCCCGGAGGCGGCGGAATGAAGGTCGCCTACTACAAGGGCTGCCTCGCGTCGCTCTCGGCGAAGGAGCTCGACACCTCGACGCAAGCGCTTGCGCCGAAGCTCGGGATCGAGCTCGTCGAGCTCAAGTCCGTGACCTGCTGCGGCGCCGGCGACATCCACGAGGCCGAGCCCGACTACTACCTCCACCTGAACGCGCGCATCCTCGCCTACGCCGAGGCGACCGGCTGCGACACGCTCATGACGATCTGCAACGTCTGCACGCTCAACCTGCGGCAGGCGAACCACGCGCTCCAGAACGACGACGCCCTGCGCGTGCGCGTCGCCGAGAACCTCGAGCGCGTCGGCGCTCCGCCGTACAGCGGCAACGTCGAGGTGAAGCACCTCCTCTGGCTGATCGCGGCGGGGGACGGCTTCGAGCAGCTCAAGCAGGTCGCCCACAAGGGCCTCAAGGGCCTGAAGGTCGCGCCGTTCTACGGCTGCCAGATCCTGCGCCCGTCGAAGCTGCTGGGCTTCGAGGATCCCGACCGACCCTCGTCGCTCGAGGCGATCATCGAGGCCTGCGGCGGCGAGGCGATCGATTACCCGGCCAAGGTGAAGTGCTGCGGTTTCCCGATCATCCAGGCGCGCGAGGAGACGGCGCTGGGCGAGCTCGTGCAGCCGATCCGCCAGTCGATCGATGCCGGCGCGGACGCGATGGTGACGCCGTGCCCGCTCTGCCACCTCTCCCTGGATGCCTGGCAGTCCAAGCTGGAGGCGCAGACGGGCGAGGCCTTCAGGATGCCCATCCTCCACCTGTCGCAGCTCGTCGGGGTCGCCGCCGGGCTCGAGGAGTCCGAGCTGAAGTTCAAGCGGCACGTCGTTCCGGTGGACGACGTGCTCGAGAAGGTCGAAGCTCCCTAAAATTCGTCCCATGGCCAGGCGCCTCGTCGTTCTCGCGCTGACGGCCGCAGCGGCCGCGGCGGCGGTTACCTTCGCGCGGCGGCGTCGCTCGGCGGACGACCCCGCCCGCAACGGCGGCTCACGCGAGCGGGCGGCCCGCCTCCAGCGGGAGCTCGAGCAGGCCCGCGAGCGCCTCCGCGCGGACATCGCGCGCGCCCGCGAGCAGTAGCCTTGACGGCGATTCTCGTCGCCGTCGCGCTCGTCGCGGCGGTGGGGCTCGGCTGGATGCTCTTCGAGGCCCAGTGGGTCGAGCTGCTCGAACGGGACGTGGCGATCCGGGGCCTGCCGCCCGAGCTGGACGGGCTCACCGTCCTCCACCTTTCCGACTTCCACCTCGGCACGGTCTCGCTCAACGGGCGCGCGCTCGGCAAGGCAGTCGACTGGGCGGAGTCCGCGCCGGTCGACGTCGTCGCGATCACGGGCGACCTCGTCAGCCGCAAGCGGGGAGAGCGAACACTCCGTGCCGCGCTCGAGCGGCTTCGGCCGCGGCACGGCACGTACGCGGTGCTGGGCAACCACGACGTCGCCGCCACGCGGGACCCGTTCAGCAGCCCGGCCGACCTCACGGGCCTCGAGAAGCAGGGCGCGCGACTCCTGGAGCACGAAGCGGTGACGTTCGACGTCGCGGGCCGTACGGTCCAGGTGGCGGGCGCCGACCCGCGCCGCCGGCGTGAGGGGCTGCGGGAGCTCGCCGCCCCCGAAGCCGAGGTCCGCATCCTCCTGATCCACTTCCCGGACGATGTCCGCAGCCTCGCCCCGGGCGACTTCCACCTGATCCTCGCGGGCCACCTGCACGGCGGGCAAATCTGCGTTCCGACGCCTCGCGGCAAGGTGCGCCTGGAGCACCTGCGCGCGCCGTACTGGGAGGGGCTGTTCGACCTGCCGGTCGGCATGCTCCACGTCTCGCGTGGGCTGGGCACCAGCTTCGTGCCCTTCCGCCTGCTCGCTCGGCCGGAAGCGACGAGGCTGACGTTCAGGGCAGCCGAGTAGACTCGCGGCCGGGATGGCGTACCGCCTCGAGCCTGTGACCAGGGCGTCGCTCGCAGGCGCGCCGGCCGTGTGCGGCGACTGCGTGTTCTGGCAGTCCAAGCGGGGCCGGTCGGTCGCCAAGGCCCGCTGGGCCGAGCGTGTCGAGGACGACTGGGGCGCGTGGGGGACGCTCTACCACGGCGAGGGCGACCGGCTGCTCGGGTTCGTCCAGTACGGCCCATCGGGGCAGTTCCCGCGGGCCTACGATCTTCCGGCGGGGCCGCCCTCCTCCGACTCCGTCCTCGTCACCTGCGCCTACCTCGTCGACCTGACTGCGCCCTGGGTGCTCCAGAGCCTCTTCCTGGCAGCGATCGGAGAGGCACGCGACCAGGGCGTCAAGGCGATCGAGACCTTCGGCTACCGCTATCCGGAGGGCGAGTCGAGCTACGAGCGCTTCCTCGTCCACCGCACGGTCTTCCCGTCGGACTTCCTGGCCGACTTCGGCTTCCTGGCGGTCCGCTGGGAGGGGGACGTCTGCCTCGCGCGCCTCGAGCTGGGCGGCCTTCAGCCCGTCGAGGACGGCATGACCACGAGGGCGTGGCGCAAGGTCAAGGAGGCCTTCGCCCCGGCGCCCGTGCCCCAGCGACCGTAAGCGCGGTCCCACGCGGCCGGCGTGGTAGGCTTCCCGGCGGTAGGTTTTCGCCTAAGAGACGCAAACTAGCGAGGAGTGACATGTCGACCACGGTCGAAGACGTGCGCCGCGCGAGCGCCCGCCCTGGTGCTGGGGTGGAGGACGTGCTCCGCGAGGGCGGCTTCACGCGCTTCCACCGCAAGGCAGTGCTCGTCACGGGCGCCGCCTGGACGTTCGTGGCGATGGAGATCCTGCTCGTCGGCTTCACCGTCCCGCTCTTCACCGCGATCTGGGGCCTTTCGGGAAGCTATGCGGGCTGGATCGCTGCCTCGGCGCTCGGCGGCTCGCTGCTCGGGAGCCTCGTGCTCGGCCCGGTCGCGGACCGCGTGGGCCGGCGGCGCATCTTCCAGGCCGCGATCCTCTGGTACGCGGTCTTCACGGCGCTCACCGCCCTCGCGTGGGGGCCCGGCTCGCTCTCGGCCTTCCGTTTCCTGGCCGGGATCGGCCTCGGCGGGATACTCGTCGTCGACCCCGCGATGCTGGCCGAGTACCTGCCGCCGCAGAAGCGGGGCCGCTTCCTCGTCGTCCTCGACCTGTTCTGGCCCGTCGGGCTGCTCCTGGCGACGGGGCTCTCCTGGGTCTTCCTCGAGCAGGTCGGTGGCGACGACGCGTGGCGTTGGCTCTTCCTCGCCGCCTCGTTTCCGGCCTTTCTCGCGTTCGTCGCCCGCATCTCCCTCCCGGAGAGCCCGTACTTCCTGGCGCGGACGGGGCGCCGGTCGGAGGCGGGGGAGGTGCTCGAGGAGATCACCGGTCGGCCCGTCGACGCCGGCACGCTCGATGTGGAGCCGGAGCCGCGCGCGTCCATCCTCGAGCTCGCAGGCGAGAGGCTGCGCGGCCGGACGGTCGTGATCCTGCTCGCCTGGATCGCGCTCAACATCTCGTACTACGGGCTCTTCCTGTGGCTCCCGTTCGTGCTGCAGGAGGAGGCGCGGTTCACAATCGACGTCTACCTGCTGCTCGCGCTCTCCGCGCTCTCGCAGTTTCCGGGCTACGCGGCCGCGATCTGGCTCGTGGAACGGATCGGGCGCAAGCCGACGCTCGGGCTCTTCCTGCTCCTCGGCGGCCTGTCCGTGTACGCCTTCGCCGTCTCCGAGTCCACCGCGCAGTACGTCGCCGCGCTCTTCTTCGTCGGGTTCTTCAACCTCGGCGCCTGGGGAGCCGTCTACCCGTACACGTCCGAGCTCTTCCCCACGCGCTTGCGCGGGAGCGCGTTCGGGCTCGCGGAGGGAGTCGGCAAGGGTGCGGCCATCGGAGGCCCGTACCTCTTCGGGGCGCTCATCGACGCCACCGGCGATACGACCTGGTCGCTCACGTTCGTCGCGCTCGTCATGGCCGCCGGCGCCGCCGCAACCCTCTTCGGCCCGGAGACGCGGGGGCGCGCGCTGAGCTAGTACCCTTTCGGGAGGGCAATCCGAAGGAGGCGGCGATGTCGACGACGACCCGGGACCGCACCGACGAGATCCTTGAGCTGGAGGCGCTGTGGGCCGCTCCCGCCGCGGAGGAGCCGAAGCCCGAACAGCCGAGACGGCGAACCCTGCCACTCGTCCCCGGTGGGCTGGTCGCAGCTGGATGGCTTGCCTTCTTCGTCGCCGCGAGCTTCGCACCGCCTCCCGAGCCTGGAATGGCCTGGGCGACGTGGGCGATTGCCGTCGAGCTGGTGATGATCGGCCTTCTGCTTGCCGCCGCCGGGCTCGGTGCCATGTTCGGCCGGGGTGGATTCGGCGCCGCGACCCTGGCCGGCCTGCTGCTGATCCCGCTCGCCGTGAACTGCAGCGCCGCCGAGCATCACATGGGCAACTGGTGGCTCGCGGAGCTCGGCGCGGCGATCGCGCTCACCGGCCTCGCGGCCGTCGGGCTCGGGCAGCGCCTACGCGGCCAGTAGCCGCCGGGCCAGCAGCAGCTCGGCGATCTGGACGGCGTTCAGCGCCGCGCCCTTGCGCAGGTTGTCGTTGACGACCCAGAGCGCGAGGCCGTCGCCCGCCGTGTCGCGCCTGATCCGGCCGACGAGCACCTTGTCGCCGCCCGCAGCCTGGCCGGGCGTGGGGAGGTCGGCGAGCTCGATCTGCTCCGAGGCTGCGAGCGCCTCGCGCGCCTCGTCGGGCGAGAGCGGCTCGCGCGTCTCCACCCAGACCGCCTGCGAGTGGCCGACGAGGATCGGCACCCGCACGCACGTCGCGTGGAGCCGCAGGTCCGGGAGGCCGAGGATCTTGCGGGTCTCCGCGCGGAGCTTCCACTCCTCGCTGAACTCCTCACCTTCGAGCTCCCAGTCCATCGAGAGGTCGCCCTCCGCGGGCGCGATCGCCTGGAGCTTCTGGATGCCGGCGTCGCCGGCGCCCGAGGCCGACTGGTAGGTGGCGAGTCGCACGCGCTCGAGGCCGGCGGCCTCGTGCAGCGGGGCGAGGGCGCAGGTGAGCTGCATCGCCGAGCAGTTCGGGTTGGCGACGATCTCGTCGCCGTTCAGGACGTGGTCGTTGACGCCGGCGACGACGAGCGGGATCCCGTCCTGGAGGCGGTAGGCGTCGGACTTGTCGATCGCGACCGCGCCGCCGCGGACTGCGTGCGGCACGAGCTCCCGGCTCGCCTCCGTCCCGACGGAGAAGAAGACGAGATCGAGCCCGCTCGCGGCCAGCGCCTCAGGCGTCGCCTTCTCGACGACGAGCTCGGCGTCGCCGAAGCGGATGCTCGAGCCGGCGGAGCGCGAGGACGCGAACGCGCGGACGTCGGCGAAGCCGCGCTCGGCGAGGAGCTCGAGCGTCACCGTCCCGACCGCGCCGGTGGCGCCGACGACGCCGATGCGCAGGTCAGGCATGCTGGCGCTCCGCCTCCGCGGAGCCGAGGTCGAACGCCTCGTGCAGCGCCTGCACGGTCTTCTCGACGTCGTCGTGCGGCACGTAGAAGGCGATCTTGATCGGCGAGGTGGCGACGAACTTGGGCGTCACGCCCAGCCCACGCAGCGTTGCGAACGTGCGCGCCGCGACGCCCGGATGGCTCTTCATCCCGGCGCCGACGACGCTCACCTTGCCGAGGCCGTCCTCGTGTGCGTACGTGGCGCCGAGCGAGGTCAGGGCGTCGTCCGCCTGCGGCCGGTCGTCGAGCGGGGCGGAGAAGACGATGCGGGAGTCCATCTGGATGATCGTGTCGACGTTCACCTCGGCCGTCGCCAGCGCCTCGAAGAGCTCGGCCGGGCCGACGCCCTCGACGGCGTACACGGCCTCCTCGACCGTGTGCGTGACGCCCGAGATCAACGCTTTCTCCAGCATCCGTGCGTCCTCCTCCCTGATCCAGGTCCCCGGCTCGTCGGTGAACGTCGAGCGGACGTGCACCATCACGCCGTGGTTGCGCGCGAACTCGACCGAGCGTAGCTGAAGCACCTTCGCGCCGGAGGCCGCCATCTCGAGCATCTCCTCGTAGCTCACGGCGTGCAGCAGACGGGCGTTCGGGACTATGCGCGGGTCGGCCGTGAAGACGCCGTCGACGTCCGTGTAGATCTCACAGCCTTGGGCCCCGAGCGCTGCCGCCAGCGCCACTGCGGTCAGGTCGGAGGCGCCGCGCCCGAGCGTTGTCACCTCGAAGTCGGTGGAGACGCCCTGGAAGCCGGCGACGAGCACGATGCGCTCCTCGTCGAGCGCACGGTTGATGCGGTGGGCCTTGACCTCGATGATCTTCGCCTTCCCGTGCGCGGTGTCGGTGACGATCCCCGCCTGGGAGCCCGTGAGCGAGATCGCGTTCGTGCCGAGGTCGGAGATCGCCATGGCCACGAGCGCGCAGGAGATCCGCTCGCCGACGGAGATGAGCATGTCGAGCTCGCGCGGCGCCGGCCGGGGCGAGACCTCGTGCGCGAGGGCCCGGAGCTCGTCCGTGTGGTAGCCCATCGCCGAGACGACGGCGACGACCCGCGACCCCGACTTCTTCGTGGCGACGAGGCGCTCGGCGACCCTGCGGATCTTCTCGGGGTCGGCGACGGACGTCCCGCCGAACTTCATCACGACCGTGCCGGTGCTCGCCTTGGGCTCGGCCGGCTCGATCTCGGGCAGGGTCTCGTACGCGGTCTCCGTCATGCGTCGATTGTAGGGCGCGCCCCGGGGCGCCTACGTGGCCGCGCCAGCTCTGCGGCTCAGGCGGCCGACGCGATCAGCTCGTCGAGAGCAGGGTTGTCGACCTGTGCCGCCAGCGAGCGGGCGGACTCGAGGGCGCCGGGCTCGCCGAGCCGCGCCCGGTGAACGGTCGCCCGCACGAGGAGGTCGCGCAGGCCGCGGCGTGCTGCGATCGCCTCGAGCTCGCCGATCCAGCGCTCCGCCGACGCGTCGCCGTGCTCGACGGCCACTCCGCAGAGCGCGTCCAGACCGTAGGCCTCGATCCAGAGGTACGTGTCGGGCAAACGCCGGCAGAGCCGAGGGGCCTCGACCAGAAGCTCGAGCCCTCGATCGACCTCGCCCCGTGCGACGGCGACGAGCCCCCGCCCGCGGGCGGCGATGCTCTCCCAACAGGGGTCGCCGATCTCGCAGCCAAGTGCGAACGCGTGCTCGAACGCGTCGCTTGCCTCGTCCGTGTAGCCGTTCCTGAGGTCGACCTCGGCCCGGAACGACTCTGGCCAGGAACGGAACGAGTTCATGCCTCGGGCGTCGACGAGCTCCAGAGCCCGGTCGAGCAGGACCGTCGCCTCGTCGAGCTCGTTCCGGAGCACATGCAGCTTGGCGTGCATCGTCCAGGCGTAGCCGAGCGCCTCCGGGCTCTGGAGGCCCTCGCTCCGGGCGGTCGCCGCGAGCAGTAGCCGCGTCGCGTTCGCGTAGTCGCCTACGTCGCTCCGACAGGTTCCGAGGATGACCTCGATCCAGGCGAGCTCCTCCTCGTCGCCGTTCGCGAGCTGCGCCGCGCGGGCCAGTGTGGCCTCCGCGCGGTCGTAGCGCCCGCGGAGAAACTGGATCCATCCGGTCTCGCGCCACCCCGTGGCGGCCAGGCGGCGTTCGCCGATGCGCTCCGCGAGCACGCTCCCTTCGTGCAGCGCCGCCGCACCTTCCTCGTCGGTCCCGCGGCACGAGTGGACGAGAGCCGTGCCGAGGCCGATCAGCGACCTGGCCAGCAGCTTGTCGTCGTCGTGCCGGCGGGCCGACGCGACCGCCCCGCGAAGCCGGGCGACGCCCGCCTCGGGAGCGCCGGCGTCCACCGCGGCCAGCCCGGTCTCGATCAGGACGTTCACCGCCGACGGTCCCGGACACGCGTTTCCCGGCCGAGGCGAGCGGCTCCGCCGCCGCCGACACGAGCGCTGGGCTCGGCTCGAGGCCGAGCTCCTGACGAAAGAGGGACGTACAGGCCTCCACCTGACGGCGCGCAGCGTCGGCATCGCCGGAGGCGCGCAGGCACCGCACGAGCAGCACGTGCGCGTTCTCGTCGTACGGGTTGAGCCGCACGAGGTGAGCGGCGTGGCTCCGGGCTGCGTCGACGTCGCCGCGGGCGAGGAGCGCGAGTGCCGCCTCGTGCATTACCGCGGCGGTCGTGCCCGCGACGCGGCGGCGCTCGTTGTCGAGCCAGTCCTCGAAGACAGGGCTCGAGCGGAAGGCCATGCCGTCGAGGAGGTCGTGCCCGAGGCCCGGCAGCGAGACCGCTTCGAGCCAGGAGCCCTTGCCGAGGATCTCAACGTCCACGAACGCGCCGTGCTGGAGCGCCAGGCGCACGGGATTGCCGCCCACCTCCGCCTGCGGGCCGAGCTGGCGGCGAAGCGCCGAGAGCGCCGAGCGGAGCGCGCCGAGCGGGTCGTCGGCCTCGGGGAAGAGCAGGGCCGACAGCCGCTCGCGGGACGAGGGCACCTCCGTGCGCACCAGATAGGTGAGCAGGCCCCAGTGCTTGCGTCCCGGGGGCGCCTCGACCTCGAACCCGCCTCGCTGGACCATCGGCGCGCCGAGGAGCTGAATCCTCAGATCCGCCCCTGCTTCGGCGGCCGCATTCCTCACACGCTCCCTCACACGCCCCATTGCAAGCCTCCGGATCGTCCAGTTGATCACAGGGAGCTGGGCGAGACAACTAGACGGAGGTAGCAGAGATGAGAAGGATGCGGCACATCCGCCTCGCCGTTCTCGGCCTGGCGCTTCTGACCGCGGTCGTCGCGGTCGGCGTGGCGATCGCGACGCCGTCCTCGGGAGTCACGGCCGAGACCTACCGCGGGAACGTCCAGGGGCAGCTGAACCTGTTCACGCAGTTCAGCCCCGGTGTCAGCGCGAGGATCAAGACGAAGGGCGCGTTCGAGGTCGTCACGCAGAAGATCGTCGCGGAACCGGGCGCCACCTTCGGCTGGCACTACCACCCCGGCGAGAACGTGAACGTGGTTGCCCAGGGAACGGTGAGCCTCTACCACGCCAAGAAGTGCACGCACGAGATCCTCTACTCCGCCGGGAGCGGCTTCAGCACGTCTCCCGACGAGGTACACCTCGCCCGCAACGAGGGGACGGACACGCTGATCATCTACGCGACCTACCTCGTCCCCAAGCAAACGCCGGCACTGCCGCTTCGAATCGATCAGCCCTCTCCGGGGCCGGGCTGCCCCCTGTAGAAAGCCCGTCGACAGCAGGGCGCCGGCGATCCGGCGTCCTGCTCGTCGCTCAGGGGAAGAGGCGCTCGCCGGTTCGCGCGTCTGCGACCGAGATGGCGCCGGTCGGGCAGAACCCGGCGGCCTGAAGGATCTGCTCCTCGGGCGCGCCGGCCGGGTCGATCACCTCGGACTGGCGGTTGTCGTTGTGGCGGAAGACCTCGGGCGCGAGGAAGACGCATTGCCCGTTGCCCATGCACAGGTCGTGGTCGACTGCGATCTGGAGCTCACGCGCCATCAGTCCCAGGCCACCGGCAGGGCGGTCAGGGAGCGGAACTGGATGCTCGGCGCGTAGTCGAGCTCCTCGGACTCGAGCCGGAGCGACCCGAAGCGCTCGGCCAGGGCCCGGAAGACTTCCTGGCCCTCGATGCGCGCGAGCGAGGCGCCGAGGCAGTAGTGGATGCCGGCGCCGAAGGAGACGTGCGGGTTCGGCTTGCGCCCGATGTCAAAGCGGTCCGGTTCCTCGAACGCACGGGGATCGCGGTTGGCCGCGGCCATGATCCAGCGGATCCGGTCGCCGGCCTTGATCGTCTTGCCGTGGCGCTCGACGTCCTGCGCGGCGATGCGCTGCGTCGACTTCACGGGCGGGTCGTAGCGCAGGCACTCCTCGGTGGCCGACCGCGCCGCGCCCGCGGGATCGGCTCGGAGCCGCTCCCACTGGTCCGGGTGGCGAATCAGCGCCAGCGTCCCGTTGCAGATCAGGTTCATGGTCGTCTCGTGGCCCGCGAAGAGGAGCAGGGCCGTGTTCACGAGCACCTGATGGCGGGTGAAGACGCCCTCCTTCTCCGCTGAGGCCAGCACCGAGATGAAGTCGTCGCTAGGGGTCGCCGCGCGTTCGTCGACCTTGGGGGAGACGTACTCGATCATCCCCTCGATCCCTTCCATCAGCAGGCGCATCCGGTTGGGCTCGCCGCGGTTGATGTAGAGCAGGCGGTCGGCGAGGTGGCGCAGGTGCTGGCGGTCCTCCTCGGGCACGCCCATCATCTGCGTGATCACGCGCACGGGGAGCGGGGCGGCGAGCGCCTCGAGCACGTCCATGCGCCCCTGCAGGGCGACTTCGTCCAGGAGCTCGGCCACTGCCGTCCGCACGAACGGCCGCCATCCCTCCATCGCCTGCGGCGTGAAGTACTCGTGCACCGCGCTCCGCATCGTGAGGTGCGCCGGCCGGTCGTGCTCGACGAGCTGGTCGGAGCGGAACTCCTTCACCCGGTCGAAGAGCGGCCCGTCCTGTGCGTCGATCGGAGGGTGGGGCCGCCGCCGGTCGGTCTTGATCACCGCCGAGGAGAAGAGCTCGTGGTGCCGCACGAGCCACACGAGATCCTCGTAGCGCGTGACGATCCACATCTCCGCGCGCGGGTTCCAGTGCACGGGATCGGTCTCGCGCAACCGGCCGAAGTACGCGTACGGGTCGGCGATGACGTCGGGCGCGAAGAGGTCTTCCGGGTCCGCAGCAGCCGCCGTCAGCGAGCTCGCCATGTGCGAATGCTACGTCCCAGCCAATCCGAATTAGGAGTCATTTCGAGATGACGCTTCGTCGCTGGGGTGCGATGGTCGTTCCGAGGCAAGGACGCAGGGAGCGTTCGTAGCTGGAGGCTACGGGCGCGACTGAGGACGCGGCATCGGGGCGAGCAGCGTGCCCCAGCGGCACAAGGCTTCGTCTCGAAAGGGCTCCTACAAAATGTTGAACCGGCCGACCCGAAGGCCGCCCGGTTCAACGCGAGCACTCTATACAGACACCACTTCTCAATGCAAGTGGCATCTGAAAATCACATGTCGCGTCGGCCCGCGAGCGCACGGCCAAGGGTCACTTCGTCCGCGTATTCGAGGTCGCCGCCGACGGGCAAGCCGCTCGCGAGACGGGTCACTCGAGTGCGCCCGCGGAGCCGGTCGGCGATGAAACCTGCGGTCGCCTCGCCGGTCATGTTCGGGTTCGTGGCGAGGACGACCTCCTCCACGCCGTTGCTCTCCACGCGCGCGAGCAGCTCGTCGATCCGCAGGTGCTGCGGCTCGACGCCGTCGAGCGGGGAGAGCGCGCCGCCGAGGACGTGGTAGAGGCCGCGGTACTCGTGCGTGCGCTCCATGGAGAGGACGTCGGCGGGCTGCTCCACCACGCAGACGACCGTGCGGTCGCGCCGCGTGTCGAGGCAGATGACGCAGAGCTCCTCCTCGGTCAGGTTCCCGCACTCGCGGCAGAAGCGGATGCGCTCCTTCACCTCGCGGATCGCCTCGGCAAGCGCGAGCGCCTCCTCCTCGGGCACGCGCAGGAGGTGAAAGGTCAGGCGCTGAGCCGTGCGGGAGCCGATCCCGGGCAGGCGCGAGAGCTGCGCGATCAGGTTCTCGACGGTCGGGCTGAACACGTCAGCCCGTAGTCTGCCTAGAGGCCTGGTCGGTGGTTGGCGTGCTCGTCGGGGACGGGTGCGACCAAGCCGGGCGCCGCGATCACAGGCAGCGCGTACCTAGAAGGTACGGGCAAGTGTGAGCGCGACGAACCGGCGCCGCGTCGCAGCCGCCATCCGCGAGTGCGACAAGCGCCGGCCAGGCCTCTCTAAAGGCCCGGCAGGCCCAGGCCCTTGAGGCCGCCGCTCACGTCGCCGAGCTTCGACTGCGCCAGATCCTGGGCGTTCTTCAGCGCCTGGTTGACGCCCGCGAGGACGAGGTCCTCGAGCGTCTCCGGGTCGTCGGGGTCGATCGCCTCCGGCGAGATCTTCACGCCGATGATCTCGCCCGCGCCGCTCGCGGTCACGGTGACCATCCCACCGCCGACGCTGGCCTCGACGCGCTCGTTGGCGAGCTCGTCCTGCGCCTTGAGCATGTCCTCCTGCATCTGCTGGACCTGCTGGAGCATCTTGTTCATGTCCATGGACATCGGCTAGTCGGTCTCCTTCCCGATCTCGCGGGCGTCGAACGTCGTCTTCATCAGGGAGATGATCTCGTCCTCGGTCGCCGGCTCTTCCTCGGCCTCGGGCTCCTCGTGCGGGCCCTCGCCGACCTCGAACGCGAGCGCGAGCCGGTGCCCGGTGACCTCGTGGAGAACGCCCGCAAGGACGCCGGCGTTCTTCGGCTCCTCGGCGAGCCCGCGGTGGAACGAGGCCGCCGGGGGAAACTCGAGCACGAGCCGCTCGCCGTCGAGGGCGATCGGCTTCGCCTCCGTCAGCACCGAGTAGGTCGGGATCGACTTCTCGGAGACCGCCGGCAGGATCGTCTGCTTCCAGGCGGCCTGGATCTCGCCGAGGTCGATCGGCGGCCCTTCGCTCGGCGCTGGCGGCTGGGCGACCGGAGCGGGGCTCTCGGCCTCCGCGGCAGGGGCTGGCGGGGTGGGCCGGTTGGGCTCGGGCGCCCGCTGGGGCTCGCCCCCGCGGAGCCGCGACTCGAGCTGCTCGAGGCGGTAGGCGGCGGACTCCCGCGAAAGGTCGGCCCCGGGCCGTGTCACCTTCACGAGCGCGAGCTCGAGGGGCAGGCGCGGGTCGCCGCCCTGCCGGACGTCGTCCACGGCGACGTGGAGCAGGTCGATGAGCCGCAGCACCTCGGGCTCGGCCAGCTGGTTGGCCTGCGAGCGCAGCCGCTCGCGCGTCTCCGGGGTGACCGGGAGCGAATCGGGCACTTCGCCCATGTGCTGGACGAGCAGCAGGTGGCGCAGGTGCTCGAGCAGGTCGTTGACGAGCCGCGCCAGGTCCTGTCCCTGGTCGGCGAGCTCCTCGACGAAGGCGAGCAGGCCGGCGGTGTCCTTGTCGACGATCAGGTCGCAGAGGCGGAAGAGCGCTTCCTCGTCGACGGCGCCGAGCAGCTGGAGGACGGCCTGGACCGTCACTTCGCCGTCGGTCGCCGCGGCGAGCTGGTCGAGCGTCGAGACGGCGTCGCGGAAGCTTCCACGCGCGCTGCGCGCGACGAGCGAGAGGGCGGCGTCTGGCGCCTCGATCTTCTCCCCGTCGGCCACCTGCCTGAGCAGCTTCGTGAGCTCGGCGAGACGCGGGCGCGCGAAGAGGAAGGTCTGGCAGCGGGAGCGCACCGTCCCGAGCACCTTGTGCAGCTCGGTCGTGCAGAAGACGAAGACGAGGTGCGGGGGCGGCTCCTCGATCAGCTTCAGGAGCGCGTTCCACGCCGCGTCGGTGAGCTGGTGGGCCTCGTCGAGGATGTAGACCTTGAAGCGGCCTTCGACCGGTTGGAGCACGACGTGCTCGCGGATCTCGCGGACGTCGTCGATCCCGCGCTGGCTCGCGGCGTCCATCTCGATCACGTCGAGCGACGTCCCGCTCGCGATCGTGACGCACGAGTTGCAGGTCTTGTCCGGCGTCGCCGTCGGGCCCTGCTCGCAGTTGAGCGCCTTGGCGAGGATGCGCGCGAGCGAGGTCTTCCCGGTGCCGCGCGGGCCGGCGAAGAGGTAGGCCTGGCGCACCTGGTCGTGCTCGATCGCGTTGCGGAGAGTCCGGACTACGGCCTCCTGGCCGACGACCTCGTCGAAGTCCTGCGGCCGGTACTTCCTGTAGAGCGCGGTCACGAGCGGTCCATCGTAAAGGAGTCGGGAGCCTTCGCGGAACGGGGGAGAAATGCCCGGTCGCGCACCTTCCGTTGTTGAGGCTCTCGAGGCGGTGCCGGCGACGCTCACTCTGACCAGGCTGCCCCGCGGCACCCGGGAGAAACTGCTTAGCGCTGCTTCCTCCCGGACCTGACGCGGTTCACAGGCTCCCGGTGCGCGGAACCTGGCCGTCAACGCTCGCGTGCGCGAGCCCATTCCTCGATTGCCATCCCCTCGGGAAGGGATTCGGCCCCGCTGGAGCGGATTGCGGGTTCAGGGAACCGCTAGCTCCCCGCTTAGCGCGACCGGGCACATCGATCGTAGCAGCGGGGCGCCGCTAGACTTCGACGGCTCGGGGCGCATAGCTCAGCGGGAGAGCGCCCGCTTCACACGCGGGAGGTCCCTGGTTCGATCCCAGGTGCGCCCATCGCCGGATTCCGCCTCGTCGAGCGAAAAGTCCGACCGCTTCAGGAGCACGCATGCGACCCCTTCGGTATTCCATCAACGTCACATTGGACGGGTGCTGCGATCATCGTGCAATCGTCCCGGACGAAGAGTTGCATCGTCACGCGGCCGAGAACCTCGACCAGGCCGATGCCCTTCTCTTTGGCCGGGTGACCTACGAAATGATGGAGGCAGCGTGGCGGTCGCCGGCGCGGACGGGAGCGAGGCCTGATTGGATGGAACCCTGGATGGAACCCTTTGCCCGGACGATCGACGCGGCAAAGAAGTACGTCGTGTCGAGCACCCTGGACCGGGTGGACTGGAACTCGGAGCTCGTGTCCGGGGATCTGGGGAAGGCCGTCCAGCAGCTCAAGCGGGAGTCGGGTAAGGGACTGCTCGTGGGAGGCGTGAAGCTCCCGCTGGCGTTGGCGGAGCTGGGATTGATCGATGAGTACGAGTTCGTCGTGCATCCCAGGCTGGCGGGCCATGGGCCGACGTTGTTCGCGGGGCTATCGAAGCCTGTGGACTTGAAGCTCGTGGGCCGGCTGGAGCTCGGCTCAGGGGCGGTGGCGATGCGGTATGAGCCGAGAACGTAGCCCTTCCCCGCAGGGCTCGGGCGGGTCCACCTCGGCCCGACCGGTGAGTCACGGGTAGTCGACGACGAACACGGGTGCGCCGATGTTGCTCGTGTCGGCCGGGCCGCCGACGCCGTTGACCACGTGGTCGATCGTGCCCGCGCTCAGGTTGACGGTCATGATGTGATGCAACCGGACGCCTGGGGTCACCGGAACTTCGAAGCCGTTCTCGGTGTGGATCGACGGGTTGTTCCGGTTGAAGACGTACACACCGCCCCCGAAGAGGTTGTGCGTCGTCACCTGGTCGCCGACCTTGTACCCGGCCCAGCCTTCGATGCCGTCGTGCATCCAATCCGCCTGGGTCGGCGGATCGTACGGCAGCTCGTTCTGGTACAGGATCGTCGTGCCGTCCTGGCCGTTCCAGATGGTGTTGTACTGCTGGAAGTGCTCGACGAAGAGGCCGGTCGCCGTCACGCTGTCCCCGTTGACGACGACGCCGTTGCGGCCGATGTTGGTGTTCCAGCGCTCCGTGTCGCCGGAGAAGCCCTCGACGCCGTGGTCGGCACGCCACACCCAGGTGTGATCGATCAGGACGTCGTCGCTGTTGATCTCGAGCGCGACGTCGGCCTTGCCGATGTGCGGCCCGCCGACGCGGAAGTACACGTCCGAGAGGGTGGTCGGGTTGGAGGGGTCGCTTTTCGCGTTCTTCTTGGGCTTCTTGCCGACCTGCAGGAGCATCGGCGACTCGACGGTGCCCGCGTCGATCGTGACGCCGGCGATGACGGCCCCGGAAACATCGTCGACCGTCAGCGGGACGGCGCCGCCGACCGCGGTGAGGGTCGGATGCCCGATGCCCAGGACAACCGTGTTGGCGCGCTTGACGAAGATGCTCGTCCCCACGTCGTAGACGCCCGGGGTGAGCAGCAGGTTCCTGCCGAGGACCAGTTCGCGATTGATCGTCTTCACCGAGTCCGACGGGGTCGCGACGAAGAACTGGTTGAGCGGGATCGTGCGCCCCGCCGTCAAGCCGTCGGTCCAAGAGATGCCGCGGGTGTTCGTCTGCGCCGAGGGCACGCGGACGCTGTACTTGCCCCGGTTGTCGATGAACAGGTACGGCTTCTCGCGGCTGACGGGCGTCGTCTCGAGGGTCGTGTACGGCGGATTCGGGAAGCTCGCTTCCGACGGCGCGCCCTCGACGCCCGCGAAGACCTGGTTCCAGACGGCGTTCGACCAGCCGCCGATCCGGCTGTTGCGGATCAGCCACTGCTGCTGGGAGCCGTTGATGACGAACGGGAGGTTCGAGTCGGCGATGAAGCCGCCGCTGGCGAACTGCGGCCCGGCCGTGCAGTAGTCCATGAGCGAGAGGTTGGCGCCGCCGATGTTGAGACGGCGCATCGACACCGCCTGCGAGACGGCCCAGAAGTTCGCCGAGGCGCGACAGCCGTCCTGGCCGAGGCTGTTGATGTTCAGCGTGAGGTTCGACAGCGTGCGCCAGAAGTTGACCAGGGCGACGCAGTTGCTCGTGCCTCCGTTCTCGAGGCAGCGGTTGTAGACCTCGATCTTGCCGTTGATCGTCACGTCCGTCGGTGACGCGCCGAGCCCGGCGACTTCGGTGTAGTAGCCGACCTTCATCTGCAGGGGCTCGGTGGCTGTTCCGTACACGCCCGGCTTGAACAGGAGCGCGTAGCGGTTCGTGCTCATCTCGGCGTCGACCTGCTGGGCATGGATCGCGTCGACGGTTGCCTGAATCTCGCTGACCGGCATGCTCGGGTCGAAGATGATCACGTTCGGGCCGAGGCCGGGCTGGCTTTTCGCCGGCCCGCCGGCCAGAGCGGCGCTCGCAGAAACGGCACCGGCAGCACCCAGCGCAAGCGCGAGCGCGAGTACGAGCGGAAGCCGGACACGAGCCGGCACGGTTGTCGATCGATCATGCATGCGATCCTCCTCGTCCTCTGCGGGAGCGTCGACTGCAGCCATGGCCCGACCCCGACGCAGGGCCGGCCCGTAGTACGCGGACGGTGACCGTTTCCGATCTCGCCATAGTCCCCCCACGGCTTCGATCTGGTGCTGAGCCTACTCGACCGAGCGTCGACTCTGCAGCCGCGCGTTTGCCAGGACCGGCCGACCGGCGTATCTTGAGTTGAAGCGCACAAGCCCGCATGCGGCCGGGCTTCCAGCGCACGCCGCTATGTCAGACACCGCCCTCCAGACCGAGGCAGGGGCCAGCGAACAGGCCGTCGTCCCCTCGACCGCGGGGGAAGTCGCCTCCGGCCAGTCCGGGGCTGTCTCCTTCGCCGAGGTCGTGCGCGTCCACTTCGAGTGGGAGCGGGCCATGCGGCGCGGGACGCCCGACGACGAGCTCGAGCAGCGCTTCCGCGACGCGCTCAGGGAGTTCCAGCAGAAGGAAGGGACTCTCCTCCATGCGTACTGGTCGCGCCGCCGGCCCTCGGCCGTCGCGCTCACCGTCCGCCCGCGGCGCCGGCTCAAGCCGCGGACGCTCAGGCGGTGGCGGCCGCTGCGCGGCAGGGCCCAGAAGGCCGACGACCCGCTCACCGACGCGGACGCGATCATCCGGCTCCACCGGGTGACCGACTGGCTCGCGCGCGAATCGCAGATCGCGGACCTCCTGCACCACTGCGACACGCTGGGGATCCGCGTGGGCGAAATCCTGCGCGGGACGAGCGAGCGCATCGCGATGCAGTGGATCTTCGCCGTCCAGAGCCACCTGCTCGGATTCATCGAGCGGACGGAAGGCAAGGCGACGAAGGCGCAGATCGATGAGATCGTCAGGTCGCAGAAGCGCGAGCTGATCGCGATCGAGGAGTACTACGACCGGGCGGGAGAGAAGACCGCCAGGGTCGTCTACTTCGGCGGGATGATGCTCGGCGCCTTCTACTCGACCATCCTCGCCGGCCTCGGCGCGCTGGCCCTCTGGGCGGGGGGCTGGATCGAGGAGCCGCACGTGCGCGGGATCGAGACGTTCTTCGTCTCCTACGCCGCCGGCGGCATCGGCGCCATCGTCAGCGTCATGTTCCGCATGGCCAACGAGGACAAGTTCGCGATCGACTACGAGGTTGGCCGGCCGACCGTGCGGAAGCTCGGCGCGTTCCGACCGTTCATCGGCGCGATCTTCGGCGTCGCCATGTACTTCCTCATCTCGAGCGGGCTCCCGCAGGTGGACCTCCCGCCCAACGAGCAGGCGTTCTTCTACTACGGCACTGTCGCCTTCCTCGCCGGGTTCGCCGAGCGGCGCACGAAGGTGATCCTCGGGAGCGCCGAGGGAACGCTCGAGAAGAGCCTGGGCTTCGGCGCCTCCAAGGATTCCGGGTCAGCTTCGTCGAGCTTCGAGGCCGACGGGGACGGGGTCGCGCCCGCGCGCGAGCCGGCGGCTCAGGGCGAATAGGGCTGTGCCGCCGGGGTAGGCCGCGTCGGCCTACCCCGGGGCGGGGCGCGCGATCAAGCAGAGATTCGCACGGAGGCAGCGAGGCGACTCGCCGCCTCCGCGTCGCGGCGGGCAACTTTCAGGCGCCAGCTGAGCTGCGCCTTCGGAAACGCCCTGAACCGGTCGGCCAACTCCTCCGCGGGCATCGTCGCGTCGGCGTCGACGGTGAGCTCGAAAGTCTCCACGGGTTCCTTGACCGACAGCATTCTGATTCTCCTTCGGTGGGGGGCTGTCGAAGGGGAGGACAGCCGCGCGGGTCGAACCTTGCGCCTACAGGCGCCGGAATCCCCCGTTTGACGGGCCCTGTCGGTACGGGAGGGGTAGGTTGAGGCATGGCCTCCACGGGAATCGACGTGCGCGCATGCGCGAGCGAGGACGAGCAGGAGCTGGGGCTCGAGATTCACAACGCCGTCTGGCCGCATCGCGCGGTCACGATGGACGAGGTCCGGTCCTTCCAGACCGCCATGAAGGAGTACGAGGACTTCCTGGCGGACGTCGACGGCGTGTCCAAGGGCTCCGCGGCCATCGCCGTCCTGCCCCAGCGCCCGCGGGCGGGGTTCCTGCTCCTGACGGTGCTGGAGGACGGACGCCGTCGCGGCGCCGGGTCTGCGCTGTACGCGACCGTCTCCGACTGGCTCCGCGAGCGCGGCCTCGACGTGATTCACGCTTCGGTCGCCGAGGCCGACGAGGAGAGCCTCGCCTACGCGAGCCGGCGCGGCTTCCGCGAGATCGAGCGGTACCCCCGCCTGCGGCTCGAGCTCGCCACCATCGACGAGCCCGTCGTCAAGCCGCCGCCGGGCGTCGAGATCGTCACCTGGGCCGAGCAACCGGAGGTGGCGCGCGGGATCTACGAGGTCGCCGTCGAGGCCTATGCCGACGTCCCGGGAGGCGACACCGAGGAGATGGAGGCCTTCGAGGACTGGCTCGCCCACGACATGCAGGGCTCGGGTGACAAGCCGGAGGCGACGTTCGTCGCTCTGGCCGGCGGCGAGGTCGTCGGCTACGCGAAGTACTTCCTCACCGAAGCGCGACCGAAGGTGGCCTTCCATGACATGACCGCCGTGCGCCGCTCCTGGCGGGGGCGAGGGGTGGCGCGTGCGCTCAAGCAGGCGCAGATCGCGTGGGCGAAGCGGGCGGGCTACGAGGAGCTGGAGACGAACAACGAGGAGCGGAACGAGCCGATACGCAGGCTCAACGCCGACCTCGGCTACCGCCTCGCGCCCGGCCGCATCGTCCTCGAGGGCCCGCTGGCTCCGCGCTGATTACCTGGCCGCGGCCGCCCGCCAGCCTGCGCGGCGGTGGAGGCGCTCGACCTCGAAGAGGACGATCACGCCCGCGACGCCGCCGATCGCCCCGCCGGTTGCCTGTGCCTCCGGGACGTCGATCGCCAGCAGCGCGCCCCAGGCGGCGAGGTACGTCCACCCGGCGATGGCCGCCGAGTAGACGAGCCCGAGCCCGAGGCCGTGGGAAACAGGCAGGAAGCCGAGGAACTGGACGGTGATGCCCGGCCGCTCGGAGTAGAGGCCGCCGCCGTCCGAGCCCTTCGACTCGGAAGGGAGCTGGAGCCGCTTCTCCAGCTCGGTCGCCCGCGGGATGAGCACGCCCGAGATCTGCGTGTTGCGCAGCTCGTAGACGAAGATGCCGAGCGTGGCGAGGAGACCGAGGAGCCCGACTGCGAGGAGCTCCGCCGCAGGGCGAGGGCGCCCGACGAAGGCGACCGCGATGCCCGAGATCGTGGGCACGAACGCGAGCAACCGGAAGCGGACGTCGATGAGCGTCCGCAGCAGCTGCGTGGTCTGCTCGTAGTCGAGCCGAAGGCGATCGTCTGCGTCCACTGCCCGCCGCTGAGTATGGCGGGAGGCCCGGAGGTCTAGCCCCTGCCCTCCGGCGGGCCTTCGTAGGGTCTCCGCCAGAGTCTGTAGGCGGTGGCCAGGGACGCCGATCCGAGCACGGAGGCGCTGACGAAGGCGATCAGGCTCCATCCGCCCGCTCCGGCCGTGACCAGCGCAACTCCGACGAGGACCAGGAAGACGGCGAAAAGGCCCAGCCCGAGGGCGCCCCCGTAGAGGAACGGCCGATCCGCAGCGCGTGGTGCCTCGGCCGGGACAGTGATCGGCATCACGTCGTCGGGCAGGCGCGTCACCCGCACGGCGTCGGCACGGGCTCGCTGCTCGCCGACCTCCGGCTCGACGGCCTTCGCGGGGTCGAGCTCGGGAGCGCGGTCGAGCTCGGATGCCGGCCGCGTGAGCTTCACGGCCAGCCCCGAATGGTCGACGGAATCGACGGCCTCCCACGGGATTGCCCGGCGGTCGTGCCTCAGGGGAGGGTCTCCGCGGTCGACGACCAGGTAGAGGTCGTCATCGGCTCGGAGGACCACCGTCACCTTCCCGACAGGCTCGCCGTCGGCGGCGTACACGACGTACTCCTCCAAGCCGCCCGTCTCGCCACCGGCGGCCGGAAGCTCGTATGTCCACGGTGCCCGGCTCACGGAGAAACGCCTACCCAGCCCTTCCGCGCACGAACCGTCGAAGCTTCCTGACTCCTTGTGTAAGGTGCGCCTGACATCGACCCGAAGGGAGAAGCGCGCAGTGATTCGTGCCAGAGCACTAGCGCCGCTCGTCGTCATGGGGGTCGCCGCGCTTACTTTCGCAGCGTGCGGCGGCGACGAAGAGCCGGCAGCTGACGACACGGGGGCGGCGACGACGACCGAGGCGACAGCCGCGCCGCAGCTCGACGGGGTCAAGGACTACCTCCTCGACCACACCGAGCAGCTGACGGGCTTTACCGCCGACTTCCAGTCGGCCGCCGAGGAATATCACGCCCTCGCCGAGGAGGTCGGCTTCGACTACGAGGCGCTCTGGGCCGAGCACGGCGAGGATCTCGCGCCCATGCTCGAGGACATGAAGGCGAGCTGGATCGAAGGCAACCCGTACTACGAGCGGATGGAGGGCGTCGTCGCCGGGACGCCGTCGCTCGCCGAATACGACGTCATCCTCGACGCCGGGTCGAGCGCGGCCGAGGATCCGGAGAGCGCGGTGCCCTTCGACCTCGAGCTCTCCGACGGCACGACTCTGCAGCAGCCCGGCAACCTCTTCAATCTCACCGAGGGCGCCCTCTGGGGGACGCTTCCGGAGGACATGCCGCAGAGCACGCCCGTCGACCTGGACGGCAACGGCACGGAGGACTTCGGCGAGGTGCTGCCGGACGCGCCGTTCCTCCTCGCATCCGCCGAGGCGTTCGACCGCTATTCGAGCGAGCTCGCCGACTCGGCCGAGGCCTGGGAGCCGAGCGAGTCCGACGCGTTCACGGCCCTCGTCGTGATGGTTCCGACCATGAGCGAGTACTTCGGCCAGTGGAAGGAGTCGCGCTTCGTCCTCGGCGACGCCTCCGAGTCGCAGTCGTTCAACGTCGTCTCGCGGCTCTCGGACATCAACGACATCCTCGCCGGCCTCGAGGTCATCTTCGACGGCGTCGAGGGGCGGCTGGCCGAGGTCGATCCGGAGCAGGCCGAGCAGACCGGGCGCGAGCTGACCGACTTGCGCGCCTACGTCGAGGATCTCTACTCGCGCGAGCAGGGAGGCGAGCGCTTCGAGCCCGAGCAGGCAGAGGTGCTCGGCACCGAGGCACAGGACCGTGCGACCGCAATCGCCGGCCAGGTCTCCCAGGCTGCCGCCGAGCTCGGGGTGACGATCGAGCAGTAGCCGAATGGCGCTTCGGCCGCTCATCGTCGCGGCAACGGCCGCCGTCTGCCTGGCCCTCGCAGGGACTGCTTCGGCAGCTCCCCAGGAGCCCTGGCAGGCGGCGGCCGACGTTCGCACCACGCTCGCCGAAGCGCAGCGTGCGCTCGTCCTCGGCGAGCCCGACAAGGCCAGGGCCCTGGTCGCGAAGGCTGCCGCCTTCGAGCTCGGGCCGCTGGAGGCCGCCGCCCGCCCCGGGCTCGAAGCGGCCGGCAGGGCCGTGGCCTCCGAGGATGCCGTGGCGATGGAGGTCGCGCGCGGCGCGACCTGGACGGCGATACTCGCCGACGCGCTCGAGCGCGCCACCGCCGCCGCGTCTGCGGGGGACGTGGAGGAGGCGCGCGCCTGGCTTCTCGTGCGCGAGTTCCGCAAGCCGACCCGCTTCACCCGGCCCGGCGCCGACGCCACGCTCGCTCTCCAGGCGCTCGAGGCCGGCCGGATGGGCGCCAGGCCCGCGGCCGCCGCAGTCCGAGCAGACCTTCTCGACACCTACCAGGCGCGGCTCCGCTCGGCTCTCGACACGGTGGTCGCCTCGGGCGGCCAGGGCTTCGACATCAGCCGTGCGGGCGCCGCCGCCCTCGCAAGCGGGTACTTCGCGATGCTCGCTCCTGCATACGAGAAGCAGCGCGACGCGTCCGAGGCAGCCGCGGCCACGGAGGCGTTCGAGACACTCGTCGCCGGAGCCGAGGAGGGCGACGACGGGGCGGTCGACGACGCGCTCGGCGAGATCGAGGCCGCGCTCGAGGGCTTCCGCGCCGCGCCGCTCAGCGAGGAGGAGGAGCTGCGGCGCGCCGGGCAGCTCGAGCGCTTCCTCGCCCTCGTCCCGATCGAGTACGAGCGGGGTGTCGACGGCGGTCGCGTGACGCTCGACTTCGAGATCCAGGAAGCGGTGACGTTCCGCGACGGCGCGGCCCAGGCGTACGGCGACCTCCAGCACCTCCTCACGCTCCAGAACCAGGAGGACACGCGCCGGCTCGGCGAGATCCTCGACGGCCTGGCCGGCGACCTCGGCTCGGCTGCCCGCCACGAGGAGGTGGCCGACCCCGACGACGTGCAGAGGGCCACGGACGAGGCGCTCGAGCTGATCGAGTCGCTCTATCCGGAGGAATGGAAGGAGGCCGGTGCGACTGCGGACTTCGACGTCATCGCGGCCACGCTCGACCGGCTCGAGGGCGCGATCGCGGCGGGACAGTTCGGCCAGGCCGAACAGGCCCGGCTCGAGGCCTACGCCTTCTTCGAGTTCGGCCCTGAGCAACGGCTCCGCGGCCTGGCGAACGACCTTTTCGTCGAGGTCGAGGGCCTGTTCTGGTACGGCGCCGACGGCCTCCCGGGTCTTGCGCAGCTCGTCAAGCGCAAGGCAGAGCCCGCCGAGGTCGCGGAGACGCGCAAGGCGCTCGACCTCGCGCTCGCCGACGCCGAAGCCGCCGTCGGCGCGGGGCCGACCTCCAACACCGCCGTCATCTCGAACACGGCGATCATTGTCTTCCGCGAGGGTCTCGAGGCCGTGCTCATCCTCGCCGCGCTCATGGCGGGCATGGTGGGCGCCCAGGCCAAGCTCCGAAAGCCGCTCCTGCTCGGCGCGGCAGCGGCGTTCGTGGCCAGCGTCGCCACCTGGGGCATCGCCCAGACGGTGCTCGGGAGCCTGAGCCGCTACGGGGAGAAGCTCGAGGCGATCGTCTCGCTCGTCGCCATCGGGGTCCTGCTCCTCATCCTCAACTGGTTCTACCACCGCGTGTACTGGGGCGAGCACCTCGCGGGGCTGCACAGCAAGAAGAAGAAGATCATCGGGATCGGGGTCGGCGCCGCCGTGGCGCAGCTCGTCGGTCTCACCATGCTCGGGTTCACGAGCGTCTACCGCGAGGGGTTCGAGACCGTCTTGTTCCTGCAGGCGATCGTGCTCGAGGCCGGGGCGGGGATCGTGCTCATCGGCGTCGCCATCGGGCTCGCCGCCACGCTCGCGGTCGGCTACCTGACGATCCGCCTCCAGCGGAAGCTGCCGCACAAGAAGATGCTCGTGGCCACCGGCCTGCTGATCCTCTGGGTGCTCGTGATCATGGTCGGGACGACGGTGCAGACGCTGCAGGTGGTGGGGTGGATCCCGGTCACGCCGGTCGAGGGGCTGCGCCTCCCGTACTGGGCCGGGCTCTGGTTCGGGGTCTTCCCGACCTGGGAAGGCCTGCTGGCTCAGGGCGCCGCCGCGGTGTTCGTGCTCGGCAGCTACTTCGCCGCCGAGCAGCTGCGCGCCCGCCGCCGGCGCGCGATCCTCGACAAGCCGCTCGCCGAGACCAGCTCGTAGCCGCGGCCCGCGCGCGTCACAATCCGGTCATGGGCCGGCGTGACCAAACCGGTGCGCTGCGACGTATGAGGGTCGTGAATGCGCTCGCGCCCCCGCTGCCGAGGCGCGCTCCGCTCCGGCGGGGCTTTGCCGAGGTCGCGGAGGAGCACCTGGACGACGTCCATCGCTACCTGCTGATGCTCACCGCCGACCACACACTCGCCGAGGATCTGAGCGCCGAGACGTTCGAGAAGGCGTTCAAGTCCTGGCGCCGCTACGACCCGCGGCGGGCCTCGGAGCGAACGTGGCTCTGCCGCATCGCGCGGAACGTCGCGCTCGACCACTTCCGCAGCGAGTCGCGACGTCGCCGGCGGGAGGAGCGGTACGCGCTGGAGGCCGGCCGACGAGAGGCGACATGCCCGATCTCGGCTTCGGCCCGGAGCTCGAGGCGGCGCTCCGCACGCTGAGCGCCGGCGAGCGGGAGGTCCTGGCGCTCCGGGTCGTGCTCGACCTCGACGCCGACGCCGCCGCCCGCGTGCTCGGCATCGGCAGGTCGGCGTGCTCCATGCGACTGACGCGTGCGCTCGGAAAGCTCGAAGAGAGGATGGCCGCAGATGCCCGCGCCTGACCTGATCGCTCCAGACCGGCTCGAGGATCTCCTCGGCGGCGCCCTCCCGGAGGGAGAGCGGGAGGCGCGCCTCCAGGGGCTCGTCAGGGAGCTGCGCGCGGAGGCGCCGCCCGCGCCGCCGACGCTGGTGGAGCGCGTGCGGGAGATCGGTCAGGAGCCACCTCCCCGGAGGCGCGTCGCGTTCCTGCCGCGCCGCCGGCAGGTGCTCGCGCTTGCTGCGCTGGTCGTCTGCCTCGTCGCCGTGGCCGGCTTCCTGTCCACGGTCGAAGGGGGCGGCGACGATGACGAGAGCCACAGCGGAGCCTCGGCCCTCGAGGCGAGGGTCACGACGCCCGAGGTCATGGCGCTTCCGCCGAGCCCGGCACCGGCGTGGCGAGAGGAGAGCGATGAAGCGGCCAAGGACGCGAATGCCCGCGCCTCCACGCTCGACCGCGACACGTTTGGGTCGGACGGTGATTCGAGCGACCTGGCTCCTCGCTTCCCGTCAAACCGCGCGACCGACGTCAAGCTCTGGATGGAGGTTCGCCTCGCCGACGCCGAGGAGCTCTCCGACGCGGCGAACGACTCCATGACGATCACGCGAGAGCTGGGCGGCTGGGTCGCCGGCTCCGAGATCGACACGCAGGGCAACGAGGGCCGTG
The DNA here is from genome assembly GCA_963775395.1 of uncultured Actinomycetes bacterium. Taxonomy (GTDB): domain Bacteria; phylum Actinomycetota; class Thermoleophilia; order Gaiellales; family Gaiellaceae; genus JAIBJN01. The sequence goes on from CAVZIX010000020.1 coordinate 193,370, forward strand.
CCGAGCTGGCGCTGCGCGTCCCCGTGACGCGCGTCGAGGACGCCATCGTGCGGCTCGGCGAGCTGGGCACCGTCACCGGCCAGCAGGTCGAGACCGTCGACCTGCAGGCGGCGATCGACCGCCGCGAGGTGCGCATCGAGAATCTCGAGCGGGCGATCAGAGCCATCGAGCTCCGTCTGGAAACCGAAGACCTCACGCCGGCGCAGGAGATCGACCTGCGGCTGACCCTCGAGGACAGGCGGAACCAGCTCAGCGATCTCCGCCGTGGGAACCGCAGCGACCGGCGCGAGGCGGCGACCTCCGAGCTGACGCTGGTGCTGCACACGAAGGAGGCTCCCGCCGCCAGCAAGGACGACGAAGAGGGAGCCGCCGGCGCCGCCGACGACGCGCTCCGGTTCCTCGGAGATGCCGGCGCGATCGCGCTCTTCCTCGTCATCGTCCTCAGCCCGGTGGTGCTCCTCGCGGTGCTCCTCTGGATCGCCCTGCGCTCGCGAACCCGGCGCATCGAGACGCGGATCCTCGAGCGTCAGACGCCGTCCGCTCCGCCCGCCCCGTAGTCCGATCCCCAGGCGTGGCTCTCGGATGAGAAGCTGCGCACGATGACCCGGCCCTGGGAAGATCCCCGCGTCGCGCGCGGTCTTCGTGCGCAGCTGGCGCGGCGCAGGGAGAGGCTCGGGGCCGGGTCTGCACACCTGGGCTGGAAGGCGGGCTTCGGCTCGCCCGCCGCGCTCGAGCGGCTCGGCACCGAAGGCTCGCTCGTCGGCTACCTCCTCCAGGAGTCGGTCGTGCCATCCGGCGGCTCGGCGGCGGTCACCGGCTGGACGAAGGCGGTGCTCGAGCCCGAGATCGCCGTGCACCTCGGACGCGACCTTCCGGGCGGGGCGGGCGAGGACGCAGCGCGGGAGGCCATCGGCGCGCTCGGCGCGGCTTTCGAGCTCGCCGACATCGACTTCCCGCCGGACGACCCCGAGGCGATCCTGGTCGCGAACGTCTACCAGCGGGCGGTCGTGCTCGGGACCGGCGAGCGAGGCCGGCGCCCGCGGCGACCTGACCGGCGTCGAGGCGCGGGTCATGCGCGACGGCGTCGAGGTCGCCGGCACCGCCGACCCGGAGGAGATGACGGGCGGAATCGTCGAGCTCCTCGGCTACCTCGCCGAGCTGCTCGAAGCGTTCGGCGAGCGGCTGCGCGCCGGCGACGTCGTCATCGCGGGCACGGTCGTCCCCGCCCTCGAGGTGGCCGGCGGCGGCGAGATCCACTTCGACCTTGGCCCGCTGGGCGCGGTCGACGTGACGATCGTGCCCTGATCCGCCCGATACGCCAGAATCTCCCCATGGCGGTCGAGCCCGACGTCCGCACCTGGGAGACGCTCTTCGCCGCGCGCACGCGCGCGGGCGGGGGGGACGGCCTGCTGCAGATCCTTGCGCTCGCCGGCGCGAAGGACGTCATCTCGTTCGCGGGAGGCTTCCCGGACCCGGCGACGTTCCCCGGCCCGGTGATCGCCGAGATCCTCGCCGAGCTCGCCGAGCAGGGCGACGCCTCGCCCTTCCAGTACGCGCCGACCGAGGGGCTGGCCGGGCCGCGCGACCTCGTTTCCGACCGGCTGGAGCGGCTCGAGGGCCTCCGGCCTGCGAACGGCGAGCTGATGCTGACGAGCGGCGCGATCGAGGCGCTCGAGCTCGTCGGCAAAGCCTTCGTGGACTCCGGAGACCGAGTGCTCGTCGAAGCGCCGACCTACCTCGGCGCCATCATGGCCTTCCAGGGGTTCGAGGCGCAGGTCGACGGCGTGCCGCTGGACGACGAGGGCCTCGACGTGGAGGAGCTGGCAAGGATGCTCTCCACGGGCCGGGCTCCGAAGCTCCTGTACACCATCCCCGACTTCCAGAACCCGGCCGGCGTGAGCCTCAGCGCAGAGCGGCGCGAGGCGCTCGTCGAGCTCGCGCGCCGCCACGGGCTGCTCGTGATCGAGGACGTCGCCTACCGCGAGCTGTCCTTCGGCCAGGAGCGGCCGCCGAGCCTCTGGAGCCTCGCCCCCGACGTCGTCGTCCAGGCGGGGACGTTCTCGAAGACGTTCTTCCCCGGCGTCCGCCTCGGCTGGGCGGCGGGGCCGTCCGACATCGTGGCGAAGCTCGTGTGGGCCAAGCAGAACACCGACCAGTGCGCGGGCGCGCTGGGCCAGCGGCTCCTGGAGGAGTACGCTCGCCGCGGCCACCTCGACCGCCAGATCGAGCAGGCGCGCGGCCTCTACAAGGGCAGGCGCGATGCGCTCCTCGCCGCCCTCGACCGCCACGTCGGCGAGCGCGCGACGTGGACGCGCCCGCAGGGCGGCTTCTTCGCCTGGCTCGAGCTCGCCGAGGGCACGGACGCCGTCGCCGTGGCCGCCCAGGCCCTGGAGGCAGGCGTCGCAATCGTCCCCGGGCCGCCGTTCTACCCGGCGGGCGGCGGAGAGCGTCACGTGCGCCTCTCCTACAGCCGCGTCACCGAGGCCGAGATCGAGGCCGGGATCGAGCGCCTCGCCGCGCTTCTCTAGGCCCTACGGATCCTCGATCACCTGGATCTCGTCGGCGCAGGCCTCGTCGACCTCGTCTGCGGGGCACGTGGTCGTCCACACCGCGGCGATCGCGCGGTAGCCGCTGCGCTCGAGCTCGAGCGCCGTCCCTCCGCCGAGCTCGTCGCGCTTCGCGACCTCCCAGCCGGCCGCCTCGGCCGTGCGTACGAGCTCGTCCGCACGCTCGGCCTCGGAGCCGTCCAGGCTGAGGAAGATGCGCGCGCACGCCGGGTTGCCGTCGATCTGGACGCACGCGCCCTCGGAGATGTCGACGACCTCGGCGGACGGGGGAACGAGCGTCTGCGCCTGCCGGCTCAGTTCCTCGGCCCCGGCGTCCGGGGTGCCGCCGGTGACGCAGCCGGCGGCGAGGACGAGGACGCACGCGAGGGAGACGAGGCGCATGAGCGCCTCAATCGTGCCTGTCGGCCGCGGGTCAGGAGCGTTCGGCGAAATAGTGGCGGGGCCGCCGGGCTGCGCTGCTCGCCCCGAGGACTGCGTCCTCAGTCGCGCCCGTATCTAAGTTCGATACGAACGCTCCCTGCGTCCTTGCCTCGGAACGACCATCGCACCCCGACGACGAGCACCATTCCGCCAAACACTCCTACGGAACGCCGACGGGCGAGCGGCGGCCGCGGGCGAACGTCCCGCGCGTCGCTCCGCTCGCGCGGGCGAAGCTCCAGGTCGCGCGCTCGTCGATCGCGAGCGTCACTGGACCGTGCACGATCAGCGATTCGCCGGCCTGCTCCTTGAGCAGGTCCGCGAAGAAGCCCTCCGCGAGCCACTCGCGGCCCGGGGCGACGGTCGTGCGCACGCGGATTCTGGTCAGGTTGTGCGAGAGCTCGTCGATCTGCTCGATCCACGGCCGGCGAACGAACGTCGTCGGGCCCTCGGGGAGGATGGAGGCGACGTCGGCGACGAGTCGCTCGCCCTCCTCGCGCTTGCTGACGAAGATCTCGATCGCGAGCTCCTTCACGCCGCGGGGGAGCACCTGGACGGCGGTGATCTGGGAGTTGTGGATGTGGATGACCTCGCCGGTGACCGAGCGCAGGCGCGTACGGCGCAGCGAGACCTCCTCGACGACGCCCTGGAGCTCGACGCCGGCGTGGACAGTGACCGTGTCGCCGACCGAGAACCAGCGCTCCAAGAACATGGTCAGGCCGGCGAGGATGTCGATCAGGATCCGCTGCGTGGCGAAGCCGGCCACGATGATCAGGAACGACGCACCGGCGATCGCCGTCAGCCGGTCGACGCCGCCGGTGAGCTGCGCGATCGAGAGGACGGTGGCCGCCGCGAAGGCGAGGTAGATCACGCCTGCACGGATGATCGAGACGAGCGTCTCGCGGCGCTTCAGGTTCGCCATCTTGCCCGTCGCCTCGACGCTGGTCGAGCTCTGGCGCCGGTCATGCCAGTCGAGCACGCGCATGGCGACCCATCCGCTCGAGCGCGCGACCAGCCAGGCCAGCCCGAACAGGCCGACGATGACGACGATCCGCCCGAACGGCGGGTACAGGGGCGTCCTTGTGTTGAGGAGGTCGATCAGAGGCTCGAGCATCGCTGGGCGTTCCCTTCGGGTGGGGCTCCATTTACCGTAACCACGACGGTGCAGAATCGATTCCCCGGCCGCCGGGGCCTAACCCGAGCTTAATGTTGGGTCAGGCCGAGCAGTTGTCCGAGTCGGGGCACCGAGCGAGCACCCGCACCGCCGGGATCACGCCGGTCGTCCGCCTCAGCTGGATGAGGACCGAGGCGGCGTTGTTGCCGTAGTCGCTCTCCTCGAGCGTCCTGTCGGGGTTCGCGCGGTGGACGAGGAGATAGCGGCCGGGCGGGACGCTCGTCACGTCGAGGTACTGGCCCTCGAGCGCGGGCTCGTAGTCGTCCCCGTATCCCGGGGAGATGCCCTCTCGTCACCGTCAGGAGCCCTGGTCGCCGCCGGCCGCACTCCTCCGTCCAGACGGCCTCGGCGGGCTCGTTCTCGAGCTCGGAGCCCCTCGTCTCGTAGCGGTCGCCGAGGCAGAAGCCGGTCTTCGCGTCCGGGGCCACGAGCTCCCCGTCCTCGGCGCTCCGCAGCTCGTAGCGCTCGAAGTCGAGCAGGTGCCAGTGCGCATGCGTCTCGGAGCGGATGTAGCGGATCTCGCCGTCGACGGATCGTTCCCGGGTCGCGCCATCCGAGCTGCGAACGGCCTGGCGCACCTCCATCACCCGCACGGAGCCGTCCGGCCGCTCCCCGACGACGAGCAGCGGGCCGCGCCCGACATTGTCCACGGCCGAGGCGAACGCCAGCCTGTACGTGTCGCCTTCCTGGACGATCGCGAGCTCGGTCGGGAGAGCCTGGTCGAGGTCGGGCAGGAGTGCCTCTGGTCCCTCGTCGCGCAGCAGGACGAGGCCGGCGAAGCCGAGCGCGACGCCCGCGGCCGTGACGACGAGTGCGACGATCCAGCGCATCCGGGCTCAGGCCCGTGCGGGGAAGGAGATCAGCTGCCCGGTCGCGTGCCGCCGCCCGGACCGCTCGGCCCGGAGTCCGGGAGCCCGGGGCCGGGAAGGGTCGGGCCGGGGACACGGTCCGAGGGAGGCGATGTCGGGACCGGCGGCGCCGGAGTCGGCGTCTGGCGTGGCGGCGGCGCCGGCGGAGGCTCGGGCGGCGGGGGCGGCGCGGGAGGAGGACTGGGCCTGACCACCGGCCCGCCGTTGCCACCTCCCTTGGTGGGAGCCGGCTCGTTCGGGCTGGACGCCGTCCGCGTGGTCGCGCGCGCGGGATTCGAGACCGCGACGGTTTCGGGCTCGGCCGCCGGCGAGGCAGTTGCGCCGCCACCCCCTCCGAAGGCGACCGTCTCGGGCTGCGGCCGGGCGGTTGACTCGGGCGTCACGTCGATCACGGCGGCGATGCTCGAGCGAGCGAAGGCTGCAGCGGCGTTCTCGGCCGGCACCGGCAAGGTGGCGGCGTCCGGGCTGAAGACCCTCAGCCAGAGGTAGATCGTGGCCGCGGTCCCGGCCGCCAGGAGCGCGAGGTTCGCGCCGACGAGCAGAGAGGGTGGGGCGCTCGCCGCGGCGGCGGCCCCGGCCGGAAGGGGCGGCCCGCCGGCCATGGCGACAGCCGGGAGCGCAAGCGCCGGCGGCCGGGCGGCGATCGGGAGGGGCGGCGGGCTCGCCACCAGAGGGACCCCGGTCGCGCTCGCCTCGAGCGCGCAGTCCACGCGGTCGAAGCCCAGGCCGAGGCCAGGCACGACGACTTGAAATCCGCGCGGATCAAACTCACGGCCGCAAACCCGGCAGCGCATCGCGCCTCTTATATCAATCCCGGCGCCGGCCGTCCTCCCCCGTCGAGACGACGCGGTTCTTCCCCGCCGCCTTCGCACGGTAGAGGGCGCCGTCCGCCGCGGAGAGGAGCTCCTCGGCGTTGCGGGCCGCCGGGAACGCGGCGACGCCGAAGCTCGCGGTCACCGGGGGCCGGTCGCCGGTGATCTCGGGGAGCCGCAGCCGAAGCAGCGCGGTCTGGAGGCGACGGGCGAGCTGCTCCGCGCCGTCCAGGCCGGTCTCGGGCAGGAGGACGGCGAACTCCTCGCCGCCGTACCTGACCGGAAGGTCGAAATCGCGCACATTCTCGCGCAGCACGTCGGCGAAGCGGCGCAGCACCTCGTCGCCCGCCTGGTGGCCGTAGCGGTCGTTGATCTGCTTGAAGTCGTCGAGGTCGGCGAGGACGAGCGACACGGGGTCGTCGAAGCGCTCCGCGCGCCGCACCTCGACGGCGAGGGTCTCCGTGAACCGCCGCCGGTTGGAGAGCTGCGTCAGCTCGTCGGTGATCGCCTGGCGCTTCACGGTGCGGTGGAGCCGCTCGTTCTCGATCGCGATGGAGGCCTGCGCGGCCAGCCAGTGGGCAAGCTGCTCCGCCTCGCCGTCGAACGAGCCGCCGCGGGGCGGGTAGAGCATGAGGCTGCCGATCCCTTCGTCGTCCGACCCGAGCTTGAGCTCCAGCGGCCTGCCTCCCTCGTCCGGCTTGCCCGCGCGGACGACCTCGGAGCCGCCGCTGACGAGCCGGGCGCCAACCGCCCCCGTGGCCTCAATCGCGCTCTGGAGGATGACCGGGAGCAGCGCCTCCGGATCGTGCGTCGCGGCCAGGGCGTCGCCGACGAGGGCGACGGCCTCTCTGACGTCGGCGCCCGAGCGGACGTCGCGCGTGCGCCGCCGTTCGACTGCCTCCGCCTCTCGCGCGGCCTCACCACGGCGGCGCAGCAACGCGTTGATCGTCCACGCCAGCACGAGCGCCAGGCAGACCGTGGCCAGCGCGGCCACGAAGGCGCGCTTGCGCGTGTCGTCGACTGCCGCTGCGACTGGAGCCTCGGAGGACAGGGCGGCGAGGCGGACGTCGGTTCCCTCCAGCAGCGGCGTCGAGACGAAGCGGTACGCCTCGCCTCCCTGGCGCGTGCTGCCCTCCCTCTCCGGCGGGATGACCGTGTTCCCGGACACAGGCGGCGAGGAGGCGACGACCTCGTCTCCCTGGGCCACGACCATCGCGTCCATCTCGAGGACGCCCGCTGCCCTGGCGAGGCGCTGGACGAGCGATTCGTCCAGAGGCACGCCCACGACGACCCGGCCGACCGTCTCGCCGTCCGCGTCGACGACGTCCACGGCGCGGCTCGCGGGCCACGACTCGCTGCCTGCGAGAAGCTCGTCCCCGGCGACGAGCCCGACGTTCTCCTCCGTGCGGGCGATCTGCTCCGCCGCCTCGCTGTCCTCGGTCGCGAGGGCGCGCTGCACCTGCTCGGAGGCCGCGAGCCGCTTGGCGCGGAGCTCGGCGTCGGCCAGCGTGTCGGCGAACTCCTCGCGGCCGACCCGCAGGTTCGCGGTCAGGCGGGTGTCGACCGTGTCGCGCTCCTGGCTCTCGGCGATCCTGCCGGACACCCAGGTCGCGACCAGGACCACGACTGCTACGAGCAGCAGTGCCCAGAGAGCCAGCGCGAGCTTCCCGCGCGCCGCTCGCGGTGGAAATCTCGCCAACGTTGCCGTCGTGCCTCCCTCCTTAGGGCTACGGATTTTAGAACGTGGCGGACCGTACGTTGGTAGCGATCAGCAAGAGGATGAATGCCGCTGCGATGAGGCGGTAGACGACGAAGACCGTGTAGTTGTGCCGCCGCACGTAGCCGAGAAGGCCCCAGATGGCGATCAGCCCGCTGCCCGCCGCGGCGAAGATCCCAACGACGAACGGCCCCTCCCAGCCCGCGGGCAGGTCGCCGAGGAGGATCTCGTTCACGCCCTCCCAGAGCGACGCGCCGAACACGATCGGGACCAGGAGGAGGAAGGAGAACCGCGCGGCGGAGTCACGGTCGAGCCCAAGGAACCGGGCTGCCGTGATCGTGATCCCGGAGCGGGAGACGCCCGGCATGAGCGCGAGGCTCTGGGCGAAGCCGACCACGAGCGCGGTGCCGGGGCCGAGATCCGACATCTGCTTGGTGGCGGGCGTCTTGTCGGCGACCCAGAGGAGGCCGGCGAAGACCGCGAGGAAGATGGCGATCTGCCAGGGCTCGCCCAGGTGGTCGGCGATGATGCTCTCGCCGAGCGCGCCGATCGCCGCCGCCGGGACCGTGGCAATGGCGACGAACCACGCGATGCGCTCGTCCGGCGAGGAGATGCTGCGGCGACGTACGCTGCCGATCCACGAGGCCGTGAGGCGGACGATGTCGGCCCAGAAGTAGGCGACGACGGCGACCAGCGTCCCGACGTGGAGCGCGACGTCGAACGTCTGGTTGAACTCGTCGTTCGCCTCGAGGTACTCCCACTCGAAGAGCCACGGGACGAGGATCAGGTGCCCGGACGAGGAGATCGGCAGCAGCTCGGTCGCGCCCTGCACGACTCCGAGCACGAGCGCCTGCCAGTCGGTGAGCGCGCCCGGCTCCTCGCCGAACCCGACAATCGTCAGGAGGACAGCGACGGCGAGGGCCCCGCCGGCGACGACCAGGATGCCGGCGCGACGCATGGACGGGTTATCGTAAGCCTCCGATGAGTCGCAATGACGTCATCCTCGGGGTTGCGGCACTCGTCCTCGTCGTCTTCAGCCTCGTCGTTTCGCTCGTCATTCCGAGACGAGACTCGGGCTTCCCCGGTCGGAATCTTCGTGTTTTCACGGTCGTCGCGGCCCTGCTCGTCGTCGCCATGCTGGCGTCCGTCGAGGTCTTCGGTGAGGCGCACGAGAGCGAAGGAGCCGAGCACACCGAGTCGGGCGAGACCGACACCGGCCAGCAGGGCGACGGCGGTGGCGGTGGCGGCGACGCCGCTGCCGGCGAGGAGATCTTCATCGCCAACTGCGGCAGCTGTCACACGCTGGAGGAGGCCGGCACCAGCGGGAACATCGGGCCGAACCTGGACGACTCGAGCTTCGACCAGGGCGCGGTCGAGGAGCAGGTCGCGCAGGGCGGGGGCGGCATGCCGCCCTTTGAAGGCCAGCTCTCCGAGGAGGAGATTCAGAACGTCGCGGCGTTCGTCGTCGCCTCCGAGGACGGCTAAGCCCTTGGCGCGCGCCTCGCGCGCCTCCCTTCGCTGGAGCTAGTCGAAGGCGCTCGCGCTCAAGCCCGCCCCTGCGCAGACCGCGACCACACTCACCACGCCGAGCCTGTAGCGCACGACGGCGACGAACGCCGCCGCGGCGAGGGCTATCACGAGCCAGTCGGGGTGACCGTCGGAGAAGGCGGCGTGGCGGGCAACGAACACCGCGAGAGCGGCGATCACACCCACGACGGCGATCGTGATCCCATTCAACGCCGAGGCGAATGCTCCCGTCGTGCGGATGCGGTCGATGAGCGGCGCGCCGCTGATGATGAAGACGAACGACGGAACGAACGTGCAGAGGGTTGCGATGGACGCTCCCACAAGTCCCCAGGCCAGTCCGCCCTCGACGTTGTATCCGGCGAGGAAGCCGACGAACGTGTTGACCATGATGAGCGGCCCGGGTGTCGATTCTCCCAACGCGAGGCCGGCGACCATGTCGTCGGCAGACAGCCAGCCGAAGCGGTTGACCGCCGCATCCGCGACGAAGGGGAGGACCGCATACGCGCCGCCGAACGTGACGAGCGCTGCCAGGGTGAAGAACCCGGCAAGTTCGGCGACGAGGCCGCCGGCGAGGAGCAGCAGGAAGACCGGGACGAGCCAGATCAGGATCGACTTGACGAACCGCCGCCGAAGCCCACGCTCCTCACGAACGTGCTCGGAGTAGTCGTCTCCTTGGCCTGGCAGCCTGCCGAGAAGGCTCGGTCTGGCGCGTCCTGCGGCGAATCCGGCGAGCCCCGCCAAGGCGATGATGAAGGGAAAGGGCACTCCGGCGACGAGCAGGCCGAATGCAGCGGCCGCCACCGCCAGCCCCGCCGGTGTGTGGATCACGCGTCCGCCGACACGAAGGACTGCAGCCGCCACCAGGGCGATCACCGCAGCCCCGAGCCCGCGTACCACACCTGCAACCGCGGACACCTCGCCGTACTCGACGTAGACGGCACTCATCACGCAGAGAAGGACGAACGACGGTAGGACGAAGAGACCCCCGGCCGTGATCGCCCCCCGGACGCCGTACATCGAGTAACCGATGTACGAGGCGAGCTGCTGCGCCTCGGGCCCCGGCAAGGCCATGCAGAAGTTGAGAGCGTGGAGAAAGCGGCGCTCGGAGATCCAGCGCCGCTTCTCGACAAGCTCGTCGTGCATGATCGCGATCTGCCCGGCGGGGCCGCCGAAGCTGATCATCCCGAGCTTCAGCCAGAACCGGAATGCCTGGCCCTCGGTCGGCATTGCGATCGCAACGTCAGAACTGGCCTCCGGCCCCCGTTGCGCTCGCACAGCGGCGAAGCCTAGTCGAGCGCAAGGCCGTGCCAAGCCCCGGCCTCCTCCTTCACGGACAGCCGGGGTAGCAAGGCGCTATCTAGGCGGAGAGGGCGGGATTCGAACCCGCGACCCAGCTTTCACCGGGTACGCGATTTCCAGTCGCGCTCCTTAGGCCAGCTCGGACACCTCTCCGCGGCTGCCCCATCCTAGCTTCAGCGGTTTTGCAAACGCCGTCCGCGGTACAAGCGTGAGGCAAGCCAAACAGGAGGAGTCATGCCGCCTCGTGGGGTCAAGAAGGGAACGAAGCGAGCCAGGCAGTACGAGCACATCAAGGAGAGCGCGAAGGAGCAGGGCGCCTCGACTGACCGTGCCGAGGAGATCGCGGCGCGCACCGTGAACAAGGAGCGGGCTCGCTCCGGCGAGTCCCGGACGCGCTCCCGCACGTCGACGCGCGACATGTCGTCGAGCCGCCGCGGCGGCCTGCGCTCCGGCACGAACAGGCCCAAGGGCCGCACCAAGGAGCAGCTCTACAACGAGGCCAAGAACCTCGGCGTCGAGGGTCGCTCGAAGATGACGAAGGCCCAGCTCCAGCGCGCGATCGCCGGCAAGAAGTCGTAACGCGAGGGAGGGCTACCCTGCCGGCGGTGACCCGCCGCCGGCAGGCGTACCGCTCGCTCGTCTCGCTCCAGCGGGACAACCGGGTCTGCCGCGCGTGCGCCGAGGCGGGCTTCCCGCTCGAGTCGTTACCGGCGTTCGAGGGCAGACCCGGCCAACGGGCGATGATCGTCGGGCAGGCGCCCGGCGTCGTCGAGGGACTCGAGCGGCGGCCGTGGCGGGGTCGCGCCGGGCGCACGCTGAGGGCCTGGCTCGAGCTGGACGAGGAGGCCTTCTACGAGACGTTCTACTGCGCCTCGGCGACGCGCTGTTATCCGGGGAGGCATCCGTCCGGGCGAGGCGACCGCCCCGCGACGCCGACCGAGCTCGACCTCTGCTCCTTCTGGCTGGACTGGGAGCTTCGCCTGCTGCGGCCGCGCCTCGTGCTCGTCGTCGGCGGGCTGGCCGTCCGGCGGCTCCTCGCGCTGCCGCGCCTGACGGAGACGATCGGGCAGCGCTACCCGTTCGGCGACGCGACGGCCGTGCCGCTTCCCCATCCGTCCGGCGCGAGCGGCTGGCTCAACGACCCCGCCAACCGCGCCCGGCTTGCAGATGCCCTCGCGGTCGTCCACGAAGAGCTGGCTCGCGTCAGTCCTTGAGGCGCCGCCAGAGCGGGAACGCGTACCAGAAAAGGATGAACGTGGCGGCGACAAAGCTCGTCACGATCGCCGTCGCCGGCTCGCCGAACAGGTAGTCGGTGATCAGGTAGACCGACGCTGTCATCGACGCGGCGATGAACACCGTGGCCGCGATGGCCGACTTCGTCGCCATGCGAAGCAGCGCCTCCTTGTCCTGCTTGCGCCAGCGGATGCGGTGGGCGGCCGTCGGCGTGATCAGGAGGACGATGGCAAGCGTCGCGCAGACGAGCGCCGAGAAGTAGACGAACTCCTGATTCGCCGTCAGCCGCTCGAAGCGGTTCTGGAACGGGAGGATCAGCAGGAAGGCGAACAGCACCTGGACACCGGGCATCGCAAGCCGGTGCTCCTCGACGAGCTCCCCCCACTCCTGGTCGAGCTCCTGCTTGCTCTTCGGCTCGGCCACGTCCCGCAGCCTACTCCGCGTCCGGCGGCTTCGAGTACGGGTTGGGAACCGCGAACCAGAGCACGACCGTCTCCTCCGTCTGCGACGGGTTACGCCAGGCGTGGGGGTCGCGCGGCGAGTAGGTGAACGTCTCGCCGGCTGTGAGCGTCAGGACCTCGTCGCCGACCTGAAGCTCGAGCGAGCCGCCAAGGACGTAGATGAGCTCGACGTCTGCGGGGAAGGTGTAGACGTCGTCGCCGGCGCTCACGCCGGGCGGGATGCGCGACTCGATCAGGTTGAGCCGCTGCTCTTCCGGAGGGCTGAGGACGACGTCCTCGTGGTTCCCGACCTCGGTCCAGCGGATCGCCGATTCGCGGCGGATCACCGCGCCCATCGGCGGCTCGTCGAGGACGTCCCCGAAGCGCACGCCGAGCGCGGAGCAGATCCGCGCGAGCGCCGAGAGTGACACGGAGGTGAGGTTGCGCTCGAGCTGGCTGAGGAACCCCTTCGTCAGCCCAGTGCGTTCCGCGACCTGGGCGATCGACAGCCCTCGGTCGAGGCGGAGAGCCCGTAGGCGCTCCCCCAGCTGCGTCTCTCCGGCCGGCTCCGAAGACAAGGGAGACCGAGCCTAACCGCCGCAGGTTGACAGTGGCGGAAGTCCTGTTTAGCCTCACTAACTGTTTAGTGGGATGTAACCCGGGCCGGGTGGGGCGGAGACACGGGTCGTGGGCCGCCGCCGCGTGCGGCCGCCCACGGATCCGCAGAGGAACTCGTCGCCGGTCGAGCCGCACGATCCGGCGGCGGGTGCTGGGGGGAAGCCCCGGACGGGCGGCCTGCTCCCAAGAGGGCCGCCCGTTCCGGCGCTCTTCGGCGACGGGGTTCGTACGAGGAGAAGCCCAGGTCGAGCCTGCCTGCTCAGAGCGGGCTTCTCCTTCCCCGTCTTGCCATGGATCTCAGTACTGAACAGAAAGGCGGCCGCCTCGCAGCGGCCGCCTTTCGACAATCGGATCTCGATCGGCCTAGCGGTCGATCGTGAACTCCGCGGTCTGCGGGTTCAGGTGGTCACCCGTCCGCAGGAACGTGCCCACGCGGTCGTCGTCGAGGCGCCAGATGAAGAGGCCGCGCCTCATGTCGGACTGGTAGATGCGGCCGTTGTACCAGTAGGTCGACCAGTCGCCGCCAGCGAGGATCGCGGCCGGGTTGGTCGGATGGACGTTGGCCGGCGGATCGACGTACGCGAACTCGAACGCGTTCATCGGGTCGCTGAAGTCGACCGCCGAGATGCCGGACTGGTAGTTGCCCGAGAGCCAAACGTAGCGCGGCATGCCGTCCTTGTTCTTGAGCGGGACGACAGTGCCGTTGTGCCACGTGCAGTTCTCGGTCGGGCCCTGCGGCCGTGGATGGACGAAGTGGCCCATGTCCTCGCCGGTCTCGGCGTCCAGGAACCAGATCGTCCGGTTGAACTCGCTGCTCGTCGCCTGGCACATGGCCTGCGTGCCGCCGCCGGGCTCGTGCCCGAAGACGATCATCTCGCCGTCCCACGTGAACGCGGCCGTGTGGCCGATGCTCGTGCCGTGGTTGAACGAGTAGAGCAGCTTCGGATCGGTGAGCGACCCACCCTCGGCCGGGTCGAGCGTCCACGCGCTGACGCCGTTTCCGCCGGCGCACGCGACCTTCATCGCGTCGCCGAGGATGACGGCCGTGTCATGGCAGGGCCGGTCGAGGTTGTCGGCCCCCGGAGCTCGTGCGATCGTCCCCGTCGCCGGGAGGCCGGCCTTCAGGGCCGTACCGACGTCCTGGGCGATCATCACGGTCGGGATCTGCTGCTCGTGGCTGTCTCCGCCCATCGCCGTCGGAGGGCCGGGCACGTTGTTCGCGATGATCACGCCGACCGCTCCGGCGGCCTCGGCGTTCTGCGCCTTCAGCAGGAACCCGCACGCCGGCGCGGGCGCCGGGGGCGAGCCCCGGTCGATCAGCGCGATCGAGCCGGCGGGGAAGCCGACCAGCGGGCCGCAGCCCAGGGTCGGGAACGCGCTGCCGTCGTTGACGAGAACGATCGGAGCAGTGACGCCCTCGGCCGTCGGGTCGGGATGCCACGCCGAAGCGCTGGCATCGTACGTGCCGGCGGCCGGCGACGGAGCGTTGACGATCACGCGGTTCGGCTGTCCCACGAGCGCGTTGCCCGAGGGCTCGAACCGCAGGAACGACGTAGCGCTCGGATTCGCCAGCGGCACCTCGACGATCGAGAGGCCGCGGCAGCCGACCGCTCCGGACGACGCGCTCGAGTAGATGAGCACGCGGCCGTTGGCCGTGTCGGGCACGAGGGTCAGCGTGTGCGTCCCGCACGGGAGCGCGACAAACGACAGCGGATCCGGGTTCGCCGGGTCGCTGACGTCGAACACGTGGATGCCCTCCTGTCCCTGGGGCACGGCCACGTCGCCGCAGAACCTCCCGCCGGTTCCTGCCGGCGAGTCCCACGCGCGGATGAGGATGTTGCCCCAGACCGCGACGTCGCCCTGGCTTCCGCTCAGACACTGGTTGAACTCCCCGAGCACCTTCGGCCGCGACGGCTTGGAGACGTCCACGACGCGGAAGCCGATGTAGGTGCCCTGGTAGACCTTGTCGCCCCAGAACGCAAGGTCGGAGTTGAAGTCCGTCGACCCTGGTCCTGCATCCGGGAGCTGGCGCGGCGAGTAGCCAAGCGCGGTCATGTTGTCGGTCTTCGACCAGTTCGCAACCTCCGGAACTGGCGGCGCGGCCGCGCCGAGCGGCGCCGCGACGATGCCGAGCGCGAGCACGGCAAGCATCGCGACGAGCCGAAATCCCCTCACAACTCACCTCCAGATTCATGGGAAGCCGCGGCTGCCTGGCCCGCGGCACCGGCCCCCTCGCCGGCCTCCAGGGATCCCTCCCCCGTTTCCCGATCTCCACGAGTTTGGTCCTGCTAAGGGACCGATGTCAAGGGTTGTCAGAGCCCGATGCTCGTGGAGCGGCTGCCAACCCGAACGGGCTGCCCTCGGAGTCGCGGCAGATCGCCCAGCGCTCACCCGGATGAATGACCTCGCCTCCGAGCTCACGGACGCGCTCGAGCGCCTCGCCCACATCCGAGACCGTGAAGTACGGCAGCGAGACGCGGTCACCCGGACCTCGGCCGCGCTCGTGGACGCCGACCGCGACAGCGCCCCCGCGCGTCTGCCTGCCCTGCCCCTCGCCGTCCTCTCGCTCGGCCAGCGGCCGGCCGAGCAGCCCTTCCCAGAACATGCGGGCGCGCTCCGGGTCGTCCGCCGGAAACTCGACGAGCGAGAGCTCGGCCATCGCCCCTAGACGGCCTGGCGCTCGAGCCAGCGCTCGCGCTTCTTCGCCGCCTCGGCCTCGCGGTCCTTCGGCGCGGCGTTCGTGACCAGCTCGTCCAGGAGGCGGCTGGTCGCGGCCTCGACGGCGTCGACGGCGCGCTCGAAGGCCGCCTCGTTCGCCTGCGAGGGCTTGGTGTAGCCGCTCACCTTGCGGACGTACTGCAGGGCGGCCGCGCGCACCTCTTCCTCGGTCGCGGGCGGCTCGAAGTTATGGAGCGTGTGGATGCTTCGGCACATGCCGTGAGCCTACCTGGGGGAATCCCGGTGCCCGCCGAGACGTTCTAGTAACTGAGGCAACGAACTGGAAGGAGAGGAGTCATGGCGGCGTACATCGTGCTCGCATTCGTGCTCGTCGTCGCACCGCTCTCGTACTTCTACGGAGCGGATTCGAGACTGCTCCGCGATCGCGGCTGGTTCCCGGATCGGCGCTAGGCTCGCGGCATGAGGCAGCTGGCCGACGAGGTGGCCCGCTCGCGGGTCGCCCGTCTGGCGACGCTCGACGCCGACGGCCGGCCGCACCTCGTCCCGATCGTCTTTGCGCTCGTCGGCGAGACGCTCTATTCCGCGGTTGACGCGAAGCCGAAGCGCTCCCGCAAGCTCCGGCGCATCGAGAACGCGCGCGAGCGTCCGGACGTGACCGTGCTCGTCGACCAGTACGACGACGCGGATTGGACCCGCCTCTGGTGGGTGCGGATTCGCGGGCGAGCCCGCGTGCTCGAAGGCGGCGGCGAGGCCGCCGCGGCCATCGAGGCGCTCACCGCCAAGTACCCGCAGTACCGTGACGAGCCTCCGGGCTCGCCGGTGCTGGCCGTTGACATCGGCGACTGGCGGACGTGGGTGGCGCGAGCGGGCGACCTGTCGTAGGCTGGCGCTCTGCCGTCACGGGGGGTTCCGAGACGAGCCGTTGGGGGGACCTGCACGTCCCGGCCGGTGGGGCCGGGCGGTCTGACAGCGTGGCTCGGCGGTGGCTCCCCTCAACAGGG
The DNA here is from genome assembly GCA_963775395.1 of uncultured Actinomycetes bacterium. Taxonomy (GTDB): domain Bacteria; phylum Actinomycetota; class Thermoleophilia; order Gaiellales; family Gaiellaceae; genus JAIBJN01. The sequence continues at coordinate 209,723 of CAVZIX010000020.1, forward strand.
AAGGGGGAACGCCCATGCGATCCGGAAAGCGATTCGCGCTGCCGGTCCTCGCGCTGGTCCTGACCATCCTCGCTGTGGTCCCGCTCGGAGCGGCCTCGCCGCCGCCGGAGGACACACCTGACCGGCCGCACACTGACAACCTGCGGTTGATCGGAGCCAGCCTCCGAGCCGGAGCGGTGACCGGCCCGCCGCCGACCGGCCCGGGAACGGTTCCGTGGGACACGCGGAACACCGACCTGGCTTTCTGGGGGAAGACCGCGATCCAGGGCCGCTACGACGGTTTCCGCATCATCGACTTCACGAACAAGCAGAAGCCGGAGGAGATCGCCCGCTTCGAGTGCGTGAGCCCGCAGGGTGACGTCGGGGTCTACGGGGACCTCGTCTTCCGCTCGGTCGACTCGCCCCAGATGACCGATGGGTGCACCGCGGTGAGCCAGAACGGCAGTCCAACCGACTGCGCACCCGTGTCGTCGCCGTGTACCGGCTTCGAGGGCATCCAGGTCTTCGACATCAGCGACCTGAGCAACATCGAGCTGATCGCATCGGTGGCGCTCGACTGCGGCTCGCACACGCACACGGTCGTTCCCGACGAGGAGAACGATCGGGTGCTGATCTACAACAGCGTCAGCGGCAACGGCCTGCAAGCGAATCCGGGGAAGTACGGCAACCGCTGTCCCGGCCCGCCGTTCAACCGCGAGGACATCGTCGAGGTACCGCTCGACGACCCGGCCTCGGCGCACCTTCTCGGCTCCTTCGACCTCGGCGACCACGAGGGGGCTCCCGTCGAGATCTGCCACGACTTCGGAGTCATCCTCGGCAAGGTGAACCGCGGCGCCTGCGCGGGTCACGGGATCGCGGTCTTCGACCTCACCGACCCGGCCAACCCCGAGCACCTGTACACCACCACGGCGCCGACGGTCGACCGCTTCCACTCGGCGGCCTTCACCTGGGACGGCAAGATCATCGTCTCCGGCTGGGAGCCGGGCGGCGGAACGGCGCCGCGCTGCCAGGCGACCGGGCACGGTGCTCCAGCCGCCGGATCCCGACGCCGGCGCGCTGCAGACCGACGAGATGAAGACGGCCTGGTTCCACGACGCCGAGACCGGCGAGATCATCGGCAAGTACGTCCTGCCGCGACCGCAGTCGCAGTGGGAGAACTGCACGGTCCACAACTACAACATCGTGCCGAGCAAGCAGCGCTACCTCCTCGTGCACGGCTCGTACCAGTCCGGGACGGCGCTCGTCGACTTCACCGACCCGGAGAACGCCTACGAGATCGCCTGGATGGATCCCCTGCCGCTCGACCCGCCGTCGCCGACGAACCCCGCGGCGGGCGCCGAGCTTCCGGGGCGGCGACTGGGCGTCGTACTGGTACGACGGGGACATCTTCGAGAGCGACGCGAGGCGTGGCCTCTACATCTGGGACGTGCGCGCCTGGGAGACCAAGCGGCCCATGGCCAAGATGGACTACCTCAATCCGCAGACGAGTCACTTCTCGATCGACTCTCGCGGCAGGGTGCACAACTGACCTAGTTCGCAGGATGCTGTGGGGCCGGCCGCGTGCCGGCCCCACAGCTTCTCGGGCGAGGAAAGACCATGGCCAGCCTGATCTACACAGCGATCGCGTCGCTCGACGGCTACATCGAGGATGAGAGTGGCAAGTTCGGCTGGGCCGAGCCCGACGAGGAGGTCCATTCGTTCGTCAACGACCTCGCGCGGCCGGTCGGCACCTATCTGCTCGGACGCCGGATGTACGAGGTGTTGGCGTACTGGGACGATCCGCCGGCCCTCGACGAGCAGCCGTCCGTCGTGCAGGAGTTCGCGGAGATCTGGCAAGCCGCGGACAAAGTCGTCTACTCCAGGACACTCGAGACGGCGCGGACTGGAAGGACGCGGATCGAGCGCGAGTTCGACCCCGAGGCCATCCGGCGGCTGAAATCGCAGTCGGATCGCGATCTCGCCGTCGGCGGTCCCGAACTCGCCGCCCAGGCGATCAGGGCCGGGTTGGTCGACGACTACCAGCTATTCGTCGTGCCGGTCATCGTGGGAGCCGGCAAGCCGGCCCTGCCGCGCGATGGCAGCTTCGCGCTCGAATTGCTGGACGAACGCCGATTCCGCAACGGCACGGTGTTTCTTCACTACCGCACCCGGACCTGAACGGGGGCGCCGCTTCTCGGGCACACTGATTGGATGCCCGACGCGCGAACCCTGGGCGGTGATCTCGAGGGCGCGCTGGAGCGCGTCAACGTCCCCAGCTTCGTCCTTGATGAGACCGGCGTGGTTCGCTGGGTCAACCGTGCCGCGCGGCGGCTCGTGGGTGATGTGCGGGGCCGCCATTTCACGTCGGTGGCGGCTCCGGAGGAGAAGCTCCACTCGCAGGAGAGATTCGCACAGAACGTGCTGGGCGTCACGGCCGTGAGGGACGCCGAGATCGTGCTCCTGGACGCTCACCACGAGCGGGTCGTCGTCGAGTTGACTTCGGTTCCCCTTCGACGCGGCGGGCGAGTGATCGGTGTCTTCGGCCAGGCCAAGGAAGCCCCGAAGCGCTCGCCCGCGCCCCCGCTTTCAGGTCTTACGCCCCGCCAGGCCGAGGTGTTGGGGCTCCTCGAGCTAGGGCGCTCGACGCGCCAGATCGCCGAGGATCTCCACCTGAGCCGGGAAACGGTGCGAAACCACGTTCGCCACATCCTGAGTGCGCTCGGAGTTCACTCGAGGCTCGAGGCAGTCGCCCTGGCGCGTGAGGCGCGTTTGGGCGGTGCCTAGCCGGCAAACCGCGTCGAGGAGAGACCGGACTCGAACCGTGTCAGATCGTGCGGGTTGTGGACTTCGAAGCGATACCGCTGATGATTCATGTTGCCGGCGTGGTTCTCCTGAACGAAGACGACTGGGAACTGGCTGGCGAGATAGGCGCCCAGCCAGGGCTCGGTCGTGGTCTTGGACTGGGCCGCGTCGTCCCAGGGCACGGCGAACGTAGCGCCCTGCCAGCCGGCGGGGAGGTCGAAGACCGACCGCATGGCGCCGAGGCCTTGAGCCACGTCGGACTTGACCCGCGCCTGGTAGGTCGCGTCGTCTTGACCGAAGCGGCACGGGTAGAAACGATGGCAGGTGGGGTCTTCAGCGTCGCGGACAAAGGCGTGCCCCGATGGACCGGCGTGAAATTGCATGACCCATGCGCCGGTCGATCTCATCCTTTCGAGCTCGTCCCAGCTCAGATACCAGTCGTCCTCGCCGTTCGGGCCGCCGAAGTCACCGTCCGCGAACCCGGATGCGACGTACATCGTCGCGCTGAAGCCGTAGTGCTCGAGGACGGGGGTGGCGAGCTGCGCGGACGTCTGACCGTCGTCGAAGGTGATGAGGATCGGTTTTGACGGAAGCGAGACCTCCTCGCCGTACACCCACTTCTTGTACTGCGTCGGCGTGATCGTGTCGTAGCCGCCATCGTCCAGGTACCTCATCTGCTCCCGGAAGGCGGAAAGCCGCACGTCGAAGAAGCGTGGGTCGGCCGCGCCTTCCACGACGGCAGAATCCGTCGTGATGCCGTGATACGCGAGGACTGGAATGCGCGACGGGCCGGCGTCGTCGCGGGAATGCAGCACGAGCCCCAGCACCGCAGCGCCAAGCACGAACGCCAACCCGACCGCGAGCAGAAGAGCTGTTCGACGAGTCGTGGCCCCGGTCGGCCAGAACGCCCGCCGAGGGAGGCGGCGTGATATCGGCAGCGTTGCCCCGGACTGCCAGGATGCCGAGCGAAGGGTCATGGGCTCGCCGTGCGAGGCGAGCCCGCGGGAGGCCTTGCGTAGACGATGATCCGTTGCGAGGCGGAATAGAGCGGGTGGCACGCCGAGAGGACGAGCTTCTCGAACGGCCGAGGGCGGAGGATCGACCAGTCGCGGTCGTCGACGATCGCGCCTGCGTAGACGACGTAGCGGAAGGTCCCGTACGGCATCTCGAGGTAGATGTTGTCGCCCGAACGGAGCGCGTCTAGATGGCGGAACGGCTGGAGATGCGTTGTGCGATGCCCGGCGATGGCGACCGTGCGTCCGAGCCCGGGGAGGGACGTCATCCGGTAGCGGCCTGGGCCGCGAGCCAGCTGCGACGCGCTAGTCCCTTCCACCACGACCATTCGCAGCCCGAGACGCGGCACGACGATCGTCCCGACGGCATCCCCCTCGCGTAGCCGGGCGCCGAACGCGGCGGCACTGCGACGCAGGTCGGCCGGCGACTCGGCTCGGTCTGCCGGCGCCGACACCGTTTTCTTCTCCGCGAGCTCGACTCGCAGCGCGCCCTGCGCCCGCGACGTCGTGATCGCCGAAAAGGGCTCGCCCCATATGAGGGTGACGGCAACCCAGCCGAAAACGGCCATCCCGGCAAGTGCCAGGATGGCCGCAAACGGGCGCGCGTACGCCCTCACTCCTATGCCTGCGTGCGCGGCACGATCCGCCAGAGGGCGGTCGCCGCCATCACGAGGGCGAACGCGGCCACGACGAACCAGACCAGGCCGAGGCCGCTGAACGGGAGGGCCCCGAGTTCACCGCCTGCTGCGGCGGCTCCGCCGGCAAGCACTCCGCCCGCGCCGATTCCACCGCTGAGAACTCCGCTGTTGTACATGTCACCACTTCCTTTCGTTGTTCATGAGGGCGTCCCAAATCGCCTTCGCATGGACGCCCTGAAGAAAGATGTCGAAGGACATCTCGACGATCACCGTTGCGGCGAGCGCCATCTGTAGCGGCCCGCGTGCCCGCACGGTCACGAAACGTTCCGCGACGAACACGCAGGTCACCGCCAACCAGATCGGATGTATGTGGACGGCTCCGTCGACCGCGAGCGACCAGGTGAGCGAGAGCAGGTACGCGAGCGTCACGACGATCCCGAACAATGTGAGGATCTGTCGCCCCCAGTACCTGACCGTTATCCGCGTCAGTCCGTAGTCGCGCAGGTTCTCGAGCGCGCCGCGCTTCCAGCGCAGTCGTTGCCGGTACAGGTCGCGCCACGACTCCATCACTTCTGTCGTCAGGCGGCAGCCCTTCGGCGAAATAACCTTGTACCCGAGGTGGAGCAGGCCGAGCGTCAGCTCGTTGTCCTCCGTGAGAACGTTCGTGTCGTAGACCTGCGGGAGACGGCCGGGCAGGACGCCCTCGGCTCGAGCCCAGACGACATGGCGGAGGGTGCGGGCGGAAAACAGGGTTGCCGTGCCGGTGAGCACGAGCACCTTTCCCTTCAGCCGCGCGACATCGCGCGCATACCGCGCGTACTCGTTGCGCTGCAGCATGCCGACGAATCCCCCGCCCGAGCGGCCCGTGAACACCCCACCGACTCCGCCGAACCCGTTGCGGAGGTGCTTCTGCGCCTCGGAGACAAAGGTCGGTACGAGGATCGAGTCGGCGTCCATCACGAGGATCGCATCCTCGTCGCGGAGTGCCGGCAGCAAGCGGTCGAGGGCCTGGTTCAAGGCCCCGGCCTTCTTGTGCTCGTTCCCCACGGTCTCGAAGACGTAGGCGCCTGCTGCCTCGGCGATGCGCGCGGTGCCGTCGGTGCAGTTGTCTGCACAGACGACGATCATGTCCGGCGGCGACTCCTGCTCGTGCAGCGACCGGATCGCGTCGGCGATCTGACCCTCCTCGTTGTGCGCCGGGATGAGCGCGATGACGAGCGCGTGCTCGGCAGCGGAGACGCCGACTCCGGTCCGCTCAGGGATCGGGAGACGCGAGGTTTCGCGCAAGTGGGTATTGACGCTCACGTCTTCTACTTCGGACGGCTGGACCGCGCGCCATCTGACCCACCTGTGTCATTCGCTGCTCGGGGCGTGCGCTACATGCTCGCCGGCCAGGCGCGGGCGCGCCTCGGCCGGGGCTAGCCTCAGCGCGCGGTGAGAAGCGTCGTGTGGCGGCCGGCGTCGAAGTCCCAGATGAAGCGGCTGAGTCCGTGCTCGAACTCGACGCCCGGCCCGTACGCGCGCTTGTAGTCCACGACCACGACGCCCAGATCCTCGAACGCGCGCTCGAGCACGCATCCGCCGCCGTCCCACGCAGTGCAAGCTGCCGGAAGCTCGTAGAGCGGGTCGACGCCGTGCTCGATCCGGATTCGATTCACGCGCCTGCAGTACATCGTCGAGTGGCTTCGCCGGTACAGCGAGAGCGGGCCTGTCCAGAACCGGAACCTTCACAGGCCCAGTGTACGACCATGGCAAGATCCAGCGTGTGACGCGCCGACTGCACGCCGAGGGCTGCGTTCTCGTCGTGATCGATGCGCAGGAGGGCTTTCTCCGGAAGCTGCCCGAAGACGAGGCCTCGGCAGTCGTGGATCGGGTTCGCTGGTTGTGCCGGCTGGCGGACTGGCTTCGCGTGCCGGTGGTCGTGACGGAGGAAGAGCCCGAGCTGAACGGCGAGACGGCTTCTCCGGTCAAGGATGCCCTTTCTTCCGGCACGGCCAGGCATGTCAAGCCGGTCTTCGATCTCGCCGCGTGCCCGGCGATCCTCGCGGACGTGACGCGGCACGAGCGCGGGACCGTCGTGCTCTGCGGGCTCGAGACCGACGTCTGCGTCGCCCAGTCCGCTCTCGGCCTCCTCGACGCGGGGAAGCGGGTCGTCGTCGTCGAGGACGCCGTCGCCTCGCCGGGCACGGGACACGCGCAAGGGCTCGCCCGGATGGCCCGTGCCGGGGTCGAGCTCGTCGGCGTGAAGGGCCTCGGCTACGAATGGCTCAGGACGGTCGAGCGCGCGACCGAGTTCGGCGTCGTGTCGGAGCGCGACGCTCCGTCGGGCATCGTGCTCTAGGGCCCGCAGCATGCGCGGCCGACGGCTCGTTTCGCGATCCCGTCCCCGGGAACGCGACGAGTACCGAAAGGAGTGACCGCATGAAAACACCCCCGATCGTGACACCAGAAGCAATGGGAGGCCGCCCGGCAGAAGCTCCTGATCAAGGAAAAGGAGCTGACGCGCGCGCGTGATGCGCTCGCCGCGGAGCGCCGTCGGATGCCGTGGCTGGCCGTGGAGAAGGAGTACGAGTTCGAGGGGCCGGAGGGCGTGGCGAGCCTGCTCGACCTGTTCGACGGCCGCCGTCAGTTGATCGTCTACCGGGCCTTCCACGAGCCCGGCGTGCGCGGTTGGCCCGAGCATGCCTGCATCGGCTGCTCCATGGTGGCCGACCAGGTCGCCCACCCTGCCCATCTGAACGCCCGCGACACGTCGCTTGCGTTCGTCTCGCGTGCGCCGCAGGCGGATATCGAGCAGGTGAAGGCGCGGATGGGCTGGGAGCACATCCCCTGGTACACGCTGACCGACGACTTCGACGCCGACTTCGGCGTCGGCGAGTGGCACGGCACCAACGCGTTCCTCCGCGACGACGACGACCGGATCTTCCGCACCTACTTCATCGACGCCCGCGGCGACGAGGCGATGGGGAGCACCTGGAGCTATCTCGACATGACTGCGCTCGGGCGCCAGGAGGAGTGGGAGGACTCGCCGGAGGGCTACCCGCAGACTCCGCCATACGGGTGGTGGATCTGGCACGACGAGCCACAGCGCATGGATCCCGATCGACCCGGCCTGGTGGCGCTCCGGGCCGCGCGGTCGACGACCGGGTAGCGCCGGTCACGGTGACCGCCGCACCCGGCGCATGCGGCCGGCGAGCGGCCCCGCAAGAGCTCGAAGGAGAGCCAGATCGCCACGCTGGGGGCGAAGGAGCGTCAGCCACGAGAAGCCTGCCCAGCGACGGTAGAGGACGAGCGCGGTGCCTCCGCCCGCCAGATACCCGATCGACGCCGCGGCCGCGGCGCCGGACGCCCCAAACCGGGGAATCAGGAGAAAATCGAGCGCCGTCGCCGCGACGAGCGACACCAGTGGGCCGAGCGATGACCGCCCCGGGGCCCCGGAAGCGACGAGCGCGCTCGAGAAGATGCTCACCGCGACGTAGCCGAGCGCGGCGGGGAGGAGGAGCAGGAACGGGGTCACGGACTCTGAAAAGGGCTCGCCGAAGACGAGCGGAATGAGCCATGGGCCGAGAGCCGCCCCGATCGCGACGCTCGCGAGGGAGACCAACAGCACGGACCGAAAGGCGCGCAGCACGCCGTCGACTCTTTCCGCCGGGCCGGCCCGGGCAGCCACCGGGAGAACCGCGGTGGCGGCCGCGCCCGGGAGGTACAGCAGGATCTCCGAGGAGTTCACGGCCACGGCGTAGAAGCCCAGGACAGCCTGCGAGGCGATGAACGCGACGATGATCTGGTCGAGCCGGTCGTTGAGCGCATCGGAAAGCGTCCCGAACCAGGCGCGGAGACCGAACCGGACGGATTCGCCGAACAGCGCGCCGTCCGGAGCGCCGAGCCCGACGTCACGGGCCGAGACGACGAGCATGAAGAGCCCCTTGAGCCCCTGGACCGCGATCCAGGCCAGCGCCGCCCAGGCGATGGTCAGCCCGACCGTTCCTTCGATGACCATCACGAGAGCGACGTAGAGCCAGGCCGTGACGGCGGTCGTGAGCGCGTGCAGGCGGAAGCGGCTGCACCCGAGCAGGAAGGTGTAGCCGGCATCCGCGAACGCCGACGAGAGGGCCCCGAGCCCGAGGAGCACCAGCTCCTCCGTGCCGATCCCGCTCGGCCTCGCCGAGGCCGGCAAGGCTGCGAGCACTCCGCAGACGAGAGTCGCGCCGATCGCCGTGCTCGTCCCTGCCGAAAGGACGAGGTTGGTCAGGAGGGCGGGCCGGGCCGCCGGCCGCTGCGCGGTGAAGACGGTCGTCGCCTCGCTGACGCCGAGCCGCGCGATCCGCGCCAGCAGGATCGCGGCCACCGTGATGAAGGCGATCGTGCCGCGACCCGAGGGGCCGAGGGCTCGCGTGATGAGGACGAGCGCGACGAAGAGGCCTGAGTTTCCCGCGAGCTGGGCCCAGAAGAGCAGCGCCGAGCCGCGGGCTGCAGGATCGGGCTCCACGGGTTGCGAAGGCGCGGTCAACTGATCGAGCGCAGTAGGCGGACGAGGTCGTCGCCGACGTCCGTGTGACGCGCGCGAAGAATCTCCGCGTTGGCCGCGAACTCACGCCGGTAGCGATCGTAGGACGAGGCGATGTCGCCGAGCGCGGCCGCCATCGCCGTGGGGTTCCCTGCGGGAACACACAGGTTCTGGAGCGACGTGGAGGCGTAGTACGTGGGCGCGTCTCCGACGCGCGTCGAGACGGTCGGTATCCCGCGGCTCAGCGCCTCGAGCACGGCGACCTGGACGTTGTCTGCGACCGACGTCGCCAGACACGCGTGGCCGCCTGCCTGGAGGGCCTGCGCCTCCTCCCACGGCTGGGCGCCGTGGAGGACCAGCCAACTTCTCTGCGCCGCGAGCCGCTCGAGCTCCGGCCGGAGAGGGCCGTCCCCGCAGACGTGGAGCTCCGCTGCGCGGTCCCGCCTGAGAATCTCGACCGCTTCGACGGCGAGCCGGGGGTTCTTCTCGGGAAACAGCCTTCCGACCCAGACGATCGCGCATAGCCTCGTCATCCTCGAGCCCGGGGGGAGGAGCCGCTGGGGGCTGCGTGCGGAGGGGATAGGGCAGATAGCTGGCGTCGACGCCGTAGAGCAGGCGCGCGCCTTCGACCCCCGCCCGGGAGACAGAGACCGGGTGCGCGAGACGCATGGCGGCCCGACCGAGCGTTCGCTGGAAGAGGGTGCGAGCGAGGCCGAAGGCGCGCGAGCCGCCGTACGGCCCCACGCCGGAGCCGTGCATCACGAGCACCGCTCTGCGCCCGCGCGCGCGGGCGAAGAGGACCGCGAGCACCGGAAGCACGTGGCGAGCGTTGTTGGCGACGACCAGGTCGGCGGCGCCCACCTCACGCCAGAGCGTCCTCCAGCCTCCGGTCGGCAGCGGCCACGACGACGAGCCCACGAAGCGCGTGGGAACGACAGCGTCCGCCGTCGTGTCCGCTCCGGGCAGGCGGCACGCCAGCACCCTGGTGGGCAGTCCCCGCTCCTCGAGCAGGGCCCGCGTCGAGTCGACGAAGTCCTCGACGCCGCCCGGATGCGGTCGAACGAAGCTCGCCACGAGCAGCACCCGAGGCTCGACCGCTTCGGAACGCGGCGTTGTGCTCACGTTTCGACGGCGAGGCATAATGGGCATCCTTCTAACGCATGCGGCAGCGACCCGACTTGGCGTGGACGGGGACGCGCGAGACGGCCGACGAGCCGGTCGACGTTCCTCGATATCTGACTGCGCTCAAACGCGGTTGGCCCCTGATCGCGCTCATCATCGTGCTGATGACCGTGACGGTGCTCGTGCTTTCGCTTGCTCTTCCGAAGACCTACGAAGCGACGGCCAGGATCCTGATGGACGATCGCGCGGGAGCCTTCGAGCCCACCGATGTCGAGACGGTGCGGCGCCGGCTCGCGACCGTCCAGACGCTCCTGACGACGAGGGACGTCCTTGCCCAGGCCGCCGAGGAACTGCCGGACGAGTCCGTCCAGACGCTCGAGGACAAGGTGGAGGCGTCCGTCGACGAGGATGCGAACATCATCGACATCGTCGCCACCGACGGCGACGCGGAGGGGGCCGCGGAGATCGCGAACGCGGTCGCCCAAGCGTTCCTGACGCTGCAACAGACCGCCGAGCGGGATCGGCTGGCACGCGCCCGTGCCGAGCTCCAGGAGGCGATCGACACGCTGGGTGCGTCGCCCGAAAGCGCCGATGCCGTGCAGGCGCTCCAGCAGAGGCTGAGCGAGCTCAGCGTCAGCGAGGCCAGCACGGGCAGCGAGCTGCAGCTCGCCCAGGCGGCTCGGCCGCCGACCGAGCCTGACTCGCCTCGTCCCGTGCGCAACACCATCTTTGCCTTCTTTGCCGCCGCCTTCCTGGGTGTGCTGGCCGCGCTCGCCGTGGATCAGCTCGCTCCCCGGCTGTCCGGGCCTCGCGAGCTGAGCCGCCTGACCGGTGTGCCGATCCTCGCTGCTCTTCCACCGCGGCGGAAACGGCGGGGACGCAATGCGCAGACGGAGGAGGCCTACCAGGCGCTGCAGGCCTCCCTCCTCCAGCTGCCGGAGGCCCGCAAGGTCGTGCTCGTGACGAGCGCATCCGGGACCGAGGAGCGATCCGAAGTGACCCTGCGACTGGCGAACTCTCTTGCGCGCGGCGGCTCGCGGACCCTCGTGATCTCGGCCGACCTCCGGCAGCCGAGAGTCGAGGAGCTCCTGGGCATCGGCCCCGCTCCCGGGTTGACGGACGTCCTCCAGGCGCTCGCCGAGCGCGGAGTCGAGGCGAGCGGCGAGCTCCTGCGCGAGTCCGTCGTCAAGGTCTCGTCCGACCTGCACGTGCTCCCTTCCGGCACGACCGCCTCGAATCCTGCGCAGCTCCTGGCAGGCGACTCCACGGCCGCACTCTTCCGCGACCTGGAGGGCTCCGACTATCGCTATGTCCTGGTGGACGGCTCTCCGCTCCTCGGGGTGGTCGACGGGCCGCTTCTGGCGCGCCAGGCGGAAGCGCTGCTCATCGTCTGCCGGATCGACCGCATGACTCCGACCGCCGCCTCCGAGCTCGGGGATGTCCTGGAACGGCTCCAGGCTCCGGCGCTCGGCCTCATTGCGATCGGCGTCCGCGGCGCCGTGCCGTACTGGGTCGGCGTGCCGCCGCGCGAGGTCGAGGACTACCCCTCGACCATCGAGGCCTGAGCCCGGCCCAGCCTCTCGGCGGTCAAGGGTCAGAAGAGCTCGTGGACGCTGCTCAGGCTGTCGGCCCGGTCGACCTGGGCGCAGTCCCTTCCGGGACCGCCTTCGACACGATCGCGGTTGCCGTCCCGGGCGTAGAGCAGGTCCCGGGCAGAGCCTCCGAAGAGGCCGTCGCGGTGGCCGCCGCCGAACACGCGGTCGCCTCCGAACCCGCCTAGCAGCCTGTCCCGCCCGAGCTCGCCGCGGAGGATGTCGTTGCCGCGCTCGCCTTCGACCACGTCGTTGCCCGGGCCGGCGTACACGCGGTCGTCGCCCAGGCCGCCCTTGATGCGGTCGTTCCCCGTGCCTCCGCGGATGAGGTCGTTCCCGCCCAGGCCACGGATGACGTCGGCGCCGCCCAAGCCGCAGATGACGTCGCTCTGCGGCGTCCCGACGAGAGTGTCCGCGCCGGCTGTGCCCGTGATCGTGCAGCCCCCGGCGTTCGCCTCGGACACGAAATCGAGCTCCATGGTGGCCGGTGCGGCGAACGCGAACGCCGACGCCAGCACTACCGCAGTTCCCTTCAACATGTTGCGCCTCCTTGTGACGCCGTTTCCTTTCGCGGGGACAGGCCGACGCGCCGCCGTGCCCATCCCGCCCAGATGAGGGCGGCCACCACCCACAGGTGCCGCCAGTGGAGCGTGTCGATCACGAAGCTGTTGACGAGGATTCCGCACCAGGCCCCCAGTAACGCCGCCGAGCCGATCCCGTACGTGTCACGACCTGCCGCCGCGTTCGCCAGCGCCGCGCCCAGCGTGAAGACCAGCAGCGCGAGGAACGCCATGAACCCCGGGAGCCCTTGCTCGGCGAACACGCGCACGTACGTGCTGTGCGCGGAGATCGGGGCCACGAGCTCGAACTGGCCTGGACCGACGCCGAAGGGGTACCGCTGAGCCGGCTCGAGCCCGGCGGCCTGGGCGCCGAAGCGGTCTGCGTCGTAGCTCTGGATGCGAGCCCGGTCGGCGAGAAAATCCCCGGATCCGCTGACCGAGACCGCGCCCGCGACCAACGCTCCGGCGACCAGCGCCAGCACGAGAGCGAGGATGACCTTGCGTCCCCCTCCACGCCTCATCGCCATGACGACGAGCACCATTCCGACGCCCGCGGCCAGATTGGCCCAGGCCCCGCGCGAGTACGAGAAGATCAGCCCGAGCGTGAGGAGGAGAAGGAGGAGCCCTTTCAGGAGGCGCCCGAAGCCGAAGAGCCGTGGCGTGAGCGTCTCCTCCATGAGGATGAGGATCGCGGGGACGAGGAACGGGCCGAAGACGTTTGGATCCTTGAACAGCGCCTGCACGCGGTCTTCGAACACCATGAGGTCGCCGCCCGGAAGTGGGAGGAAGAGCGCCAGCAGGCCGACGGACGCCGAGAGGGCGGCCGCGGCAAGGTAGCCGCCGGCCGCGACCTTTGCCCGCCGGCGGTTCGTGACCCAGCCCGCGAGCCAGACGGCGAGGACGGCGACGTACGCGGTCGTGGCGAAGAAGGTGACGGCGCGCTCGTAGTCCACGACCTCGATCGCGGACACGAGGTTGAGCGCGAAGAAGGCTCCGAGGATTCCGACGACGGCGGCAGGCACGCGCTGAATGCGGAAGCCGCCGGTAACGAGAGCGACCGCAATGACGACGAAGAACACGAGATCCGCCGGCGCGGGCTCGATGATGACGACGCCGAGCAGCGCGAACCCGAGGGCCGCTGCAGCCTCCTGCCGGACGAGGACGAGCGCCAGAATGGCGACGAGGCCGAGGCCCGCGAGGGTCGCAAGCTGAAGCGTGGGCGGGTACCGGGAAAGGGCGAGGCTGACCACCACGGCGAGAAGCAGGCACGCCGTAGTGGCCGCGAGCGCGCCCAGGCTCCGCCGGGCGGCGATCGGATCTCGTGCTGGGGCGTACATCGCGTTCACTCGCCCACCCCGCTGCACCGGCTCTCCAGTCCGAGCACCGGCTTGCAATCGACCGGTCGCCGACCCAGCGGGCCACGAACGGCGCTCTCGGACGGGTTCCCGACGACCAGGCGCTCGCGCGGATTGAGCGACCGCGCGCGCTCGAGGCGGGCGAGCGCCTCCACGCTCCTCCCTTCCTCTTCGGCGAGCAGGGCCAGCTGGAGATGCACGTACCAGTCGTCGGGATTTCGCTCGAGCGCTCGCTGGAATGCCGCCCGGGCCTGCTCGGTGTCCCCGTCGCGTAGCGCCAGCGTTCCGGCGACGACGTCGGCTCGCTCGCTGAGCGGGTTCAGTCCGTGGGCGCGCTCGAGGTGCGAGAGAGCCCGGTCGGGCGAGTCAGGCCACGCCCGCACGCCCCGCTCGAGCTCGAGCGCCGCCAGGCCGGGAAACGCGAAGGAGGCGGCGGCAACGGCGAAGAGAGCTGCTGCGCCGGCAAGCGCTGCTGTGGAGTGGGCTCGCGTGCGGGCGGTCTCCCGAGGGGTAGATCGCGCGAGGCTCGAGGCCAGTCCCAACAGGGCGAGCGCGGAGACCCCGAGCGCGGGAATCTCCCACAGCCAATCGATCGAGCCGTGTACGAGCCAGTACACCCCGGATGCAAGCCCGGCCGCGGCGGCTGCGGCGGGCAGCGAATCGGGCTCCCGTCGACGGGGCAGGGCGGCCGCGAGCGCGGCCGCGACGAAGCCCAGGAAGAGCGCGCCGCCGATCAGGCCTGTCTGCGAGAAGGGCCTCAGGGCGAGGCTGTGAGGGTAGAGCGGCTCCTCACCTGTGCGTCGTTCCCGGGCGAAGTCGACCGCGAAGTTGTCGACGCCGACGCCGAGCAAGGGATGTTCGGCGACTTCGCCGGCGGCCACCCTCCACATGTCGTAGCGACCGGTCTCCAGGCCTGGACGCGGTGCGCCTCCTAGCGACGTCGCCACGGCTGCGCAGAGGGCGACGAGCACGAGACCGGCTGCCACGACTGCCGCAAGGCGCCGACGCGGCGTGAGCTGCGGCAAGTCCCTGCGGACGCGGCCGGTCTGGCCGACGAAAAAGACGAGCGCACCGACCAGGAAGAGCGCCAGGGTCGAGAGCGCGACCGCCACGCGCTCCGCTCCGACGGCTCGCCCGACTTCCGCTTCGCTCCCGGCGGCGACGACTTCGAGCAGCGGGACGAGGGTCGCGGCGACGGCCGCGGAGAGCAGGAGCAGCACGGCGAGGAGGCGGAAGCGGTCACGGCTCACGAGAACGAGCACCAGCAGCGCGATCCCCCCGGCGACGAGCGAGCCGCGGCTCTGAGCGAGGAGGGCCAGCTGGAGGAGCAGCCCTCCGGCTGCCAGGAACAGGCTCCGTATCGCCCAGTGAACCTCCGGCCGGGCTGCGAGGGCCACGGCCGGCCAGAACGCCATCAGGAAGAGCGCCGCGCTCGCGTTCTCGTATCCGGTCGGTGCAGCCAGCCGGTTTCCGTTGAACGCCTCGGCCCCCTCCGCTGCGAGCGCGATGCCGCCGACCGCTGCTGTGCCCAGCGCGAAGAGGCCCAGCACCAGGACAGCCTCCGGAGGGCGCCACCAGAGGAGCGCGAACGTCGCGTACGCGACGGCGTAGAGGAGGGTCCGATTGGCACCGTCCCAGGCATCTCCCTGCACGCCCGCCCAGGTGATCGACAGGAAGCTCCACGCCGTGAACGCCGCCAGCAGCGCGACGGCCGCCCGGGCCCGCGGAGCCGGCCTGGTACGCCGGCGCGGGCTCACGACGACGACGGCCAGGAGCGCGAGGAAGAGGAGCGCTCCCGGATACCAGGTCGTGGGGGCATAGCCGCCTCCGTCCGCCGCCCACCAGAGGAGGATCGCAACCGTCACGAGGCCGAACGGGAGCGCGCCCGCCCGGCCCGCACGGTCGTTGTAGGCTTCCTCGCCGTGGGCATGGGCGCTTCTCGCGCGCGGAGCAGCAGGCCTCGTACGGAGCGGGCTCCGTAGGACGCTTCCCTCCTCGCGCTTCAGGCTGAGGCCGTTTCTCAGTGCGTCCACGGATCCTGCTCCTCGTCACGCTCGCCGAGACGGGCGGCGCGCAGACCTACGTCGCGAGCCTGCTGCCGACGCTCGCCCGGCATTTCGACGTGACCGTGGCAGCCCACGGCAGCGGGCCGCTCCGCGACCGAGCGAACGCGGCCGGCGTGCGCTTCGTCCCGCTCGAGCACATCCGTCGGCCGATCAGCCCGTTGCGTGACCTCCGCGGCCTGCTCGAGCTCACGGCGCTCATCCGGCGAGAACGACCGCACATCGTTCACGTCAACAGCGCCAAGGCGGGGGCGCTGGGACGCCTGGCCGGCTGGCTCGCGCGCGTCCCGATCCGCATCTACACGGTGCACGGCTGGGCGTTCACGGCCCACCGTGGGACGAGCGCGGCCGTGTATCGGTGGGCGGAGCGGGTTCTGCGCCCGCTGACGACGACGACGATCTGTGTCGCCGAGAGCGAGCGCCGCGCCGGCCTCGACGCCGGGACATGCGACGAAGCGACGACGGTCGTGATTCACAACGGTGTCGAGCTTCCGAACGCAGGAGCTGTCGAGACTCGCTCCGGGGCCGTACCGGCTCGTGACGGTCGGCCGGCTTCAGGCGCCCAAGGATCCACTCACGCTCGTTCGCGCGCTCGGCTGAGCTGGGGAGACCCGGCGAGGCGGTGATCGCAGGCGACGGGCCCGATCGGCCCGCCGTCGAGAGCGAGGTTCGCCGGCTCGGGTTGGAGTCGGCTGTTCGCCTCGCCGGTGAGCGGGACGACGTGGCGGAGCTCCTGGCGGCAGCCGACCTGTTCGTCCTGTCGACCCGCTCCGAAGGCCTTCCGCTCTCGATCCTGGAGGCCATGGCAGCCGGACTGCCCGTCGTGGCCTCGGACGTCGGCGGGGTGCCCGAGCTCGTCGTCGACGGGGAGACGGGTTTCCTCGTCCCACCCGGCGACCCACACGCCCTCGCCGCAGCGATCGAGCGCCTCCTCGACGATCCCGCGCTGCGCCGCCGCCTCGGCGCAGCCGGCCGGCTCCGAGTCTCGGAGCACTTCGATCTGGCGTCGACTCGGCGAGCCCATCTCGACCTCTACCGCACCCTGCTCGCCGACGCGGGGCTGCCCTTGCCCTCTCCGTAGCGGAGCCGGCGATAGACGCCGCGGAGGGGGAGAGGAGTGTCGTGCCCGCCGCCCACCTTGGCCCGGAAGTCGAGCAGGCCGTCTCGCGAGTCGATCTGACGGCGTCTCAGCGCGAAGCGGTCCGTCTGTGGGAGGTTCACGCCCGGCTCGCACGAGACGGCGACGCGGTATCCCGCCGCCCGTGCGAGCTGCCGCTCGCGCGGGCCGAAGAGGCCGGCCGGATACGAGAGGGCCGTGACCGGCCGGCCGAGACAAGCTTCGAGCTCACGCTTCGAGTCCTCGATCTCTGCTGCCGCTCGTCCGTCATCGACCGCCAAGAGGTTCGGGTGGGTGACCGTATGCGCCTCGAACTCGAGCGTTTCGCCGCGATCGAGCTCGGCGATATCCATCCAGCCGAGCAGCGGGGGCTGGCGCTCGTACCACCCGAACGAGGCTCGCCCGTCCGTGACGCCCGTCGCGACGAACACGGTGGCCCGGAATCCGTATTCGGCGAGCACGGGGAGGGCATGCTCGGCCACGTCGAGATAGCCGTCGTCGAAGTTCAGCCCAACGGCGCGCTCAGGCATTTCGCCGGCCTCGAGCAGATCGGCGATCTGGACGATGTCGAGAACCTGGTATCCGGCTGACGCGAGGTAGTCCATCTGCTCGCGAAAACGCCGCGGATGCACTGCGAGCTCGTCCCGCGCGTCCGACACCCGGTGGTAGAACAGAATCCGGAGGCCGCTCGCGTCGACGCGCCCGCGCGAGCGTGCGTACCAGGCCGCGGAGCGGGCGCGCGTCACGGTGGCCTTGACCGGGTACGGGAGGGACGGTCCGATCCCGCGCAGGGCGCCCGGGTCCGGCCGGTCCGGGGCTCGCGGGGGCGAAGGCGACGGACTATCCTTCGGTGCCCCCGGGGTCATGTCAGCTTCCTCTTTCATTTCGGGGCCTCCACTCGCGGCCGTGCGGGGTATCGCTCCCATTGCCTGAGCGCCTCGACGTCGCGGTCGTCGGCGCGGGCCCGTACGGGCTCTCCGTCGCCGCGCATCTCGCCGGGCGACGGGTGCGCACGTTCGGCGAGCCGATGGAGACCTGGCGCACCCGGATGCCGCCGTACATGCTCCTGCGCTCGGACTGGAAGGAGACCTCGCTGTCCGCACCCGGCAACCTCGGCTCGATCGACCGGTGGGCGCGGGTCGTTGGCGAGGAGCGTGAGGAGCCGATTCCGCTCCAGAAGTTCCTGCGCTACGCCGAATGGTTCCGGCAGACCTTCGTCCCCGAAGGCGACCCGTCGGATGTGGCAGCCCTCGAGCGGGCCCCCGACGGCTACCGGCTGACCACCGCTGCGGGGGACGAGCTCGATGTGCGCGAAGCGGTCGTCGCGGTCGGGGCGGTCCCCTTCGCCTATGCGCCTCCGCCGCTCGGAGAGGCCGTCGGAGGCCGTGTGGCGTTCGCCACCTCGCTCCAGGACTACGAGCCCTATCGCGGCAGGCGCGTGGTCGTCGTCGGAGGGGGCCAGGGAGGCCTGGAGAGTGCGTCGCTCGCCATTCGTGCCGGTGCCGACGTCGAGCTCATCGTTCGCTCGAGCCTGCGATGGTTCGCCGACCGCGAGCCTCACCGACCGCGCGGTCGCGTGCGGCAGCGCCTCTACCGGCTCGCCTATCCGGTGGTGGGCTACGGCCCCCCGCCGCTGAACCGGCTCGCCCTGCACCCGGACGTCTTCGCCGCCCTTCCGGCCGGCGCACGTCGCCAGCTGAGCGCCCGCATCCTTCGCGCCGGCGGCTCTCCGTGGCTGCGAGAGGAGGTCGAGCGCAGCGTCAACGTGACGGAGGGCGTCGGGGTGGTCGGGATCGACCAGAACGGCGTTGTCCGGCTGCGCCTGAGCGACGGCAGCGTGCGCGAGGCGGATGCCGTCATCCTCGCCGCGGGCTTCCGCTTCTCCCTCGACCGCCTGACCTTCCTCTCGGAAAGCATGCGGAGGGCGATTGCGCTCGAGGATGGATGGCCGCAGCTCGATCGAGGGTTCCGCTCGACGGAGCGCGGACTTCTCTTCGTCGGCTTCGCAGCCGAGCATCGCTTCGGTCCGATCGCGCGCTTCATTCCGGGGACCGGTTTCACGGCCAACCGCGTCCGGGAGGCCCTCGAGCGCTGAGAGAGCTCTCATGCCCGCAGCGCGTCCCGCGAGCGGGCGGCCAAGCGCTTGAGAGGGGCGGTCCCGCCCATGTACAGGCGGTGGAGCGAGGACGAGCGCTTGAGGCGGAGACGAAGCCGGATGACGCCTAGTCGCGCAGCAACGACGGCGCGGGCCGGGACGCTCTCCGCGAGCCCGAGCCCGTGACACATGGGCTCGAATCCGTCGGCGATCTCGGTCTTGTAGCGCTCGGCTCCTCCCAGGAACTCCACCCGGGTGAGGCCTTCGTCCGCGGCGGCCTCGATCGTGTCCAGGGTGTTGACGAGCCCTGGAGAGAAACGGGCGAGCTCGGGGTCGAACGCGAGTCTATGGACGTACATTCGCCCCTCGAAGGCGAAGTAGTAGTGGAAGGCCACCGCGCGACCGTCGAGCTTCAGGAGCACGATTCGAGGCACGTCGAGCTCGGCGAGCGCGGCAATCGCTTCTCGCTGAAAGAGTCGCCCCTCGGGAGTCGCGAACCCAGAGCCGTCCGGGCGCCCCTCCCAGCGCAGGTCGTGCAGCCTGAAGGCGTCCTCGAGCGCAGGCTCGAGCTCGTCCAGGTCGCGGGCGACGACGACCTCCAGACGGCCGAGCTCGGCGAGCTGGCGTCGCCGGCGGCGGTGAAGGTTGCGCTTCTTGGAGCTCGTTTTCGCCTGGTAGACCGCCTCCCAGCCGGGGGTGAGGTCGAGGATCGGAGCCTCGACGCGCTGGATGACGTCCAGCGAAGGCCCGAGCGCCTCCGCGAGCCGGCTCTGCGTGGGCAGCCCGTAGACGTCGATCAGGTCGGCGGACGCCCGGACACGGGCGGCCAGCGCCTCGGCCGTCGCGACGTCCTCTCCGGGAGCGAGGAGGAGATCGCCGAGGGCCGATTGCCGCCCGCCCAGAAACCGCGCGGCTCGAAGGCCGAGATGGCGTCGAACGAGAAGAGGCAGCGCCGCGACGAGCCGGCCGTCCCGGCGTGCGACGTGCACGGTGAGCTCCGTCCCCTCGCCGTAGTGGCGCGTCCACGCGTCGAGCCACGCATGGAGGAGGAAGGGGCTCGGCCTCGGCATCGCCCGCACGAGTGGATCCCACTCGTCTGCGAGGCGCGTGAAGTCTTCGCTCCGGCTGATCGTGTCGAGCTCGAGCTTGGTGGCGACCGCAGTGCTCATCGTTCCTCCTCGAACAAGCTCACGTGTTCGTCGGTCACCCGTGAGGCGCCGCGGGCGATGCCGCCGTAGTCGTTGCCGTGGTAGGCGTTTCCGAGGCCCCGGTAGTCGCCGATCGCTGCCCACTCCTGGTTCACGAACGTGCTGCGCCTGATGGTCGTCCGGGTTGTCCCTGCATCGAGGTAGACGCCGGCCACCCGGCTCGCGAACCAGCTGTCCTGGATGACGTTGTCGACGCTGGCCGCACGCCCGCCGGCGGCCGGGTTGGCCCACTCGGTGACGAGCCCGATCCGGACGTCGCCGCCTACCTGCAGTCGCTGGAACCGGCTCGACCGGGTGAAGTGCTCCAGGTAGACGCCGGTGGGGGTCTGGTCGACGTCGATCTGGTCGAAGACGGCATCGGTCGTCGCCGTTCCGGTCCAGAGACCCGTCCATGCGCACCGGCGCGCCCGCACCCGTTCTACGACGCCCGGGTTTCCGACCCAGAGACACGCCTCGGCAGTGCCGTTGGACGACCGCGGAACCGGGCGCGTCACACCTGCGACGTCCAGGTCGGCGAGGCGGAACGGCCGCCGCAGCTCGGTGCGGGCGGGGTCGTTGGCGTCGACGAGGACGCCGTAGTCGGTGAACCCGCGCACAACGAGGCGCGCGGCCGAGAACCCCTCCGGCTCGCGCACGACGAGGCCGCTGCGAACGACCCGGTTCCCCCGCAGTGTGACGTCGAGGACGCGCGCCCTCGTAGCGGTCCCCCAGACGGAGATCACGGCTCCCTCCACGGTTTTCGCCGGGTCGCGGACGTCGAAGACGAGCCCTCGAACGAGGCCTCCGGGCCGCCCGGCGTTCCCACCGAGGCTCAGGCCCACCTTCAGCACCGCTCCGCCCAGGTTCACCGCGTACAGGCGATGGCCATGAGGGTTGAGGAAGGGCCCGCGGCCGCCGTAGACGCCGTTGG
Organism: uncultured Actinomycetes bacterium; assembly: GCA_963775395.1. Taxonomy (GTDB): domain Bacteria; phylum Actinomycetota; class Thermoleophilia; order Gaiellales; family Gaiellaceae; genus JAIBJN01. Next base: position 230,684 of record CAVZIX010000020.1, read on the forward strand.
CGAGAGCGATGTTGGTCGGCCGGGTCCGTTTCAGCACTCTGCTCAGCTGTGCCGAGGTGGTGACGCGCACCGCGCCGGGAGGCACGACGTACCGGGAAGGTGGAGTGGGCCGCACGGGATCGGGTTTCGAGGCCTCCGGGCCGGGATCGGGCTCCACCGGTTCCTTGTCGTCCCCGCGCGTCAACCCCACCGCGGCGAGAGAGACGACGAGCGCGACAAGGAGGGCGAGCGTTTTAAAGGCCACTCTCCTTCACCGACCTGGCAAGCGCGCGGTCGGGCTCGGGGCGGCGCTGGAACAGTGAGCTCAGCAGGAGGGTGGCGGTCTTGAGGCAGACCGCGACGTCGACGGCGAGGTTCCGGTGACGGATGTACCACAGGTCGTACGAAAGCTTGTCCGCGCTTGCCTCACAGTCCGCTGCATAGCCGGAGCAGATCTGCGCCCAGCCGGTGACCCCGGGCTTGATCAGGAGCCGACGGCTCCAGAACGGCGTCGAGGCCTCGAGCATCTGCACGAACTCGGGGCGCTCCGGCCGCGGCCCCACCATCGACATGTCGCCCTTGAGGACGTTCCAGAGCTGAGGAATCTCGTCCAGGTGCGTCCGGCGGAGGAAGCGCCCGATCGGCGTGGCCCGCTGATCGCACTCTGTTGCCCACTGCGGTTGGTCAGGAGCCTCCGCGTCGCAGACCATCGTCCGGAACTTGTAGACCGTGAACGCGCGTCCGCCCTCGCCGAGCCGCGTCTGCCGGTAGATCATCGGACCGTCCGTCCGCCAGACGAGGAAGGCGATGACGGGAAGAAGCGGCGCCACCAGGAGGAGCCCAATCGAGGCGACGAGGATGTCGAAGGCTCTCTTCGACCAGCGCGCGTAGACATGCTGGCGCAGATGAAGGACGCCCATGAACCAGGCAGGCGTGAGGTGCGGCAGCGGCACGCGACCGAAGGCGTACTCGAAGAACGTGGCGAGGCCGGCGATCCTGAAGCCGGCTCCCGAGACGTCGAGCAGCCTGTCGACGACGAGCTTGTAGCTCGCTTCGTCCGTGAGCACCACGATGTCCGGGCGCTGGGCCTCGACGACCCGAGCCAGCTCGGGAAGCCCGCCAAGGCAAGGGACCTCGGCCCGGACGTCGCTCGATCGGCAGGCGCCGATTCTCCCGAGAAGGTGGAAGCCCGACCCCGTGCGCCGCATCTCCTCGGCGATCCCGGTCGCGAGCTCCTCCGAGCCGACCACGAGGACGCTCGTTCGCCCCACCGAGGTCTGCCGAACGAACCACTCCCAGATGCTCGCTGAGGCAAAGATCCCGACGCTGATGCCGAGGAGTCCCACCGGCCCGAGCTGCAGGCCGGGGAACCACGGATCGATCGCTCCGGCGATGACGAGGCCGGTGGCGCAGCCCACCGCGGCCGAGAGGCCGGTGCCGATCGTCCCCTTGCCGGCGGCGAAGGCGCTTCTCAACGTCACGATCCAGATCGCTGCGAGAAGCGTGATCGCGGCCAGTCCCAGCCCAGTCACGGGCCTTTGAGACAGGTAGGGGACCGACACCGCGAGCCAGACGACCGCGGCGCCGCCGGTCAAGGCGACGAGCTTCACGCCGTCGAGACGCGCCGGCTCCCGGGCTATCTCGCCCGAGGCGACCGCACCTTGAAGGGTGGCGACGGCCGCCTCTTCGACCGGTGTGCTGCTAATTGCCACGCGTCTCCCCCCACGCCGCCGGATGTGTCACGCCCTGGGATGGGGGTACACTTCCGTGGTCATGGCGGACCTTCGCAGCGGGTGGCAGCGGGCCAAGCGACGCCGGAAGGTTTCCTACAGCGACGCTGACGGCCGGCCCACCGACGACCCGGCGAAGGCCGTGCAGGGCGAGGTCCTGGAGTACGGCGCTCATCTCGAACCTGCGCGCCGCACGACGTTCTTCCTCGGCCGAAGCGAGCTGCCCTGGCTCCCCGTCAGCGAGCCTGCGTTTCTCTTGTGGGTCTTGGCTTTGCTGTTCATGGTCTGGCTCGCCATCGGCGTGTTCCTGCTGACGTAGGCCGAGGCCTGCGCCGTCGCTAGCTCCGCGGGCTCCACCGCAGCCTCGTAGCCCAGAACCAGACGGTCAGGAACGCGAGGTACACGGTGCCCAGCAACATGCCGACCTGCATCAGGAGGCGCGTGTCGATGGCCTCGTCGTCGGCGCCGTCCTGAATGCGGCCGGCGCCTCGGAGGAATCCGTCTCGTACGGTCGAGCCGAGCTCTGTCGCCGCGGTCCCGACTCTCCCTGCCACGCCCGCTGTTGCGCTAGCCGCTCTGTCAACGGACGTGACCGACGTGAGCGCGGACATGTAGCGGACCGCGCCCTCGCCCACGATGCACGTGAGCGGGATGGGCGGGACGTTGGCCAGGAAGAACCGCGCGTGCAGCGCGGTGGCACCGGCCGCCGCCAGCGCCGAGATGATGAGCGCTTCCTCGGCGCCCGGCGTTCCGCCGGCCAGGCCGTCGAGGGGGAACCCCCACATCGGCCCGCCGGCGTCGTCGCCGACGGGAGCCGGCAGGGGCTCCACCGTTCCGACCACGGGCTGCACCGTTTCCGTGAATGGCTCGACCGCAGCGATCGGCTCGATCGGCCCGGTCACGGGCTCTCCGACGCCCGTGATGGGCTCGACAGCCGCCACCGCAGGCGAGACTGTGTTCGCCAGGAGCGGGTCAGTGGCGTTTGCGACCGGCCCGAGCACGCCGGTGGTGACGGGCTCGAGGGTGCCGGCGAGGAGTGTGTCGGTGGTGTTGGTGACGGGCCCGAGCACGCCGGTCGTGACGGGCTCGAGCGTGTCCGCGAGGAGCGCGTCGGTGGTGTTGGCGACCACGCCGGTGTCGGCGAGGAGCGCGTCGGTGGTGTTGGCGACCGGGCCGAGCACGCCGGTGTCGGCGAGGAGCGCGTCGGTGGTGTTGGCGACCGGTCCGAGCACGCCGGTGTCGGCGAGGAGCGCGTCGGTGGTGTTGGCGAGTGGCTCGAGCGCGGTGACGGGCTCGAGCGTTTCGGCGAGCAGCGGTTCCGTGGTGTTGGCGACGGGACCGAGCACGCCGGTGTCCGCGACGAGCGCGTCGGTGGTGTTTGCGACCGGGCCGAGCACGCCGGTGTCGGCGAGGAGCGCGTCGGTGGTGTTGGCGAGTGGCTCGAGCGCGGTGACGGGCTCGAGCGTTTCCGCGAGCAGCGGTTCCGTGGTGTTGGCGACGGGACCGAGCACGCCGGTGTCGGCGACGAGCGCGTCGGTGGTGTTGGCGACCGGTCCGAGCACGCCGGTGTCGGCGAGGAGCGCGTCGGTGGTGTTGGCGAGTGGCTCGAGCGCGGTGACGGGCTCGAGCGTTTCGGCGAGCAGCGGTTCCGTGGTGTTGGCGACCGGGTCCGAGCGCGCCGGTGTCGGCGACGAGCGCGTCGGTGGTGTTGGCGACGGGGCCGAGCACGCCGGTGTCCGCGACGAGCGCGTCGGTCGTGTTGGCGACCGGGCCGAGCGCGCCGGTGGCGGGCTCGAGGTCGGCGACGATGGGATCCGCGGTGTTTGCGACGGGGCCGAGGACGCCGATGATGGGCTCGATCGTCTCGGCGGCACCTGTCGTGTTGGTGACCGGCTCGAGCAGGCCCGTGGCGGGCTCGAGCGTGTCCGCAGGCAGCGGGGCCGTGGCACTCTCAACATCTAGCACCCCTGTCGCGGTCGAAAGCGTGTCGCTCAGCGCGCCGCTGGCGGCGTCCGTGGTCTCAGTGGCGTTCGCCGGCTGCGTCACTGCAGACTGAACTGCAGAGGTCGCTGCGGCCGGATCCGCAGCCGCCTCAGGCGCCGCCGCAGGTGCGGGCGCTGCCGCAGGTGCGGGCGCTGCGGGAGGCTCCGCAGCGGGAGCGGGCGCCGGCGGGGGTGCGGGCGCTGCCGCAGGTGCGGGCGCCGCGGGAGGCTCCGCAGCGGGAGCGGGCGCCGGCGGGGGTGCAGGCGCTGCCGCAGGTGCGGGCGCCACGGGCGGCGGAGCGGGCGGTGCGGGCGGCGGCGGAGGCGCCGCGGCCGGGACAACGCTCGCTGCTGCCTGTTGGACTTCGGTTGTCGCACTCTCGACCGCCGCCTCGACGGGCGTCGCGGTCGGAACCGGGATGGTCGGGTCGCTCACTTCATTGCCCCCTTTGGTCTCTCCCTGGATAGCCGTCTCGTTCGTTACAAGTTTCATCTCCGCTTTCCTGACCGTCGGAACTCGGGCGATCGCCCGATTTCGCCCCGGGCGAACTCCCTACGTGCTTGACCCCGGGCAAGGCATGTAATAAAAACCGCTGTGCGGGGAAATCCCTGCAGCGAAAGGGAGACTGTGGCGTCCTCCGCGAACTGCGGCACGGTGTTGATCGCCGACGAAAACGGCACCTCTCGTGAGGAGCTCGTCGGCCTGTTCGAGGCGGCCGGTTACGAGGTCATGTCGGTGAGCTCCGGGGAAGAAGCCCTCCGCGTGGCCGACGAGGTGGACCTCAGCATCGTGCTGCTGGAGATCCCGCTCGGCAATCTCTCGGGGTACGAGGTGTGCCGGACTCTTCGTGAGCAGACCACCGAGCTGCCGATCGTCTTCGTGTCCGGCTCGCGGACGGAGTCATACGACCGAGTGGCCGGGCTTCTCGTGGGCGCGGACGACTACGTCGTCAAGCCGTACGCACCCGATGAGCTCCTGACTCGAGTCAGGAATCTCGCCCGCCGCTCGCAGGGACCTTCACAGTCCGCTTCGGCCAGGCTCACGAAGAGGGAGCGGGAAATCCTCCAGCTTCTCGCCGATGGCCTTCGCCCGGAGGAGATTTCGGAACGTCTGTTCATCACGCGAAGGACGGTCGGCACGCACATCGAGAACATCCTGCGGAAGCTTGGTGTCCGCAGTCAGACCCAGGCGGTGGCCCTCGCCTTCCGCGAGGAGCTGCTCGACGTCCATTCCTGAGCCGCTGGCCGAGAGTGCGGGCGCCCCTGCTTTGCCGGGCAATGACGCCCGCAGGCTCTCGGCTTCACCGCCGCCCGGGTGATTCGGCGGGCGGCGCAGGCGCCGGTTCCAGCCCCGAGGCAGTGGGGCAGACCGGCGCACAGTCGTGTCAGATGCTATAGCGGTTTAGAGCCTGATGCAATGCAAGAGGTCACCTAGCGCGCCGGCGTGCGCGGTAGTCCCTCTGGGCTGCCCGGTCCGCACAGAGCTCGCAGCAGTAGCGCTTGCTCCGATTCTTCGTGCGGTCGACGAACGCTCCCGTGCACGGGTCGGCGCCGCACGTACCGAGACGAGTGAGCCCGTGGGCGCGCACGATCTCGATCAGCGCTCCCGCCGCCGTCGCGCCGAGACGGGCCGTGATCGACCCCTCCTCAGGATCGAACTCGAGCCTCCAGCCCTTCGAGCCGGCCGCCAGCCGGGGAACCGCGCCGCTCTCGGTCGCAATCGCGTTCAGCAGGCTCGCCGCCTCCGCGACGTCGTCCGTCTCGAACACCCTTCGCAGGCGACCGCGGAGTTGCTTGAACTCCGCGAGGTCGCGATCCGTGGCCACGCCGGCAGCCTCGGAGCGTCCAACGGCCCGGAGGAAGATGCGCAGGTCCTCGAGCTCCTGCAGCCCCTCGTGGGGATCGTGAAGCGTCTCCCACGTGTTGACGATCGCGACCGCGAGGTCTGCGCCCGACTCCTTGGGATTCCCGGTGATGACCACTTCAGTCCCTCAACGTGTCAGATGCAAAGCCACGTTAGAAACATACGCGGGATCGGGAGGGCGTTCTAGTAGCTAGTTCTGCGTCCTTATCCGGCCGTGGATGCTGAAGGTCACTTGCATCGTGGCCGGGTGGGCATCGCAGGCGTAGATGTACGACTCCCCGTCCCCGAGCACGACGATGGCCGTCTTCTTACCCGTACCTGCGACATTGGTGGCCACGTCGACCCCGGCGAACCGCGCGTCGAGATGGAAGTTGTGGATGGTGGAGGGGTCGCTGATCTCGAGTCTGTATTCGCCGGGCGGGAGCGTTGTGGTGACCTCAGCCCCGTCCTCGGTCGTGAGCTCGATCTCGTAGGCATCCGGGTCGTCAGTGGATCCGACGGTGCCGACGAGTTTCGCGAGGCCTGTGGTTGACGTCACCGTCGCGGATCCCTCGTCGTCGCTGTCGCCGCAGCCGACCGCCGCGAGTGCGACCACCGCCAGCACAATGAGAAACGTCAAGCGAATGCTCTCTGGGGTGCGCTAGTCGTCTTCGTACCGTAACCCCCTCACCGCGGGAGGAGATCATGCCGCTCGTTCCGGTCACCCACCAGTCCTGGTTGTTCAGCCCACCGCTGGAGCTGCCGCTCCAGCCGCGCCTCGAGAACGGGCGTTTCGACTCTCTCCGGCGCAGACCGCTCGCCGACCCGCCGGAGTGCAACACGACCCAGATCATCCTCGCCGGCGATCCTGGGAACCCAACGGGCCGCGACGTCCATTTCTTCAACCGCGTGCATCAGGCCGTCGACCTCGCCTCCGAAGCAGGGAACTGCGTCTACGCGGCCTACAGCGGGCGCATCGTGAAGGTCGAGGTGCAACCGGGCGGCGACACGGCCAACGTCAGCATCGACCATCACCCGCGCGGGCTTGGCTTCGTCACCAACTACAACCACATCACCGGCGTCCAGTTCGCCGAGGGCGACTTCGTCGGCGCGGGCGAGCCGATCGCCCAGGTCTCGGCCGCGCCGGACGACCCGACGCTGCATTTCGAGCTCTGGGCCGTCGTCGATCGCAAGGATCCTGGCGACGACCCGCCCGGCGACAGCGACATGGTGCCGATCGACCCGACTCGGGCGCTCTACGCATGGGAGCGCCGGCTCGTCGCCGACGAGCCGCTGCCCGGCCCCCAGGTCCCGCTCGCCGTCGGGGTCACACGCCTCAACACCCTTCACTTCTTCTTCGCGAGGTTCGAGTCGGACGTCACGCTGCACGTGCCCATGTACGAGCCGATGACCGAGGACGAGCGGCTCATCGTCGACTTGCTCCGTGAGGCGCACCGTCGCAGCGACGCCCTGGAGCTGTCCTTCCGCCATTCGTCGTTCTGGGGAGTCGACGTGGCAACGCAGGCGGAGCTGGCGTAGCCTTTCGCTCCGGCCCCATCCTCGTTCAGACGCGGCTCTCACGACCGTTTCATCTGAGGTCAGTACCGTGGCGGGCGTCGGACCAGGCCAGGGTAAAGGAGGACTGTCTGTGAAGAGGAGAATCGCAGTGATCGCTACGATCGTCGTGACTCTCGGCGCGGCCTCGGCCGGCATCGGAATCGCCGCTGGCGGTGACGATGACGCGACGGAGACGCCGATCACCGGGACCGACCTGCAGAAGGCCAGTGCGGCCGCGCTCGATGCCACCGGAGGCGGCCGAGTCACCGGCACCGAGGTCGGGGACGAGGAGAGCTACTACGAGGTCGAGGTGACCCTCGACGGCGGTGGCCAGGTCGACGTCCAGCTCGACAGGAGCTTCAACGTCGTCAGCTCCGAGGGCGACGGCGACGGATCGGGCGAGGACTAGCCACACGTCTCTCCTCGCGAGGCGTCAGCCTCCCACAGGCTGACGCCTCGTTTCGTCCGTTGGCATCCGGAACTTCGTCTCGCCACCCCGCACAGCCTCTTCGCACGGCTGCTCGGCCGGCTCATCGCCATCTCATCCGCTCTCCCTACCGTCGCTCCAATCTGCAAGAAGGAGGGGACATGAAGAGACGACGAACCCTCATCGCAGCCTGCGTCGCTGTGCTTGCGCTGCTCGGTCTTGGCGGACTGCGCTCGGGCGCGGTCAGACGAGCGAGGCGGCGGGGAAGCCGATCCCCTGGCCGCCGCGACCCTGATCGTCGAGGTGAACGGCACCGATGGTGACGCAGGGCTGCAGTTCTTCCTCGACGGCGACCCCTGGAACTCGATGACGATCTCCGACCAGAACGGACGCGTGATCGTCGATGTCGACGCCGAGGGGCGCCTGAAGGATTGGGGCCTGACCGAGCTCTTCTCCGAAAGCAACGAGCCGCCGTTCACCGAGGTACCGCTGGCTGAGTTCAAGGCGCGCTTTCCCGAGGGCAGGTACACCTTCGTCGGGGAGACGATCGAGGGCGAGAAACTCGTCGGCACGGCGAGGCTCTCCCACGACATCCCCGACCCGCCCGAGATCATCTCGCCCGCCGATGGTGCCTCCGTGGACCGCGATCGGTGTCGTCGCCAGGTGGAAGGCGCCCCCCGAACCTCCCCGGATCGACATCGTCGGCTACCGGGTGATCGCCACGCGGGAAGATCCGCTCCGCGTCTACCAGGTCGAGCTTCCGGCCTCAGCCAGGAGGGTTCCCATTCCGGCGGCCTTCCTCCAGTCCGGCGTCGAGTACGAGCTCGAGATCCAGGCGATCGAGGAGAGCGGAAACTGGACGTTCACCACGAGTTTCTTCGTGGTGAAGTAGCAGCACCACGATTCAAGCGGCCCAAGCCCCGTAACCGGGAACCGCGTGCAGCTCGGCGAGCAGGGCTCGCCGAGTCTACACGCAGGTGGCCTCGACCGCTGACGCCGCGCTCAGCGGCCCTTCCCATCATTGACCGCAGTAAGGGCTCCCGTGGCCTGGTTGGTCACGGCGGTGAAGGTTCCGCGCCCTCGCAGGTCCGCGTACGCGCCCGTACCGCCGATCACCTTCCACTGGCCCCGGGCGATGTGGTTGGGGCTATCCAGCGGTCCGGTCGTTCCGCGGAGCGCCAGGACGATGTCGCCTTTCGAGCCGGCGAGCGTCTCCGTCGCCTCGAAGCGCGCCGTGTTGTTCGGCAGCGGGGTGAACGAGGTCACGTCGGCCTGCGCAGCCCCGCTGTCGTTGGCCACACAGCAGATTGCGAACGTTCCTACCGCGTGCGTCGAGCTCGTGAAGTCGACCCTGACGCTCGCCACCAGCCGGCCGTCTCCGCCGGACGAGGCCGCCAGCGGAACGATCGAGAACGCCGCGACGACAGCCGTCAGCACGGAGACGAGTGCGATTCTCCTCTTCGTCATTGTTCCTCCCATCTCGGTTCCATCGAGAGCGACGCTACGCCCGCCGACGGCCCGTCGAAACGTGGAAATCCACACGCTTTGAGCAGCGAGCTACGCGGGCTCTGCGGGATCTCGAGCGCTGAGGCGGTGTGCGAGCTCGGCACGAGAGCGCACGTCGAGCTTGCGGTAGATCCGGGTCAGGTTCGACTCGACCGTGCGAACGGTCACGACGAGCTCCGCCGCCACTTCCTTGTTCGACCGGCCCTGGCCGACGAGCTCGGCGATTCGGCGCTCGGCCGGAGTCAGACCGCCGGGGTGAGAGGCCCGCCCGCCGATCCGGGCCAGTTCGGCGCCGGCTTTCCTCGCCCAAAGCGCCGCGCCGAGCTCCTCGAAGATCGCTTGTGCCTGCTGAAGCGACTCTCGAGCCAGGCGCCGCTGCCTGGCTCGTCGTCGCACCGAGCCGAGCGCCAGCAGCGTCCGCGCCCGCTCGAACGGCATCGGGACGATGTCGTGGTCGGCGAGTGCGCGCTCGAGGATCGCGAGCGCCTCGTCGAGGTCTCCTCGTGCGGCGGCGAGAAGACCGAGGCAGCGCGCGGAGGATGCGAGGGCGCCCCGACGGCCGAGCCTCGCCGCATTGGCCTCGTACCAGGCGCAGATCTCCTCGGCCTGCTCGAGCCGCTCGAGCTCGATCAGCGCATGAACGTAGTCGAGCGCGAATCTCGTCAGGGACGGCTCGCAGATCTCCTGCTCGCGCGCGAACTCGACCACCGGTTCGAGCCGCTCCGCGGCCGCCTCGGGCCGGCCGAGCGAGAGCTCGAGCAGACCGAGCGCCCAGCTCGCAAAGTGGAGCGTGGGAGTGCCGTGTGTGCGACGGGCGAGCTCGAGGGCGAGCTCCCCCTCTCTCGCGCCTCGTCGACGCGGCCGAGGTGCGCCTGCACGAGCGCATCCATTGCGAGTGCGTAGCTGAAGAGCGTCTCTTGTCCTACCTGCTCGGCGATCTCACGGCCTGCGTCGGCGTGGAAGCCGGCGCGCTCGAAGTCGCCCCGGAGGCAGTCGTTCTGCGCAGCGAGGACGTAGACGTACGGCAGGAAGGCCTCGTCGCCCCTCTCGCGTCCCAGCTCGACAAGCTCACGGAACGCGCGGTCGGCCCACCCCAGTTCTTCCCACCACATGCGGACGATCGCGGCATGCCACTTCGGCGCGGCCTGCAGCCGAATGTGCTTGCTCGGCGGCCGGAGCCGGAGAAGCCGCTCGAGCGTTGCGCCCGCTGCCGAGCGGCCCAAGGCCGCTTCGGACAGGAGCTGCACGCCCAGGGCGTCGCCGACGAGCGCACGCTCGCCGAGGCCGCGGGCGAGCTCGACGGCGGCTCTCGCGTACCCGACTGCCTCGGCGAGATGCTCTCGGCGCCGAAAGAGCGTCGCGGCGAGGCCTACGAGCGCTCGGGCTCGCGTGAGCGAGTCGTCGCCGGCTTCCTCTAGTGCCTGGAGGTTGATCTCGCTCGCGGCGTGGAGATCGTCGTCGTAGGCGCGCGTGAGTGCGAGTCGAACGAGGACGCGCGCTCGCTCGGGCCCTGCGGACAGCTCTCCGGCGAGCCGCTCGAGCATCGCCCGCGCGCGCCGGCTGTCCCCGGACTCGAAGTGGTAGTAGGCGGCGTCAGCACTCCGGCGGCGAACGTCCTCGCCACGGTCGGGAGGCGTGAGGCGCGCGGCCTGCTCGGTGAGCTCGGCGGCCGCCCAGGTCGCGCCGCGCACGGCAGCTCCGCGTGCCGCCGCCTCGAGCCCGTCTGCCACCGACGGATCGGGACCGGTCGCGGCGAGCGCGAGGTGGCGCGCCCGCTCCTCGGGATCGCCTACGAGCTCTGCGAGGCGGCCGTGGAGCGCACGTTGGCTCTCCGCTCCTCCGTGGGCGGCTGCAGCGAGGAGCGGGTGGATGAAGCGAACGCGGTCTCCGTCGAGCTCCACGATCTGCGCATCGATGGCGGGCTGGAGCGCACGGCTGTCGCCGGCTGCGGCCGAAACGAGTGTCCGCGTTGGTTGGGAGAGGGCCGCAGCAGCGCGGAGGGCAGCGACCGTCTCGGGCGGAAGCGCGGCGAGCCGGCCGCGTGCGAGCTCGTGCACGTCGTCGGGCACAGGCAGGCGCTCGCCTGCGTCGAGGGACCGGCCGCGGCGCTCGAGCGCGCGGGCAAGCTCGAGCGCGAGGAAGGGATTGCCACTCGAGGTCTCGTGGATGCGGCGCAGTGTCGGGCGGGGAAAGACGGCGTCGAGCCGATCGCGGAGAAGCCTGTTGAGCGCGCCCAGGCTGAGCGGCCCGACCGGAATGCGGCGCAACCGCTCCTCTGGGAAGGCCCGCTCGAGGCGCAGCGGCGCGTCCGATCCGCCTCGTCCTGCAGCCAGGAGTCCGATCGGCTCGTCCTCGAGCCGGCGGAGCGCAAACTCCAGCGCTGCTGCGGAAGCACGATCGAGCCACTGAAGGTCGTCAATGGCAAGCAGCAGAGGCTCGGTCGCGGCGAGTTCCCGCAGTGCGCCAAGAACGCCGACGCCGACGGCCCTCCGATCGGGCGGCGGTCCGTCTGGCTCCACGAGAAGGAGGGCGACCTCGAGCGCGTGCGCTTGTGGCCGGGGGAGTGCGCGGAGGACATCCTCGAGCCGCTGCTCGAGCAGGTCGCCGATCGTGGCGAAGGAGAGACTCGGACTCGACCTCCACGGGGCGGGCGGAGAGAACGCGGATCCCTGACCGGGCGGCCGCGGCGATCCCGGCGCGCAGGAGCGTCGTCTTTCCGATCCCGGCGTCGCCCTCGAGCAGCAGTGCGCCCGGAAGCGACTCGGCCGACACGACGAAGCCGTTGACGGCGGCAAGCTCTTTTTCCCTGCTGATGACGTCGGAGGCGGCCGAGGTCACGCTCGTATTCTGCTGGCGCATTCCCATCGCCGTGAAGGAGGCGCGAAGATCACCGCCTGCCGGCTGCTTGCGGCAGTGCCGCCAAGGTGATTGGCGCGCATCTAGGTCGCTCCTCGCACTCTCAGCCCGCGGCGGCGGCGATCAGGCCGCGGTCGTGCTCGCCGGCGCCTCGCCTGATCGCGCCCGGGGAAACGCCGATGACGCGCTTGAAGGCGCGGCTGAACGCAGCCTCGGACCGGTAGCCGAGCCGGTCGGCGAGCTGGCCGACCGTGGCGCCCTCCTCCTTCAGCGCAGCTACCGCGACCTGCATGCGCCAGCGGGCGACGTAGCTCATCACCGGCTCGCCGACGAGCTCGGTGAAGCGGGCGGCGAACGCCGAGCGCGACATCGCCAGCTCGTGGGCCAGCGAGGCGACGGTCCAGTTCCGAGCGGGGTCGCGATGAATATGTGAGATGGCCCGGCCGATCTGCGGGTCCCGGAGCGCCCCCAGCCAGCCCCTCTGCGCGGCCGGATCGCTCTCCATCCAGGCCCGGATTGCCTGGATCACGAGGATGTCCCCGAGGCGCGTGATCACGGCCTCGCCGCCGGGCCGGAGCTCGCAGGCCTCAGAGGCCATCAGTCGCAGCGCGCTTTGCATCCACTCCAGCCTGGGCGAGCTGGACGCCTCGACGTGGATCGTGCTCGGGAGGATCTCGATGAGGTTGCCGGCGGCCGGGTGCGCGAAACGCACGGCCCCGCAGATGAGGCCCGTAGGCGCGCCGCCCTCGCCGTGGCGAAGGATCTCGTAGCGATCGCTGACGAGCTCACGCTCGAGGTCGAGAATGCCGGGCGCAGGAGCTCCCGGTTCGCTGCGCAGGACGTGGCCCTCCCCGTGCGGCACGAGCGCGAGGTCTCCGAGCTGGATCCAATCGCGCTGCTCCTCCCCCGTCTCGAGCCAGAGCCGGCCCGCGGTGACCACGTGAAACCAGAGGTACCCCGGCATCGGCGGCAGCGTGAGTCCCCAGGGTGCGGTGAGCTCGGAGCGGCAGTAGTACGCGCCGTTCATCCGCAGGAAGTGGAGTGCCTCGCCGAGGGGATCGGCCGGCGGGAAGGGGTCGGGCGCTTCCATGACACCAAGTATGCCTGGTCTTCCCCCGGTTCGTCCAGCAGGGTGGACGATGGAGCATTTATTCGCCCGTTCCAGTCATAGACAGTCCTAACTTTGCTTGGAACACTGGCCGTATTGCATTTCCGACCAGATAGGAGCGACTATGGCGCACGCAGGACAGACACTCGAGAACCCGGCCAGCGGAGAGCGGATCACGTTCCGCCAGACATCGGCGAACACGAGCGGCGAGCTGCTCGCGATTGACCTCGAGCTTCCCGCGAACGGGCGGGTCCCGGGCGGCCAGCACATTCACCCGAAGCAGGAGGAGCGCTTCGAGGTCGTCGAGGGCACGATGCGCTTCAGGATGGGACGCAAGCGGGTCGTCGCGGGGCCCGGCGAGGTGGTCGTCGTCCCCCCTGGCCAGAAGCACGACTTCGCGAATATCGGCGACGATGACGCGCTCGTCCGCGTCGAGGTGCGCCCGGCGCTGAAGATGGAGCAGCTCTTCGAGACCGCCGTCGGCCTTGCCGAGCAGGGCCGCACGATGCTGGGCGGCATCCCGAGGCCCCTCGACCTCGCCCTGTTCACCCAGGAGTTCGAGGACGAGGTGCAGGGAGCGTTCCCGCCCCGCTGGCTGCAGCGCATCGTCCTCGCACCGCTGGCGTGGCTCGCGAGGCGCCGCCGCCACCCAGCCTCGGCGCCGCGGCCGCTGAACGTCCGAGCATGAATCAGCGCTCTCCGGCCACAGACTTCGGTGAGCGTCCTCGACGGCCGCAACGCTCGCCTGACCGACGGCGTTCAGCGTGCCCTCGGCCGCGAGCCGCTGGGACTTCAGCGACTACGCGCGCGACGCGAACGACTACGTGTCCGACTGAGCGACAGCTTCCACCAGGAAGGTGGTGGCGGACAAGTGACCTCTCTCTTCGAGATTCTCACGAGAATACGGTCGCCTCGGCGCAAGTTCGTCCCTGGGGTAACGTAGCTTGATGGATCCAGACCGAGCCCGCGAGCTGCTAGCCGTCGAGCGCGTCCGGATCGAGCGATCGCTGGCACACCTGGAGCGGCAGGACAGCGGCGAGCCGGCGGACGAGTTGGATCCAGCCAACCTGGCGTCCGAGCTGTACCAGGACGAGTTCGACGAGGGCCTAGCAGATGAGCTGCGCGACGAGCTCGCTGCCGTCGACCGTGCCGAGGCGCGTCTTGCCGCAGGGACTTACGGTCTGTCGATCGAGAGCGGCAAACAGATCCCGGATGAGCGCCTCGAAGCGGTCCCCACGGCTGAGCGGACGGTCGAAGAGGAAGCACAGTGACAGACCCGGAGACGGGCCACCACAGGAAGACTGTAGGCGAGGCGGTGGGCACACTTCGCGCGTAGGGCGAACGGCCGATAGCGGCGAAGGCAGCCTGCCACGAGACGAGTTGGCACAGGAGGAAGGCCCACAGCGGGGCGACCAGCCGCAGGCAGCGACCTCGCCACGCTCGCCGGAGCGGGCACGCTCGCCAGTGACTCCTTCGCAGCGGCCCCGCATCCGCTGGTGGTGGATCGCGTTCGCGCTTACGTTGCTCGCTCTGAACCTCTGGGCCGGCACGCGGGCCACCGAAGACGAGCCCCGGCTAAGCGTCCCCTACAGCCCCTTCTTCCTTGAGCAGGTGAGGGAGGGAAACGTCGCGGAGATCACCTCCGAAGGAACGACCATCCAGGGGGCGTTCAAGCGCGCGCAAGGCTACGGCGATTCGGACCCCAGGAAGGAGTTTGAAACCGAGATTCCCGCCTTCGCGGACACCGACGCGCTCGCGCGCTCGCTCGAGAGCGCCGAGGTGGTCGTCAACGCCGAGCCGCTCGATACCGGTCCGCCCTGGTGGCAGACCCTGCTGATCGGCTTCGGGCCGACGCTCCTTCTCGTCGGGCTCCTCGTCTTCTTCTTGCGCCGCGCGGGCAGTGCCCGAAGCGCGCTCGGGGCATTCGGTCGGTCGCGCGCCCGCCGGTATGAGCCTTCCGGCGGCCGGGTCACGTTCGCCGACGTCGCCGGCGTCGAAGAAGCGGAAGCGGAGCTGGTCGAGGTGGTCGACTTCCTGCAGAACCCCGACAAGTACCAACGGCTGGGAGGGCGCGTCCCTCGCGGTGTGCTGCTCGTCGGTCCGCCGGGCACCGGCAAGACATTGCTTGCGCGGGCGGTCGCCGGGGAGGCAAACGTGCCGTTCTTCTCCCTGTCCGCCTCCGAGTTCGTCGAGGCGATCGTCGGCATCGGCGCCTCGCGAGTACGCGACCTCTTCGCGCAGGCCAAGGAGGCAGCGCCGGCCATCGTCTTCATCGACGAGCTCGACGCGATCGGTCGTTCGCGCACCGCCGGGGTGGCTGGCTTCAGCGGTGGCAACGACGAACGCGAGCAGACGCTGAACCAGATTCTCACGGAGATGGACGGCTTCGACTCGTCGACCAGCGTGATCGTCATCGGCGCGACCAACCGCCCAGAAGTGCTCGACCAGGCGCTGCTTCGCCCCGGGCGCTTCGACCGCCGTGTCGCCGTGCAGCCACCGGACCGCGCCGGCCGCGAGCAGATCCTCAAGGTGCACACGCGCGGCGTGCCGCTCGGACCGAACGTCGATCTGGGTCGTATTGCGGCCAGCACTCCGGGGATGGTCGGGGCGGACTTGGCCAACCTGGTCAACGAGGCCGCACTCCTCGCGGCGCGACGCGAACACGAGGCAGTCGAGGAGTCCGACTTCACGGACGCCTTGGAGCGGATCGTGCTTGGGGCGGAGCGGCAGATCATGATCAGCTCGGAAGACCGGCGCCGCACGGCCTATCACGAGGCGGGCCACGCGATCGTCGGCATGCTCACCGACGGCGCCGACCCCGTGCGCAAGATCTCGATCATTCCGCGAGCGGCGTCGCTCGGCGTGACCTTCTCCGCGCCGGAGGCCGACCGCTACAACTACCAGGAGCGAGAACTGCAGGCTCGGATCAAGGTCTCCCTCGGCGGGCGCGGCGCCGAAGAGATCGTCTTTGCTCAGCCGACGACGGGCGCCGAGTCGGACATCCAGCAGCTAACCGAGATCGCGCGGCACATGGTCGGCCGCTGGGGCATGAGCAACAAAGTGGGACCGCTGGCCGTCATCCCCGTCGACGGACGCGGGCCGCTCCTGCCCGGCGCCTCTGACGTCTCAGAGCACACGCAGCAGCTGATAGACGAGGAGGTACGACGGATCGTCGAAGAGGCCCATCAGCAGGTTGTCGCCCTACTGCGGGAGAACCGCGACAAGCTCGACTCCCTCGCAGAAGCGCTGCTCGAGCACGAGACGCTCGACGAAAACGAGGCCTACGCGGCAGCCGGAGTCACGCGTGCCGCGACAAACCCGGCTCGCGAGAACGCGCTTGCGGCTTCCCGAGCCACCGGGGCGACATTGGACGACGAAGGCGGCTAGCTTCGAAGGTCGACGAAGGCGGGCGGCCGGAGGAGCTCAACCTCGCCGGACGACGCGCCGCTCTCGCTTCCCCCGTCGGTCTCGACTGCCGTGCCCTCGATGTCCCGCATGCCCGGGAGGAAGAGTGCGCCGAGCGTGAAGACGCCCCCGATCACGGCGGCACCGATCAGCGTGGCACGGACGCCGATCAGGCCGGCGATGGGCGCCGTCAGCGCGAACGAGAGTGGAAGGAGACCGATCGAGATCAGCCAGTCGAGGCTCGAGACTCGACCCAGCATCGAGGCCGGAACGTGACGCTGCTTGATCGTCGCCCAGACGATCGTCCCGGCCGTCTCAAGAGCGTTGAACAGCAGACAAGCCACCATGAGCTGCCAGGAAGCGGTTGCGAGTCCGTACCCCGCGACCGCGAGCGTGGCCAGCGTCCATGTCGCGTACATGAACGTCACGTCACGCCTCGGGTGGCCGCGCTGCCCCATGATCAGCGCCGCACCGATCGCCCCGATCCCCCCCGCGGCGAACACGAGCCCGAGGTCTCCCGCAGACGCGTGCAGCTCGTTCTTCACGACGTAGGGGAGCAGGACTTCGGCGGGCCCCATGAAGGCCAGATAAGCGATCGTCGCCGAGAGCAGGGTGCCCCAGAGCCAGACCCGGTGCCGCACGAACTGCAGGCCCTCCTTCACCGCGCGGACGGACGACTCGACGTGCTCCGACCGGGGGTGGGCTGGAGGACGCATCAGGAACACCGCCACCGTGGAGGCGAGGAATGATGCGGCGTCGACCGCGAATGCCGTGCCCGTCCCCACGCTGGCCACGAGCGCCCCTCCCAGCGCCGGCCCTGCGAGACGAAGCGCGATCGGGCGGACAAACTGGTCGAGCGAGTTGGCCGCTGGGAGGTCGGCGGCCGGCACGATGTCAGGGACGATCGCCTCGAAAGCGGGCGTGAAGAAAGCCGTGCCGACGCCGTAGAGCGCGACGATGACCAGCAGTTCCCAGAAGGTCAGCAAGCCGGTGAGGGAGAGAACCGCGAGAGCGGCGACGACGACCGCGCGACCGATATCGGAGCAGAGCATGAGCTTTCGCCGGTCGAGGCGGTCGCTCAGGACTCCGGCCGGAAGCAGAAAGGCAATCGTCGGAATGGTCATGCCGATCCCGAGCAGCGAGAGGGCGGCCGGAGCGTTCCAGAGCTCGTAGGCCTGCCAGGCCATGGCGATGAAGAAGATGCCGTCCCCGACCAGCGAGATGGTCATTCCGGCCCAGAGGAGGCGGAAGTCCCGGTGGCGGAGCGGCGCGAGGAGGTTGACCCGGGAGAAGCCGCCCGGGCGGTCTAGCGACTCGTGACTATGCTGCATGCGACCGCTGCTCGCCGGTCGCTTCCTCGCTGCCCACGAGGTACTCGACCAGCGCCTCGTGATTCATCGGCTTGGCGAACAGGAAGCCCTGGCCGAGCTCGCAGCCGAGCCCGCGAAGCGACGCGATCTGCTCGGGCAACTCGATCCCCTCGGCGACCACGTCGAGGCTCAGGCTGTTTCCGAGGGCGATGATCGCCGCCGCCAGACCAGATTCGTCGTGCTCGGAGGACAGGAAAGAGCGGTCCATCTTGAGGATGTCGACCGGGAAGCGGCTCAGATAGGAGAGCGACGAGTAGCCGGTTCCGAAGTCGTCCATCGCCAGGAGCACGCCGAGCGACTTCAGCTCGTGCAGCCGCCGGACGGCCAGGTCCGTGTCGGCCATCATCACGGTCTCGGTGATCTCGAGGACAAGGGCCGACGGCGGGAGCCCGCTCGCCTCGAGTGCGTCGCGCACGTCGTCGACGATCGACTCCGACTGGAGCTGCTTGACCGACAGGTTGACGCTCATCGTCAAGGGCGGCGTTCGAGGAAACCGTTCGTGCAGCAGGACGCCCTGGCGGCAGGCCTCCTGGAGGACCCAGCGGCCGATGGGAACGATCTGGCCGGTCTCCTCGGCTAGCGGGATGAAGTTGAGCGGTGGGATCGTCCCGCGCGTCGGGTGCATCCAGCGGAGCAGCGCCTCGACGCCGTAGTCGTTGCGCTGATCGAGGCGAACGACCGGCTGGTAGTGGATCTCGAGCTGGTTTAGCTCGAGAGCGCGCTGCAGCTCTGTCTGGAGCTCGAGCCGCTCGACCACGCGCTCGTGCATGGCCGGCTCGAAGACGCGATAGCTGCCTTTGCTGTCGCGCTTGGCCATGTACATCGCAACGTCGGCGTTGCGGAGGAGCTCTTCGGCGTCAGACGAGCCGAGCTCCTGCCCGGCCAGACAGATCCCGACGCTCGCGCGCGGGTAGACCCGCTTGCCGTCGACGTCGTACTGGAGCTCGAGTGCGCTCAGAACCCGCCCGGCGACGTCTGCGGCCTCCCCCGAGTCTTTGATGCCGTCTAGCAGAACGGCAAACTCGTCGCCGCCGAAGCGAGCGACCGTGTCGGCTGGCCGCACGGCGCCCAGCAAGCGTCGCGCCACTTCCTGCAGGACGGTGTCACCGGCCGCATGGCCAAGGCTGTCGTTGACGGTCTTGAAGTCGTCGAGGTCGATGAACATGACGCCGATTGCCGGACCCCCGCGAATCGAGCGCATGATCGAGTGCTGCACGCGGTCCGCGAACAGCGCCCGGTTGGCGAGGCTCGTGACCGGGTCGTGGAAGGCCTGGTGGGCGAGCTGGTCCTCGAACGCCTTGCGTTCGCTGACGTCCCGGCTGTTCAGGACGACGCCGCGGACATGTTCGTCCTGCAGCAGGTCGGTGTGCTGGACCTCGAACTGGAGCCAGGTGCCGTCGCGATGCCGGAGCGAGCACTCGATCACGTGGGTCTCGGAGCCGCCGCCCACGTAGGCCTCGCCTACACCGGCGACGATCTGCGCCAGCCGCGGCCGGTCGGACTCGGCCAGCAGCCGCGCGAAGTCCTTTCCCTCGATCTCGTCGACCCGGTAGCCGAGCACCCGCTCGACCGACGGGCTCTGGTACGTGACGGTGCCGTGGGCGTCGAGAACGGTGATGAGGTCGCTCGAGTGAGCGACGAGCGACCGGAACCGGGCCTGGCTCTGTCGCCGGTGGAGATCCTCGGCCAGCGACGCCCCCTCGACGGCGAGCGACACCTGCGAGGCGACCGACTCGAGCGAGTCGACGAGCTCGCGGGGGATGCGGGCAGGCGAGCAGATGACCAGCAATCCACGCGTCACGTCGCGGACGGAGAGCGGTAGGAGCAAGACGGCCGTGCCGTCGCGGAGCCGGAGCTGGTCCCGAACCTCCTCGGGCAGGCTCGCGAGAGAGACCTGCCGCGGTTCCTCGGTGAAGTCGCGGAGCCACGCGTTGGCAGTCTTCGACACCGGCCATTCGCCGTCCGCTCCGGACGAGGCGGCGACCATCGCGCCATCACCACCGATGAGGACGAGACGGACGCTCGCCGGCGTCTCGGCGAGGGCCATGACGGCCGAGATGGCAGCGGCGTTGACTTGCTCGCGGCCGGCGGCTGCGACGAGCTCAACGCCCGCCCGTCGGAGGGCGAGCTCGCGTGCGGCGGCGCGCTCCTCCTGGCGCACGAGGCCCACCATGCGGGCGACGACCAGGAGGAAGAGCAGCGCCGAGGCCACGATCAGCACGAGGACGTCGGGGTCGTCGAGCGCTTGGTAGAAGCGGACGCCGGGCGCGATCAAACAGGCGCCGGCGAGCAGCCCGAGACGAAGCGGGGTGAGACGCGCGCGAGAGTCGAGCGCAGGCTCTTCGAGCGTGCGCATCGAGGGATGGAGCGCGGCGGCGCCCCAGAGCAGAAAGAAAGCGATCCAGCCCACGTCGTAGCTCAGCTGGTGGTTGTACGCGTCCGTCAGCAAGGCGAACGTGTAGGCGGAATCCACGGCGAGGAGCGAGACGATGCTCCCGACCAGCAGATAGAAGGCCGGTGCCCGCTTGCCGTTATCGACCGCCAGGCGGACTGCGGCGGCGAGGAGCAGGATGTCGCCGAGCGGGTAGGCGGCCGACACCGCCTTCTCGAGCGTCGTCAAGCCGGAGAGATGAATGTTCGGAGCGACCAGGAACACCCAGGAGAGAAGCGCGATGCCGACGGAGATGATCAGCGAGTCGATCACGCCTGCGCGGTCGCCCTGCGGGTTTCGCCGGCGGACGAGGAGGAGCAGGCCCGCCACGAGCGGCGGATAGACGGCCAGGTAGATGGCGTCCCCGATGGACGGGAACTCCACCTCCACGCCCATGAGCTTGGGGTAGCTGTACGTGTAGAGGTCGCCGGCGAAGAAGAGGAAGTTGCCGACGATGAAGAGCAGCCAGGCCGGCCACGCTTTGGGGCGGTGCAGATAGATCCCGACCGCGATCGCTACCGATGAGGACAACCCGAGCAGGTTGATGAGGGGGCCGTTCGCCTGGAGCGGGGGAAACCAGAGGTACGCCGCGGTGAGGAGGCCTCCGACCGCGAGGTAGATAACCCAGGCACGCCCGCGCCAGTCGATCCTGGCGAGCGTGCTCATGCTGCGTATTCCTGGGGCCGGGCCGGCCGGAGGTCGAAGGCGTTCGCGAGCTTCCCGAGCACGTCGACGAGCTGCTCGATCTCGGCCATGGAGTTCGAGGCAGTGACCTGGATCCGGAATCCCACCTCACTCTTCGGCACGAGCGGGTAGGCGGCGAGCGTCACATAGATGCCGTGGTCGAAGAGGAAGCGCCCGGCCGCGTCGATGTCCTCGTGGCGCGCCAGCGGGACCTCGACGATCGGGAAGCCCGAGCGATTCGGCGTGTGGACTCCGAGTCGATCGAGGCAGCGGAGCACCTGGTCGGTCTTGCGCCACAGGTCGGTGCGAATTGCGTCGCCGCGGGCCTCGTTGACGTCGAAGCCGGCGAGCACGGTGGCCAGGGAGGCGGTCGGCGAGGGCCCCGAGTAGAGGTAGGGCGGCGCGGCCGTCTTGAGGAGCTCCTTGAGATCGGTCGGGCAGGCGACGAAGGCCGCCAGCGACGAGTACGACTTGGAGAAGCCGGCGACGAGCACGATGCCGTCGTACGACTCGCCGCAGTAGCGGACGATGCTGTTCCCGCGAATTCCATAGGCGCTCGGCTCTTCGGCCGCCCGCTCGCCGATCACCCCGAACCCATGGGCGTCGTCGACGTAGAGGATCGCGTCGTAGCGACGGGCGATCCGGGCGAACTCGCTCAGATCGGGGGCGTTCCCCGTCATGCTGTTCACGCCGTCCATGCACACCAGCCGCGTGCTGGAGCGGTCCTGGCGCAGAAGCTGCTCGAGGTCGTCCGGATCTTCGAACCGGAACCTCTTCACCGTCGCCCCGCGCGCGGAAGCGAATTGGCAGCCGTCGTAGATCGTCTTGTGCGCCCGGCTGTCCACGTAGATCGTCCCATCTCCCGGCAAGTACCGGGATGACGGAGAGGTGAATCAAGGTGATCGTCGGGATCACGAGCGCGTCTTCGCAGCCGAGCAGCTCGATCAGCCGCTCCTCGATCTGCGGGTACAGGACGGGGCTGCCGAGCATCCGCGACCAGCTGGGATGCGTCCCCCACTTCTCGAGGTACTCGGGAACGGCGGCGATGATCTCTCGGTCGAGGTCGAATCCGAGGTAGTTGCAGGAGGCGAAGTCGGCCAACCACTGGTCGCCGATGCGGATCATCCGGCCGTCGATCTCGTCGATGACGGCGTCCGTCATCGGGTTGGATCGCTCGAGCTCGGCCAGCTCGCTGCAGGCCGCGAGCCAGCGATCGATCCAGCGTGGCGAGGCCGAGCGGGACCGGGGGCCATCCGGACGGTAAACGCTCATTGGCCCCTGATCGACATTTGTTCCAGAACCTTTAGGAACAAGACCACTCAAATGGGTGGAGGCGGACGCTCGGGCGCCTATATCCGCTGGGCTTCTCGGCTGAAGCTAGAAAGCGGAGGGGGAGGGATTCGAACCCTCGATCCGCCTAACGACGGATAACGGTTTTCGAGACCGCCTCAGACCCGCCCATGTGCAGGGCTTTGATCTCCGGTTCGCCAGAGGGTTCGCCAGCCCGCGAGCGAGCAGCCGTCGGGATGCCGACGAACTGTCGCATGCGCCGAGGGAGCCCCTCCTTGGTTCGATCCAGGGCGCTTGAGCTCCGCAGTAGCGTGCTCATCCGTTACCGGGGCGTGATCATGGGCGCGAGCAGGCACCGGCCCGTCAGGCGCGCGCATGCTCGGGCCTAGAGAAGGGCCAGCGCCGCGAGAAACAGTCCGAACGCCGCCCAGGTCACCGCCATCTGGATCCAGTTGATCCTGAAGTAGCGCCGCCGCCCCGCCTCCCAGTCCGCCGGCAGCGCGTCGGGGTTCCAAGACAAGATCAGCTTGTAGGTCGGGGTCTTCCACAGCCAGGACACGAGCCAGATACCGACGAGCACGATCCCCAGGCCGATCGCGGTGAGGATGAATGAGGTGGAGCCGGGATCGTCCCAGAGGAGCACGAGCGCGACGATTGACCCGACGACGGGCACGAACGCCCACGCAAGGTTGTACACCTTGCCCAAGCCATTGTCCGCGTGTCGAAGGAACGCTTCCATGAAGCTCCGAAAGCCCCGGCCGTCCATCGCCGCCTGGAACGGGCGAATGATCGTGCACAGCGCCCCCAAGAAGCCTGCCGCGAGCCCCGAGAAAAAAACGGTAGCTGCGAGTGTCCATTCCTCGGCCGTCATGACGATTCTCCTTTCACTCTGTGACTGTCGACCGCGTCAGCGTGCGCCGTCGACTGGAGGCCGTGCTCCACGGCCCACGCGAGCGCGTAGTCCGCGACGTCCTCCCAACCCGGGGCACCCGGGAAGTGCGGGCGACCGGGAAACTCAATGAACTCCGTGATCGAGCCCGAGTCGTGCGCCTCCTCATCCGAACGAACGAGCTTCCGCGGCATCACGTGGTCCTCGCCGAAACCGATGAACAACATCGGTGCGCGCCCCTCGCGGCGGACGTCGACGTTCGACGGCTCGCGACGACGGAAGCTCGCGAACGCGTGCTCATGCAAGACGCGCTCGGGGGCGGGCACGGCGTAGCGCGCGTGGAGCGCGTTCGACTCTTCGCGGCTCAGGGTGTTGGCGAACGCGTAGTGGAACTCGTCCCGTGTGAGCGACACCGGTTCGCCCTCCCTGAACGGGCTGAGGGCAGGCGACGCGACCTTGATGGCCGTGAGCGGGATGGCGCGCGCCCCCTCGACCGTGGCCGCGGCCACTCCGACGCCGGAGGCGCCCAGGCCTTGGTCGAGCAGGATCTGCGTGAACGTCCCACCCAGCGAATGGCCGATGACGATAGGCGGGCGCTCGAGCTCGATCACCACCGACTCGTAGTGGTCGACGATCTGCTCGACGGTGAGCGAGGCGAAGGGGGAGGGATCCGCGTTCAAGGCCTCCACCTCGGACTCCATCCCGGGCCAGCTCGGCGCCAGCACCCGATGGCCGAGGCCCTCGTATCGCTTGATCCAGTGCTCCCAGCTCCGGGGGGTCAGCCAGAGTCCGTGGATCAGGACGATCGTGTCCGGAGCGGCGTCCGAAGGGCTCCCGCCGAGGTTGTGTCGACCGCTCATGCGGAGGGACAGGTAAGCGCTCCTCGAGCGAAGTCGCATCAGTGAGATCACCAGTTGCTCGAGTGGAACCGAGCGCAAGCGCGCCGTACGCTTGTGCGATGCTCCTCGGTCGCGACGCCGAGCGCGCGCGCATCGGTGCGCTCCTCGAGGCAGCGCGTGTCTCGCGGAGCGGCGCGCTCGTCGTCAGAGGAGAGCCGGGAATCGGCAAGACCGCGCTGCTGGAGGAGGCGCGCGAGCAGGCGACCGACATGCAGCTCCTGGCGGCACGCGGCGTGGAGACCGAGACCAACCTCCCGTTCGCTGGGCTCCATCAGCTCACGCGATCGGCGCTTCACCTCATCGGACGCCTTCCGCCTCCGCAAGCTGACGGCCTTCGAGGCGCGTTGGGCCTCACGGACACGGAACGCGGGGACCGATTCCTGGTCTCGGTCGCGTGCCTGACTCTCCTGTCTGAGCTCGCCGAAGGTGGGCCGGTGCTGTGCCTCGTCGACGACGCCCAGTGGCTCGACGCGCCGTCGTCCGATGCGCTCCTCTTCGTCGCTCGGAGGCTCGGAGCGGAAGGAATCGCGATGATCTTCGCAGCGCGCGAGACCGAAGATGTCCACTTCGAGGCCCCCGGTGTCCCCGCCGTCGAGCTGGGACCACTGGACGTCCGATCCGCGGCTGAGCTGGTCGCCCGCCATGCCGGCGGTGCGATAGCTCCTCCCGTCCAGGACCTTCTCGTCGAGCAGGCTGGCGGGAATGCGCTTGCCTTGGTCGAGCTTCCCGTCAGCCTGTCCCAGGCGCAGCTCGCAGGCGAGGAGCCTCTACCGGAGACGCTGCCCCTGACGCGAGACGTCCAGCGGCTCTTCCTCGAACGCGTGGAACGGCTGCCCGAGCCGACGCAGGTCCTCCTGCTGGTCATCGCTGCCGACGACAACGGAATGCTGTCCACGATCGTGCGCGCCGCCGAGAGCCTCGGCGTCCACGAAGACGCGCTGGCGCCCGCGGAGCAGGCCGGCGTCGTCTCCGTACGAGGGACGTCGCTGGAGCTCAGGCACCCGCTCGTCCGATCCGCCGTCTACCGGCGGGCCGCGTCGGCTGAGCGGCGTGCGGTTCACCACGCGCTGGCCGAGGCGCTCGACGCCGAGCTCGAGCAGGATCAGCGCGCCTGGCATCTCGCGGCAGCCGCCCCTGGCCCAGATTCACAGGTCGCGGACGACCTCGCGGCTGCGGCCGAGCGCGCCAGCCAGCGAAGTGGGCACGCGGCCGCGGCCGCCGCCTTCGAGCGAGCTGCGAAGCTGAGCGTCGACGAGGGTTCGAAAGGCATGCGGCTGGTGGCAGCGGCGACCGCTGCCTGGGACGCCGGCCAACCCAATCGCGCCCTCACCCTCCTCGAGGAGGCAAGTCCGGTCGTCGCCGAGCCGCGGACACGCGCTCAGCTCGAACACGTCCGTGGTGTAGTTCAGTTTCGCTGCGGCGGGCTGCTCGAGGCCTTCGACACCCTCGTCAGCGGAAGTGTTGTCGCGGCCCGCGTGGACCTGCGCAAGGCGCTGGAGATGCTGTTCGATGCGGCGCACGCGGCGGCGACGGCCGGCGACTACGAACGTGTGGCCGAGTCCGGACACCGCGCAGCCGCGCTGCGCCCAATCGGCGACGATGTGGACCGAGTCCTCATCGGACTGCTCATCGGCATCGGAAGCTTGCAGAAGGGCGAAAGCGCGCACGAGCTGTCTCGGGTCCTGGATGCGATCGCGCTTGGCGACGAGTTCGACGAGCCCCGGTGGCTCATATGGGCGTCCGGTGGCGCCCAGTTCGTGGGCGATAGGGCACTCGCGGCGGAGTTTCTCCGACGCGCGGTCTCGAGCGCCCGAGCATCCGGCAAACGCGAGCGACTCGCGTCGGCCCTGATGGCCTTCGTCCTGGACGGACTGATCCAGGGCCGGCACTCGGTACTCGGCGAGGCGTCGGAAGGGCTCTCGCTGACAAGGGAGGCGGGGCTCGAGAACCTGACGACACTGTTCCTCGCCACGCGTGCGTGGTTTGCCGCCGTACGCGGCCAAAGCGAGGAGTGCCGCGCATATGCCGCCGAGGCGAGCGAGCGGTCGCGAACGAGCGGCGCCGGTCTCGGAGCTGCAGTCTCGGGCTGGGCGCTCTCGTTGCTCGACCTCACGAGTGGTCAGCCGGGAGCAGCAGTCGCCCGCCTCGAGGCGATGCGCACCGCGCCGCCAGGCTCCGGGCACCCCTACATCGCCCTGCTCTCGAGCCCGGACTTCGTGGAGGCGTGCGTCCGCGCGGGCAAGCGGGAGGGCCCGGAAGCCGCGCTCGCCGCTCTCGAGAGCTTCGCTGAGCCCGAAGGGCCTACCTGGGCGCGTGCGCTCGCCGCGCGCTGTCGTGCTCTACTTGCGTCGGGCGAGGAAGCTGAGCGCGAGTTCGAGCGCGCGCTCAGCCTGCACGAGGGAGCAGATCGACCCTTCGACCGGGCGCGGACCGCGCTGCTGCATGGAGAGTTCCTCCGACGCGAGCGACGACGGATCGACGCACGCGCACAGCTACGTGCTGCACTCGAGGTCTTCGAGCAGCTCGGCGCGGCTGCGTGGGCTCACCGAGCTCATGTCGAGCTTCGCGCCTCGGGCGAGAGCGCGCGGGAGCGCGATCCCAGCACCATCCACGAGCTCACACCGCAAGAGCTGCAGATCGCACGCTTCGTGGCCGAAGGCCTATCGAACAAGGAGGTCGCGGCGCAGCTCTTCCTCTCACCGCGCACGATCGAATACCACCTCCGACACGTGTTCACGAAGCTCGGCATCACGTCACGGACGCAACTCGCGCGACTGCCGCTCGGTGATGCGGCGCCCGCGGCTGAACCAGCCAGCGCGTCACGCGTCTAGGCGACCGCCCCCACGTAGCTCGGAAGCCACTTTTGAAGCAGCTTCCGAGAAAGGCGGAGGGGGAGGGATTCGAACCCTCGATCCGCCTAACGACGGATAACGGTTTTCGAGACCGCCGCATTCGTCCGCTCTGCCACCCCTCCACGGGTTCGTGCGAGCGCTCTGCGGAGCGGAGAAGGAGGGATTCGAACCCTCGAGGGAGGTATTCACCCCCCTAACGCCTTAGCAGGGCGCCGCCTTCAGCCACTCGGCCACTTCTCCGTGCCGGGCAATGGTACCAAGGTGGTTCCGGCCCCCTGCAAAGACGAAGCCCGCCTCGGTGGGGTAGGAGCCGCACTACCGAAACGGGCATTCGCCAGACGCCGGGGGTTATGTGAGGGGAGCCGGCAGCCCAATCATCCCTCGCGCTCCGGGCGATGCCGTCCCCTTAAGGGGTGATTCGCGCCCGGGTCGTTCGGCTAGTCGCGCCCGAGGAGCCCGGCGACGGTCGGGTCGCCCTTGCGGGGGCGGGGGCGGACCTGGTCGACCGTGCACTGGTCCGGATCCTTGTCCGGCCGGAAGCGGAGGAACCTCGCGTTGTGGCGGAACCGGCCCTTCTGCCACTTGTCGTAGCGCACCTCGACGACGAGCTCGGGCGGCACGGAGCTCCACTCGAGCTCGACGCCGCGCTTCCAGCGGCTCGGCGCGCCGCGCGGCTTGCGCTCGGGGTTCTTGCCCAGGAGCGGCTCGACCTGCTCGAGGATCTCCGCGCGCTTCTTGCCGCTCGCCGGCGCCGAGCCGACCGGGACGAGCTTGCCGTCGATGTGCAGGCCGAGGGCGAGGCTCGCGATGCCGGTGCCCTTCTCGCTCCAGGTCACGCCGACGACGACGCAGTCCGCGGTCCTCTCGCCCTTCACCTTCAGGACGGCCTCCCGCGAGCCGGGCATGTACGGCAGCCCGAGGCGCTTGGCGATGACGCCGTCGAAGCCCGCCACCTCGAGCCGGTCGAGCCACTTCTGGGCCTCGGCGCGGTCGTGCGTCACGGGCGAGATGTCGAAGGGCAGCTTCTCCACCGTCTTCCGCCGCTCCTCGATCGGCTTTCCGTGCAGGTCCTTGCCGTCCCAGAGGAGCACGTCGAAGACGACGAATCCCGCCGGGATCTCGGCCGACAGCTTGCGGACGCGGCTCTCGGCGGGGTGGAGGCGCATCTGGAGCGCGTCGAAGTCGAGGCCGCCCTCGCGCTCGATCACGATCTCGCCGTCGAGCGCGGAGCGCTTGGGCAGGCGGTCGCCCAGCTCCGTGAGCTCGGGGAAGTAGCGCAGGAGCGGCCGGCCGTTCCGGCTCCAGAGATGCACCTCGCCGTCGAGGTTCTCGAGGATGCCGCGGAAGCCGTCCCACTTCGGCTCGTACTGCCAGCCGTCGCCCTCCGGCAGCTCGTCGACCAGCTCCGCCTCCATGGGCGGGTAGGGCAGGCTCTTGGGCGGTTCCGGCTCGACCTTCGTCTCGGTCACGGGTCCGATTCTGCCAGTGGAGGAAACCGGTTGGCGGTCCTGGCCGTCTAACTGCCCAATGAGACGCGTAGCGATCACGGGCCTGGGCGCGGTCACGCCGCTCGGCAACGACCTCCCGACCACCTGGGCCGGCCTGACCGGAGGCCGAAGCGGGATTGCCGAGATCCAGGCGTTCGACCCGAGCGACTTCCCCGTGAAGATCGCCGGCGAGGTGAAGGACTACGACCCGACGGGCGCCGCCGCCCCGAAGGAGGTGCGCAAGCTCGACCGCAACGTCCTCTTCGCGCTCACGGCGGCCAAGGAGGCCCTGGCCGACGCGGGCATGAACGGCCACCGCTACGAGCCCGAGCGCCTCGGCGTGATCGTCGGCAACTGCATCGGCGGGTTCAACGAGCTGATGCGGCAGCACGACGTCCTCCGCGAGCGCGGCCCCGACCGCGTCTCCCCGACCTTCCTCGCCAACGTCCTCGTCGACTCGGCGAGCGGTCAGCTCGCGATCGAGCTCGGCTTCCGCGGGCCGAACTACGCGGTCGTCTCCGCGTGCGCCACGGGCTCGCACGCGCTCGGGGAGGCGGCCGAGCTCGTCCGCCGCGGCGACGCCGACGCGGTCGTCGCGGGCGGGACCGAGGGCTGCATCCATCCGTTGATCCTCGCCGGGTTCTGCTCGATGCGAGGGCTCGCCGTCGGTGACGGAGACCCGGCCAAGGCGGCTCGCCCGTTCGACGCGCGTCGCGAGGGCTTCGTCATGGCGGAGGGCGCCGCGCTCTTCGTGCTCGAGGAGCTCGAGGCAGCCCGCGCACGCGGGGCTCGCGTGTACGCGGAGGTGCTCGGCTACGGCGCCTCCAACGACGCGCACCACATGCTCCAGCCCGACCCGGAGTTCGGCGGCGTCGTCTCGATGATGCGCGCCGCGCTCGATCGGGCCGGCGTCGACCCGAGCCAGGTCGACTACATCAACGCCCACGGGACCGGGACGCCGCTCGGCGACCTCGCCGAGACGCAGGCGATCAAGGAGGTCTTCGGCGACCACGCGTACGAAATGGCCGTCTCGTCGACGAAGTCGATGCTCGGGCACATGTTCGGCGCGGCCGGGGCGATCGAGGCCATGGCCTGCGTGCTGGCGATCCACGAGGGCGTTCTCCCGCCGACGATCAACTACGAGGAGCCCGATCCCGACTGCGATCTCGACTACGTCCCGAACGAGGCGCGCGAGGCCCACGTGAGGGTGGCGCTCTCGAATGCGATGGGGCTCGGCGGCCACAACGGCTGCGTTCTCATCGGCCGCGTCGACGACTGACGCGCGACCCCTTTCTTTTTCGACGCGAGAAGTTCAGAATCGCCTCCACCATGCGGCGAGGGGTCATCAGTTCGGTCGTTCTCGGGGCCTTGCTCTTGGTAGGGCCTGGGGCCGGTGCGGAGAAGGGTGTGACGAACGCCCCGCTCCAGGCGCGGGGCGCGGACGCCCAGTTCGTCGAGGGCGAGCTCATCGTCCAGCTCGCGCCGGGCGCCTCCACGCGCGCCCTGTCGGGCATGCGCGTGATCGAGAATCTGGGCGCGCCGGGACTCTTCGTCGTCGAGACGTCTGAAGGCGCGTCCGTCCTCGCGGCTGCTGCGACGCTCGCGCGCGACCCGCGGGTCGTCTTCGCCGAGCCGAACTACATCCGCCGCTACACGCAGATTCCGCCCAACGACCCGCGCTACGGAGAGCTCTGGGGCCTGAACCAGGCCTCGGACGCGGACATCGACGCGCCCGAGGCGTGGGCGACCACCACCGGCTCGAGCACCGTGATCGTCGGCGTGGTCGACAGCGGCGTCGCGTACGGCCACCCGGACCTCGCGGGGAACATCTGGGTCAACGACGACGACGACGGCGACGACACCGACGACGACAACAACGGCTTCATCGACGACGTCCGCGGCTGGGACTTCGTGCAGGAGGACAACACGCCGCTCGACTACAACGGGCACGGCACGCATGTGTCCGGCACGATCGGCGCGGTCGGCAACAACGCGGTCGGCGTCACCGGCGTCAACCAGGACGTCACGATCATGCCGCTGCGCGCGGGAGGCGCAGAAGGCCTGGAGGACGCCGACATCTTCCAGGCGATCGACTACGCCTGCGACAACGGCGCCGACGTCGTGAACGGAAGCTTCGGCGGGCCCGGGAAGTCGCTGGCGCTCGCCAACCTGCTCAAGTCGGTTCCGTGTCGGAACACGCTCTTCGTCTTCGCGGCCGGGAACGACGGCGTCTTCCTCACGAACAACACCGCGGCGACGAACGCGTATCCCTGCGAGTACCACCGGCCCGCGCCCCACGGCTTCAGCGTCCCGAACGTCGTCTGCGTGGGCGCCTCGACCAAGTCCGACACCCTGGCCTCGTTCTCGAACCGCGGGCCTGCCGCGGTGCATCTCGCCGCGCCGGGCGGCAGCGGCACAGGCCCGGCGAACCTCGACATCCTCAGCACCTGGCCGGCCTACGACGCCGTCTTCGGGCCCGACGACATCGAGACCGCCGGGACGTGGGGCGACCCGATCAACGTCCAGAGCGGTACGGCCGTGCCACCGAACTGGGACCGCAGGTCGGGCCCGGCGACCTCGGGCACGTTCGCGCTCTCCGACTCTCCGGTCAACTACGTCAACAGCGCCCTGACGACGATCCGCAACATGACCGCGATCAATCTGACCGGCGAGCTCGGCTGCCTGATCGACTACGAGACGCGGCTCGCTGTCGAGGGCAACTTCTTCGACGTCTTCGGGATCTCGCGCCGGGCTGGACACCGTCGCCGACGACGAGGAGATCGCCGCCTGGTCGGGCTCAACGGGCGGGGAGTTCTTCCTGCTCACCAGCGACCTGTCGCTCTTCGACGGCGAGTCGACGGTGTACGTGCGCTTCTTCCTCGAAAGTGACGAAACGGTCACGATGGACGGTGCCTACGTCGACGACGTCGTCGTCAAGTGCCTGAACCCGACCGGCGCGGACTACCAGGCGATCCCCGGCACGTCCATGGCCTCGCCGCACGTCGCCGGCGTCGCCGCGCTGCTGCTCGCGGCCAGCCCGACTCTCACGGTGGCGAAGCTCAAGAACGCCCTCCTCAAGGGCGTGGACAAGAAGGCCGCGTTCGCGAACCGCATGGCCACCGGCGGGCGGCTCAACGCCGACAAGTCCATCGACGTCGCGCTCGACGTGACGCCGCCGAACACGACGATCACCGCGCGGCCGCCGGCCTCGACGAGGGCCCGCACCGCGACATTCAGGTTCACCTCCACGCAGGCCGGCTCGACCTTCCAGTGCCGCCACATGATGGGCCCGTGGCTCCCGTGCGCTTCGCCGAAGACCTACAGGGGCCTCGGGGTCGGGATGCACACGTTCCGCGTCCGCGCGATCGATCCCGCCCTGAACATGGATCAGACGGCCGCCGTGGACACGTGGCGCGTCCGTCCGTAGCCGGCCCTTCCATTTTCTTTACAACTAGTGCATCATCCAACGTCCGAAATGGGCAATGCGGCAATGCGGCTGCCGGCGCTCATGGCGCTGGCGATTCTCCTTTTCTGCGCATCCGGCGCGGGCGCTGGCACGTCCGCGCCAGGCGGGCTCGAGCGCCACGGCGCAGGAGCGGCGGCTCCCGAGTACGTGCCGGGCGAGGTCATCGTCCGCTTCCGTGCGGGGACGACGACCGCCGCGCGCACCAGCACGCTGGCGGCAACGGAGGGGCAGTTCGTCCAGAGCCTCGGGCTCCCCGGTGCGACGCTCGTCCGCCTGGCGGACGGCGTCTCGGTCGAGTCCGCGGTCGCCGAGCTCGAGAGCGACCCGGACGTGCTCTACGCCGAGCCGAACTACGTCTACACGGCTGAGCACGGTTCCGAACGACCCCGACTTCGACCTCACCTGGGGTCTCTCGCAGGCCAGCGACAAGGACATCGACGCGCCGGCGGCCTGGACGCGCACGCGCGGCAGCGCGAACGTGCTCGTCGCCGTCATCGACAGCGGCATCGCCTCCAGCCACCCCGATCTCGCCGGGAACATGTGGCTGAACGACGACCCCATCGGCGGTGGGGACAACGACGGGAACGGCTTCGTCGACGACCTACACGGCTGGGACTTCATCCAGAACGATGCGACGCCGCTCGACTACAACGGTCACGGCACGCACGTCGCCGGCACCATCGGCGCGGTCGGCAACAACGCGCGGGGCGTCCCGGGCGTGAACTGGGACGTCTCGCTGATGGCGCTCCGCGCGGCCGACGCGGACGGCAGCCTCCCGAACACCGCCATCGTCAACGCGATCACGTATGCCTGCGCGAACGGCGCCGACATCGTGAACGGCAGCTTCGGAGGGAGCGGGGCGAGCGCGACCGTCCGCGACGCGATCCTCTCGGCGCCCTGTGCCAACACGCTCTTCGTCTTCGCGGCCGGGAACAGCGGCTGGGACCTCGACGGCAACACGGGCTCGAACGACCAGGCGTATCCCTGCGAGTTCCATCGTCCGCCCGGTGAAGGCGGCGCGAACGCCGCCAACATCCTCTGCGTCGGCGCGACCGGCAGGACCGACCTCATCGCGGGCTTCTCCAACCACGGCACCTCCGCGGTGCACCTGGCCGCGCCGGGCGTCGACATCTTGAGTGCGTGGCCGGGCTACTCGAACGTGGTCTCCGAAAACTTCGAGGGCACCGTGGCGCAGTTCAACGCCCGGTGGGGAAACCGGCTGCCGAACCCGAACCCCTGGAACCGGACGGGCGCCACGCGCACGAGCGGGGCGTTCAGCATCGCCGACTCTCCCGTCGGCCTGTCCACCAACCAGGACACGTCGATCGCGAAGCTCGCGCCGTTCAGCCTCGCCGGTCGAACCGGGTGCCGGATCAACTACAACATGCGGCTCGACACGGACAACAACGCACGGCGGTAACGCGACGGATGACATCCTCTGGATCCTCGTCAACGGCTCGACCTACAGCGGGTGGTCAGGGTCGACGAACGGAAACTGGTTCGCCTTCAGCGACGATTTCTCGGTGGCCGACGGCATGGCCGGGCTGCACGATCGGCCTCGGGATGGATGTCGACGTCGATGCCGCGATCTTCGACGGCGCCTACATCGACGACCTGGCCGTCGCCTGCCTGCTGCACAACGGCAACGCGTACGAGTCCATCCAAGGAACCTCGATGGCGACGCCGCACGTCGCGGGCGTCGCGGCGCTGCTGCTCGCCGACAGCCCGCTCCTCACCGTGGCTCAGCTCAAGAACGCGATCCTCGCGGGCGTCGACACGCCGGCCGGGCTCAACGTGTTCATCCAGAACGGCCGCCGCCTCAACGCGGCCAAGGCGCTCGGCATCGTCCCCGACGACTCGAAGCCGAACACGACCATCACGGCGGGGCCGCGCAATCCGACCACGGCGCGCATCGCGACCTTCAGGTTCACGTCCTCGCAGGCGGGCTCGAAGTTCGAGTGCAAGCACATGAGCGGCCCGTGGACGGCGTGCACCTCGCCGCGCACGTACCGGAGCCTCGCCTTCGGCTCGCA
Organism: uncultured Actinomycetes bacterium; assembly: GCA_963775395.1. Lineage (GTDB taxonomy): Bacteria > Actinomycetota > Thermoleophilia > Gaiellales > Gaiellaceae > JAIBJN01. The sequence continues at coordinate 264,478 of CAVZIX010000020.1, forward strand.
CACCTTCCGCGTCCGCGCGATCGACCCCTCCGGGAACATCGACGCGACGCCGGCCGTGCGCACCTGGCGCATCAACCGGCCGTAACCACTATTCAACGGCCGTCCAGGACGCTACAGTCCGCGCACGTTGACACGCCGAGTTCCTTCTTGGGTGGTGCTCGGAGGCGCGCTGATCCTTCTCGTCGCTGCGGGCTGCGGCGGGGGTGGCGGCGGTGGCGGCGGGGGTGGGGGCGGCGATCTCGCCCAGGAAGCCGAGGAGGTCGGGCTGATCCTCGATCGCATCGAGGCGCTCGGCGAGAGCACGACCACGCAGCAGGCGTTCACGACCGAGCTCAACCAGATCAGCACCGAGGTGCAGACCGCGGTCGAGGAGGTCTCCGACGCGGACGCGCCCGAGGAGCTCGAGTCCGAGAAGGCCAAGCTCGCGAACCGGCTGCTCGCCCTGCGCACGCAGATCAGCCGCGCGAAGGGCCTGGCCCAGGGCGGCGACCTCGAGGCCGCTCAGGCCGCGGTGGCCAGCTTCCTCTCGATCGGCGACATCCGCACGACGATCGAGAACATCCAGGCCGCGCCGCCCGCCGAGCGCTAGTCGGGCTCGACGACCTCGGGTGTGAGGGCCGCGGTCGACGGCAGCACCACGTCGGCGAGCGCCAGGGCCTCGTCCGCGGGCGGGTACTGCGGGTTGGGAATCGCGATCACGCGCATGCCCGCATCCTTCGCGCTCCGGATCCCGTTCTCCGAGTCCTCGATCGCCGCGCAGCGCCGGGGGTCGACGCCGAGCCGGCGCGCGGCCTCGAGGTAGACGTCGGGCGCCGGCTTCCCGCGCGGCACCTCCTCGGAGGACACGGTGGCCGCGAAGTAACGGTCGAGCCCCGAGGTCTCGAGCACGAGGTCGATCAGCTCCCGGTTCGAGGAGGACGCGAGCCCGAGCGGCCATCGGGCGGCAAGCGACTTCACGGCCTCGACGGCGCCGGGGAGGAGCGGGATCTCCTCGCGGTAGACCTGCTCCAGGCGGCGCACGACCTCGGCGTTGATCTCCTCGGGCGGCTCCGAGAGCCCGATCACGTCGTGCATGTAGCGCGACCACTCGGGCGAGCTCATGCCCATCATGTCCCGCGACGCCTGGTCGTGCCAGGTGCCTCCACGCTCCTCGGCGAGCTGCTGGCGGACGTCGTCCCAGACGTGCTCGGAGTCGACGATGACGCCGTCGAGGTCGAAGACGACGGCCTCGATCACAGCGCCTCGTACCGCTGCCCGACGTGGACGAGCGCGAGGCCGTCGCGCCCGCGCTCGACCGACTCGACGGCTCCCACGAAGAACGTGTGGTCGCCGGTCTCGAGCTCGCTGTCGAGACGGCACTCGACCCAGCCCAGGGCGCCCTCGAGGAGCGGTGCGCCGGCCGTGCCCTCGCGCCATTCGATCCCGTGCCAGTGCGCCACGGGAGGCACGCCGCGCGCGAAGTGCTGTGCGACCGCGTCCTGGTCGCCGGCGAGGAGGCTGAGCGAGAACGACCCGGCGCGGCGCAGGAGCTCGTGCATCGCAGCCTGCCGGGCGACCGACACGCCGACGAGCGGCGGCTCGAGCGAGAGCGAGACGACGGTGCCCACGGTCAGGCCGAGGCGCTCGTGGTCCGCGTCCACGGTCAGGACGGCCACGCCGGCCGGAAAGCCTCGCATGAGGGAGCGGAGCTCGTCGCCGAGCGGGCTCAGGTGCGCCGCTCGACGTCGAGCGCGTCGAGCATCTCGGTCTCGCGCGGGCTGGGCTCGAGCTCGGGGAAGAGGTCGTTGAGCTGGGCCGCCATCTCCCGCAGGCTCTCGACCACGCGCTGGCGCCGTTCTTCGAGCGAGCGCACATCCTCACGGAGCCGCTCCTGGCGCCGGCGGGCGTCGCCCTCGATCTGCAGCGCCATCTCCTGGGCTGCTTCGCGCGTCGCGCGGGCCTGCTCCTCGGCGTCGGCGAGGATCCCGCGGGACTCCTGCTCCGCCTCCCTACGCTGCTGGGTGCCGTAGCTGTCGACGGCCTGGCGAACGTCGCGGGCGTACTCCTCGGCATCCTGGCGCGTGCGCTCGGCTTCGCGCGTGAGCTCGTCGACGCGCGTGGCGGCGTCGCCGCTGGAGCGCTCGACGATCTCCTGCGCCTGTGTTTGCGCCTCGACGCGGATCTTCTCCGCCGCGTCCTCGGCTGCGCGGAGCACGCCGGCGACGGCATCACCGACGTCCGTGTACTCCCTTGCCGGAGCCGCAGACTGCTCGAGCGGTGTGACTTCCTCTTCGGGCTCGCGTTGGGAGTCGTCTGACCGACCTAGCACGTCACTCTCCTTGGCTGGGGACTGACCCTTGTCAGGGGAGGAACTTATTGCATCCCTTCGAGCCAGATGCAAATGCGGCCGGGGCTGCGTCAGACTACGCATTCGTGCCGCACATCAGGCTCATCGACGTGGACGAGGCGACCGGACCGCTGGCCGCGGAGTACGCGGCGGCCATGGGCCGGGCCGGGAAGGTCTTCAACATCGTCAAGTCGATGAGCCTCAACCCGAGCGTGCTCAACCGCTCGATGGCCCTCTACGCGGCGATCATGTTCGGCCCGTCCGAGCTGTCGCGCGCCGAGCGGGAGCTGCTCGCGGTCGTGGTCTCGAACGCGAACGACTGCCACTACTGAATCGAGGCGCATGCCAACGACCTCCGTGCTGAGGGCGCAACAGAAGAGCTGGCCGAGCACGCGAAGCACGACTACCGCGCGGCCGACCTCGAGCCGCCCGTCATGGCCCTGTGCCACCTGGCGGTCAAGCTCACGCACAAGCCTGCGGAGATGGGGCAGGAAGACGTCGACGAGCTGCGCGGCCACGGCTGGAGCGACGAGGCGATCCACGACGCCTTCCAGGTGATCTCGTACTTCAACTACATCAACCGCATCGCGGACGCGGTGGGCATCGAGGACGAGCCGGACTGGCCCGAGCGTTGACCTGGCGCGGAGCTAGGCTCCGCGCGTGAAGATCGTCGTCCTCGGGGCCGGGCAGGTCGGTGCCACCATCGTCGAGGCTCTGCACAACGACCACGACATCACCGTGGTCGACCTCGACGCCAAGCGGCTCCAGGCCCTTTCGTACCGCTACGACGTGCACACGGTGGCGGGCAACGGCGCCACGCGGCGCGTGCTCCAGGAGGCCGGCATCGAGAGGGCCTCGTTGATGATCGCCTGCACGTCGCGCGACGAGATCAACCTCGTGGCGGCGACCCTCGTGAAGAAGGTCTCGGAGGCGCAGACGATCGTGCGGACGTCGAACCCGGAGTACATCGAGGCCTGGCAGGAGCGCCAGATCGAGGTCGACTTCATGGTCTCCTCCGAGCTCGAGACGGCCTACGCAGTCCTCCAGACGATCGGCGTGCCGGCCGCGAAGCAGACCGACGTCTTCGCCGACGGCGAGGTGCAGATCGTCGAGTTCGACGTCCCGAAGGAGGGCTCGTCGGACGATCTGAGCGGCATCCCGCTCACGGAGGCCGCCGAGCGGGCCGCGGGTCGGGTGCGGGGCGGCGGCTACGAGCAGGTCGTCGGGCTCCCGCTCAAGAGGGCGACGATCCCCGCGAACTCGAAGGTCGCGAGCATCATCCGGTCGGATCGCATGATCGTCCCGCGCGGTGACGAGTCGATCATGCCCGGCGACCGGATCGTCGTCATCGGCTCGCCCGACGCCGCACGCGAATGGGGCGGGATCATGGCCCGTGGAGAGCGGCGCGTCGACGACGTCGTCGTCTTCGGCGCCGGGGGGACAGGCGTTGCGATCGCCCGCGTGCTTCTCGACCAGGGAATTCGCGTGCGCGTGATCGAGGCGGACGAGGAGCGCGCGCGCGAGGTCGCGGACGAGGTGACGGACGCGCGCGTGTATCACGCGACCGGTCTCGACCCCGACTTCCTCGAACGCGAACGGATCGGACAGGCGAGCGCCGCGGTTTTCGCCATGCGCGAGGACTCGAAGAACCTCTACGCCGCGATGCTCGCGAGGGTGCACGGGATCGGCTTCACGATCGGGATCGTCCACGACACGGTCTCCGTCGAGGTCTTCGAGCGGGCGGGGATCGACGTCGCGGTCAACCCGCGCTCGGTGACGGCCGAGGAGATCGTCCGCTTCGCGCACGACCCGCGGGTTCGTCAGCTCGCCATGCTGGAGGGCGACCGCTTCGAGATCCTCGACATCACCGTCCGCGACTCGAGCAAGCTCGTTCGCACGCCGTTCAAGGATCTGCCGATGACCGGGTCGCTGATCGGCGCGATCGTCCGCGACGGAGCGGTCATCTTCCCGCACGGCGACGACCAGCTCGAGCCGGGCGACCGCGCCATCATCTTCACCGAGTCGAGCCGCGTGGCCGAGGTCGAGAAGGCGCTGTGATCGGCCTGGTCGGCCGGCTGCGGCGCAGCGTGGGCGTCGACGTCGGCGCGGCTCTCAACCTCGTCGGGGCGCTTCTCAAGTACTTCTCGCTGGCGTTCCTCTTCCCGATCGCGCTCGCGCTCGGCCATTCCGAGACCCGCGTGGCCGTTCGTCGCCGCAGGAGCGATCACTGCGGGCCTCGGGCTTCGGCCTCGAGCGGTTCACGCGAGGGGAAGGAGCACGTCGGCGTACGCGAGGGCTTCCTCGTCGTCTCGCTCACCTGGCTGCTCGCCGCGGGCGCCGTGGCGCTGCCGTACCTGTTCTCGGGCGAGTCGCAGCTCGACCGTCCGGTCGACGCGCTCTTCGAAGGGCATGTCGGGCATGACGACCTCGGGAGCGAGCGTCCTCACGGACTTCGCCGCGGTCGACCGGTCGATGATGATCTGGCGGCAGTTCAGCCAGTGGGTCGGCGGGATGGGCATCGTCGTCCTGGCGCTGGCGGTGCTGCCCCGCCTCCGCGTCGGCGGGCGGCAGCTCATGGAGCACGAGACGCCGGGCCCCGACCTCGAGACCCTCACGACGTCGATCCGGGACACGGCGCGGCGGCTCTGGATCCTTTACGTCTCGCTCACGGTCGTCCTCAGCCTCATCCTCGCCGTCCTCGGCTGGACCGGCGTGGACGAGCGTATGGGGCTGTACGAGGCCGTGGCCTATGCGTTCTCCACGCTGCCGACGGGCGGCTTCGGAACCGACCCGCGCTCCGTCGAGCCGTTCGCGGCCGCCTCGCAGTGGGTGATCGCGCTCTTCATGGTCATCGGCGGCGTCAACTTCGCGCTGCTCTACCGCGCCTTCGTGCGCCGGCACCCGGCGACGATCTTCCGCGACAACGAGCTGCGGCTCTACCTCTCGCTGCTGCTGGCCGCCTCAGCGTCTACGTGGGCATCTTCGTCGCCGGGGCGGTGCTCCTCCTGGTGGACGCGCACCGCGTCGAGCTCGAGCTCTCGCCGTTCGCGGCCATCGCGGCCTCGGCGACCACGCTCGGAAACGTGGGCCCTGGTCGGGCTTCGCCGGCCCGATGGGCTCGTTCACCCCCTCAGCGACGTTTCGAAGGGAATCATGATCGTCCTGGCGATGCTTGCTGCCCTGTTCCTTCGTCAGCGTATTGCTCGCGAGGAGCCGGCCGGCGACGACCACCCGGCCGAGCGCGTCTCGGAGGCCCGCGACGTTCCAGCTCCAGTATGGCATGCCGATCGACTGGCGGCCGGTGGAGCGGCGCGTCGCTGCCGGCGTGCCGGCGGTCATCGCCACGCGGCTGCGGCGCCCCGACCGCGAGCCGCGCTGCTGCGCCGCCTGCGGGTCTCGCCTTCTCCGGGCTCTCGCTCGACGACCCGAGGTGATCGAGCGCGCGTGCACCGAGGCGCTGATCGAGCCGAGGGAGATCCGCGCGTGGACGACCGATCCGGCGCGGCTGGAGCCGACGCTGCGCGCCGACATGGAGGCCTCGCGCAGCCCGTCGCCGCCGCACGCGCGCAGGACTACAAGCTCGGCGGCACGGACGAGGAGCGCCGCTACCCTGCCCTCTGACCGAGCTCATCCGGGTCCCGACCGCCGGCCGGACTGGCCGACCGCGAACCGCGTCGACCTGCCCGGCTACCGCCCGGTCGAGGCCTACGAGGCGGCGATCGCCAACATCGGCGCCCGAGCTGGACGCGCTGCCGGAGATCCGGACTCGGTCGACGAGGTGCTGAGGTGGGCCGGATGCCCGATCGCGAGCGGCCGAGGTCGCCGCCGTCTGCCGACCGCGAGATCCGCGATGTCCGGAACTGGAGCTCGCCCGCGTCGCGACGCTCCTTCCGGTCGGCGGCGACGGTTACTGGTCGCCGCTGTCGAGCGGGAACCGGCGGGATCCTCGAGGAGCTGCCGTCTAGCCTTCCGCGCCGCATGCTCAGCCGTGGTCCTCGCGCTGCTCCTCGGCGCGCGTGCTCACCGGCTCCCGCCTGCTTCAAGCTCGCCGACGGGCCGGCGCACGCGCGCCGCGCTGGCACCTACGGGATCCACGACGGTAGCCGCTGCCCGCGCGGCCGTGGGGCGGGTTGTCGTCGTCGTCGAGCTCGTCTCGCGGCGGGATGGTCGTGGGGTCGAGGCAACCGCCTGGGCGGGCGCCGCGCTGTTCGCGGCGTTCACCGTCGCGCAAGCCGCGCGCTCGTCTCGGGGCGCGCTGGCGCGCCATGTCGTGCTTCGGCGCGCGCGGGCGGATCGGCCGCGCCTCGCTGGCCCGCGCCGCGGCGTCGCGGCGCGTTCGCGGTGCTGCCGCTGCTCGACCGCGACGAGCCGTCGACGGAGGGCTGCTCGCCATCGGGCTCGTCGTCGCGCTGCTCGGCATTGCCGCGCTGGCGTCGCGGTGCTCGCCCTCGCGCGCGAACTGAGCGCGCTGCGCGCAGAGATCGACCCGCGCCGGCGGCGCTCGAGATCCGCGAGGAGGGGCCGGAGCTGGCGGCCGCAGCAGCCATGGAGGTCGGGCCGGGCGGCTCGGGCTCGCTGTGGTCGACCTCGGAGGGGTGCGGCCGGGATGTCCCGCGCACTGGCCGCCGCCATCGAGGCGCTCGGCCGCGACCCGCTGGTGCCGTGCGCGACTTCGACGGGTGGCCGACGCCCACGCCGGCCGCCGCCGGCATCCGAGGTCGCCGTCGCGGTCCGCGTCGACGAGCACGGCACGGTGCTCGCGAGGGGCACTTCGAACACCCCGGCCGAGCTCGAGTCGGCGTGCTGCGACGGCCGAGCGGCGCCGCGCTGGCGAGTCGCAGCGCGTTCCTCGCCAAGGTCAGCGGCACGCTGATGGCGACCCAGGCGCCAGAGACCGCGACCTCGACTGATCAAGCCCGGCGAGGCCGAGGCGCTACGACTTCTGCGGCCACATCTACACGACCGACTCCTGCCCGCACCCGACCGGGCTGCCGCGCGTCGACTTCCGCGGCCGCCCGCTGCGCGCGAAGGACGGCCATCGCGTCGACGACCTCGGCCGCCTCATCGACCTCGCCGGCGACCCGGTCGACAAGGACGGCAGCCGGCTGACCGACGCCGACGGCGTGCCGCTGCCCGCCGCGTCGCGGACGCCGGTCTGCCAGGCGGTCAAGGAGCAGTACAGCTTCAACACGAAGGTCAACAGCACCTGGTACCGCTGCTGCGGCGGGCACGTGCGCAAGCTCGTCGACTGCTGCTCGCACTCGAAGAAGCGCATCAACGGCGACAAGTCGCTGACCGGCTACTGCTACAAGGGCCACCACATCTTGGCAATACGTTTTTTGTGGCTATGCAACATTTTTATTCGGCACGTTTTTTTTTTTGTTTGTACTTCGTTCAGCGTATTGCTCGACTCGCAGGCGTTAGACACCAGATTCAGGAGCACCTGTTGTAACTGCACCAGTCACCATAGATGCGCGGGAGTGCCGGCGCGAGATTACGTAGCCACCGAGATGCGCCTGGCGAGGAAATCGCTGCGCGTGAGGTCGAGGACGTCTCTGGCGACGTCGTTCATGTCGAGTGCCTCGAAGGCGACATGGCCCTTCTTGAGCAGCGTTCGAAGCCTTTCGATGACCGCACCAGCGCGTTTGTCGTTGGAGATGATGCCTTCAATGGCGGCCTTCGCCTCGGGCAGATCCGCGGCTCCTGCGACAACAACCGCATCGCCGCCAACGCGTTACGATCAGGATTGCTGACATCGGTTGGCTCAGCTCGTGAGCCATGGCTCCCGACAGCTCGCCCAGCGTCGCCACGCGACTGAGGTGCGCCGACTAGGCGCTGGAGATGGGCATCCATTTCCGCGCGCGCTTGCGGTCGCTGACGTCCCTGACGATGCTGAGGATCCTGTTGGCGTCACAACGGACAACGCACGCTTCGTAGAAGTGCTGCGCCTGATCGGATTCGAGCGAGTACATCGAACTTCCTCGGTTCGTCTGACGTCAGGGCACCGGCCATTGCGGTCGCAAAAGCGCTTCGAGATCGTTTCCGGCGGCAGCACGTCCCAAATCGCTTTGCCGAGGAACTCCTCGGGTGGGGACCGGGAGATCTGCCGGATTCTTCGCGTGGTAGTCAACGAACACGCCATTGAGGTCCAGGACGAACATCCAGTCCGGTATCGCGCAGAATCGCGCGAGTGCGCTCTTCGCTCCGCCGCAGTGCTTCCAGCGTCCGGTGGTGCTCGATCGCGATGCCGGCGATGTTGGCGGCGACTTCGACCAGCCGCGCTTCTTCGTCGAGCAGTGGCCTCGGGTTCGGGTAGTACATCGCAAACGAGCAGGACGCCGCTTGCGCGAAATAGGCGTCGACGAGCGAACAGGCGCGGAAGCCATAGGCGACGGCGAGCTCGCGGTAGTCCTCCCAGATGGGATCGACGAGCACGTCGGTGGCGATGATAACGCCACCCACGAATGCATGGCCGTCCCGATCCCGCTCGCGGGCCAATCGCCGCGCCCTCGATCGCCTGGTTGTAGCCTTCCGGCAGGCTCGGCGCCGCTCCTCGCCGGAGGTGGGATTGTCATCTTCGTCGAGGGAGATCTCGCCGAGCACCACATCCCGTCGCTGTGCCGTTCGACTAGTTGCACGAGGCGCGTGAGGACGACATCGAGTGCGGCGCCGGTCGCGATCATCTCGAGCACGTGCTGCTGCCCGGCGCGGAAGTCGGCCGCTTGCCGCTTTTCTGTGATCTCGCGAGAGACGGCAAGCAGCTGGACGACCGTTCCGTCGTCGCCCGCAATCGGCGTGACGACGACGTCCCACCACTTCTCTGCACCGCGGGCGGTTCGGCAGAATGCTTCGAACGACGTGCGTTCGCCGGCCATGGCGCGTGCAACTGCGGCACGTGCGGCCGCTTGGTGTTCACCCTCCCGGGATGTCCACCCAGACCCGGGCCAATCGAATCGTCGGTGCAATCCAGGTCAGCAGTTCCACGCCGGCAGAGTTCAGGTAGACGAGGCGGCCGCGAGGTCGATGAGCTTGACGCAATCGCTGCTCCCCTCGATCAGGTGGCGCCCAGTAGTTCGAAGGGTGGCAGTCCCACAATCATTGATTCAGCTGAGCGAACCAACGACGTTGCTCAAGGCGGCGACGAGGCTGTCTTCGTCGAACGGCTTACCGGAGTGTGGAACATCGGTCGGGACGTCATCTCCCAGAAAGTAATCGCTGTCACCAGTGATGAGAACCAGAGTGGCAGGCGACGGCCGGCTGTCCGGCCGTTCCGTCGCGCAACTCCAGTCCGTTCAAACCTGGCAGCCGGATATCCAGGATAACGCAGTCGAAGTCGTGGCCGCTGCCTGCGAACTCTTCGCGGACGCGGAAGAGCCGGATTTGATGGCCCATCGCGCGAAGAAGCCGGTTCAAAGCGGCGCGCACATCGATGTCGTCATCGACGACGGCGAGCGTCATGGCGGTGGAGTCTACCATCGACGCGGCCACCCATGTTTGAGCCGTATCAAGTCTGAGATTTTCAGGTTCCAGGTTCCAGTTGGTGTCATGCACTTGATCCCGAGCCCAATGCGCCGCGTCTGGGATCTTGACTCGGCGCGCGGATACCGACGGCACTTCGTCGTGTTGCGGGAATTTGGCCAATCGAGGTCCGGCTGAAGCCGGACGCTACTTCGGAACCTTCACTTTGCCGTTCTGCAGTTCCACCAGACCGACGCTGTTTCCCGCCGGGTCCTTGAACACGGCAAGCACCACGCCAGCAGTTCTCTCGGCGTCGCGGAAATCCAATAGGTCCGCCTCTCGCGACCACCTTTGCGAGCATCGCGGTGATGTCGTCAACGCCGACATACACGATGGTCTCTGGGGCGCCCTTCCCAATCGTCGCGGGGAGGGGGGATGTGACGGCCGTCATCACATCTCCCACCCGGGGCGATTGTCCACTCGAAGAGGTCGGTGTAGAACCGCTGCAGTTGCTCGCCCTCGGGACCCAAAATGCTGAAGAAGACCGACGGGCGCGCCGGATGCGCTCTGGGCTGATGCGATCGTAGGACACAGAAAGGCACACGCGAGGACGACGAATCGAATCACGATGGGACTCCTTGTGTGCGAGTCTAGCCAGACCAGCGAGCGGCGTCTTGACGTTTCTTGCGGTCGCGCGGAGAGGAGCGTGAAAAGAGGCGTGCAAAAAGTAAAGGCGGGTCCTAAGAACCACCCTCTACCTGAAGCCCGTAGCCCGTGGCCTGCTTGACGTCCTTGTGCGTGACTTCCTGGACGTCCTGCTTCTTCTTCGAGCCGAGGTTCGACTTCCTGAATCTCAATAGTGGGCTGCTCCTTGAGCACCTGCTGGCGATCGAGCCGCTCCATCTCCATGTGCTGGCGGATTTCCTCCGGCGTCATCTGCGACTGCTTACGCGCGGCCAGCTTTTCCTGGCGAGCGTTCTTGGCAATGTGCAAATCGTCGAGGTCCGTCTGCGCGCGCCGCGGCCACGGCTTCGGCGTTGAGGACTCCAGTGTGGTGGGCTCGCTGGTGAGCGGCACGTTATTGTCTGCCGGCGAAATCTCGTGACGGCCGTTCTCTTCGTCACCGCTTCGTGAGGGTCGCCGTCATGTGCATCTTCAAGATGTCCCGCCAGCCGATGCCGGTGTTGTAGGCGCCGGGGAAATCACACCCTGCTGCGTCGCATACGGGATGATGCACATCTCCGTGCGGCGGAAGTCGTAGTTGAACAGATCCTGGAACCACATCCCGGCGATGAACAGGAAGTTCCACCGGTCTGCGCGCCGCTGTTCGATGTCGCTCAGCGTGCGGTCGCCGGAGACCTTGCCGTAGCTCTTGCCGGTGGCGCCAAAGGTCTTGTCGAACTTCTTCATCAGGTCGGCGAGCCGGAAGTGCGTTGGCGCCTTGAACGAGTCGTAGTTGCGCATGAGGGCCAGCGCCATGCCGACCACCGACAGGAACTTGCCACGCGCCGCGTCGTTGACTTGCGCGACATCCCTCGCCAGGCGTTTCGGCGTTGAGGAACGCCGTGACCGGCACCGCTTCCTTGGTTTCCTTGAGATCATCAGCGCCATGCCCGATGCCGCCGGTCGATCGACGGTGAGCTGGCCCCGTCGCGGAATCCGGCCCGTGGACGACGTCCGCCCAGTCGGTGAAGGTGGACATGAACGAGATAGGGAAGCCGAGCACGGATCGGCTCGCCGATGCCGGTCTGGTTTCTTCACGTCGTGCGCCAGGTGCGACAGGGGTGTTTAGCGCTGCGCGGCGCGCCGCTCCGGCGTTCACTTTCTTCGTCGGGCCGGTGAACGACACCGGCTGGAACGAGAGGAAGTTGATCCGCTTCGGGTTGTCGAGCGCGGAGCTTCGACGATAGTTTTCGACTTTGCTCGTTATTGACGCCGTTGACGATGGTGACGACCGGGACGATGTCGACGCCTGCCGTGTGAGAGGTTCTCGATGGCGCGCAGCTTCCGATAGAAGGCAATACGTCATTCGCCTTCGATTCGATTTTGTTTTTTTTTTTTTTTTTTTTGCATGTACTCGTTGAGCGTATTGCTGGGCGAGCCGTGCCAGGTCCATTTGTCGCGGTGAGCCAGACCGGTTTCGAGGACGAGAAGGAGGTCCTCAGCTGAGCCACACATGGGGTGCCGCGCACTCAGCTGGGGGTGGACATGGTCTGGCGGATACGTCGGTCGTCACCGAGGAGGGCGAGGGGAAGCTGGCGGGGAGCGATGGATGCCGACCGACGATCCGTCGGCGGACGGCCTGCGCATGCCCGTGGAGGGGAGTCTCCACGCCCTCGTCGAGAGGCATGGGTCCTCCTCCGACCAGTTCCATGGCGAGGACTTCCACCCGGTCCCGCCGCTCTCGGCCTTCCGGGTCGTCGGCTACCGTCGGGCGACGGACCCGCAACGGCCCTTCATCGCGTTCGGCCTGCTCCAGCCCGACGCCAGCGGTTCCCGCTCGTTCGACTGGCTCGCCGGGCGAGGTCGTGGCGGCCATGCTGCGGCACGCCGCCGCTCGCGCCGAGGTGGCCGTCGCCTCGGGTGGTGGCCCCGAGAGTCGCTCGCTTCGTCCTCGGCCACGGTGAGCCGGTCGGCCAGCCCCATCGTCCCGTCCGGGGCCGCCGCTCGCGTACCTCCCCCTGCCCAGCATCGAGCCGCGGGGGCGGCGTGCCGGGTCCGAGTGGCGACCGCGATTCGCCGGGTCCTGATCACCGCCTCAACGGGGGCGACGGCGACGAACTCCGAGCTCGCGCGCTTGTCGGCGACCGACCTCGTCGTGGAGGAGGGCCGCCGACGCGACGGCGATCCTGCCGCAGACTCCACTCACTCCGACGGCGACGGTCCGGCGCTACACCGAAGCCGGCGTCGACCTGGGCGACCGTGACGCCGGTCGTCCTCCCCGGCCATGACGACCCGCGGAAGCTCCGGAGGCGGCTGTACCCGAGATCCGATGGGGATGGTCCGCAGTCGGCGGCGGACGAGCGGAAGGCGAAGTTCTCGGCAAGCTCGATCAGACGGATCGACGACCTGCTCCGCCAGGCCATCCGTCAGGCGGGCTACCCCGACGAGCTCGCCCGTTATGCCGAGATCGCATGGAGGGCCGGTCGGCTTCTGGCCGGGGACCGAGCCGGCAAGCCGCTACAATTACTCCGACCAAGCTGCGCGGTTTCGCCGCCTGCACGTGCGGATCACCTTCGCGGGCGGGCTGGTGGACCCGTCCCGGTCCCCGGCCCGACTGTGTCTCGGAGGCTGGTCGCTTCATGGGGCTCGGTCTCTTCGGCGCCACGGACTGACCTCAGCGACCTCCACGGCATGCACCTCGGTGCGGAGGCGTGTCCCTCATCGTAGCCCCGGGAAGTCCCGTCGGATCGCGGATCAGGACCCGCTGCCGGCGGCTCGCGTGCGGGGGCAACGGAACATCGGCCCGGTCGATCCTGGCCGCGGTCCGTGGACAATCCGATCAGGCGTTCGCTCTTGCCACGCCCTCGCATTCCGAAGCGGGTCGCCCTAGGCCTTCGGCACCCGTGGGCGCCTCAGAGGCTCGCAGAGACAGCTCCGCCATTCCGCTCGTGGATACGCACCCCGAAGTCCCGAGCCACGCAACCCGCAGCGAGGCTGTCATCCACGGCGAAGGGCCGTGGCCCCATTGAAGTGCCTCTCAGCAGGCGGGCCGCCCACACGAGCAGGGAGGTCATTGAAGGCTGCAATGGCCCCCGTCTTCTGCCAAGCCCTTTGGCAATACGGACTTCGATGTATCTCTGCCACCGCATGCCTCTCGCACGCCGCAATCGGTTTGTTTTCCACGATTTCGGACGACGCGGACGATCAGAAGTGCAGTCCAGTGCGTCGAGGCGTCACCTCTCGCGGCGATGCTTTTAACCTGATGCGACTCAAGACGAAGCGAGGCCGGCGGTCTTCCACGGCTACCCAGCCGTGGCCCCATTGAAGCCTGCTCGGCGCGTCGAGCTCGCCGAGCCGTCGCCGGCGTCTTCCACGGCTACACCAGCCGTGGCCCCATTGAAGCCGTCGACGTGCGCGTCGACGATCGGCGTCGCCGACGGCGTCTTCCACGGCTACCCAGCCGTGGCCCCATTGAAGCCGATGCCGCGTCGCGACGGCGGTCGCGGCCGCGGCCGTCTTCCACGGCTACCCAGCCGTGGCCCCATTGAAGCGTCGACGCGTCGCGACGCCGCGCCGCGCATCGGCCGCGTCTTCCACGGCTACCCAGCCGTGGCCCCATTGAAGCTCGACGCTCGGCGACTGCGTCGCGACGGCCGCGGTCGCGTCTTCCACGGCTACACCAGCCGTGGCCCCATTGAAGCCCGATCGCCGGCCGTCGGCCGTCGCCGGCGACCGGTCGTCTTCCACGGCTACACCAGCCGTGGCCCCATTGAAGCTCGCGATCGCCGCGACGGCGATCGCCGGCGATCCGGCGTCTTCCACGGCTACACCAGCCGTGGCCCCATTGAAGCACGTCGAGCATGGCCGACGGCGCTCGGCGACCGTCGGCGTCTTCCACGGCTACACCAGCCGTGGCCCCATTGAAGCCGCGTACGGCCGTCGAGCGCCGACGTCCGGCGGCCGCGTCTTCCACGGCTACCCAGCCGTGGCCCCATTGAAGCTCATCCGGAGTCCGCCGCGACGCCGCCGGCCCGGCCGGTCGGCCCTCCCCCATCTCGGCCTCGAACCGCTTGAGCCTGGCCTCCAGCTCGGCGACCGACTCCCGGACCTCCCGCAGCGACCTCCCGCGCCTCCGCCAGGCGGGCCTTCAGGCCGCCCGGGCCCGCCGCACCGACCTTCCCCCGCAGCCAGTCGTCGCCCGACCAGGCCTTGCTGCCGTAGCGGCGCAGCCACTCGTCGCCGTGCCGCACGATCCGCCGCAGCCCGTCGGCCACCGTCCTCGGCCTCAGGAAGGGCCGGCCCCCCTCGCGCCGCGTCTGCCGGCGCCGCACCTTCCCGGGGATCGCCGCGGCCAGCTCCTCCAGGCCCCAGCCCCGCTCGGCCGCCTTCCGCTGCAACGCGTCGCGCCTCTCGCCCGGCGGGAGCTTCAGGAGCTGCTGGACGTGCCTCCAGGGCAGCGGCATCCCCCGGGGGTCCGCAGCGCGCACAGCTCGTCGAGCTGCCCCTGGGTGTAGACCCGGGCGAAGACGCGGGCCTTGCGGAGGTTGTCGAAGCCGTGGCCGGTCTCCTCGTGCAGCTGCGCGGAGGGTGGCGGCGTCCAGCGGGCCGTCCTTGATGCGGGCGAGGACCTTGCGGCCGAGGGCGTGGTAGGCGCGGAGCTGGGCCTCGGCCTCGGACTCCTTGTCCCGCCTGGGTACGGCGTCCGCGGGTGCCTTCTCGTCCTTGACCTTCGGTCTTGCCATGGCCGAGCGTCGCCCTGGGCCTCGGGGATGGAGATGACGCGGATTACGGGCAACTATGCCCGACGGGAGGTCGATCGGGAAGGGACCAACTGCGAGGACCCTCGGTTTGTCCGCGTGCACGCGAGCCAGGAGAACGGTGACCATGTAGGAGCCAGCCGCCTCGGCGAGCGCGACGGGCCGGGCCCCCCCCTGCCCTACTCCAGCCCTTCGAGCCAGACGCGGATCTCGTTGCCGTACTCGCTCGCCAGGTCCCCCTTGACCAGCTGGCGGTGGAAGCTGGCCGCCCCCTGCTCCACCAGGTCCGCCGCCTCGGCGCTCGGGGAAGCGGTCAGACCGCACCGTCACGACCCTCGACGGCCTCGTCCGGCTCGGCCTCCAGGTCCGCCGCTGCCGCGATCGAGACTGCCCGCGGCTCGGCATGCCGTTGCGGCCCGAGAGGAGGGCGTTGGGTCCTGCCCCAGCACCAGTTCGGCCTCGACGTGATCGCCCTGGTCGGGGCCCTGCGCATGCCGAGCACCGCAGCGTCCCGGAGTACCCACGCCGAACCGGCCCGACGCGGCGTACCCATCTGCGCCCGCAGCGTCGGCGTCCTACTGATCGCTACGTCGCCTTGGAGTTCGCGAGCATCGTGTTGACGTCTTGCAGTCGCGGAACGTCAGCGACGCCGGCAAATCCTTGCCCGGAACGGGCAGCGCGAATGGATTGGAGCCGGTCGCGAGCAGCAGCCGATCGTAAGGCACCTCGATGCCCGACCGAGACCGCACCACGCGACGAACGCGGTCGATGGCGACCACGGAATCGCTCAAATGCAAGGTAACGCCGTTGTCCCGATACCATTCGACCGAGTTCAGCACGATGTCGTCGAAGTGTTTCTCGCCGGCGAGCAGCGGCGACAACAAGATGCGGTTGTAATTGGGGTAGGGCTCGGCGCCGAACACAGTGATGTCGAACGGCTGACCCGCAATCGCGAGCAGTTCCTCGATCACCTTCATGCCGGCCATGCCATTGCCGACGACGACCAGCTTGCGGCGCTTGTGCATGCGCAGAGGTTCGGTTTTGATCCAGACCTTGCCGTCGGTCACACGGACGGGCCAGGCGCGCACCGATTGATCGTGATCTTCGATGCAGCGGCCGGTCGCCAGATTGAAGTGATGTTTGTAGATCGGCGAAGCCACGACCGGCTCGCCGTTGAGATCGCCCACGATGCCGCGCGACAGGACGTTCGCCTCGCTGTGTGGATCGTAATTATCGATCGCGTAGACGACATCGCCGACACGGAACACGGCGATCTGCCGGCCTTCGAGCAGAGCGGCGACGCCGGTGTCCGGCAACAGATCGTCGAACGCGCGAATGCTCGTCCAGGCACCCGGACGTTTCATACGGCCTCCCGGGCGCTGCGAGCGCTCGTCACTGGTGGCGGGGCGGATCTGGCCGCGCTCCTGCACGAACACCACGTTGTCGTCGGCTCGATCGCTGTTCACGAACGTGCGGAAGCGTTTCAGCGTCTGCGGATCGTCGACTGCCTTTTTCCACTCGCACTCGTCGGTGTTGACGACACGCGCCATGTCGGCTTCGAGATCCGCGGCAATGCCGAGCTTGTCCTCGATCACCACTTGTTTGAGGTAGTCCAAGCCGCCTTCGAGGTTGTCGAGCCACACCGACGTGCGCTGCAAGCGATCAGCGGTGCGGACGTAGAACATCAGGAAGCGGTCGATGTAACGCACCAGCGTGTCGCGCCAATGACTTCGAGGCCGTCCGGCACGTCGACGTTCAGCGACGGCACGCCCCCGGCGATCGCATATCGCAGGGATCCGAGCAACTTGCCGGCAGTCGGCTGGATGTCCCAGAGGTACGCCTCCTGGACCGAAACCGTTGGCACGGCGGCGGCCGATTCCTGCCGCCAACGGATCAGCGGCGAGCCGGTGCGGTCGCAATCGACGGTGAGTCGTACGTCCGAGCGGTTCGTCGGCGACGCTTTGGGCCCCGCGCGGCCCGACCGCCTGGACGTAGCGGGCCACCGTCGGCAGGTGGACCGTTAACGAGCAGACCGCCGCGTTGGCGACGGGCACGCGAAGCGCCGATCCTCGCCGGTGGGGCACGGGACGGCAAACTCCAGGTCGATGCGGTGTCGCCCGCGGCCGGTGATGCCGAGGGCGATGCGGTCGCCGACAACGCGCGGGAACGCCGCGACACCGTGCTGAGCTTCGCGTCGCGCAAGAGGGCGCCCGGCCACCAGGAACGTCACCGTCGTTGGGCCGTCGCGGACACTTCGATATCGATGGTGCCGCGGACGAGAACGCTCGTGCCGAAAACGCGGCCGTCGTAGGTCGCTTCGACCGGCACGGCCACGTTCGGTAGCTCACGACTTTGCGCGGGCGGCCAATCGGTCGAGCAATTCAGGCGGGGCGAGGACACTCCGCGGTTCCGGGAGCGTCGGCCGGACCGGGGATCAAGTAGACGGTCGGATAGTCGGCCCGGCCGCGTCCGGACGTGCCAACGCTGACGAGCAATACCGCAGCCGCGACGACGGCGGTTGGGCGCTTGGCGAACTGGTCGATCGCGACGGCAAGTGCCAGGGAGTAGAACGGCCAGCGGGCCATGTCGGCCACCGGTGTCGGTAGTGCGACGGTCCCGGCCGCGGCGAGGCCAAGCACAGCGCCAACGGCCAACGCCGCGACGACGTGCGGGCCGCGAGGTATGCGAGCAGGGCGAGCGCCACGCCGGCGAGCGTCCACGACCGCGGGCAGACGACGACGAATTCGGGAGCTTTCGCGTTCCCTGCCAGAGGTTCAATACCGTCTGGCAGTTCCCATGTGTGCGTCACGGTTGTGCGGGCATCGAAGCCGTCGAGGACGATTTCCGGCCGTGCGAGTTCGCTCACGATCTCATCGACTTTGTCGCCGACCGCCGTATCTGGTACGGCCTGCGATGGCGTTGCCGGAATGCCCGCAGATTTCGACACGAAGGCAGGTTGCGCGAGCCGCGTGTAAAACGTCCCGATCCCGATCTCGGTGCGATACCTGACTTCGACTTGCACGAAACGGCGTCCGAACGGCACCGTGTACCACCACTCCGAGCGGTTGTACAGGTTGACGCGATCGTTGTGGCCATCGACGCGAATCGACGCCAATGTCGCGCAGGGCGGCAACTCGAGCATCGCACCGCCGAACGTCCAGTCCATCAACCGAAAGCTCAAAGTGTGGTCGCAACGACCGCTGGGGTGAAGCATCAATTATTCGCATCGATCGCCTGGATGTGGCCGGTTCGGCCGGTAAACCACGCTGGACCGTGAGCCGCGGCGAGCCACCGCTCCACGGAGATTGCCGCCCGGGCGACCGACGAGTCGGTTCCGATTGGCCCACCCAATCCCTCAACGACCGCTTTCGTCCAGGAGCTGCGCAACTCGACGTCGGCGCAGAACGACTCGCGTTCCGCGGCCGGCACTCGTGGGAGCGGGATGTCAAGTGTCGGCGAATTCCAGGCCGACGACTCCTGAGAGCAAGGCGTCCCAGGCAAACGTGGCTCCCAGCGCCAACAACGGAGTCGCAACGTCGTGGTCGTTGTGCCCGTACCCCAGATACGTCTCGCTGTCGGCGTGCAGAGTCACCGGTTCGGACAAAGGTCGCTCGAATGCCAAGCACCACCAAGCGGAGTCGTCGCGCAGTCCGACGGCGGCGAGTGCGTCCACGGCAGGCCGACGCCAACCAACTTGCCGACGTTGGGCACGCCCATAATTCGCTTGAACGAACGCACGCGGTTGGCCGCTGCGCGGACGTGCCCGTCCGTTGGCACGTGCCCGGACGTCGGCTGAAACCCCGGCGGAATGCCCTTCGCGGCACCGGCCTTTGGCACCGCGCAGGTCATATGCAACTTGAACGCGCAGGACTCGATGGTCGCGTTCGCCGTAAGCGTCGATTCGAGTCGCGGCCGCACCGCGGCGAGGGCAATCGTTCCTTCGACCGGGAAACGACTCAGGGCGAAGGTCGCGTCCGGCGGTGCGTCGCCAAGCAATACGGCTATGTTTGTTTGTTTGTTTGTTTGTTTGTTTGTTTGTTTGTTTGTTTGTTTGTTTGTTTGTTTGGGGGGGGGGGGGGGGGGGGGGGGGGGGCTTTTTTTTTTTTTTTTGTGTGTGTGTCTCGTCAGCGTCTGTGCTAGGCACGTGTACCTCGACCTGCACGGCGTCACCCGACGGCCGAGCAGGCGCCCGGTTCCTGGCCACAGACCGAAGCGGCGGGACAAGCTGATCGATGCGCTGCTCGCCAGCCCGCGGTACGGCGAGATACTGGCCGACGTCTGGCAGGGCTACCTCGTCTCGCCGCTGGCCGACGACCAGCGGGTCGCGGGCGGACCGGTTCCGGCAGTGGCTCGCCGGGCGGTTCAACACCAAGACGTGGGACCGGATCGCCACCGAGCTGCTGACCGCCACCGGGAAGATGGAGGAGAACCCGGCGGTCATCTACCTGATCGAGGGCCGGCTCCCGCGCACCGTCCCGGACCTGACCGACCTCACCTCCCGCTACTTCCTGGGCGTCCGGCTGAACTGCGCCCAGTGCCACGACCACCCGTTCGTCAAGTGGACGCAGCAGGACTTCTGGGGCATGGCGGCGTTCTTCACCCAGATCCAGACCCCGGGCAAGCCGAAGCAGGTCTACCAGGTCGGCGTCAAGGACGACCCCGAGCTGACGCTGGCGTCCCTGAAGGACGCCGGCACGCCGGACGGGTTCCTGCCCCGCCCGCCGACGTTCCTCGGCGGCGAGGAGTTGCCGGCCGGCAAGGGGACGACGAACCGCGCCGCGCTGGCCGCGTGGATGACGTCGCCGGAGAACCCCTACTTCGCCCGGGCGATGGTGAACCGGACCTGGTGGCGGCTGTTCGGCCGCGGGATCGTCAACCCGGTGGACGACATGCACGCGGCCAACCCGCCGTCGCACCCGGAGCTGCTCGACCTGCTCGCCCGGCAGTTCGCCGAGTCGGGCTTCGACCTGAAGTTCCTCACCCGCGCCATCGTGTCGAGCCGCGCGTACCAGCGGACGAGCCGGCCCGGCGACGCCGCCGGACAAGCAGGCCGCGCTGTTCGGCCGGATGTCGATCAAGGTCCTCTCGGCCGGGCAGTTGTACGATTCGCTGGTGACGATCTTCGGCCCGCCGGCGAAGACGACCGGGGTGGACGCCGCGGCAGGACGCCCGCGCCGAGTTCACGCAGTTCTTCGCCGACGACGGCGACCCCGACCCGACCGCGTACCGGCGGGGCATCCCGCACCTGCTGCGGCAGATGAACTCGGGGCAGTTCGCCGGGCGGAACCTCGCCGCCCTGGCGGCGCGGCTGGCGAAGCCGGGCCGGTCGCCGGACGACGTCGCCGGCGGACCTGTTCCTGACGATCCTGTCGCGGCGGCCCACGGCCGACGAGCAGCGGCTGGTCCGGGACCACGTGGCCCGGTGCCGACTCCGCGCGAGGCGGCCTGCCGGGAACTGGCCTGGGCCCTGCTGATGACCAGCGAGTTTTCCCTGAACCACTGAGCACGGCGACCGCGCCGGGAGACGATGCGATGCGACCGAACTTCGGCCGGCGGGAGTTCGTGGCTGCGGCGGCCGCCGGCGCGTCGCTGTGCGGCTGGCTGGGGCGGCTGGCGGCCGCGGCCCCGGACGGGCCGCGGCCCAAGTCGTGCATCCTGCTCTGGATGGCCGGCGGGCCGAGCCACATCGACACGTTCGACCCCAAGCCCGACGCCCCGGCGGACGTCCGCGGCGAGTTCAAGCCGATCGACACGTCGGTCCCCGGCATCCGCATCAGCGAGCACTTCCCGAAGTTCGCCAAGCTGATGAAGCACGCCGCCGATCCTGCGCGGCATGAGCACGCTGGAGTCGGACCACAAGCTGGCCACCTACCACCTGCACACCGGCTACCAGAACCGGGCCGGGGCCGTGGCGTTCCCCAGCCTCGGGCGCGATCGTCGCCAAGGAGCTGGGCAAGCGCGACGTGCCGCTGCCCAACTTCGTGACGCATCGGCCGCGGGCCGCAGGAGGCGCTCGAGCGCCGGCTTCCTCGGGCCGGACCACCAGCCGCTGGCCGTCACCGACCCGGTGCGCGGGCTCGACTTCATCGAGCCGGCCGGCTCGCCGGCGGAGTTCGACCGGCAGGTCGAGCTGCTGCGGCAGTTCGAGGAGGCGTTCCACGACCAGTACCAGAGCGCGGCCGGCGAGGCGCACCGCTCCGCGCTCGACCGGGCGGTGCGGCTGATGAACTCCGAGCAGAAGCAGGCGTTCGACCTGTCGCGGGAGCCGGACGCGGTCCGCGAGGCGTACGGCCGGCCGGGCCGCCGGGCCGCGCGCAAGCCCGGCGGCGCGGCAAGAAGGCCGGCGGGGGCGAGCTCCGGCAGCTTCGGGCAGGGCTGCCTGATGGCCCGGCGGCTGGTCGAGGCGGGCGTGCCGTTCGTGGAAGTGGTGATGGGCGACGGGGTCGGCTGGGACACGCACCGCGACAACTTCCCCCGCACCCGCGCCCTGTCGCTGGAGTGCGACACCGCGATGTCGGCGCTCGTCGAGGACCTCCAGACGGCGCGGGCTGCTCGACACGACGCTGGTCGTGTGGATGGGCGAGTTCGGCCGCACGCCCCAGTGCACCGGCGGCGGCCGCAACCACTGGTCCCGCGCCTGGAGCAGCGTGCTGATCGGCGGCGGCATCAAGGGCGGCCAGGTGATCGGCCGCACCGACCGGGACGGCGCCGCGGTCGTCGACCGCCCGATCAGCGTGACCGACTTCCTCGGCACCGTCTGCACGATCCTCGGCATCGACTACACGCGGAAGAACCACCCGCCCGGCGTGGACCGCCCGATCCCGATCGTCGATACCAGCAAGGGGGTCAAGGTGCTCTCGGAACTGCTGTAGCCGGAACTTTTTGGCTCCCGTCGAGCGCAACTGATGTCCCGGCCAAGCACCGGCTCAGCACGAGGTCGTGGATGCGGAGCACGTTTCATGCGCCGCATCCACCTCCCTTAAGACGGCAATGACCGGAAGGTTTCGGTCGGGATTTACGGCCCCGCATAGGCGAAGCAGTAGATCACGCCCTCCGGCTCGGCGAGTAGTACAGCCGCCCGTAGGCCGGCGACGGCGACGGGCAGGCGTTGGACAGGAAGTCGAACGACCAGACCATCTTGCCCCCCGTCGACCGCGATCAGCCGGTTGTTGCTCGACGCGGGCTGTGGCTGTACCAGACGCCGTTGGCCAGCACCGGCCACCAGCACCGCCCCGACGGGTGCACGTCCTTCTTCCCCTTGCTCTCCAGGTACGGTCCGACAGCGCCTGGGCGTAGACGTTCTTGTTGTCGCTGTTCCAGAGCAGCTTGCCGGTCTTCGCGTCGAGCGCGTTCTCCCCGTCGAGGTGAAGACGACCAGCATGCCGTTGCGGGCGGCGATCGCGAGCGGGCGGAGATGAAGCTGTCCGGGTTGACCCGACGACCTTGCCCGTGTCGGGCTCGAGCGCGACCGTGCCCCGGTCGCTGAGCGACACGCACCACAGCCCGCCGGCGATCACGCCGCTGAAGCGCGGCGGCAGCCGGAGGCCCTTGGGCAGCGGCTTGACGTCCGGGTTGGGCTTGGCGTCCTCGGCGTCGGCCAGGTCGGTCAGGGCCGCCCAGACTTCCCGGCCGGTGTCGAGCGCGAAGGCCACGGCCTCGACGTCCCCGTCCTTGTCGAGCTGCTCGACGAACACCTTGCCGTCGTGGACCGCCAGGCCGTCGGGGTTGAAGTGGTAGCGGAACGCCATCGGCTGATGCCAGAGCACCTTGCCGGTGGCGGCGTCGTGACACCACAGGCCCTCGCCCGGCGGACCGCCGGACGCGCCGCTCGACGAACGGGCTGTCCCCCTGGCCGTTCGCGACGCGCATGACAGGAACTTGCCGTCGGCGTACGTCGGCGCCGGCCGCGACTCGACGCCGGGGTGGTGCGTCTTCCAGAGGATCTCGCCGGTGGCCGCGTCGAGGGCCATCAGCGGGCCCAGCCGCCCGCCGCAGAACACCTTGCCGTCGGCCACGATCATCGGCCCCTTGAAGCTGCTCCAGACGCGCGTCTTCCACGCGACCTTGAACGGCGGCTTGATCGGGCGGTCGTCGGAGACGTAGCTGAAGCCCATGTCGCCGCCCGGCGTCGGCCATTCGCTGCCCTGAAGCTCGCCGCCTTCGGGCCGCTCGGCCTCGCCGACCGGCAGCGTCCACGACCGGCACCTCCGTCCCCTTGCCCAGGCCGTAGAGGATGCCGTCCTCGCCGCCGAAGAAGACCCGCCCGTCGACCACCGCGGGCGACGAACTGACCGCCCCGTTCGGCTTGCCGGGCGCTGCCGCTTGAACTGCCAGACCGGCTTGCGGACCGTTTCCGTCCCGTCCAGCGCGAAGAAGTGGACGACGCCCACTCGCTGCCGACGACGAGCACGTCCTTGCCCAGCGCCGGCGAGGAGTGGAAGCCGCCGTCGTAGAGGAGCTTCGGGTCGGCCCGCCAGACGGTCTTCAGCCCGGCGGCGGAAAGCACTTGTCGCCGCGGTAGACGCGGTCCCCGCGCACCGCCGGGCCGACGCGGGAGTCGTTCACGTCGGGACATTCCGCCGACCGCCCCGTTCTTGAAGGGTGCCGCCAGTGCCATGAGGAAGAACCGGCCGTACTCGCTGTCGAAGCTCTGGAAGGCGAAGGCGTCCTCGCCGACGAAGACCGGCCCGCCGACCGGGCAGCATTGGCCGGGCGCGGGCTGTTGCGGATCACCTCGACCTCGCGCCCTCGTCGCGCAGGTGGTAGACGACGGTGTTGCCGGTGCCGGCGAAGAAGAGGATCTCGGTCCCGCGGACGGCGAACTCGGTGATGCTGAGCCGGCCGCCGTCGAACGTCCAGACCACCTTGCCGGCGAGGTCGATCTTGGTGAGCTTGCCGTCGAAGGTGCTGAAGTAGACGGCCCCGTTGGCCACGGCCGGCGCAGCGATCACCCCGCCCGGCGGCGGGCACCTTCTCGAGCACCTTGCCCGTCGCGGCGTCGAGGATGGCCAGGTGCCCGCCGTCGAGCCGACGAAGACCTTGCCGTCGGCCACCGCGGGCGAGGACATGTTGTTGATGCCGCCGATGGCGTCGTCCAGACGACGGTGTTGGTCCCGGCGTCGATGCAGGCGACGTGTGCCGCGGGCGTCCTGAATGTAGACCCTGCCGTCGACGACGGCCGGCGAGGCGTAGATCGGTGCCGGCAAGCGGACGGCCGTGACGCGCGAGGGGGAGCTTCAGTTCCGCGGTCGGGTTGTCCCCGGACCGCTGGGCGTCGCGGCGGAACTGCGGCCAGGAGTCCGCCGGCATCTCCGCCGCACGGGCCGTCTTCCCGGTGCCCGAGGCGAGCAGTGCCCCGAGGCCCACGACCAGCATCCAATTTCTCACGGCTCGTTCCTCGTGTGGGAGTTCCCTCGGACGACACGTCTGCATGTCGGCACGGCGTTGTGATCGCCAAGACGCCGACCGGCGTCACCGTCGGCCGGGCACCGGCAGTTCCTCCGGCTGCCCCTTCAGCGGAAGCCGCCACGCGTCGAAGGTCTCGCCGTCGACGTCCACCGCCGTGAAGTGCAGCGCTTCCTTGCGGACCTCGACCTGAACGTAGTGGTTGATCTTCTTGTGGACCAGGTTCCAGTCGGGCGGGTCCTTCCGCGCGTCGAACTGCTTGATGTCGCCGCCGCCGCTGACGACCTGCACGGTCCCCGTGTCGGACGGTTGGCGGCCGACGTTGGTGATGCGTTTGGTCTTCTGGTAGCTGTGGTCGTGGCCGGAGAGGAGGAGCTGCACGCCGTACTTGTCGCAGACGGCCCCGAAGTCCCTGGCGAAGTAGGCCGGGGCGGGATAGCCGCCCGGCGGTGTGGAACGGCTGGTGGAAGAAGACGACCTTCCACGTCGCCTGCGCGGCCTTCAGGTCGTTCTCGAACCAGGCGAGCTGCTCGTTGTAGGTGAAGGGCAGATCGCGGTGTCGGACGTCGGCCACGTCCTTCCCGCCGGCCACCTTCTGGCTTTCGGTGCACAGGCTGACGAAGTGAACGTTGCCGACGTCGAAGGAGTAGTAGAACGGCGGGCGGGAGCCGTCGCGGTGCCGGTGCCGCCCTTGACGTCGGCGAAGTAGTCGGCGTACCAGCCGTGGCCGTTGCCGAGCCAGCAGTGATTGCCGGCCGTCGGCGCCATGAACACCGAGCCGCGAAGGTCGCGATTGCGCTGGAACGTGCGGTACCAGCTCTTGCGGCCGTTCAGGCCGTCGCCGCGGCCCGTGCCGAGCATGTCGCCCAGGTGGAGGAGCAGCGCGGGCTTCCAGTCGTGGATGCAGGGCGAACAGCTTGCGTTCGATCTCGGCCGACTCGGGAACCTCGCCGCGCTGGGTGTCGCCGATCATGGCGAACTTGAACGCGGTGGCGTCCGCCGCCGGCAAGGTGCGGAACGGGATGACGCGGCCCTGGTACTTGCCCGATTTCAATTGATAGCGATAGTCCGTGTCGGGCTTCAGGTCGGTCAGGGTGACGGAGCGGAACTGGATCCTCTCCGCCGGATAGTCGGCCCGCAGCGACGCGTAGGGCTTGGCGGTCAGGCTCTTCTCGGCGATCACCTCCCAGCCGATGACCGCCTCGGTCGGGGCGAGCCAGCCGATCGACGGGCCGCTCAGGACGGAGAACGGCACCTCGTCCGCGCCGGCCTTCGGATCGGCCAGCGGCTCGGCCCACTCGATCGTCGCGAGGTCGTCGCTCCAGGTGACCTTCGCCTCGGGGGCGGGCGGCTTCGCGCGAACGAGGACGGCCGCGCCCAGCGGGACGCACGTCAGCAGGGCGTAGCCGAGCTTCATCCGAGTTCCTCCCGCTGTCGGGAAACCGTGCGTCGCCGAAACGTTGGCCCGCGCGACGGTCAGCGTTCCTTCGTCGGCAACGCGCCTTGCCACCCCGCCTTCAACAGCCGCCGCATCTCCGCGAGGGCGTCGGCATGCGCCGGGTCGCGGACCAGGTTCTTGTATTCGCGGGGGTCGGTCTTGTGGTCGAAGAGTTGAGCGGTCTTCTCGTCGCCCCACTCGGTGTAGCGGTACGCGCTCGGTGCGGACGCTTCGGCGCGGACACCGCCCGGCCGGTCCGTGTCCGTGAAGGCCGCCTTCTTCCACGGACGCGTCGGGCTTGTCCAGAAGCGGGGCGAAGCTCAGACCCTGGAGGCCGTCGGGCGACTCGATGCCGCACAGTTCGACCAGCGTGGGGAACAGGTCCACCAGTTCCACCAGCCGCGGCGAGACGCCCGCCTTCCGGCCGGGCGCCGCCACGATCAGCGGGACGCGGGCGGACTCCTCGTACAGGCTCATCTTCCCCAGGAACCCGCCGTGCTCGCCCAGGTGCTTGCCGTGGTCGGCCGCGACGACGACGACCGTGTTCTCGGCGAGACCGAGGCGGTCGACGGCGTCGAGGATGACACCGACCTGCGGCGTCGATGTAGGTGATCGACCCGTCGTAGACCCCGATGCGCTCGCGCTTCTCGTCGGCGGTCAGCTCCGTGCGGACGAAGTGCGACTCGGGGCGGGCGATTTCCGGGATGTCGCGGGTGTGGTCGGGCGGTTCGTCGGGCAGTGCGATCCGGCGCGCGGGTACATCTTCGCGTACCCGGCCGGGGAAGGCGACGCCGGGGTGCGTCTCGTCGAACCCCACGGCCAGGAAGAACGGCTGCCGCTTCCGCTCCTCCAGAACCTCGGCCGCGCGCAGGCGCGATCCGGGCCGCGTACCCGTTCTCCCCCTTGGCCGGCTGGACCGCGGGTTTGGGGCTGGGCTCCTCCAGGTCCCACTTGGTGTTGGCCCGCGACGGACCGTACCCGTGGGCGACCTTGCCGAGCTCCGCGGTGTAGTAGCCGTGCTGCCGGAAGTGGTTCGGGAGCCAGACGGCGTCCTTCAACTCGACCCGGGGCGGCGACCACTGAGGAAGGAACTGCGAGAGGGGTTGCACAGCGGGTACTGGCAGTAGGCGCGGTCGAACCGCACGCCCCGGGCGGCGAGCTTGTCGATGTTGGGGGTCTTCGCCGGGCCGCCGTAGCACGCCGAGGCGGGTGTTCATGTCGTCGCCCACGATCAGCACGACGTTGAGGCTTCTTCCGGCCGGCTTCTTTTCGGGCGGCTGTTCGCGGGCCCGGCGCGGCACCGACGAGTGCGGAGACGAGTACCAGCAGGAGGGGGAGCGTGAAGGGTCGCGTCATGGCCGGCCTTTTCCCGGAGGACGCCCCCGGAGGATTCGGCGGGAACCGGACTCCGGGAGTAACGGTCATTACACGCGCGGGTGAACCGACGCCACCGTGATCCCCGCCCGGCGCCGCTTTCCGGACGGAGAACCGCGCTTCACCCGACTCCGGCACCGAACTGTCCGGGTGCTCCACTTTTATTGGGCTGCGAGCGATTCCCTACCGATCCGCGATCGGGCCGATGTACTTCTTCGCGACGACGACGTTGTCCACGTACAGGTGCTGGTCGCGCGGCGAGGGCGTCGTGCCGCCGTGGTAGACGTTCATCCAGACCTGCTCGATCTTCAGCGTGTCCACGTCGCGGAAGCGGAGGTCGGTCTTCTCGAAGGCGGGCCGGCCGTCGATCCAGACGCGGAGGATGCCGTCGCGGGCTCCCTGGTCCGCCGTCCTTGCCGGGCGTGTTCAGCTTCACGTACTGCTCGACGCAGTACCAGCGGTTGTTGTCGAGGAAGCCGCGGTAGCCCTCGGTCCAGATCCAGCCGTTGCCGTAGTTCCCCTCCATGTCGGCGTGATAGCAGTACAAGCCGAGGGGCTGCTTGCCGGCGAGCGGGTTGCCCTCGGGGAAGGTGAGGCCGAACGAGCCGCGGGCCGACCAGCCGTCCTTGCCGTTGACCTTGCGGCCGCCCCAGCCGGCCTTGCCGTAGGTGCCGCTGAGCCCGGGCATCTTGCCGCCCTGCACCGTCTGCTGCCAGTCGTCGGACGCGGAGGTAGTAGCGATAAGTCCTCCGGCTCGCTGCCCAGCTTCTTCTTGAACTGATAGGTCTCATGTCTGCCATCACCATCAACTCGCTGCAAGATACCGGCAGCGAAAATAAATTTTTTTTTTTTTTTTTTTTTTTTTTTTTTTTTTTTTTTTTTTTTTTTTTTTTTTTTTTTTTTTTTTTTTTTCTCTTTTTTGGGGGGGGGGGGGGGTCTCGTTCAGCGTATTGCTCCCGCAGCGCCGCCGAGCATGGTCCGGTCCGGCCGACGTGGTTGCCAGGTTCCCAGGGTGACAACTGCCGTACAGCCACGCGTCGAGTCGCCGGCTGCCGCAATGCCTCGACCTCGGCATGCGGGTGACCGGTGCCACGGTGGTAGCCATCTGCCACTACGCCGCCGTCGTCAGCCAGCAGAACGCAGCCGACTCGCGAATTCCAACAAGCGGAACACCAGTTGTCTGGGCAAGGCCGAGTGCCCGGCGCGTCGCCGCGATCTCCGCGGGACTGGCCATCCCGGTCCTCCTGGCCAGACGAGGCAGACTGCGGGAGCGGCACAGACCGCTCGGACGCCCAGCGACTCCCGGCGCGTTCGACGCCGGTGCCACTGACCATCCGCGCACGCTCCTTCCATCCGGACTGTCACCGTCGGTCCCGGAGTTCCACCGGGTCCACCGCCACCGCCCCTCGGTTGAGGAGCGACAACCGGGTCGCGGACTGTCACCGCCGGTTCGAGTTCACCGACCCCGGAGCACGCGTGGCACTTCTGCTTGAAGTCTAGCCGGGGGTGTCGGCTGCCGAGATCGCGCAGCTTGCCGATGGCGCCCGCGGTAGTGGGCATCGAACACGGCGCTGCCGGCGACGAGACATCGGCGCCTGCTCCCGCGCAACGCTCGATCGTCTCCTCCGATACTCCGCCGTCAACCTGAAGCCACGCCTGCAAGCCGGAGCGAGACACCAGATCACGTGCCTGCCGGATTTCAGCAGGCGCATCTTGAGGAACGCCTGCCCGCCGAAGCCGGGCTCGACCGTCATGACGAGCAGCAGGTCGATCTCGCGGGTCGACTCCCCCACCGTGTCCACGGAAGTCGCCGGCTTGAGCACTACCCCGGCCCGGGACCCGATGCGCCGAAGTTCACGAGCCAACCGCACCGGCGCTCCCGCCGCCTCGATGTGGAACGTGACGCTGTGCGCGCCGGCCTCGGCGTACGCCGGTGCCCGCCGGTCCGGGTTCTCGATCATCAGGTGGCAATCGAGGGGCAGCTCGGTGCGGGCGAGCGACGCCTCGACGACCGGCAGGCCGATCGTCAGGTTCGGCACGAAGTGGTTGTCCATGACGTCGACATGCACCCAATCAGCGCCGACGGCACGGGCGATCTCCGACTGAAGGTTGGCATAGTCCGCCGACAGGATGCTCGGCGCGATAAGCAGACCACGCCAAGCACAGCTAACGGATTGTACACGACTAGCGGCGGCGAAACAACGCAAGGTACATCGCGTCGGTGCCGTGCCGGTGTCGCCGAGTTGGACGTCCGGCCCGTCGCCAAGATCGGGCACGTTGACGAAGGTCCGCCCGTACGTCGAGCTGCTCCACGTCCCTTCGGTGCCGCACGACGTCGGAGACCACGGTGGCTGTCTCGGCGAGATGCGGAGAGCAGGTAGCGTCTTCCACGACCCCACCCGGCCGGACAGCGTCGATGGCCGCGCGCAGCAGCCGCACCTGCAGCGACCGCAGCCCGGCCGCCTCGCCGGGCTGCCGACGCCATCGTGCCTCGGGTCGGCGGCGGAGGCGCGCCCAGACCGGTGCACGGAGCATCGAGAAGAACCCGGTCGAATGCCGGCTCTCCTGGGAGCGGCTCGGTACTGTCCGCGACCAGCACTCGGTGTTCACCAGGGTCGTCACGTAGCGCCCTTTCGACCAGCCGAGCGCGGTGCAGCGAGGGATTTCCACGGCGAGCAGTCGTGCGCCCCGCGCTGGGTCGCTAGTCCGCCGAGCAGGGCCGCTTTGCCGCCGGGACCGGCACACATGTCCAGCCACCGCTCATCGGACCCGGCGAGCTGCACGGCAGCCAGGGCAAGAGCAACCAGCTGGCTGCCCTCGTCCTGGATGCCAGCCCGCCGCTCGCGCACAGCGGCGAGATCGACCAGGATCACCCTCGGCCAGCACCGCTGCATGGGGCGACCAGCGACCCGGTCGCGCGCCGGCTTCGACAGCTCGTCGACATCTGCTCGGCCGGGACGGGCGACCAATGTCACCTCGGGACGCACGTTGTCAGCAGCGAGCGCCCGGCCGAGCTCCTCGATGTCGCCACCGAGTGCGTCAGCGTCGCGCGCGATCCAGGCCGGATGCGAGTAGCGCAGCGCCAGCCGCTTGACCGGTTCGGTGGACGTCGTCGGCGCGATCAGTTCGACCGCCACGCTTGCGGAACCGGGCACTCTCGCCTCGGCGGAGCACCGCGTTCACCAGCTTTCCGGGTCCCTCACCGATCTGGTTCCGGGTCAGGTCAACGGTGGTGGATACCGCGGCGTGTGCCCGGGATCCCGGGTAGACAGAACCTGGTGAGCTCCCCAGCCGCAGCGCGTCGAGCACCGGCGGGTCCAGGATCAGGAGGACAACGCCCGGTCGAGGTTCGTGCTCAATACGGCGTCGTACGTGCCGCGGCCACGTAGCGTGCCGTAGGCCAACTCAGTGGCCAACGCGGCGTCCCGACCGCTCAGGCCAGCGTCCCCGCAGCAGATCCGGCAGCACCGAATTGGCGTACACGCGTCGCGCTCGTCGACCGCCCGCAGGGCGTCGAACGCGGCGATCCGCGCGGCGTCCACGACCGGAGCAGGCATCGGTCGGCGGTTGGTCACCGGCCCAGCCGCTCAGGGGAGTCAAGTTGGGCACCGCGGGCCCAGTCATCGGCGAGCATAAGACATGCCCTGCGGCTGGACCTCGCCGAGAAGAATGGCACTGCTTCCGGTGCCAACCCGGATGCCGTCGCGCTCCACCCGCACCTGCCCTGACGTCAGTTCCGGTTCGCTGAGAATCGACACGTATTGGGCTAAGATTTGAGCCGTTCCACGAAACGTTGTAGAAAAAGGGAATGTTTTTCGTTTTTTTTTTGTTGTGCCCTTTACTGGGCCCGGTTGGTCTTGCTGAGCAGGAACAGCGTGCCCAGGAAGGCGAAGTAGGCGCAGATGATCCCGATGGCGCCTGCGGCCACCACCGGCCGGCGCAGCACCCGGACGTCGAACAGCGGGTGCTCGCGCCGCAGCTCGTCCGCGCACGAACAGCACCCCGGCGACCAGGCCCGTCGACGGCCGTCGCGACCACCAGAGGGCTGGTCCAGCCCGACTCGGGCCCCTCGATCAGCGCGAACACGATCGCTCCCGAGCGAGAGGATCGGACAGCGCCACGCCCGGGACAGGTCGAGCGGCGGCGCGCCCGGGCGGGTGGACTCGGGCAGGACCGCCAGCCCGCCGGCCACCACCGCCAGCCGCCACCGGCACGTTGACCAGGAACACCGCCTGCCAGCCGATCTCGCTCACCAGCAGGCCGCCCGAGCACCGGTCCCAGCACGAGGCCCGATCCCGGCCGACGATCACCCACACGCCCAGCGCCCGCTGGCGCTCCTCGGCCGGGTACATCACGGCGATCAGCGACAGGGCGGGCGGCATCACGCAGGCCAGCGAGCGCGCCCATCAGCACGCGGGCGCCGATCAGCGTCTCGGGCGACGCGCGACAGCGCGCACAGCACCGATGCGACCCCGAAGGCCGCCATCCCGCTGAGGAAGACCCGCTTGCGGCCGAAGCGGTCGGCCAGGCCGCTGCCCATCAGCAGCAGGCCGGCGAAGGCCACGAGGAAGGCGTCGAGCACCCACTGGAGCTCGCCGACGCCCGCGTCGAGGTCCTCCGAGATCGCCGGCAGGGCCACGTTGACGATCGTCATGTCGACCGCGCTGACGAACATCGCCCCGCACAGCACGGCGAGGCCACGGTCGCGACGACTCACGGGCTGTACCCTCCCATTTCTTCGTGGCTGAGCTGAATCTCGTACTGATGGGCCCGCCGGGCGCGGGCAAGGGCACCCAGGCCGAGCGCCTGGTCGACGACTTCGACCTGCCCTACTACGCCACCGGCGACATCCTGCGCGCCGCGGTCGAGGAGGAGTCCGACCTGGGCAAGGAGGCGAAGGGCTACATGGACGAGGGCGACCTCGTCCCCGACGAGCTGATCTGCCGCGTGATCATGGAGCGGCTGGACTCAGGCGAGGCCGAGGACGGCTTCCTGCTGGACGGCTTTCCCGCGCACCGTCGGGCAGGCCGACACCCTCCAGGAGGCGCTCGACAGCCGCGACCGGCGGCTCACCGCCGCGCTGCTGATCGAGTTGGAGGACGACGAGGTGGTGCGCCGCCTCTCGGGCCGGCGGATCTGCAAGAAGAACGGCCACGTCTACCACCTCGAGTTCGACCCGCCGAAGAACCCCGACGCCTGCGACCAGGACGGCTCCCGGCTGATCCAGCGCGACGACGACAAGGAGGAGACCGTCCGCAAGCGGCTGGACGTCTACCACGAGCAGACCGAGCCGCTGGTGGAGTACTACGACGAGAAGGGCCTGCTGCGCCGCTTCGACGGCAAGCGCACCCAGGACGACGTCAACGGCCACATCCGCGCCACGCTGGCCACGCTGCGCCTCGAGGCCGAGCTCTAGTGGTCATCCTCAAGACACCCGAGGAGATCGACAAGATCGCCGCGTCCGGGCGGGTGCTGGCCAAGATGCCACCGCCTGCTGCGCTCGAAGGCCCGCCCGGGAGTCACCACCGCCGAGCTCGACGAGGCCGCCGAGCGGTTCATCCTCTCCCAGGGCGGCCGAGCCGGTGTTCAAGGGCTACAAGGGCTTTCCCGGCTCGATCTGCGCCTCGCCGAACTCGATGGTGGTGCACGGGATCCCGGGCTCCTACTCGCTCAAGCGCGGCGACGTGCTGTCGGTGGACGTGGGGGTGGAGCTCGACGGCTGGGTCTCCGACGCCGCGGTCACGCTCCCGATCGGCAAGGTCACGCCCGGTGGCCCAGCGCCTGCTGGCCTCCACCCGCGCCTCGCTCTACGAGGCGGTGGAGCAGTGCCGGGTGGGCAACCGGCTGGGCGACGTCTCGCACGCCGTCCAGTCCCGGGTGGAGGCCGACGGCTTCGCCGTGATCCGCTCGCTGGTGGGCCACGGGGTGGGCCGCTCGATGCACGAGGACCCCCAGATCCCGAACTTCGGCGACCCGGGCACCGGGCGGCCGCTCGAGGAGGGCATGGTCCTGGCCGTGGAGCCCATGGTCAACGCCGGCGGCGCCGGCGTCCGGATGGGCTCCGACGGGTGGGCGGTGTACGCCCAGGATGGCTCACTTGCAGCACATTTCGAGCACACGGTGGCCATCACCGCCGAGGGTCCCCGCATCCTCACCCCGTGGGACGACGAGGCGCCGGATGAGGTAGCCCCCGCAGCGCCTGCGGCCAGCGCCTGATTGCTATATTCAACCGTTGGCGCTCAGCCGTCTCCTGGGCTCTGCGCCGTACCTCTTTGGAAGTCCTAGAAGAAAGCGGAACGTGAAGGTTCGAGCCTCGGTCAAGCCCATGTGCGAGAAGTGCAAAGTAATTCGCCGCGGAGGCGCGGTCCTCGTCATCTGCCAGAACCCCCGTCACAAGCAGAGGCAGGGCTAGCGAATGGCACGGATTGCAGGCGTGAACATCCCGCTCAACAAGCGGGTCGAGGTCGGGCTCACCTACATCTACGGGGTGGGTGACTCCAAGGCGCGGCTGGTGCTCCAGCGCGCGGGCGTCGACCCGAACACCTACGTCAAGGACCTGACCGACGACGAGGTCCTCAAGCTGCGCGACGCCATCGACCAGGAGATGGTCGAGGGTGACCTGCGCCGCGACCAGTCGCAGAACGTCAAGCGCCTGATGGAGATCGGCGCCTACCGCGGGCTGCGCCACCGGCGCGGCCTGCCGGTCAACGGCCAGCGGACCAAGACCAACGGCCGCACCCGCAAGGGCCCGCGCAAGATGTCGATCGCCGGCAAGAAGAAGGTGAAGAAGTAGTGGCCCAGCAGAAGCCCGGGCGTCCCCGGGGCCGGCGCAAGGTACGCAAGAACGTCCCGTTCGGCCAGGCCCACATCAAGACCAGCTTCAACAACACGATCGTCGCCCTCACCGACCGCGAGGGCAACGTGATCGCGTGGGAGTCCGCCGGCGGCGCCGGCTTCAAGGGCTCGCGCAAGTCCACCCCCTTCGCCGCGCAGGTGACCGCCGACGCCGCGGCCAAGAAGGGCATGGAGCAGGGCCTCCAGAAGGTCGAGGTCTTCGTCAAGGGCCCCGGCTCGGGTCGCGAGACCGCGATCCGCTCGCTCACGGCCGCCGGCCTCGAGGTCACCAGCATCCGCGACGTGACCCCGCAGGCCCACAACGGCTGCCGCCCCCGCAAGCGGAGGAGGGTCTAGCCATGGCGCGCGACGCAGGCCCCCAGTGCAAGCAGTGCCGCCGCGAGGGCCAGAAGCTGTTCCTCAAGGGCGAGCGCTGCCTCACCGACAAGTGCGCGATCGAGCGCCGCAACTACCCGCCGGGCGACCACGGCCGTGGCCGCTCCCGCCAGTCCGAGTACCGCGTGCAGCTGCGCGAGAAGCAGAAGACGCGCCGCTACTACGGCGTGCTCGAGAAGCAGTTCCGCAACTACTACGCCAAGGCGTCGCGGCAGCCGGGCGTGACCGGCGAGAACCTGCTCCGCCTGCTCGAGTCCCGCCTGGACAACGTGCTCGTGCGGCTCGGCTTCGCCGCCTCGCGGCGCCAGGCCCGCCAGCTGATCCTTCACGGCCACTGGACCGTGAACGGCAAGCGGGTGGACATCCCCTCTTACCAGGTGCGGTCCAACGACGTCATCGCCTTCAAGGCCGGCTCGGGATCGGAGCCCGTGGTGCGCGACGCCACGGAGCTCACCTCGGCCGTGCCGGCGTGGCTGCAGGCCGACCACGACGGACTTACGGCGAAGGTGCTCAGGCTGCCGGAGCGCGACGAGATCGCGACCCCGGTGCAGGAGCAGCTCATCGTCGAGCTCTACTCGAAGTAGGACACGTCCTACTTCGGGTCAAGCTCGACGATGAGCTGTTCCTGCACCCGGGGTCGCGTTCGTCGCGCTCCGGCAGCCTGAGCACCTTCGCGGTGAGACCGTCGTGGTCGGCCTGCAGCCACGCCGGCACTGCCGATGTGAGCTCGGTTGCCTCGCGCATCACGGTCTCGGCTCTCGATCCGGCCTTGACGGCGACGTCGTCGGACCGAACTCGATCCGGGGATGTTCACGCGCTTACC
This sequence comes from uncultured Actinomycetes bacterium, assembly GCA_963775395.1. Taxonomy (GTDB): domain Bacteria; phylum Actinomycetota; class Thermoleophilia; order Gaiellales; family Gaiellaceae; genus JAIBJN01. Next base: position 299,952 of record CAVZIX010000020.1, read on the forward strand.
GTTCGCGTCCAGTGTCCGTGGAGGATCAGCTGGCCTGGCGCCGTCGAGGCGGCGAAGCCGAGCCGGACGAGCACGTTGTCGAGCCGGGTCTCGAGCAGGCGGAGCAGGTTCTCGCCGGTCACGCCCGACTGCCGCGACGCCTTCGAGTAGATCGTCGGAACTGCTTCTCGAGCACGCCGTGGTGCGGCGCGTCTTCTTCTTCTCGCGCAGCTGCACGCGGTACTCGGTCTGGCGCGAGGCCGCGGCCTTGGTCGCGGCGGGTAGTTGCGGCGCTCGATCGCGCACTTGTCGGTCGGGCAGCGCTCCCCCTTGAGGAACAGCTTCTGGCCCTCGCGGCGGCATTGCTTGCACTGCGGGCCTGCGTCGCGAGCCATGGCTAGACGCTCCACCTCTTGCGGGGGCGGCGGCCGTTGTGGGCCTGCGGCGTGACGTCACGGATGCAGGTGATCTCCAGACCGACGGCCGTGGGCGAGCGGATCGCGGTCTCGCGGCCCGAGCCCGGGCCCTTCGAACACCTCGACCTTCTGGAGGCCCTGCTCCATGGCGCTTCTTGACTGCGGCGTCGCGGTCCTGCGGCGAACGGGGTCGACTTGCGCGAGCCCTTGAAGCCGGCGCCGCCGGCGGTTCCCCGCGATCACGTCCCCTCCCGGTCGGTCGGCAACGATGTGTTCTGAAGCTTCTGATGTGCGCCTGGCCGAACGGGACGTTCTTCGAACTCTTTCGCGACCCGCCCCGGCGACGCCCGGGTCTCTGTGCGCCATTACTTCTTCACCTTCTTCTTGCCCGCGATCGACGTCTTGCGGGCCCTTGCGCGTGCGGGCGTTCGTCTCGTCCGCTGGCCGTTGACCGGCAGGCCGCGACGGTGGCCGCCACCCGCTGGCGCCGATCTCCATCAGGCGCTTGACGTCCTGGGACTCGTAGCGGCGCAGGTCACCTCGACCCATCTCGTTGTCGATCACCTCGCGAAGCTTCACGACCTCGTCGTGGGTGAGGTCCTTCACGTCGGTGTTCGGGATCGACGCCGGCCCTCGTCACCACCACGCCTGGGAGTCGCCGACGCCGTAATGTAGGTCAGCCCGATCTCGACTCGCTTGTTGAGCGGGATGTTTATGCCTGCAATTCGCGTCATTTCGCTAGCCCTGCCTCTGCTTGTGACGGGGGTTCTGGCAGATCACGAGGACCGCGCCGTCGCGGCGAATTACTCTTGCACTTCTCCGCACGTGGCTTTACTGAGGCTCGGACCTTCACGTTCCGCTTTCTCTAGAACTTTCAAAGAGGTACGGCGCAGACCCAGAGACGGCTGAGCGCCAACGGTTGAATATAGCAATCAGGCGGAGGCAGCAGGCGGCAGTGACTTTCCTCATCCGGTCCCTCGTAATTCCCCGCGGTAGGATCCGGGGGCCTGCGGCCATGATGGCCACCGTGTGCTCGAAATGTGCTGCGAGTGAGCCATCCTGGGCGTACACCGCCCACCCGTCTGAGCCCATTGGCGCGCCGGCCCCGCCGGCGTTTGACCGTCGGCTCACGGCCAGGACCATGCCTTCCTCGAGCGGGGCGCCCGGTCCCCGGGATCGCCGAAGTTGGGGATCTGGGGGTCCTCATGCATCGACCGGCCCACCCCGTGGCCCACCAGCGAGCGGATCACGGCGAAGCCGTCGGACCTCCGCCGGATTGGACCGCGTGCGAGACATCGCCCCAGCCCATTGCCAGGCCGGCGCTGCTCCACCGCGTCGTACAGCGAGGCGCAGATCGAGGACGGCTCGGCGCTGGGTCACCCGGGTGATCTTCCGATCGGAAGGTGACCGCGGCGTCGGAGACCGGCGTCGAGCTCGACCCCCACGTCCACCGACAGCACGTCGGCCGCGCTTGAGCGCGTAGGAGCCCGGGATGCCGTGGACCACGTCGACTTCGGCGAGGCGCAGATCGAGCCGGGGAAGCCCTTGTAGCCCTTGAACACCGGCTGGCCGCCCTGGGAGGGGACGGATCCGCTCGGCGGCCTCGTGAGCTCGCCGGTGGTGACGCCCGGGCGGGCCTTGAAGCGCAGCAGACGGTGGGTCTTGGCCGGCGCCCGCCCCGAGGCGGCGATCTTGTCGATCTCCTCGGGGGTCTTGAGGATAACCACTAGAGCTCGGCCTCCAGGCGCAGCGTGGCCAGCGTGGCTCGGATGTGGCCGTTGACGTCGTCCTGGGGTGGCTCCCCGTCGAAGCGGCGCAGTAGGCCCTTCTCGTCGTCGTACTCGACCAGCGGGTAGGTCTGCTCGTGGTAGACCTCCAGCGGCTGGACGACGGTCTCCTCCTTGTCGTCGTCGCGCTGGATCAGCCGCGAGCCGTCCTGGTCGCAGACGTGCGGGTTGGAAAAATGAGCCTTCCAAGTGGTAGACGTGGCCGTTCTTCTTGCGGATGCACCGCCCGAGAGACGGCGCACCACCTCGTCGTCCTCCACCTCGAGGGCGGCGCGGCCGTGAGCTTTCGCTCGCGGCTGTCCCAGCGCCTCCTGAAGGGTGTCGGCCTGGCCGATAGTACGCGGGAAGCCGTCCAGCAGAAGCCGTCCCTCGGCCTCGCCTGAGTCCCAGCCGCTCCATGATCACGCGGCAGATCAGCTCGTCGGGGACGAGGTCGCCCTCGTCCATGTAGCCCTTGGCCTCCTTGCCCATAAGTTGCTCCTGCAGCTGCGGCGCGCAAGATGTCGCCGGTCGCGTAGTAGGGCAGGTCGAAGTGCGTCGACCAAGCGCTCGGCCTAGGTCCCCTGCCTGCGCCGGGACCCATGAGTATGAGATTCAGGCTCAGCCACAGGAAGAAATCGGAAGGGTGCGGCCGTAGATTGCCGTCGCGACCGTGGCCTTGCGGTGCTGTGCGGAGCCATGTTCGTCAGCGCGATCGACATGACGATCGTCAACGTGGCCCTGCCGGAGATCTCTCGAGGACCTCGGCGCGGGGGTCGGCGAGCTCCAGTGGGTGCTCGACGCCTTCCTCGTCGCCTTGGCCGGACTCCTCCTCATGGGCAGCGGACTGGCCGACCGCTTCGGACGCAAGCGCGTCTTCCTAAGCGGGATGACGGCCTTCGGGGTGGCCTCGGTGCTGTGCGCGCTGGCGCCGACGCCGGAGGCGCTCATCGGTGCCCGAGCCCTGATGGGTGCGTCCCTGGCCTGCGTGGCATGCCGCCCGCCCTCTCCCTGATCGCGGTGATGTACCCCGCCGAGGACCGCCAACGGGCGCTTGGGGTGTGGGTGATCGTCGCCGCGATCGGGATGGTGCTGGGCCCGGTGCTGGGCGGCCTGCTGGTCAGCGGCATCGGCTGGGAGGCCGTGTTCCTGGTCAACGTGCCTGTGGTAGCGGTGGTGGTGCCCGCCGGGCTGGCCTTCCTGCCCGAGTCCACCCGTCCCGGGGCGCCGCCGCTGGACCTGCCGGGCGTGGCGCTGTCGATCCTGGCCCTGGGCGCGATCGTCTTCGCCCTCATCGAGGCTCCCCAAGCCGGCTGGACCAGCCCGCTCGTGATCGCGATGGCGGCCCTGGGCCTGACCACCGGCACGCTGTTCGTGCGTGGCGAGCTGCGCCGCCGCGATCCGCTGTTCGACGTCCGGGTGCTGAGGCGGCCGGCGGTGGCGGCAGGCGCACTCAGGCTCACGTCCGCCTACTTCGCCTTCCTGGGCACGCTGTACCTGTACGGCGATGCGATGGCTATGTTTTTTTTTTTTTGGGGGCCTGGCTCCGTTCGTATTGCTCAGGCCACAGCCGCGCCTCGGAGGTCATGGCGATCGAGACCCGCCTCCTCGGGATGTACCGCGACCCCGAGCTTCGTGAGAAGCCGGCCCTGCTCGCCGAGCGGGGCGGCGCGTACTACAGCGAGGCCGCGGCCGACCTCATCGGCTCCCTGCATGCCGGCACGGGCGATATCCAGGTCGTGGACACGACCAACCGCGGCGCGCTGGCCGGCCTGCCCGACGACGCCGTCGTGGAGGTGCCGGCGCGCATCGACCGTGACGGTGCCCATCCGCTGCCACAGGCACCGCTCGCACCGGAGATCCTCGGGCTCGTCCAGCACGCCAAGTCGTATGAGCGGCTCACGATCGAGGCTGCCCTGTCAGGCGATCGCAAGGTCGCGCTCCGTGCCCTCCTCGCGAACCCGCTCATCGGTCGGTATGCGCTGGCCTCGGAGCTGCTCGCGGCGCTCCTCGAGGCCAACCGCGCGCACCTGCCGCGGTTCTTCGCCGAACGATGAGCGGTCGCTCCACCCCGCGCTGTGCCTCGCCACGGCGGCTCAGGCCCCGTATCGTCCCTCGGTACGGGCAGTCTCGACGAGCGCCATGATGTTCTCGTCGGGGTCTCATAGGGGAGCGCGCAGCCCGGCGAGAGGATGAAGCCGCCACCAGGGCCGAGCACCGGATGTCCTCCCTCACGGCCGCCCGCACCTGCGTCTACCGTGCCCGAGCGCGAGGACGGCGCTCGGATCGACCGTCCCCATGACTGCGGTGGACCCGCGGACCGCCGCCTTGACCGCGGCGCGGTCCACCTTGTAGTCGACCTCGAGCAGCTGGCTCCGGGTCGCGACCATGTCGCCGACGATGCGTGTCGCGTCACCGCAGATATGCAGCGCGATCCGCGTGCCCTCGGCTGCCAGCGCGTCCACGACCTGGCGCTCGTACGGGAGCGCCCAGCGCCGGTACACCTCGGGCGAGCAGACGTCGGGGCCGGCGATCGACTCGCCCATCCCGGTCATGTGCGGCCCCGGCTGCCATGAGCGCGCGGCCGTACGCGATGACCTGCTCGGTCGCGTACTCGAGGAGGCGGCTCGACGTACGGCTCCTTGTCCGGCTCCATGACCGCGATGAGCAGCTCCTCGATGCCGACGATCTGCGTCGCGAGGCTGAACGGTCCCTGGTCGGCCTCCGCGAGCAGGAAAGCACCGATCGCCGACCCGGTCCGCTGATCGTGCGCGTCGCCTTCAGGAGCTCGGGGAGCATGCCGTCGGTGGTCGGGATCGATCGGCCGCGAGGTCGGTCGACGTCCTCGATCCGCTCGAGGGCCGGACCGGTCACCCACGGCGGCGACGTGTCCCCCTCGAACTCGACCCGACAGCCGACAGCGCTCGCGAGCGCGGCGACCCCGTTCTCGAGGTCGATGAGGTCGTGACCGTAGCGCTCCCAGGCGACGACATGCGCCTCGGCCATCGCGTCGCCGTCGGTGCAGTACTCGCGCAGCGACATCCCGAGCGCCGCTGCCGCGGGCATGAAGTTCAGCAGGCCGACGGGCACGCGGTCGGGCATACCGCCCGCGAGGACGGTCTCGCAGCGCTCGACCGCCGTCATCTCCGCCATGGCCCGCCACTCCATCCCGAGCACGCGCACCGATGCTAGCTGCACCAGTCCCACGGCCAGCGTGCGAGCGGTGATGGGGACGGCCCCTCGACAGCGGCCCGCGCTCCTTGACGCGCCATCGACCGGGGGATTACGTTGCCCGGGACCCGCGACCCAGGGTCGCGTGGCACGCCGGGCGACGGACGTACCGGGGTGGCCGGCCGTCCCGGTCGATCGTAGAGGAGGATGGGATGGACGCCAAGATGACGCGCGTGGCCATCGGTTGGCCGCGACTGCTCCTGGCGGGGTTGCCGGTGGCTGCGTCCGCCCAGGACGACGAATTGGTGTTCTACGTCGTGACCCACGGCTCCAGTCGGACCCGTACTGGATCCTCGTGAACGACGCCGCGATGCAGGCCGGCGAGGATCTCGGCGTCGAGGTCAACGTCTCGTTCGCCGCAACGACGTCGCGGTGCAGAAGGAGAACTTCAACGCCGCCATCGCCGCGGGCGCCGACGGCATCGCCGCCTCCAGCCCGGAGATCGGCGCCCTCGTCGAAGAGACGCAGGCCGCCCTGGCGGCCGGCATCCCCGTCGTCTTCATGGATACGGACGACAAGGACACCGGCCGTCTCGCGTACGTGGGCGCCGACCTCCACGTCCTCGGGACGACGTGGGCCAACTACCTGATCGACAACGCGGGCCTCGCCGAGGGCGACTTCGTCTGGATGCCGGTCGAGGCGGTCGGGGCCGCGTATCAGGTCCTCGAGACCGAGGCCATCGCCAGCGTCTTCGATCCGTTGGGCATCACGTACGAGGTCTTCGACGCCGGCGGCGATCCCGCGACGGCGCAAGCGAACATGACCGACTACCTGACCGCCAACAGCGCGGACGTGGACGCGATCATCGGCCTCGGCGACCTCGTGATGGCGACGATCCGCCCAGCGTTCGACGCCGCTGGCGTCGCGCCTGGCTCGATCCCGGTCGTCGGCTGGGGCGGGACGGGCGAGACCGCTCAGGCGGTCAAGGACGGCTACGTCAACGTCGCCATCTGGGGTTACCCCGATGCCTCGGGCTACGACTCCGATCGTCCTCCTGAACAAGGCGGCGAACGGCCTGTCGATCGGGTACGACGTCCCGACCCAGACCCTCTACGACGCGTCCACCGCGGACACCTACATCGAGCTGACCGTCGCAGTGAGTCGGGCCGATCAGGCCGGCGCGACCGCGCCCCTGATCGACGCGGCATCGGTCACTCGACCCAGGCGCGATGCCTGGGTCGAGTGGCATGAGCGCCGGTGCGCCGTGACGACCGGCCGCCCGGGTGCGGCAGCAGGTCCTGACGCGCCCCGAGGTCATCCCGATCGCGCTGCTCGTCGGCGCCTGGATCGTGCTGGCGTACTTCGAGCCGGCGTTCGTGTCGATCCGGAACGTCGTCGAACATGTTCGCGTTCATCCCGGAGTTCGGGATCATCGCCCTGGGCATGACGCTGCTCCTCACGGCCGGGATCTTCGACCTCTCGGTCGGCAGCGTGTTCGGCTTCGTCCCGCTCGTCATGTACACGCTCGTCAACACGGCCGGCGTCGCGCCGGAGCTCGCCCTCGTCGCGGCCTCGGACTCGCGGTCCTCATCGGGCTCGCCAACGGCATCCTCGTCGCGAAGGTCGGCATCACCTCATTCCTCGTGACGCTCGGGATGGCGCTCTTCATCCGGGGCCTCGCGCTCTTCCTGTCGGAGGGCTTCCCGCAGAAGCCGCCCGCGGGCGAGTCGATCCTGGGAACGCTCCTGGCAGGCTCGATCCAGGTCGGGTCGTTCACGCTCTACGCGGGGCTCATCTGGTTCGCCGTGCTCGCCGTCGTCATGTGGTTCGTGCTCGACCGGGCGCCCGAGGGCAACTGGATCACCGCGACCGGCGGCAACGAACGAGCGGCCATCGCCCGCGGCGTGAACACCGCGAACGTGAAGATCGGCCTCTTCGTGCTCAGCGCGCTCCTTGCCGGCTTCGCGGGCCTCATCAGCTCATGGCGGATCGACACCGCGTACGCGATCTCCGGGACCGGCTACGAGCTGGAGGTCATCGCGATGTGCGTCGTCGGCGGGACGTCGCTCTACGGCGGTCGCGGGACGATCACTGAGCACATGCATGGGGTGATAGCAATACGTTTTTTTTTTTTTGTTGCTGACGACGTATTGCTCAACTCCGTGGGGCGCATCCACGGCACACGCCGACGGTGTCGAAACCCCTCGCGTCGCATGCTCAGGCCCTGTCGAGCAGCAGGTCGGCCAGCCGCTCGTGGATCGGCAGGCCGGTCTGCTCGACGATCCACCCGAACTGGCCGACCGGGTTCACTTCGAGGAACACGTGCTCCCCATGGGCATCACGATGAAGTCGAGGCTGCCGAAGCACAGGTTCATGCGGCGCATCGACTCACCGATCTTCGTTGCGACTGTCGCATCGAGCTCGTGCACGAGATGGGGTGTGTTCACCAGGTCGTAGCGTCGCCAGTCCTTGGCCGCCACCGTGCTCTGCTGCGACTCGATGCGGCAGGCGAAGATCGTGCCGCCGACGTACGCCGCGCAACTCGAACGCCTTGTCGATGTACGGCTGGAAATACCCAGCGTAGCGACGAGGTTGTCACCCGCCTGGGCGCGCAGCTCACTCGCCGACACGACTTGGGAATAGAGCTCGGTGATGTGTCCGTGGACTTCGTGATGGGCCGAGATACGGCGTGAAGGGTTTGTAGACGATGTGGCCACCGTGCACGTCGGCGAAGTCGGCGGCCGCCGAGAGATCGCACAGGTAGCGGGTGACCAGGCGTCGCCAAGCCGACCTGATCGGCGACGACGAGCTGCGTCAGCTTGTCCTCCCACATCGCCACACTCGTGGCCGAGGTTCACGCCGGAGCACCGCCGGCGTACTCGGTGCATCCCGCCACCCGCCGCGACAGCTCCAACCATTGCGCCAGCACGAAGCGGAGCACGTCGCGTCACGCCGAATCGCATCGAGCCGGGGCTCGTGTGCGTTCGGCACGGTCGATCGCCACAGGAGAGCGGCGCTCACCTCGTCGGCCGAGATCGACGCGCATCGGGGTCGGGGACGCTCGGTGTGGAAGGGGACACCGATCCGAGCGTGCTCAAGAGGTCGCTGCATCGATGGTCACGACGTCGGCGCCACGGCACACGAGTGCTCGTCGAGGACGACGATCGTTGGATCTTCTCGATGTCCAGTCATGATCAGGATCATTCGCAGTCGCTTTCATCGACGAGGAGGTCGGCGGGATCGAGTGAGGACTCGCAGCCCGGAGGGTTCACGCCACCAGCGGCGCGACCCGTGGTCGGTGGGAAGAGTGCCGCCGGCACCCGCGCCGGCGGCACGCTTCTGCTACGGGACGATCTGGTCGGCGTCGTCGCACCCGGTCGCCGTGGAGCCTGAGCCGTCACGATTGAGGATCGAGACATCCGACGACATCGAGGCCTTCAGCACCTCGCGGTCCTCGAGGTAGCGAAGGCCGAACACCGGGCTCACCTGCTCCTCAGTCAACTTGTACCATCAGCTTTCCTTCTTGTCGGGGGCTCGTCGAGCCCGTCGACAAGGAAGGCGTGACACCACCGTGACATCGCACGGAACGGCTTCCGGCGCGATGGCCTCCCAGCCTGTGGTCTCCACCGTTGGGGCCGTCGCCACCGAAGTGGAACACGCAGTCGTCCGCCAGGTCTGCCAACGCCCCGTCGAGATCGCCCTTGTTGAACGACTCGTTTACACGTTGCGGACATGGCGACGCTTGGATGCTCGGCGGCGATGCGGCCGTGCTGTTCGACGTGCACGTGCTCGCTGCGGCCGTCGCACTGGGCTGTGTAGAGTTGGGCGGTGGCGTCCGAGGCGAAGATCGGTGCCTACGTCGGCGGGCGTGGACACGTTCATCGACGCGGTGCGGGTCGAGCACCGACAGTACGACACGCGAGAGCTGTGCGAGCTCATGCGGTCGGTCACTGGCGAGCCGCCGCTGATGTGTGGGGCCCGAGCGTTTCGTCGGGTTCGGCTCGTACCACTATCGCTACGCGAGCGGCCGCACGGGCGACGCCCCGCTGGCTGCGTTCTCGCCCCGCAAGGCCAACCTCGTCGTGTACCTGGTCGGCGGCTTCAAGGACCAATATCCCAAGCTGTGGAGAAGCTTAGACCCACACCACCGGCAAGGCCTGTCTCTACCTGAAGCGGCTCGGCGACGTCGACCTCGACCATGCTACCGCCAGCTCGTCGAACGGTCGATGCGGGTCGGTCGGGGCGTCGACAAGGCCAGCCGTAGGTAATCCTGCCGCCTCGAGGGCGCCTCCGTTCCACCCGCCGCTCGAGCCCGTTCTGTCCGTCAAGACATCATCACAACGATCGATTGCGACGACGACTCATTCCTCGAAGGCGTTTGCACAGTACCGGTGGCAGCTCCTGCCGAGCGGGCATCCCCCGGTGTCTCGACCTCATCGAGGAGGCGATCGGCGATGCCGAGCAGCACTTCGTCTACTGACGCGGCGGCAGCACTCGCCGCCTGGCCCCCTGAGCACTACGCCGCAGACCCGTTCGCCTTCTGGCAACGACCGCGTCGACAAGCCGGTGTGGTGGAACGACGCGACCAGTTCGTGGCTGATCACCCGCTACGACGACGTCCGCGGGTGTTCGCTGACAGCGAGACGTGGTCCAATCGGTTCCACGCCAAGAGCCTCGGCGTCGTGTTCGGGCCGACGATGCTGCAGATCGACAGGCGGGATCACGTCGTGCGCCGGACGATCGTGGCGCCCGAGGTCGTCGGCAAACGACTCGCCGGCTATCGGGAGCTGATAGCCCGCAACGCCACCGCGTTGATCGACCGGTTCGTCGTGGGCTCGGCCGACCTCGTGGCGACTACTCGACGTGGCTGCCCGGTCAACGTGATCGTCGACATGCTGGACATCCCGAAGGTCGACCTGCCGCGATTCCACGGTGGACCCGGCGATGATGGCCGGGCTCGGCCACGGCACCGCCGAACAGCGGGCGGTCGGCATTGCCGCCCACCGGGCGCTGGCCGAGTACGTGCGGCCGATCGTGCGGGCACGGCGGGCCAAGCCGGGGCCGGACTTCATCTCCAAGATCGTCCACGCCGAGTGCGACGGCGAGCAGCTGACCGATGCCGAGGTCGAGGCGTTCATCTCGCTGATGCTGACCGCCGGCGGGGAGACGACGGACAAGGCGCTCGGCAACCTGTGGGCGCAGCTGCTCGCTGCACCCGATCTGCTGGAGCGCGTCCGTGTCGATCCGGCCCGGTTCGACGACGCCTTCGGCGAGGTGATGCGCCACTCCTCCCGATCCACCGCCAAACCCGCACGGCGAACGTCGACGTGCCGCTCGGCGACGAGGTGATCAGGGCCGACGACGTCGTGTCGATCTCGATCGGTTCAGCCAACAACGACGAGACGGTGTTCGCCGAGCCGCGCCGGTTCGACCTCGACCGCCCCGACCTGTGGCGGAGCAAGGAGCTGCGGCACCGTCCTCGATCAGGGTGGCGTGCACGGCCACCTCGGGTTCGGTCTCGGCAAGCACTTCTGCCTCGGCTACGAGATGGCCGCATGGAGGCCGTCGTGGGCAGCGAGCTGTTGTTGGAGGCCTGCCCGAACATCGAACCGGTCGAGATCGCCCCGTTCCGCATCGTCGGCGCAACGTGGAGCTCACCACCGGTGCACGTGCGGTTCTGAGCATCCGAAGTTTCAACGCACCCGGCGGCGACTCTCGAACGGCGCTCGGGTCTCGGCTCTCGCGGGGGTGGTTTCGCCTGTTGCTGCCCGAGTGGGGCGCTTCCGCCGCTCTCACGTCAACGGGGTGATCGTTACGAACGACTTTCGAGAGGCCTCACGACCGACTCCTGCGCGATGCGATCGCCTTCGGCTTGGCCAGCACGACTCGCCTTTGCCGCAGAGGCTCTAATTCCGACGTGCCGGTTGCGGCCGCCTCATATGCTGAGCATGGATCGAAAGGCTGGCTGGAGTACGGCAGTGCAAGAGGGAGGCAGTGCTAGTGCCCGACGAGCACCGTCTTGCTGATTCGGCACCGAATGGCTCGCTGCGTTCCAATCGTGCCGACCTGCCGGCGTGGGCACAACGTTGCCTCACCAGAGCCGATGAGCTCGATGCGCTGACGAAATGGTCGTGTAACGCCGATGATCCGTTTCCTTCCGGCACGTGCAAGTCCCGGGAGGGGTTGCGCCGAGAGATCTTCAAGCACTTGGACTACGCCCGTGACGCTGCGCAGCGCCAAGGGCATTGGCCATCGCGCCTTTACTACAGCGGCACGCGAGTCGACACGGCGATGAGCCGTCTCGACTCCGCCGAGGCGGAGCTGCTGCAGGTGGCTCCCGCCGACTACGTGGTTGGCCAGATGCCCAGCATCCTGAACCACGTCGGACGGCACCTGCAACCGACGGACCAGCGGCGGATGGAGGTCGATCGGATCGCTCACCAGCTGACCGTGGCACAGAGCGACACCACAACGACGACGACCCCGAGCGGATGGAATGGCAGCCCACATTCCGACCTCGCTCGGAAGGCCGCGATCCTCAACGAGTCACGAGGAGCGATCGTCAGCGCAATGCGTGGCGCGAGCTCTGCCGCGCTCCGCGAGCAAATCCGCGTGCGTAGCTTTCGAAACGTCGTCGTAGCCGCAACCATCGGGATGCTCCTCGTGGCGACTGGCTTGGTGATCCTCGGCGCGGTCAGCCCGACCACGATCCCACTGTGTTTCGCGCCGGAGAGGCGGATGAGATCACCATCGTGTGTCCTACCGAGCAATCAGGTCCGATCCCGCCGGACGGCTCAGCTCGCGTCACGC